>NZ_JAEMGS010000004.1 GCF_017309075.1 Motiliproteus sp. SC1-56 | reverse complement strand
TCAAACTCTTCAGTTTAAATTTGTCGCCACTCGAAAGTGACTAAAATCTAGCTCAAAGCAAAAACTGGAATACTTAACTGTTCGTAAGTACGAATAGTTCTATGAATTCACGAGTCACTTGCTTCGATAAGTCTTTACAACCTATCCCGGCAAGCGCCCACACGAATTGCATGGTCGATTTGTTAAAGAGCGTTCCGCTTTCCTCAAGCGGGGCCGAGATTCTATCTCAACCAATTTCGAAGTCAACTTGTTTTGCAGAGAAATTTGTTTGAAAACTTGTCTGCCGGTTGGCTTCGCGTGCCGCCTCAGCGACAACGTGGGGGCGTATTCTACAGCCCCGTTTCCTGCCGTCAACGACTTTTTTCACAAACTTTAAGAGTCGGCAATAAAAGCTGACGCGCCCCCGAAAAGCATGTAACAAACCCAACTAGGTCGAACGGCTGGAACAGCCACTCTTCAGTCCTTAGATAGCTTAAAAAAATGGGCCAGCGGCCCTCGTTCGCTGACAAGCCGCTGCTCGTCCGCCCGCTTAATCGCCTCGCGGACATAATGCTTGGCCTGAGCCACGGCCCCCTTCAGATCAAGCCCCTGGGCCAGACCTGCGGCGACAGCCGCCGCCAGGGTACAGCCGGTGCCATGTGTATTTCGAACCGCCAGACGAGACTGACGGTACGCAGTAACCCCTCCCCCCTCCAGCAGCAGATCTTCGCACTCGACCCCGGGCAGATGCCCGCCTTTTAACAGCACAGCCTCCGGACCCAGCGCAATCAGCGCCTGCAAAGCGCCTATCCTATCAGCCACGACCGCTGCCTCGCTGCGCCCAATCAATGCCCCCGCCTCAGGGATATTGGGAGTGAGTAACGCAGCGCGAGGCAACAACCTTCGACAAAGCAACTCAACCCCCTCTGCATCCAACAGCACATGGCCGCCGGTTGAGGCCAGCACCGGATCGATGACCACCGGTAGCCGAGGATATCGGACCAAGACATCCGCCACAGCGCTCACGACCGACCCAGTGCAGAGCATGCCCAGCTTGACCACGCCTACCGGATAGTCCTCCAACACCGCCTCCACCTGTTCGCGGACCATGACAGGATCAACGGCCGCCACCGCCCGGACACCGCGGCTGTTCTGAGCCGTCACGGCGGTTACGGCAGTAGCCGCGTATACCCCCAGCGCCGCGCAGGTCTTCAGGTCCGCCTGGACGCCCGCCCCAGCTCCGCTGTCCGAACCGCCAACCGCCAGTACACACCGCCCTTCTCTGTACCCCAAATGTATTCTCCATACAAAAAATAGGATTTATTCCTATGGGAGGGTTCCCGGATTTTTTTAATAATGCGCACGAAGGAAGCATGATGTCGAGACGGAGCTCGACTGGCAGGACGCCCGACTCAGGGAAGCCGGAAAAGACAGGGACGTGGAAGACCGCAAGGACAAGCGGCCGCAGCATGGAAGAAAAAAAACCGCTCAGCGCGAACAGCCAAGGACGTGGCTGCGAATGAGCCGCCAGGACGGCAAACACACCTTGAGACCCGCTTCATGCGGGTTTTCTTTTTTTGCACCTTCCAAAACTCAGCGCTGGCAGCGCGGACAAAACACTGTGGCGCGCTGCCCAAGCCGAACTTCCTGCAATGGCGTTGCGCAACTCTGGCACGGCGCACCACCCCGCCCGTAAGCCTTGAGACTCTGCTGAAAATAGCCTGGCTTGCCGTCGCCACCGACAAAGTCCCGCAACGTGGTACCTCCCTGCTCAATCGCCCGACTCAAGACCGCCTGGATTCGATCGGCAAGCACCTGGTAGCGAGCCGCACCAATACGGCCCGCCGCACGCCGCGGATCGATGCCCGCCTCGAACAGCGCCTCGTTGGCATAGATATTCCCCACCCCAACCACGATCCGGCTGTCCATGATATAGGTTTTGACGGGGGCCCGGCGCCCGCGGGAGCGCCGATACAAAAGCCCTCCCGTAAAGTCGTCCGACAGCGGCTCAGGCCCTAGGTTGATCAGCAGCGGATGCTGCATTGGGTCGCCTTCACACCAGAGCGCCGCCCCGAAACGACGCGGATCGTTCAAACGCAAAACCCGCCCACCGCTGAGGAGAAAGTCCAGGTGATCATGCTTGCCCACCGGCGCTCCCTCTGCCACTAACCGCAGGCTACCAGACATCCCCAAGTGCAAAAGGATATGCCCGACCGGCAATTCCAGCAGCAGGTATTTGCCGCGCCGATGCACGCGGCGCACCAGCTGACCTTTGACGACAGCCGCCAGCTGCGCCGGAACGGGCCAGCGCAACCGGGACTGGCGCACCTCGACCCCCAGAATGGTTTCCCCCTGAACATGGGGCGCAATCCCCCTGCGAGTGGTTTCAACCTCGGGCAACTCGGGCATACTCAGGCAGCCTCTACAAGGAATTCTCCGTGCGTTAGACACAAAAAAACCCGGCGGTGCCGGGTTTTTTTTCAGGCCAAGGAGAGTTACTTGATCTTGGACTCTTTGTACATCACGTGCTTACGCACCACTGGATCGAACTTCTTCATTTCCAGCTTGTTGGGGGTGTTACGCTTGTTCTTGTCGGTGGTGTAGAAGTGACCGGTGCCGGCACTGGAAACCATCTTGATCTTGTCACGCATCGTTCCGCTCCTTATACCTTAATGCCGTTGGCGCGCACTTCGGCCAGAACCGCGTCAATGCCTTTCTTGTCGATGATACGCATACCCTTGGAGGAGACACGCAGACGCACGAAGCGATTCTCGCTTTCCACCCAGAAACGATGCCAGTGCAGGTTGGGGAGGAAACGACGACGGGTCTTTACCTGGGAGTGGGAAACGTTATTCCCGGTCACGGGGCGCTTGCCGGTGACCATACAAACTCTAGCCATTGCTTTAACCTTTTCTGATGCTATCCAAAACTCTTGGAACCTTCGCCAGCCTGAGCCCAATCACTGCACAGTCTGCCAGCGCGTTTCCTCAGGCGGAGCGCCCTCACCCATTGAGGACAAAATCCCATACCGGGGAATAGCAGGCGGGCAATCATACAGAACCAGGCCAAAGATCGCAACCCGGCTTCAGAGCCATCCCCGCTCAGCAAAGCTAACCGGGGGACCTTCCCCCACCACCAGGTGATCCAAGACCCGCACCTCGACCAGCGCCAGCGCGCTGATCAAGCGCTCGGTGATCTGCCGATCGGCGGCACTGGGCTCGGCCACGCCGGAGGGGTGGTTATGCGCCAGAATCACGGCGGCGGCATTGTGGGCCAGCACCCGCCTGACCACCTCCCGGGGATACACGCTGGCGCAGTCCAAGGTTCCTTTAAAAGGCTCCTCGTAGGCAATCAACCGGTGCTGGTTATCCAGCAAGAGCAGCGCGAACACCTCCCGCTGGCGATGGCGCAGGCGACTGGTCAGAAACCGCCGGACCGCGGCCGGGCCGGTAAACGTTTCGGGACGACGCAACTCCTCGTCCAGGTAGCGCCGCCCCATCTCGAGCACCGCCTGCAGTTGCGCGTACTTGGCCCGCCCCAGCCCGGGCGCGGCACAAAAGTCCGTTTCGGATGCGCCCAGCAAGTCCCGCAATCCGCCGAAACGCCCGACCAGCTCCCGGGCCAGGTCAACGGCGCTCATGCCCGGCAGCCCGGTGCGTAAAAAGATCGCCAGCAGTTCTGCATCGGACAGGGCTCCCGGCCCCTGCAGCAACAATTTTTCCCGCGGCCGCTCTGCCGCAGGCCAGTCCCTGATGGCCATGAACTCCTCCCTGAATCCCGCCATGGTGGCTACGCAAACGCTATCGCCAGTGATAGCATAGTGAGCTTTTACTAACCGTCAAAGTCGAGTCCATGGAGCAACTGAGCAACAAGCGCATCCTCTTGGGTATCACCGGCGGCATCGCCGCCTACAAGAGCGCCGAGCTGTGCCGGCAGTTCAAGACCGCCGGCGCCGAGGTGCGGGTTGTACTGACCCCCGGCGGGGCTGAGTTCATCACCCCACTGACCCTGCAGGCGCTCTCCGGCAACCCGGTCCACCAGCAACTACTGGACCCGGCCGCCGAGGCGGGTATGGGGCATATCGAACTGGCGAAGTGGGCGGACCTCGTGGTGATCGCCCCGGCCAGCGCCGACATGATTGCCCGCCTCGCCGTGGGCATGGGCAACGACCTGCTGAGCACCCTGTGCCTGGCCACGGAAGCCCCCATCGCCCTGGCCCCGGCCATGAACCAGGCCATGTGGCGCGATGCACGCACCCAGGCCAATGTCGCCCGGCTCGCAGAGCTGGGGATGAAGATCTGGGGGCCGGGGGTTGGTGACCAGGCCTGTGGCGACAGTGGCCCGGGCCGTATGCTTGAGCCCGAGCAGCTGGCCGCCGAAGCCGCTGCCTGCTTTGCCCCCGGGCTCCTGGCCGGCAAGCGAATCACCATCACCGCCGGGCCGACCCGGGAGGCCATCGACCCGGTGCGCTACATCAGCAACCATAGTTCCGGCAAGATGGGCTATGCCCTGGCCGAGGCAGCCCGAGAAGCGGGGGCCGAGGTGACCCTGGTCAGTGGCCCGGTCAGCTTGCCGGCACCGGCGCGGGTCAACCGAATCGCCGTCAACAGCGCCGAGGAGATGCTGGCCGCCAGTCTTGCCACCCTGGATGAATGCGATATCTTTGTCGCCGCCGCCGCCGTGGCCGACTACCGCCCGGCCGAAGTGGCCGAGCAGAAGATCAAGAAACGCGACGAACAGATGCAGATTGCGCTGGTCAAAAACCCGGACATCATTTCCACGGTGGCCGGTCATGCCCGCCGCCCCTTCTGCGTCGGCTTTGCCGCCGAGACCGAGAAGCTGATTGAGCACGCCCGCGGCAAGCTCGAGCGCAAGCAGCTCGACCTGGTGGTGGCTAACGACGTGTCCCAGCCGGGCATCGGTTTCAATAGCGACGACAACGCCGTCACCCTGATCGATAAAGCGGGCGAAACCCGGTTGGCCCAGGCCAGCAAGACACAGCTGGCCCGCGAGCTGGTCGCCCTCATTGCACGCCATTACGAGAACCAAGCGACATGAAACAACTGCAGGTAAAAATCCTGGATCCGCGCATCGGCAACGAATTCCCCCTGCCCAGCTACGCCACCCCCGGCTCAGCGGGCATGGACCTGCGCGCCCTGGTAGACGAACCCACGGTACTGGAGCCGGGGCAGACCCGGCTGATTCCCACCGGCCTGGCGATTCATATCGAAGACCCGAAACTTTGCGCCATGCTGCTGCCCCGCTCCGGGCTCGGTCACAAGCACGGCGTGGTGCTGGGCAACCTTGTGGGTTTGATCGACTCCGATTACCAGGGCCAGCTGATGGTTTCGTGCTGGAACCGGGGCCAGGCCAGCTACACCATCCAGCCTGGCGAGCGCATCGCCCAGATGGTGCTGGTACCGGTGGTGCAGGCAGATTTTGAAATCGTGGAAGAATTCAGCGACAGCGACCGTGGCGCCGGCGGCTTTGGCCACTCCGGCAGCCATTAAGCGCATCGTGTTCAAGGAGAGACAGCGCTAATGAACCAAGCAGATAACCCCTACACCCTGACCGGGCCGGTACCGGCCTCGATTTTTCGCGCCTACGACATCCGTGGCGTGGTCGGTGATACCCTGACCGCGCCGGTGGTCTACCATATCGGCCGCGCCATCGGCTCAGAGGCCGTTGCCCAAGGTCAGAAAAGCATCGTCGTGGGCGCCGACGGCCGCCTTTCCAGCCCCGAGATGGCATCCGCCCTGAGCCGCGGCCTGCGTGACTGCGGCCTGGACGTGCTCGACATCGGCATGGTGCCGACCCCCGTCACCTACTACGCCACCCATATTCTCGACACCGATTCCGGGGTGATGGTGACCGGCAGTCACAACCCCGCCGACTACAACGGGTTCAAAATTGTCATCAACGGCAAGACCCTCTCCGGCAAGGATATTCAGGCCCTGCTGACCCGGATTCAGAACCAGGATTATGTCCAGGGCAGCGGCAACCAGAAGCGGGTCAGCGTCTCCGCCGACTACCTGCAACACATCACCGACGATATCCAGCTCGCCCGCCCGCTGCGGGTGGTGGTCGATTGCGGCAACGGCGTCGCCGGCAAGCTCGCCCCCAGCCTGCTGCGCAGCATCGGCTGTGAGGTCACCGAGCTGTTCTGCGACATCGACGGCACTTTCCCCAACCACCACCCGGACCCGGGCAAGCCCGCCAACCTGCAGGACCTGATCCGCGTCGTGGCCGAGGAGAAGGCCGACCTGGGACTGGCCTTTGATGGCGATGGCGACCGCGTCGGCGTGGTGACCGACCAGGGCCACATCGTCTACCCGGACCGCCTGATGATGCTGTTCGGGCTGGATGTCATCAGCCGTAACCCGGGCGCCGAGATTCTCTACGACGTCAAGTGTTCGCGCCTGCTGCACAAGGTGCTGGAAGAGGCCGGCGGCAAGCCGCAGATGTGGAAGACAGGCCACTCCCTGATCAAGGCACGCATGAAGGAGACCGGCGCCCTGCTGGCCGGCGAGATGAGCGGCCATATCTTCTTCAAGGAGCGCTGGTACGGCTTCGACGACGGTCTCTACGGCGCCGCCCGTCTGCTGGAGATCCTGGCCAAGGACGAGCGCACCTGTGACGCGATCTTCAGCGCCTTCCCCGAGGACATCAGCACCCCCGAAATCAATATCGAGGTCACCGACGAAAGCAAGTTCGAGATCGTCGGCCAACTGCAGGCCGGAGAGTACCCCGGAGGCGAACCCCACACCATCGACGGCATTCGCGTCGACTACCCCGACGGCTGGGGCCTGGTGCGTGCCTCCAACACCACCCCGGTCCTGGTACTGCGCTTCGAGGCGGAAACAGCAGACGCGCTGGCGCGGATCCGCGACCAGTTCCAGCGCCAGCTGCACGCCATCGACCCGGACCTGACCATCCCCGAGTAAAAAGTTTGAGGAACGAGACATTCCCATGACGCTCAACCGTGAATCGGCCATGAACGTGGCCAAGGTACTGACCGAGGCCCTGCCCTACATTCAGCGGTTCGCCGGCAAAACCCTGGTGATCAAATACGGCGGCAACGCCATGATCGACGAGGAGCTGAAGAACAGCTTTGCCCGCGACATCGTGCTGATGAAGACCGTGGGCATCAACCCCATCGTGGTCCACGGGGGCGGTCCCCAGATCGGCGAGCTACTGAACAAGCTCAACATTGAATCGCGCTTCGTCAACGGCATGCGGGTGACCGACAGTGCCACCATGGACGTGGTGGAGATGGTCCTGGGCGGGCTGGTCAACAAGGACATCGTCGGCCTGATCAACGGCAACGGCGGCAAGGCAGTGGGGCTGACCGGGCAGGACGGGCGCCTGATCCGCGCCCGCCAGCTCAAGGTCAAGCACCAGGCCCCTGAAATGCAGGCGCCCGAGATCATCGACATCGGCCATGTCGGCGAGGTGGAGCGGGTCGATACCCAGGTGCTGGAGATGCTGGTGCAAAGCGACTTTATTCCGGTGATCGCCCCCATCGGGGTCGGCGCCGACGGCAGCTCCTACAACATCAATGCCGACCTGGTGGCGGGCAAGATCGCCGAGGTGCTCAAGGCAGAAAAGCTGATCCTGCTCACCAACATCGAGGGGCTGCTGGATAAGCAGGGCAAGGTCCTCACCGGTCTCACCACCACCCAGGTGGATGCCCTGATCGAAGACGGCACCATCCACGGCGGCATGCTGCCCAAGATTGGCTGCGCCCTGTCGGCGGTCAACGAGGGGGTGACCAGCGCCCACATCATCGACGGCCGGGTGCCCCACGCCACCCTGCTGGAAATTTTCAGTGACGATGCCGGCGTCGGCACCCTGATCACCAATGCAGGCTGAGGAAGCAGTAATGAACCAGCCACTCGAAACACCCAAAGTCTCGCGTCGCGAGCAGATCCTTCAAGCCCTGGCCCACATGCTGGAGATCAACCCCGGGGCACGCATCACCACCGCCGCCCTGGCCAAGGAGGTGGGAGTGTCCGAAGCGGCCCTCTATCGCCATTTCCCCAGCAAGGCGAAGATGTTCGAAGGGCTGATCGGTTTTATCGAAGAGACCCTGTTTTCGCGGGTAAAAATGATCGTGCAGAGCGACGGCAACAGCGCCAAGCAGTGCGAGCAGATCCTGACCCTACTGCTGGCCTTCGTCGAGCGCAACCCCGGCATGGCCCGAATTCTTACCGGCGATGCCCTCTCCGGCGAGACCGAGCGCCTGCGCACCCAGGTGAGTCAACTTTTTGACCGCCTGGAGCTGCAGGTAAAGACGATCCTTCGCGAGGCCGAGATGCGCGAGGGTCTGCGCACCCAGGCCACGCCAACGGTCACCGCCAACCTGCTGATCGCCGCCGCCGAGGGGCGCATCCGCCAGTTCGTGCGCAGCGAGTTTCGGCACCTGCCGACCCAGGACTGGGAGGCCCAGTGGCCGCTGCTGGGTCAAGCACTGTTCCGCACCCACTGACCGGGTGCGGCCTCCTAAGCCAGCCATGTTAGCCCGGTGAGCGTCGAGCCCCTGGAGCAGGTGGCCCTGCTGCTGATCGCCTACCTGGCCAACGCCCTCTCGGCACTGGCCGGCGGCGGGGCGGGGCTGCTGCAGTTTCCGATCCTTTTGTTTCTGGGACTGAGCTTCGCCACCGCTCTGGCCACCCATAAAATTGCCAGCGTCGCACTCGGCGTCGGCGCCACCCTGCGCCACCTGCGCGAGGGCAATCTTGAGGGCCGCTTCGCCGCCTTCATGCTGGCCTTCGGCCTGCCCGGGGTCCTGCTGGGCGCCAACCTGATTCTCTCCGTCCCCGAGAGCTGGGCGGTGCTGGCGCTGGGTTTGCTTACCGCGGGTCTCGGCCTCTACTCCCTTTTTCGGCCCGACCTCGGGCTAACCCATACCCCCAGGCACCGGGACTTCAAGGGCATGCTGCTGGGCGGCACGGGCCTGTTCGCCATCGGTGTGCTGAACGGTTCGCTCACCTCCGGAACCGGGCTGTTTGTGACCCTGTGGCTGGTGCGCTGGTTCGGCCTCGACTATGGCCGGGCCGTTGCCTATACCCTGGTACTGGTCGGCCTGTTCTGGAATGGGCTGGGTGCCCTGACCGTGGCGTTGCAGACGCCGCCTCACTGGGGCTGGCTGCCGGCCCTGCTGGTCGGTTCCATGCTAGGGGCCTACAGCGGTGCCCACCTGGGCCTGTCGCGAGGCAACAACCTGATCAAGCGCGCCTTCGAACTACTCACGCTGGCCATGGGGACGAAGCTGATCATCGATGGCGGTGACTTACTGCTGGGCTAGTATAAAATGCCCCGACAAGGGCGTTAATCGACCGATACAGCGCCATTTCAAGAAACCACAGTTACGGAGGAGTTCATGCGCGATCAAATTGTGGAGGAAATGAAGGTCCAGCCCGAAATCGATGTCCAGGCGGAGATAACGCGGCGGATCGACTTTCTTAAAACCCGCCTGCTGGCGGCCAAGGCGCGAACCCTGGTCCTCGGCATCAGTGGCGGTGTCGATTCCTCGACCTGCGGGCGCCTTTGTCAGTTGGCGGTCAATGAGCTCAACCAGGAACACAACACCGATCGTTACGAATTTATCGCCATGCGCCTGCCTTACGGCGTCCAGGCGGACGAAGCTGAAGCACAACTGGCCCTGGACTTCATCCAGCCGAGCAAGCGCCTGACCGTCAATATCAAGCCCGCCACCGACGGCATGCACGAGCAGGCCCTGGCAGCCGTGAAAGCCATCGACGAGCCACTTCCCAGCGCGGTTGCGCTGGACTTTATCAAGGGAAATGTCAAAGCCCGCCAGCGGATGGTGGCTCAGTACGAGGTCGCCAGCCTCGCCCAGGGGCTGGTGGTCGGCACGGACCACAGCGCGGAAAACATCACCGGCTTTTACACCAAACACGGCGACGGCGCCTGCGACCTCGCTCCTTTGTTCGGTCTCTCCAAACGCCAGGTCAGAGCGCTCGCCAACGCCCTTGGTGCCCCCGAGCGCCTGGTCACCAAGGCCCCCACCGCCGACCTGGAATGTGAGCGCCCCGGCCTCACCGATGAAGAGGCACTGGGCCTGAGGTACGACCAGATCGACGACTTTCTGGAAGGAAAGCCCGTCGAGCCGGACGTGGAAAAGAAACTGATCGACATATACCGGCGAACCCAGCACAAGCGTCAGCCCATTCCCACCGTCTACGACGCCCTGTAAAGCCCCAAGCGGAACCCCTCTCTCCCGGGTCAGCCCGCCAATAGACGTCGCTGTAACAGCTGCGGGGTGGCGAGCACGGCTCGGGCTCGCCACCCACCCTAAGCCCGCCGCGCGCTGATTCTCCCCGGCCAAGAACGCTTTCCCGGCAACAGCGCCCATGAACAGATTTACGCCTTGGACCACGACCAGGGAGACAAGGCACTCAGCCGCACAGTCTCGGCTTCTCCACGGGCAGCCTTGGAAAAACCAGACGTTCTAAACGCGGGGCAATAAAGACTTAGAGAAGCTGACCATTGAAAAGCTGAGCACTGACCAAGCATTACGCCTGGCCAGTGGTCAGTTGATTTCACATTACTCCACACATTCACTGGGTTCCAACACCGCGCAAATACACCAAACAACAAGTGGTTCAGCGGTGCCAGAAAAATCGTGCAGCAATGAATATTTAGCGATTCTCCTTTCTTTTCCTGAAGCTTAACCCCACGAGACCGAGACCAAACAAAAACAGCGTGGCCGGCTCCGGTACGTCGACACGAGGCTCATCCCTTGTCCCGCCGCCCTGGGTAATCTCGCCAAATACCGCGAGACCAAACAGCCTACTACTGCCAACTCCGGTATTGAATGAATTCAATAGCGCGCCGCTTGCGATGTCGAACTGGTGGAACTGCCCCGTACCAAAGTCCCCGCTCCAGAAACTGCTGGCGTCTGGGTCCAGGTTCAGCGCAAACCAACCGTTATGACCGGCGACATCGTAGGTCTGAATCGTGGCGCCCGTGCTGTCCAACCGCTTGATATCAGAGCTGTCAGCCACCAGAAGGCCACCGTCGCTGAGAAGACGCAGCGCGAAGGCGGTCCCACCGCCAGACAGGGTCGCGAAGTTCGCCAGTTGGGTATTGGTGCCCACGTCGTACCGCAAAATGCTACGCCCTTCGGAGGTGTAATACATCGTGGTCTGGTCGGCGGCCAGATCGATCCAGTCTGAGCCACGCCCCTCGGTCGCAACATCATAGCGGGCGATAAAGGAGCCATCGGCAGCCCGCTTGATAATGTCCCTCGTTCCGTCCGCTTGGCCGATATAGGCATTTCCGGATGCGTCGAACAAGATGGACTCATTGGCGGCGCCAGGGTCATTGGCCGCCCAAGTTCCCTGCAGGGCGCCACTGCTATTAAAGCGACTGACATTGGAGGCACTGAAGTTGGTCATGTACAGGTCGCCGGCCGTGTCGAAGGCCATCCCGGTGGTGAACCCGCCCTGGCCGTCGCTGTAGGTAGACAGCAGCCCCGTCCCCGGACGCCAGTGCTGAACGCTACCGCTGCCCGTGGCTGCAAACACATCCCCGAATTGAAAGGGTACCGCTTGTGCGGCCCCCGTCCCCAGCAATAACGGCAGGGCCGTTAGCGAGGCGAGCAAAGCCTTTGAAAATATTCCAAGAATCGTTTTCATCTTTTCATTCTCCCTGAAGCTTTCCCAGCAAATAAAAAATCACTGCGCTGATATATATCACCTTGCTGGCGCATTTAAATATAACTCCACAAATCGCAATGCGATTTTTAGGCCAACAGCGAGAAAACCCTTAACAACAGGAGGATAAGGCTAGGCACATAAAACTAATTATTTGCTTGTGTAAAATATTTTCTGACACCGACTTACATTAAGTTATAAACCCGGTTTATTTTGCGAATAAGGGCCCGGACATACATATTTAATCGAATTCTCAACACCTTGGTTTAGAAAGAAAATATGAGCATGCATCGAAACCTCGAAAGAAAAGCTCGCCGCACCCGCGAATAACGGCCACGAGCCTCCTTGTCAAAAAATCTGACAGGCTAATCTCCCCTGATGCGCAAGAGAAAGTCGCGTCTACACTTTCAAAACGGATTGTTTTCAGCTACGAACAAGGATATAAAAATGCGGATCCGACCTTTCCCCGGCACGCGCGTGCTGAGTGCTGTTTTTTTCTCCCTCTTTGCGGCTAATGCAGCTATCGCCGATGACTACTATCAACAGGCCCTTGAACACTACGAAAATGCAGAGACCCGCCCAGCGATCATCCAACTAAAAAACCTGCTCCAGCAGACTCCCACTCACCGTGAAGGCCGGCTGCTGCTCGGTCAAATCTACCTGGACGAAAAGCAATTTCCGGCAGCGGAAAAAGAGCTGCGGCGCGCGCTTGAGCTGGGCACCCCGCCAGAAGATGTCGCTGCGAGCATGGCGACAGCGCTTATCGGCTTGCAACGCTATCAGGACGCACTGGCTTTTATTGAGAAGCTCTGGAAAACCGGGTTCGGCAGCCAAGCCCAACGTTGGACGCTGATCGGTGAAGCCCACTTGGGCTTGCATGCACTGGAACAGGCAAGGCAGGCCTTTACTCAGTCGCTGGCAGTCGAGGAGTCCCCTGAAGCCACGCTGGGACTCGCTCGGGTTTCTGGCGCCGAGGGCAAGACCGAAGAGGCGCTTAGGTGGGTGGCGTCCATAACCGAGCCAGACACGCTCGGAATCCAGGCTACTCTGCTCCATGCTGAGCTTCTCCTGGCTAAGGGCGACGGAGCCAGTGCGCTCAACATCCTCAGCCCAGTGTTCGAAGCCGCTCCTGAAAACCCGCTGGTTCGTTTAAGGTATGCTCAAGCGGCCCTTTTGGCGGGAAAAAGCGGTCTTGCTAGCGAGATTACCACCCCTCTTCTCACTCAAGCCCCACAACGGCCTGAGGTACTGCTGACCGCGGCACTCTCGGCGCTGTCCACGCAGGACTACAGCGCCGCCAAGGCCCACGCCACGATGCTGCTCCCGCTGGCCCCTGGCAACCTTCAAGGACGTCTGATCGCGGGAATCGCCAGCTACCATCTCAATCAATTAGAAGACGCCGCCGGCCACCTGAACGCGGTGTTAGATCAGGCGCCCGGACAGCCGCTGGCCATTCGCTTCATGGCCGCGACCCTGCTCAAGCAAAACAAGGCGAAAGATGTCGTGGGATTGCTTGAGCCTTTTATCTCAAGTGGGATAAAGGACGCTGCCCTCGCGGCGCTTACCGGCAGCGCCTACCTGCGCATGGGTGACTGGGAACGAGCCGAATCCTTTCTTTCGGAGGCCAAGGAGACGCTTCCGGACAGCGGACAACTGGTTAACCAGATCGCCTTGGGGCGCCTGCTAAGCGGACGAGAAGGCGAGGCACTTGACCTGCTGGACCAGCACTCAGAAGCCACCAGCTTTCAAAGTGACGTCATTCGACTGGCAGCGCTTGTCCAAGAAGATGAGATTGAGAAAGCCCGCTCGCTGTTGCAGTCGCGGATAGCCGCCGACTCGGACAGCATCAGCTACCGCCTGCTCCTGGCGAGCTTCGAACTGCGCCAGGGCAATATGGCGGCCGGTCGCGCGGCATTGGAAGCAGCGGAAAAGGTTGCACCGCAGCACCCGGGCCCCCAACTGGAACTGGCGCGCTTGGAGTTGCTGAATAAACAGCCGGAAAAGGCAGAGCAGCGATACCGGAAAATTATCCACAGGCAACCAGACCACTTGTCGGCCTTGTTAGGGCTTTCGACGGTTTCCAAGCTCAAGGGGGACACTCGAGAGGTTACTCACTGGCTGCAGCTGGCAAGAGAAAAAAACCCGGACGCGGTCCTGCCGGCCCAATACCTAGTCAACCACTTTCTACTGGAAAATCAGCAGAAAAAGGCGCTTTCGGAAGCCCAGGCTTTCTATATGGGCCGAGAGAACCGCGAAGATGCGGCTCTTCTCTATGCTTCCACGTTAAGGGCTTGCGGATCTCTCGAGCGCTCGGAAACGATCTTGCAGCAACTCCTGGCGACCCATCCGGATTACTCGCCTGCGTTGGCTACTGTGGCGGAAGTGTTGCGAGATCAAGGGCGTGCGGAAGAGGGCGTCAAATACAGCGCCAGACTCTATGAATTGTCCCCTACCGCGCTGCCGGCGGTTCAGCTCCATGCGGGCCTTCTAATGCAGGTTCAAGAAGATGACAGAGCCTTCGAGATACTGGAGAGCAGTTGGGCGCAGCAACCGTCGACAGGGGTGGCGCGCCGGCTCGGCATTCTGGAGGCACGCCGGGGAAAATGGCAGTCGGCTAAGCAGTACTTTGCCTACGCTCACCAAGGCGCCATCGATTCACAGTTGTTGCAGATGATGCTGGAGGTCGAGCGCCGCCTAAACGGAACGGAGGGCATGCACGCCCTATTGGATCAGCGCTTGTCAGCGGCCCCAACCGATGCGTTCGCCCGTATGCAACTGGCCATGCTCTACCAGGAGCAAAATGAAACCGACAAGGCAATACAACAGTACGAGCACGTTAAGGGCCTGCAGCCCGACAACGCCGCCATATGGAACAACCTGGCGTGGCTTTATTTCAATGCAGGAGACAAGCGGAGCCTGAGCCATGCCCAGGAAGCCTACCGTTTGGCACCAGATAGTCCGAGCGTTCAGGATACGCTGGGCTGGATATTGCTCAATGAGGGTGACAAGGAAAAAGGGCTGGAGATGTTATCGCTCGCCTTGAAGCAGCTGTCGGACAACGCGGAAGTCCGATTCCATCACGCTACGGCCCTGGCTGCGAACCAGCAGACCCAAGAGGCGCGTTCGGCTCTGCTGCGCTTGTCCGAGGAGCAAACGCCTTTCCAACCGGAGATAGAGGCATTACTGCAACGGTTGCACTGAGCCCGTCGATGTGCGCTGACAGCACCAGGTGCCCGGCCAAGCCGGCCTTCGCCCATAGAGAGGGCTTTGACCTAAAAACGACCATTGAGGATTCACGCCGACGCGGTTCGGCTTAACAGTGCCTCATTCGCTTTTATATACGATAAGTAGCGTCCATAAGGCTGCTTGTTTTGATATGCCCAGTCGAGGGAAACGATTGCATAGACCCATGCCCAGGCCTCTGCGATTTCGAAAAAGCGGGGATCGGCAATGCCGGAAGCGCTCTGGTAGGCGGCGCACAGATCGCGAAACTCCGCGCGTGCTAACTTAAATTCAACCGCCAGTGTCGCTAGATCCCAGCGACAATCACCCACCTGTGCAAACTCCCAGTCGATAAAAGCAAACCCGGCGTCAGTCTGAGCACCCGCTTCCGGGAGCAGCTGAAACAGGTTGTATCGGGTGAGATCACCATGCAACAGTCCCGTGTAGCCCTGGCCCGCGGTGATTTCTGCGACGGCCCGGGCTAATCGTTGCTGTGCGGTTTCGGACAGCGGAAACGTCAGAGTCTGCATACTTGGCAGGGCCAACAGGGGAATCCCCGCCAGTTCGATGTCCGCTTTGTGGATCAAATGCAGACAACGGGCAAATGCAGGCAGATGGTTCAGCAGTTCCGATTTGCCAAAGTGACGACCCGCAATTTTACTGGTGATCAGCAGCGTCGAGTCTGCATATAGGAGCTGCGGCAAAAGCCGGTTCGACAGGCAACTGCCGCGGCGATAACGGTTAAGTCGCGCCAAGACGTCCGCCTCTACAGAGTGAGCCGACAGCTGTTTTACAAAAAGAGACTGGCGGTCCTGCAATACGATAAAAGCCGCCGGATGGCGACTTTTATCGACCGTATACACGGCTGTTAGCTGTTTTCTGTACGCACTGGGCAGTGAGTCAACAAGCGCCTGTTCGACCGGTGGGGTCGCCATAAACATTACCAACCCGGATCAATCAAACTCAGCCGCCAGCTGGGAAGCCTTGGGCGCCTCCCCAAATTGATTGCGCCAGATAAAGTACCCCTGCACCGCCAACACGGTGTAAACCAGAAACAGCGCCGCCGTTGGCAGGTAGCCGGCTTGCAGGTGCAGATAGATCGACGCCGCATCGATCACGATCCAGTACAACCAGTTCTCCAGCACTTTTTGCGTGACTAGATACGTGGCAATCACCGCAAACACACTGGTAAAGCTGTCCAAATACGTAAACCGGGCATTGGAGTACTGTTCCAATAAAAAGCCGATCACCAGGGCCAATACCAGCCCGGAGGCGAGCCACTTGGCGTGCCGCCTGATGCTCCAGCTGACCACCTGGGTTTGCGCTTCTTGGCTTGATGAGGCCTTCTTCACCGCCAGACGCCGCCAGTTCCACCATCCGTAAATGGCCATAATCAGATAGTAAAAATTGAGCACGCTCTCCATCAGCAACGCCCCCTGCCAAAACAGGATGGTGTAGATGGCGGTGCTGGCAAATCCCGCCGGCCAACACCACAGGCTTTGCTTCATGGCCAACACCAGATACATCAAACCGAAGAAAACGGCGAGGTACTCCCAGCCCGACATGGCCTGAAAGCCGTCGATCAATTGCTCAATCATCATTCGCTATACCCACTCACGGTATGTTCTTACCTAAACCCAACGCACAAATCTCGAGGCTGGCAGTGGGAGCACGGCCAGTCACTGAGCCTGTTCCTCGCTGCCGGCACGTGCCCGACACAACACCCTCTAATTGGCCGTATCTGACCGGCAGGCGCCTGCGGTCCAGACCTTGGATATCGCGATCATTTAACGGGCGCCGGCGGGGAAGCTGCGTCATTGGCGAATAGAAGCCCGGCAGCCCTTTGACGCGCGAATTGTCTCATACTGGTGGGCTTATCGCAGCTGCGATAAAACGAATCAGCAGGCCTGAGTAGGCCTGCTGTAGACGCGATGCTAGCCTAGGATCCGGAAGGTCTGGCCACTCTGCAGCCCTTCGACGCTCTTAGCGTATCCCAGCGCGGCGCGGGCAGCAGGAACCGGGCAGTGTCCGCGGAAGAAGGGCCCGTAATCGGCCATGGCCTCTTCGATCACCCCTGGACTGACAACGTTGATCCGCTGGCCGCGCGGCATTTCGGTCGCCGCCGCCATGACGAAGCCGCTCAGCGCATTGGCCACCATGGAGGCAGAACTCCCCATGGGGACAGGGTCATGGTCGGTCACCCCAGTGCTGAGGGTGAAAGAGCCGCCGTCGCTGATGTACTCCCGACCGATCAACACCAGGTTCACCTGCCCCATCAGCTTGTCGTTCACTCCGAACCGGTAGTCTTCGGCGGTCATCTCGACAAACGGTTTCCACGTGGTATGGCCGGTACAGGAGACCACCGCGTCGAACGCACCCGCCTGTTCAAAAGCCATCCGGATAGACGCGGGGTCGGTTACATCCATCCGCAGGTCGCCGGAATGACGCCCCGCGGTGATCAGTTCGTGACGCTCGCCAAGCTCGTTGGCTACCGCCTTGCCGATGGTGCCGGACGCACCGATAAGAACAATACGCATGACTCAGACTCCTGATGCTTATTTGATGTCGAAGTCATGTTAATCTGGCCGCTTCTAACCGATTAGACGGCTGGGAAAAAACATACTGTTATCGTTTTAAAACAATGAGAGACCTGATCGAAGAGATGACCACCTTCGCGGTGGTCGCACGCGCCGGTAGTTTTACCGCCGCGGCCCATCAGCTTCAGCGATCAAAAGCCTACGTCAGTCTGCAAGTATCACGGCTGGAGAGCGCCATCGGACTGCAGCTGCTGTTCAGAACCACCCGCCGCCTGGAGCTGACCGAAGCAGGGCGCGCCTACCTGGATTACTGCGCCCAACTGCTCGACACGGTCGACGAAGCCGGCCGGGCGGTCGATGCCCTCAAGGGCAGCATGACCGGAATTCTGCGCTTATCGGTGCCCGTCTCTTTCGGCCAGGTGTTTCTGACCGAGGTCATCACCGCGTTCCAACAGCATTATCCCGAGGTGCAGGTACAGCTGGAGTTGCACAACGCCTTTCGTGACCTCAAGGTGCAGGGGCTGGACATGGCCGTTCGAATCTCATCGGAACTGAAAGCGGATCTGGTCGCGATCCGCATAGGGGATCTGAGCACGCCCATCTACGGATCACCCAGCTACTTCGCCCGCCACGGGCGTCCGCGCGCGCCCGATGATCTGGCAAAGCACACCGCCATTCTTCACAATGGTGTCGATGCCGATCAGCGCTGGCCGATGCTGATCGATGGTGATATTCAGAGGCACCCCATTAGCTGGCGCATGTCGGTCAACCACTACCCGCTGATTCGGGAGGCCGCAATCCAAGGCCAAGGGCTGGCCCGGTTACCAAGCTACCTGGCGGAAAAGGATGTCGCCGCTGGCAAGCTCGACGCCGTGTTAACGGATTTTCTGCCGCCGCCCCAACCCATCTACCTGGTCTACGACTACCAGGGCGCCCTGCCCCTGAAAAACCGCACATTCATCGACTTTACCCGGAAGTGGTTCGCCGACAGGCAAGCGTTGATGATGCTTGGATAACAGGCCAGACGCAACGGCGCGCTGTGCTAAACGGATGGGCGCCAGCTCCAATCGAAGCCTGGGGCTGCTTCGAAAGACGCCCGGATTCACGTAAAATGCTGCGCTCACTTTTCAGGTCGGAACAGGTACTCATGGCAAAGGCCAAAGCCAACAACAGTCAGCACACCCCCATGATGCATAGGGGTTCTTACTCCGTTTTATAGGCATTACAGCCCCGCCCATAGAAAAAGCCACACAACAACCTACACTGACGATCCTGCTACCCCTTCAGCTCTCGCTTCCTCTGCCCCCCCTCCCCTGGGAGCCGAACCCGCCGCCCGCTCTTCATGGCCGCCTGGTGGTCCGATAGCCGGGCCCATGGCGTGGCGTGGGAAAGTAGGTTCCCTTTTTGGAACGCACCGCGTTTCGCCTCGCCGCCGCTGGGCAGCCCGGTGCGCGGAATCAGGAGGGGGCGAAGGTGAGCATATTGGTACCCCTCGCCCTGCCGCAGTCTTTGTTCCCGCGAGCCGAAACGCCCCGCGAAAAATTCCGGGGGATTTTTTTGCCGGGATAAAAACCGGGGTACGATGGGGCGGTGCCGCGATGGAAGGAATGCGATGAAGAGAGATGACCCGCACGACCTCGAGCATAACGAAGGTCTTCACCGCCTGATGGTGCCCCCGGATCAGAGAAATGTGCGCTGCATCCGGTTCAACGGTTCCGGGCCACCCTCCGCCTTCAACTACTGGCGGGGCAGGCTCCTGGCCTGGGTCAAGCGGAAGCTGGGTGTCTCCGCCAGGCCATAAGCCCGCGCCTTCTCCTGCAGGTTCAGCAGCGCCACGGCGAAGCCCCCGCTTTCGAGACCGGAGCGGGACCCTGACAGCAGATTGCGCGGCCAGCGGGCGCGTGTCATTCCCCGGGCGCAACGCCCTAACCCCGCGCGCGTTGCGCCACCTCAATTCATTTTGCGCCCGGCCTGCGCTAGGATGCCTTAAATCTATATAAACCTCGCCGGGTCAATAAATTACGACCCCGGCGTGAGCTCTGTTGCAAGGACGCCTTACGCATGCTGTTAGAGAACCCGACCTCCATCATGAACACCAACACCTCTTCCCTCGCCGGCCTGATCTGGTCGGTGGCCGACCTGCTGCGCGGCGATTTCAAGCAGTCCCAGTACGGGCGCATCATCCTTCCCTTTACCGTGCTGCGTCGCCTGGAGTGCGTGCTGGCACCCACCAAGGCGACTGTGCTGGCCACGGTGGAGAGCACGCGGGAGATGCCCCAGGAGGCGCGGCACAAGCTGCTGCTGAACGCGGCCGACCAGGCGTTCTACAACACTTCCAAGCTGGACCTGGCCAAGCTGGGCGAGACCCATATCCTCGACAATCTGGACAGCTACGTGCGGGCCTTCTCGCCGGAGGCGCGGGAGATCTTCGAGTACTTCAGCTTCGAGACCAGCGTCGACAAGCTGGCCGACGCCGACCTGCTCTACAAGGTGGTGCAGAAGTTCGCCCACTTCGACCTGTCGCCCGAGGCGGTGGACAACTACCACATGGGCTTGGTGTTCGAGGACCTGATCCGCCGCTTCGCCGAGAGCTCCAACGAGACCGCCGGGGAGCACTTCACCCCCCGCGACATCGTGCGCCTCACCACCTCCCTGGTGTTCGCCTCCGACGACGAGGCGCTGGTGAAGCCGGGGGCGGTGCGCTCCATCTACGACCCCACGGCGGGCACCGGCGGCTTTCTCTCCTGTGGCATGGAGTACCTGCACGAGCTCAACGACCAAGCGCGGCTGGCCACCTTCGGCCAGGAGCTCAACCCCGAGTCCTACGCCATCTGCAAGGCTGACATGCTGATCAAGGGCCAGGAGATCTCCAACATCAAGCTGGGCAACACCCTCTCCAGCGACCAGCTACGGGGCCAGCAGTTCGACTACTGCCTCTCCAACCCGCCCTTCGGCGTCGAGTGGAAGAAGGTGGAGAAGGCGGTCAAGGACGAGCACCAGCAGCAGGGCTACAACGGCCGCTTCGGCCCCGGCCTGCCCCGCGTCTCGGACGGCTCCCTGCTGTTCCTGCTGCACCTGATCAGCAAGATGCGCAGCCCCACGGCGGAGACGCCCGGCTCGCGCGTCGGCATCATCCTCAACGGCTCGCCCCTGTTCACCGGGGGCGCGGGCAGCGGCGAGAGCGAGATCCGTCGCTACATCCTGGAGCAGGACCTGCTGGACGCCATCGTCGCCCTGCCCACGGACATGTTCTACAACACCGGCATCGCCACCTATATCTGGGTGCTCTCCAACCACAAACCCCGCGAGCGCAAGGGTAAGGTGCTGCTGATCAACGCCACCGGCCTGCACAGCCCCATGCGCAAGTCCCTGGGCTCCAAGCGCAAGTACCTGGACGATGCTGCCCTGGAGCAGATCGTGCGCCTCTACAGCCGCTATGACGCCGAGGAGCTGGCGGCCAGCGGTATCGCCAAGGTGTTCGACACCACCGACTTCGGCTACCGCCGCATCACCGTGGAGCGGCCATTGAAGCTGGCCTTCCACCCCCACGCCCCGGCGCGCCTGGACGCCCTTCAGGCCGACAAGGGCTGGGACAAGCTGGACGGCGAGCTCAAGCTGGCCATCCTCGATGGCCTCAGCCGCTTCACCGAGCAGAAGCTGCTCTCCCGCGACCGCTTCAAGAAACAGCTCGCGGCGCAGATGGGGGGTGTGAAGCTGCCCGCCCCGGCCTTCAAGCTGATCTGCAAGCACATCGGTGAGCAGGACGAGGAGGCCGAACTGTGTAAGAGCAAGGGCCAGCCGGAGCCCAACCCGGACCTGCGCGACAACGAGAATGTGCCCCTCGGCGAGGACATCGAAGAGTACTTCGCCCGCGAAGTGCTGCCCCACGTGCCGGATGCCTGGATCGACGCGAGCAAGACGGACCCCAAGGATGGCGAGGTGGGGATGGTCGGCTATGAGATCCCCTTCAACCGCCACTTCTACCAGTACCAGCCACCACGCCCGCTGGAGGAGATCGACGCCGACCTGGACGCGGTGAGTCGGGAGATCATGGACCTGCTGGCGGAGGTGCATAGCTGATGACAGGAAAGTATCAGATCTACTGCGAGTGTAAAGACTCAGGGGTCGAGTGGCTTGGAAAGATCCCCGAAGGCTGGCAGACGCTCCGACTTGGTGCACTGCTCCAGGAGCGCGGTGAAACGAACCAGGGGCCAGTAACGGAGAATATTCTCTCAGTTCTTAAAGATGTTGGTGTCATCCCTTACGCCGAGAAAGGGGATATAGGTAACAAGAAGTCTGACGACATCGAGCGTTACAAGGTTGTCCATCCCGGCGATCTTGTTGTGAACAGCATGAACGTGATCATCGGTTCAGTCGGAATATCCAAGTACCTTGGAGCTCTAAGCCCTGTATATCTGGTGCTTCATCCTAGAGACGGGAAAGTACTGCAACACCCTTACCTGGGGTACATATTCCAGATCAAGACGTTTCAGCAGTGGTTGAAGCGCTTGGGATACGGCATTCTGGATCACCGGTTACGTATCCCTATGGATAACCTGAAGAAAGAATTCTTGCCGCTCCCCCCTGTTGAGGAACAACGCACCATCGCCGCCTTCCTCGACCAGGAAACCGCCCGCATCGACACCCTGATCGCCAAGCAGCGGCGGCTGATCGAGCTGCTCAAGGAGAAGCGCCAGGCGGTGATATCCCATGCCGTCACCAAGGGCCTCAACCCCGACGCGCCGATGAAGGACTCCGGCGTCGAGTGGCTGGGGGAGGTGCCGGCGCATTGGCACACAACGCGCCTGAAGTATGAGTGCTTAAGCATTGTTGACTGCCTGCACTCCACACCAGCCTACGATCAGAGCGGAGACTTTCCGGCAATAAGGACAGCTGACATATCACCCGGAAAGTTAGATGTGGAGGGTGCAAGACGCGTAACCGAGGATGTTTTCCAAGAGAGAAATATCAGGCTAAAACCGGAGACCGGTGACATCATCTACTCCCGAGAAGGCGAACGATATGGTATGGCGGCGTGTGTCCCGGCTGGTGTTGACATCTGTCTTGGGCAACGCGTCATGCTTTTCCGAGCCGCCCAGACCCCTGAGTTCGTCATGTGGGCTTTGAACTCAGAATCCTGCTACAAACAAGCACAGCAAGATGTGATTGGCTCTACTTCTCCGCATGTGAACGTCGAGACCATCAAAAACTTTGCATTGGCGTGGCCTCCGCACGGTGAGAGAGAAGAAATAACGGCGCACATTACCGACATCACTCAGCGACTTGATCGCTTAATGTCCATCGCCGCAAGTAAGGCCGAGCTTCTACACGAACGCCGCACCGCCCTAATCTCCGCCGCCGTTACTGGCAAGATCGACGTCCGTAACTGGAAACCAAACTCAGCAGAACAAGAGGCCGACCGGCCCATGGTCGCCGAGCCCCTCCCTGAGTACCCAACCAGCCAGGAGCCCGCATGACCCAAGGACGCAGTATCCGCCTGTTTCTCGTGGACGGCAGCCCCAGCGGCCTGCTGACGGCGGAGATCATGAACTGGACGGGGCACGCCCTGACCGGGCCGCGCACGCGCCTGTCCGAACTGGTCAAACGCCCCGAGTGCGCCCGCACCGGGGTCTACTTCCTGGTGGGGACGGACCCCGACAACACAGCGCGCCCCCTGGTCTACATCGGTGAGTCCGATGACGTCGCCAAGCGTCTCAAGCAGCACAACCAGCCGGAGGAGAAAGGCGGCAAGGACTTCTGGGAGCGGGTCTGCCTGATCACCAGCAAGGACCAGAACCTGACCAAGGCCCACGTGAAGTACCTGGAGAGCCGCTTGATGGCCCTGGCCAGCGCGTCGGGCCGCTGCGGGCTCAAGAACGGCACCGCTCACGATTACTCGATGCTACCGGAGGCGGACCAGGCCGACATGGCTTTTTTCGTCGAGCAGATCCGCACCATTCTGCCGGTACTGGGCTTCGACTTCCTGCGCGACGCACGCGCCCCGTTGCAGCCTTCAAGTACGGACTCAGCGCAAGCCACTTCACCCTTGTTCGAGCTCAAGTTCCCCAAGTACGACATCACCGCCCGAGCCCAGGAGAGCGACGGGGAGTTCGTGGTACTGGCGGGTTCCCAGGCACGGGACAAGTGGATCGGCTCACCGCGCGGCTACCATGACCTGTTCGAGCAACTGATAGAGGACGGGGTGCTGAAAGCTGGCGAAAACGGCCACCGCGTATTCGCCAAGGACCATGCCTTCTCCAGCCCGAGCGCGGCCGCTGCCGTCGTGGTCGGCCGTCCCGCCAACGGCCGCACCAAGTGGCTGACTCAGGAAACCGGCCAGACCTACGGCAACTGGCAGGCCCAGCAGGTCGAGAGCGATACGCCGGAGATCGCGGGGTAACCCGGATGTACCTAACACCTTCAGCGCAGGAGCCGGCGATCCGCACCGCCGAGGACTTGGAAAAGCCAAGTCGCTGATCGAGCGCAGTTACCAGTGGGGATTGTCGAGATGCTGCACGCCATTATCAACAACAAGGCCGGACGGGTTGAGGTCAATGGTGTGTCTGTGCCACTGCGCCAGCTCTACAAGGAGCGGGAGGATATGATCACCGCGGCCATCTTCTCCCGCCTACCCTACCTCTCGGAGCAGGTCCAGAGGCTTCTGTTGGGGTCGCTGATGCCGGAGGCTGCCGTCGACTTCAGCCAGTTTGTTCGGACGGAGTTTTGGCCCAGCTTCAGCTCCAGCCTGCAGGAGCGCGTCGAGCCTGATGTGGTGATGCGATTCGAGTGGGGCACCCTCATGGTTGAGGTTAAGCGCCCACTAGACGGCTACCAGGACGGTGAGCAGTGGTACAGAGAGCTAGAAGCTCTTCCCGAGGAGTACTGGGAGGGGGTGGTTGTTTTTTGGGCCGTCGGCGGCGACAAGAAGCACAACCAGCGGTTGATAGACGAGCTCGAAGCACGGTTGCAGCAATGCGACCGGCTCAATGGTCCCGTGCAGTTTTTCGCGACTGCCTGGCGCGAGCTCGCCGTGGTTGTGGATCGACTGCTCGGGGCCGAATTCTCGCCGACTAAAGCGGATATAGCGATCCTAACGGATATGCTGGCCGCGCTGGACCTGTACAGCGTGCAATACCGCGAGCTGAAACTGCAGGAGCTTTGCCGCGATCGTCTGGGCGAAATCAGGGGAGCAGGCTGTTTGGCTGACTGGATTCAGCCAAACAGAGGCCTGGAGGCCGGGTTGAGAGCGGCGAGCCTAGGGTTTAGCCATTGGCCTCCTATCAGCCAGCTCCAGGGGGTGGCGCGCGATGCCTGGCGGAAGTGGCGGCCCACTAGCGCTAACCGGGATTAGAGATCTGAAAAAAGGGGAGTAAATGGACGTAGTAGAACTGGAAGCGGCCATGACGGATGTCCGCAAAGCGCAGCGCCTGCTGGTCGCCTATCACCAGCGGATTCTTCCACTTATCGAGGGCATCGCCGACCAGCTCGGCTGCGCCTATCACTACTGGGGGCCCCTCCACCATGGAACCGCCCCGTGGGGTAAGAGCAACCCATTTAGGCGCTGGGCATGGGACTTCGCCCCCTTGGATGACGCCAACTTCTTTTTTCTTAGCGAGCCGTTCGACAGCGCCCTGGTCAGGCCCGAAGGGTGGATGCTCGTTATCCGCCTCGTTACCGACAGCGGGCTCGCCAATGCGTTCACCACCAAAAAAGTGAACTGGGATGTCATGGATATATCAAGCGATCCGACAGAGTGCGAAACCCGACTAGAGCTTTATGCCTATAAACCGAGGCGGAGCTATCAGGATGACTGGGGATGGTGGAAGCTCTACAGCCAAAATGACTGGCCCAAGGAAAATGGTGGCCACTGTGAGTTGGAGCAGGACGGTTTCGTTTTTCGTCATGACGTACCCGTTTCGCGACTGGGCTCGACCGACGCCGTTCAAGGCGTGGTCGCTGAGTACAAAGCGTTGCTCACTAGTCGACAAGTTGCAGAGTTTGACTAGGGGGCTACGATGAGCGACGCCAAGGCCAGAGAGCTGGCTTTCCAGAACCACATCATCGCCGCGCTGGAGGCGCAGGGCTGGTTGGTGGGCCATACCCAGGGCTACGACCGCAAGCGGGCGGTCTACCCCGAGGACCTAATTGGCTACGTGCAGGCCACCCAGCGCGACACCTGGCAGAAGTTCTGCAAGATCTACGGTACCGAGCCGGAGCATCACCTGCTCAACGCTGCCGTGCGCAGCCTGGACCGCAAGGGCACCCTCTGGCTGCTGCGCAACCAGATCGAGGACCGTGGGGTGCGCCTCAAGGTGGCCACCTTCAAGCCCGACAGCGACCTCAACCCGGAGCTGTCCGAGCGCTACCGGGCCAACCGGTTGCGGGTGGTGCCGGAGCTGATTTACAGCCCGCATGGCTTCGACGGGCGCATCGATCTGACCCTGTTCATTAACGGCCTGCCGGTGGCGACCCTGGAGTTGAAGTCCTGCTTCAAGCAGAGCCTGGAGAACGCCAAGCGCCAGTACCGTTTTGATCGCAAGCCCAAGACCCAGAACAAGGCCGAGCCGCTGCTGACCTTCAAGCGCGGCGCCATCGTCCACTTCGCCGTCAACCAGTTCGAGGTGGCCATGACCACCAAGCTGGCGGGTAAGGACACCTTCTTCCTCCCCTTTAACCGGGGCACGGCAGCCGGTGGCGCGGGTAACGACCAGCCTGCGCCGGAGAATGGGGAGGCCGCCTACGCCACGGAGTACCTCTGGGCCGAGGTGTTCCAGCCCGACAACTGGCTCAAGATTCTGCATCGCTTCGTGCACCTGGAACAGAAGGAGACGTTCGACGAGCTGGGCCGCCTGCACCGCAAGGAGACGATGATCTTCCCCCGTTACCACCAGTGGGCGGCGGTGCAGAAGCTGCTGGGGGCGGTGCGCACGGAAGGGACCGGGCGCAAGTACCTGGTCCAGCACTCGGCGGGGTCAGGCAAGTCCAACTCCATCGCCTGGCTGGCCCATCAGGCCGCCAGCCTGCGCGACGGAGCGGGCGATAAGTTCTTCAGCTCGGTGATCGTCATCACCGACCGCACCGTGCTCGACAGCCAGTTGCAGGAAACCATCTCCCAGTTCGACCACGCCTCGGGGGTGATCAGCCGCATCAATCGCGACGAGGGCGCGGGCAGCAAGTCGAGCCAGTTGGCCGAGGCCCTAGCCAGCAGCACGCCGATCATCATCGTCACCATCCAGACCTTCCCCCACGTGCTGAAGGCGATCCAGGAGAGCACCGGTCTCAAGGACCGCACCTTCGCGGTGATCGCCGACGAGGCCCACTCCAGCCAGACGGGCAGCACCGCCCGCCAGTTGCGCGAGGTGCTGATGGCCGAGCAACTGGAGGACGAGCAGGAACTCTCCGCCGAGGACGTAATGAACGCCACCCTGGCCGCGCGTGGCGGCTCGGACAAGATCAGCTACTTCGCCTTTACCGCCACCCCCAAGGCCAAGACCCTGGAGCTGTTCGGTCGCCCGGATGACCCGACCCTGCCTTTGAGCGACGAAAACCCGCCCCGCGCGTTCCACGTCTATTCCATGCGCCAGGCCATCGAGGAGGGCTTTATCCTCGACGTGCTGAAGAACTACACCAGCTACTCCTTGGCCTACCGCCTGGCCATGAAGCAGGCCGAGGCGGACCAGGAGGTGGACAGCAAAAAGGCCAAGACCAAGCTGGCCAAGTGGGTGCGTCTGCACCCCCACAACATCGGCCAGAAGGTGCAGGTGATCATCGAGCACTTCCGCGAGAACATCGCCCACCTGCTGGCGGGAGAAGCTAAGGCCATGGTAGTGACCTCTAGCCGGGCAGCGGCGGTGCGCTACAAGCTGGCCTTCGACAAGTACGTGCGGGAGCAAGGCTACGACAAGATCCAGGCGCTGGTGGCCTTCTCCGGCGAGGTGAACGACCCCGAGAGCGGGGCTAGTGTGGAGGGAGGGCCCTTCACCGAGACCAACATGAACCCCGGCCTCAACGGCCGGGACATGCGCAAGGCGTTCGACACCGACGACTACCAGGTGATGCTGGTGGCCAACAAGTTCCAGACCGGGTTCGACCAGCCCAAGCTCTGTGCCATGTACGTGGACAAGAAGCTGACGGGGGTGGACTGTATCCAGACCCTGTCGCGCCTCAACCGCACCTACCCGGGCAAGGACGCCACCTACGTGCTGGACTTCGTCAACGAACCGGAGGAGGTGCTGGAGCAGTTCCAGCCCTACTACGAGACCGCCGAGCTGGACCAGGTCTCGGACCCGAACCTGGTCTATGACCTGATGCACAAGCTGCGCGACAACAGCATCATCAACTGGCCCGAGGTGGAAGCGTTCGCCGATGCCTACTTCGACCCCAAACGGGGCGGCCAGGCATTGACCGCCTACATCAAACCGGCGGTGGACCGCTTCAGCCACCGCTATCGCCACGCGGTTGAGGACTTACGCCAGGCGCGCGCCCAGCTTAAAGAAATCAAGCGGAACGGCAGCGAGGCGGAGCAGGCCAACGCCGAGCGCTGCGTAAAGGAGGCGGAGGAGAACCGCAACTCCCTGGACCTGTTCAAGAAGGACCTCAAGAGCTACATCCGCTTTTACGAGTTCGTCTCCCAGGTGGTGCCCTTTGAGGACCCGGAGCTGGAGCGACTCAACGTCTACAGCCGCCACCTGCTGCCCCTGCTGAGCCAGGAGGTGATCGAGGAGGACGAGATCGACCTCTCGGCGGTGGTGCTGAGCCACTACAACCTCAAGTACAAGCGCACCCAGGACCTGAAGCTCCAGGAGGAGCACGGCGAGTACCTGACCGGCATCACCGGCCTCGGCTCGGCCAAGCCCAAGGAGACTGAGAAGGACCTGCTCTCGCATATTCTGGACACCCTGAACGACCTGTTCGGCGCGGAGACCAGCGAAGGCGACCGCCTTGATTTTGTACAGGGTATGGCCACTAAGCTCAGCGAGAACGGCCCGGTGATGGACCAAATTCGTCACAACTCCGACGCGGCGGTAATGAACGGCGACTTCCCCAAGGCGATGGACAGCGCCGTGATCGAGCGCATGGACACCCAGAAGGGCATGGCGATGGAGTACCTGGCCAAGCCCGATGTGGCGCGGCAGATCCAGACGTTGATGCTGGCGTTGTTGCGGGAGCAGTTGGGGGCGACCCCTTCCTGAGATCCCAAGGCGCGCCGCCCGAGTCTTTTTAAAGAGGGAACCTTTAGATGATCAAGGCCAACGATGTGCACTCCGCCGAGCAGCGGCTGAGCGAGGAGCAGCTCTATGATTTTGTGGCCGAGGAGCTAGCACAGGGGGAAAAACGGACGGGGCTCTGGCTGAAGGCGCTGGAAAACTCGGAGGGCATCGAAGACCGCGCCAAGGCGCTTTACATTAAGTACCGGGTGCAGTCGTTGAAAGACGAGATACTTGTTGCTGCCGGAGAAAAAGCAGAGCAGACAAAAAAGAAGACCGCTGAAAAACCGCCCAAAGGCGACGGTGCCGGGCAGGTTGTGGCGGAGGTGCTTGGCGTTTCCGCTTGGCTCATCCTACCTCTCTTAATTATCGCAAGTTTGATTTACTAAATAATCACAAACACATGTGGGGCTGTAATATTCGAGCCCCGGGAGACAAGGATGTCATGAAGGCGCAGCCCGAGAAAAGCAGAAACAGGGCCAAGGGGGAATCGGAAAGGAGCTTGCCGGCGACTTTCTGTGGATTTTGTTGCCGCTGATAATGCTTGGTGTTGTGTTTTTTTAGCTACCCTTTCAAATACATACCACGGCGAGCTCGTCGCCCAGGAGGACAAGGATGTCATGAAGGCACAACCCGATTTTGTTTCCATCAGCTCCCGGCTGGCCGAAGAGGAGCTTTACGAGCAGGTTGCCTCGGAGCTGTCACGGGGCGAGCGGCGGGAAGGGCTCTGGGTTAAGGCCTTGGCCAAGGCAGGCGGCAATACCGAAAGGGCACAGGCCTTGTATATCGAGTACCGGATACAGGCACTCATGGACGAAGCCGTGATCGCCGAGCAGGTCGCCGCCGCCGAGGCTCAGGCCGAGAGGGAAGCGGCAGAGCGACGGCGGGTCGTAGCCGAAGAGCGGAGGCGAAGAAAAGAGGAGCAACGCCGCCAAGAAGAAGTGCGGCAATGGGAGGCACAACGAGCCGGGAAGACAGGAGGCTTTTGGCCCATAGCGACAATCGCTATAGCGGTTATTTGTATTATTTTTATGCTGGGCAAAGCAACACTCTAGAGGCTAAAAACGGCAGAGCTGCTCACGCACACCGGCCCGCTCGACCTGTTCCTCCAACTCCGCCAGTTTCATCTGCGTCTGCCGGTGCGCCAGCAGGGCTCGGATGAGCTGCTCGGTTTGCCTGGATACGTCAACGAACCCGCCGGTCAGCTTGCCGTGCAGGGAGCGTGAGATGCCGAGCAGTTGGGTCCACTCGGCGACGCTGCAGCCGAACCAGAGGCGGGTTGCTCGGTATTGTTCAGGGGTCATGGGGCGTCCTCCGATCGGCCATATTGTTACATTGTAACAATATTTGAATGGCAACAGGGGCGCTGGCGTGCTTCAAAAACAGCTTCTGGAGGTAACTTTCAGGAGTTCCTCGGCTAGGTACTCGAACCACTCTTGAGCTATCCGCAGGCGGGGCTGGATCTCTTCTATTTCAGGCCGACGCTTGCCTGACCTCCTGCCTTCGGCGCACTCTGCCGATCTTATGAACAGGTTTACCCTACTTTAAATCAACCATTTATTGTGGTTTGGCGACGCCTTTACCCCTACACCTAGTGGTTAGCGCAAACATGCTTTCTATACTTTATGGCTTCTTAAAAAAACTTTTATATTCTTTTTGGTTTTAACCAAGAGAGCTTGTTGGTAACCACTTACCCCTATCTAACCGTGACTTTCAGCGGCGTTTAAAAAAGCACCAAGGGGCGGTCAAAAAACTGTCGAACCTGTGCCAAATACTAGATGTTGTATGCACCCGAGCAGCAGTTAATATAAAACCCAGCTTTGAAGGGGCAAAGAAAAAGGGCCCTTTCAGGCCCTTCCAAGGAGCGGAATTAGTTCCGGGCAAGGCCGTCACCAAAACGCCACTTTCTGTATCTAGCAAATTCAGTTTAGTGATGTGGTTCTAACGAATCAACCAATTTTGGTCCAAGGATAGTGTCGGCCGAGCCCTCCCGAAAACCCTCTTCTGGAGGTCATATGGATCTAATGCTCACATTGATGCCATTCCTTGGCGTACTGCTCGGGGCTCAAATTTATGTACAGATTAATGTCTGTCACGGAAGCCCACCTGGGTTCTTTGGCCCAACCCCAAGGGCTCCACGAGCTGCCTTACTCCGGCTTGAGCAATAGGAAACCCCGCTCTTCCATAATCTGAGTTAGTGGGTAAAAAAAGCCCCGGTACGCTATCCAGCGACCGGGGCTTTCTTGTTGAACCAACCTGCAAAACTGCACCATGAAAAAGCGCTCACCTATTCACCCCGAAACCGGCCATGGTGACGAGGCATCCGCCGGACAAACCGACGCTGGGCGGGGGCCTCCTCCTGGAGGCCAATCCGGAACTTGAAACTTAAAAACGGGAAGACAGGGGCTGTGCCAGCCGCCCTCGCAGGCGGCGGCATGCCCCTTATAGGGGTGCGAAGCCTGCGGAGCCCGAAGCCCCGAGAACAGGAGGTCGCAGGAGACTTCGACAGCTGCGCAAACAGCGAAGCCTGCGCAGGGCAGGCCCCAGCCCCGCTTCACTGCCTGTCATGGAACTTCGGGCTTCGCAGGGTGGCTCGGTTTGCCTAACAGGGTTCATCCGCCACCCGCTCTTGGCGAATATATTGGGGGGCTGTTTTGTGCGCCCCCTTCTTCTCGATCCAGAGTCGGTAGGGGCCACCAAAGTCACCGGCGACGAGTACCGCATGGTCACGCCCCTCGGGAATACACGCCTTGATCCGGTCTTCGGCCGCCCTCTGCTCCAGATCCCAAAGCGGCTTCAGACGCTCGACCAGTTCGCCACGGGACAGACTGCTCGCCTCCCCCATGTAAGTCAGGACGTCCTTTCGAGCCTGCGCCAGCTTTTCCTCCTGCTCCGCGACTTTCTTCATCTCGGCCCTTTCCACCAGCTTGGAAGGATCAAACGGCACCGGCACACCGACGCTGTCGCCGTTGCCCAGCTCTACCGTTTCCAGCCTGTACCAGCGGGCCGCGCCGTCCGGCAGGGCATAGTTGGATTTCGCGCTGTCGTCCCGAATGTACCGGGGCCGTTCGTCGGCCGGTATGCCCCACTTCTTGGCCGTATTTTCATTCATTCGTGCCAGGGTGCGCATCGAGCGCGAGGCGTCCTTCAGAGCCGAGGCGCCCCGCCCGGACTCGGCGTCTCCCGCACTGGCCTCGGAGTCGCCACCGGCATTCACTTTACGGTTATGGTGGACGAGCTGAACCCCACAGCCGGTCTTTTTGGCGATGTATTTGAACTGGTCGGCGACGCGGTTCATGGCTTCGTTGGAGTTTTCCTCGCACTCGTGGGTGCTGACCAGGGGGTCGACGATGAGCAGCTTGATGTCCTTTTCCCGAATCTCCTCGACGATGAGCTCGACCGTCTGGCCGGGCCCAATAGCCCCCTCTTGGTTCTTTTTCGCGAAGATGAAAGGCGCCCCGTAGCCCGAGTTTACGAAGAGCCGTCCCTGCAGGCTCTCGACGGAAATATCGTGAAACTTGAGAATCCCGCCCAGGCGGCGATAAAGCTCATCCTGATCATCCTCGTTGTTGATCACCCAGACGGCGCCGGATTCCAGGACCGTTACACCGGTGAGGGGGCGGTTGGTGGCAACGGCCACCGCGATGGTCAAGGCCAGGGCCGATTTGCCGGTGCCCCCCGGACTCGTCAGCACATGCAGCTGGCCTCGCATCAATTCACGGCCCAGTATCCACGGGCGGGCGGTAATCCGGGTAAAGTCGAACCCCAAGGGGACCGGTTTGGCCTGGTAGGGGTTGGCGCCCTCCTCGATCTCCAGGCCGGGATCATTGGCGGCCTGGTCCGGAACCGCGTCCCGTTCGAAGCTCTCGAAAGCGGCCACATCGCTGATACGGGCATTGTGGACGAGGGCACTGAGCCCCTCGGGGGTGGTCATGGCCTTGCCGACGGCGCGCCTGGCCGCCTGGTGATCGCCGTCGTGCCAGAGGCGCTCGTAGACGTTGAAGGCGTCCAGGCGGTGGGCGCTTCTGAGGGGATCGGTCTGGTTGAAGGAGTAGCAGGTGGGCACGGCCCGATCGTTGTAGACCGTCAGCCCCGCCTGCCCGCTCTGGCTGCCCGGATGGCAGTAAGTATCCGCCTCCGGCCCCGGCGCGTAGCCCTTCATCAGCAACAGCGACGCAAGATCGACCCGGCGGCAGAACTCTTTCTCGATCGGGATCATCCCGGGCAAGTAAGCCCCACCGCCGCCAAGTGCCGCCGACCTGGGCTCATCGGACTTGGGTTCACCCGCCTGGGGTTCATCCGGAATCTTCAGGGTGGCGGTATCTAAGAGCCCCTCGATAAGGCCCATCCGGTTTGCGATGGGGTCTGGCTGGCCCGGCGGACGGATCGGCGCGGCAACGTAGATGAGCTGCTGTGACGAGAACACGGAGAGATCCGGCGGAAGCGAGGTGGCCGCGGCCCAGCGCCTCAGCTCCTTCCAGGTGTAGAGCCGGTCCAGGACCGCGAACACCCGCAGGCGGATGTTGCTGCCGTCCGGCTTCTGGCTGGCAGTAAAGCTGTAAAACAGGTCGACGTCTTCGAGATCCGGGTAATGGGTGGCGATCGCCCCTTCGAGGGCCTTCACCACTGCCGGCGCTGTGCCAGAGGTGACCTCGACGCCCAGGGAGCAACCGTCGGCGTCGATGTCGAGCACCAGCAGACGGGTTCCCGAGCCGCGCAGCGTGGGCTCATACCAGGTGTCGGCATAGCCCCCCCTGCCCGGCGAGGCGGGTGATGCCTTGCGCACATTGTTGCTGCCCCCGGTGACGGCTTCGGTGGGCTCGCCCAGCACGATGGCCTTGGAGGGGTCCGGGGCCATCTGCTGGAGGTGATCCCCGAGCGCCTGGATCGACTGGACGTGGACCTGGCGCATGGACCAGAGGCGGGGCGTGGCGGCCTTCTTGACCGTCTGCCCCTGCGCATCCAGCTCCTTGGTGACGGGCACGCCCCCTTTCGAGCAGAGCTCTGTGAAGGCGATGACGCCCTCGGGGGTCGTGATTTGGTGCAGGTCCACGGTCCCGGCGTAGTTTGCACTCAGGCACTCGTCTCTGGTCTTGCGGGGGCTGACGACGGGATTGAGGTCCATGCTCTCGGCCTCAGCGAGGCCCAGCGCGTCAAGGTCGAGGGTGACTGTCGGCGCTTCGCCGCCGGCAGACAAATTCTGTTTTCTGTTGATCATTGTTTAATTCTCTAAAAGGCCCCTTTTTTGGGCGCAATGAGGCCCCCCGCCGAGCAGGGCACGGCTTGTAGAAAAGGGATAGGGTCGTTGGGACACGTTGACCGGCCCCCGATTGAGATGGGGATTTGGTCCCTGGGGGCCGGTTCGTCCCGTGCTAAATTGGGCTGACTGCTACTCGCAGCCTTAGCCAGTTGCTCTGCCGTGGCGTAGTCCCGGTCGCTGTGTGGGCGGCCGGGGATTCGCATTACTGCACCCCCTTCGGGCATACCGAGCGCTTTCTCTTTGGCTTGGACGCGCGCACCTGCTTTTAAAAAAAGCTCGAAAACAGCCGGGGGCAGCATGACTAACTCGTACCGTTGCGCTGAATCCCTCCCAACCGCAATGCCGCTACGGACTCGCGGGTGACGCGGGTGCCCCGCCCCAGCTTGTAGGTCGATAGGGTCCCGTCGTGGATCAGCTTGTAGATGGTGGGTACACTCGCCGAGAGCTGTTCGGCCACTTCGGCGATTTTATAATCTGGGTGGATATTCGGTTTGGACATGGGTCTCTCCGTTTCCGTTAGTGGACGGAAGAGACTCTAATCGGGGGTAAAAAGCGCCACGAGTAACGGCGAAATTTGACCATTACTTGCACTGATGGCTAAAGTGCGCTAGGCGGGGCAATCGTCATCTTCATAGCATTCGAAGTCGCGAAGAAGATAGAACATTGAATCTGGGTCAGCGGCCTCCTCCCTCGCCAGCGCCGCCCATTTCAACAGGGTACTCTCCGAAAGCCGGTCCTGGATCTCTAGCGGCTGTTGACTCAACCAAGCATCACGTTCCGATTTGGGCAGTTTGGTATCAGGCGGCAAGCCCCTCTCCAAGAGAGTTTCGCAATACCAGTCGATGAATAATCGCTGCTGCGTCGGGTACCCCCTGCGCTGAGGGGCGGCCTCACGGGTGATGCCCAGGGCATCGGAGACCTCCGCCGCGGGGGCGTCTAGAGCCGCCTTAAGCCGTTTTGCTGCCAGCTTTTCAAGACGCGTGCCTTGCTCTAACCAGCGAATGAAGTAACTCCAGAAAGGACGTGCTCCGCTTCGCCCTGACCGGCCCTGCGCGACCAGGCTGCGCCACTGCGCGCGCCGCCAGGCATACTCCTCCGCAGCAACGTCGAAGGACTCCTCCTCATCTTGAAGCTGCTTCTGGTAAGCCAGCTCTTCCTCGGTTCGCATATCCTCTGTTTGCATAAAGCACTCCCTTATTTTTCTCGCAAAGCATCAAGATGGTCATTCCACCGCTGCAGCCAGATGCGACACTCAGCCTCATAGCGGTGTAGATCATAGGTCCCCTCGATACCGGAGCGGGCATGGCCCAGGATCGCCTCGGCCACCTCGGAGGGGCAGCCGAGACGCGCCAAGCCGGTGCGCACGGTCCGGCGCAGGTCGTGGGGGGTCCATTTCGGCAGGTCGATGAAAACGCGGTCACGGCGCATGCGCCAGGCCTGCTCGGTCAGCTGTTTCTGCTGTAGCGGCTGGCCGGTCTTGCGGGAGGGGAACAGGCAGTCGCCCGTCACCCGGCGCAGCTGGACCAGGAAGTCGATGGCCTGATCGGCCAGCTGCACATAGCGCTCGCTGCCCGATTTGGTTTCCCGCAGGTGCCAGGTCCGGTTTTCAAGGTCGATGTCGCTCCAACGCGCCCCGCACACTTCTCCGGTACGACAGCCCGTCATCAGGGTGAAGAGCAGGACGTTTTTCTGCGTCGGGGTGTATCGGCTGCCCGGCAACCAGGCGAGCAGCCGGGAGAGCTCCTGGTCGCTCAGCACCCGCTTGCCCCGCGCACAGGTCAGTTTCAGCTTCTTGCGGCGAAGTATGCCCTTGGCCTGGTAGCAGGGGTTCTGGAAGTCCTCCGGGAGCGGATCACCGATGGCGAAGTCGAAGGCGGCGGTCAGTTCGCGCAGGACAACACCGGCCTGGACACTGGCGCCCCGGTCGACAATGGACTGGATCAGTTCGAGGACCTCCTTGCTGGAGACGCTCACCGCCGGACGGGAGCCGAGCCCCCGGACCGCATCCCCGTATAGCGTTCGGCGAGCCTCGCGCTGGCCTTTGATCGCCCGTGCGCCCCTGCGTAGAAGCTGACCGTTAGGGGCGGTTCGATCCTCGATGTACTCCGCCAGGTATTTCTCCACCAGGTGTTCGACGGTAAAGGCGGCCAACTGCGCGCCCTTACGCTGGTCGTCGGCGCTCTCCCGCGCTGTCGCCGCCTCTCGGCGGGCTTCGGCCGCCGGGCACAGCCCGGAGTCCCGTTTGGCTTTGAGCGCCGTATGACACGCCCTGGCCTCCGCTAGGGACATCTCGGGGTAATGGCCGATGCGGTACTGGCGGATCGGGCGCTGGCCGCCCGGATCGGCAACGGGGCTGCGATACCGGTAATAGAACGTCGTCCCGCCCCGCTTGCCCCTGGTTACTCGAAGGCCACGGTGGTCTCCCGCATCCGCCAGGGTCGCCCCCGCCTTCATTCGCCGCACGGCAGCATCAGACAAAGGGCGGGCGGATCGGTTAGAATTGTCGCCGGCCATGGGTCCCTCCAGCATCGCATGGTCGAGCCTCGACGGGTGCCGCTCCTCGAGGCTTTTTAGTGTAGGTTTTTTGGCACACTCCACGCGTTACGGTAACACCCTACACAACAAGCTACACCAGTTTTCTTGATTTACACTTATGTGCGCTTTTAAAGATTAACGTACGCAGACGATGAGCACACAGGCAAAGCCCGGAAAATTAATGCAAAAATCACGAAAAAACGCCGCAAAAAGCGGGGCAGGCGAGAGTAAGCACACACCAATGATGCAGCAATACTTCCGCATCAAGGCCGAGCACCCCAACGAGCTGGTTTTCTACCGCATGGGCGACTTCTACGAGCTCTTCTACGACGATGCCAAGCGCGCATCCGAGCTGCTGGATATCTCCCTCACCGCCCGTGGTCACTCCGGGGGCCAACCGATCCCCATGGCCGGGATTCCCTACCACTCGGCGGACGGTTACGTAGCCAAGATTGTCCGCGCCGGGCAGTCGGTCGCCATCGCCGAGCAGATCGGCGATCCCGCCACCAGCAAAGGGCCGGTTGAGCGCAAGGTGGTGCGGGTGGTGACGCCGGGCACCCTGACCGACGAAGCCTTGCTCGAAGAGAAGCGGGACAACCTGCTGGTAGCCGTGACCTGCGAGGAGGAGCGTTTCGGCATCGCCAGCCTGGATATCAGCGCCGGGCGCTTCGTGGTCTGCCAGACCCAGGGTGAGGAGGGGCTGCTGGCCGAACTGGCCCGCCTGCGGCCCGCCGAGCTGCTGTATAACGAGGACGACGCCCTGGAAGCCGTGCTACCGCCCCTGCCCGGCTTGCGTCGCCAGCCCCCCTGGCACTTCGAGCTGGATACAGCACTGCGCCTGCTCAACCAACAATTCCAGACCCGGGACCTTAGCGGCTTCGGCTGCGACCACCTGCCGGTGGCGCTGCGTGCCGCCGGCTGCCTGCTGCAATACGCCAAGGAGACCCAGCGCACCGACCTGCCCCATATCCGTGCCATCCAGGTGGAAACCCGGGAAGACAGCGTGGTGCTGGACGCTGCCACCCGCCGTAACCTGGAGCTGGACCAGAACCTGATGGGCGGTGCGGAAAACACCCTGGTCTCGGTGATCGACGCCACCACCACCCCGATGGGCGGGCGCCTGTTGCGGCGCTGGCTGAACCGCCCCCTGCGTGACCTCGCGACCATCAGCCAGCGGCAATTCTGCATCGAGTGCCTGATCGAGAATTACCATTACGAAACGCTGACCCCGGAACTCAAGCAGATCGGGGATATGGAGCGCATCCTGGCCCGGGTGGCACTGCGCTCGGCCCGTCCCCGGGATCTGGAGCGGCTCAAGCGCGCCCTAGCCGCGCTGCCCGCCATTCAGCAGGCCCTGGCGCCGCTGGATTCGCCCCTGGCCGCGCAGCTGGCCGCGCGGATCAGCGAGTTCCCTGACCTGCAGACGCTACTGGCCCGAGCCATTATCGACAGCCCGCCGGTGGTAATCCGTGACGGCGGCGTGATCGCCAGCGGCTACGATTCGGAGCTGGATGAGCTGCGCGCCCTGAGCGAAAATGCCGGCGACTACCTGGTGGACCTGGAGCGCCGGGAGCGCGAACGCACCGGCATTCCCAGCCTCAAGGTAGGCTTCAACCGGGTACACGGCTATTACATCGAGATCAGCCGCGCCCAGTCGTCCGGGGCACCCACGGAGTACATCCGCCGCCAGACCCTCAAGAATGCCGAGCGCTTTATCACCCCCGAGCTCAAGGAGTTCGAGGACAAGGCATTGAGTGCCAAAAGCCGGGCCCTGGCCCGGGAAAAGGCCCTCTACGAAGCGCTGCTCGAAACCTTGGCGGCAACGCTTGCCCCCTTGCAGGAGTGCAGCGCCGCCCTGGCCGAGCTCGACGTGCTTAACGGCCTGGCCTGCAGTGCCGATGAGCTGAATTACTGCGCGCCCCAGGTGGTAGAGGAGCCGGGCCTGTTCATCGAAGGCGGGCGTCACCCGGTGGTCGAGCAGGTCTCCGAAGACCCCTTCGTGGCCAACGACCTCATCCTCGACAACCAGCGCCGCATGCTGATCATCACCGGCCCCAACATGGGGGGTAAGTCCACCTACATGCGCCAGACCGCCCTGATCGTGCTGCTGGCCCACATTGGCGGCTACGTACCCGCGCAAAGCGCCCGCATCGGTCTGGTGGACCGTATCTTCACCCGCATGGGTTCTTCGGACGATCTCGCCGGCGGACGCTCCACCTTCATGGTGGAGATGACCGAAACCGCCAACATTCTCCACAACGCCACCGAACGCAGCCTTGTGCTGATGGATGAGGTGGGTCGGGGCACCAGCACCTTCGACGGTCTCTCACTGGCCTGGTCATGCGCCCGCTACCTGGCGGCCGAAGGCCGCGCCTTCACCCTGTTCGCCACCCACTACTTCGAACTCACGGCCCTGCCCGAGGAGGTCGAAAGCGTGGCCAACGTGCACCTGACCGCCACCGAGCACAAGGACCACATCATCTTCCTGCACAGCGTGCACGAGGGGCCGGCCAGCCAGAGCTACGGTCTGCAGGTCGCCCAACTGGCCGGTGTGCCAGGTAACGTGATCGCCGAAGCCCGGGAAAAGCTGAGCCAGCTTGAGGGCGCAGCCCCTCCCCGCCCGGTGGCGACCGATGGCACCGCGCCATTGCAGGGCGATATGTTCAACCAACAGCCCAGTCCGCTGGAGCGCGCCCTGGATGAACTCGACCCGGACAACCTGACCCCCCGCCAGGCGCTTGAGGCCCTTTACCGGCTGAAAGCGGGGACGTTCTAAATCCGCGTCATTCATCGCCCGCTGTCTATACTGTTGGGCACCGCCTAAGGCGGTCCCCAACAGAAGGAGAGCGGCGATGACCTTTGTGGTTACCGAGAACTGCATCAAGTGCAAATACACCGACTGCGTGGATGTGTGCCCGGTAGACTGTTTTTACGAAGGCCCCAACATGCTGGTGATCCACCCGGAGGAGTGCATCGACTGCGCGCTCTGCGAGCCGGAGTGCCCGGCCGAGGCGATTTTCGAAGAGGGCGGTGTGCCCGCGGACCAGAAAGAGTTCATCGCCCTCAACGCCGAACTGGCCGAGATCTGGCCAAACATCTCGGAGATGAAGCAGGCCCCCGAGGGTGCCGAGACCTGGAACGGCAAGCCGGACAAAAAAAAGCTGCTGGAGCGCTAAGCCGCAGCAGCTTTGATTCGGTGATCTAGGATTTATTGATCTGGGTGAGCCAGCGCCTTACTCCAGCAGATCCGGCCCGGTCAGCCCGTTGTTCTCGACAATCTCGCGCAGGCGGCGCAGGGCTTCAACCTGGATCTGCCGCACCCGTTCGCGGGTCAGACCGATTTCCCGGCCCACCTCTTCCAGTGTGCTCATCTCGTGGCCGCGCAGGCCAAAGCGCCGCGCCAGCACTTCGCTGTGCTTTTCCGGCAGGGTCGAGAGCCAGTCATCCAAGCGGCCGATCAGATTGGTGTTCTGCAGCCAGGCTTCGGGATCCGCGGCCTCGGTATCGGGAATGGTTTCCAGAAGGGACTTGTCCGAGTCCTGCCCGACGGGAATATCGACCGAACTCACCCGCTCGTTCAACCCCAGCATCCGCTTGACGTTTTCCACCGGTTTATCGAGCTTCTGGGCGATCTCCTCGCACGTGGGCTCGTGGTCCAGCTGCTGCGCCAGCTCCCGCGCGGCACGAAGGTAGACGTTCAGCTCCTTGACCACGTGGATGGGAAGACGGATGGTGCGGGTCTGGTTCATGATGGCCCGCTCGATGGTCTGGCGAATCCACCAGGTGGCATAGGTTGAAAAGCGAAAGCCCCGCTCGGGGTCGAACTTCTCCACGGCCCGGATCAGCCCCAGGTTGCCCTCTTCGATCAGGTCCAGCAGGGTCAGTCCGCGGTTGATATAGCGCCGGGCGATTTTCACCACCAGCCGCAGGTTGCTCTCGATCATCCGTTTGCGGGAGGCTTCGTCACCCTTGAGGGCGCGCCGGGAGAAATAAACTTCTTCTTCGGCGGAGAGGAGTGGAGAGAATCCTATCTCGTTAAGGTACAGCTGGGTTGCATCCAAGTGCCGTGCATTGAGCAGGTCCTCGTGGACCTCGCTGCGCGCCCGGCTCATCACTGCATCGTCGTTGCTCATGGCCACCTTGCTCTTTCGCTTAGCACGTGTGGGGCGACTGCCCGACATTCCTTTGTTCCTACCACCCCGCGTCGCATTTACTGTCGACAGGGGTTCAGCAACATTGAGCGATTCCATATGGGTCTACCTCCCTTTCCGGCGCAACACCGAGCCCGGCTACCGCTAGGGACTGCCACTTTTTATTTTCGTTTTGGCAGGTAGCGAAGTGGGTCAACCGGTTTTCCGTCCTTGCGAATTTCGAAATGTAACATGGGCTGAGAAGCCCCCGTGTTACCTATTTCAGCTATTTTCTCACCGGTTTTTACCCGGTCCCTCTCCTTGGCAAGCAAGCGGCTGTTGTGCGCGTAAGCGCTCAAAAACCGCTCGTTGTGATTTATGATAATCAGATTTCCGTAGCCCAGTAAACCACTTCCTGAGTACACAACCTCCCCCGGCGCCGCTGCAAACACCGGCTCGCCTGGGTTTCCGGCGATATTGACGCCTTTATTAATTTTTCCCTGGGTGCGAAATCGACCGACGACAGGCCCCTTGGCGGGCCATTTCCACTCCAGGGGACCGGCTGCCGGGGCGCTGGAGCGAGAGCTTGAACGGGAAGTGACGGCTTGTTTCGGTGCTTGCGCAGGGGCCGGCGCTGCCTTCTTGGCCACAGGGGCTTTGGCCGCCGATCGAGGCGCCTGCCGGGAAGACTGGGCGGCTTTCTTTTCGGTGCTGGCGCGCCGTTTGGGAGCCTCGGAGAGGGTCAGTCGCTGACCGGGGTAGATACGGTAACTCGCCGGGATACCATTAGCGCGGGCCAGGGCGCGAAAGTCGAGGCCGTACCGCCAGGCAATGGAATAGAGGGTATCGCCGGCCTCCACCCGGTACGTTCCCCCGGGACGACTCTGGATTGTTTTGGGGGGTAGCGGCGAGTGCGAGCGCTCACTTACTGGAGCGCCTGGGTTGCTGCTACATCCTGCCAGCAGCAGACCACTCAGCAATGAAAACAGGGCCGCGCGTAGGGCCCCGCCTGTCTTCTTGCGCTCTACTCCCATTGCGAAGCCGGGCCGGTACAAAACCACCGGACGCCGGCCGACTCCCCCTATACACGTGCGTTGAGTCGATTTTCCAGAATATACACCAAGGCGCCCCCGGCCAACATCAGCACCAGGGCCAACCCCAGCAGCGGCTCTTCGCCGGTCAGGGCATGGTAACTGGCCGGCAGCACGTTCTCCTGCAGCAGGGGCACTTGCTCCCCGTGACTGTCGATCCGATAGGCGGTGGTGTATTTCCAGGGCCAGACCTTGCCCAGCGAGCCCAGCATGAAACCGGTCAATACCGCCAGGGTCAGGCTATGGTAGCGCTTGAAGGTCCAGGCAAGCAGATGGGAAAAGCTCAGTAGCCCCACCACGCAGCCGCCCAAAAAAAGCCCGATCAGGTCCAGCTGAAAACCCTTGATAGCGCCCATGATCGGGCCGTACATGCCGATCAGCAGAAGAATGAAACTACCGGATATCCCGGGCAGAATCATGGCGCAAATAGCGACGGCGCCGGCCAGAAACACGCTGAGCGCGGTGATCGGCGCCTCTACCGGCGTCATCTGGGTGAGCGCGAAGGCAAACGCGGCCCCGAGCCCGAGCCCCGCCAGGGTGCCCCGACCCCATTCAGGCACCTGCCGCACCATCCAGACAGCGGAGGCGAGAATAAGGCCGAAAAAGAACGCCCAGAGCATGGCGGGGTGATTTTCCAGCAGGTACACCGCCACCCGGGCCAAGCTCATCAGGCTGATCAGGATGCCGCTGATCAAGACCAGCAGAAAAGAGCCGTTGATTCGCCGCCAGAAGGCCACCGGCCCCTCACGCAGCAAGGTAGCAAAGGCCGCCGGGGTGATACTGCGGATGGAGTCGACCAGCTCTTCGTAAATACCGGTGATAAAGGCCACCGTGCCGCCGGAAACCCCGGGCACCGCATCCGCGGCCCCCATGCCGACGCCCCTCAGAAACAGGTAAAACCAGTCACGCCACTGCCGCATCGATACTGCTCCGTTTCACCGAATAGAACCACTGAGCAGCGGCACGAAACGCGCCCCTTCCAGTGCCTGCTGACGGTATTGCCCCTCGTCAATCCGATCCACCTGGCGCAGCTCCTGGCTCGCCCCACCGACCGGAATAATCAGCCGCCCGCCGACGGCGAGCTGCTGCAGCAGCTCTTCGGGAATCTCCTCGGGGGCGGCAGCGCAGATAATGCCGTCAAAGGGCCCCTTCTCGGCCCAGCCAAAGCCGCCGTCGGCGTGCTTGAAGTGCACGTTGCGCAAATTGAGCTGCTGCAGCCGGGTACGGGCTCGCTCCTGCAGCGGCAGGATACGCTCAACGCTGTAAGTCTGCGCCACCAGGCAGGCCAACACCGCGGTCTGGTAGCCCGAGCCCGTGCCGATCTCCAGCACCCGCTTACGCGGCCCGGCAGCCAGCAGCGCCTCGGTCATGCGGGCCACCGTGTAGGGCTGGGAGATGGTCTGGTTGAAGCCGATGGGCAGGGCGGTATCTTCGTAGGCGCGGTGAGCGAGCGCCTCGTCCACAAACAGGTGACGGGGCAGCTGGCGGATCACCTCGAGCACCTGGGGGTCTTTGATCCCCGCCTCGTACAGGCGCGTAACCAGGCGTTCACGGGTACGCCGGGAGGTCATGCCGATACCCTGGATATCGATCTTGTCGATCGTGTTCATGCCATCCCCTCGAGCCATTCACCGAGGTTGTCGAATCCGGAATACTGGGTCATGTCCGCCTGCAGCGGCGTGATAGAGACGTAGCCGTTGGCCACCGCGTAAAAATCGGTGCCGGGGCCGTCGTCCATGGCATTACCCACCGCCGCGATCCAGTAGCGCTCCTGTCCACGGGGGCAGACTGTTTTCACCGGTTCGGCGCCCAGGTTGCGGTGCCCCAGGCGAGTAATATGCACCCCCTTAATCTCCTCCAGGGGCAGGTCCGGCACGTTGATGTTGAGTACCGTGCGCGGAGCCAGATTGACGGCGCTAATCCGGCTCAACAGCTGGCATGCGATGGCCGCGCCGCTCTGGTAATGGCGAATATTGCTACCCACCATGGAGAGCGCCAGCGCCGGCATCTTCAGATAACGCCCCTCCATTGCCGCGGCCACGGTACCCGAGTAAAGCACATCATCGCCTAGGTTGGCGCCGGCGTTAATACCCGAAACCACCATGTCGGGACGAGACTCGAACAGCCCGGAAATCCCCAGGTGAACACAGTCGGTGGGGGTTCCGTTGACGCAGACAAAGCCGTTATCGAGGCGGTGTGCTTCTAGGGGGCGATCCAGGGTGAGCGAATTGCTGGCCCCGCTGCGGTTGCGGTCCGGGGCGATAACCTGGATCTCGGCCACTTCCGCCAGCGCGCGGGCCAGAGCATGGATTCCCGGGGCATGAACCCCGTCATCGTTGGATATTAATAGGCGCATCAATTTATCAGATCGACTGTGAAGCGTCGCGATACAGGCAACACTCGCGCAGCACGCTGGTGGCATAGGTGCCCGGCGGCAGCTCGAAACTCAATTCCAGGACGCCCGGCTCGGGCGTCAACCAATTAAAGGCGCGGGGACGAAACCGGACCGAGCGCCGTTCACGCACCTGGCCCAGCCGCTCAAGGCCCTCACACCAGGGTACAAACCGAGCCAGTATATCAGCTTCCATGGCCAGCGACTCCGCTTCCACCAGGGCACGCCCGCGCCCCATCAAAGGCGCGGTGGGGTGGTAACGCCAAGCGTCGATACCGGCCTGGAAGTCCTCCTCGCTATCGGCTTTTAGCAGGTCGGAAGAGCCGGCCAGCATCAGCTTGTCGCCCTCCAGGTAACGGTCCAGCACACCACCCTCGATGCGCGCAGCCACCACGCTGTTGAAGAGATAGGAACGGGCCGATGAGATAATCAGGCTGCGCCGATGGCGGTCACGAATCCGCAGGTTGCCGGCCAGCAGCTGGTCGGCCTGCTGCAGATTGCCCCCGTCCAGACCGAAGCGCTGTTCGCCGAAATAGTTAGGCACGCCCCGGTCACGGATCGCCAGCAGGCGGGCCTCCAGATCGCCGGTCACTTCCAGGTCACGAATGCGCAAAGTAAAGCGGTTGCTCTGATGACCACCGCGCTTGAGTTTGCGCCCGTGCCGCACGGCACGCAGCACCTTGATCCCCTCGCCAAGGTGGTCAAGATCGGGCGCGGCCTTGCCGGGCAGCCAGAGGCTGAACCACTGGGTGGTGAGGGCGTGGCGGTCCTTGAGGCCAGCATAACTGACATCCGTCGGATTGATACCGGCGCGTTTGGCGAGTTGGCGGGCCACCCACTGGGTGTTGTTACCCCGCTTTTCCACCTGTAGCCAGAGGTGCTCGCCCTCTCCATCAGGCTCGTAGCTGAGAAATTCGTCCACCCGGAAGTCCTCCGGGCGGGTACGGATGGCGCCCCGGCTCGGGGGCGCGCCATGGTAACGGGGAAAATCCAGAGAATACGATGTTGGCAAGAGTATCACTTCTTTTCGGGCAGGAGAAAAAAGGTCTCGCCGCGTCCCACCATACCCAGCTCGCTGCGCGCCCGCTCTTCAATCGCCGAGGTGCCCTTTTTCAGGTCCGCCACCTCGGCCTCGAGCGCGCTGTTACGGGCCTGGAGTTTGGCGTTCTCGGCCTTGAGGGCCTCGATATCCGCCTGCAGCGCCCACACTGACGGCAGATTGCCCTCCCCCAACCAGAGCCGGTACTGCAGCCCCAGCAAAAGCAGCAACAGCAACGCGAAGAGCCATTTGGTCACGATTCAGACCTCAAAAAACAGAGCCCAGATAAAGAGGGGGAGCCTTGGCTCCCCCTCCCTAAGCTCAGCCCTGGCCCTTGATTTCAGAGAGGCCGTTGTAGGGCGCCTTGCCCTCGAGCTCACCTTCGATGCGCAGCAAGCGGTTGTACTTGGCGACGCGGTCAGAGCGGCACAGGGAGCCGGTCTTGATCTGGCCCGCCTTGGTGGCCACCGCCAGGTCGGCGATGGTGGTGTCCTCGGTCTCGCCGGAACGATGGGAGATCACCGCGGTGAAGCCGGCGTCCTGGGCCATCTTGATCGCGTCCAGGGTCTCGGACAGGGAGCCGATCTGGTTGAACTTGATCAGGATGGAGTTGCCGATGCCCTGCTCAATCCCGCGGGACAGGATCTTGGTGTTGGTCACGAACAGATCGTCACCCACCAGCTGAACCTTGTCGCCGATCTTCTTGGTCAGGATGGCCCAGCCGTCCCAATCGCTTTCGTCCATGCCGTCTTCGATGGAGACGATGGGGTACTTGGCGCTCAGCTCGGCCAGGTAATCGGCGAATCCTTCGGCGTCGAACTGCTTGCCTTCCCCTGACAGGTCGTACTTGCCGTTCTTGTAGAACTCGGATGAGGCGCAGTCCAAAGCCAGGGTGATGTCCTTGCCCAGGGTGTAGCCGGCTTGGTCGATGGCTTCCTTGATCACCACCAGGGCTTCTTCGTTGGAAGCCAGGTTGGGGGCGAAACCACCTTCGTCACCAACGGCGGTGTTGAGGCCACGGGCTGACAGCACTTTCTTCAGGCTGTGGAAAATCTCCGCACCCATGCGCAGCGCCTCGGCAAAGTTCGGCGCCGAAACCGGCTGCACCATGAACTCCTGAATATCGACGTTGTTGTCGGCGTGCTCGCCGCCGTTGAGGATGTTCATCATCGGCACCGGCATGGTGAAATCGCCGGGGTTGCCATTGATCTCGGCAATGTGGGCGTAGAGCGGCATGTTCTTTTCCGCCGCCGCCGCCTTCGCCACCGCCAGAGAGACCGCCAGAATGGCGTTGGCGCCTAGGTTACCCTTGTTATCGGTACCGTCCAGGTCGATCATGGCCTTGTCGATCGCGCGCTGGTCCAACGCATCCTTACCCAGCAGTGCCTCGCGGATCTGGGTGTTGACGGCGTTGACCGCCTTCAGCACGCCCTTGCCCAGGTAGCGGCTCTTGTCGCCATCACGCAGTTCCAGGGCTTCCCGGGAACCGGTGGACGCGCCCGAAGGGGCACAGGCGGTACCGAACGCACCGGATGCGAGGGTCACGTCCGCCTCTACGGTGGGGTTGCCGCGAGAATCCAGCACTTCCCGTGCCTTGATATCGATAATTTCAGCCATGTCGCCTATTCACTCCAGTTTAAAGCATTGAAATCCAGTTCTGGTCTTTGTGCCGAGGACCAAAGACAGTGACAGCCGGCAAGCCGGCTGTCTGCACAAAATCTCTTTTTACTTGCCGGCGTTTTCCAGTGCCGCCTTGACGAACCCGGAGAACAGGCCGTGACCGTCCCGGGGGGTGGAGGTAAATTCCGGGTGAAACTGGCAGGCCACGAACCAGGGATGGTCGGGAGCCTCCACCACTTCCACCAGGGCGCCGTCGATAGAGCGCCCGGCGATACGCAGGCCTGCGGCTTCGAGCGGCTCCAGGTAGTTGTTGTTGACCTCGTAACGGTGGCGGTGCCGCTCCACGATCACATCTTGGCCGTAGCAACCGTGCGCCGTGGAGTCCGGGGTCAGGCGGCACTCCTGCCCGCCCAGACGCATAGTGCCGCCCAGGTCGGTGTCTTCGTCCCGCACCTCGACATCGCCATCACTGGTGGTCCACTCGGTGATCAGCCCCACCACCGGATGCGCGCAGTCATTGCCGAATTCGGTGCTGTTGGCGCCCTCAAGACCCGCCACGTTGCGGGCGTATTCGATCACCGCCACCTGCATCCCGAGGCAGATACCCAGGTAAGGCACCTTGTTCTCACGGGCATAACGGACGGTTTCGATCTTACCCTCGACACCGCGCTCACCGAAGCCGCCGGGCACCAGGATGGCGTCCACGTCGGCCAGGCGCTCGGTGCCGTGGCGCTCGATATCCTCGGAGTCGATGTAGCGCAGGTTGACCTTGGTGCGATTCTTGATGCCGGCATGGGTCATCGCCTCGATCAGCGACTTGTAGGCATCCAGCAGCTCCATGTACTTACCCACCATGGCGATGGTGACTTCCTTGTGGGGGTTGAGCTTGGCATCCACCACCGCATCCCACTCGGAAAGGTCGGCGCTCTGGCACTCGAGGCGGAACTTGTCGACGATGATCTCGTCCAGCCCCTGCTCGTGCAGCATGCGCGGAATCCGGTAGATGGTGCTGGCGTCCTGCAGCGGAATGACCGCCCGCTCCTCCACGTTGGTGAACAGGGACAGCTTGCGACGGTGCGATGCGTCGATCTCGTGGTCGGAGCGGCACACCAGGATATCAGGCTGAATACCGATGGAACGCAGCTCCTTCACCGAGTGCTGTGCGGGCTTGGTCTTGGTCTCGCCGGCAGTGGCGATGTAAGGCACCAGCACCAGGTGCATGAACAGGGCGCGGGAAGAGCCCAGTTCGGCCCGCAGCTGGCGCACGGCCTCCATAAACGGCAGGGACTCGATGTCGCCTACCGTGCCGCCGATTTCCACCAGGGCGATATCGGCGTCACCGGCGCCGTCGATCACCCGGCGCTTGATTTCGTCAGTAATGTGAGGGATCACCTGCACAGTACCGCCGAGGTAGTCACCACGACGCTCCTTGCGCAGCACCTCCTCGTAGACCCGCCCGGTGGTGAAGTTGTTGCGGCGGGTCATAGTGGTACGGATAAAGCGCTCGTAGTGGCCCAGGTCCAGGTCAGTCTCGGCGCCATCTTCGGTGACGAACACCTCGCCGTGCTGGAACGGGCTCATGGTGCCCGGATCCACGTTGATGTAAGGGTCGAGCTTGAGCATGGTGACCTTCAGGCCACGGGCTTCAAGAATGGCAGCCAAAGAGGCGGAAGCGATGCCTTTGCCCAATGAGGACACAACACCGCCCGTGACGAAGATAAAATGCGTCATTCGGAACCTGCGCAGATGCGAAAAACAGTAGCTATTTGGGGGAGGTGCGAGCACCCCGAGATGGGGCTACAGAGTAGCAGATTGGCTCGGCAACGACAATCAACAATCACCCCGTCGCCAGAATCGGTCGCGGCTGCCACTGCAGCCGCACGGACGGGGTCCCGGGCCCGGCCTGAAAGCCCTCGCAGATCCAGAGGTCGGCCACCGCGGCCAGGGTCCCGTCGACATAGATCAGCGGCAGCCAGTCCCGCAGCCAGGGCGGCACCGCCGCCGCCTGCAGCAACTTCTTCAGCGCCCGGCTTCCCTCGCGGCCAGGCAGGCGCAGCCGCTCTCCCCCGCGCCGATAAGCTACCGCCAGGGTCGCCCCCGGGGGCCAGCCGAAGCCACCCGCCAGGGTAGGCTCGGCCCGAAGCGTGCCTGCCGGGGTTTCCAGCGCACGCTCTGGCTGCCAGGCCCGGGGCGTATCCGGAGGGGCCGGCCAGGGGGACTTGAGGTAGAGCGCACCCTGGTAGCGGCGCAGCTCTATCCCATCCCATTGCAACAGCGGCTCGGCATCGGGCCGGGCCGGCACCACCTCGTCGAGAATCCGCGCCAGCAGCGCGGCCGTTGGCAGGCGAACCCCCTGCTGCTCAATCCAGCTGCGCAGGAGCAGCTTCTGCCGCCCCCGGCTCAGGGAGAGGATTCCTGCCAGGCAAAGTCCGCCCAAGGGGGCTTGAGCACAGGCCAGATCCTCCTCGGCCAGCGCCTGCAGCAGCGCCTCGCTCTCTGCACAAAGCGCGGCGCTGCGACTCGCCAGCGTCGCCACCGCCGGCCAGCGGGCGCGTAACTGCGGCACCACCTCCTGGCGCAGGTAGTTGCGGTCATAGTCGGTCTCTCGATTGCTGGGATCTTCCACCCAGCACAGCCGGTGCTGCCGGGCGTAGGTTTCCAGCTGCTGCCGCGTCCAGGCGAGCAACGGCCGCAGCAGCCGGCCGTCACCCAGGGAACGCTGGGCCGGCATCGCTGCCAGCCCGCGCACGCCGGCACCACGCAGCAGGCGCAGCAGCAAGGTCTCCAACTGATCGTCGGCGTGGTGGGCCATCAACAGGAGCTCGCCGTCTCCCAACCGCTCCTCGAACGCACGATAACGTGCCTCGCGGGCCTGGGCCTCCGTACTGCCCTGCGCCGCCACCTCCACCCGCACCGTGGTCAAAGGAACGCCCAGCACCCGGCACTGCGCTTCGCAGTGGGCCTGCCAGCAATCGGCCGCGGGGTGAAGACCGTGGTGGATATGAAGAGCCCTGAGCGGCAGCCGGCGCGCCGCGCAGGCGCCCGCCGCCAGGTGCAGCAGCACCTGGGAGTCGAGGCCGCCGCTGTAGGCGACCCAGACGCCGGACAGATCACCGAGCCCTTGCAGCTGCTGCTGAAGGTCGGCGACGGTGGGAATCATGAGAGGAGAGAAGCCCCGACGAAGCGCCGGGGCCACAGATCAGGCAATGCCGTAGGACATCAGCCGGTCGTAGCGTTTTTGCAGGAGCTCGTCCATGGAGAGCGCCTGCAGCTGATCCAGGGTCTCGATCAGTTGCTGCTTCAGACTTGCCGCCATCAGCGGCACGTCCCGGTGGGCGCCGCCCAGAGGTTCGGGAACGACTTTGTCGACCAGGCCCAGCTCGTGCAGCCGCCCGGAGGTGATGCCCATGGCCTTGGCCGCGTCGGAGGCACGCTCAGCGCTTTTCCAGAGAATGGACGCACAGCCCTCGGGCGAGATCACCGAGTAGGTGCCGTACTGCAGCATCAGCAACTGATCGCAGACGCCGATCGCCAGCGCCCCGCCGGAGCCGCCCTCACCCACCACGGTGGAGATGATCGGCGTCTTCAAACGCGACATCACCGCCAGGTTGTAGGCAATGGCCTCGCTCTGGCCGCGCTCCTCGGCGTCGATGCCGGGGTAGGCGCCGGGCGTGTCGATAAAGGTGATGATGGGCATCTTGAAGCGCTCGGCCATCTCCATCAGGCGCAGCGCCTTGCGATACCCCTCCGGGCGCGGCATGCCAAAGTTGCGGCGCACCTTTTCCTTCACTTCACGGCCCTTCTGGTGACCGATTACCATCACCGGCTGCCCTTCCAGGCGACCAATACCGCCCACGATGGCGGCATCGTCCGCGAAGTGACGGTCCCCGTGCAGCTCGTCAAAATCCTCGATCATGTGCTTGACGTAGTCGAGGGTATACGGACGCTGGGGGTGGCGAGCAACCTGCGCCACCTGCCAGGCACTGAGATCGCTGAAAACCTGCTCGGTCAGCGCCACATTCTTCTGCTGCAGACGCTCGATCTCGTCACTGATATTGATTTCGCTGTCCTCACCAACCAAGCGCAGCTCTTCGATCTTGGCTTCCAGCTCGGCGATGGGTTGTTCAAAATCCAGATAATTGGGGTTCATGTGTCTCGGGTCCCAGAACGGTTCGCCTGCCTAACAGAGCAAGGGGCAGGCCAAAAAATATGCCAGAGTTTAACCCGTGTACCGGGGGGATGCCAATGACGCGACGCCCCTAGGACGGGTAGACAAGCTGCACCTGCTCATCGCCGTAAAGGCGGCGCAGCTTCAGCAGCAACTCGTCACAGACCCGCACCTGCCACTGCTCGCCCAGCATCAGGCAGCCCTCGGCGTCATCCCGGCGGTAGTGAAGGCGGACGTTCACCCCCTGGCTGCGGTGCTCCTGCAGCCACCCTTGCAGCTGCTCCACCAGACGGCCGCCGCCCTGCTCGATGCCCACCTGCAGGTAGCGGGCGTATTGCTGGCGGGCGCTGGCGATATCCAGCACCCGGCTGCCGCGCACCTTCATCTGCTGGGAATACTCGTCAAACGAGACCTCCCCTTCCAGGACCAGCACCTGGTCTTTGACGATCAAATCCCGATACTGGTCATACAGTTCGCCAAACAGGGTCACCTCGAGCCGGGCGCTGCGGTCGTCCAGCGTCACGATGGCCAGGGTGTCGCCGCGCTTGGTCTTGCGCAGGCGCAGGTCGATCACCAGCCCCGCCATCTTCTGCTGCTGTCCCCGGGCGGGCTTGAGATCCACCAGGCGGTTGGGCACGAAGCGGCGCAGTTCATGCTCGTATTCGTCGATGGGGTGGCCGGTGACATAAAGTCCGAGGGTGTCTTTCTCTCCCCCGAGGCGCTCCTTGTCGGTCCACTCCACGATGCCGGTGTAGGTGTCATAGACATTCCCCACCGCCACATCCGCCACCGACACTTCGCCGAACAGGTCGAACATGCCGCTGTCCTGGTTACGGGCGTTCTGATCGGCCGCCTTGACTGCATCGGGGATGGCGGCAAACAGCACGCCGCGGCTGGGGCCGATCTTGTCCAGGGCGCCGCAGCGCACCAGGGCTTCAAGCACCCGCTTGTTGATGTTCTTGCCTCCGACCCGCTTGCAGAAGTCGAAGATATCGGTGAAGGGACCACCTTCGGCGCGGGCTCGAACGATGGCCTCGATGGGCCCCTCGCCGACCCCCTTGACGGCGCCGAGGCCGTAGACGATCTCGCCGGCGTCGTTGACGGTAAACATGTACTCGCCGCTGTTAACGTCGGGCAGCACCAGCGGCAGCCCCATGGTGCGGCACTCCTCGATAAAGATCACCACCTTGTCGGTGTTCTGCATGTCCGAGGACATCACCGCCGCCATAAAGGAGGCAGGATGATAGACCTTGAGCCAGGCGGTCTGGTAGGAGACCAGGGCGTAGGCGGCGGAGTGCGACTTGTTGAAACCGTAGCCGGCGAACTTCTCCACCAGGTCGAAGATATTCCCCGCCAGGCTTGGGTCGATATCGTTGCCCTTGCACCCTTCCAGGAAGATGGCCCGCTGCTTGGCCATCTCCTCGGGCTTTTTCTTACCCATGGCCCGGCGCAGCATGTCGGCGCCCCCCAGAGTGTAGCCGGCCATCACCTGGGCGATCTGCATGACCTGCTCCTGGTAGAGCACCACCCCGTAGGTGGGCTCCAGCACCGGCTGCAGGGGCATGTACTGGTAATCTGGGTGGGGGTAGGCCAGCTCGGCACGGCCGTGCTTACGGTTGATGAAGTCGTCCACCATGCCCGAGCCCAGAGGGCCGGGGCGGAACAGCGCCACCAGGGCCACGATGTCCTCAAAGCGGCTGGGGAGCAGTCGCTTCATCAGGTCTTTCATGCCGCTGGATTCGAGCTGGAACACCGCCGTGGTATCGCCCTTCTTCAGCATCTCGTAGACCCTGGGGTCTTCCAGCTCGATCTGGGCGATGTCCAGCAGCGCCTCACCGGCCTTCTTCTGCTGCCGGTGAATGGTGTCCAGGGCCCAGTCGATAATGGTCAGGGTCCGCAGCCCCAGGAAGTCGAACTTCACCAGGCCCGCGGCCTCGACGTCGTTCTTGTCGAACTGGGTCACCAGCCCGCTCCCCTCCTCGTCGCAAAAGAGCGGCGCGAAGTCGGTGAGCCGCGTCGGGGCGATCACCACCCCGCCTGCGTGCTTGCCCACGCCCCGGGTCACCCCCTCGAGCTGCACCGCCATCTCCCAGATCTCCTGGGCCTCCTCGCTGGTGTCCAGGAACTCCACCAGGGCCGGCTCCTGCTCCAGCGCCTTGGAGAGGGTCATGCCCACTTCGAAGGGGATCAGCTTGGAGAGCTTATCGGCCAAACCGAAGGGCTTGCCCTGCACCCGGGCCACGTCGCGCACCACCGCCTTGGCCGCCATGGTGCCGAAGGTGATGATCTGGGAAACCGCGTCGCGGCCGTAGGTCTCGGCCACGTAGTCGATCACCTTATCCCGGTTCTCCATGCAGAAGTCGATATCGAAGTCGGGCATGGAGACCCGCTCGGGGTTGAGAAAGCGCTCGAACAGCAGGTCGTATTCCAGGGGATCCAGGTCGGTGATCTTCTGCGCGTACGCCACCAGGGAGCCCGCCCCCGAGCCCCGTCCCGGCCCCACCGGCACACCGTTATCCTTGGCCCACTGGATGAAGTCCATCACGATCAGGAAATAGCCGGGAAAGCCCATCTCGATGATGATCTTGAGCTCGAAGTCGAGGCGGTCGTCATAGACCTTACGCTTGGCAGCGTATTCGGGGTCGTTCTTGTCGAGAATCGTCTCCAGGCGCTCATCGAGCCCACGCCGGGAGATATCGATAAAGAACTCGTCCATGGTCATCCCTTCCGGGATAGGGTAGTTGGGCAGGTAGTACTTGCCCATCTCCACCTCGATATTGCAGCGCTTGGCGATCTCCAGGGTGTTCTCGATGGCCTCGGGAATGTCGCTGAACAGCGCCACCATCTCCTCGGCGGAGCGGAAGCACTGCTGCTCGCTGTAATCCCGGGGACGCCGGGGGTCGTCCAGCACCCGGCCCTGGTTGATACAGACCCGCGCCTCGTGGGCTTCAAACTCCTCCGGACGCATGAACATCACGTCGTTGGTGGCCACCACCGGACAACCGGTCTGTGCCGCCAGCGCCAGGGAGGCATGCAGGCACTCCTCGTCATTGGGGCGACCGGTGCGCTGCAGCTCCAGGTAGAAGCGCCCGGGAAAGACCGCCATCCACTCGTCCAGCAGCGACCGCGCAAGCTCAGGCTTCTCAGCCAGCAGCGCCTCGCCGATCTCCCCCTCCTTGGCTCCCGAGAGGGCGATCAGGCCGTCCGCCTTCTCCCGAATCCACTCGGGCTTGACCAGCGCTTTCTCCGCCAGGATTCCCTGCCCTTCCTGGTAGGCGCGGGCAATCAGCTCGGTCAGGTTGCGGTAACCGCGACCGCTGCTCACCAGCAGGGTCATGCGGGTGGGCGGCTCCTGAGGGTTGGCGCGGTTTTCCACCCAGAGGTCAGTACCGCAAATGGGTTTAACGCCCGCCCCCATGGCGGCACCGTAGAATTTGATCAGGGCATAGAAATTGGCCTGGTCGGTGAGCGCCACCGCCGGCATGCCCGCCTCGGCCGCCGCCTTGACCAGCGGTTTGACCCGCACCAGACCGTCGACCAGCGAATATTCGGAGTGGACGCGAAGATGAACAAAGGAAGCAGCGGTCATGATCAGGCTCGGCGGTTGAGAAACAAAAACAGAAGCCGGAAATTATACCCGCCCGAGAGGCCGCTGACTTCTTAAAAGCCCCCTAAAAAGGGCGTGTTGCTACTTTGGCTCTGGACTGAGAAGGGCTCGCACCGGTGCGAACGAGCGCCGATGCTGCGGCGTGGGACCCAGGCGTCGCAACGCCTCCAGATGCTTGGCGGTACCGTAACCCTTGTGCTGAGCCAGACCGTAGCCGGGATACTGTCTATCCAGGGCGATCACTTCCCGGTCGCGGGCTACCTTGGCGAGAATGGAGGCGGCGCTGATTGCCGGAACCCGCCCGTCTCCCTTGACCACGGGCTCGGCGGGACAGGGGAGCTGCGGACACCGGTTGCCGTCCACCAACACATATTCTGGCGCCACCGCCAGGCCGGCAACGGCCCGCTGCATGGCAACGAGGGTCGCCTGGAGTATGTTGATCCGGTCGATCTCCTCCACCTCGGCACGCCCCAGACTCCAGGCCAACGCTTTTTCCTTGATCTGCTCGGCCAGCGCCTCTCGGGCCGCCTCGCTAAGCCGCTTTGAATCCGCCAAGCCTTCGATCGGCCGAGCCGGATCAAGAATCACAGCCGCAGTCACCACGGCCCCGAACAGCGGGCCTCGACCCACCTCGTCAACGCCGGCCAGCAGATCTCCCTGGTAGAAGCAGAGGGCTTCCGTCTGCATCAGGCCTCCTCTTGCCGGCGTTTCACCAAGGCCAGCACCTGGGCCGCACTCTGAGCACTGGCGTCACATCGAAGCTGGCGGTGCAGCGCTTCAAAACGCCCCTGCAGCTCGGCCTGCCGTGCCGGCTGCAGCTGCTCAAGCAGCGCCTGACTAAGCCGCTCCGGGGTGGCGTCATTCTGGATCAACTCCGGGATCAGCATCTCATCGGCCAGCAGGTTGGGCAGGGAGACGTAGGGCACCTTCACCATGCGGGAGATAATCCGATAACTGAGCGGGGCCAGCTTGTAGGCCACCACCATCGGCCGTTTGAGTAGCATACCCTCCAGGGCAGCCGTTCCGGATGCCAGCAGCACCGCGTCGCTGGCCAGCATACAGTCGCGGGAATGACCGTCGACCAGCCGAATCGGCAACCCCGCTGCATCGACCAGGGGCTGCAACTGCTGCCGGCGGCTTGCATTGGCCGCTGGCAGCAAAAACTCCAGCTCGGGGCGCACGGTGTGACAGAGTCTCGCCGCCTCGATAAACAAAGGCGCCAGTCGCTCCACCTCCCCCCCCCGGCTGCCGGGCAGGAGCGCCACCCGGGTCACGCCCGGCGCCAGTCCCAGGGCATTCAGCGCCGAGGCGGGATCCGGCTCAAGCGGAAGCGCATCGGCCAGGGGGTGCCCCACGAAGCGGGCCTCCACGCCGGCGTTGGCGTAAAAAGGCGGTTCGAAGGGAAGCAGACACAGCATCAGGTCCACCGCCTTGGCGATCTTGATCACCCGTTTTTCGCGCCAGGCCCAGACCGAGGGGCTGACGTAATGGGCGGTGGGAATCCCCGCGAGGCGCAATTGGCGCTCGAGGCTCAGGTTGAAATCGGGGGCGTCGATGCCGATGAAAAGATCCGGCGGATTGGCCAGCCAGTGGCGACGCAGGCGCCGGCGGATGCCCAGCAGCTCAGGCAGGCGGCCCAACACCTCCACCAGCCCCATCACCGAGAGGCGCTCCATGGGAAAGCGACTGTCGAAGCCCTCGGCGAGCATGAGCGGCCCGCCGATACCCTCAAAGCGCGCATCCGGCACTTGGACGCGCAGCGCGCGCATCAGCCCGGCTCCTAAGATATCGCCGGACGCCTCACCGGCAACGATACCGATGCGCATGAACTCAGCGGATAATGCCGCGGCTGGAATGGGCCAGGAAGTCGGTCAGGGTGAGGAGTTCGGGGTGCTGCTTTGCCAGCTCGGCCACTTTCTGACGGGCTTCGTCCAGCTTCAACCCCTGCCGGTAAATCAACCGGTAAGCGCGCTTGATGGCACGCACCGCATCACTGGAAAAACCGCGCCGGCGCAGCCCCTCGGCATTGATACCGTGGGGCTTGGCGGTGTTGCCATTGGCGAGCACAAAGCTGGGAATATCCTGCAGCACCACGGAACCGGCACCGCACATAACATGGGCGCCGATATGGCAGAACTGATGCACGGCGGTAAAGCCGCCCAAAATGGCGTGGTCTCCCACCTGAACGTGCCCGGCCAGGGCGACGTTGTTGGCCAGCACCGTGTGATCACCCACCAAACAGTCGTGGGCCACGTGCACGTAGGCCATCAGCAGGTTATGGCTACCCACCCGGGTCAGCCCCTGGTCCTGCACGGTACCCCGGTGCAGTGTGCAGCCCTCGCGGATAATGTTGTCGTCGCCGATCTCGAGCACCGTGGGCTCGCCCCGGTACTTCTTGTCCTGGCACTCTTCGCCGATGGTCGCGAACTGAAAAATTCGGTTATTGCGCCCGATCCGGCAGGGCCCCTTGACCACGACATGGGAAGCAATACGGGTGCCGGCCCCGATTTCAACATCAGGTCCGATCAGCGTCCAGGGGCCGATTTCCACGTCATCGGCGATCTTGGCGCCGGGATCGATTATGGCTCGACTGTCGATCAAGATCAGACCTTCCTGTCGGCGCAGAGGATGGTTGCCGAGCTTGCCAGCTCACCGTCCACGGTGGCCTTGCATTCAAATTTCCAGATCCCGCGCTTCTCGGAGACGATTTCGGCCTCCAACTGCAGGCGATCACCGGGCACTACCGGGCGCTTGAACCGCAGCTTGTCAGAGCCGACAAAGTAATAAATGGAGCCGTCTTCGGGCTTCTTATCCATGGTTTTAAAGCCGAGCACGCCGGCCGCCTGCGCCATGGCTTCGATAATCAGCACCCCGGGCATCACCGGGTGGTCCGGAAAATGGCCGTTAAAAAACGGTTCGTTCACCGTCACGTTTTTATAGGCGACAATCGATTTACCGATATTCAGTTCGGTGACTCGGTCCACCAGCAGGAAGGGGTAGCGGTGCGGCAGGTATTCCCGTATTTCCTTTACATCCATCATTAAACTTTAACCCTTACTCTTGTCATTCGCCGACTTTTCCAATGCGGCGACTCGGGCCGCCAGCTGATCGAGCTGACGGAAGCGCACGACGTTCTTCTTCCACTGCTGATGCGGGGAGAGGCCAGTGCCGGAGGAGTAAACACCCGGCTTTTGCAGCGATTTGGTCACTAGCGTCATGGCGCTGACATGCACGTCATCGGCCAGTTCCAGGTGCCCGGCAATGCCGGCTCCGCCACCGATGGTGCAGCGCCGGCCTATTTTAGAGCTTCCGGCCAAGCCAGCACAACCGGCAATCGCGCTGTTTTCCCCTATCCGACAATTGTGAGCCACCTGAATTTGGTTATCCAGTTTGACCCCGTCGCCAATGACGGTGTCTTCCAGCGCGCCTCGGTCGATGGTGGTACCGGCCCCGACCTCCACGTCATCGCCGATGACCACACCGCCAATTTGGGCGATTTTGTGCCAGTGGCCTTGGTCGTTGGCAAAGCCGAAACCGTCGGCGCCGATCACGGCACCGCTGTGAATGACACAGCGTGCGCCGATCCTCACGCCATGATAGAGGGTCACGCGCGCCGCCAGCCGCGTATCACGACCGATGACCGAGCCTGCGCCAAGCACGCAGTGAGGACCAATAGAGGCCCCCGCCGCCACCCGGACATCCGCCTCGATAACCGCGCCGGGGCCTACCGAAGCGCTCGCATCCACCTGCGCCCGCTCGTGAACAACCGCCGTAGCGTGAATTCCGGGTACCGCCTGCGGTCGCGGGTCAAACCAGGCGGAGAGCCGCGCATAACCGAGGTAGGGATTGTCAAGGGCCAGCGTCGGCACCGGACAAGCATCAACTTGCGAAGGATGAAGGATCACCGCCGCAGCCTGCGTCGAGGCCAGCTCCCGGCGGTATTTGGGATTGGCGAGAAAGCTGACCTGATCGGGCTGCGCAGCGGCAAGGGTTTGCAACCCGGACACCCGGCGCTCCCCATCCCCCGCCAGGGTCGCCCCCAGAAACGCCGCAATCTCGCCCAGCGAATAAGCCTGCGTCATGACCTACTGCTGGTTCAGTTTATCGACCACCGCCTGGGTCAGGTCCAGGTCCGGCTTGGCGTAAACCAGCGCTTTTTTGTTGAGAATAACGTCGATATCCTGGTCATCGACCATCTTCTGCAGAATCGCCTCCACCTGGGGCCGCAGCTGCTCCAGAAACGCCTGCTCGCGCTGCTGGGAGCGCTGCTTGAGCCGGTTGCTCAGCTGCTGGAACTCCTGGTACTTGGCCTGAATATCCCCCATCAGCCGCTGGCGCTCCTCCTCGCTGAGAAAGTCCGCCTCCTTCTGGGCCTTTTCCTGCAGGGCGTTACCCTGCTCCTGCAGCTGCCGCAGTTGTGCCTGCTCGGTGCTGAACTCCTCGTTCAGCTGCTGGCGGAACTCGTCCGCGGGCTTGGAGGCGCGGATCGCGCTCTCGATATCCAGCACGGCGATGGTTTCCCCCCAGGCCGCGACAGGCAGCAGGCACAGCGCCAGCACAGTGTTCTTGATCGCTTTCATCGGTTCTCTCCTTATCCCTTGTGTGAAAGACTACAGCTTAGAAGCTTCGGCCCAGCGCAAACTGGAAAGCCTCGGTCTCGTCGTCGTCCTGCTCAATCACCGGCACTGCGTAGGAGAACGAGAGCGGTCCGACGAAGGTGAGCCAGGAAACCCCCACCCCCACCGACGCACTCATCTCATCCAGCGCGATCCCGCTATCGCAGTTAGGGTTGCTGGACAGGCAACTGGTATCAAATACGCTCCCCACGTCGAGATAGAGCAGCGAGCGCAGGCCGCCGGGATCTTCGACAAAGGGGAAAGGAAAGATCAGCTCCATGCTCCCCTCGACCAGGGCATTGCCGCCCAACGGATCGCGCCCGAGGTTATTCGCCCGCGGCCCCAGGGAGTTGCTCTTAAAGCCCCGCACCGAGTTGAAGCCACCGGCGTAGAAATGTTCAAAGAAAGGCAGCTCGGAGGTATTCCCCATGCTATCAGCGTAGCCCAGCTCGGTCCTGAGACTCAGCACCCAGTCGCCGGTCAGGGGAAAATAGCGCTGGCCGCGGTAACGCAGCTTCCAGAAGTTAAGGTCGCTGCCGGGCGCCCCCAGCTCCAGGCTGAGAGACTGGGAGTAGCCGTCGGTAGCCATCAATCCCTTGTTGAGATGGTTGTCGCTCCAGGACGCGGTGAGGTTCAACTGGTTGTACTCATCACCTTCGGCATCGACGAAGTCGCTGATCTCCTGGGGAATATCGTTACCCAGGCTGACGGAGAGATGACTGAGCCCCCAGCCGAAACGCAGCCGCTGGTGCTCGTCGATGGGATAGCCAAAGCTCATTCCGCCGCCGTAGGTATCGGTGCTGTAATCGCTGGTATCGCCCTCTTCGAAGTCCTGCTTGCGGTAGTACAGATCGAAGCCGCGACTGACTCCATCGACGGTGTGGTAGGGGTCGGTAAAACTGAAGCTGTACTCGGTATCGGTACGGCTGTTGTTGACGGCGACGGACACCTGCTTGCCGGTACCGAGGAAATTCTTCTGCGAGACATTGGCACCCAACAGCAAACCGCTCTCCTGGGAGAAACCGATACTGGCCGACAGGTGGCCTGAGAGCTGCTCCTCGACGCTGTACTCAAGATCGATCTGGTCCTCGGTGCCCGGCACTGCAGAGGTCTCCAGGTTAACCGAGGCAAAGTAGCCCAGCCGTTCCAGGCGCCGCTTGGAAGTTTCCATCAGTTCGGTAGAGGCCCAGGCCGCCTCCATCTGGCGCATCTCACGGCGCAAGACCTCGTCGGCACTGTTGGTGTTGCCGCGGAAGTTGATCCTCCGTACGTAAATACGCCGTCCCGGGTTGATAAAGAACGTGATAGCCACCGTACGCTGGGCCTCGTCCACATCCGGCACCGGGTTGACGTTGGCCTGCAGGTATCCTTCGTTACCGAGTCTTCGGGTGAGCTGCGTGGCGGAGGCCACCATAGCTCGCCGCGAGAAGATCGCTCCCGACTCCAGTTCGACCTGGGACTGCAGCTCCTCGCGGGGCAGAACCAGATCACCGGCCAGTTCAAAGCCGGCAAACCGGAAACGCTCCCCTTCACTGACATTGATGGTGATATACACGTGCTTGCGATCGGGGGTCAGGGAGACCTGGGTAGAATCGATGGCGAAGTTGATATAGCCACGATCCAGGTAGTAGGACCGCAGCCGTTCCAGATCGCCACTGAGCTTCTCCCGGGAGTACTTGCTGTCATCGCCGAAGAAAGACCAGAAGCTGGGGGTTTTCAAGGTGAAGAGGCCAGCGAGGGTCTCATCATCAAAGGCGGTGTTACCGACGATATTGATGTGCTGGATTGCCGCCGGCTCACCTTCGCGGATGCGGATGGTCAAGCCGACCCGGTTCTCCGGCAGGGACTCGATCTCGGCGTCCACCTGGGCGCCGTAACGGCCCTGGCCGGCATACAGGCGCAGCAGCTCCAGGCGGATCCGCTCCAGGGTGGCGCGCTGAAACACCTCACCCTCTGCCAGACCCAGATTCTTCAGCCCGTCCAGAAGCTTATCGGTTTCGATAACGTCGTTGCCTTCTATCTCGATCTTACTGAGAGCAGGACGCTCCTGAACCTTGACGATAAGGACGTTACCGTCCCGGGCGAGGCGGATATCGTTGAAATAACCGGTGGCAAAAAGCGCCCGCGCCGCCTTGCTGAGGCGAAACTCATCCACGGTTTCGCCCACATCCACGGGAAAGGCGGCAAAAACGGTGCCCAGATCGATCCGCTGCAAACCGTCGATGCGGATATCGTTTACTTTGAAGCTGTCGGCCAGTGCAGCCAAGGGAAGCAACAGGAGAATCCAGAGCAGGGCCAGTCTACGTCTCATTCAGGTTACAGACTCAAAATTAACAGTGAATGCAAAGCCGGAGCGGCGCCCCCGCTCCTAGAGGCGCGCCAGGTCGTTATAGAGCGCCATCAACATCAGTGACAGCAGCAGCGCCATACCAATTTTCAGGCCCAGTATCTGCACCCGCTCGGAAACCGGTCGTCCTCGCGCAGCCTCAATCAGGTAATAGAGCAGATGCCCGCCATCCAGCATGGGAATGGGCAGCAAGTTCAGGACCCCCAGACTGATACTGAGGTAGGCCAGGAAATTAAGAAAGCTCTCCAGCCCCGACTCCGCCGAAGCCCCCGCCACTTTAGCAATCGTGATAGGGCCACTCAAGTTTTTTACCGAGATGGCCCCTTGGATCATTTTGCCAATCGACTCAAGGATCAGGGTGATCATCTGATAGCTTTTGGCAACTGCCGCCGGAACCGCCTCAAAGAGTCCGTAACGGATCTCGCGCTGCATCGCTGCGGGCCACTCCACCGGTGCGACACCGGCACCGATGTAGCCATAGCGGCGCCCGCTCTCGTCCGTGCGGGCCGCCGGCGTCACCACCAGCTCCAGCGGTTCCCCCTGGCGCTCCAGGACCAGCGTCAGAGACGCCTCGGGGTGCGCCTGAACCCGCTTCACCAACTCAACCCAGTCGGTTACCGGTTCTGCGTTGATGCTACGTACCAGATCTCCCGGTTGCAGACCGGCGGCGGCGGCCCGCCCCTGCTCGGCGACCTGGCCGATGCGCGGCTCCAGAGCGGGGCGCCAGGGGATGATGCCGAGGCTGGCCAGCGGCCCCTGCTCCTCGTCCACCTGCCATTCGTTCAACATCAGCCGGTAGCGCTGCTCACCGCCGCCTTCGACCTCCCGGGTGCGCAGGCGCAGCTCGCCGCTCTCGCCAATGCGCGCCGCCAGGCGCAGACTCACCTCTTCCCAGCTGCGCGTGGCGTGACCGTCAACCTCAACGACCTCCTCCCCTACCCGCAGTCCGGCCGCGGCCGCGGGCGACTGGGGTTGCACCGCCCCGACCACCGGCGTCACCGTGGTGACACCCGAGACAAACAGCAACCAATAAGCAAAAGCGGCAAACAGAAGGTTCACCACAGGACCCGCAGCGACGATCGCGATCCGCTGCCCGACCGACTTGCGGTTAAAAGCCTGATCCTGCTCGGCGGGCGCCACCGGCGCTTCCCGCTCGTCGAGCATTTTCACATACCCCCCCAGGGGGATGGCGGCGATCACGTACTCGGTGCCCCGGCGGTCGTACCAGCGATACAACCCTTTACCGAAGCCGATGGAAAAACGTAGGACTTTGACCCCGAAGCGGCGGGCAACCCAGAAGTGCCCGTATTCGTGAATGGTGACCAGAATGCCCAGGGTGACAATGGCCGCCACTACCGTCTGCAGAAAACCCATGATGCGCGGTGTCCCGTGGTTATGCCGTTACAACAGACTCCAGCCCGCAGAGCCAGGTTCCCAAGGCGAAGAGAGGGGCGGCCGCCGTGAGGCTATCGATGCGATCCATGATACCGCCATGCCCGGGCAGAACCCGGCCGCTGTCTTTGATGCCACGGTGGCGCTTGAGCATGCTCTCCAGAAGGTCCCCCAGCACGGAGGCCAGTGCGGTCACCAGACAGACCCCCATCACAGCCGCCAGTGTCGCCACCGAAAGCTGCCAGTAAAGCCCCCACAGAAGGGCTATTAGCAAGCTGGATGTGAGCCCCCCATAGAGACCCGCGAGGGTCTTTCCGGGACTGACCCGCGGCGCCATTTTTCTCTGCCCCCACTGCCGCCCGGCAAAGTAGGCCCCGACATCCGCCCCCCAGACCAGCAGCAACAGCAGCAGGATCAGCGGGTGGGCCGACGGGGTTCCCTTGAGCGCCACCAGCGCGCCCCAGGTGGGCACCAGCACCAGCCCTCCCATCACCAGTCGCGCCGCCACGCCGCTCCAATTGCCACTGGTATCCGGGTACGTTCGCACCCAGTAGAGGGCCAGCAGCCAGAACAGTCCGGCAAGCAGGAGAACACCCGGTGTCAACAGGTCGCCCCAGAGCACCAGGGGCAGCAGCAGCAGCTGGATCAGTAGTACAAAGAGAGCCCTCCCCGGCAGACTGCGCACGCCGGCCAGGTTGGCCCACTCCCAGCTTCCCAGCGCGACGATCAGCGCGATAAAGAGTTGAAAGCCGGCCTGCGGCAACAGGAACACCCCGGCCAGAAAGAGCGGTGCGATCAAGCCCGCCGTGATTAAGCGGGTTTTAAGCATGTGTCTCCTCAGCCTCGATCTGCTCGCTGGTCTTGCCGAAACGGCGCTGCCGCCCACTGAAGGCAGCAAACGCCTTTTCCAGCTCGCCACGATCGAAGTCGGGCCAGTATACCGGGGAGAAATAAAGCTCGGCGTAGGCAAACTGCCACAACAGGAAGTTGCTGATCCGCTGCTCACCCCCGGTACGGATACAGAGGTCCGGCAGGGGCTGGCCGGCGGTGGAAAGCTCAGCCTCGAGCGCCTCGGGAGTGATCTCTTCCGGTCGCAACTGCCCGGCCTGAACCCGGCGGGCGAGGGTTTCAGCGGCCTGGGCAATATCCCACTGGCCGCCGTAGTTGGCTGCGATGTTGAGGGTGAGGCCGGTGTTGCCGCGAGTCAGGGCCTCGGCCTCGGCAATCTTGCCCTGCAAGCTTTCGCTGAACCGGCTGCGTTCACCGATCAGCCTCAGGCGTATATTGTTTTTATGGAGCTTTTTGACCTCACGCTTGAGCGCCAACATGAACAGCTCCATCAGCCCTGACACTTCGCCCGGGGGACGCCGCCAGTTCTCACTGCTGAAGGCAAAGAGGGTCAACGCTTCGACGCCGTAGCGGGCGCAGCCGTCGACGACTGCGCGCACTGCTTCCACCCCCGCCTTGTGGCCGGCGACGCTGGGCAGGTTGCGCGCCTTGGCCCAGCGGTTGTTGCCATCCATGATGATGGCCACGTGGCGTGGAAGCCGGGAAAAGTCCTTGAGCTCCGTCATAAATAGCTGACGAGATCCGGGTCAGATCTCCATCAGGTCCGTTTCCTTGGTCTGGAGGTGCGCCTCGATATCGGCGATATACTTGTCGGTCAGTTTTTGAATGGCATCTTCGCCCCGACGCTGGTCATCCTCGGTAATCTCCTTCTCTTTCAGGAGCTCCTTGATGTCGTTATTGGCATCACGGCGAATATTGCGCACGGCCACCCGGGCATTTTCCGCCTCTGAACGCGCCTGCTTGATGTAGCCCTTGCGCGTCTCTTCCGTCAGCGCGGGCATCGGCACGCGGATAACGTTGCCGGCGGTGGAGGGGTTCAACCCCAGGTCCGATTTCATGATCGCCTTTTCCACCTCGGGGACCATCGGCCGCTCCCAGGGCACTACCGACAGGGTACGGGCGTCCTCGACGTTGATGTTAGCGACCTGGCTGATCGGCACATCGGAGCCGTAGTAGGAGACCCTGACCGCATCCAGAATACTGGGGTGCGCGCGTCCGGTACGAATCTTCTTGAAGTTCTCGACTGCCGCCTGAACGCTCTTCTGCATCCGTTCTTCGGCATCTTGCTTGATATCGTTAATCACCCTGTTCTCCTAGCGGCGCGCCGTTATCGATCAGCGTACCTTCCTCACCGCCCCGCACCACCGTCACCAGGGCGCCGGGCTTGTTCATGTTGAATACTCGTACCGGCATGGCATGGTCGCGGGTCAGACACATGGCGGTGAGGTCCATAACCCCGAGCTGCTGCTCCAGTACGTCATCGTAACTGAGCCGGTCATACTTGGTGGCGCTGGGATCCTTGACCGGGTCGGCAGAGTATACGCCGTCCACCTTGGTCGCCTTGAGCACCACGTCCACCTCGACCTCGATCCCGCGCAAACAGGCGGCCGAGTCGGTGGTAAAAAACGGGTTGCCGGTACCGGCAGAGAAAATCACCACGTCCCCCTGGTTGAGGGCGCGGATAGCATGGCGGCGATCGTAGTTATCCACCACCCCCTCCATCGAAATGGCCGACATGACCCGGGTCGCAATATTGTTGCGCTCCAGGGCGTCGCGCATGGCCAGCGCATTCATCACCGTGGCCAGCATGCCCATGTGATCACCGGTGACCCGGTCCATCCCGGCCCGGCTCAGCGCCTCGCCGCGAAACAGGTTGCCGCCGCCGATCACCATGCCCACCTGGACCCCGATACCGACCAGCTGGCCGATCTCCAGCGCCATGCGGTCAAGCACCTTAGGATCAATACCGAAATTCTCATCTCCCATCAGCGCTTCGCCGCTCAGCTTGAGCAGGATGCGTTTATAACGGGCTTTGGTCTTCTCACTCACAGACAGAATCCCCGGCCAAAACAGGTTGACAGTTTAGCATTCGAATTTGACGTTACACGAGCCCCGCAGGGCCCGTGCAGGACGCAGCGCTTATTTCAGCGCCGCCGCCACCTCGTCGGCGAAGTCTACTTTCTCGACCTCGATGCCTTCACCCACTTCAAAGCGGATGAACGCCTGCAGATCGGCGCCGGCATCCTTCACCAGCTGCCCGACCTTCACCTCGGGGTTCTTGACGAAAGGCTGCTCCACCAGGGAGTTTTCCGCCAGGAACTTCTTGATTCGACCACCGATCATCTTCTCGGCGATTTCGGCAGGCTTGCCGGCCATATCGGGCTGGGCCAGGATGATTTCCTTCTCCTTGGTCAGCACCTCTTCGGGCATATCCTCGGGCTTGGCGACACGGGGGTTGACCGCAGCCACGTGCATGGAGACGTCGCGGGCCACTTCGTTATCACCGCCGGTCAGCGCCGTCAGAACGGCGATCTTGTTGTTGCTGTGAACGTAAGCACCGATGTTGGCACCTTCCAGCACAGCGATGCGACGCACGCCGATGTTTTCACCGATTTTCTGTACCAGGGCCTCGCGGGCGCTTTCCAGCTCACCGGCCATCAGGGCGGCGACGTCGGTCTGCTTGGCGGCAAACGCAGCCTCCACCACGCTGTCGACGAACTTCAGGAAGTTATCGTCGCGGGCGACGAAGTCAGTCTCGGAGTTGACTTCAACCAACACGCCGTAGCTGTTGTCGTCGGCGACCTTGACCGCCACCACGCCGTCGGCTGCAGTGCGACCGGCTTTCTTGGCCGCTTTCATGCCGCTGGACTTGCGCAGGTTTTCGATGGCCAGCTCGATGTCGCCTTCGGCTTCGCCCAGGGCTTTTTTACACTCCAGCATGCCCAAGCCGGTACGCTCGCGCAGCTCTTTAACCATAGAAGCAGAGATCTTGGCTGCCATGATGGTTCCTCTCGATAAAATCAGATTTGCAGAATTCAAAAAAGGGGAGCCGCGCTCCCCTTACCGAAGCCTGTTAACAGGCCGCGTCCGCGGTTTTACTGGGCTGCCTGCTGTTCGGCCGCTTCATCAACCTCGACAAAGCCACCTTCTTCGGCGACCGCGCTGGAAGCTTCCAGGCAGGCGTCGGCAACAGCCTTGACGTAGATCTGGATGGCGCGCAGGGCGTCGTCGTTACCGGGGATGACGTAGTCGATGCCGTCGGGGTTGCTGTTGGTATCAACCACGCCGATGACGGGGATGCCCAGCTTGTTGGCTTCGTTAACGGCAATACGCTCGTGATCAACGTCGACCACGAACAGCGCGTCGGGCAGACCGCCCATGTCCTTGATACCGCCGATGGACCGCTCCAGCTTGGCCATCTCGCGGGTGTTCATCAGCACTTCTTTCTTGGTCAGCTGATCAAAAGTTCCGTCGGTGGACTGCTGCTCCAGGTCGCGGTAACGCTTGATGGAAGCGCGAATGGTCTTATAGTTGGTCAGCATGCCGCCCAGCCAGCGGTGGTTGACGTAAGGCATGCCGGCACGCTCGGCTTCCTGCTTGATCACTTTGCTGGCGGCACGCTTGGTGCCCACGAACAGGATCTTGTTCTTGCTGCCGGCCAGACGCTGGATCACACCCAGGGCATCGTTCATCGCCGGAACAGTGTGCTCCAGGTTGATGATATGAATCTTGTTGCGGGCGCCGAAAATGTACTTACCCATTTTCGGGTTCCAGTAACGGGTCTGGTGACCGAAGTGAGCGCCGGCTTTGAGCAGCTCACGCATAGTAACTTTGGACATCATATTTCCTGTAGTTTTGGGTTAGGCCTCCATACACCCCATCGCTCACTCCGAAGAGCACCCAGAGTCGATGTGACGGTATATGTGCGACGTTAAAGGGTTAAACCGCCTAAATCAGGCCCCCTGATTCGGCAGCGCGACTTTATACCACAAAGCCGATCCCGAATAAAGGATAGACCCAGCCCGGGCCGGCGTGGGCCGGGTCGGTTGCTTTCAACTTAGGGCGATGCGTGTAAAAATGATTCTTTTCAACAAATCCACCCGCCTGACTTCGCGCTGATCCCAGCCAAACACTTTGTGCCAAGACCATGACCATAACCATCAAGACCCCTGAAGAAATTGAAAAAATGCGCACCGCCGGACGCCTCGCCGCCGAGGTGCTGGAAATGATCGAGCCCTATGTGCAACCCGGGGTCACCACCAACGAGCTGAACCAGGTCTGCCATGACTACATCGTCAAAGAGCAGCTGGCGGTTCCGGCCCCCCTCAACTACCACGGTTTTCCCAAGTCGATCTGCACCTCCGTCAACCACGTGGTATGCCACGGAATCCCCAACGACAAGAAACTGAAGAGCGGCGACATCATCAACGTTGATATCACCGTGATCAAGGACGGCTACCACGGCGACACCAGCAAGATGTTCTGCGTCGGCAAGACAGCCCCCCACGCCACGCGGCTGGTGGAGGTTGCCCAGGAAGCGCTCTACCTGGGGATCCGCATGGTCAAACCCGGCGCTCGACTGGGGGATATCGGCCACGCCATTCAGCAGTTTTCCGAGGGCAACCACTACTCAGTGGTGCGAGAATACTGCGGCCACGGGATCGGCAAGGAGTTTCACGAAGAGCCCCAGGTGCTGCATTACGGCAAGCCCGATACCGGGGTCGAACTCAAGGCCGGCATGTGCTTTACCATCGAACCCATGATCAACGCCGGGCGCCGCGAGACCAAGCTGTCTAAGCGTGACGGCTGGACCGTGGAGACCCGGGACAAGCGGCTATCGGCACAGTGGGAGCATACCTTGCTGGTGACCGAAACGGGCTACGAAGTCCTGACCCTGCGCCAAGAGGAACAGGGCAAGCTGTAAGCCACCGCAAGTCCTGAGCCACCGGAGAGCCCATGACTCACATTCTCTCGCAATACCCCGCCGACAAGGGGCTGTTTGACGCCGAAGCCTTTGACGAGGTGCTGACCCGTTCCGAGGCCTTTCTGCCCCTGTTCAAGCAGGCCCTGAGTCAGGGCCAGGAAGAGCTGGACCGCCGCTTTCGCGCCGGCGCCGACATTCGGGACCTGATCTACGGTCGCGCCTGGATGCTGGACCAGCTGCTGCAGCGGGCCTGGGCGCAATACGCGTGGCCCGAGGGGGATGCGGTGAGCCTGGTGGCCGTGGGCGGGTACGGTCGCGGGGAGCTGCACCCCCACTCCGATATCGACCTGCTGATCCTGTTGAAAGAGGATGACCCGGAGCAGTACCGGGAAAGCATCGAGGGGTTCATCACCTTCCTCTGGGACATCAGCCTGGATGTGGGATCAAGCGTGCGCACCATCGCCCAGTGCTACGAAGAGGCGCGTAAAGACATCACCATCGCCACCAACCTGATCGAGTCCCGCACCCTGGTGGGCGAAGAGCGCCTGCGACTGACCATGTACGAAACGGTGACCGCCGACAGCGCCTGGTCCAGCAAGGAGTTCTACAAGGCCAAGGTGGCCGAACAGCGCGAGCGCCACCACCGCACCAACGACACCGAGTACAACCTTGAGCCCAATATCAAGGACTCCCCCGGCGGACTGCGCGACCTGCAGACCGTGGGCTGGGTGGCCAAGCGCCACTTCGGCGCCACCTACGTGCGCGACCTGGTGGCCTACGGTTTTCTCACCGAGAGCGAGCTTGAAGCCCTGAACAAAGGCGAGCTCTACCTGTGGACGGTGCGCTATGCCCTGCACATGCTCACCGACCGCTGCGAAAACCGCCTGCTGTTTGATCACCAGCGCACCCTCGCCGCCTTCTTCGGCTACGAGGACAAGGAAGGCGCTCTGGCGGTCGAGCAGTTCATGAGCAAGTACTACCGCATCGCCATCGCCCTAGCCGAATTCAACGACATGCTGCTGCAGCACTTCGAAGAAGCGATCCTTGAGGACAACGACGGTGGCGAGCCGGAACCCCTGAACAAGCGCTTTCAGGTCCGCAACGATCATATCGAAGTAGTCAGCGATGACGTTTTTGAGAAGACCCCCTTCGCGCTGATGGAGATCTTCGTGCTGCTGGCCCAAAACCCGCGCCTGCAGGGAGTGCGGGCCTCCACCATGCGCCTGATCCGCGAATACCGCCACCTGATCGACGACGAGTTCCGCAACGACCTGCGCAACACCACCCTGTTTATGGAGCTGCTGCGCTCGCCCGAGGGGGTCACCACCGAGCTCAGGCGCATGAACCGCTACGGCATTCTCGGCCGCTACCTACCGGAATTCGGCCGCATCGTGGGCCAGATGCAGCATGACCTCTTCCACATCTATACCGTGGACGCGCATACCCTCAAGGTCATCCTCAACATGCGGCGCTTCCGTCATCGCGACCAGCAGGACAAGTTTCCCATCGCCAACCGCATCGTGCGCCAGATCCCCAAGGTCGCCCTGCTCTACATCGCCGGCCTTTACCACGACATCGCCAAGGGTCGCGGCGGGGACCACTCCGAACTCGGCGCCGAGGACGTCAAGGATTTCTGCCGCCGGCATCACCTGGGCAAGTGGGACACCCACCTGGTCAGCTGGCTGGTGCGCAACCACCTGCTGATGTCCATGACCGCGCAGCGCAAGGACATCACCGATCCGGACGTGATCTACGACTTCGCCATGAAGGTGCGCGACAGCATCCACCTGGACTACCTCTACGCGCTGACCGTGGCCGATATCTGCGCCACCAACAACACCCTCTGGAACAACTGGCGCGCCTCGCTGATGCGCCAGCTCTACCGGGAGACCAAGCGGGTGCTGCGCCGCGGGCTGGAGAGCCCCATCAACAAAGAAGACCTGATCGAGCAGGTACAGAAGGAAGCCCTGGACATGCTGCGCCACGAGGGGATCAGCGATTACAGCGCCGAGTGCCTGTGGGCCAACCTGGGCGAGGATTATTTCCTGCGTCACGAGGCCGTGGATATCGCTTGGCATACCGCCGCCATCCTCAGCCACCACGAGACCGACAAGCCCCTGGTGCTGGTCAAGGGCACCAGCACCCGCCTCTACGAGGGCGCCACCCAGATCTTCATCTACATGCGCGATCACGAGGGACTCTTCGCGGCCTCCGCCGCCGCCCTCGACCAGCTCAACCTGAGCATCCAGGATGCGCGCATCATCACCAACAACGACGGGTTCAGCTACAACACCTTTATCGTGCTGGACGAGGAGAACCAGCCCATCGGGGATGATCCGGCCTATATCGAGCGGATCCAGAACACCCTGGTGGAAGAGCTGGACGACCCGGATGACTACAGCGATATCGTCCAGCGCCGGGTGCCGCGCCAACTGAAACTGTTCGCCATGCCCACCGAGGTGATTCTCAGCACCGACCCCGAGCGCCAGGTCACCGCCATGGAGGTCAACACCTCCGACCGACCCGGCCTGCTGGCGCGCATCGGCCAGGTGATGCTCGAATGCAGGATCCACCTCAACAACGCGAAAATCGTCAACGTGGGCGAACGGGTGGAAGACGTGTTCTTCATCACCGACCACGAGGGCAACCCCATCACCGACCCGGCACTGGCCAAGCGTCTGCAGGAGGGCATCTGCGAGGCCCTGGACCGGCAGCTGATGGAGAGTGCCTGAGGCCGCACTCCAGCGGGCTGCGGTGGACATTTGTCACCGCCCCGCCGCCCTCTTTATAATCGTCGCGGCTCACCGGCGCCTTGCCCGGCAACAGATACAGGACAGCCATGAACCCCGATCTCGACAAGCTGCAACCTTACCCCTTCGAACGGTTGAGCCGCCTGAAAGCCGGCATCGAACCGCCCCGCGAGCTGGCGCCGATTGCCCTTTCTATCGGCGAGCCGAAGCACCCGGCACCGGCCTTCGTGGGCCAGATCCTCACCGAACGGCTCGACGGCCTCAGCGGCTACCCGACCACCAAGGGGTTACCGGCATTGCGCGAGGCGATCGCCGCCTGGGCCGAGCGACGCTTTCAGCTGCCGGCAACCAGCCTTGATCCCGAATCCCAGGTACTCCCCTGCAACGGTACCCGCGAGGCGCTCTTTGCCATTACCCAGGCGGTGATCGACCGCAGCGCCTCCCCGGCGCCACTGGTGGTGTGCCCCAACCCCTTCTACCAGATCTACGAAGGCGCCGCCTACCTGGCCGGCGCCGAGCCCTACTTTATCAACAGCCAGCCTGCGCTCGGTTTTCAGCCCGACTTCGACGCGGTGCCCGCCGAGGTATGGGAGCGCTGCCAGCTACTCTTCATCTGCTCACCCGGCAACCCTACCGGCGTGGTGCTGCCGCTTGCGACCCTGCAGAAGCTGATCGCGCTGGCGGACGCCCATGACTTCGTCATCGCCGCCGACGAATGCTATTCAGAGATCTACTTCGACGAGAGCCAGCCCCCGGTAGGCCTGCTGCAGGCCTGCGCGGCCCTGGGGCGGGACGACTACCGCCGCTGCCTAGTCTTCCACAGCCTCTCCAAACGCTCCAACCTACCGGGACTGCGCTCAGGGTTTGTCGCCGGCGACGCCACGCTGGTGGAGCGCTTTTTGCTGTACCGCACCTATCACGGCTGCGCCATGCCGCTGCAGACCCAGCACGCCAGCATCGCCGCCTGGAATGACGAAGCCCATGTGCGGGAGAACCGCGACCGTTACCGCACGAAGTTCGACGCCGTACTGAAGCGCCTGGACGGCGTCCTGGATGTGGCGCGACCCGATGCCGGTTTTTACCTCTGGCCGAAGGTCCCGGGGGATGAAACCGAATTTGCCCGCGCCCTCTTTGCCCGCGAGCACATCACCGTCCTGCCGGGCTCCTACCTGTCACGCAATGGTGCCGACGGCATCAACCCCGGCGCGGGGCGGGTGCGTATGGCCCTTGTCGCCGAGCCCGAGCGCTGCATCGAAGCCGCCGAGCGTATCGTCCGTTTTATAAACACCCTCTAGAAGGCTGAAGCAACCATGGTCACCCTCTACGGCATTCCCAACTGCGATACCATTAAAAAAGCCCGACGCTGGCTCGAAGCCCAGGGCATCGACTACCGCTTTCACGATTATCGAAAGGACGGCCTGAGCCTTGAGCAGCTCAACGCCTGGGGCGAAGAACTGGGTTGGGAGGCGCTCCTGAACCGCCGCGGCACGACCTGGCGCCAGCTGCCAGCGGCCACCCGCGAACACATCGACCGAGAGCAGGCACTTAACCTGATGCTGGAGCAGCCGGCGATGATCAAGCGCCCCCTCCTGGACCTGGGCAGCGTTCGCAAGCTGGGCTTCAAAGAAGCCGACTACCAAAGCTACTTTAACAACCATTGATCAACGCGATTACACCGGAGAATTTCCAATGAGCGGCAACTTTTTCTGTCTCGGCCTCGGCGTCGGCACCCAGTCCTCCAAGGGCGACTGGCTGGAGGTCTTCTACGCCAAGCCCCTGTTTGAACCCTGCGCCAACCTAGTTAAGGAGCTCAAGAACGCGGTGGACTACAGCGGCGGCAACCAGGCCCTGGAACTCACCCCGGAGCAGGTGGCCCGGGTCGCCCAGGCCTTCGCGGCGGTGCACGCCGAGGAGCAGCAGGCGATTGCCGAAACCCTGGCGGACAGCAGCCAGCCGGTGGTACTCTGTATTCTTCAGGATGATGACCAGCCCCGCAGCACCCCCGAGGTGTACCTGAAGCTGCAGCTGATCTCCCACCGCATGGTCAAGCCCCACGGCACCAACCTCACCGGCATGTTTGGCCTGCTGCCCAACGTGGCCTGGACCAACCAGGGCGCCGTGGCCCTCGAGGACCTACCGCGCCGCCAGCTGGAAGCCCGCGCCCGCGGCGAGCTGCTGGACGTGCAGTCCGTGGACAAGTTCCCCAAGATGAGCAACTACGTGGTTCCCGCCGGGATCCGCATCGGTGACACCAGCCGCGTGCGCCTGGGCGCCCACCTGGGCGAGGGGACCACCATCATGCACGAGGGCTTCGTCAACTTTAACGCCGGCACCCTGGGCACCAGCATGGTGGAAGGGCGTATCTCCGCCGGCGTAGTGGTGGGCGAAGGCTCTGACCTGGGCGGCGGCTGCTCCACCATGGGCACCCTGTCCGGAGGCAACAACGTGGTCATCAGCGTCGGCGAAGGCTGCCTGCTGGGCGCCAATGCCGGGCTCGGGATTCCCCTGGGGGATCGCTGCACCATTGAAGCCGGACTTTACCTTACCGCCGGCTCCAAGGTCACTCTGCTGGACGATCAGAACAACGCGGTAGAGACCCTCAAGGCCGGCGAGCTGGCTGGCAAGGCGGACCTGCTGTTCCGGCGCAATTCCCAGACCGGGCGCATCGAGGTGAAAACTAACAAGTCTGCCATCGAGCTCAACGAGGAGCTGCACGCCCATAACTAAGGCGCACCTTCCCGTTTCAATCAGCCCGCCCTTTGGCGGGCTTTTTTGTGCTCAAGCGGAAAGTAGACGAGCCAGGAGCGCGAGTGCAGATAACGCTAAGGTAGCGGCTTTTAGAAACGGTACTTCAAACCCGCCCCCAGGGCATTGGAGGCGCCATGAACCCCGTCGAAGGTTCCGAATAGCCCCGAGCGATGATGCAGCCGCACCACAAAGCTCAGGTGTTCAGCGCGGGGTGGTCGCAGCTCCAGCTCCACCAGCAGGTAACCAAGAAAATCGTTCGCCTCGTCATGCCTTTCGCGTTCAAATTGAGGAACTTCGGTGGCATAGGAGAGGCCCGCGCCGAACGCCACCGAGGTATCCAGCGTGGTATCCCAGGGAAAAGCCAACCAACGGCCTGCTAGCAGACCGTTCACCTCCCAGTGATGCTGACCGGAGACATGCTTGGCCAGCTGCACCTCCCACTCCAGGTCGATGGAATCGAAGTTTTCATCGATGTCACGGCTCAGGGCCAGCGCCGCCATCTTAAAATCGGACTCGAAGTCGGCGTTGAGGATCAGCACATCCTCCATGGTGTCCTCACTCAACACCACGCCGTAGAGGGTCAGCGCAAAGGGCTTCGAGGCGGTCTCACCACCACCAAACTCCTCAGCCACCCCATAAGGGGGCGCCACTAAAGCCAGTATCGTCATACCCAGCATCGCCAGCCGCAGCCCCGTCATGACCTCCCCCTCTTCGCCGATTCAGCCCTAGTGTAGCCCAAGCCGATCCGGAAAAACCTTCCGATAGCGCCAAAAAAAACCGCCAAGTGGCTGTTTTTTAATCAGTTTCGAATCCAAGGTGATGGCTTACAAGCTCAGCACCTTCTCACCCCGGGCGATGCCCGAAACCCCGGTACGCACCACTTCCAGCACGTTGGTGGGCCCCAGCACCTCGATAAAGGCATCCAGTTTTGCACTGTCACCGGTGAGCTGCACGGTGTAGACCGAGCTGGTCACATCCACCACCTGACCGCGGAAGATATCGACGTTGCGAATGACTTCAGCGCGTTGCGACCCCAGGGCCTTGACCTTGATCAGCATCAGTTCGCGCTCGATGTGATCCCCCTCGGTCAGGTCCACCAGCTTGACCACTTCGATCAGCTTGTTGAGCTGCTTGGTGATCTGCTCGATGACGCCGTCGTGACCGATGGTGGTCAGGGTCAGGCGTGACAGGGTCGGGTCCTCGGTGGGGGCCACCGTCAGGGATTCGATGTTGAAATTACGCTGGGAGAACAACCCCACCACCCGCGAGAGGGCGCCGGCCTCGTTTTCCATCAGGACTGAAATGATGTGCCGCATCTTAAGTTCTCTCCGTCTTGCTCAGCCACATATCGCGCATGGATGCCTTGGGTACCTGCATGGGGTAGACATGCTCGTAGGGATCGACGTAGACGTTGATAAAGACCAGCTTATCTTTCATCGCAAACGCCTTCTCCAGGGTGCTCTCGAGCTCCTCCAGCCGGGTCACCTCCATGCCCACGTGACCGTAGGCCTCCACAAGCTTGGTGAAATCCGGCAGGGACTCCATGTAGGACTGGCTGTGACGGCTCTCGTAGTTGAGGTCCTGCCACTGGCGCACCATGCCCAGGGACTGGTTGTTGATGCAGACAATCTTCAGCGGCAGGTTGTACTGGGCGCAGGTGGAGAGCTCCTGAATATTCATCTGGATGCTCCCTTCGCCGGTCACGCAGACGACCTCCTCGTCGGGGAAGTTAAGCTTGACCCCCATAGCCGCCGGCAAACCGTAGCCCATGGTGCCGAGCCCCCCGGAGTTGAGCCAGCGCCGCGGCTTGTTGAACTTGTAGTACTGGGCGGCGAACATCTGATGCTGCCCGACATCCGAGCAGACGTAGGCGTCCCCCTTGGTCACCTTGCAGAGGGCCTCGACCACCTGCTGCGGCTTCATCAGCTCGGAGTCGTCAGTACGGTAGCGACCGCCGTGGCGCCGACGCCACTCCTCGATTTGCTGCCACCAGGTGGCCAGCGCCTCTTCATCGCGCTCCACCTCACTGGCCTTGGCCAGCTTCAGTATTTCGTTCAGCACCGAGTCCAGCGGCCCGACGATGGGCACGTCGGCGGCGACGGTCTTGGAGATCGACGAGGGGTCGATATCCACGTGCACCAGTTTGGCGGTGGGGCAGAACTTCTCGGTGGCGTTGGTGATGCGGTCATCCAGTCGCGACCCCAGGTTCAGGATCATATCGGCATGGTGCATGGCCATGTTGGCCTCCACCGAGCCGTGCATGCCGGGCATGCCCAGGAACTGCGGGTCGGTGCCGGGGTAGGTGCCGAGTCCCATCAGGGTGTTGACCACCGGGTAGTTCAGCATCCGTGCCAGCTCGGTGAGCTGCTCGGAGGCATTGGCATGGATCACACCACCACCGGCAAGAATCACCGGCCGCTTGGCGTTCACCAGCAGCTCCACCGCCTTCTTGATCTGGCCGCTGTGTCCCCGGGTCACCGGGTTGTAGGAACGCAGTTTGACCGACTCGGGGTAGACGTACTCGTAACGCTCCGTAGGGGTAGTCATGTCCTTGGGAATATCCACCACCACCGGACCGGGACGGCCGGTGGAGGCGATGTAGAACGCCTTCTTCAGGGCCATGGGAATCTCTTCCGGCGACTTGATGCTCATATTGTGCTTCACCACCGGCCGGGTGACGCCCACCATGTCGCACTCCTGGAAGGCGTCCTCGCCGATCAGGTGGCTCATCACCTGGCCGCTGATGACCACCATGGGAATGGAGTCCATGTAAGCGGTCGCGATACCGGTCACCGCGTTAGTTGCCCCCGGCCCCGAGGTGACCAGCACCACACCGGGCTTGCCGGTGGCGCGGGCATAGGCGTCCGCCATGTGGGTGGCCGCCTGCTCGTGGCGCACCAGAATGTGTTGAACTTTATCCTGCTGGAAAAGCGCATCGTAGATGTGAAGCAGCGCACCTCCCGGATAGCCGTAGATGTATTCCACACCTTCGTCAGCCAGGAAGCGGGCAACCATATCAGCGCCGGACAGTAATTCCACTTTTATCACCCTCAGATCTTACGCAGCCCAGGCCGCGTATCGGTCAAGATTCAGTGCAGCGAAGGCAGAGCAATCGCGCCACTCCCTGTTTCCGGCAGGCTGGAGGATCCAGCAGAGGCAGGCAGTTACCGGGCTTGGGAGTGTCGCCTGACATGAGGGTCGGGAGACGGGTCGTTCAGGTCATGCACCGACACAATACGTTAATCGGCGCGGCAAGGACGGATGTAAGCCCGGTATGGCCTAAATCACATAGCGCCAGGGGTACCTGCACGCTATTTGCCTAAACAAAGGAATCGACATTGTGGCACCGGTTGCGGTAGCTAGCAACCACCCCAAAGGTCTAACAGCGAATTTAATCCCTTCAGCGCGCAGCATCCACGAAGTATTAGGGCCGGACCGATTTCTGATTTATAGTTGCCGACATACACTTGAGGGCGACGGGCCGCGCAGGCGCCCGTCGCTAACGCAGGTCCAGCATAAGGGGTGACCATGACCGCCATCGAAATCCGCAACCGCGACCGCATCATCGAAGAGCTCAAGGTCTTTATCAAGAAAGTACTCGTAGAGCCGCAGATCGCCGAGCAGTGCCTCTCCATCACCCGGGAACTGATTGACGAGGAAGACGCCGAGCGCAAGATCGCCGAGCGCGTCAGCGCCACCACCAACGTCAAGATTCCCAACCAGCACAGCGACGCCGACAAGCTGTTCCTGCAGATCCTGCGCGAGGTGGTGCGTGACGAAAAGGCCCTGTATTAACCCGGGGCCTGCTCTACAGAAAGCCGCGGTAGCGGTTTAAAAAGCGGTGAATGCCCCGGCGTGCGAACCATTCGGGCTCCCAGGTATGTTCGCTGACTAGCCGCAGATACTGCGGTTTGAACACGTAAACAGCACAGCGCAGCGGCCCCTTCTCGGTCTGGATCTCCTTCACGCAGCGGCTGTACTGTTCCCCCTCGAAGCGGTCCAGGCGCAGCACATCGTCCATGTCGACGCTGAGGTAAACCCGCCCACCCACGACATCCTGAGCCACTCCCGGAATCAGCGCCGGGTAGGCATCGCCGCGCACCCGCATGCGCCTAAACCCTGCTAACTTCCCGGGCACGGTAGGGTAACGCGCCGCCACCACCCGGCTCCAGACCGGGTCAAACATCAGGGTACCGTAGGTAAACACGTGCATCAGAATTCAACGTTGGCTTGCGCCGAAGTGCTGTCGCTGCGCCCCGCCTCCAGCGGCTTTAGCATCAGCAGCCACTCGCTGCGCAGCCGCCCTCCGGGGTAAGGCTCCATGGGCCTTCTGGCCAGGGTCTCAAACCCCAGCTTGCGGTAGAGCATACCGGCGGTCTGATTCTCACTCTTGACGATCAGGCTGAGACGGTCCGCCCCCGAGTCACGGGCCAGCCGCACCGCTTCCGAGAGCAGCGCCGAGGCCACTCCCTGGCCGCGAAAGCGCTCGTAGGTGGCGATCGCATTGATATACCAGCTGCCCGGTACCAGGGCTTCGAGTTCCACCAGCGGGCGCACCACTTCCGGCAACGACAGCCCCTTGGTCAGGTCATAAGGACTCGATAACCGATACCCCAGCAGCATACCGGCAATCTTGGCATCCACCACCGCCACACGGGCATTGCGGTAGCTGAAGTCCTCGTCCTCGCGCATCGCCCGCTCAGCGCCATAGGCCAGCAATGCATCCCCACGCAATCCCCCACCGTGGGCCAGCCCCCAGAGATAACGGGGCAAACCCTCGCCGGCCTGGTCGACAAGAAATGCCAAGTCCCGCGCATCGGCCGGAGTGGCCGGACGGATCTCCATACGACCTCCTAAGCTGCAGCGCTTCGCCCTTTCGGAATAAAGCTAGAAGAATTATGCAGGGGCCGCCAGCAGTGGTGGGGAAAAAGCCCTCGTGACGGTTTTGCGCGGATAGCTACAGGGGAGCATCATGGATTCGGGGTGCTCCTTAAAGAGCACCCCGGTGGGGGTCAGGCTTTGCGGAACTGGATCCGCCCGTCCTCTGCCCCCGCGAGTATGCGGTCCCCTGGCAGATAATCGCCGGAAAGGATCGCCTCGGCCAGTGGGTTCTCCACGTGACGCTGAATCGCCCGCTTCAACGGCCGCGCCCCGTAGACCGGGTCGAAGCCAGCCTCCATCAGCAGGTCCAGGGCCCCGTCGCTGAGCTCCAGGGAGAGCTCCCGCTCGGTCAGGCGCTGGTCGAGCCGCTCCAGCTGAATACGGGCGATGCCACGCACCTGATCGCGCCCCAGGGAGTGGAACACCACCACCTCGTCGACCCGGTTAATGAACTCCGGACGGAAATGGGTCCCCACCACCTCCATCACCGTATCCTTCATCTGCCCGTAGTCCTGGTCGTCGCTGTAGCCCTGGATGATGTCCGAGCCGAGGTTGGAGGTCATGACCACCACGGTATTGCGAAAATCCACGGTACGTCCCTGACCATCGGTGAGACGGCCGTCTTCCAGCACCTGCAACAGCACGTTGAAGACATCCGGGTGGGCCTTCTCCACCTCGTCCAGCAACAACACTGAGTAGGGGCGCCGGCGCACGGCCTCAGTCAGGTAGCCCCCTTCCTCATACCCCACGTAGCCGGGAGGTGCACCAATCAACCGGGCCACGGAGTGCTTCTCCATGAACTCGGACATGTCGATGCGCACCATGGCCTCCTCGGTGTCAAAGAGAAAGCGCGCCAGGGACTTGCACAGCTCGGTCTTACCCACCCCGGTGGGGCCCAGGAACAGAAACGAACCGTTGGGCCGGTTAGGATCGGCAAGGCCGGCGCGGGAACGCCGCACGGCGTTGGCCACCGCCACCACCGCTTCGTCCTGCCCCACCACCCACTCGTGCAGGGCCTCTTCCATGCGCAGCAGTTTCTCGCGTTCACCCTCCAGCATCTTGGAGACCGGAATACCGGTCCACTTGGAGACCACCTCGGCCACCTCCTCTTCGGCGACCTTGTTACGCAGCAGCTTGGTGTCGAGCATCTCCGCCTGGCTGGCCATGTCGAGCTGCTTCTCGAGCTCCGGAATCACCCCGTACTGCAGCTCGGACATGCGCGCCAGATTGCCCTCCCGGCGGGCCACCTCCATATCCTGGCGAGCCTGGTCGAGCTGCTCCTTGACCTTCTGGGAGCCGTGCAGGGCCGCCTTCTCGGTTTTCCACACCTCTTCCAGATCGGAGTATTCCCGTTCCACGGACGCGATGACCTCTTCCAGCTCCTCGAGGTGCTTGCGCGACGCCGCGTCGCTCTCTTTCTTCAGCGCCTCGCGCTCCATCTTCAGCTGGATCAAGCGGCGCTCGAGGCGGTCCATGGACTCGGGCTTGGAGTCCATCTCCATGCGGATGCGGCTGGCCGCCTCGTCGATAAGGTCAATCGCCTTGTCCGGCAACTGACGGTCGGTGATGTAGCGGTTAGACAGGCGACAGGCGGCGATAATCGCCGAGTCGTTGATCACCACCCCGTGGTGGATTTCGTAGCGTTCCTTGAGCCCCCGCAGAATGGCGATGGTGTCCTCCACGGTGGGCTCGAGCACCAGCACTTTCTGGAAGCGGCGCTCAAGGGCCGCATCCTTCTCGATGTACTGGCGGTACTCGTCCAGGGTGGTGGCGCCGACGCAGTGCAGTTCGCCCCGGGCCAGCGCTGGCTTGAGCATGTTGCCCGCATCCATGGCCCCTTCCGACTTGCCGGCCCCCACCATGGTGTGCAGCTCGTCGATGAACAGGATGATACGCCCCTCCTCCTTGGCCAGCTCGTTGAGCACGGACTTCAGCCGCTCCTCGAACTCGCCCCGGTACTTGGCGCCGGCGATCAACGCGCCCATATCAAGGGCCAGAACCCGTTTGTCCTTGAGCCCCTCGGGCACCTCACCGTTGATAATGCGCTGGGCCAGCCCCTCGATAATGGCGGTCTTACCCACCCCCGGCTCGCCGATCAGCACCGGGTTGTTCTTGGTCCGCCGCTGCAGCACCTGGATGGCGCGGCGGATCTCGTCGTCGCGGCCGATCACCGGGTCCAGCTTGCCGCTGGCAGCCCGGGCGGTGAGGTCGATGGTGAAGCGCTCCAGGGCCTGGCGGCTCTCCTCGGCGTTGGGATCCCCCACCGACTGCCCGCCGCGCACCTTATCGATGGCCGCCTTGAGGCTCTCCAGGCTGCCCCCGCTGGCTCGCATCAGATCACCCAGCGGCCCCTTGTCCTCCATCGCACCCAGCATCACCATCTCGCTGGAGATGTACTGGTCCTTGCGTTGCTGGGCGTACTTGTCGGCCAGGTTGAGCACCTTGCCCAGGGCCGGGGACATGCTCACTTCGCCATCGGGGTGCTGCACGGTGGCCAAGCCGTCGAGAATCTTCTCCATCCCGCGGCGCAGTTTGTCCACGTCGAAGCCGGCCTGGCCGAGTAGCGGCTTGATACTGCCGCCTTTCTGCTCCAGCAGGGCATACGCCAGGTGTACGGGTTCAATCAGGTTATGGTCACGGCCCACAGCCAGGGACTGGGCGTCGACAATCGCTTCCTGAAGTTTACTGGTCAGTCGGTCCATTCGCATGGGGAAACCCTCTCTGAAAAAGTTCCGCCGGGATCGGCAGGGCGCCGGATGGTCGGCGGCGTGTTGCTTATAAAGATGCGGCCACCCCGGGAAACTTCAAGGCGAACTATGGTTGTAAGGGAGAGAAGCATTGCACTGCTTTTCCAACATACAGAATTTTTATCCTGCATACCATTGACGCCACCCTCTACCCAGGACTAGCATAGGCGCAATTCTTATATATTGGATTTTTATCCAGCCGGATTGTTGAAGGAGCTTTTCATGCGCGCCGACTTTTACCATCACCTGGCCCAGGAAACTGAAACCCTGCGCCAACAGGGCCTGTACAAAGACGAGCGCGAGATCACCTCCGCCCAGCAGGCCCACGTCCGGGTTCAGTCCGGCGCCGAAGTCCTGAATTTCTGCGCCAACAACTACCTGGGACTGGCCAACCACCCGCGACTGATCGAAGCGGCCAAGACTGGCCTGGACGAGAGAGGCTTCGGCATGGCCTCGGTGCGGTTCATCTGCGGCACCCAGGATATGCACCACCGGCTGGAACAGCGCCTAGGCGGTTTTCTCGGCACCGAGGCGAGCATCCTCTACTCTTCCTGCTTTGACGCCAACGGCGGTCTGTTCGAGACCCTGTTCGGCGCCGAGGACGCCATCATCAGCGACGCCCTCAACCATGCCAGCATCATCGACGGGGTGCGCCTATGCAAGGCGCGCCGCTACCGCTACGCCAACAACAACATGACCGAGCTGGAGCAGCGCCTGATCGAGGCCCAGGATGCCCGTTTCCGCCTGATCGCCACCGACGGCGTCTTCTCCATGGACGGGGTGATCGCCAACCTGCCGGCCATCTGCGACCTGGCGGACAAGTACGACGCCCTGGTGATGGTGGACGACTCCCACGCGGTGGGCTTTCTCGGCGCCAAGGGTCGCGGCACCCACGAGCACCACGGCGTCATCGACCGGGTGGACATCCTTACCGGCACCCTGGGCAAGGCACTGGGCGGCGCCAGCGGCGGCTACACCGCCGGCAAAAAGGCGGTCATCGACTGGCTGCGTCAGCGCTCGCGTCCCTACCTCTTTTCCAACTCCCTGGCCCCGGCCATCGTCAGCGCGTCCCTGGAAGCCCTGGCGCTGCTCGAGGAGAGTGACGATCTGCGCCAGCGCCTGCAGGACAACAGCGCCTATTTTCGCCGACAGATGACGGCGGCCGGATTCACCCTGGCCGGGGCCGATCATCCGATCATCCCGGTGATGATCGGCGATGCCGCCCTCGCCGGCCGTTTTGCCGATGCCCTGCTCAAGGAAGGCATCTACGTGATCGGCTTCTCCTTCCCGGTAGTCCCCCGGGGCGAGGCCCGCATTCGCACCCAGATGTCCGCCGCCCATACCCTCGAGGACCTGGACCGGGCCATCGACGCCTTTACCCGTGTCGGCAAGACCCTGAACCTGATTTAGCCGAATCCGCTTTATAGGAATACCGCAGCATGAAAACCCTGGCCAAACTGCATCACGAACCCGGCATCTGGCTCCACGACAGCCCGGTTCCCGAAATCGGTCACAACGACCTGCTGATCAAAATCCGCAAGACCGCCATCTGCGGCACCGACATTCACATCTACAACTGGGACGAATGGTCGCAGAAGACCATCCCCGTCCCCATGACCGTGGGGCACGAGTACGTGGGCACCGTTGCCGCCATCGGCCAGGAGGTCCAAGGGTTTGCCATCGGCGACCGGGTCTCCGGCGAAGGCCACATCACCTGCGGTCACTGCCGCAACTGCCGGGCCGGTAGGCGCCACCTGTGCCGCAACACCATCGGGGTGGGGGTCAACCGGCCCGGCGCTTTCGCCGAGTACCTGGTGATTCCCGCCGGCAACGCCTTCAAGATTCCGGAAGGCATATCCGATGACCTGGCAGCCATTTTCGACCCGCTGGGCAACGCGGTGCACACCGCGCTGGCCTTTGACCTGGTCGGCGAGGACGTGCTGATCACCGGCGCGGGGCCCATTGGCATCATGGCCGCCGCGGTGGCCCGCCACGCCGGCGCCCGACACGTGGTGATCACCGACATCAATCCCTACCGGCTGGAACTGGCGGCCAAACTGGGGGCCACCCGGGTGGTCAACGTCAACGACGAGTCGATCGGGGCGGTCATGGCCGAGCTCGGTATGACCGAGGGCTTTGATGTCTGCCTGGAGATGAGCGGCGTGCCCTCGGCCTTTCGCATGGCACTGGAGAAGATCAACCACGGCGGCAAGATCGCGATGCTGGGGATTCCCGCCGCCGACATGGCCATCGACTGGTCCCAGGTGATCTTCAAGGGGCTGACCATCAAGGGCATCTATGGCCGGGAGATGTTCGAGACCTGGTACAAGATGGCCAGCCTGATCCAGGCCGGCCTCGACCTCTCGCCGATCATCACCCACCGCTTCGCCATCGACGACTTTCAGCAGGGCTTCGAGGTGATGCGCTCAGGGCGCTCGGGGAAGGTGATCCTGGACTGGGAAGCCGCCTAGGCTTCGTCGGCCAGCCAGATCAGGCTGGCCATACGCCCGGTGCGCCCGTCCCGGCGGTAGGAGTAGAAGCGCCGGCGCTCGGCATAGGTGCAAAAATCGCCGCCGTAGACGCCGGTAACGCCGGCCCGCCCCAGCCGCAGCCGGGCCAGGGCGTAAAGGTCGGCCAGCCACTTCCCCGGCGCCTGCCCGGGAAGAAAGCAGTGCGTGGCAGCCGGATCGATGGTCGTAAAGGCCTCGCGGACCTCTTCGCCCACCTCAAAATGCGCCGGCCCGATGGCCGGCCCCAGCCAGCACAAGACCTCCGACGCCTTCACTGGCAGTGACGCCAGGGCCGCTTCCAGGACGCCATTGGCCAAACCGCGCCAGCCGGCGTGCGCGGCCCCCACGGCACTGCCGTCCCGGGCCGCGAACAGCACCGGCAGACAGTCTGCCGTCATCACCAGGCACGCGCGATAGGGCTCGGTGGCGACCGCGGCGTCGGCCTCGGCCACCCGTGCCGGATCTTGGCCATCACAGCGGAACACCCCGGTGCCGTGCACCTGCTCCATCCAGTGGCAGCAAACCGAATCGCCGAGCAGCGATTGAAGGTATCGACGGTTTTCCGCTACCGCCGACGGCGCATCACCGACGTGCCCCCCTAGGTTCAGGGTATCGAAGGGGGATTCGCTCACCCCACCGGCGCGGGTGGTCACCCGGGCACGGACCCGGGAAGGGGCCGGCCATTGGGGGATGATCAGATCGGCCTCCCGCAGCATCGCCTCAGTACCGTTCCAGGGTCTTGGCGTCCTCGGCCAGCGCCTGCAGCAGGTCCTGCATATCCTCCGGCAGCGGCACCTCCCAGCTCATTTCATGATCCTTGACCGGGTGCCAGAGGGTCAGTTGGCGGGCATGAAGGGCCTGGCGCTTGAATCCCCGCAGGGCGTCGCGCAACTCCGGGCTGATGCCCTTGGGCAGGCGGAAGCGGCCACCGTAGAGGGGATCGCCTACCAACGGATAGTGGATATGGGCCATGTGGACACGGATCTGATGAGTTCGTCCGGTCTCCAGCTTGAGCCGCACGTGGGTATGGGCGCGATATTTATGCAGCAGCCGGTAGTGGGTGAGCGCGTCCTTGCCCATCGGGTGCACCGCCATCTTCTGCCGCTGCTTGGGGTGACGCCCCATAGGCTCATCGACGCTGCCACCGCCGGTCATCACGCCGCAGACCACCGCCTCGTATTCACGGCCCATGGCCCGCTCCTGCAGCTGGGCCACCAGGTCCGTCTGCGCCTCCAGGGTCTTGGCCACCACCATCAGTCCGGTGGTGTCCTTATCAAGGCGATGGACGATACCGGCCCGGGGCACCGTGCCCACTTCGGGGGCGTGGTGCAAAAGCGCGTTGAGCAGGGTGCCGCCGCTGTGCCCCGCCGCCGGATGCACCACCAGCCCCGCGGGCTTGTTCAGCACCAGGATTGCCTCGTCTTCATAGACGATATCCAGCGCGATGGCTTCGGGCTCCCAGCGTTCCTGGCTCTCGAGCTCGGCGTGAATACGCACCTCTTCGCCGCCGAGCAGCTTGTCCCGGGGCCGGCGCGTCTCACCGTTCACCTGCAACTCGCCACTCTTGATCCAGCTCTGCAGGCGGGAGCGGGAATATTCGGGAAACATCTGCGCCACCGCCTGGTCCAGTCGATACCCCCCCAACTCTGTGGGAACCGGTATGGAAAGCTTGATCTCTTGAGACATGAAATTCCTTGCAGGTCGAATCATTGGTTAATCGACCAGTATACCCGAAAGCGGCGCCCCCCGGCACGGCATGGGGCGACAGGGCTTTGGCCTTAGCCGCGCCGCTGTGGTTAAATATCGGCCCGGTTTCCTTCGCTTATGTTCGCCGGCGCAGCCATCCTCGGCCTGCCCGTCATTAACAGGTGTATTGACGTCCTATGCGCACGCTTCGATCTTCGCTTCTGATCACCCTTTTCGGGCTGCTTGGAGGCTGCTCGCTGTTCGGCATCGATTCAGACAGCTTTGACATTCCCGAACCCCAGCTCTACGCCGAGGCGATGGAGGCCATGGAGCTGCCCAACTACCAGCTGGCGATCGACAAGCTGGAGCAGCTCGAATCCCGTTACCCGTTCGGGCGCTACTCGGAACAGGCACAGCTGGAGCTGATCTTCGCCTACTACAAGACCAGCCAGACGGAACAGACCAAGGCGGCAGCCGACCGCTTTATTCGCCTGCACCCCGACCACGAAAATATCGATTACGCCTATTACCTGAGGGGGCTGGCCAATTTTGAAGCGGACAGCGACCTGCTGGACCGCTGGCTGCCCACGGACGCCTCCCAGCGCGACCCCGGCGCGGCCAGGGATTCCTTCAACGACTTCAGCACCCTCACCAGCCGCTACCCCAACAGCCAGTACGCCCCCGATGCCCGCCAGCGGATGCTGTTTCTGCGCAACCAGCTGGCCGCCTACGAAATCCACGTGGCCCGCTACTACATGAAGCGCAACGCCTACATCGCCGCCGCCAACCGGGGGCGCTACGTGGTTGAAAACTACCAGCAGACGCCCTCGGTCCCCGCCGCCCTGGCGATCATGGTGGCCGCCTACGAGGAGCTGGGCATGAACGATTTGGCCGCTGACTCAAGGGCCGTGCTGGCGAAGAACTTTCCGGGCTACGCCCAGGCATTTGACGAGCTCTAGGGCCAGTTCTTCTGTCCCACTCCCGCATGCACAAAAAAGGAGCCGCCCGGCTCCTTTTTTGCACCCCTCTGGCAACCAGCCCTCAGTCTAACGGGGCGCTTCCGGACGCAGAGCCTCCAGGCTATAGGAAGCTGGATCCAGTAGCGGGGAACGGTCCAGGAGAAGATCTGCCGCCAGACGACAAGCCGCCGGCGCCAACACCAGGCCATTGCGAAAGTGCCCGGCATTGATGAAAAGATTTTCAAAGGGGGCCAACCGGCCGATATAGGGCACGCCGCCGGGCGCCCCCGGGCGCAACCCCGCCCACTGGGCCTCCACCGGACAGTCCTGCAACGCGGGCAGGATCGTTAGCGCCGACTGTTTAAGGCTATGGTAGGCCGGCTCCGTGGGCGCCTTGTCGAACCCGGTGTATTCCAGCGTGCTACCAACCAGAATACGCCCATCGTTGCGGGGAATGAGGTAACGGCCATCCCGCAGGATGACCCGGTCGATAAGATCGCCCGGCGTGTTGAAGAGCAGCATCTGCCCCCGCACCGGCTCCACCGGCAAGGAGAGCCCGAGCCCGGCCAGCAGTTCACCACTCCAGGCCCCGGCCGTGATCAGCACCTGATCGGCGCACAGGCATCCCTCAGGCGTCTCGACCCCCGCCACCCGACCACCCTGCACCCGAAAGCGCTCCACCGGCGTCCCCGGCTCCAGTTTGACCCGGGGATTACGGCTCAGGCTGCGCTGCAACGCCTGACCCAGGCGGGGATTGCGCACGCTGGCGACCTCGGGCATCCACAGCGCGCGCTCAAGCCCGGGAGGAAGCCGGGGCTCCAGGCGGTAGATGTCATCCGCATCAATCGGGGCCAGGGGACGTTGATGCGCTTGCGCCCAGCTCAGGGCTTCGGCGGCATCCTCCACCGCCAGCATCAGCAGCCCCTTCTGCCGCAGCTCGGGGCTGATGCCGGCCTCCTCGATCAGCGCCTCGCACAGGCGCTCGTAGCAGCCCTGGGACCAGGAAGCCAGGGCCGTGACGGCCTCGGAATAACGCCAGGGGTAGAGGGGTGAGACGATACCTCCGCCCGCCCAGGAGGCCTCGCCGACCAGCGGTCCCTTGTCCAGCACCCGGACCCGGGCGCCGGCGGCGGCCAACTCCCGGGCCGTTAACAGCCCCATCACCCCACCGCCGACAACAATCACATCCGCCTGTTTCATCGCCCCTCCCCGGCCACCTGAAGGCCGCACCTTAGGCGAGCACCCGGCGCAAAACAAGGAAATCAGGGCAGCAGGGTATAGCTGCACTCGCCGGCCGTGACCCGCACCCGGCCGGTATGGGGGATGGCAAGCTCGCGCTCGATCCCGTCCAGGTGGCGACTGCCCAGGCAGAAGGTGCCGTTATTGGAGTCCAGCGAACCGTCCCCCTCGTAGGCGATGTAGTCTCCGCGATTCCACTTCAGGGCAAAGCTCTCATCGAGGGGTGGAAACTGGCGAATCAGGCGATCATCGCCATCGAACAGCTTGTTCTCATCGGCGTCGGCAAACACCAGCCAGCCACTGTCCCAGAAGAGCTTGTTCTTGGCGCTGCTGCCGGCGCATTGATCCTGACCGGGCTTGCGCCGGCACAGCACCACCGAGCCAGTTCCCTTGATCGCTTCGCTGCGGGCCAGCATCAGCGCCGTGCGCAGGTTGAGAATCACCGTGTCGGCGCGAACATCGCCTATATAGCGTTGAAAGCTGCCCATCCCCAGGGTGGAGACCAGGGTGATCACTCCGAGGGTCAACAGCAGTTCGTTGAGGGTAAAACCTTGATTCCGACGAGGCGGAAAAAGCTGCGCCCGCAAAGGCGCCGCGCGATCCTTGCGCATGTTGTGTTCTCCAGTCAGATCCGTTGACTGCGTCTCATCCGTGTAACGCATACCGCTGCCGACGTTCTGTCTCCGCGGCATACGCCCGACATGGATGGCGAAAGTGCCGAAAACTCAGGAGCAGTTTTCGGCCGTCCATCCGTGCAACGCATACCGCTGCCGACGTCCTGTCTCCGCGGCATACGTCCATCCCTGGACGCAAAAAGGCCCGCGTTGCGGGCCTTTGGAGTATAGACGGATTTAGGCGGGCGGCTTCTTAGGGCCAGCAGCCGCTCTGGGCCGCGCCGCGTGCACCGGTGTGGGTGATGGTCAGGGTTCCGCAGTCGTCACCATGCTGAGAGTTAATCGGAGAGGCTTCGAGCTGAAAGCTCGAAGGTGCAACTGATACTATTTTGAGCTCGTAAAACGCGCTCGATTTAGCAGGGGTGTCAGTCGGCGCCCAAGCTTGAAAGATTTTTGGAGCACCAGCTGAATTATTTCCACACTCGGAGTTGGCGTCACTGCCGGCCCCACAGTAGCTGCCATTAACGGTAAAGTGCCGCTCCATTGCCCCGGCGAAGGAGACCAGCGCCCCTTGGGCATCGGCCCGGCGGGATTTCTTCACGTACTCAGTATACGAGGGATAGGCAATCGCCGCGATTATGCCGAGAATAGCCACCGCGATCATCAGCTCGATCAGGGAGAAGCCGAACTGCTTTACAGCATCGTTTGATTTTTTGTGGCTCACAGGCTTGAAAGCCTCCCCTATTTTAGTTGTTGCCAAGATTGACGACCTTTGGAGAAAGTGGCCCCATCCGTCGATTCCACCACCGTCTGAATATCCCCGCTAGATCCGCTGAGATGTTTGTATTCCTTGTTAGATGCCGAAACCACGTTCGGCGTGGAGATCAGTCCTACTGTTGACTTCATGCCGGAAACCGCCATCAAGTTGCCGCTGCCACCGGCCTCTATTTCACCACTGCCTTTCACCTTGACCCTGTCCTTATCATTAAACTGATCGTCATCATTCAGATCAAAAGGCACGTCGTCCAGCCGCGCGCCGGAAAAAACGTCAACCTCCATCATCCAGCCGGTTCCGTCGTAAGGCTTTCCGTTGGGGATCAATGTGGAAAAAATCACCCGTCCATTCCGAACCACCGCCTCTGACACCACCCGCTCCTGAAATACCTGTGATGAGTCAGAGTCCTCATAACTTTTCAGTTCAAGCTTCCATCCGCTGGTGGAGTTGGCCGAACTGTTGGAGGTAACACGTACCTCCGGCCCCTCCGTGCCGTCGCTCAAGATGACCCTTCCCTCCGCCGTTACAGTCTGAGTCGTCAGGGAAGTCGGCGCCGATTTCCCGTCATTCTTATCCCATATTCCATAGAACGCATAAGGCGAAGCGGAACTGGCACTACCTGCAACCGCCACCTCGTCCCCTTCTAGAAAATACTGCCCGGTGCCGAACAGCACCATAAAACCATCTTGAACGACACCCAGGTCACGGAATTTAACCGCTTGGGGTTTCGCACTTATGGGCTGCCCGGCATCGAAAAGCTCAAGCACTTTCCACTCGGTGCCAGTGGGCGCCGTTTCGTCAAAGAAAAACTTCCAGAGTTTCCCCGACAGGTCGCCTGCATAGATAATATCAGCAGCAAGGTCACCATCTGAATCGATTGCCAAGGGCGTAGAGAGGCCATGATCCGACTCCGTTGCCACAGAAGCAATCGTGTCCCCGGAAAACACATCGATCAGATACAGAACGCCCTCATTGGAGCCCCCCCCCGTACTGGCCGTATCGGCGTAGCCGCTGGCCACAATGGCCGCCCAGGAGTTATTGCTATCGTTGGTATCGTTATCCGGCAACATAGCGATGGATGGCTGGGCCAGGGTATACCCAAGCTCGCCAAGAGAATCCGAATTGTGCTCCCACAGCACCGAGCCTGCACCAAAACTCTCTGGTTCCGTGACATCCAGCGCAAATACACCGGAGCCGCCAGCGGCCGTGGTCCCGACCAAAATGGTTTTCCATTTAGTTTCACCAAGCCTGCCACCAAACGCATCCGCAATCTTGGGGGTACCGTCTACGTAATAGCGATGCTCATAGCTGGGCGAAGCCAAAGAGGCGAGGGCAGGAATGACTGTACGAGGGATAAAGGCAAACTCTTCTTTCAGTGCATCTGCTTCGGCGTTGAACGCATGCAGCATCCCGTCATTGGCTCCGACATAAATCATGCCTGGCCGGGTTGCGGAGGCCCCCGTGCTGACGAAGTCGGTGTACAGATTGCCAATATCCGGGGTTCCGCCACTCAAGGCGTGATAACCGAAGTTCAGGTTACCCGAATACTGGGGAGCCGAGTTGATGATGTCTCCCAGTCTTGAACTTCGATACCGGAGGTTACCGGTTCCACCAGAGGACTCCTCAGAATCATGGGCACCCTTGATATACTCGGCCAACGAGCTGGCCGCTACGGAAACAGTCGGAGATAACTCAACAACCGTTGCGGGTAAAAAGGCACCTTCACCAAATTCCTGCCCGGAGCCGGAGTCATCGATGGTATAGACCTTGCGATCGTCAAGAGAAAACAATAAATCATCGTCAAGATAGGCAGTCGCTCGCTTTGATGCATTGGCTGCCGAAACGCTACCCGTTTGCTTAATCTCAAACTCCAGCAAGTCTCCGGTCCAGTCCACCGAATCGCTAGCGCCTGCGACGCCAACGCTAAAACGCGCCTGATAGAGCAGGTTGTCCTTCTGAAGCCGCGTCGTATTGGACGTTACCGCTTGCCCGGAAGCGACACCGGAACTGGCCGTCGGGGTCATAAAGCTAAGATCAGCCCAGCCGGGCATTGCCAGGGCCATGCCACCAATAGCCATCATTACACGCTGATACATAATCGACTCCCCTTCTAAATCAGCGGCTGAAGGTGCTCTGCAGCACCACCAAAGCTGAAGTATTGTCACTGCGCGCACAGGCAGTGATCCGGTAAAGCTTCTGCTCATCTTGAGCGACACCTACTTCCGCACTGTCGCTGGTGCCCAGTACAGACAGTTCCTGAGCTACATACCAGGATTTTACCGTTGCATTGGATGCAGAAGCGGAAGCCCAAGAGGCACCCGTGGAGGCACAACTGTCGAATACCCCGAACGGGTAACCGTCATCATAGAGCCAGTCGTTAGCATCAACACTCAGCGGAGCAGGTTGTGATAAAAGCTCCTCTGCTTCGCGCAAGGCCGTTTCGGCATCCTGAAATACCATGTTTTTAAACCGCATATTGGCTGCCATCTTCTCTTCCAACGCGGTATCCTGAATGGTGCTGACGCCGAGAAAAGTCAGCAGCACCAGGAAGATCATGGTGACGATAAGGGTTGCCCCTTGCTGATATCGAAGCATCTGAATCATGGGCAATTTGCTCACCATTTTGCCTAGTCCAACCGGTTGCGCAGCGCGATTGTCGAGCTGAAAACTTTACGCAAACGGCGGTCACCTGATTTTGCGGTAAAAGAAATTGCAGCTGATGATGTTCCATCGTTGTACTGAAAGGTTACGGGTTCGTTCGCTACGTTTCCAAAACCCCTGGCGAGGACGCTGACTTTTACACTGACCACATCATCCATATTCGCGCTGTCTGCAGGCAGGTACGACATATTTCCCCCGCTTACCACGCCGTAGAGGAACTGCATACTTTCAATGCCTTCCACCAGCTCTTCGCCATTGCGGTACAGGGCCGGCTCACCTGAGCTTTTGGCCAGACTGACGGTATAGATGCGATTATTCAGCTTAAAAATATTGGAGACAGGAGCGCCGTGGTAGTCGGTGGACATGTCGACACTGCCATCATTCCCCGGGTCATAGCCGGGCGCTTGATTATGGGTCAGGCCGTCAAACTGAGAACTGGATGTATTCACACCCGTCACTTGAAGAATATCGGCAGTCTTGCAGTCGGTGATAACGATAATGTCTTCGTCTTCTATTCCTGAATTTTTACTGACCTGGGTACTTTCTGAGGGGTTAGGAGACTTCTTGCGGGTCACTTGGATAGGCGATGAACTATCCACCCCGCCGCCGCCAAGCAGGATCCGGTCCGCGGTTACACTTTTATCATTGGCAAATTCTGCGGTGTAATCGCTGCTCTCCGCGCCGGAAACAGAACCAGTAAAGCCGTAAAGCGGATTGCTCTTGTCTTTAAGGTGATTGTTTGGAATCGAGTCCGGACCCAAGCAGCCCCAAAAGCCAGCTTGACGAATATCCCTGGTAAGAAACTCGATCGCAAAGCGCCCATTTTCTTGAATGCGGGACAGGTCTTCCTGCATTTCATAAGAACGCTTGCCGGCCAGGAATGTCTGCAGCACCGCAGCGACAATCAGCAGCCCGAGCACCATGGCCACCATCAGCTCAACGAGCGAAAAGCCTTGTTGCCTGGGGTTTACCATGGTCAACACCTCAAGGCCTAAAGGATGTTTGAAAGGTTTCGACCGTATCCGATCCACGCTCTCTGTTATCTATCCACGCGATGGTCACGGTAAACACCGAGCCAGACGCCGTCACTGCGGCACTAGCCCCCGGAAGCAGCTTTTGTATGTCTTGGCTCCACTCCACCAAATCGTTGTCCGCCAGACCTTCTGCGCTACAAGAAGAGCAGGTCGTGGCAGAATGAGTTTTTCCAGACGGTATGGTGACGATGTACTTACCCCGTTCATCACGATTGGCCCGAACCCTGTCCGCCAAGTCATAGGCCAAAATGGTGGCTTGGCTTCTCTGGTAGGCACTGTGGTTGTTTTTTAGCGCCATGCTCTCGAGCGCAATCAAACCAAGAATACCCAGCGACAGCACCAGCACGGCCACCAGCACTTCAACCAGCGTAAAGCCCTTTGAGCAGGGGACTCTCGGTGCAGCTCTCTTGCCATTGTCCCGGCGACGTGTCCCCTTCATTTCTTTCATTCCGTATAATCCAGCTGTACCCGCCCCTGGCGCCCTATACTCAATTTGGTGTCATAATCCGCTCCGCCCTTCTTACCGGCAGTAAATACACACTCACCGTCCGAGGAGGAGACACGCCCCCCCGTGGTGTTGAACTCGACATAGTCCCCGCAGCTGTAGCTGAGCGTGGTGTTGGGAGCGGCCCCTTGTTCGAGGTGGATCACAGTATCGCCATCCATATCCTGAACCCGCCAGCCGTCAGCCCAGCTCTCACTGCCGCTATCGCTTGTACCGCAGCTGCCGCTGGTGCCTTGGCACACCCGCACCAAAGCTCCCCGCTTCACCGCCTCGGTGCGGGCCATGGCGAGGCTGGTGGCGATTTCGTATTTCTGCTGTTTGACTTTGTTGCCGACGATGATGGGGTCGTAGTTGGGTGAGGCGATCACCCAGAGGATGGTGAGGATGGCCATGACGATAAGCAGCTCGACCAAGGTGAACCCGGATGAGCGTCGAGGTGGATGTCGCCGGCTTAACGCAGCCTTGCACCGTTGAGCATCCAGGCCCTTATCTACTACGTCCAACTGCATCTCTACTGCCTGCCCTGCCCGCCATTCGCAGCGACGTGCGACTACGCGACCTGTCAAAAATCAATTATTTGCGAGATATACCAGATAAGAGACCCGGCCCACAATAGGGCCTTTCCCCCTGTATTGATAAAGAATAGACCAATGGACGAGGGACATCCGGCAACAGCGCCCGAACCTTGACCGAGCGCAACCTGCCCAAATTGCGGAGAGGCGGCCTCAGGAGACCGATTCTACCGCGAAAATCTCCACTTCAAAATAGAGCGTGTGGCCGGCCAGGGGGTGGTTGAAATCCACCTCCACCTGCTCCTCATGCAGGGACTTGACCACGCCGGGCAGCTCGCCCCGGGCGCCGTCGGCGAAGGAGATCACCAGCCCCGGCTCAAGCTCCATCCCGTTGAAGCGATCCCGCCCCACCCACTGTACGTTGCTGGGATTGGGCTGGCCGAAGCCCTGCTCAGGGAGGATCCGTAAGCGCCGCTTATCGCCGGACTGCAACCCGAACAGAGCCTGTTCGAAGCCGGGCAACAGGTTACCGTCGCCCACCTCAAAGGTGGCCGGCTGCCCCTCCCGGGTGCTGTCCACGGCCCGGCCATCCTCCAGTTCAAGGGAGAAATGCAGGGTCACTCGCGCGCCGGGGCCGATGGAGGCCTGTGTCATCCGTTGTTACTCCTTGGTGTCACACGTGGGTTCGCCGGCTTTCATGAACAGCATCTCCCAGAGCAGCATGAGCGCCCCCACGGTGATGGCCGAATCGGCGAGGTTGAAGGCCGGGTAGTAATACTGTTTCCAGTGCAGGGAGATAAAGTCGATCACGTAGCCCAGCCAGATGCGATCGATGAGATTCCCCAGGGCACCGCCCAGGATCAACGCCAGGGCGATGCCCTGCCAGCGCTGCTGCGGCCCGGTTTTATGCAGCCAGTGCACCAGGTAGGCGCTGACCGCCACCGCCACCGCGGCGAAGAACCAGCGCTGCCAGCCACCGGCCGAGGCGAGAAAGCTGAACGCCGCCCCGGTGTTGTGCAGCAAGGTGAGATCGAACACCGGCAGCAAGGCCACGGGGGATGCGTACTCCAGGGCCTGGGTCGCGAGGTACTTGCTGGCCTGGTCGAGCACGATCACCAGCGCGCTGAGCCAGAGCCAGGCCAGCCCCCCGCGCCTTCTGTTCACCACCATCAATGCGTACTCAGGCGTAGAGGCGCTGTTCGCCGGCGCCCTCGACGTTGTCGACGCAGCGACCGCACAGCTCAGGGTGCTCGCTATGGCTGCCCACATCTTCACGCAGGTGCCAGCAACGGGTGCACTTGGCGTGCGCGCTGACATTCACCGCCAGCTTGAGACCATTCAGCTCGGTTTCCACCGCATCCCCCGGCGCCTCCTCGAGCGCCTCGACCCGGGCCGCAGAGGTGATCAGCACGAAACGCAGCTCCTCTCCCAGTCGCTCCAGTTGCGCCTTGAGCTCGGGGTCTGCATAGAGCACCACCTCGGTGGCAAGCCCGGACTTCACCTTGCCGGCGTTACGCTGATTCTCCAATTCCTTGTTGACGGCGTTCTTGGCCTGCAGCACCTGCTGCCAGAAGCCGGCGTCCATCTCCGCCCCGGGATCCAGCTCAAAGAGCCCTTCGTACCAGGTAACCAGGTGTACGGACTCGCCGCGCTCGCCGGGCAGGTGATTCCAGATTTCGTCACCGGTAAAGCTGAGAATCGGCGCGATCCAGCGGCACAGGGCCTCGGCCACGTGGTAGAGCGCGGTCTGGCAGGAGCGCCGCGCCAGGCTGTCGGCCTGGGTGGTGTACTGGCGATCCTTGATGATATCCAGGTAGAAGCCCCCCAGGTCCAGGGCACAGAAGTGATGTACTTTCTGATAGACACTGAGGAACTGGTACTGGTCGTACGCCGCCAGAATCTCCTGCTGCAAGCGGGCGGCGCGGTCCACCACCCAGCGGTCCAGGGCCAGCATCTCCCCGGCGGGCACTGCATTGGCGGCCGGGTCAAAGCCGTTGAGGTTGGCCAGCAGGAAGCGGGCGGTATTGCGGATGCGGCGATAGGTATCGGCGGTGCGCTTGAGGATCTCGTCGGAAACCGCCATCTCGCCGCTGAAATCCGTGGCCGCCACCCACAGGCGCAGGATATCGGCGCCGTACTTGTTCATCACATCCTGGGGCGCCACCACGTTGCCCAGGGACTTGGACATCTTGCGCCCGTCCTGGTCAACGGTGAAGCCGTGGGTCAGCACCTGCCGGTAGGGGGCCTGGCCCTTGATGGCGATGCTGGTCTTCAGGGAGGACTGGAACCAGCCGCGGTGCTGGTCGGAGCCCTCCAGGTAGAGGTCGGCGGGCGAACGCAGACCGTCGCGCTGGTCCAGCACCGAGTAGTGGGTCACCCCGGAGTCGAACCAGACATCCAGGGTATCGTTGACCTTGATGTACTGGTCGGCCTCATCACCCAGCAGCTCCGCGGGCTCCAGCTCGAACCAGGCGTCGATACCGGCCTTCTCCACCCGCTGGGCGACGGCCTCGATCAGGGCACTGGTGTTGGGATGCAGCTCCTGGGTCTCCTTGTGGATAAAGAGGGTGATGGGCACCCCCCAGGTGCGCTGGCGCGAGACGCACCAGTCGGGGCTCTGCTCGATCATCCCCTCGATGCGGCTCTGGCCCCAGCCGGGGAACCACTGCACCCCTTTGATCGCCTCCATGGCGTCGCCCTTGAGATCGCGGGCGTCCATGCTGATAAACCACTGCGGGGTGGCGCGGTAGATCAGCGGCGTCTTGGTGCGCCAGCAGTGGGGATAGCTGTGCTCAAACTTGTGGTCCTTGATCAGGCGCCCCTTCTCGCGCAACAGGGCGACCACCTCTTCGTCCACCTTGTAGACGTGGCGCCCGGCGAACACGCCCGCTGCCTCGACGAAGATACCGTGTCCGTCCACCAGGTTGAGGGTGTCGATGGCGTACTTTTTACCCACCTCGAAGTCTTCCACCCCGTGATCGGGCGCGGTGTGTACGGCGCCGGTACCGGCGTCGGTGGTCACGTGATCCCCCAGGATGATGGGCACCTGCTTGTCGTAGAAGGGATGCTGCAGTTTCAGCCCTTCCAGAGCCTCGCCCCAGCAGCGCCCCACCACCCGGTAGTGCTCGATGCCGTAACGGCTCATCGCGCTCTCCACCAGCGCTTCGGCCAGCAGGATGCGCTCGACGCCTTGCCCCGCATCCACCTCAACCAGGGCATACTCCAGCCCGGCGTTCAGGGACACCGCCTGGTTGGAGGGCAGGGTCCAGGGGGTGGTGGTCCAGATCACCACGCTGGCCGGGCCTTTCCCGTCCAGGCTCTCGAACTTGCTCAGGAAGGCCGCCTCGTCCACCGGCGCAAAGCGCACGTCGATGGCCGTGGAGGTCTTGTCCTGGTACTCCACCTCGGCCTCGGCCAGGGCGGAAGCGCCCACCACGCTCCAGTAGACGGGCTTGTAGCCTTTCACCAGGTGCCCGTTCTCCACGATCTTTCCCAGGGCCCGAATGATGTTGGCCTCGGTGTTGAAGTTCATGGTCAGGTAGGGATTCTCCCAGTCACCGAACACGCCCAGGCGGATAAAGTCCTGCTTCTGCCCCTCCACCTGCTCGCGGGCATAGTCCCGGCACGTCTGGCGGAATGCCTTGAAGGTCACCTTGTCCCCGGCCTTGCCGATGAGGGTCTCCACCTTGTGCTCGATAGGCAGGCCGTGACAGTCCCAGCCGGGCACATAGGGCGCGTCGAAGCCGCTCAGGTTCTTCGACTTGACGATAATGTCCTTGAGAATCTTGTTAACCGCGTGACCGATGTGAATATTGCCGTTGGCGTAGGGAGGGCCGTCGTGAAGAATGAACTGGTCACGGCCGGCACGGGCCTCGCGCAGCTGGCGGTATAGGTCGCTTTCATTCCAGCGCTTGAGCATTTCCGGCTCGCGCTTGGCCAGGTTGCCGCGCATGGGAAAATCGGTTTCGGGCAGGTTGAGCGTGTTTTTATAGTCGGTCATTGCGATTATTCACTTGTCGCTGAATGGGTCCGATATTCCCAGCTGCGGGCAAAGGCAATATCGTCTTGAATCTGGTTACGCAGCGCCTCGATACTGTCGAAACGCTGTTCGGGGCGCACAAAGGCCTTGAACTCCACCTCCAGCCGCTCGCCGTAGAGCTCCTGATCGAAATCAAACAGGTGCACTTCAAGCATGGGGCTTTCCCCGTTTACCGTGGGGCGTACACCCACGTTGGCGACCCCGGCACGGCGACGCCCCTCCTCGGTGGTCGCCTCCACCACGAAAACGCCGGAAAAGGGCAAGCGCTTGCGCTGCAGGGAGATATTGGCAGTGGGCACGCCCAACTGACGCCCCAGCTTGCGGCCGTGAATCACCTTGCCCTCGACGCGGTAGGGCCGCCCCAGCAGCCGCTCGGCCAGCAGGAACTCGTGCTCGGCCAGCGCACCGCGAATGCGGGTACTGCTCACCCGCTCGCCGTCGATACGGTGGGTGCAGGTATTGACCACGGTAAAGCCGTGACTTTCACCGTAGTGTTTCAACAGCGCAAAATCACCACGTCGGTCACAGCCGAAGCGAAAGTCGTCGCCCACCACAAAGTACTTGACCTCCAGGCCGTTAAGCAACAGCTGATCGATAAAGGCTTCGGCGGTGAGGGCCCGTAGCCGGGCATTGAAGTGCAGGCAGAAAACCCGGTCGATCTGGTGGTCGCGCAGCAGCTCGAACTTCTGCCGAAAACGGGTCAGCCGGGGCGGGGCACCCTCCCCTTCAAAAAACTCCCGGGGCTGCGGTTCGAACATGATCACCACGGAGGGCAGACCCAGGGCCTGGGCCTTTTCGCGCACCTGCTCCAGCACCCGATGATGCCCCTGGTGGACCCCGTCGAAATTGCCGATGGTGGCCACGCAGCCCCGGTGCTGATCGCGCAGATTGTGTAAACCCCTGATTAGCTCCATTCGCCGCCGCATTACCCAGTCACAAAACGGCGCATTATAACGCAGCCGCAGCGCCGGGAATACCGCTGCTCAATGGCGCAGGTGGCGCGGACGCAGGCCGGCCAGATACAAAACGACGAAATAGCACCCCACCCCGCCCAGACAAAGCCAGGCCATGTTAAGCACCCGCTCCCAGAGGCTGTAATCCAGCCAGCTCTGCACCGGCGCCGGTGCCCAGAACAGAAACAGCGCCAGCGCCGCGATCGCCGCCAGCAGACGCAAGCCGTATACGCCCCATCCGGCCTGCCAACGAAACACCCCTTCGCGCAGCAGCCCGCGCAGCAGCAACCCGGCATTCAGAAAGGCGGACAGCGAAGTCGCCAGCGCCAGCCCCGCGTGCTGCAGTGGCAATATCAGCGCCAGGTTCAACCCCATGTTCGCCACCATGGCCCAGATACCGATCTTCACCGGCGTCCGGGTATCCTGGCGGGAGAAGTAGCCCGGTGCCAGCACCTTGATCAACATGAACGCCAGCAGCCCCAGGCTGTAGGCGCGCAGGCTGAAGGCGGTCATGGTGACGTCCCGCGCCTCCAGGGCGCCGTAATGGAACAGGGTGACGATCAGCGGCTCGGCCAGCAGGCAGAGCGCCAGCGCCGCCGGCAACCCGATCAGCAGCACCATGCGCAGCGCCCAGTCGAGGGTCTGAGCAAAGGCCTCCCCCGACCGGCTGGCGTACTTGCGCGACAGACTGGGCAGGATCACAGTGGCAATGGCGATACCGAACACACCCAGCGGCAGCTCCATGAGACGGTCGGAAAAGTAGAGCCAGGAGACGCTGCCGGTTTGCAGGAAAGAGGCCAGCACCGTATCCAGCAGCAGGTTGATCTGGCTCACCGAGACCCCGAACAGAGCCGGAATCATCAGCTTGATGATCTGACTGACACCGGGATGGCGGTAATCCACCCGAGGGCGGGGCAGCAGGCCCAGGCGCAACAGAAACGGCAGCTGCAGCAGCAGCTGGGCGATGCCTGCGATCAACACCCCCCAGGCCAGCGCCATCACCGGCGTTTCCAGCCAGGGCTGAAGCCACCAGACGGCGCCGATCAGGGAGAGATTGAGCAGCACCGGGGTGAACGCCGGCACCGCGAAGCGGCCATGGCTGTTGAGGATGGAGCCGGCAAACGCCGTCAGCGAGATCAGCAGCAGGTAGGGAAAGGTGACCCGCAACATATCGACGGTAAGGTCGAACTTGTCGCTGTCTCCCCAGTAGAACCCCGGCGCGAACAGCGCCGTCAGCACCGGCGCCCCCAGCACCGCCACGGCGGTGAGCCCGCTGAGGGTAAGCCCCAGGCTACCGGCCACCCGATCCACCAGCGCTTTGACCGCGGCCCGATCCCTCTTGGCCTGATATTCCGACAGCACCGGCACAAAGGCCTGGGAAAACGCCCCTTCGGCAAACAGCCTGCGCAGGAAATTGGGAATCTTGAAAGCGACAAAAAAAGCATCGGCACTGGCACCGGCCCCAAACCCCTGGGCAATGACAATATCCCGCGCCAGCCCGAGCACCCGCGACAGCAAGGTCATCAACCCCACCACCGCGCTGGAGCGCAACAACCCCGCGGATTTTTTGACGCCCTGATCTGGGGCCTTATCCATGAAACCAGTCCCTACTACCAATCTGGCGGGGGATCATACCGCAAATCCGCGGAAAATGATTGACAAGCCACCCCGGGGTATGAATAATTTCGCCTCTTCGTTTTTTACGATGTACTTTCTACTTCACGGTATTTGAGGAGCCAGATTGTGGCAAATTCCGCAGGATCCAGAAAACGTGCACGCCAAGCAGAAACGCGCCGCAAGCATAACGCTAGCCTGCGTTCCATGGTCCGCACCTACCTTAAGAAAGCCGTAGCTGCCGTTGCCTCCGGCGACAAAGAAGCTGCGCAAGCCGCCTACAACGCCGCCGTCCCCGTACTGGACAGCGCCGTAACCAAGGGCCTGTTCCACAAGAACAAGGTTGCTCGTCACAAGAGCCGCCTCAACGCCCAGATCAAGGCTCTGTAAAACACATTTTACAGAATCCTAAAAAAACCGGCTTCGGCCGGTTTTTTTGTGCCTCCTGGTTCTTGCACGAAAAGCAGGAAGCAGGAAAGGACTCTACACCACCCTCATCCCTGATTTCGCACCCCGGATCCCTAAATGATCAAGCCAGCACCAGGTTGTCCCGGTGCACCAGCTCCTCTTCTGCGCGATAACCCAAAATCTCCTCGATGCGCTGACTGGGCTGCCCCACGAGCTGCCGGGCATCGCCGATGCCGTAATTGACCAGCCCCCGCGCCACTACCTGCCCCTGCTCGTCAACACAGAGCACCATTTCACCACGGGAGAAGTCGCCGCTTACCCGCCGCACCCCCACCGGCAACAGGCTGCGCCCGGATTCGCGCAGCACCCGCACCGCGCCTTCATCCAGCACCAGGGTGCCACGGGCCTGAAGGTGACCGGCCAGCCACTGCTTGCGGGCCGCCTGGGGCGAACTGTCGGACTCGAGCAAGGAACCCAACGCCTCACCCCGTCGCAGCCGGGGCAGCACATCCGGCTCGCGCCCACCGACAATCACCGTCGCTGCGCCGGAGCGGGCCGCCAGCCGCGCCGCCCGCACCTTGGTCTGCATCCCCCCCTGCCCCAGCACGCCCGCGCCGCCGGCCGCCATGGCATCCAGCGCCGGGTCCTCGGCGCGGGCCTGCTGCACCAGCTTGGCATTCGGGTTCGTGCGCGGGTCCGAGTCAAACAGCCCGGACTGATCGGTAAGGATAATCAGGGCGTCGGCCACCACCAGGTTGGCCACCAGCGCCCCGAGGGTGTCATTGTCGCCAAAACGGAACTCATCGGTGACCACGGTATCGTTTTCGTTGATCACCGGCACCACCCCCCAGTCCACCAGCGAACGCAGGGCACTGCGGGCGTTGAGGTAACGCTTGCGATTGGACAGGTCATCATGGGTCAGCAGCACCTGTGCGGTGTGCATACCATGCCGCTGGAACGCCGCCTCGTAGGTCTGCACCAACCCCATCTGGCCCACTGCCGCCGCGGCCTGCAACTGATGAAGCTCCCGCGGACGCTGACTCAACCCCAGCCGGTGCATGCCGGCGGCCACCGAGCCTGACGAGACCAGCAGCACCTCGATACCCTCCCGGCGCAGCGCCGCCATCTGGTCCACCCAGCCGGCAATCGCCACTTCATCCAGACAGGCCCCGTCGTTGGTCAACAACGCACTGCCGATCTTCACTACCCAGCGCTTACCCCGGGTCAGCCGCTCCCTACTGCTCATCCCCACGCGACTCCTTCACTCTCACCGACTAACGCACATACTCGACATCGACGTCGTAATCATCGTCGTCGAAATCATCATCATCCAGGTCGTCATCACCGTCCCGGCGCCGCGCCCGCTGGGCTTCACGCAGACGCTCCAGATTCTCCCGCGCCTCCGCTTCCAGCTGCGCCTTGCGCTTCGCCTCGGCCTCGGCGACCTCGGCGTCCTCGGCCTCCAGGCGCTGCCGCTCCTCGATATACTCCATGATCGCCACACACACTTCGCGAGTGCCCTCACCCTTGATGGCAGAGATTTCAAACACCGGCCCCTGCCAGTCCAGCGCTTCCACCAGCTCGCGACAGCGTGCTTCGCGCTCCTCGGCCGGCACCAGGTCCAGCTTGTTGAGCACCAGCCAGCGCTCCTGCTGGGCCAGGGCCGGGCTGAATTTCTCCAGCTCGCGGGCGATCGACCGGACCGAATCGGCCGGCGCAACACCGTCCCAGGGCGCCATATCCACCAGGTGCAGCAGAATCCGGGTGCGCGCCAGGTGCTTGAGGAACCGCACCCCGAGCCCGGCCCCTTCCGCCGCCCCTTCGATCAACCCCGGAATATCGGCCACCACAAAGCTGCGGTCACGCTCGATGCTGACCACCCCAAGATTGGGCACCAACGTGGTAAAGGGATAGTTCGCAACCTTCGGTTTGGCCGCCGACACCGCCCGAATGAAGGTAGATTTGCCGGCATTGGGCAGCCCCAGCAACCCCACATCCGCCAGCACCTTGAGCTCCAGCTTGAGGTTTCGGGACTCGCCGGAGGAGCCGTTGGTGGTCTGGCGCGGCGCACGGTTGACGCTGGACTTGAAGCGGGTGTTGCCCAGCCCGTGAAAACCGCCCTGGGCAACCTTCTCCCGCTGGCCGGCCCGGGTCAGGTCACAGAGCACCTCCTGGGTATCCTCGTCCACCACCGTGGTGCCTACCGGCACCCGCAGCACGACGTCACCACCCTTGGCCCCGGTGCAGTTGCGACCCATTCCCTGCTGGCCGTTCTCCGCCCGGTAGCGCCGCTGAAAACGGTAGTCCACCAGGGTATTGAGATTCTCATCCGCCTGCAGCCACACCGAGCCGCCGTCGCCGCCATCGCCGCCGTCAGGGCCGCCCTTGGCGACAAATTTTTCGCGACGAAAACTCAGACAGCCATTGCCGCCCTTGCCTGCCTCGACGCTGATTACGACTTCATCGACAAATTTCATTTCCAACTCCGCGGGCTGCTGGCCGCGCCTGATGATTCAAGGATAGCCCCGGCCCGCCAAGGGAAAGGACAGAAACAAAAAAAGCCCCGCCTCGGCGGAGCTTTTTCGGAGGCCGTGCAGAACTGCCTGCTTAGGCGGGCACGACGCTGATGTACTTGCGGCTCTTGGGGCCTTTCACCTCAAACTTCACCACGCCTTCAGCGGTGGCGAACAGAGTGTGGTCCTTGCCGCAGCCAACATTGTCACCGGCGTGGAAACGGGTTCCACGCTGACGCACCAGAATGTTGCCAGCCAGGACTTTTTGGCCGCCGTAGCGCTTCACACCAAGGCGTTTCGACTCGGAATCGCGACCGTTACGAGTACTACCGCCAGCTTTTTTATGAGCCATTCTTCAGTCTCCTTCAATCAGCTTAGGCGCTGATGCCGGTAATCTTGATTTCAGTGAACCACTGACGGTGGCCCTGCTTCTTCATGTGGTGCTTACGGCGCTTGAACTTGATGATGCGCACTTTTTCACCGCGGCCGTGAGCCACGACCTCGGCAGTCACCTTGGCACCTTCGACGACAGGCGCGCCGATCTTGACGTCTTCGCCGTTGGCAACCAGGAGAACCCGGTCCAGCTCGACGGTTGCACCCGGCTCGGCCTGAAGCTTCTCAACTTTCAGGGTTTCGCCTTCGCTTACACGGTGCTGCTTACCACCGCTGACAATCACTGCGTACATAATCTTCTCCAGATTTTCTGGTCCGCCCGGCTACTGAAATTGCCTACTTCTAATGGTCAACCATATGGTAGGGAGCGTGCGGTTGGACGAACCACAGGGGTGCGGATTCTACGCCACCGACAACTACTTGACAACCCTTTTGAGGCCGTACAGCAAGAGTTTGCTTGACACTCCGGCAAAGCTCCCCTTAGCATGCCGCCAAACCATCAGTCCGACTCCCCGCTATGCAACCACACCAACTGCATCCCGAGATCGCCGACGATTTCGAGGCCGTCAACCGCTACATCCTCGATCACCTGCACTCCGGCGTCCCCCTCGTCGAGCGGATCGGACACTACATTATTGAAAGCGGCGGCAAGCGGATCCGCCCACTGCTGGTGCTACTGGCGGCCCGGGCCTGCGGCTACCGGGGTGATCAGCATATCAACCTCGCCGCGGTAGTGGAGTTTATCCACACCGCCACCCTGCTGCACGACGACGTCGTCGACACCTCCGACCTGCGGCGCGGCCGCGCCACCGCCAACGCCAAGTGGGGCAACGCCCCCAGCGTACTGGTAGGCGACTTCCTCTATTCCCGCTCGTTCCAGATGATGGTCGAGCTGGGGGACATGCAGATCATGGAGGTTATCTCCAACGCCACCAACGTCATCGCCGAGGGCGAGGTGCTGCAGCTGCTTAACTGCAAAAACCCCGACGTCAGCGAAGAGAACTACATGAAGGTCATCCTCGGCAAGACCGCCATGCTCTTCGAGGCGGCCACCGAGTGCGGCGGACTGGTCGCCGGCGCCACCCCTGAACAACGGGAAGGGCTGCGCCTCTATGGACGCCACCTGGGCACCGCTTTCCAACTAGTGGACGACCTGCTGGATTACGAGAGCAATGCCGAGGAGATGGGCAAGAACGTCGGCGACGACCTGGCCGAAGGCAAGCCCACCCTGCCCCTGATCCACGCCATGCGCGAAGGCACCGAGGCGCAGCGCCAGCTGATCCGGCAGGCGATCCGCAAGGGGAACCTGGAGGACCTGGAGCCGATCCTGCAAGCGGCCCGGGACACCGGCGCTATCGACTACACTCGGGCCCAGGCCCAGGCCCAGGTGCAGGAAGCCCTGGACAACCTGCAGCCGCTTCCGGCGAGCCCTTTCCGCACCATCTTGGAGCAGTTGGCGGAACTGGCCATTTCGCGCAAGGCCTGAAGCCAAACGCAACGCGTTCGGCGGCGGAATTTCCCCACTGGCCCTAGGCTTTGCGCGCCCCAAACCGCTATAATCGCGACTCAAATAAGCAGAAGGACACCAAGTTCCAATGACTAAACCCTCATCCTTCGACCGCGACGCGCTGGTCAAGTGCGGCCACGGTGAGATGTTCGGCCCCGGCAATGCCCAGCTGCCCGTTGACAACATGCTGATGGTCGACCGCATTCTTTCCATCACCGAAGACGGAGGCCAGTACGGCAAGGGAGAAATCATCGCCGAGCTGGATATCAACCCGGACCTCTGGTTCTTCAAGTGTCACTTCGTCGGCGACCCGGTCATGCCCGGCTGCCTGGGCCTGGACGCCATGTGGCAGATGGTTGGCTTTTTCCTCGGCTGGAAAGGCAACCCGGGGCGCGGACGCGCACTCGGCTCCGGCGAAGTGAAGTTCTTCGGCCAGGTACTCCCCACGGCCAAGAAGGTCACCTACCACCTGGAACTCAAGCGCGTGATCGAGCGCAAGCTGGTGATGGGCATCGCCGACGGCTCGCTCAAGGTGGATGGCCGCGAGATTTATACCGCCAAAGACCTGCGCGTCGGCCTGTTCACCTCCACCGCTGATTTTTAGGCCGCCGTTTCAGCCCCGTTTGGGCCACTGGCGAAAGGTCTGCGAGCGGCAGAAAATACCCGCTTCGCAGACTATCCTGATACCAATAAACAAAACTCAGAGGTTTGTCCTATGCGACGTGTAGTTGTAACCGGCATCGGTATTACATCCTGCCTGGGAGTCGATAAAGAGACCGTTCTCGAGTCCCTGCAGCAGGGCCGCTCCGGACTCTCGTTCCAGGAAGAGTACAAGGAGATGGGATTCCGCAGCCACGTTGCCGGCGCCATCGACATCAACCCTCAGGACCACATTGACCGCAAGCTGCACCGTTTCATGGGCGACGCCGCGGCCTACTCCTACCTCTCCATGCAGCAGGCGATCGAAGACGCCGGGCTCACCCCGGAACAGGTTTCCAACGTGCGCACCGGCCTCATCGCCGGCTCTGGCGGCGCCTCTTCGGCCAACATCGTGGAAGCCGCCGATGTGCTGCGCGAGCGCGGCATCAAGCGGGTCGGCCCCTACCGGGTCACCCGCACCATGGGCAGCACCGTCTCCGCCTGCCTGGCCACGCCGTTCAAGATCAAGGGGGTCAACTACTCCATCACCTCCGCCTGCTCCACCAGCGCCCACTGCATCGGCAACGCCATGGAGATGATCCAGCTGGGCAAGCAGGATGTCGTCTTTGCCGGCGGCGGCGAGGAGCTGCACTGGTCCCTGAGCTGCCTGTTCGACGCCATGGGCGCCCTCTCCTCCAAGTACAACGACACCCCGGAGAAGGCCAGCCGCGCCTACGACGCCGACCGTGACGGCTTCGTCATCGCCGGCGGCGCCGGGATGCTGGTGGTTGAAGAGCTGGAGCACGCCAAGGCCCGCGGCGCCAAGATCTACGCCGAACTGGTCGGCTACGGCGCCACCTCCGACGGTTACGACATGGTCGCCCCCTCCGGCGAGGGCGCCGTGCGCTGCATGCAGCAGGCCATGGCCACCGTGGACGGCAAGATCGACTACATCAACGCCCACGGCACCAGCACCCCGGCCGGCGACATGCAGGAACTCAAGGCGATCCGTACCGCCTTCTCCGGGGGCGACCTGCCCGCGGTCAGCTCCACCAAGTCCCTGTCCGGCCACTCCCTGGGCGCCGCCGGCGTACAGGAGGCGATTTACAGCCTGCTGATGATGGAGAACGACTTTATCGCCGCCTCCGCCAACATCGAGAACCTGGACCCCGACGCCGAGGGCGTGCAGATCGTGCGCGAGCGTCGCGACAATGCGGGCCTGGAGCGGGTCATGTCCAACAGCTTCGGCTTCGGCGGCACCAACGCCTCCCTGGTCTTCCAGCGCTACCGCGACTAAGCGCCAGGCACCGCTATCCAAAGGCCGCTATCACAGCGGCCTTTTTTGTTCCCGCAGGTTTCCCTGCTCATACACTCAAAGCCCCCCTGTGGCGAAATACGACCCATTGCGCTCGACCTGCTGGGCGGATATCCACCCATATCGTGGCGGTTTTTCAGCCTGCCACCACGAACCGATCCGACACCCCTTAAACACCCGGCTAAAAGCCGTGCAACACCTCACCAGAACGCGATTTGCCAAAACCGTGCCCGGCGTGTCACACATGGCTCACTTATTGCATTTCATGCGCCGTTCACGGAGTCAAGAGCCCGCGACAGCCAAGATCCACAAACTCCGTCATTTGAAGAGGTAGCCATCAATGACATCTGATAAGCCGGGTGTTCATGCCCACGATGAAGATTTTCTGACCCCGGGCGACCGACGCGACCCCGACTACAAAGACCGTCCTGATGTGCAAAAGACACCGGTCAGCGGCCTGCGCCTGGTCGGCCTGCTGGGCGGCCCGCTGGCCGCGCTGCTGATTCTGCTGGCCCCCGCGCCGGAAGCGATGCCCGAGGCGGCCTGGCGCCTGGTCGCCATGGCGACCTGGATGGTCGCCTGGTGGTTGACCGAAGCGGTCCCCATCCCCGCCACCGCGCTGCTGCCGATCATCCTGATGCCCTTGCTCGAGATCGACAAGATCAAGCCGGTCGCTGCCAACTACTCCCACCCGTTGATCTACCTGTTCCTGGGCGGTTTTCTGCTGGCCGCGGCCATGCAGCACGTGGGCCTGCACCGCCGCATCGCCCTGCAGATCGTCAGCCGGATCGGCACGTCGCCCTCGCGGATCATTCTCGGCTTCATGCTGGCCACCGCCTTCCTGTCGATGTGGATCTCCAACACCGCCACCACCATCATGATGTTCGCGGTAGGGCTGTCGGTGATCGACTTCATCTCCAAGCAGACCGATGACGGCAAGATGGTGCGCAACTTCGGCGTCGCCCTGATGCTGGCGATTGCCTACAGCGCCTCCATCGGCGGCGTCGGCACCCTTATCGGCACACCGCCCAACGCCCTGCTGGCCAGCTTCCTGCAGAACACCTACGACATCGAGATCACCTTCTTCAACTGGATGCTGTTCGGTGTGCCGGTGGTGGCGATCATGCTGCCCATCACCTGGCTGGTGCTGACCCGCCTGCTGTTCCCCTCGCACCGGATAGCCATCCAGGACCCCGGCAGCGTGGTGCAGCGCGAGCTGAAGGCCCTGGGCGCCATGTCCCGGGCGGAGAAGCTGGTGGCGATCGTCTTTGCCGGCGCCGCCCTGAGCTGGATCTTCCGCAAGTTCCTGGTGGAGGTTACCGGCCTGCCCATCAACGACACCATCATCGCCCTGCTGGCGGCCATGATCCTGTTCGCGGTGCCCGTGTCCCGCACCAAGGGCGAGTTTGCACTGGACTGGGAGGCGGCCCGCAACGTGCCCTGGGGCGTACTGCTGCTCTTCGGGGGCGGCCTGGCGCTCGCCGGCGGCTTCAAAGGCACCGGGCTTGCGGAGTGGATCGGCAACGCAGTGACCGATGTCGAGGTCAGCACCCTGGTGCTGGTGCTGCTGGTGACCATCGCCATCGTCTACCTGACCGAGATCACCTCCAACACCGCCTCCACCGCCACCTTCCTGCCCATCCTGGCCGCGGTGGCCGTGGGCCTTGGCCTGGATCCGATGATCCTCTGCATCCCGGTGGCTGTGGGCGCCTCCATGGCCTTCATGATGCCGGTGGCCACCCCGCCCAACGCCATCGTCTTCTCCTACGAGCGGATGGAACTGCGGGACATGGTGCGCGCGGGCTTTCTCCTCAACCTGCTGGCCATCGCCATCGCCTTTGCCCTGTTCACGCTGCTGGCGGAACTGGTGTTCGGGCTGAGTTTCTAACCCTGCCCAACCAACAAGGCCTTGCACACTCGTGCAAGGCCTTGGATGCCCCATTAGGCCCCCTCTTTTTTTGCCCACCCGCAAGGAATCCGCCAAAAAAAGGGAGGATTACCCGGTGCCGCGCTAGCAACATAGGGGTCAGGTCTTGTCTTTTGCTACCTCAGTCTTCTTCACGACTCTCTTTGAAGCTGCATGCAAGAGAACGGGTCAATACTCTGTATATTTCTTGGCCGACCCGCGCACTTTTTCTGCGGGGTACTTCTCCGCGTTTTTCCTCATCTTCTGCTCAATTGCGCCTTCCATGTCGATGCCAAGCTTTCCTGACAACCGAATCAGATAAACAGCCACATCGGCTATTTCATCACGCACCCGAGCAAGCCGCTCGGGGTCCTCATCCAGATTCTCTGCCTGCTCTGGCGTCAACCACTGAAACTCCTCGACAAGCTCAGCCGCCTCTACCGACAACGCCATCACTAGATTCTTCGGATTGTGGTACTGATCCCAATCACGCTCCGTCGCAAACGCTTGTATCGCGCCGTAAATTTCTTCCAGATCCATCATCAATCACCGACCTGTCTGGGGGACAACATAGGGGTCAAACATAGGGGTCACATAGGGGTCAGGTCTGGTCTTTTGCCCCCTTAATCTTCTTTACGATTCGACTGACGCGGGAGTAGTGCAAACCAAAATGATCGCCGATCTCTTTCAAGCTATACCCACCGCTGCGATAAGCTCGATAGATTGCCGTATCTCGATCACCGGCTAATTGCAGGTAGACCGCTAACGGCTGCGGTGGCAACCGGCGCTGCACATGGGGCACGTCATCAAGAAAAGCATGCGGCGACAGTTGTCCTTGCATCTGCTCAACAAACTGTTCACTGCCTAGGAAGATCTGCCCGCGCAGCCCATCCCAAGGACTCGCCTGGTTCACACCTTCGGCAACGAAATGGGTATATCGCTCCTGAGCCGTTCGACGGCTACGGGCAAGGCGGCCCAACACCACTCCGGTGGTCAACCAGGAAGGTTCCTCCGCCAACCCCGCCGTGGCAGCGTAGCTGGACCATGGCCACTCCTGGGCGACGGGGACCATGCCGGCGCGAACCGGATTCAACACAATGTAGCGGGCTAGCTCCAGCAGATAGGACTCCTTCTCGACCAAAATGGCTTTAAAGCGTCCTTGGAACAGGTGACCTACTCGGCGGTGTGTTCGGTTGATCCATTGGGTATAGATTCCATTGAACTGTCGCATCCCTTTCGACAAATTGCCGTCAGGAGTCTCCACCAATAGGTGGTAGTGGTTGGTCATCAGGCAGTAAGCATGCAGGCGCCAGTTGTAACCCGCACACACCTCGGCCAGCAGGCCGATAAACTGGGCACGGTCATCATCGCCAAAGTAGATCGCATCGCGGCATTTACCGCTTGCTGTCACATGATAGAGGGCGCCAGAGAACTCGATGCGTAACGGTCTGCTCATGCAGAAATCTAGACCAATGGAGGCAAAAGGCAAGACCTGACCCCTATGCCCCTTAGACCAATGCGGGCAAAGGGCAAGACCTGACCCCTATGCCTAATCACCAAATAGGGCCCACCCGCTCAATGAAACAAATTCGTTTTTTGATCCCATTCAAGGTTAGTATCATTCGGAGTTGGATTGAGAAAATAATTGAATGTTAGCGACCCTGTTCTTTCTATTTTGAAATTGGTCAGCTGAAATTTATTATGAATTTTCCCATATATTCCACTGACCAGTCTCCCATGTTCATCCCGCTGACTTCGCACCCGAAAATAGAAGTTTAAATCATCTGTTTGAAGCTCCCCAAAATCACTGCGAACAGCGGTTCCATAGGACGACATCTTCATCTCCTTGCCCCAGAAATATTCCGACCTATATCCCTCTATTGGTGCATGATGGGCTAGCAAAAGCTGGCTGCCGCTTGAGGTCGAAGCTCGAACAGGTATTACACCATCGTCTGGGTTCGCAAAACCAAGTGACAGCTTATATTTCCAGCTTCCACGTGATTGATAGCTTTTTTCCAAAGTAAATACCAAGTCCGCAGTGGTACCTTGACCAAAGGGAACGACCCAATCACCCGCCATCAAATCGTAACCGATAGGACGATTTAGCATCGGCAGTTCCAATGCCTCTACTTGTTTGACAATGAGCGGTATAGGATTACGAATTTTACGCAACTCTACCCCTAGGATCGGATTCCAAGGCTCCCAGCGGCGCATTCCGTACACACCGCTGACTCCCGTAAACTCACTAAACCCACCCTCGCTTTCGTAATAACCTTCTTTCTCTATCCGATAACCAATGCGGCCCGAAGTGTTAGAAGACGCTACATGAATACCATCAGAATCTGAGTAACCACTATCAAACGCAATCCTTCCTGCCTGCCAATAACCGCCCGGACTTTCAAACCCTACCCTTACCTCTGCGCCCTCAACCGGCCCCCCCTGATCATCCACCACCTTTATGGTTACTTTGGCCGAGGGCAAGGCCACCGCAGTGGTAGCAAACAACCACAGCAGCATAACGCTACAAAATTTCAATCGCTCCATTATCTTAAGCTTCCTCTATTCACCATGCTGCCAAAGACCCTATTCACGTAAAGGTACGTAGCACATAGGGGTCATCACACAGGGGTCAGGTCTTGCCTTTTGCCGGTCTTGTCTTTTGCCCCCTTAATCTTCTTGACGATTCGACTGACGCGGGAATAGTGAAAACCAAAATGATCGCCGATCCCTTTCAAGCGATACCCACCGCTGCGATAAGCACGATAGATTGCCGTATCTCGGTCACCGGCTAATTGCAGGTAGACTGCTAACGGCTGAGGAGGCAGCCGGCGCTGCATATGGGGCAGGCGAGGACGGGGTGCGCCGAGCCTAGGGCGCACCACCAGCATCTCGGGTCCGACTAAAGGTGAGCCTTTTCGCCCTCAGGCCGCGCCGCCACCGGATGCTGTTGCTCCAGGTGGTGCTGCAGCCAGCGGGTGGTCTCCTGGTGAACCTCGTCCACCTTGCGCCCCTGGGTGTCGATCACCGGCCCCACCCGCACCTGGATGGTGCCCGGGGTCTTGGGAAAGCGCCCGCTGGGCCAGTGCTCGCCGGCATTGTGGACGATGGTGACGATGGGCACCTCGGCGCTGCAGGCGAGCATGGCGCCGCCCTTGTTGAACTTGCCCACCTCACCGGCCGGCACCCGGGTACCCTGGGGAAAGATCAGCACCGGAATCCCCTCTGCCAGGCGGGCCTTGCCCTGTTGCAGGATCTGTTTCATGGCCCGCGCCCGCTGGGAGCGGTCGATGGCAATCGGTTTGAGCAGCGCCAGGGCCCAACCGAAGAAGGGAATCCGCAGCAGCTCTTTTTTCAGCACCGTGCACTGGGGGCTGATCAGCAGTTGCAGGAAGAGGGTCTCCCACTCGCTCTGGTGGTTGGCCAGGATCACGAAGGGGCCGCCGCTGGGCAGGTGCTCACGGCCGATCACCTCGTAGCGGATACCGCAGACCAGCCGCAGCCACCACAGGCTCAGGCGATTGACCGAACAGACAAAGCGGAAGCGGGCGGGGAAGGGCAAGAACGGCGAAACCAGCAGGCTCAGCACGGAATGAATGATATTGGCGGTGACAAAAACCGAGTAGAAGACCGCGGCGCGTAGGTAGTTCATCAACAGCTGAGCTCCTTTAACCGCCGGTAACCGGGGGGAAAAACGCGACTTCATCGCCAGATTTTATCACGGCGCTGCGCTCGGCCATCTCCTGATTGACAGCCACCAGCAGTTGCTCGGCGGCCAGCACCGAGGCCCAGGGCTCTCCCCGGGTGCGCAGGTGATCGATCAGGGCCTGAACCGTGTTCAGCTCCGCCGCCAGCTCGAGCGTTTCAGCGTCGGTGCCGAGCTGCTCGCGAATGCTGGCAAAAAAAACCAGGTCTACCGAATCCATGGGTTACTCCTCTACCCGCCAATGGCCGCTTTTACCGCCTTTTTTCTCCAGCACTCGCACGCCCTCGATCACCATTCCCCGGTCCACGGCCTTGCACATGTCGTAGAGGGTCAGGGCAGCCACGGAGGCGGCGGTCAGGGCTTCCATTTCAACCCCGGTCTGGCCGCTGAGCTTGCAACGGCTCTCGATGCGCACCCGGTTTTTTTCAGGCTCCGGGTGCAGCTCCACCTTGACCGAACTGAGCATCAGCGGGTGGCAGAGCGGAATCAGGTCCGGGCAGCGCTTGGCCCCCTGGATGCCGGCGATGCGACACACCGCCAGCACGTCGCCCTTCTTGTGCCGCCCCTCGACGATCATCGCCAGGGTCTCGGGACGCATCACCACGTAGGCCTCTGCCCGGGCCTCGCGGACGGTCACCGCCTTCTCCGACACGTCCACCATGCGCGCCTGCCCGTCGCTGTCGATATGGGTCAGGGTCGCCTGTTCGTCGTGCTCTGCGGTCATCTGCGCCTCCTAGGCGAGCTTTTGCTTGTTCAGCGCCGGGTTGGCGTACATCGCCTTGAGCCAGGGACGGCACTCGGCGGAGACGCGCTGCAGGCGCTCCTCGAACGCCTTACGGTCGGCGTCATCCACGGCCTCTGCCTCGTCGGCCGCCACGCGGTTGGAGGCATGAAGGTGGTAGTTGCCGATGATCTCCCGGTCGATCGCCTCGGCCAGGGCCTCGGGGGTCTCGTAGTCGCCGCTCATGGGCTGGCCGAACGCCACGTGGACGTCGCCTTTGAAGCCGGTGATGCCCTGGGCGATGCTCTCGATATCCTCGTACTGCCCCTTCTCATACGCGCCCTCGCTGGCCAGCGCCTGCAGCTCCCGCGCCTTGAGGGCATCACAGGGATCGTACTGGTAAGCGATGGAGACCGGCACGATGTTGAGCTCGCGGACCGCCTCGGCGAAGTCGGGCGTGCTTTTCTTCTTGCCCATGTAGAACATCTTGATGATCGCCGGGTCCGTGAAGTCGTTGCCGTCTTTGGCCCGCCCCTCGCGCTGGGCGATCCAGATCGAATGGCCGCTGTCGATGGAGTGGCTGATGTAACCCGACAGCTCCATCAGGGCCTTGAGCTTTTCACGCCCCTTGACCGAACGCTTGACGATGAAGCTCTTGTTCAGGCGCATCAGGTCGGAGACGTAAGGCTTCTTCAGCAGGTTATCGCCAATGGCGATACGCACCGTCTGCATGCCGTGGTGATAGAGGCCCCAGTTGACGAAGGCCGGGTCCATGGCGATATCGCGGTGGTTGGAGATGAAAAGGTACGCCTTGTTCGCATCCAGCCCCTCGAGGCCGGAGAAGGTGACCCGGTGGGTGGTGCGCTCGATCATCTTGCCCATGTAGGCAGCGATCACGTCCTGCATGCCCGCCACCGTCCGGACCCCGGCCAACTGCCGGCCCAACGCGAAGCGCACCAACTGATTCACCAGGGAGGGAGCGAAGCGGCTCAGCCGCGGGAAACGAAACTGGCCCAGCGCCGACACGAACTCGGCGTTTTTCAGCAGCCCCGCCAATACACCGGGCACCTCATCATCGTGATAGGGACGAATATCCTGATAAGGGTCTAGGTCGGTAACGCTCATGCCACTCCTCGAGCCGAACGGGCCCCGTCGGCCCCGCAAAAGCGGGTATTCTACCTGCTTACGGAAAAAAAGGCAGTGGCCGATCAACCGCCGGTCATGTTCATGAAACGCAGGATCTGGGGCTCGGCCTCGAGGTCAAAATGGTGGCGTTCAGGCTTGAGGTCCATGGCCTCCACCAATGCCCGCTCGAGGCGTTCAATATCCCCCGGGTACGCGCGCAAAAGAGCACGCAGATCCATCGAGTGCTCGTTACCGAGACACAGGAGCAGGCGCCCTTCGACGGTGACCCGGACCCGGTTGCACTCGTGGCAGAAGTTGTGACTGTGGGGAGAGATAAAGCCGATCCGACTGCGGCTGTCGGCCATGCTGAAGTAACGGGACGGCCCGGCGGTGCGCTGGGTCATGGGGGTCAGGGGGTAGCGCGCCTCGATCAGCGCCCGCACCTCGTCGCTGGAGCAGTAGGTTTCGTGGCGGTCGTGCTCGCGGATCTGCCCCAGGGGCATCTCCTCGATAAAGCTGATATCCAGGGCCCGCTCACGGGCGAAATCGACCAGATCGAGTACCTCGTCGGCGTTACGCCCCTTGAGCACCACGCTGTTGAGCTTGATCCGCTCAAAGCCCGCCTCCCGGGCGGCCTCGATGCCGTCCAACACCTGCTCCAGCCTGCCGGTGCGGGTGATGTGACGGAAGCGATCCGGACGCAGCGAATCCAGGCTGATATTGAGCCGTTTGACTCCCGCCGCCCGTATCTGCGGCGCCAGGCGTCGCAGCTGGGAGCCGTTGGTGGTCATCACCAGCTCCTCCAGCCCTTGCAGGGCGCCCAGTTTCGGCAGCAGGGTTTCAATGCCACGACGGACCAGCGGTTCGCCCCCGGTGAGACGGATCTTGCGCACACCCAGGTTGACGAATGCCCGGGCCACCAGCTCGATCTCCTCAAGGCTCAACACCGCTTCGCGGGGCAGGAAGGTCATCCGCTCGCTCATGCAGTAGACACAGCGGAAGTCGCAGCGGTCAGTCACCGAAATACGGACGTAGTCGACGCGCCGACCAAAACGATCAACCAACTCGCGAGCCGGTTCCTTCGTCGTCACCATCGTGTGTCTCCTTGGCCCGCCGGTCTAGAATAATACGGGCCGGCTGGACCATAACCGACCCCTTCGCTAAAGTATTTCATCCCCAGGCACAAGGAACAAGCCCCGATGTATCTGCTGGTCAAGCACCTGCACGTCACCGCCGTCACCCTCAGCGTCTGTTTCTTTATTATGCGCGCTGTCTGGATGCTACTGGACTCGTCTCTGCTGGCGCAACGCTGGGTCCGAATCCTGCCCCAGCTCATCGACAGCGCACTCCTGGCCAGCGCCATCAGCCTGGCGCTGATCATCCAGCAATACCCGTTCAGCCAGGGCTGGCTGACGGCCAAGGTGGTGGCGCTGCTCTTTTATATCGGCTTCGGTACCCTGGCCCTGCGCCGGGGCAAGACCAAACCACGTCGCCAGGCCTGGCTGGTATGCGCGCTGCTGACGCTGGGCTACATCCTCTGGGTAGCCCGCACCCACCACCCCTGGCCCTGGCAAGTCTGAACCCGCCGGGCCGTGGCCTAGTCCGTCAGGCTGTACAGCGTTCGAAGAATCTGGGTCAGGCCCGAGCGCCAGGGACGCTGGTGCACCCCGAAGGTGTTGAGAATACGTTCGCAGTGGAGCACGCTTCGGGCCGGCCGCAGGCGGCGGTCCATCTGCTCCTGTGGCACGGGCACCAGGGCGTCGAGCTTGAGATCTTCATACTGGCGCGCCGCCGCCACGATAGCTTCGGCGAAGCCGAACCAGCTGGTGCAGTCGCTGGCGACATAGTGGTAGGTACCCCAGGCGTCGGCACCCACGTGCAGCTGCTTGATCATCGCCACCACCACGCGCCCGAGATCGGCGGCAGAGGTGGGGCAGCCCACCAAGCCGTCAGACACCTGAACCTGCCGGTTTTCCCGCCCCTGCTCCACCAGGCGTCGCACGAAACTCTGGCCACGGGCGCTGAACAGCCAGCCGGTGCGCAGGATAATATGGCGATCGAGCAGCTCGCGCACCGCGGCCTCTCCCCGGCACTTGCTGCGCGCATAGGCGCTCAAGGGCGAGACGGCATCATCCTCGCGATAGGCGCCCTCTTTAAGACCGTCAAACACCTCGGCGCAGGAGAGGTGGACTAGGGCAATACCGCGCTCGGCACAGGCCATCGCCAACCCTTCAACACCGTAGTCGTTGACCCTCAGGCCCGGATCATCGCCCTCCTGCAAGGGGATAACGGCGGCGGCATTGACGATAAATTCCGGCTGGTAGTGGTCCAGCGCCCGGGCCACGGCGTCACGGTCACAGATATCCAGGCTTTCCCGGGGGAAGGCCGTGACGTCGAAGCCGTGCTCCTGGGCATAGGCCACCAGCTCGTAACCCAGTTGCCCCTGGGCGCCGGTAACGAGCAACTTGGGTAACTCGAACAATGGGTTCCCCCTCAGAAGGGGATATCGTCGTCGAAGTCGTCAAAGCCACCGGCGGCTTGCTGCGGCTGCTGAGGGGCCTGCTGAGGCTGTTGGGGCGCCTGCTGGGGATACCCCTGCTGCTGGGGCGCTTGCGGCTGCTGGGGCTGCTGCGGCGCGTAACCCTGGTTGCGGGGCTGATAACCACCACCGCCTTCGCCGCCACGGCTGTCGAGCATCTGCATCTGGCCGTTGATGTCGCAGACGATCTCCGTGGTATAGCGGTCCTGCCCGTCCTGGCCCTGCCACTTGCGGGTGCGCAGTGAACCTTCGACGTAGACCTTGGAGCCCTTTTTCAGGTACTGCCCGGCGATCTCGGCCAGCTTGCCAAAGAAGACCACGCGGTGCCACTCGGTGCGCTCCTGGGGCTGACCGGTTTCACGGTCTTTCCAGCTGTCACTGGTCGCCACGGTGATATTGGTAACGGCGTTGCCGTTGGGCATGTAACGCACCTCGGGGTCCTGCCCCAGGTTGCCGATCAGAATTACTTTGTTTACACCACGTGCCATGGTTGCTGTCTACCCTTGTCGAAAAATGGCCGGTCGACGCCCCAGGGGTTCCCCGCGCGGCGCCGGAATAGCGCTCTAGAATAACATATTCCCCTGCCATTCCGAGTCGCCCGCCAAGCAATGTTGAAGCGCAGCCGATATAATGGCCCGTTCGCCGTTTGATCGAGGTAGAGATGGAAACCATTAGCGTTCGAGGTGCCCGCACCCACAATCTGAAGAACATTGATCTGGACATTCCCCGGGACAAGCTGATTGTGATTACCGGGTTGTCGGGCTCCGGCAAATCCTCGCTGGCTTTTGACACCCTCTACGCCGAAGGACAGCGCCGCTACGTCGAGTCGCTCTCAACCTACGCCCGCCAGTTTCTGTCGATGATGGAAAAACCCGACGTGGACCACATCGAAGGGCTCTCCCCGGCCATCTCCATCGAACAGAAATCCACCTCCCACAACCCCCGCTCCACGGTCGGCACCATCACCGAAATCTACGACTACCTGCGGCTGTTGTTTGCCCGCGCCGGCGAGCCCCGCTGCCCCGACCACGACCTGCCGCTCAAGGCCCAGACCATCAGCCAGATGGTGGACCAGGTCCTGGCGCTGGAAGAGGGCAGCAAGGTGATGCTGCTCGCCCCGGTAGTGCAGGGACGCAAGGGGGAGCACCTGCACCTGCTCAGCAACCTCAAGGCCCAGGGCTTCGTAAGGGCGCGCATCAACGGCATTGTCTGCGACCTGGACGATCCCCCCGAGCTGGATAAGAAGAAAAAACACCAGATCGAGGTGGTGGTCGACCGCTTCAAGGTCCGTGACGGCATCCAGACCCGCCTCGCCGAATCCCTGGAGACCTGTATCGAGCTCACCGACGGTCTGGCCAAGCTGAGCTACATGGACGACGACGGCGAAGAGATGATCTTCTCCGCCCGCTTCGCCTGTCCCCAGTGCGGTCACAGCATCCAGGAGCTGGAGCCGCGTTTGTTCTCCTTCAACAACCCCCACGGGGCCTGCGCCGGCTGCGACGGCCTGGGCGCCAAGCTGTTTTTCGACCCCGCCAAGGTGATCAGCAATCCGAAGCTGACCCTGGCCGAAGGGGCGATTCGCGGCTGGGACCGGCGCAACGTCTACTACTACCAACTGCTCAACGCCGTCGGCGAGCACTACGGCTTTCGCACCGACCAACCCTTTGACAGCCTCACCGACAAGCAACGCCAGGCGGTCCTCTACGGCAGCGGCCGCGACCGGATCCAGTTCCAGTATTTGAGCGACCGCGGCGAGATCGCCACCAAGGCGCACCCTTTCGAAGGCGTGATCCCCAACATGCAGCGCCGCTACCGCGATACCGAGTCCGCCATGGTCCGCGAGGAGCTGGCCAAGTACCAGACCCAGCAGACCTGCCCCTCGTGCCATGGCACGCGGCTGCGCCGTGAGGCCTGCCACGTGTTTGTCGACGAGAAGAACATCGCCGACATCACCGCCATGCCGGTGGGCCAGAGCGTGGAGTACTTCGGCCGACTGCACCTGAGGGGCAAGCAGGGCGAAATCGCGGAGAAGATCCTCAAGGAGATCCGCGCCCGGCTTCAGTTCCTGGAGAACGTGGGGCTGGATTACCTGACCCTGGACCGCAATGCTGACAGCCTCTCCGGCGGCGAGGCCCAGCGTATCCGCCTCGCCAGCCAGATCGGCGCAGGCCTGGTCGGAGTGATGTACATCCTCGACGAGCCCTCCATTGGCCTCCACCAACGGGACAACGAACGCCTGCTGGCCACCCTCACCCACCTGCGCGACCTGGGCAACACCGTGCTGGTGGTGGAGCACGATGAGGACGCCATCCGCCTGGCCGACCACGTGATCGACATCGGCCCCGGGGCCGGCGTCCACGGCGGTGAAGTGATCGCCCAGGGCACGCCCCGGGAGGTGATGGACAACCCGGCCTCGCTCACCGGCCAGTACCTGAGCGGCGTCAAGGAGATCCCGGTGCCGCCGGCCCGCACCCCCAACACCGAGGATCGCTGGCTGCGACTGGAAGGCGCCAGCGGCAACAACCTGCAACAGGTGGACCTTGCAGTCCCGATCGGGCTCATGACCTGCATCACCGGCGTCTCGGGCTCCGGAAAATCGACTCTGATCAACCAGACCCTCTATCCCCTGGCGGCCACGGCCCTGAACAAGGCCACCACCCTGGAAGCGGCGCCTCACGCCAAGCTCGACGGGTTAGACCAGCTGGACAAGGTGGTGGACATCGACCAGAGCCCCATCGGCCGCACGCCGCGCTCCAACCCCGCCACCTACACCGGCATCTTCACCCCCATCCGCGAGCTCTTCGCCACCACCCAGGAAGCCCGCTCCCGGGGTTACAAGCCCGGCCGTTTCAGCTTCAACGTCAAGGGCGGGCGTTGCGAAGCCTGCCAGGGTGACGGGGTGATCAAGGTGGAGATGCACTTTCTGCCGGACATCTACGTCGCCTGCGACGTCTGCAAGGGCAAGCGCTACAACCGCGAGACCCTGGAGGTGAAATACAAGGGCAAGAGCATCCACGAGGTGCTGGAGATGACCGTGGAGGAGGCCCGCGAATTCTTCGACCCGGTGCCGATGCTGGCCCGCCGGCTGCAGACCCTAATCGACGTGGGACTCTCCTACATCCACCTGGGCCAGGCCGCCACCACCCTCTCCGGCGGCGAAGCGCAGCGGGTCAAGCTGGCCAAGGAGCTTTCGAAACGGGATACCGGAAAAACCCTCTACATACTCGACGAGCCCACCACCGGGCTGCACTTCTACGACATTCAGCAGCTGCTTAACGTGCTGCACCGGCTTCGGGACCACGGCAACACGGTGGTGGTGATCGAGCACAACCTGGACGTGATCAAGACCGCCGACTGGCTGGTGGATCTCGGCCCTGAAGGCGGGGTCAACGGCGGCCGGATTATCGCCACCGGGACCCCGGAACAGGTGGCCGCGCTGGAGCATTCCCACACCGGGCGCTTTCTCAAGCCGCTTCTCGAGCGCTAAGCGGCAAGCGCACGGCCCAGCGGGGGACGAAGGCGCCTTCGGGTATAAGGGCAAGGATCTAATGGCAAGGGTCTAAGCTCAGTAGAGCAGCCCTGAAGGACCTTGTCCGTGAACCACGAACGCCCCCCGCGCGAGGCCCGGTTCCGTTTTTACGGGGCCCTCAATGATTTCCTGCCCGGTCAGCGCCGCCAAGGGCCCGCGCCCTACCGTTTCGGCGGCCCCGTCGGACTGCGGGACAGCATCCAGGCCCAGGGGGTGCCTCACCCCGAGGTGTCCCTGGTTCTTGTGGATAGCCACCCCCGCCCGCCGACCTTTCGACTGCACGGGGGCGAACGGATCAGCGTTTACCCCCGCCTCCAGCATCTATTGCCGGATCAGGCCGACCGCTGGGACACGCCCCTGCCCTCGCCGCGCCGTTTTATCCTCGACGTCCACCTCGGCAAGCTCTGCCGGGAACTGCGACTGCTCGGTTTTGACTGCTTCTGGAGCAACGACTTGGATGACCCCGTCATCATCGACCTGGCCCTGGCCCAGGGCCGCATCATTCTCACTCGGGACCTGGGCATCCTCAAGCAGGCCCGGGTGTCTTGGGGCTATTTCGTCCGCCATACCGATCCAACGGATCAGGTCGGCGAGGTGGCCGACGCCCTTGGACTGGGCGGCCAGTACCGGCCGCTAAGCCGCTGCATCAACTGCAACGGTTTAGTGGCCAAAGTGAACAGGGCTGACGTGGAGAAGGAGCTACCGCCGGGGACTCGGCGCAGCTACGACACCTTCTATCGTTGCGACGACTGTCGCCAGGTGTATTGGCGGGGGGCGCACTATGCCGGGCTGATGGGGAAGCTGAGGCACATCGAAAAGTGAAATAGGCCGGCCCGTTTCTACGGTCGGTATTCGGCGAAAAGCTAACGTTTGCGGTTCTTTTTTTTAGGCTCATTTTCGGCGTGTAGGCGAAGTTTTATTCCGCCCCGGCCGGGCGGACCAAGGGAATGTTTCGCCATCCCCTTGGCGATCCCAGGCGACCCTTGCGCAATCGCCCTTTGGGTACGCGCCTTTGGCGCTCTCAAAGTCAGCTTGGGCCTAATCATGCTGACTTTGAACGATTACGAAAGGGAACCAGGGAGTTGCCTGAGGCAACGGCAGCGCTGACTGACCGGCAACATGAGGCCTGTAGGCGAGCATCGTCGCTTCGGAAAGCCCCCCAGGGTCCCCTATCAATCGATGAAAGCCAGACTGAAAATGGCCCGAAGGGGATCGTCAAGGATGACGATCCGGCCATCCCCGCCAAGGATGGCGCGTATGGTCGCCTCCGTTTGGCTTTCATAGCGCCGCAGGCGCGTACCCGCAGGGCGGTTGATTGGGGCGCGGTTTCTTTGCTTCTGTTTCTTTGCCGCGCGGCAAAGAAATGAAGACGCCCGGGTGGGCGCAACAAATAATCATCGTCCCCTTTCAACAAGCAATCTGAAACACCCAAACCATCGGCCCACCAAAACAACCCCAAAAGGACTGCTTTGCGCCGCCAGCTGCCAGCGCCCTTGGCACCAGCCACAAAAAAGCCCGGCGCTTGGCCGGGCTTTTCAAGGTCTAGCTACCGCGGGCTTTAGTCTTCAGCGGACTCAGCCACATCCTCGCCTGCCTCAACGGCAGGACGGTCAACCAGCTCAACGTAGGCCATGGGCGCATTGTCACCAGCGCGGAAGCCGCACTTGAGAATACGCACGTAACCACCGGGACGGTTCGCGTAGCGCGGTCCCAGCTCGTTGAACAGTTTGCCGACTGCAGACTTGCTGCGAGTGCGGGAGAACGCCAGACGGCGATTTGCTACGGAGTCTTCCTTAGCCAGTGTAATCAGCGGCTCGGCGACGCGGCGCAGCTCTTTAGCTTTGGGCAGGGTCGTCTTGATCAGCTCGTGCTCGAACAGGGACACAGCCATGTTCTTGAACATCGCCTGGCGATGGGAGCTTGTGCGATTCAGGTGACGACCACTCTTACGATGGCGCATGTTTAATTCCTTACAAAACTAAACGTTTGTCGTTCAAGGTCGCTTAGGAAGCGACCTTGTCGTCGTTCTTCAGGCTTGCAGGCGGCCAGTTTTCCAGACGCATGCCGAGAGAGAGCCCCTTGGAGGCCAGAACGTCCTTGATTTCGGTCAGGGACTTCTTACCCAGGTTGGGGGTCTTGAGCAGTTCCACTTCGGTGCGCTGGATCAGGTCACCGATGTAGTACAGGTTCTCAGCCTTGAGACAGTTCGCGGAGCGAACAGTCAGTTCCAGGTCGTCTACCGGGCGCAGCAGGATCGGATCAATCTCCGGCTCGGGCTGGGACTCGGTAGCGGTTTCCGCACTCTCGAGGTCCACGAAGGCCACCAGCTGCTGCTGCAGGATGGTAGCGGAGCGACGAATCGCCTCTTCGGGATCGATGGCGCCGGTGGTCTCAAGATCGATCACCAGCTTGTCAAGGTCGGTGCGCTGCTCTACACGCGCGCTCTCGACCACGTAGGAAACCCGACGAACCGGGCTGTAGGTTGCGTCAAGCAGCAGGCGACCGATGGGACGAGTCTCTTCTTCACCGCTGTCACGGGTGTCGGCGGGTACGTAACCGCGGCCACGGGTGACTTTCAGCTGCATGCTCAGCTCGGCGTTATCGCTCAGGTGAGCGATCACATGATCAGGATTGATCAGTTCCACGTCCTGAGTGAGCTGAATGTCACCGGCGGTAACGACACCGGGACCTTTCTTGCTCAGGGTCAGGAGCGCTTCGTCGCCACTGTGCAGGGAAACGGCCACACCCTTGAGGTTCAGCAGGATCTCGATGACATCCTCCTGTACACCCTCGATTGAGCTGTACTCGTGCTGCACACCGTCGATCTCCACTTCGGAGATCGCGCTGCCGGGCATAGACGACAGAAGAATCCGTCGCAGCGCGTTGCCCAGGGTATGACCGAAGCCGCGCTCAAGCGGCTCCAAAGAAACCTTGGCGCGGGTAGCGCTGATCTCTTCGACGTCAATACGGCTGGGGCTAAGAAATTCGTTTACTGAAGCCTGCATTCTATCTATCCACCTAGCAATTGGGTCTTACTTGGAGTAAAGCTCGACGATCAGGTGTTCGTTGATCTCAGCGGACAGCTCGGCACGCTCAGGCTTAGCCTTGAAGGTACCTTCCATCTTGCTGCTGTCGACTTCGACCCACTCTACCGGGGCACGCTGAGCAGCCAGTTCCAGGGCGCTCTTGATGCGCAGCTGGTTCTTGGCCTTCTCACGCACGGAGACGACGTCTCCGGCCTGTACCTGGTATGAGGGAATGTTGACCGTCTTGCCATTCACCAGAATCGCTTTGTGAGATACGATCTGACGGGCTTCCGCACGAGTCGAGCCGAAGCCCATGCGGTATACAACGTTATCCAGACGTCCTTCCAGCAGCTGCAGCAGGACTTCACCGGTAGCGCCTTTCAGACGGGCGGCTTCCTTGTAGTAGCTGCGGAACTGACGCTCCAGAACGCCGTAGGTGCGGCGTACTTTCTGCTTCTCACGCAGCTGCAGACCGTAGTCGGACAGGCGGCTGCGGCGCGCACCGTGTACGCCGGGGGGAGTCTCTGCCTTGCACTTGGAATCCAGCGCGCGGACACCGCTCTTCAGGAACAGGTCGGTTCCTTCGCGGCGAGACAGTTTACATTTAGGTCCAATGTAACGAGCCATTATACCGTCTCCTGATTAAACGCGACGCTTCTTGGGGGGACGACATCCGTTATGCGGGATGGGCGTCACGTCGGTAATGTTGGTGATCTTGAAACCGGCGTTGTTCAGTGCACGAACGGCGGATTCACGACCCGGCCCAGGACCCTTGACGAATACGTCGAGGTTCTTCAGGCCGTATTCCTGAGCTGCAACACCCGCGCGCTCTGCGGCCACCTGGGCAGCAAAGGGGGTGCTCTTACGGGAACCACGGAAGCCGGAGCCGCCAGCAGTCGCCCAGCTCAGGGTATTACCCTGACGGTCAGTGATGGTCACGATGGTGTTGTTAAAAGAGGCGTGTACGTGGGCGAACCCATCCACTACCTGCTTCTTAATCTTCTTGCGTGTGCGAGTTGGCTTAGCCATGTCGGGTCATTCCTATCGCTTACTTACGGATCGGCTTGCGGGGGCCCTTACGGGTACGCGCATTGGTTTTGGTGCGCTGCCCACGAAGGGGAAGGCTGCGACGATGGCGAATGCCACGGTAGCAACCCAGGTCCATAAGACGCTTGATATTCATGTTGACCTCACGACGGAGGTCGCCTTCTACAGTCAGCTTTGCAACTTCTGTACGCAGACTATCCAGTTGGTCCTCAGACAGGTCTCCGATCTTTACGCTCGGCTCGACGCCAACTGCGCTGCACAGCTGTGCGGCAGTGGTACGGCCGATACCAAAGATGTAAGTCAGGGAGATTACCGCATGCTTATTGTCTGGGATGTTGACGCCAGCTATACGGGCCATTCAATTTACTCCGTTTATCGGCCATCCGCTCTAGGATGGCGCGGTACTTTAACCTTCCGCGAAAGGCGCAGGATTATACGGGCTGATTGTTTATAAATCAACCCATATCCCTTGCTAGCCTTTCGCACTCTTGCAACCGGGCTTAGCCCTGACGCTGCTTGTGGCGAGGTTCGGCTTTGCAGATGACGCGAACGGAACCGTTGCGACGTACAATCTTGCAGTTACGGCAGATCTTCTTAACAGATGCACGTACTTTCATGATCTACTCCAAATGGATCGGTTAGCGGACCAGGCCGCCGCCGCCCTTGAGATTGGATTTTTTCATCAGTGACTCGTACTGGTGAGACATCAGATGCGACTGTACCTGGGCCATGAAATCCATGACCACGACAACCACGATCAGCAGTGATGTTCCACCGAAGTAAAAAGGCACATTCCAAGCTACCACCAGGAACTGGGGCATCAATGACACGCCGGTGATATACAACGCACCGAACAATGTCAGACGACCCAGCACTCCATCGATGTAGCGTGCCGACTGGTCACCGGGACGAATACCGGGGATAAAGGCACCGGACTTCTTCAGGTTATCCGCCACGTCCTTGGGATTGAACATGATGGCGGTATAGAAGTAACAGAAGAAGATCACCGCCGCCGCAAACAGCAGGATATACAGGGGCTGGCCGGGACCGAGCGCCAGTGCGATATCCTGCAACCAACCCATGTTTTCACTCTGGCCGAACCACTGGCCCACGGAGGCCGGGAACAGCAGGATACTGGAAGCGAAGATGGGCGGGATAACCCCGGCCATGTTCACCTTCAGCGGCAGGTGACTGGATTGGGCAGCGTAGACCTTGCGACCCTGCTGGCGCTTCGCGTAGTTGATGGTGATGCGGCGTTGGCCGCGCTCCATGAACACCACGAAGGCAACCGTCGCCACCGCCAGAACGGCAATGGTGAGCAGCGCCAGAATATTCAGGTCGCCCTGGCGGGAAGCCTCGAAGGACTGACCGATAGCACCGGGCAGACCCGCGACGATCCCCGCGAAGATCAGCAGTGAGATACCGTTTCCGATTCCCCGCTCGGTGATCTGCTCACCGAGCCACATCAGGAACACAGCCCCGGAAACCAGGGTAACGACAGCGACGAAATAGAAGCTTAGGTCTGCGCTAAAGGCGACACCCTGCCCTGCGAGACCGACCGCCATACCTAAAGACTGCACGGTGGCCAGGATGACCGTACCGTAGCGGGTGTATTGGCTAATCTTCCGTCGTCCGGCTTCACCCTCTTTCTTGAGCTGTTCCAGATGCGGGCTGACAACCGTCAGCAGTTGCATGATGATCGAGGCACTGATGTAGGGCATGATGCCCAGGGCCAGGATCGACATGCGCTCCAGAGCGCCACCCGAGAACATGTTAAACAGGCTCAGGATGGTGCCCTGGTTTTGTTCGAACATGGCAGCAAGGCGATCGGGGTTGATTCCGGGCACCGGAATGTGGGCCCCGATTCGATAAACCACTATCGCCAGAAAAACAAAGAGTAGGCGCGACTTGAGCTCGCCCAGTCCACTTTGAACCCCGGTTGGAATAGTTCCTTGCTTAGCCATTTAGTCCTCGACTTTTCCGCCTGCCGCTTCGATAGCCGCCTTGGCGCCCTTGGTGACCTTCAAGCCCTTAACGGTAACGGGCTTGGAGATTTCACCGGACAGGATCACCTTGGCTTCCTTGATGTCACGGCTGATGATATCGGCCTGCTCGAGAGCCGCCAGATCAATCACGTCAGCCTCTACCTTGGCCAGTTCGTTGAGACGAATCTCGGCGCGGTAGGCAGCTTGACGGGAGGTAAAGCCGAATTTCGGCAGACGGCGCTGCAAAGGCATTTGACCGCCTTCGAAACCGGGCTTGACGGTACCGCCGGAGCGGGACTTCAGACCCTTGTGACCGCGACCGCCGGTCTTGCCCAGGCCGCTACCGATACCACGACCGACCCGCTTAGGGGCCTTCTTGGAGCCGGCACCCGGGCTCAGAGTATTCAGACGCATGATGTCTTTCTCCGTTATTCGCCTTCGACGCGAACCATGTAGTTAACCTTGTTAACCAGGCCGCGAACCGAAGGGGTATCCTCAACTTCGACTGTATGCCCGATGCGGCGCAGACCCAGGCCCTTCAGGCACAGCTTGTGCTTGGGCAGGGTGCCGATGGAGCTACGAGTCTGAGTCACTTTCATTGTCTTAGCCATCGCAGATTACCCCAGAATCTCTTCAACGGATTTGCCACGCTTGGCGGCAATGTCTTCCGGCGCGGACATAGCCTTGAGACCATTGATGGTCGCGCGAACTACGTTCACCGGGTTGGTGGAGCCGTAGCACTTGGCCAGTACGTTGTGAACGCCGGCCATTTCCAGGACCGCACGCATGGCGCCGCCGGCGATAACACCGGTACCCTCGGAGGCAGGCTGCATGTAGACCTTGGAGCCGCCGTGACGCGCCTTGATCGGATACTGAATGGTGTGACCGTTGAGGTCGACCTTGATCATGTTGCGACGCGCCTGCTCCATCGCCTTCTGGATCGCGACCGGCACTTCACGCGCCTTACCGCGGCCGAAGCCGACCTTACCGTTGCCATCGCCGACCACGGTCAGGGCGGTGAAACCGAAGATACGGCCACCCTTCACTACTTTGGCGACGCGGTTTACCTGAACCAGCTTTTCCTGCAGATCGCCATCTTTCTGTTCGTGATTTGCCATAACCTAACCCTTAGAATTCCAGGCCGCCTTCACGCGCCGCTTCTGCCAACGCCTTGACGCGTCCGTGGTATTTGAACCCGGAACGGTCGAAAGCAACCTTGGTGATGCCTGCACCCTTGGCGCGCTCTGCAATCAGCTGACCCACCTTGGTGGCTGCATCAACGTTGCTGGTAGCGCCTGCACGCAGATCCTTCTCGACGGTAGAGGCGCTGACCAGCACCTTGTCGCCGTCGCCGGAGATGACCTGCGCGTAGATGTGACGGGGTGTGCGATGAACGCACAGGCGTGTAGCACCCAGCTCACGCATCTGCATGCGGGAGCGACGGGCACGACGCAGACGAGAATCTTTCTTTACGCTCATAATCCTGCCCTACTATTTCTTCTTAGCTTCTTTACGACGCACATATTCGTCGGCATAACGAACACCCTTGCCCTTGTAAGGCTCGGGCGGACGGAAGGCGCGAATCTCTGCGGCGGCCTGACCCAGCTTCTGCTTGTCGGCACCCTTGAGGATGATACCGGTCTGACCGGCCATCTCGGCAGAGACCCCTTCGGGCAGCTGATAGTCGATGGGGTGAGAGAAGCCCAGGGTCAGGTTCAGCACCTGGCCCTTAACGGCGGCACGGTAACCTACACCGATCAGCTCAAGCTTACGCTCGAAGCCTTCGCTGACGCCCTTGACCATGTTGTTGGCCAGAGCACGCATGGTACCTGCCAGCGCAACAGCCTGCTTGGAGCCGTTACGGGGAGCGAACTTGAGCGCACCCTCTTCGTTCTTCACTTCAACGTCCTGGTGAACGGCCAGCTCGAGAGCGCCCTTGCCACCTTTAACGTTCAGAGTCTGTCCGTCGAGCTTCGCTTCCACACCGGAAGGAAGGGTGACGGGTGCTTTTGCAATACGTGACATCCCAGCCTCCTTAGAAAACGGTGCAGATGACTTCACCGCCGATACCGGCAGCGCGGGCTGCCCGGTCGGTCATGACGCCTTTAGAGGTGGAAACGATGGCCACGCCGAGACCGCCAGAAACGGTGGGCAGCTCGTCCTTGGACTTGTAGATACGCAGTCCGGGACGGCTAACACGCTGGATCTTCTCGATAACAGGCTTGCCTTCGTAGTACTTCAGCTCAACGGTCAGAGTGGCTTTGACGTCACCCTCCACGTTGTAACCGGCGATGTAACCCTCTTCCTGCAGAACCTTGGCGACTGCCACCTTCTGCGTGGAGGAAGGCATGGACACAGACTGCTTCTCAGCCATGTGACCATTACGGATACGCGTAAACATATCCGCAAGAGTGTCTTGCATGCTCATTTAATGAGTCCTCACTATTGTGCAGCTGTGCGGCCAGAGAGGCCGCCGCTTACCAACTAGCTTTCTTAAGGCCGGGTACATCACCGCGCATGGCGGCTTCACGCAGCTGGGTCCGGGACAGGCCGAACTTGCGGTAGACAGCGTGGGGGCGACCAGTGATCTGGCAGCGACGCTGCTGACGAACGGGGCTAGCATCACGAGGCAGCTTCTGCAGCGCCACCTGGGCGTCCCAACGCTCCTCTTCGGAGGCGTTGACATTACCGATGATAGCCTTCAGCTGAGCACGCTTTTCGGCGTACTTAGCCACAGTACGGGCACGCTTTGCTTCGCGCGCTTTCATTGATTCCTTAGCCATAGCAACCCACCTTTACTTTTTGAAGGGGAAACCCAGAGCGGTCATCAGAGCACGACCTTCCTCGTTAGTACGCGCAGTGGTGGTAATGGTGATATCCATACCGCGCAGCTTGTCGACTTTGTCGTAGTCGATCTCGGGGAAGATAATCTGCTCTTTAACGCCCATGCTGTAGTTGCCACGACCGTCAAACGACTTGGAATTCAGACCCCGGAAGTCACGAATACGGGGAATGGCGATATCGACCAGACGGTCGAAGAATTCCCACATACGCTCGCCCCGCAGGGTGACCTTGCAGCCGATCGGCCAACCTTCACGGACCTTGAAGCCGGCAACGGACTTGCGGGCCTTGGTCACGACCGCCTTTTGACCGGCGATGGCTTCCATATCGGCTACGGCGTTTTCGATCATTTTCTTGTCCCCGATGCCCTCACCGACACCCATGTTCAGGGTGATCTTGGTGATGCGGGGGATTTCCATGACATTCGCCAGGTTCAGTTCTTCTTTGAGCTGAGGGGCGACTTTGTCTTTGTAAAGCGCTTTCAATCTTGACATGGTACCAGTCCCCCTTAGCCGCCGACGACTTCGCCGTTGGATTTGAAAATACGAACCTTGGTACCGTCTTCCAAGATCTTGAAGCCAACACGATCACCTTTACCGGTGGCCGCATTGAAGATCGCAACGTTAGAAGCCGCAATCGGGGCTTCCTTCTCAACGATACCGCCAGGCTTGCCAGCCATCGGGTTGGGCTTGGTGTGCTTTTTCACCATGTTGATGCCGGAGACAACAAAACGGTCATTCTCAAGCACCTTGAGAATTTTACCGCGCTTGCCCTTGTCCTTACCGGCAATAACGATGACTTCATCATCGCGTCTAATTTTGCGCATTGCTGTTTTACCTATCTTTCCTACTACCCTCTCATGCTCAAAACGCCGAGGCCCCGACGGAGTCGGGTCTCAGCGTTTTACATGGACACAAACTACTCGGAGTTCGCGTCTTTACAGCACTTCAGGCGCCAGGGAAATGATTTTCATGAACTTCTCAGAGCGAAGCTCACGCGTTACCGGGCCAAAAATACGGGTACCGATCGGCTGCTCGTTGGTATCACCCAACAGCACAGCAGAGTTGGTATCAAAGCGAATCACGGAACCGTCAGCGCGACGAACGCCCTTACGGGTGCGAACCACTACCGCCTTCAACACCTGGCCTTTTTTCACCTTACCGCGGGGAATTGCTTCCTTAACGGTAACCTTGATGATATCCCCGATGCGAGCGTAACGACGGTGCGAGCCGCCCAGTACCTTAATGCACTGAACGCGCTTAGCGCCGCTGTTATCAGCAACATCAAGCATCGATTCTGTTTGAATCATGGTCTTACTCCATCACTCGTAGCTCGGATCAGCCCCTTCCGGGGCAAATCCGGCTCTAGGAGCAAAGGCGCAATATCTTACACCTTTGCAGCGCGTTCTTCAATCTTTACCAAGGCCCAGGACTTCGACTTGGAATAGGGACGGGTTTCCTGAATGGTCACCAGGTCACCCATACCGCATTCGTTCTTCTCGTCGTGAGCGTGAAGCTTGGTAGAGCGCTTGACATACTTCCCGTAAATCGGGTGCTTTTCCTTGCGCTCAACCAGCACTGTGATGGTCTTATCCATCTTGTCACTGACAACGCGGCCGGTTGCAGTGCGGATTTTAGTCTCTGCCATGCTTAGTTACCTGCCTTCTCGTTCAGCACTGTTTTGACGCGAGCAATGTCACGACGCACCTTACCCAACAGGTGGGTCTGCGCCAGCTGACCAGAGCTTTTCTGCATCCGCAGATTGAACTGTTCCTTGAGCAGGTTCAGCAGCTCTTGATTAAGCTCATCTGCGGACTTTTCACGTAATTCAACTGTGTTCATTACATCACCGTCCGCTTAACAAAAGTTGTCGCCACGGGCAGCTTGGCAGCCGCGAGTGCAAACGCCTCGGTAGCCAGCTGCTCAGACACACCCTCCATTTCAAACAGCACCTTACCGGGCTGAATCTGGGCTACCCAGTATTCGACGTTACCCTTACCTTTACCCTGACGCACTTCCAGGGGCTTGGTGGTGATGGGCTTGTCGGGGAAAATGCGAATCCAGATCTTGCCGCCACGCTTGATGTGACGGGTCATGGTCCGACGCGCCGCCTCGATCTGGCGCGCAGTGATGCGGCCACGACCGGTGGCTTTGAGTCCGAATTCGCCAAAGCTTACTTTGCTACCGCGCTGAGCCAGGCCGCGGTTACGGCCTTTCATCATCTTGCGGTATTTCAGACGCTTAGGTTGCAGCATTGACGTACCCTCTACTTAGAACCTTTCTTGGTGGCAGCGGCTTTCTTCTGAGCACGAACCTGCTCAATACCGCCCAGGATCTCACCCTTGAAGATCCAGACCTTGACACCGATGATGCCGTAAGTGGTCTGAGCTTCATAAGTGCCGTAATCGATATCGGCACGCAGAGTGTGCAGAGGTACGCGGCCTTCGCGGTACCACTCGGAACGGGCGATTTCCGCACCGCCGAGACGACCACCGACCTGCACCTTGATGCCCTTGGCACCCAGACGCATGGCGTTCTGTACCGCGCGCTTCATGGCACGACGGAACATAACGCGACGCTCCAGCTGGCTCGCAACACCCTGGGCAACCAGCTTGGCGTCCAGTTCAGGCTTGCGAATTTCTTCGATGTTGATGTGAACGGGCACACCCATCATCTGGCTGACAGCGTTGCGGAGCTTCTCAACGTCTTCACCCTTCTTACCAATCACGATGCCGGGACGGGCAGTGTGAATGGTGATACGGGCATTCTGAGCGGGACGCTCAATTTCAATACGGCTTACCGAAGCCTGCTTCAGCTTGTCCTCGAGGTACTTACGCACCTCGAGATCCTGCAGCAGGTTCTTCGCGTAGGCAGAGCGGCTTGCATACCAAACAGAGGTATGGTCCTTAACGACACCAAGCCGGATGCCAGTTGGATTTACTTTCTGACCCATCTTGGTGTCTCCTAGCTCTCAGCAACCTTAACAGTGATGTGACAGGTGCGCTTCAGGATGCGATCGGCACGACCTTTAGCGCGGGGTTTGATGCGCTTCATGGTCATCCCCTCGTCCACGAATACAGTGGACACCTTCAGCTCGTCAACATCAGCACCTTCATTGTGCTCGGCGTTGGCGATGGCCGACTCCAGCACCTTCTTCATGATTGCAGCGCCTTTCTTGGCGCTGAAAGCCAGAATGTTGAGGGCTTCATCAACAGACTTTCCGCGGATCTGATCAGCTACCAAGCGAGCTTTCTGCGCGGACAGTTGGGCGCCCCGTAACTTAGCGGCTACTTCCATCTTTATATCCTCGCTTATCGCTTAGCTTTCTTATCAGCAGCATGTCCGCGGTAGGTGCGGGTGACAGCAAACTCACCCAGCTTGTGACCTACCATGTCTTCGGTAACGAAAACAGGAACATGTTGGCGTCCGTTATGGACTGCAATCGTCAACCCGACAAAGTTCGGGAAGATGGTAGAGCGACGAGACCAAGTCTTGATTGGCTTGCGGTCGCCCTTTTCGATGGCAGCCTCAACCTTCTTCATCAAGTGAAGGTCTATAAAAGGACCTTTCTTAAGTGAACGTGGCACAGCCGTTTCCTCGAATTCAGTGATTATTTCTTAGAACGACGACGTACGATGAGATTGTTCGTACGCTTGTTCTTACGTGTTTTGTGACCCTTGGTCGGCATACCCCAGGGAGAGACCGGGTGACGACCACCGGAGGTCCGACCCTCACCACCACCGTGGGGGTGATCAACGGGGTTCATGGCCACACCGCGAACGGTGGGACGCACGCCGCGCCAGCGTGAAGCACCAGCTTTACCCAGTGAGCGCAGGCTGTGCTCGCTGTTGCTGACTTCACCCAGGGTGGCGCGACAGTCGACCAGCACCTTGCGCATCTCGCCGGAGCGCAGACGCAGGGTGGCGTGACGACCTTCACGGGCAACCAGCTGAACGGAGGCACCGGCGGAACGGGCGATCTGCGCCCCCTTGCCAGGCTTGAGCTCAACACAGTGGATCACACTACCCACCGGGATATTGCGCAGCGGCAGGCAGTTACCTGCCTTGATGTCCGCACCAGCACCGTTGATCACCGGGTCACCCGCCTTCATGTTCTTGGCGGCGATAACGTAACGGCGCTCACCATCGGCGTACTTGAGCAGCGCGATGTTGGCGGAACGGTTGGGGTCGTACTCCAGACGCTCAACCACGGCCGGGATGCCGTCCTTGTTGCGTTTGAAGTCGATGATCCGGTAGTGCTGCTTGTGACCACCGCCCTTGTGACGGGTAGTGATACGGCCGTTGTTGTTACGGCCGCCGTTCTTGGACTTCTTGTCCAGCAGGGCTGCATGGGGCGCGCCCTTGTGCAGATCGGCGTGAACAACCTTGACGACGTGACGACGGCCGGCAGAAGTCGGTTTACATTTTACAATTGCCATCTCTGTTAGCCCTCACCGATAAAGTCGATGTCATGACCTTCAGCCAGGCGCACGTAAGCCTTGCGAACATCCTTACGCTTGCCCAGACCGCGCATGGTGCGCTTGGTCTTGCCTTTGGCGTTCAGCACACGAACGCTAGCAACCTTGACTTCGAACAGCTGCTCGACGGCCTTCTTGATTTCAGGCTTGGTTGCATCGGGCGCCACACGGAAAACAACCTGCGAAGCGTCTTCGGCTACGATGGTCGCCTTCTCGGAGATGTGCGGACCCAGCAGTACTTTGTAGATACGCTCTTGGTTCATCCCAGCATCTCCTCGATCTTCTTCAGCGCGGGCACAGTGACCAGAACCTTCTCGAAGCCGACCAGGCTAACCGGGTCGATGGCGGCAGCGTCGCGCACGTCGACGTGCGGCAGGTTACGCGCGGCCAGGTAGAGGTTCTGATCCACCTCATCAGCAATCATCAGCACGTTGCTCAGGTCCAGCTCTTTGAGCTTGGCAGCCATCAGCTTGGTCTTGGGGGCTTCCAGAGAAAGCTCTTCAACCACGACCAGACGCTCCTGACGCACCAGCTCAGAGAAGATGCAGCGGATAGCCGCACGGTACATCTTCTTGTTGACCTTCTGCGAGTGGTCCTGGGGCTTGGCGGCGAAAGTAACACCACCGGTACGCCAGATGGGGCTACGGATGGTGCCGGCACGGGCACGACCGGTACCCTTTTGACGCCAGGGCTTGCGACCACCACCGCTCACTTCGGAGCGGGTCTTCTGAGCCCGGGTTCCCTGACGGGCGCCGGCCAGATAGGCGGTCACCACCTGGTGAACCAGGGCTTCATTAAACTCTTTACCAAAGGCGAGTTCGGATACTTCGACCGAACCGTTAGCGCCTGCAATATTCAAATTCATTGCCATCTCCCTTAGGTGCGCGCTTTAACAGCCGGTTTAACAATCACATCACCGCCCGGCGCACCAGGAACAGCACCCTTGATCAGAAGCAGGTTACGCTCGGCATCGACACGCACCACTTCCAGCGTCTGCACGGTTACGCGCTCAGCCCCCATGTGACCCGCCATCTTCTTGCCTTTCCAGACACGACCGGGGGTTTGGCACTGACCGATAGAACCGGGAGCACGGTGAGACAGGGAGTTACCGTGAGTGGCATCCTGCATGCTGAAGTTCCAGCGCTTAACACCGCCCTGGAAGCCCTTGCCTTTGGATTGACCGGTCACGTCAACCTTCTGGCCAGCTTCGAAAGCTGCGACCGTCAGCTGATCACCAACCTGAACTTCGTCGTCACCCGACAGGCGGAACTCCCACAAACCGCGACCTGCCTCAACACCCGCCTTGGCGAAATGACCCGCCTGGGGCTTGTTGACGCGGGAGGCCTTGCGCGTACCGACAGTTACCTGCACGGCGGCATAGCCATCCTTCTCGGCAGACTTAACTTGAGTTACGCGGTTCGGTTCCACCTCGATGACCGTGACTGGCACGGACGCACCGTCTTCAGTGAACACGCGGGTCATCCCCGCTTTCCGTCCGACTAAACCAATAGTCATTTTAAAAACCTCTTGCCAGTTGAGTACGGGGCTATCACCCGCTATGGCTGCCCATTTCAGAGCATTCCTCTACGTTTTGTATAGCGCCGAAGCGCTGTGATTCGATTAGCCCAGGCTAATTTGAACATCCACGCCCGCAGCAAGGTCCAGCTTCATCAGCGCGTCGACTGTCTTTTCAGTCGGCTCGACAATGTCCAGTACGCGCTTGTGGGTACGGATCTCGTACTGATCACGTGCATCTTTGTTCACGTGAGGAGAGATCAGGACCGTGTAGCGCTCCTTGCGAGTCGGGAGAGGGATCGGGCCACGCACTTGCGCGCCGGTACGCTTGGCAGTATCGACGATCTCCTGAGTGGAGGCGTCGATCAAGCGATGATCAAAAGCCTTCAATCGAATACGGATTTTCTGGTTTTGCATTTCGATCACAACTCCGCATTGGAAATTAAATGGCAAATAACTGCCACCCCTTAAAAAAAGGGTACGGAATTGTACGCACTGGACTGAGTGAGCGCAACCTAAAACAGGAGCGACGGGAAAATTAATTTTCGCCGCGCGAACAACGGTCGGTCGCGTAAGAAGAGAGCAGCGATTCTAACCAAAGCCGGAAGGCCCTGGCTACCCCCGCGGGCACCTTAATCGCGGAATCCGATTAAGGTAAGCACCGCCGCCCCGAGGGGCGGCGGCTGAGACCTTACTTGGGCAAACTGCCTTCAACGCCTTCTACATAGTAATCCATGGAGAGCAGCGCGCCGTCGTCGAGCACTTCACCCTCGCCGATCACCTGCTCGCCATCCTGCTTGACCACCGGGCCAGCGAAGGGGTGCAGGGAGCCGTCGACGATCGCCTGCTTGACCGCTTCGGCCTCGGCCACCACCTCGGCGGGGATCGCCGCGTTGAAGGGTGCCAGAGCCACCATGCCCGAGGCGATGCCGCCCCAGGTATCCTGGGACTCCCAGGAACCGTCCATCACGGCGCGGGCCCGCTCGACGTAGTACTTATCCCAGTCGTCAACAATCGCTGTCAGCTGCGCCTTGGGTGCAAAGCTGGTCATATCGGAGGCCTGACCGACCCCCCACACGCCGCGCTGCTCGGCCACCTGCAGGGGCGCCGGGCTGTCGGTGTGCTGCAGGATCACGTCAGCACCCTGGTCGATCAGGGTCTTGGCGGCATCCGCCTCCTTGCCCGGGTCATACCAGGAGTTGACCCAGACCACCTTGACGGTCGCCTCGGGGTTGACCTTGCGCGCCGCGCGAATGGTGGCGTTGATACCGCGCACCACCTCAGGGATGGGGAATGAAGCCACGTAACCGATGACGTTGCTCTTGGTCATGCGCCCGGCAACGGTACCCACCACATAACGGCCTTCGTAGAAACGGGCGGCGTAGGTGGCGAGGTTGCCCGCCCGCTTGTAGCCGGTGGCGTGCTCGAACTTCACCTTGGGGAAGCGCTTGGCGACCTTGAGGGTGGGATTCATGAAACCGAAAGAGGTGGTAAAGATCAGGTCATGGCCGCTGGCCGCCATCTTGCGGATAACCCGCTCGGCATCGGGACCTTCCTTGACGCTCTCGACGTAGGTGGTCTTCACCTCGTCGCCGAAGGCCTCTTCGATAGCCTGACGACCGATGTCGTGACGGTAGGACCAGCCGTGATCACCGATCGGCCCCACGTAGATAAAGCCCACCTTGGTTTCGGCCGACGCCGGCGCCGCCAAGGCCAGGCTGGCTGCGGCGGCGGCCACACCCAGGATCTTCTTCACACTCTGCTTCATCGCATACTCCTGCGTTTTGAATAAGATTAACGGTTGCCGCCCCGAATCAGGCCGAAGGCCGGAAGGGTTTACCCAGGGAGGCGGGAGAATTTTCGCGCAGTTTGATCTGATCCCGGGAGATCAGCACCAGCACCAGCACGGTTGCCAGGTAAGGCAACATGGAGAGGAACTGGGACGGAATCGCCAGTCCCAGCCCCTGGCCGTGCAGCTGCAAAATGGTCACGGCGCCGAACATATATGCGCCAACCAGCACCCGCCCGGGCCGCCAGGAGGCAAACACCACCAGCGCCAAGGCCACCCAGCCACGCCCGGCGGTCATGTTTTCCGACCACATGGGGGTATAGACCACGGAGAGATAAGCGCCACCCAGCCCCGCCATCAGCCCGCCAAAAAGCAGCGCCAGGTAACGAATTCCAATCACAGGGTAGCCCAGGGCATGGGCCGACTCCGGTGATTCACCCACCGCGCGCAACACCAGTCCGCCCCGTGTGCGGTAGATAAACCAGGCCAGCGCCGCCGCCAGGGCGATCGAGAGATAGATCAACAGGTTGTGGTCAAAGAGCAGCGCCCCCACCAACGGCAGCTGACTGAGCAGGGGTACCGGGAGGTTGGGCAACGGCTCCACCGTGGTGCCGACAAAATCAGCACCGATCAGGGCACTCAAGCCGACTCCGAAGAGCGTCACCGCCAGACCGGTCGCTACCTGGTTGGCCAGCAGGCTCAGGGTCAGAAACCCGTGCAGCAGCGCCAGCGCCGTGCCGCACAGGCCGCCGATCAGCACCCCGATATAGGTATTGCCGGTGACGATGGCGCCGGCAAAAGCACCCACGGCGCCGACCAGCATCATCCCCTCCACCCCTAGGTTCAGCACCCCGGAGCGCTCCACCACCAACTCGCCAAGCGCAGCAAACAGCAACGGCGTGGCCGCCCCCATGATCGTGAGGATGGCGGCCTGGATAATCAACATGGTCTCGTTCATCACTTCACCTACGCCTTGCCCAGCCGGAGGCGGTACTTGATCAGCACATCACAGGCCAGCAGAAAGAACAGCAACATCCCCTGGAACACCCCGGTCACGGCCTGGGGCAGCCCCATCTCAATCTGCAGTGTCTCCCCGCCCAGATAAGAGAGGGCCAGCAGCAGCCCGGCCACGGTCACACCCAGCGGGTGCAGCCGGCCGACAAAGGCGACGATGATGGCTGTGAAACCGTAGCCCGGCGAGACCTGGGGCACCAACTGACCGATGGGGCCGGCGACCTCGATCATCCCCGCCAGCCCCGCCAGCCCGCCGGCCAGCAGCAGACTGAACCAGATCAGGGCCTTCTGCTGAAAGCCGGCGAAACGGGCCGCACGGGGCGCCGCGCCCACCACCTTGACCTGGAAGCCAATCAGGGTGCGGCTCAACATCAGCCAAGCGGCGATGACCAATGCCAGGGCCAACAGCAGGCCGATGTGCAGCCGGGTACCCTCCAGCAGCACCGGCAGCAAGGCAGAGTCTGCAAACATCCGGGACTCGGGGAAGTTGTAACCGTCCGGGTCACGCCAGGGACCGTGCACCAGGTAGCTGAGAAAGAGCCCCGCCACGTAGGTGAGCATCAGGCTGGTGAGGATCTCGTTGGCGTTGAAGCGGGTCTTCAGCCAGGCGGGAATGGCCGCCCAGGCCGCCCCGCCGAGCACCCCCAGCGCCATCATCGCCGGCAGCACCCAGAACCCTTCACTCTCGTGAAAAAAGATCGCCAGCCCGCCGGCGGCCACCGCCCCCATCACCAGCTGCCCCTCGGCGCCGATGTTCCAGACGTTGGCCTTGAAGCCGATGGAGAGGCCGATACCGATCAGCACCAGCGGCACCGCCTTCACCAGCAGCTCACTGACCCCGTAGCTGTCACTGACCGGCAGAATAAAGAAGGCCTTGAGCGCTTCCCAACCGTCGATCCCCATCAGGGTAAACATGAAAAAGCCCGCGACCAGGGTCAGCCCCAGGGCAAGCAGGGGCGAGCAATAGACCATCAGCTGCGATGGCTGGGGCCGGGGAACCAGTTTCAGCGCCATTAGACGACCCCCATTTCAGTTTCCGCATTGGCCACCACGCCGGCGATATCCAGGTTCATGCCGGTCATCAGCAGCCCCACGTCCTCGGTGGTGAGCTCGCTGCGTGGATAGGCCGGAGAGAGGTGACCGCCGCAGATGGCGGCGATGCGGTGGCTGATGGTCATCAGCTCGTCCAGGTCCTGAGAGATCACCAGCACCGCGGTACCCTGCTCGGCCAGGGCCTGCAGGGACTTGTGAATAATCGCCGCGGCGCCCGCATCCACCCCCCAGGTGGGCTGAGCAATAATCAGCACCTCGGGGGCCTGCTGCACCTCGCGGCCGACGATAAACTTCTGCAGATTGCCGCCGGAGAGGCTGCCGGCGGCGGCGTCATGTCCGCCGCAGCGCACGTCAAAACGATCGATGACTTCCCCGGCGAAATCACGCACCTGCCCCTCGCGGATAAAGCCGCGGCGCAGGAACGGTTGACGGGTGTAGCCGCTGAGCAGCGCGTTGTCCTTGAGACTCATCTCGGGGACCGAGCCATGACCCAGGCGCTCCTCGGGCACAAAACTCAGCCCCCGCTGGCGGCGCTGGTGGGGCCCCAGACGCCCGACCGGCTCATCGTTGATCTTGACCTGGCCGGCCTCGCTCCGAGCTTCTCCACTGAGCACCTCCAGCAGCTCGGCCTGGCCGTTACCGGCAACCCCGGCAACCCCCAGGATTTCGCCACTGCGCACCTGCAGATTAACGTCTCGCAACTCGATGGCGAAACGGTTGGCCGCCGGCCGGGAGAGCCCCCGCACCTCCAGCACCACGTCGCCGTGGGCGTGGGTGTGGCTCACCTTGGCGCCCTCCACCTCTTCGCCCACCATCATCGCCGCCATGCTGGCCGCGGTCTCCTCGGCCGGACGGCAGGCGCCCACGTTGCGCCCGTGGCGTAGCACCGTGGCCCGTTCGCACAGGCGCTGCACTTCGTCCAGCTTGTGGCTGATATAGAGAATGGAGCACCCTTCGGCCGACAGCTGGCGCAGGGTCACGAACAGCTTTTCCGCCTCCTGGGGGGTGAGCACCGAGGTGGGCTCGTCCATGATCAGCAGCCGGGGGTTCTGCAGCAGGCAGCGCACGATCTCGATACGCTGTTTCTCACCGACCGAGAGACTGTGCACCGCCCGGTTGGGATCCAGCGGCAGTCCGTAATGGGCCTCCACCGCCAGGATCTGCTTTTCCAGCTGCGCCATGGGCGGCGGGTTACTCATGCCCAGGGCGATGTTCTCCTTGACGGTCAGCGCCTCAAACAGGGAAAAGTGCTGGAACACCATACCGACGCCCAGCTCGCGGGCCATGGCGGGGCTGGCGATCCGCACCGCCTCGCCTTCCCAGCGGATGGTGCCGGAATCGGGCTTGAGCAGGCCGAAGATCATCTTCACCAGCGTGCTCTTGCCGGCGCCGTTTTCGCCCAGCAGGGCGTGGATCTCACCCGGCTGAACCACCAGGTCTACCCGATCGTTGGCCAGGCAGCCGGGAAAGGACTTCACCAGCTGTTGCAGTTCCAGGCGCGGCGTAGGGGTGGCGTCGGCCATCAACGTTCTCCCCGCTTTGCCTGTGCGGGGCCGGGACGCCCCTGTAGAAAGACAACCATACAGACCTTCCGGTGCTCGCAGCAGGCTGAAAACCGAAAAAACGGGCCCCACGCCGGTCATTGGCCGGCAGAGCTCGCTGCGAAATCGTTCAGTATCTTAGGGGTTCGAATCGACCCCGGTCATGAAGGGGCCTAATGATGCCTGAAACCCGAACAAATTTGTACTACCGGTTAACTTTTAGCCGGCGGTGCAACCCCACATCCGCGCAGCAAGAAGGCGACCACTTGCTCGCTGATGGTGACAAAGTCCGTTTCGGTAAGTTCCTCCTGCTCCATCATCGCCAGCACCTGGGCCCGGTAGTCGGCATAGTGCTGGGTGGCGGCCCAGATCATGAATATTAGCTGGGTTGGATCCAGCGGGGCCATTTTGCCCTGCTCAATCCAGCGCTGAAACAGCTGCGTGCGCTGTGCCAGCCATTCGCGCTGGCGGTCAAAAAGCTCCTCGCGCAGCAACGGCGCGCCGCGCAGCACTTCCCCGGCGAAAATCTTGGACAGGGCCGGGCGCTCCCAGGAGAGGCGCAGCTTGGCGTTGATGTAGCCGGCCAGCACCTCTCCCGGCTCCTGCTGCGTTTCCGGCCCCGGCAGGTGGCAGTTCCACGCGTCCATGATGGAACGCAGCAGCTCCCGATACAGCGCCTCCTTGCTGGGAAAGTAGTAGTGCACCTGGGCCTTGGCCAGCCCCGCGCGCCGGGCGATGGCGCTGGTGCTGGTGCCCTTGAAGCCGTTGATGGCGAACTCCTGCTCGGCAGCGGCCAAGATGGCGGCACGCCGCTCGCGGCGAATGCGCCCCTCCCGGGGTGGAGCGTTCCTTGCCGCGGCCTGCTTTGACCCGGCTTGGCTCACAGGGACTCAAGGCCATCGCGGTCGCGAAAGCCGATCAGATAGAGGATGCCGTCGAGCCCCAGGGTGGAGATGGCGTGACGAGCGCTTTCGCGCACCACGGGCTTGGCGCGAAACGCGATGCCGAGCCCGGCGATGCTGAGCATGGGCAGGTCGTTGGCGCCATCGCCCACGGCGATGGTCTGCTCAAGACGCACCCCTTCGCGGGCCGCTATCTCGCGCAACAGTTCGGCCTTGCGCTTGCCGTCCACCACGGTGCCGGTCACCCGCCCCGTCACCTTGCCGTGCTCGATCTCCAGCTCGTTGGCGTAGACGTAATCGAAGCCCAGCTTGCTTTTGAGGTATTCGCCGAAGTAGTTGAAGCCGCCGGAGAGGATCGCGGTCTTGAACCCGAGCCCCTTGAGACTGGAGACGAGGGCTTCGGCCCCCTCGGTGAGCGGCAGGCGCTCGGCGATGCCCTCCAGTACCGACTCGTCCAGCCCCTTGAGCAACGCCACCCGGCGCTTAAAACTTTCGGTGAAGTCGATTTTGCCCTGCATCGCCTCTTCGGTAATGGCCGCCACCTCTTCGCCCACGCCGGCCTCCTTGGCCAGCTCGTCGATCACCTCCGCCTCGATCAGGGTTGAGTCCATGTCGAACACCACCAGGCGCCGGTTGCGGCGGAAGATGTCGTCCTTCTGAAAGGCGATATCCACATCCAGGTCACTGGCGGCCTTGAGGAACTCCGCGCGCAGCGATTCGCTGGGATTGCCCCGCACCGAGAACTCGACGCAGGCCTTGGTGCGGTGATCGACCTCGTCCAGGTGCACCCGCCCCGAGAGACGGCTGATGTTGTCGATGTTCAGGTCGTGGGCCGCAGCGATCCGGGTTACCTTGGCAATGTGGTCGGCACTGATGCGCCGCGCCAGCAAGGTAATGATGTGACGGGCCTTGCCCTGACCCTCCACCCAGCGCTGGTAGTCCACGGGGTCCACCGGCTCGTAGCGGGTGTTCATCCCCATCTCGTGCATGCGAAACAGCACGTCACTGAGCACGGGGGAGGACTCGGCCTCTGGCGGGATCTCGATCAGAATTCCCAGGGACAGGTTGTCGTGGATCACCGCCTGGCCAATATCCAGAATATTGACCTGGTAACGGGCCAGTATCTGGGTGATCGAAGAGGTTACCCCCGGCTTGTCATCACCGGCGATGGTGATCAGAATAATTTCCTTCACGCGCCCCACCTGCTAACTGTCGGAAATTCAAAAAAGGCCGCTATTCTAACCTCTAGGCTGGCGACGAGCACCCTCTATGACCGAATACCTCACGACCCTGACCACCTGGCTGGGGCAGAACCCGCAATGGCTGGCCGGCGCCATCGCCCTGGCCGCCTTTGTCGAGTCCCTGGCCCTGGTGGGGGTGGTGGTGCCCGGGGTGGCGATTCTATACGCCGCGGCCAGCCTCGCCGGGGGCAGCGAGGTGGGGCTGGGCACCTGCCTGCTGGCCGCCGTTGCCGGGGCCGCCGGGGGCGACGGCCTGAGTTTTCTGCTGGGACGCCACGCCCACGAACCGCTGCTACGACGCTGGCCCTTTCGCCAGCATCCCGGCTGGCTGGACCGCGGCGAGCGCTTTATCCGTCGCTACGGTATCCCCAGCGTGGTAATCGGCCGCTTTGTCGGCCCCATCCGGCCGGTGCTTCCCTTTGTCGCCGGCATGCTCAACATGCCACCCCACCGTTTTTTCTCTGCCAACCTGCTCTCCGCCCTGCTCTGGGCCCCGGTCTACATACTACCCGGCTACCTGCTGGGACGGCTGGCCGGCAGCGAACTCTCCGATCCCCGCAACGGCGGCATGCTCAACCTGGCGCTGCTGGCGGTGGTCGTCCTGGGGCTGGGGCTGATGTACGGGGTCCATCACTGGCTGCGCCCGAGCGGGCCGGGGGAAGCGCAACTGCGCAATCGACTGGGGCTGGATCTGCTGAAGAGCCCCCGCAGCGGCGAACAACCCATCGCCTCGGGGTTGCTGCTGGTGGTGAGTCTGACAGGGCTGGTGCTGCTGATCCTGACCCTGCGCCACAGCAGCCTGCTGACGCCACTGGACCACGCCTTTTACCTGGTGTTCCAGTCCCTGCGCAACGACGCGCTGTCCCCCTGGGTGCTGGGCTTTACCTTGGCGTTCAGCGGCTGGTGCCTGATCGGGATGACGCTGCTGGCGGCCGCTTTCTTCTGGTGGCGCGGCGATCGTCCGGCAGCACTGTGCCTGCTGCTGGGACAACTGGCGACCCTGGCCGTCGCCCTCGGCGCCCGCTGGCTGCTGGACATTCAGCCGCCGGAGCCCATTGCGGTAATACTGGACGATCTGGCCTTTCCCGGGGTTCAGGCCGCCGGCAGCACCTTTCTGATCGTCCTGCTGGCCACCTTCTACGCCCAGCAACGGCCCTACCACCAACGCTGGATCAGCTACGGACTGGCCGCCCTGCCCGTACTGGCTTTAGGGCTGGCACGCCTCTACCTGGGGTTGAACTGGATCAGCGGTGTGCTGGGGGGCATTCTGCTGGGGCTCTGCCTGGTGGCGCTGGCCCGCCTCGGCTACAGCCCCCTGGACAGGCCCAAACGCCGCTGGCGCAGCTCAACGGGCTGGCTGGCGGCGGGCCTTGCCCTGAGCTGGCTCGTCATCTGCCTGAGCCTGGAGCTGCCCCCGGCGCTGGCGAGCCTGCAGCAAGGCTGACTCAGTTACGACGGCGGGGCTTACGGGGACTCTTTTTGCCGGCGCCCTTTTTGTCGCCGCCCTGGCCGCCGCGCGCTTCCATAGACGGCTGACGCGGGCGCTTGGCGCCGTTTTTCTGACTCCCCCCCCGCCCCTTGCGGGTGCGTTTGGGGGCAGAGAGGTGGTCCACCATCTCGAAGTCGATCTTACGGTCATCCAGGTTGACCCGCACCACTTTGACCCGCAGCTCGTCGCCCAGGCGGTAGGTCACCCGGGTACGTTCCCCGGTCAGGCGCTGCTTGCCGGCGTCGAAGTGGTAGTAATCACCCTGCAGGGCGGTCACGTGGACCAGCCCCTCCACGTAGATATCCTTGAGCTCGACAAACAGGCCAAAGGGAGCGACGGCACTCACCACCCCCTCGAACTCGTCCCCGACGCAATCCTGCATGTACTCGCACTTGAGCCAGGCGATCACGTCCCAGGTTGCCTCGTCGGCGCGGCGCTCGGTCTGGGAGCAGTGCTCACCCAGCTCCACCATGGCCGCCATGTCGTAGGGGTAACTCTTCTTGGGATCGACGCTCTGGGCCCCCTTGATCCGGCGCACGGGGTCGCTGCCGCGCCCGGTGACTGACTTTACCGCCCGGCGCAGCAGCCCGCCGCTTTCGCCGCCGCGGATCACCGAGCGGATGGCGCGATGGACCAGCAGATCGGGGTAGCGACGGATGGGCGAGGTGAAGTGGGCGTAGGCGGAATAACCCAGGCCGAAGTGCCCCTCGTTCTCCGGCGTGTACTTGGCCTGGCTGAGCGAGCGCAGCATCATGGTCTGAATGATATGGGCGTCGGGGCGGTCCTGCACCGACTCCAGCAGCATCTGGTAATCCAGCGGCTGCGGGCTGTCGCCCCCGGCCAGGTTCAACCCCAGCTCGCCCAGGTAGTTGCGCAGGTTTTCCAGCTTCTGCTCCTTGGGTCCCTGGTGCACCCGGAACAGCCCCGGCACCTTCAGCTTTTCCAGGAAGCGGGCGGTCGCCACGTTGGCGCACAGCATGCACTCCTCGATCAGCTTGTGGGCGTCGTTGCGCACCACCGGCACGATCCGGTCGATCTTGCGGTCTTTGCCAAATTCAATCTTTGTTTCTGTGGTTTCAAAGTCGATGGCACCCCGTGCGTGACGGGCTTCCCGCAGCGCCTGGTAGAGCCGGTGCAGCTCCTGCAGGTGGGGCACCAGCTCGGGATACTGGCGGCTGATTTCCTGGCCCTTATCGGTGTCGGGCGCATCCAGCAGCGCCCCGACCTGAGTGTAGGTCAGCCGCGCGTGGGAGCGGATCACCGCCTCGTAAAACTGGTAACCGCTGAGCCGACCGCTGCTGCTGACCGTCATCTCGCAAACCAGGGTCAGGCGGTCGACATGGGGGTTGAGGGAGCAGAGGCCGTTGGAGAGAACCTCCGGCAACATGGGCACCACCTGGGCGGGGAAGTAGACCGAGTTGCCCCGCGCCCGCGCCTCCTCGTCCAGCGCGCTGCCGGGCGCCACGTAATGGGAGACATCGGCAATGGCGACGAACAGGCGCCAGCCGCCGCCCTTCTTGCGCTCGGCGTAGACGGCGTCGTCGAAGTCACGGGCATCCTCGCCATCGATGGTGACCAAGGGCGTCTCTCGCAGATCCACCCGGTGCTTTTTATCGGCCTCGCGTACCTCGGCCCCGTAAGCGGCCGCCTCCTGGGTCACCGCATCCGGCCACTGGCTGGGGATACCGTGGGCGCGGATCGCCACCTCGATCTCCATGCCCGGGGCCATGTGCGCGCCCAGGATCTCCACCACACGCCCCCGGGGCCCGCCGCGCTTACCCGGCTGTTTGGTGATCTCCACCAGCACGTACTCGCCGTCCTCCGCACCCTTGCAATCTTCCGGTGCGATCAGCACGTCCTGGCAGATGCGCCGGTTCTCCGGCACCAGGGTGTAGACCCCCTCATCATCGAAGAAGCGCCCCACCAGCTGCTGGGTGTTGCGCTCGATCACCTCCACCACGCTGCCTTCGCGCCGCCCGCGCTGGTCCAGCCCGCCGACCCGCACCAGCGCCTTGTCGCCGTCGAACAGCTTGCGCATCTGGCGGTTGTGCAGGTAGATATCGTCACTGCCGTCGTCGGGGGTCAGGAAACCGTAGCCGTCGCGATGACCCGTTACCCGCCCGGCGATCAGGTCCATCCGGTCCACCAGCCCGTAGCCGCCGCGGCGGGTGTGGATCAGCTGACCGTCGCGTTCCATGGCCCGCAGGCGCCGGCGCAGGGCTTCGATATCGGCTTCGCTGGTCATTCCCAGCTCGGCGCAGAGTTGGGGGTGGGTCATGGGCCGCTGCAGTTTTTTCAGCAGGGCAAGGATGGCCTCACGGCTGGGGATGGGGTTGTCGTACTTCTGGGCTTCCCGGTCTGCGTAGGGATCTTGAATCATGGAGGGGGCTTAACTCTCTGTTGGCTTGGTGGCGTTTTAGAAAAAGCTCCAAAAACGCTCAACGTGCATCGATTATCACGTAATTAAAGGTCAGGGTATCGCGTAAAGCGCGTCTTGACCAAAATAAAAACGCCAGCGCGAGGCTGGCGTTGTCCGGCATGACGCACTCAGGGACGCTCGTCGAGTTCGGCGTCCTCCTCCTTCTCCGGCGGCAGGAGGTCCTCACGGCATACGTTCATCGCCATCAGCACGTTGGCTGCCACATAGATAGAGGAGTAGGTTCCCACCAGCACTCCGATCATCAGCGCGGTGGCGAAACCGTGGATCATCTCGCCACCAAAGAAGAACAGCGCCAGCAGCACCAGCAAGGTGGTCAAGGAGGTCACCAAGGTCCGTCCCAGGGTCTGGCTCAGGGAGAGGTTGATGATCTCCTCCGACGACCCCTTGCGCACCTTGCGGAAGTTCTCGCGAATACGGTCCGAGACCACGATGGTGTCGTTGAGGGAGTAACCGATCACCGCCAGGATCGCCGCCAGCACGGTGAGGTCGAACTCGATCCGCAGCAGCGAGAAGATACCCAGCACGATCAGCACGTCGTGGGCCAGGGCCACCACCGCGCCCACCGAAAACTTGAACTGGAAACGGAAGGCCACGTAGAGCATTACCAGCCCCAGGGCCAGCAGCATGCCGAGTCCGCCCTGCTCGCGCAGCTCTTCCCCGACCTGGGCGCCGACGAACTCGGAGCGGCGCAGGCTCACCTCGGTGTCGGTGCCCTCGCGCAGGGTCGCCAGCACCTCGTCCCCCAGGGTCGGGGTGTGGTCCTGCTGCAGGCGCACCAGGATGTCGGTGGGCGAACCGAAGGTCTGCACCGTCACGTCCTGGTAGCCGGCCCCGCCCAGGGTTTCGCGCACCTGATCCAGGGGCACCTCCCGGGCGTACTCGACTTCGATCAGGGCACCGCCGGTGAAGTCCAGCCCGAAGCGCAGCTGGTTGATCGCCAGGGAGCCAATCGCCACCAGCACCAGGGCGATGGAGAAGGCCGCGGCGACTTTGCGCAGCCCCATGAAGTTGATCACTTTCTCGTTACTCATCGCTTACACCCCCCAACCGATTGACAGCTTCTTCACGGCACGGCCCCCGTAGACCAGGTTCACGATGGCCCGGGTCACCATGATGGCGGTGAACATGGAGGTGATGATGCCGATGGAGAGGGTCACGGCGAAGCCCTTCACGGGGCCTGTGCCCACGGCGAAGAGGATCACCGCCACCAGCAGGGTGGTGATGTTGGCGTCAAAGATGGTGGAGAAGGCCTGCTGGTAGCCGGAATTGATCGCCGACTGCGGCGGCAGCCCGTTCTTCAGCTCCTCTTTTATTCTCGAGAAGATCAGCACGTTGGCGTCCACCGCCATGCCCACCGTCAGCACGATACCGGCGATGCCGGGCAGGGTGAGGGTCGCCGAGAGCATCGACATCACCGCCACCAGCAGCGCCAGGTTGATGGTCAGGGCGATGTTGGCGATCAGGCCGAAAGCCTTGTAGAAGGCCAGCATGAAGAGCAGCACCAGGGCCAGGCCGATCTGTACCGAGGTTACCCCGGTGTCGATGTTCTGTTGCCCCAGGCTCGGGCCCACGGTGCGCTCCTCGACGAAGTAGATGGGCGCGGCCAGGGCGCCGGCGCGCAGCAACAGTGCCAGCTCCGAGGACTCCCCGGCGCCGTCCAGGCCGGTGATGCGGAACTGCGAGCCCAGCGCGGTCTGGATGGTGGCCAGGCTGATGATCTTCTTCTCCACGTAGGGGATGCGGATCTCTTTCTCTTCGCCGTCCACGGTCTCGTAGCGGGTGCGGGTCTTGTGCTCGATAAACAGCACCGCCATGCGCCGCTTGACGGCGTTACGGGTAACCCGGTTCATCATCTGCCCGCCCTTGGAGTCCAGAGTGATGGAGACCTGGGGCATGCCGTTCTCGTCGAAGTTGGCCTGGGCGTTGGAGACCGCGCTGCCGGTGATGATGATGTCCTTCTCCAGGTTGGCCGAGGGACGCCCCGCCTCACGGAACTCGTAGGCCTCGGTGCTGGTGCGCGGCGCATCGGGGCGGGCCTCGAGGCGGAACTCCAGGTTCGCCGTCTTGCCCAGGATCCGCTTGGCCGCCGCGGTGTCCTGCACCCCGGGCAGCTGGATCACGATGCGGTTACGCCCCTGGCGCTGCACCAGCGGCTCAGCCACCCCCAGCTCGTTGACCCGGTTGCGCACCGTGGTCAGGTTCTGCTTGATGGCGTAATCCTCGATTTCGCGGATTTTCGCCTCGGTCAGGTTGATATTAAGGAAGGCGCCTTCGTCGTTGTCTTCCTCGCTCACCACGAATTCGTTGTACTCGCGGCGCAGCAGCGCACGGGCCTCGTCCCGGTCGGCGGCATCGGCAAAGCGGATGTTGAGGCTGCCGTCGCGGTTATGGGTGACGTTGCGGTAACGCAGACGCTCGCTGCGCAGCAGGGTCTTGATCTCGCTGACATACACATCCAGGCGCTGCTTGACCGCTTCGTTCATGTCCACCTCCATCAGGAAGTGAACCCCGCCGCGCAGATCCAGGCCCAGTTTCATGGGGCCAGCGCCGATGTCGGTGAGCCACTGCGGGGTGGTGGGCGCCAGGTTCAGGGCGGTGACGTAATCGTCCCCCAGGGCGCGCTTGACCGCGGCCTGGGCCCGCAGCTGGGACTCGCTGTCATCGAGCCGCACCAGCGCGTTGGCATCGGTCAGTTCGGCGCCGAAGTAGGCGATGTTCTCTTTTTCCAGGGCCCGCTTGACCCGTTCCAGCACCCGCTGGTCGATGGGCGTGGAGGTGCTGGCGCCGGAGACCTGCACCGCGAAATCATCGGGGTAAAGGTTGGGGGCCGCGTAGATGGCGCCGACCGCCAGGATCAGCACGATCAGCAGATTTTTCCAGAGGGGGTACTTGTTGAGCATAACGATGCCCTTGTTCCTCAATTCAGTACTGCACAAAACAAAACGCCACTGACTTCAGGCAGTGGCGTTTGAGGTAGATCGCCGGTTGCGCGATCAGATCTCTTTGATGGTTCCCTTGGGCAGGGCCGCCGCGACGTGCATCTTCTGGAACTTGAGCTCGACGTTGTCGCTCACCGCCAGCACCACGTAGTCGTCGTCGACCTTGGTGACGCGGCCCAGCAGGCCACCGGACGTCACCACCTCATCACCCTTGGAGAGGCCGGCAACCAGGGCTTTATGCTCCTTGGCCCGCTTGCTCTGGGGGCGCCACATCATGAAGTAGAAAATCAGCGCGAAACCGACCAGGAACAGCAGACCCATGGGATCGCCGGCACCCCCGGCAGGGGCTTCCTGAGCGAAGGCGGGGGAGATAAAAAAGCTCATCGATGTCTCCTAAAAAGTCTTTGGCTTACAACCGTAACCGGTCTCAACCCAGCTCGGGCGTGACCTGGCCGCGCTTGCGGTAGAATTCGTCCACAAAGTCGCCCAATTTACCCTGTTCGATAGCGCTGCGCAATCCGGCCATCAGGTTTTGGTAGTAACGCAGGTTATGAACGGTGTTGAGCTGGGCGCCCAGCATTTCCCGGCACTTGTCCAGGTGGTGCAGGTAGGCGCGGCTGAAGTTCTGGCAGGTGTAGCAGTCGCACTCGGCATCCAGGGGGGCCGTGTCATGGCGGTGTGCTGCATTGCGGATCTTTACCACCCCGGTGGAGGTGAACAGGTGGCCGTTGCGGGCGTTGCGGGTCGGCATGACGCAGTCAAACATGTCGACGCCCCGCCGCACCCCTTCCACCAGGTCCTCCGGGCGCCCCACCCCCATCAGGTAACGGGGGCGGTCCTCGGGCAGTTGCGGGGTGGTGTGGTCGAGGATTTTCAGCATCTCCTCCTTGGGCTCGCCCACCGAGAGGCCGCCGATGGCGTAGCCGTCAAAGCCGATCTCGGTGAGTCCGGCCAGTGACTCTTCGCGCAGATGCTCGTACATCCCCCCTTGTACAATACCGAAGAGCGCGGAGGGGCTGTCGCCGTGAGCCCGCTTGGAGCGCTCGGCCCAGCGCAGGGAGAGACGCATGGAGTCCGCCGCCTGCTGCTCGGTGGCCGGGTACGGGGTGCACTCATCGAAGATCATCACGATATCCGAGCCCAGGTCACGCTGCACCTCCATCGAGCGCTCGGGGGTGAGCACCACCTTGGAGCCGTCCACCGGGGACTGGAACTTGACCCCCTCCTCGGTGATCTTGCGCATCTCGCCCAGGCTGAACACCTGAAAGCCCCCGGAGTCGGTGAGAATCGGCCCCTGCCACTGCACGAACTCGTGCAGGCTGCCATGGGCCTTGACCACCTCGGTGCCGGGCCGCAGCATCAGGTGAAAGGTGTTGCCCAGGATGATCTGGGCCCCGGTCTCGACGATGTCCCGGGGCAGCATCCCCTTGACCGTGCCGTAGGTGCCCACCGGCATGAAGGCAGGGGTTTCCACCTGGCCGCGGGGGAAGGTCAGGCGTCCCCGCCGGGCCTTGCCCTCGGTGGCCAGCAGTTCATAGGACATAAAACAGGTGCGACTCACGGGCTCAGCCCTCCTCGGGTTGCGTCTGACGGGTAATAAACATGGCGTCCCCGTAACTGTAAAAACGGTATTTCTGCGCCACCGCCTCGGCGTAGGCGGCGCGCACGTGTTCGGTGCCGGCAAAAGCGCTGACCAGCATCAGCAGGGTAGACTCGGGGAGGTGGAAGTTGGTGACCAGCACATCCACCGTTTTGAAGCGGTAGCCCGGGTAGATAAAGATATCGGTATCGCCGCTGTAGGGCTGGATGCGCCCCTCCCGGGAGGCCGTTTCCAGGCAGCGCACGCTGGTGGTGCCCACCGCCACCACCCGGCCGCCCCGGGCCCGGGTCGCCCGCACCCGTTCACAGACCGCCTCCGACACCTCGATGTACTCGCTGTGCATTTGGTGCTCGTGGACGGTTTCAACCTTCACCGGCTGAAAGGTGCCGGCCCCCACGTGCAGGGTCACGAAGGCCAGCTCCACCCCCTTGTCCCTAAGAGCGGCCAGCAGGGCTTCGTCAAAGTGCAGTCCGGCGGTGGGCGCTGCCACAGCCCCAGGGCGCTGGCCGTAGACCGTCTGGTAGCGTTCCCGGTCTGTCGCTTGCTCCTCGCGCTCCATATAGGGCGGCAGGGGCATGTGGCCCACCTCCTCCAGCCACTGCAGCAGGGGACGCTCCCCCTTGAAGCGGACCTGGAACAGGTTGCCCTCGCGGCCGGTCACCTCCGCCTCCAGCACCCCCTCAAGCAGCAGGGTGGCGCCGGGCTTGGGGGCGCGGCTGGCGCGAATATGGGCCAGGGCGTTGTGATCGTCCTGAATTCGCTCCACCAGCATCTCGATCTTACCCCCGGACGCCTTCTGGCCGAACAGGCGGGCCGGTATCACCCGGGTGTCGTTGAACACCGCCAGGTCGCCTGGGGCAAAAAGGTCGAGAATTTCGGCAAAACCGCGATGGGCGAGCGCCCCGCTGTTGCCGTCAAGGCACAGCAGACGGCTGCCGGTACGCTGCGCCGCAGGGAAGCGGGCGATCAGCTCTTCAGGAAGATCGAAATGAAAGTCTTTGACACGCATAGAAAAACAGCACTGAGTGGAAATCCGGGGACGGCATTTGCAGTAGCGGACGAGAGACCCCGCGCCGCATTGACCTGCTTAAAAAGGCGCTTATAATAGCACGCTCTTTCGCCGACCCGCGAAGGGCCAAGGGAATTTTAGCCCCCTAGCCCGGCGGACAGCGCGGCGCAAAGATCAGTGTCGGCGGTGTGGTGAAATTGGTAGACACGACGGATTCAAAATCCGTTGCCTTAACCGGCGTGGCGGTTCGAGTCCGCCCACCGCTACCACTTATTTAGCGAAGCGTTCTGTTTCGTTTTTTCCTTACTTGGCATGAATGATCCGCGGGTCAGCTACCACGCAGACAGCCGTTGCCGGGTGTTTCCCTGCTGGCACAGTCGCTTGCCGTTAATCGCCCTTGGCCGCAGGCGGCCCCTCCTAAGCGGATTCTGTGCGCAACCGCCACGAGGGCTATCGCAGGAGAGCTAACGAACGCCGATGGGCGTTCGCATTGCAGTGAAGCGAATCAGGCGGGTTTCGAACATCGACTCTCGAGCGGCACCAAGTGCCGCTCGAGAAACCGGAACAGGGCGTAAACCCCGTCAGCCGTAACGGTAGGGGCGCCCCGCTTTCTCCATGGTGGCGTTATATTCCTTGAGAATCTTCACCACCTTGGCATTGCGCGGACTTTCCTTGGCCACTTCATCCCAGAACTTGAGCGCCTCGGCTTCGACCTGAGCCCACTCGCTGTCGGGGATTGAGGTCAGCTTGAGCTTGGTGCCGGCGGTACGCAACTTCGCCTCGCCACCCCAGTACCAGTGCTGGCGATAGTAGTGGGAGCTGTCCATGCACACCCGGAACAGGGTCTTGAGGTGTTCGGGCAGCTCTTCCCAACGCTCGGAGTTGGCGAAGAAGGAACCGCACCAGGCGCCGGAGATGTTGTTGGTCAGGAAGTACTGGGTCACGTCAGCCCAGCCCACCGTGTAGTCCTCGGTGATGCCGGACCAGGCGATGCCGTCCAGCTCGCCGGTCTGCAGGGCGACTTCCACATCCTCCCACGGCAGGGTAACCGGCACGACCCCGAACCGGGACAGGAAGCGACCGGCCGTGGGGAAGGTAAACACCCGCTTGCCCTTAAGGTCAGCCAGGCTGGTGATGGGCTCCTTGGTGGCAAAATGGCACGGATCCCAGGAGCCTGCGCTCAGCCACTTGACGCCCTTAACCTCATCGTAAGCTTCTTCCCAGATCTCGTTCAGCCCGTACTGGTTGAACAGGACCGGCACATCCAGGCTGTATCGCGTCGCGAAGGGGAAATAACCGCCAAATACCGAGATATCGACGGGCGCGGCAATCGAGTCGTCATCTGATTGAACGGCATCGATGGTTCCACGCTGCATGGCGCGAAACAGCTCCCCGGTCGGGACGAGCTGATCGGCATAAAAGAGCTCGATCTCCATCTCTCCGTTGGCCGCCTTGTTAAAGGCGTCAATCGCGGGTTTGATGACGTGCTCTCCCAGTGCAGGCCCTGCATAGGTCTGCAACCGCCACTTGATGGTCGACTTTGCGTGAACAGCAGGCGCTCCCAAAACAGCAGTTCCCGCCGCAACACCGGCTGCCGCGCCGGCCTTTTTCAAAAAATCACGTCTATTCGTCATGGTTGTTATCTCCGTAACAGTTTCCTCTAACCAGCGAAACCGGATGTGTTTGAAGTTGAAATCCCTACTGCACTCGTTTTCATCCCCCGTCTGAACGTAAATGTGTTTGAAAATGCGTTGTTACCTGGCCCTGAGAGCGGTTAACGCCTCCCATCAACCGTAGAAATACCCGGGCAGCCACAGCGCCAGCTGCGGATAGGCCATTACCAATGTCAGAGCCAGAATCATGATCAGCACGAACGGGATGACCGAGCGATAGATGTCGATCAGGGTCACTTCGGGCGGCGCCATCGCCCGCATCAGGAACAGGTTGTATCCGAACGGGGGCGTCATATAGGCGACCTGGCAGGTAATGGTGTAAAGCACGCCGTACCAGACCAGATCAAAGCCGAGGGATCCGACCAGCGGTATGAACAGGGGCGCCACAATGACCAGCATCGCCGTATCGTCCAGAAAGGTTCCCATGAGCAGGTACGACAGCTGCATCAGGATCAGGATCTGCCAGGGCGTCAGCCCGAGCCGCTCGACAAACAGACTTTCGATCGCTTTGACGGCGCCAAGCCCGTCAAAGACGGCGCCAAAACAGAGCGCCGCGAGGATAATCCACATAAACATGCAAGAGATCCCCAGCGTCTTGCGCAGCGTCTGTTCCAGCACGGCTCGGGTCAGGCGCCGTTTCACCAGGGCCGCCAGGGTCGCAGCGGCAGCGCCCACCGCGGAGCTCTCAACCAAGCTGGTGACCCCCATCAGGAACAGTCCGGTCATGGAGAAGAAGATAAACAGCGGGACAATGCCAGCCTTGAGTAGCTTGAGCTTTTCTCGAAGAGGCATGTCGCGCTCTTCCGCGGGCAGGGAGGGCCCTAGATTGGGCTGGAGCCGGCAGCGAACAGCAATGTAAATGACAAACAGGGCGGCCATCAGCAGGCCCGGGATCACCCCGGCCATCCACAGCTGACCGACCGGCTGGCGGGCAATCATGCCGTAGAGCACCAGCACCACGCTGGGAGGCACCAGTATTCCCAGGGAGCTGCCGGCCTGAATCACGCCGGTCACCATGATCTTGTCATACCCTCGCCGCAACAGCTCAGGCAGGGCGATACTGGCACCGATGGCCATCCCCGCGACGCTGAGTCCGTTCATCGCCGACACCACCACCATCAAGGCGATCGTGCCGATCGCCAAGCCACCGTTCAGTGGCCCCATCCAGACATGGAACATGCCATACAGGTCGTCGGCCAGCCCCGACTCGGACAGCATGTAACCCATGTAGATGAAAACTGGCAGGGTCAGCAGCGGATACCACTTCATCAGTTTCATGGCCGCACTGAAACCGATCTCAGAGCCCCCTTCACCCCAGAGCAGTAGCGACGCCGTGACCGCGATGAAACCGATCGCGGCAAACACCCGCTGCCCGGTCAGCAGCATCAGCATCATCGATGAGAACATCAACAATGCAATCAGTTCGTAACTCATAGTTCTTCTCCGCGCAGCCGGGCAACGTCTTTAAATAACTCCGATATAGCTTGAAGGAGCATCATTAAAATACCGACACACATCACTATCTTTATGGGCGCCATATAGGGCCGCCACGAGGAGTAACTACGCTCTCCATATTCCAGCGCATATTCAGTGCTTGAATAACCGCCGTACAGCATTACGGACAGATAAAAAATCAGAAATAAGATGGTAATGACATCCATGGACAGCTTGTTCTTCTTTCTCCAGGACCCGTACAAGAGGTCCATGCGCACATGGGAGCCAAGCTGAAGAGAGTAGGCGCCGCCCAACATGTAATAACCGACCATAAAAAACTGGGCCATTTCCAACGTCCACAAGGACGGCAGGAAAAACGTCTTGGTAATCGACGAATATAGCAAGATGCCCATCAGCGCAAATATCATGTACATCATAATTCGCCCGATCCGTCTATTAATTGCATCAACATAATGCACATAGACTTTTATTACATTGGGCATGAAGCCTCCCGTTTTTTATCTCTTTCAGCCCAACCGATTAAACCCTTGCCTCGCCTGCCCAAGGAGGCATGCGCCAAAAGAGCAAGGACGTCTCTCATTGGGTACAACAAAAACGGGGACGCGCGAACTCCCCTAATGATTGCGCCAACCGGCAGGGCCTAATCACCGGTATGACCCTCTGCAAAGAAATTGATGATCCACTGCATCGTCAAGCGGTCGTCGACCTCAGCCGACAACGACGCCTTGCCCTCGCGAATCCGCTCGGCCGGGATGCGGTCCTTACGGTAATCCATCAACGCGCTGGAGTACGCCTTGCTGAATTCCGGGTGTCCCTGGATGGTCATCAGGTGGCGGTTGTACTGCACCATGTAGTAGGGGCAGAAGGCGCTGCTGGCCAACACCTCCGCCCCCTCGGGCAGGACTTCAATCTGATCCTGATGACTGACCACCAGGTCCAGTCCGGGCTGGAAGGGTTTCATCCAGGGTTTCTCAATATTGATGCGCGTAAAGGAAACGCCGACCCCCCACCCGCGCGCCGAGCGGCCGACCTCGCCGCCCAGCGCCTTGGCGAGCAGCTGGTGCCCGAAGCAGATGCCGACATACTTCTTTTCGGCCTGCGCCAGCTCCGCGACAAAACGCTGCAGTTGATCAATCCAGGGCGCCCCATCGTTGATGCCGTGACGGCTGCCCGTGGTGATGTAACCATCACACTCATCCACGGACCGGGGCAGTAGCCCGTCGATGACCCGATAGGTGACGAACTGCCAGCCCGGCGCAAACTCTCCCAGCATCTGTTCGAACATCGCCGGGTAGTTGCCAAATTCAGGCTGCAGCGCCTCCAACACGTCATCGCATTGCAGAATACCGATCTTCATCAGATCCCCCCCTCAAACCCTTCCGTTAACGGCATCGCAGAAGATCGCGCTATAGCGCTCGGCATCAAACGGGATCGGGTTTCCACCGGCCGAGGGATCGGCCACGGCCATACGGCCAACACGCTCGGCGCCGCTGTCACCGATGCCGATATCGGTCAGGGTATGGGGGATCTCGAGTTGACCGCGCAGCGCCAGCACCCACTCCAGGAAGCCATCGAAGGAGGCCTGTTTCAGCCCGAGGTAACGCGACAGCCTGACGATGCGGGCCTCAATGGCCTCGCGATTGGCCTTGAGCACATAGGGCATCAGGATCGCGTTGAGCAGCCCATGGTGAGCGTTAAACAGCGCCCCCAGCGGATGGGCCAGGGCATGCATCCCCCCCAGCCCTTTCTGAAACGCGGTGGCGCCCATGCTGGAAGCGACCAGCATCTGGGTGCGCGCTTCCAGGTCGTCACCGTTGGCCACCGCCCGCGGCAGATATTCCTTAACCAACCGGATCCCCTCGACGGCGATCCCTTCAGCCATGGGGTGATAGGAGGGTGCACACAACGCCTCGAGGTTGTGCGACAGCGCATCCATCCCCGTCGCGGCGGTGATATGGGGGGGAAGGCCGCAGGTCAGTTCAGGGTCGAGGATCACCACCGAGGGCAGCATTTTCGGGTGAAAGATAATCCGCTTGACGTGGTTGGGCGCATCGGTGATCACCGAGGCCCTGCCCACCTCCGAGCCCGTGCCCGCGGTGGTGGGCACGGCAATGATCGGCGCCATGCCCGCCTCGTTAACGCGGGTCCAGTTATCGCCAACGTCCTCGAAGTCCCACAGGGGCCGCTCCTGCCCCACCATCAGCGCCACGGCCTTGCCCGCATCCAGGGCCGAACCACCCCCAAAGGCGATGATGCCGTCGTGCCGGCCGTCACGGTAGGCGCTGACACCTGCCGTCACATTCTCACCGGTCGGATTACCCTGTATGCCGAAGAACAGGCCGCAGTCGAGCCCCGCCCCTCGACAGGCATTGACCGCGTCTTCGACCATCGGCAGTGTCGCCAGCCCCGGATCGGTCACCAGCAAGGGCGCCTTGATGGCCAGCTGAGCGCAGAGGGCGGGCAACTCATCAATGCGCCCTGCGCCGGCACGGATGCTGTTGGGATAGTTCCAATTAGCAGTCAACTGGGTCATGGCACGCCTCTTAGCATTCTAATTTGATGTGGAAAGACTTGGGCCGGGTCAGTGACTCGTACCCCAGCCGGGAAAGGGTGCAGCCGCGTCCCGAGTTTTTGATGCCGGTCCATGCCAGCGCGGGATCGAGATAATCACAACGGTTAACGAACAGGGTGCCGGTCTCGACCCGCTGCCCCAGCGCCTCGCCGGCCTTCACATCGCGGGTGAAGATGGCGGCGGTCAGCCCGAACGCGCTGTCGTTCATGAGCGCGATCGCCTCCTCATCGTCCCGCACCTTCTGGATGCCGACGACGGGGCCGAAGGACTCCTCGGTCATGACCCGCATGCGGTGGTCCACGTCGGTAAGTACCTGGGGAGCCAGGTAAGGGGTGCCTGCCGAATCCGCGGGGAAATCGGCCGGGTCGATGTGCGTCTTGGCGCCTTGTGCCACGGCGTCACGAACCTGCTCGCGGACAAAGTCCGCGGCGGATGCGCGCACGACCGGGCCGAGGGTTGTTGCCGGGTCATCCGAGCGACCGAGCCGGTACTGCTTAACCAGCGCAACGGCCTTCTCGACAAAGGCATCGTAAATGGCCTCTTGCACGTAGATGCGTTCAATCCCGCAACAGGACTGGCCCGAGTTGAAAAAAGCGCCGTCAATGGTGGCCTCCACCGCGTGATCCAGGTCGGCGTCGGCACGGACATAGGCGGGGTCCTTCCCTCCCAGCTCGAGGCCGACACCGATAAACCGGCCGGCGGCGGCACGCTCGACCATCGCGCCCCCGGGAACCGAACCCGTGAAGGCGACGTAATCGATCGCATCCGATCCGATCAGCGCTTCGGTATCGGCATGACTCAGGTGCAGATACTGGAACACGCCTTCCGGCAGCCCCGCCGCCGCAAACGCCTCGGCCATGCGCTCGGCGCACAGGGGCGTCTGGGCCGAGTGCTTGAGCAGCACCGCGTTGCCAGCCAGGATGGCCGGCATCACCGCGTTGACGGCGGTCAGGTAGGGATAATTCCAGGGTGCGATCACCAGCACCACGCCCAGCGGTTCGCGGCGTATGTAGCGGGTAAACCCTTCTTTCTCGGGCACCCGCACCGGCGCCAGGGCGTCCTCGGCAACATCGATCATGTAACGGGCCCGCTCTTCGAACCCGCCGACCTCGCCGGCGGCGTAACGGATCGGGCGCCCCATTTGCCAGCACAGCTCTTCGGCGATCGCCTCTTTGCTGGCCACGAAGGCGTCGACCGCCTTGCGGCAGATCTCCTGGCGCTCACCAAGCGGCACCTGCCTCCACGCCGCCTGAACCTGCACGGCCCGCGCACAGGCCGCATCTATTTCGGCTTGACTGGCCAGCGCCCGCTCCACATAAAGAGCGCCATCGATGGGTGAAAAGGTCTGTTGTATCGACGTCATGATCTGGTCTCTGTCCGATGCGGCCCCGGGCCGATTAGATGATTTCGAAATAGCGCTGCAGCTCCCAATCCGTGATGTGCTTGCGGAATTCGCGCGCCTCCCAGTCCCGTGTCGCCGCGTAGTGATCGACAAAGGCACTGCCGAACAGCGCCCGTGCCGCCTCAGAGCGCCGCAACATCGCGGCGGCATCAGAAAGCGTCTGGGGCAGGGCCAGGTGTTGGGGGTGCTGTTGCTCGTAGGCGTTACCGGCGACCATCTCTTCGGGCTCGAGCGCCTGCTCGATGCCGTAAAGACCTGAACCGAGCGCCGCGGCCAATGCGATGTAGGGGTTGGCGTCGGCGGAGCCGAGCCGGTATTCGACCCGCTGCGACTTGTCTGAGCCGGGAATCACCCGCAACGCGGTGGTGCGGTTCTCACAGCCCCAGGTCGCGTCGGTCGGGGCCCAGAAACCGGGAATCAGTCGCGAGTAGGCGTTGACGGTCTGCGCCATCATCACCAAAAGTTCCGGCATCAGTTTCTGCTGCCCGGCGACGAAGTGACGCTGCAGCTTGCTCATGTTCATGGCCTGGTCCGGGTCGTAAAACGCAGAACGCCCCGTGTCCTTGTGCCGCAACGACATATGGATGTGGCCCGACTGCCCCGGGTAGTCGTTGGACCACTTGGCCATGAAGGTCGCCATCATCTCTTTGCGCTGCGCCCAGACCTTGGTGAAGGTCTTGAACAGGGCCGCCTTGTCAGCCGCCTCGCCCGCGCTGTCAACGGCCAGCGCCGCCTCCAGCACACCGGGGCCGGTCTCCGTGTGCAACCCCTCGATCGGGAAGTCCATCTTCTCGCACAGCGCCATCAGCTCCAGATAGAGCTCGGAATGGACGGAGTTGCGCAGCATCGAGTAACCGAAAAAGCCGGGGGTAATGGGCTCGAGGTTGCGATAATTTTTGGCGCGCGCCGAGTGGGGCGTTTCGTTGAACAGAAAAAACTCATATTCAAAGGCCGCAGAGGCGTCGAAGCCCATCGCATCGGCCTTATCCAGCACCCGGTGCAGGACATTGCGCGGGCAGATGGCCGCAGCGTCCCCTTCGAAGTCACAGAGAAACAGCAACATTCCCGGCTCAAAGGGTATCTCCCGGCAGCTCTCCGGCAGGACACGCACCGGCGCATCGGGATAGCCCGTATGCCAACCGGTAAAGCTGACCCCTACGTTCTCATAGAGCTGATCACAGGAGTCCCAGCCGAGCACCACATCGCAGAACGCGAAGCCGCCCTCCAGAGAGGAGAAGAACTTCTCGCGGCTCATGTACTTGCCTCGCATGACGCCGTCGTTGTCAAACAGGCCCACTTTGACGTGAGTCAGGTTGCGCTCCTCGACGATGCGCCGTGCATCTTCAGCGGTCTTTACATCTCTGGGGTTCATCATGGTTGCCTATCCGCTGTGGTTATTTTTGTAATCCGTTTACCGACGCAAACGCCGAAGAGGGTGGCGGTTGCGGGCCGATATTCGCAGGCCGTCACTCGCGGGCCGCCAGTCCCGGTGACTGTCACCGCGGTTGCGAGGCGGAGTTACAGCCGCTGCCCGTGCGGGGCAATAGGAAAGGGGAGGTGTGTCAAAAAGGTAAGGGATGTCAACAATGGAAGGTATGTCCGCACGCGCGACCGGGTTTGAAGCGTTGGTGATGGCGAACTGTTCGGACACTTCCAGACTCTCCTGGCGATTGTTTTCCGACCATCCCCTGCACGTACCACGGTTGCAGGGCTGTTTGGGTCAGAGCCTCACCGTCCGGCTCTGATGCCGCCTTGAAGCTATAGCCGCTCGCAACTTGCCCTTCAAACACAATTAGTTAGAATGATTTATCACTATAAGAAAAACTAATACTGATGAATGCATGCGCTCAAGAGGTAGCCCCGGGACAGGTGCATTCGCCCTGCCACCCCGCGACCGGCCAGGACGACACAGCCCCCCGGCAGCGAAGCATCAACCGATAACCAGGAGCGCCCATGGCGACACGATTTGGATTTGATCTTCGGGCGCTGGAGCTGTTTGCCCAGGTGGCCAAAAGCGGCAACATGAGCCTGGCGGCGCAGCAACTGGGGATGACCCAGAGCTCGATCTCACAGTCGCTGGCCAACCTGGAGGAAGCGCTGCAGACCACCCTGTTCGACCGTTCCGTACGCCCCATGAAGCTGACGACCGCCGGGCGTTTTCTCCAGGACCGCAGTTCACAGCTGCTGAGCGAAGCACAAAAAACCAGCCTGGCCATCAAGCAGGCGGATTTCACGCGGCTACGGCATATCAAGATCGCGGTGGTTGATTCGATCGCAACGGCGGTTGGCCGATCGCTGGTCAACGCCCTGAAGAACCGGGCCCAGGACTGGTCGATCAGTACCGGTCTTTCGCACCTGCACGGCCACGCGCTGCTGGCACGCAATGTCGACATCATCATCTCTGACGATGCCCTAGAGGACTATCCGGACCTGACGCGCTACCACATCCTGCGCGAACCCTTTGTGCTGGCCCTGCCCAACGATTACAGCCAGCCGGTGGACAGCCTGGCGACCCTGACCAGCCAACTGGACTTTATTCGCTATTCGAGCCACTCGCTTATCGGGAGCAGCATCGAGCGACACCTGCGCCGCGCCCATACCGAGCCGCCGGAGCGGCTGCAACTGGACAACACCTCAGCCATCGTCGCCTCGGTTTCGGCAGGCCTGGGCTGGACCATCACCACGCCGCTGTGCGTCTTTCAAAGCGGCATCAAGCTGCAAAACATACAGCTTCGGCGGCTGCCGACGGAGCCGCTGTTCCGCTCCCTGACCCTCACCGCGCGCAGCGGCGAGCTGGGCGACCTGCCACAGAAAATTGCCGAGGACAGCGTTTCGATTCTTGGCCGACACTTTCTACCGGCACTGACCGAAGAGCAGCCCTGGCTGGAGGATCAACTGACACTGGGCGACTAGGCAGGGACTCAGAACGCCGGGATTTCACACCCAGAGGAGCAAGGGCTCCGGTCCCTCGGCATGAGGCTGAGGCCCTCTGATCCGCAGAGGTCTGTCAAAGCCAGGAAGAACCGGGCCTAGTGCTATGTCTTGGATCTCTATAAGGCCGCAGAAACATCACTCGATATTCTGGATCTGAATATTTATTCATCGTCTTTAAGCATTGTTTTTTAATGCTTTTAAATCCTCTTACCCGGTCAAAATTCTTGAATAGTTACCGATTTGGTTACCAATTTGTCTTCTGCTTCCAAGAAGGCGACAGGCCGTTTGACTGCTCGTTGCCAGTGAAGGCGCCACTTCGAATTGGCCCTATCTTGACCCAATCGGTGCCTGTTTAGTTGGCGTTGTTCCACATTCTAATCCAGTCGGCCCGATCTGCGAGAGTGGTAGAACTTGAGTCACATCTGCTTCAAAGAGGCCGGAGCTAAACGCTCCGGATAACACCGCCACAGGGTCACGGGCGCGCCCCCAATTTGCTGGCTTCAAAGAGGCCGGAGCTAAACGCTCCGGATAACTGTTGGTGAGCACCCCCGCCTCGCGGAGCATGGCCGAGCTTCAAAGAGGCCGGAGCTAAACGCTCCGGATAACACCTACCGACGAGGCCATAGCCATGTCTATTCGACTCGCTTCAAAGAGGCCGGAGCTAAACGCTCCGGATAACATTCATGCGTGAACGGTTGCGCAGTGCGTTTTCTTTGCTTCAAAGAGGCCGGAGCTAAACGCTCCGGATAACAAGGAATACCTGCCTCCGTGTGACTGCATCAGCCAGGCTTCAAAGAGGCCGGAGCTAAACGCTCCGGATAACTTGCGCTCGATTCGAACAGCGTTGATATCGCTATTCTCGCTTCAAAGAGGCCGGAGCTAAACGCTCCGGATAACTGAACTAGGAAAAACGAAGGGGGAGTGAATGGAAAGCTTCAAAGAGGCCGGAGCTAAACGCTCCGGATAACCCACTACACGATCGGCGAGTACCCGGCCGTTTCCCTGCTTCAAAGAGGCCGGAGCTAAACGCTCCGGATAACCGCGCAGCAGATCCTCCGTGACGCCCAGGCCAACTGGGGCTTCAAAGAGGCCGGAGCTAAACGCTCCGGATAACCCGTTGTACAATACTCAAACCCCCCGCGTAAATTCAGCTTCAAAGAGGCCGGAGCTAAACGCTCCGGATAACCCCAGTAGGGGTCGATAGCGGCCCCGACCGGCAACGGGCTTCAAAGAGGCCGGAGCTAAACGCTCCGGATAACTTGGGCCTGACCCTCGGGGACCGGGTTTTCTATAAGCTTCAAAGAGGCCGGAGCTAAACGCTCCGGATAACCTGGTGACTACTTCGCATTAGGTAAAAAATCTATCTAGCTTCAAAGAGGCCGGAGCTAAACGCTCCGGATAACCCGTTGTACAATACTCAAACCCCCCGCGTAAATTCAGCTTCAAAGAGGCCGGAGCTAAACGCTCCGGATAACAGCGATCTGCACCGCATCTATCACGCACAATCCGCGCTTCAAAGAGGCCGGAGCTAAACGCTCCGGATAACGAGCCAGTCCCCGGTTTCTTGGGAACTCATAGCCTCGCTTCAAAGAGGCCGGAGCTAAACGCTCCGGATAACCAATCACTGGTCACGAAGCCGGTGTGTTACAAAATGCTTCAAAGAGGCCGGAGCTAAACGCTCCGGATAACCGCGTCTTCCCTATGCCGCTGGATTAGCACTCCGTAACAGAGAGCTGCGAGCACTAAGCTCCCATTACCGAACGCCATGGTTTTTATGACAAACGTCAAAGCCGCGTGCTTCGTATTTTGTTGATTGTTAAAGAGCATTTCGTAGTGCGAGCGGTCATGGGCGTTTTGTTCACCACCTAAGCACTCGCATCTGGCCGGCGAGCCGTCAGATAATCACCGGTTCTTTAGTAATGGGCTGAAATGCCTTCCCTATGCTAACAAATTCGGCTGACTGGGTGTCGGCAGCCCACAACTTAAACAGCAGGACGTGATCTTCGTGTTGTTTGATCTCCTTTTCCAGATCGGCAATTAATCGTTGATAACGGCGAGGGCTCAAGCGGCACTGAAATACAGATAATTGCACCCATTCGCCGTAGCCTTCCATGATTCTAAACACCTGGCGTAGGCGCTTTGGATCGCTTATGTCATAAGTGATTAGATAAAGATACTCCTTGCTCATTAGCGCTATTTCCTTCAATGGTCACTCTTTAACGCGTTGTGAACCCTTGATAGTGCTCTATTTCGCCATTCAGAAAACGCCCCAACAAACGAGCTTCCAGCTCGAGTAACCTCCGGTAACTAATGCGATAGCCAAAATAGGGGTGGGTAATTTGCTGACCGAGACGCCGCTCCAGAATGCCTAGGAAAGTTTTACGCCCTGATGTGGTTAGCCCGCACTGGTCGCCATGGCTAACAAAGTCCTTTACGTTCAACTCACCGTTATTGATCGCGGTAATGACAGCTGAATCTGCAAGCAACGGTCTAAAGGGCTCCATCATGTCCAGTGACAGAGCCGGACGGCCGGCGCGGGCCTGATGGTAAAAACCAACGTACGGATCAAACCCGACATTGTGCAGCGTTGCCGCCCATGTCCGGCTCAAAACACTATAAGCGAGAGACAGTAAGGCGTTGATCGGGTCTCTTGGAGGACGCCGATTACGCTGGTTGAAAACGAATCCCGAGGAAAGCTTATCGGCAGCGATTAGATGGGCGAAGGCTTTGAAGTAGATACTGGCAGCTTGCCCTTCAAGACCGAGCAGAGTGGCCATATCAGAGACACGAGAGGCGCGATTCGCGCACTCTCGTAACCCTTTGAGAGCCTGATCTTGAGGCTCATCACCCCGCCAGTTACGGCGTAACAGGGTTCGACAGTTAAGAATCTTAGCGCGAACCAAACTACGGGATATCTTCAGACAGGCAGCGTCATCAAATGCTGACCTGAACTGACTTATTCTCAAATGCACGTTCTTCTGCCCCAGGCTCTGCACACTCCCGTAATACCAACCTCCTTGGGTATGCCACGAGACAGGAATTTCTCGCTGCATCAGTGTCTGTAAGGTCGGAGTAGTTAAGTGAACGTTTCCGTAGAGCGCCAAGTGATTAATTTCATTAATTCTAACCTGTTGCTTTTGCTCTCCTGCTTCAATTTCCAGCACCTCCCCTTTTTTACGCACGGTGCCATACGGCGCCTGGACGTAGACGGGTATGCGCTCGTCGTCTCTAACCGCAATGGGTCGTGGGGCTTCTTCCAGCTTGTTATACCAATTGACCTCATCGGGCAGGCAGATGGAAACGAGCGAACAGCGGGGGCATTTGGGGCTGTCTTCAAGTGGTGGCGGTATATCCTTGTGAGCCAGGCTGCGGAGTTCTTCTACTGCCTCCAGCGTCGTCTGCTGTAAATCTTCGTCGAAATGGACTCGTACACGCTCCTTCGAGGCGACATAGTAGATTTCGCCTTCCTCTGCGCTATATCCATGCTTGCGAAGCAGCAGCCCTTGCGCACAGAGCTGTACCCGCTCTGGATCGTATGCCCCAGAAGCGATATGTGGGCGTTTACCTTTCTTATAATCAACAGGCTTTACCCTGCTCCCATCTCCTTCTATCAGGTCCAGCTTTGCAATAATGCCCAGGTCGTCATCGCTCAGCGTAATAGAACGCGCATGGATCGGTTGTTCATCGTCCGGCTGCTCAGAATCAGGCAAGTTACCGGATTTTTTATCAACCCGGCGGTGGGCGTAACGACCAGATTCCGTATCCAGATTGTCCCGCCACTCGCCTTGAATCCACTCCATGTAGGCTAGGCGCGGACAGTATACATACTCGTTAATCATGCGAGCTGGTATGAGACTAGGCTCCGCCGCTGCATTTTCCATGGGCACCACCCTTTCCCTAGGTGAATATTGACACAGACGCAGTGCAGCTCTTGCAGCCGTCCGATTTAGTCGCTCATTTAGTCCTTGCTACCGAACATCCCTAATCCGAAGTGACAACCGAAGCCCAAGACCAACGGCCCTGTGACCGGCTCCGCAAAGCTCAAGCGGAGGAAACTGCCGCGCCGGTCCGGTTGTTGCAGGCCACGCCGACGACGGAAACGCTGGAATTGCACTGGGCGCATGGGACGCTTGGCCCGCCCTAGCGGGATACTTTCCAGCCGTTCGATAGTCGGTTCCGGCAACCCTCGCAGGCGGCACTCACGCAGCAACTGGGCTTCAACATCAAAGCCTCGCTTGCAGTGCCAGGGGTGAAGATATGGGGTGAGGCTTTCCCAGACTTGCCCTTGGTTGGAAAGCTGGCCAAGGGCATCGCCTTTGGTATCCAACAGCAATCGCCACTCCCCGGTCTTACCCATCCAGAGGCGATTCATGATATCGAGCGCCCGCAATACATCGGCGTCGATCCCACCGGGAACGTGCAGCAAGAGATGATCAATTCGGCCGTCTGCGTCGGCATCCTCCGGCAGAAAGAAGGCGTGGGCATGGCGGTTCTCGGCAGGCAGGTCGTGACCGGAGATGAGCGGCGGAACGGCCACTCCTAGGCGCTGGTCGAGGGTATGGATCAACGCCGACCGGAAGGCCTCAGCCACACGCAGTGTGTCCTCTACGCGCGGCAGCGGCTTGCCCACCAACTGCAGTCGCGCCTGTTGGATCGGCAAGCTTTGCCTGGATTCAGCCTGACGCGGTATGCGGCCGCTCAGGGCATGATAGGGCCGGTAATAGATCACCTGCTGCGCGGCTGGCGGAGCATTCCAGCCCACCGCCTGTAGCGCGCCGGTATCGAGTTCCAGCGCCTCAACCAACGGTTCCGGCAAGGTCGCCTGAAGCGCCACGCCTTTTTTGCCTTTGACGCTTTTGATATCGGTATTCTGCAGTAGCGCATCCCTTTGCTGGCGCCAGTCGGCGGCAGAGAGTGGCGCCAGCAGCGTGGTCGGCTCACGCGCCAGGCCGTCCTCTGTCAATCGGTCATCGCCTGGAAACGCATCGAAATGACCATCCCAGCCGTTTAAGCGTTCGGCAGTGACCCAACTTTCAGCGCGCCCCAGGTAGCCCAGTTTCGCGAGCAGGTCATCCAGCAGCGCTTCGTCCTCGTTGTTCAGCTCAACGCGCGGCCATTGGACGATCAGGCGCGCGAACTTGTGCATCACGGCAAAGGCGTCGAACACAAGGCTGGTTTTATTGCCGGCGCCCGGCATGTAATGACGGGTGTGCGCCTGTCGTGCCGGCGGCAGCGCAAATCGCGGCGGCTCGCTGGCCAGTCGCTCAAACAGCTGCTCCAGCTGCGCCTGACTGAAGCGCGTCTGGTCTCCCTTGCGGTGCCAGGTCGCCAGTAGCGCGCGCAGCAGTCGCCACGGCGACGGCGGCCACTCCACGTCGGCCTCGTTGACATGCTTTCCCCAAGGGGTGGCATGGTAGCGACCCGCAGGAAAGTGAATGGCGATAGTCAGCATGGCTTATTTCTCGTAGGTGACCTGAGTGACACGGGGGTCGGCAAACAGTTCGCTGCAGGCCTCAATCAGGGAGGGCAGCTGTGCTTCTAGCTCCGCACGCCCGGGAACTGCAAAGCTCTGAGGCTGAGTCACACGCAGATCAACTTGGCGCAGATCGCATGCGGTGCGCAGCCGCAGACCCTCATCAAGGAAGCGACGGATTTTGTAGAGCGCCAGTGCCGCCAATAAGTTGTTCGCTGCATCACCCAAGCCAAAGGCACGAATTTGGGACAGATCGATATTGAAGTAGGCGGTAATTTGCGGCGCCACGTACTCATCACGGGCGAAAGGCACGTTGCCAAATCCCTTGCTGGTATCTCCGCTGGGGTTGACGCTGTCATTCTTGACCCCACCGCTGGCGGCCACTTTGGCTTGGCGCGCTTCGATAAAGGCGGACAGGACACGCGGCAAACGCAGCCGTCCCCCTGCCAGTTCTTTCTTGGCCAAGAACACCCCGTGCAGCAGGGCATTGGTGTCTAGCCGCATCAGCACGGTGGCCAAGCGTCGAATGTCGACCCGCCCTTCCTCCATACCCGCCAGCTCGGACTTCAGCACCTCAAGCAGGCTCTTATCCTTGCCCTCGAGAATATAAGGCGAGTTGATGCGGTGGGATTCCAGTACCGAGTTGGTCAGCGGCCGACCACTCTTGTCCTGAACCTTCACCAGCGGCAGCCCCTTCAGCGGTGTAACCCAGTCATCCGCCACATCATCCCAGCACACCACTTCCAGGCGGTTGGCCATGCTCTGTGCCGACTCGACCAGCAGCATCTGCTCGCCATCAGGGCCTTCGTAAACCGCGGCGCCGAGATCGGGGAAGCCGGTCGGTTGAAAGCGAGTGCCCTGCAATGGCTGAAGGTCCACTTCGAGCAGCAGGCGGGGGGCGTTATCAAAAGCGCTAAAATCGAAAGTCATGTGCATTCTCCTTGCTATGAACTTAAAAGGGGTGTCTTGATCAGGCTCGCACGGACTCAGCCGCGTCGAGACGATAGGTGGCGCGTGCCAAGTGCTTTAAACTGTTAGTGGACATGGGCACCATCAGAGCCGCCAGCAAACGCGAGCCATCAATGGCACCACACTCAGGCGCCAAGCTCGGTGCTTGAATACCCGCAATGCGCGTGCGCCGCATCGCTTCGGCAACAGCCTCTTCCACCCGGTTCGCCGCCAACAGGCGCGTAACCGTGCTCGGCAGAGTGAGCTGCTTACCTTCCACTAACAAGGATGCGTCTTTGAGTTGCTGGGCATCGCAGAACAGCGGCTTCAGCAGCCGATAGACCAGCGGCAGTTGCGGCTGATCCGTTTGCCGATTTGGAAGAGCAAACGGCCGATCAATCAGCGCCAATCCGGGCAGTAACGCGGCCACCTGTCGATCCAGGTCTGGTGACAACAAAAAGGTTTCTATGGCCGCGAGGTCGGCCGGCACCTTGCCAGCTAAGCGGATGCCGACAGGCGCCTGCTTATCTAGTTGTAAGCGGCGGGCCAGCAACGGCGCAAACTGCCGGCTCAAGCCGCCAGTTCCCCACGTACAGGTGGCATTGTCGCCGTTATCGGCCAAACGCCAGCTGTTGCTGCCCTTATCCAAAGGAAAAATATGCGCGCGCATGGGCAAGGCGCCGCCAACACCGATGCTTGCCAATGCCGCGGCCAGACGGAACGCATCACTGCCATCATCCGCATCGCGCAGCCAGGCAGATGACAGCCGTGGCAGGTTCAACGAGGCTTCACGGCCTTTGCGGCTGCGGGCTTGCCAATCAACCAACTCGCCCAGGCGGATCAGAATCGATTGCAGGGTGCTACTGGTCGCTCGTTGAGTAAGGTCAAAGAGGGCGTTCTCAAGCCCCTGAACAGCGCTTTTCAAGCTATTGGGGGCCTCCTTGGCACGGGCCAACCGACGCAGCCGAGACAGCCAGCCGTTACGTTCCAAGTCAGCGATCAGTTCAGCTTCTGGCCGCTGTTCCACCCGGAACTTCTTGAGCGGCGTGGCCAGGTAGGCCTTACCGGAGCGCATCACAAACGCATAGCGCTGAAAGGCGTCGATACCGCGATCCACCCCCAGTTGCGCTACGGCACGGGCGAAGTCCAGACCATCACGGCACAGTTTGCCATTCATTGCGGCGCGGCCTTCACTCAACACCGCCTTAATCTCTCTTAGGGTGACCGCCTGGCCCCATAGCGGCAACCACATCTCCGCTCGAGCATTCCCCTCGTCGGCCTGGGCAGTGTTACCGGCGCCGCTGCCGCTCATGCGAACCGTAAATGGGTAGCTGAGGCTCCCTCTTTCCCCGTGCCCCTGACGTCGGGTGACGCTCGCCGCAAACAGTAGCGCCCCCTCCAGCATCAGCACAAAGTCCCATCCGTTGACATGGGCACCGCCTTCAAATGCGGTGCTGCTGTTAGGGCCCCCGGCACTCCCCGGCGCAAATTGGCCGATAACCCCCTTACCGCTGCCTCGGTACACCGTCCCGAATAAGGCATTCGGAAGGGCCTGACTGGCGGTAACCGAAGGTGCCCCCGTGTTCGGATCGAATAGCGCAACTAACTGCTTTAAGTAGTTGTTGGTGAAGTCCAGGCGACCATCGTTGCCACCGGTCCCCAGCAGGGGCGGATACTTGGCGCCGTCATCAGTTAACATCAGCGCTGCATCCATCCAGTCCAATGCGCGATCCGGCAACGTACTCCGTAGATGGTTAAGCAGCCGCTCCTTCTGCTCACTGTCGGGCTTGGCTGTCAAAGATTCTTCGCAAAGCACTTGTTGAATCTGTTCGATACTTTCTCGTAGCGGCGCAAAGCGCTCTGCCGTTCCTGCGACGATGGGACCAAAGCCGTCTTTGTTGTCGGAGGGAAAGAAGCCACTTCCGCCATTCCACGGGGCCAGTACCGCAGTCGGTTGATAACGGTTTAGAAAAAAGTCCTGAAGCGCCTGATCGTCCACATTGGCCATGAGCTCGAAGCCATCATCCCGCCAGGCGCCCTTCACCTTCGGATCGAGCTGCTCTGCGACTAGGCGCTGTATGCCCAGTGCCTTGAGGTAGTGAGCCAGCGGCGTCGGAGCACAGCCTTTTAGCAGTATTCGATTCATGATTGAGGGGCCTCCTTGTCATCTTGACTCTGCACCTCTTTGGATGCGCGCCAGTCCGCAATACGTACCAACGCCTCAAGCCAGGCCAGTTGGAAAGGGCCTAATTGTTCCAGCACTTCTTGTGTACGAGCGACCCAGGATTGCCCCATGTCGCCCTCTCCCAGACGCATCAGATCAAGCCTGAGTGGGACCTTCGGCAGCTCATCGGTATCACCCAACTTGAGCGCAGGCAATTCGTCACCGGCCCATACACCTCGGGCATAGAGCCGGCTGTCCTTTGGCTGGTTTTCCGTCGGCAGCGCACGTAATCCCATTCTCACTTTGCCATGATGTGCCGCTATCAGGTAGGCGACGAGATCTCGCTGGGGATGATCTTTATGGGTATCAAGCCAGGCCAGCGCTGAGGCGAGTTCGTGCCGGAAACAGGGGCGTGGAACGCCTTGCTCCTGCCCGTCCGTGGGGTTCATACGGTAGTCTGCGGGTCCACCACCGCGTGCGGATTTGGCCCAGGGAGCGCCCGTTGCCGGCGCATCGCCCGTGCGAGTGAGCATGAATTGGAAGGCTTCATGCGCCTTACCCCAGTCATGGTGGTGCGCTGCGGTTATGATCGCCTCGGCGTGGTCGTCTTCGACACGCAACTGATCACAGAGCCGAGCAGCACTTTGACGGGCATCTTCCAGATGCTCTGCCAACGGGACGAAGCGCCCGGTCTGACTGCGGCGATCACTGCTGTAGGCCTCCAGAACGTCTTTAGCCGGCTCCTGCAGGTCATCAACCTTTCCCTTGCTGGCTGCTTTAAAACCTATTTCAGGACGATACCCCCCTTCTGATGCCCGACACATAACGATCATGCCAGGTTTTAGTCGGTCGGCTTTCAGTGCTTGCCATCGCCCTTCCAAATGATCGAAAACCCAGGCGCTCGCTTTCTTCAGGTGGTCGCGCAGTTGCGCTATCCCTACTTGGCAGATTTCATGACTGGCCACTGCTGGCTGCTCTTGCGGCGATTCCTCGAAGTCCCTCCAGAACACTTGGCATTGAGGCAGGCCTGAATCCCGTATGTAAGGTGACACATCCACATCCAAGCCGGAGAGATCAGGGTCAGTGTTAAAGAGCTCCATGAAATCGCGACGTCGCAACACCAAGCCCTGTTCATGTACATCCGCCACTGCCGGAAGGCGCCCCGGCGCAGCGTCACCTCCTTGCGCCAATACCGCTTCAAGCTGTGCGCGGGCTTGGGATAGGGCACTAGATGTATAGGGTGCGGCCTCCAGCGACTCATCGATATCAATGCAGAAAACCCGTGCGCTTGAGTGTTCACCGTAGCGGTTGCAACGTCCTAGGCGCTGAACCAGGGATGACCAGGGGGCCAGCTCCGTAAACAGGGTGGCAGAGCTGATGTCGACGCCTGCTTCTATCGCCTGCGTGGCGATGATGATGCGATTGCGACCAGCGTCCTTGGCCTTGAGTTTGACCTCGATCCGCTGGCGATCGGCCGCACGAAAACGGGCATGAAGTAACAGCAACTCGGTTGACGGGTGGCGCTCTTTCAGCGCCTCATACAACCCCTGAGCACGGTCCACTCGGTTGAGGATGACCAGCGTCTGGCTGTCCGGCTGATGGTGTTGAATCACCTCGTCACATAGGCTGGCCAGATAGCTCTTTGCTTGCTGCTTTGCGCTCTCTTTATCGAGTCGTGTTTGCGTGAAGCTAAGGGTCTTGCTGGCTCCAACTCGTTTGGCAGAAACCGGGTGTGCACGATCCGCTTCGCTCAGACTATGAGTAGTCAGGCCGTTGATATGGCCTTTGAAATCCACGGTGGCCAACCAGTCCGCGTTAAGCGTTGCGGACACCCAAAGACTTCGACTGGATTTGGCCAGTGGTAGATCACGTCTGAACGCTTCGAGTTGCGCCGCCGTGCGCAGCGCTGGCCCCATCAACTGCACTTCATCAAAGACCCAATAGGCATCGTTATGCAGCAGTGCGTAATGGATTGGCCAGAGGTAGCGACTCATGCCATAGCCACGCATCAGTGCCCGAGACAGCAGCATATCCTGGGTGCCGATCAGGATCGTTGGCTTTTCCGGGGACTCCGCCCAGCTCTGGTCCTTGAGGTCTTGGCTTCCCCCCATCAGCACCTGCACGCCCACACGGTGCTCCAACGCCAAACTCTGTAGCCAGCCCCGGATATTGCTCTCAGTCTGCTCAACAAGTACCCGCATGGGCAGGCACCAAATCAAGCGTTTCGGAGTATTGCTGTCTTGCTGGACCTGCTGCTTGTAAAGCCATGCCAGGGTAACCGCTGCGGTCTTGCCAAGGCCGGTAGGAATATTGAGGATATCGGGCCACTCGCCAAGTGCCAGCGCTTCCTGGTAAGGCAATGGCTCCACGACCTCTTCGCCAAAGGCCTTAGAGAAGAACGCTTTAAATTTCATCTTTAGTCCCCAAGGGCCGCCGGCCCTGTTTCATAGCGGTATGTCGCGACTATCTACGAATCGTCATCCCCGACCAATCCTGGAAAAATGCACAGGTAAAGCCAGTTGACAGGTCGCTGATATCATCGGGTCAACCGTTGAACAGCCACGGTTTGAGCTCGTCTTGATTGATGAGAACCAGTTGCTGCGCTTCTGGGCAGCCATCGAGCATTTTTACGTTGACCTGCAGTTCAATCAGCAGGTACTGCACTAGTGCCGCCCGAGTTGACAGTCGGAGCTCTCCTCCACTCATGCCGTAATCGTGGCTCAGCGCCTCTTGCTTGGCCGCCGACAATCGGGGATCGGGTCTAAGAGCCACTTCTACCTGGGTGTTCCAGGCCAGGTCACCACTCGCGGAGCGACTGGATTGATCGAGCACTTCCGGCTCTCCCCGAAAGCGACTGAGTACAAAATCTCGGTAGTCCCCGCTTTTCTCGCAGAACGCGCGTAGATGCCAACGCAGGCCGGATTTAACGAAGGTGTGCGGGACAATGACGCGGCCGTCGCGACTGGGATTGCTGAGCGACACATAGTCCACGTCGATACGGCGGCGCTCGCGTAGCGCCTGAACCAACGGGCGCATCAGCACCGGTGATACGGCGCGGGGAGGATGAGTCACCGCGGCATGCGGCAGGCTGAAGGAGGGGTGGCGCGGTACTGTTATCGATTGCCGGCCTGCCATCCAGTCCAGATACTCACTGACATCGCCACGCAGGTAACGCGGGCAGAAGCCATCAGTGGGTACATAGCGTTTGATTCTGGGCTGATAAACAAAACAGCCCGGATGTTCCCTCTTATAGCGATTGATATCCTTACTGGCTTGCTGTCGGCTGATTCCGAAGAACTCGGTCAGATGTGTCGTCGATAAGCGGCCTTCCCAATAAAGGATCAACTCGATCAGCCAATACTTATCATTAGTACTCAGCCTTGCCATGCTTATCCTTAAGCCCAAAGTCCCCTTTGCAACTCAATGAGCCTATGCCGGTGATGTGAGAGCCAAATCCAGACTTACTTCCTAATGCTAAGCCTCTGTTTTAACAGATGATAGCGCTGTTAGCTACCCGCATATCGGCAGACAGTACAGGTTTATTAAGCATTACTGCATGAGATGAATCCCTGCCCGCCTGCGACCCCTTGCTGTTATCTGAAGGGGATATTGGGCGAGGCGCTCAATGTGCTGCTATGCGTCGCCGGTCAAAATCTGACAAGACCGCTGCGTTGGCTGGCTGCGAGACCGGTTTTTTGGGCCGCATTTTGGCAACAGATAGAAAACCTCTGGCAATGAGCTGAAAAGCCGTGAATTCCCGCTCAGGCTTGAAAGTAAAAAGCGGGATTTTTCAGGACCGACTAATTAGCTTGCCGTCCGGGACGTCGTAATACATTCGCTATCCCTCCTCGCGCACGCAGACTTCGTCAACAACGTAGCTTTTCGGCGACTTGCCGGTCTGGCCAACATCACTGCCGGGGGCGGCGTGATAGAACCATCCCCGCTCACTCCCCGTAGATCACCTTCGGTTTCTTCAGGTACCAGCAGCCCCCTTGGGTCAGGGATCATGCTCGCACCACTTATAGAAACCTACTCGGATAAATGGAATGCGCGCCCCAGCCCAACGATCTCGTTCAAGAAATGCCTTGCCCGTCCGAGGTAACGGGCAGCTTCTTTGGTGGTTAGAAGCGGCTGGTTAATAAGTGTCTCCAAGCTGTTCACTGATGGGCCGCGTATTCATATTGTTGATTTTTATTGATATGTTTCTGCTTGGCTCAAATATGCGCGAGCTCAGCAGAGACATGCTTTCGTCCAAAGTAGGGAAACGGAGACGCAGAGATGAGTTCTATTAAGGCCGCCGTACAAGAACACCTGCAAGCCTATCCCGACCAGCTTGCGAGGGAAGTTGCAGCAAGCATTGGTGCAGACAGAAGAGCGGTTAGTCGCCATCTTCATGCCCATAGAGAGTCGCTCTATGTGCAAGACGAGCATTACCGCTGGCGGCTGCTTTATAAGCCTGATCTATGTTTCATCAAAGCATGGAGCATCGAGAAGAACCCTTACGGAATATACTTTGTTTTTGATGGCCCAGAAGAAGCCTTCCAGAAAGCAAAGCAAGTTCTTCGTAATAGCGGTATCGACTTTATACGAGCAGCCGAAAGCTTCAGACCTGCCGATGACGGCTATCAATACGACTGGTTTGTTCGCCTGTGCAACTCCCCTAACGACAAAGACGTCGAAAATAGAGTTCTCGAACTAGTAACGGAGGAGTCTAGAAACGTAATAAGAGAGGACGGTGGCAACTATGATCATCGGCAGTCCCCCTGCGATTCCATCGATAGTGAACAGGTACTAATTAATTTTCTGCTGAACGAAAACCGCTCTTTATCCGAACAGCTGGACCTACATCTTCGAGTTTACGCGACAAAAACTGACGAGCTGGGCGCTCTCGAAAAGGAATATTCAGAAACCAGCCTAAGGCTCAACGAAGCACAACACCGCGTTGATAAACTCTCACGACAACTTACCGCAGCAAAGCTCGACACCACACCCATTCGGAACGCTCAAAAAGAAGCTGTCGATGAGTACATCCAAGCGTTTGATGCCGATCTGAAGAAGCTCGATGAAGAGAACGGCGAGTTAAGAAAACAACTCGAACACGCGCACGAAACCATCGACGGGTTAAAGGATGAACTCAGTTATCACCAAAGCATAAAGAAGCCGTCGGAAAAGGCATCCAAGGCCAAACAGCAACTGCTACATAGTCTGCTACCCCATGTATTCCCCCGAATCGTTTTTGATGATCAGTCGTTCGACGAAATCGCGAGCAACGTTACCAATTATCGATCCCTGATGGGCACCCTAAAAATGCTCGAGCGGGGAGAGAAATTCTCGTCGCGTGTTAAGGGCAATAACCACTGGTGGGAGGTCACCAAGCACATCAGCACCGGCAGTAGTAATCGCCTGCGTATTTACTGGGGTATTCCAGAGCAATCCAACGACAAGGTCGCGTTAGTGCGCTTTAAGACCGGGGACAAAGAGCAGAGTCTATTTTTGTCAGACCTGAGAAGCCCGAGCGAAATCTACGCCAATTCACGCTGAGCGGCATTCATCCACCTGACCCAGGAGTTGATCATGGAGCAGTTTGTTCAGAATTTGGCTGATGGGCTTGGAGAAACCAAGGCCCGCATTTACACCGCCCTGAAACGGTTAAGCCTTGTGGAGGTCGTCGAGCAACCTCATAAGCATTGGGAAAGTACCCAGAAGGGCGCTCGCTATCTCAAAGAGACGCACAAGGAGAAGCTCGTCGCCCTGATCAAGGAGCAACTTGAAGCTATGGATGATCCCTATCTGGGCCCGCCCCCGGTCATTCAGAGAAAGACCTGCCGCAACTGCCACCGCACGATGTTTAAGCATGACTTCGGCGTCTCTGAAAAAAACGCAGACGGGCTGACCAAGTGGTGCTTAGACTGCTTGATGGAATACAACGAAAGTCAACACTACGGCGCCTTCTGACCACCCTCGTTGGCACGCTTGAAAACGACAACCCAACTCGCGAATAGTTGTGCTCGTTCTCCGTTATCGGACAGTACAAAGAGGAGCTTGTGGCGATCAGGACGGTCCTCAAGTTCCTTGAAGATCTGCATCGCGGCACCGCGATTTGAACGGCTTTGATGCTTTTCTAGACAAAGCTTAGACACCGCCGGTTTTAACCCCTTGGCGGGCATTGGAACAGGCCGAGTGGATTGCTGGAGCTAACCGGGAGGCATCCCAATCTGCTTCACGCGACAGGAGGATTGGCCTTCAACGCCAGCCTGACCAACCCTGCCTGAGACCGCGTCCCGGTCTTTGCAAACACTGACTTGAGTTGAGTCCTGACGGTGCTAACCGACGAATGCCGGACCTCGGCGATCTCATTCAATGCCAGCCCCTCCACCAGGCTGCGAGCGATATCAGTTTCCGCTTCGGTTAGCTCGAAAATTTTGCTAAGCCCGAGCAGGTCAGCCACTTCACTACGGTCCGGGTTGATCACGAACAGGGCAGCGCCCCTGATATTGTCGGAGTCGCTGAAGCCATCATCGCGCACGGGCATCAGTTCGAATAACAGCGTGCCGCTTTTATTGGGGCAGGGTAACGGCAGCAGCCCCCCTTCACTGCGCCCCTCCTGCTTACTGGTTTTCAATGTTTCGGCTAGGAGTTGTTCGAAGCGATGCTGCAGCGGTGAGTGACGCAGCTGGAGTTGGCCCGTCGCAGTGAAGCGGTAGGCGCCGGTCGTGTCGGCCTCGGCCTGCGCGGTGGTGTTGGATACAATCACCCGGCCGGCTTGGTCAAAAATCACCAAGCCCACGAGCAGTTTGTCGAGTACCGCTAGCACGGCGCCGTAACGCGACTCCAGTCGACTGACGGTGCGGTGCAGCTCGACCGCCCGCGAAAGGTGGGGCAGCAACAATTGCAGATGGATTTTTTCCTGATCGGTGTGCTGCCCCCATGCCTCAAGCCGGTTGATGGCGATGAAGTCTTTCCAAAGATTGTGCGGGCTCACGCGGGCGCAGAGGCACCAGAAAACGCCGTGCTTTTCGCGCTGAAACTGAATCCACTTGCTGTCGTGATAGGCTTGGGCGTCGGTCACGAACTCTAAATCGCGAAAGACCTGTCCCGGTATCAGGTTGTGCATGTACTGATAACGGATGTCGTTTTCTACCCCGTAAGGGCTTTGGTAAAGCACCCTATCCTCCGCGTCATAACCGTAATCAGCCGCCACCTCGGTGCTCTGATCTTCCCCGCTCAATACAAAGTAGGCTCCCGCTGAGCCGCCGGATACCTTGGTGATGGACTCGACCGCTTGCGGCCAGTTGTCGGCGCTTCCTGGTGCGGAGTAGATCGCTTCCACCGTGGCAAGTACCGCGGTTAGATCGTCCACCTCATGCCTCCTCGGGTTTCAACAAATGACTTTATCCACTATATGCGAAGGGCTATTCAACTAGGGTAGTCGAAAAATTTATCACTTCCGCGCGGCGTTCATCGGCCGGCGGAAAGAGCGTTTTCTCGGATTTCTTTGAAAATCATTTCCAGATTAGATGGTTGTCGTTTTGTTGCGCGGGCCGCCTACCCCAGATGGGGTAGACGGAACCTTTTACTGGGCCGGCGCAAATCTCATCTAGCGTGTTGTTTTTGTGTTGGTGCAAGCGTGGAGTGTTTTTTGCAGTCGAGATCAGCCATATCGATTGGAAGGGGGGGAGGCCCAGTGGCCACTGACCCCGGTCCGTAGCGTGGTGTCAGTGCCAACGGGCAAAAGGCTGATTTTCCCAGCGAGGAGGCCGCAATGAAAAGAACAAACATCTACGCGGTCATTTTGACCGTAATGCTCAGTCTATTCGGCTCAGCCAACGTATATGCCGTTGCAGTAACGATTGATACCGGAAACTACACCGGTCTTTGGGATATGGACATTGACGGTCAATTCCGAAGCGGAACAGCTGTGGTTGATCTTGACCCAGGAGTACACCGATTCCGGCCAGGGACGACGGGGTTGGTGATATTCTCCGTGGATGAAGCTGGAATGATAACGCTACCCCCTGATTTTGATGGCGTCTCCGCGATCGGAGGGAGCGGCGTTCTAAGCATACTCACACTGCCGGTTGTGATCGATCCGGGCCAATATGCAGGCCTGTGGGAGATCGGCCGTGTGACCGAATCCGTAACTGGCCTGCAGACGGTTAACTTAGTTCCTAGTAATCACCTGAACTTTAACGGCTCTATTGGCAATGCATACCGAGTTGCAGTCGGTTTGCAGTCAAGCGCCTTCCTGATCACGCTGCTCGGCGATGGAACGGTGAATGTGTTTGATAGCACCGCAGCATCTGGGGCCGCGGGAGCGCTTTCTTTCGCCAACACCGATGTCTCTGTGATTGATAGGAACTCGATCTCTCAGGCTTGGTACATTTTGCAAGTAACGGAGCATCGCTTTGGGGATGCGACGGTCACTCTTGTTCCAGAACTTACTTATGTCCTCCGAGATGTAGCAGCCGGTCTGGGTATTTTTACTGTGTCCGAGCCCTGTGCCGTCAGTCCCACATCCTTGACGCTGTCTGGAGTGGATTATGACTTGAGTTGTGGCGCAATCGATCAGGATTCTGATGGGGTGCCCGATGTAACGGACAACTGTCCGTTGGTTGCGAACCCGGACCAGATCGATATTGATGGCGATGGCGCCGGTGATTCTTGCGATGTCGATGATGACGGCGATGGCGTTGAGGATACGCAGGATAACTGCCCGCAAGACCCCAATCCGGCTCAATCTGACGCTGACCTCGACGGCATCGGCGATGCTTGCGATGGCGATAGTGACGGCGATGGAGTTGATGACCAAGTTGATCTGTGCCCGCTGTCGCCACCTTCGTTGCCTGTTGACTTAGATGGCTGCACAGGAGCGCAAAGAATCGCCAGAGCATGTGACATAAGCAATTTTGTTCAGCACGGCAAATACGTGAACTGCGTTGCCCACGCAGCGAATGAATCCGTGGCACTTGGGCTGATAAACGAAACAGAGAAGTCGTTGTTTATTAAGGAAGCAGCGAAACGAAGGTAGTCATATCGATTGCCGCCCCGCCAAGGCGGGGCGCTTTCGGGCAAAACGGTCGTCGATCGCACGTTGTGTTGATGGCCACACTATTTTTCCTCCCAGCTTCCCGTTAATTGAGACTTTGGCATCTTTTTCCCACTCCTTTGGGTTAGAGGGAAAAAATGGCGAATCAAATCAACAAGCTGGAAAGTCATGCAAAGAGGGGTTTTGTGTCAGATTGGACTAGCCTAGATGTAGCAAAACTTGTGGTTCAAGCCGCAGTTCCTGCTGTACTCGCAATTATTGGGTTTGCTATAAAGTCAGAGTTGCAACGACGTGAGAACAACGAATGGCGAACTCGTATTCAAGTAGAATGGAGACTTCGTGTTTTTGAAGAGATGGCAAAAGATTTAAACAATCTCTACTGTGCATTTAATTACATTGGCAACTGGGGGTCTATGGAACCACCAGTCTTACTTGATCTCAAGCGCAACTTGGATCGCAACTTTTATATTTACAAATTTTTGTGGTCTGAACAGTTTAGAGAATCATATGCTCGACTAATTAATGCATGTTTTGTTACTAATAGGGGTGCAGGATTAGCTGCCGCATCACGGGCTAATGTCAGCATGTATAAGAAAGCTTGGGGAGATAACTGGAAACCTAGTTGGGATGAGATGTTTGTCTCAAATACTCAGAGATTACGAAGAGATGAATTTAATGAACTATATGCTGATACATCAGCACGGCTGATAACGGAATTAGGAATAGACAGCAGCTGAATTACTGGAAAAGGGGAATGATATGAAATTCCAAATTCGACTCTGTTCTGTCTTTGTCGTAATATTGCTTTCAGTTTCTGCATCAGCAGGGCTAAAAGGTGTTGCATTCGATTCAGGACCAGCGTATGCGCCAACTGAAGTCATTGAGGGGAGTATTAGTACCGCAGGAGGCGGAGTAATTTTACGAAGCATTGCATCTTGCGATAGTACTGGTAGTGATAGGTGTAAAATCGAGTCGGCTAACCTTTTGCCTGGTAAAAATTCAAGCACGATCCAAATAGTTTTTGGAAAAAGAGGGTTTTTCTTCGGTGAAAAATGCAGTGGAAGCTACACAGCGGATACATGGTTGATAAAGGGGGCTATTGACCTGGTCGCTAGTGAAAGTGAACAAGTGTTTCGCAACATTAACCTACTTGGAAAACCAACAACTAAAGACATTAAACTTCTTTATAAAAATCGGGTTTCTCCGCGTTCTGTCTGGTTCATAGAAGTGAGCCCTGCTCTAGCAAAAACTAAGGCTGGTGAAACGCTGTTGACGCTGGATCTGCTATTGACTGACTTGCAGCAGTATGCCAGAGACCCTGCCAATGCAAGCCTAATTGAGAGACAACTTTCATCGGAAGGTGTTGTTAATTGGACTTGGACCGATGAGCATGCACAACCCTCATTCAGGGTAAACTGCGCAAAAAGTGCTATAAGTTTGTCTGGTTCACCTAGCTTCACATTCCTTGATGACCAAAAAAGGGTCGTTAATTTTTCACGCGGAAATATTTTGAAAATGATTCACGAAACGAATCCGGAGCTGTTAAACAGATCTACCAAGTTTTCAAACATTGCATCATTTTTACGGCATATCCGAGATGAATACCCCAAGCATTGGTCAAAGCTACGATTCGCATCTCATCAATTAAAAGGCAGTCATGGCGATACGCCTAGACTTCTAATGCGCTAATGGGCCACCTGCTTTATCATTGCTTTTGTAGGTCAAAGAGAAATTCAATTGATCCTGCGATTGATGTTTTAAAAGGGATTTTGAAAAATGGGTTTTTCCTGGTTAAGGAAGATCCCGAAGTGCCGTGGAAAGACCCCTGTGGATGTAATAAAAGCCTCCAAGTTAGGCAATATCGGCTCTGTCTTACTTCTTTAAATTGCGAAAGCGACCTTCGTGATCATTGTGAAGCATTTGGGCCAGTAGGAATTGGCTTTGAAACAGAATTCATAAGAGCACTGGGAGGCTTCCCCGTATTCTATTTACCTGCCCCTATCGGTAACGACGAAAAAGACACAGAAGATCGGATTGGAGTTTCTTTGTTGTATCGCCTCACTGAACTTCGCACCATTATGGATAAGATTAAATGTTTGCCAAATAAATACCGGTCGGAACTATACGACCATGTTGAAGATATTGGTGAATTAGAAGGGGCAATAAGGTTTTTAGGGAATATCCTATATTTTACAGATTACACACGCCAAACAGACACGCTTGAATTGCGATATTATCGCCAGAGGGAATGGAGATTAATTGCTGGTTTAACTTCTGATCATGTGCGAATAGATTGCGTAAAAGGATCACCATACTACATTTTAGCAGAGCATGATGGAAAACCTATCAGGAACTTTATCAAGGAAATAGTAGTTCATGGCAGTAAAAATGACTGCGCTCTCGTGGATAAGGTACTACAGAATTACGGCATGTCAATTCGGTCAAGGTTACTTTAACATTTTTGTGGCAATTGGTGAGCTTCCTGAAAACTATGCAGCACAACAACAGCATCCACTCGGGGAGTAAAAAAGCGCCGCTCGTTCCTCCTATGCTTTTACTACCGGTGACGCGGGACGTTATTCAGCCCTGACATCAAGCACAGCTCATAGCTGGGGAACCACACCATCCGCCCCAGAATGTCTGATAATGAGCAGCTCCTGTCGCGACCAGCCACCACAGCCAGCGTCCGCTTTCATGTTTCTGGCGATCAAGGATGGTTGAATGGTTCGCAGGCTCTCAGCGGCTCCTTCGGGGCGGTTCCCGCCGCTCGGCTACAGCAGAGACAATGTCTGCAAAGTTCGCATAAGCGACCGGTCGATGGTTTGGCTGATGAGCAAGGAACGGGTGTGCACCTAATACCTTATCTTTACTGTTCAGTTCTATGCCGAAGTAGTAACCGCAGGTGGTAAATATCAAACTCTATGCTCCATGCAGAGGAAGCGCCGAACACCCCATGGTGCTGCACCGAGTCTCCCAAACGATTCGTAGAAAAACCCCATATCATTACCGCTTGCCTGCTAGCTTCATTTTTGTCGAAACTTCGGTCCCTTTCTGCAAGTCCAGCGCTTGGCGTACGACATCCAGGTAAGCTGCAATATGCTCACGACGGTACATACCTGCTTTCAGGTCTTCGATATCCTGCTGAGCCAGAACGCCAAGGTTCAACAAAGTCTCTACGTCCACCTCTACCCCTCGTGCAATGTGGTCAAGGAAGTCCGCGGCTGATTGAGCAGAGAACGAGCCTCCTCCAGTTACCTCTTGGCGCGGCGGTATCTCCGGCCCGTCGCCAATGGCCGCGGTATTCTTTTTGGCGGAAGACTCTTCAGAATTCGCAGGACTTGCACCCGATAAAACCGATTTTTTGAATTTGTCGGAATCATCGGGAGCGCAGGAGGTGCTTTTTGCTTTTTCCCTTTCCCGTAACGCATTGAGGTATCGTCCCATCCGTCAGTCCTCACGGACGGCTGGGTTGATGTGGTAGAGCGTTTTCGGCTTGGTGGATGTAGGGACTGTTTCCCGGTACAGGTAGCCATGCTCGCAAAGCGTATCCAGCGCGCGGTAAATGTCCTCAGCGTTGCTCAATCCCCCCCATTGCTTACGGTTGATATCACTGATCCGAAAAGGATTGGGGAGCTTAGGTAGGCGCTCCACCAGCGAACGAGCGCCAACAGCGGAATCATGACCGAGTGCGTAAACACGTCGGGCATGACTTTCCAAGTAGTCGCACCAGTCCGCCGCCCGCGCCGCAGATTCAGCCGATACCGGCTCCTCGGTGCCGACCTCAGCCACATGAATAAGAAGTGCGAGGCTGGCCATCAGGGAAGGGTATTTGCTCAGGTGGCTCTCCATCTGAGCGCTGCTCTCCCCCGTGCGGATTCGTTGCATTAGCTCCGAATACCATTCATCAAACAGCGTTTGAGCCTCCTCAGAGAAGCGCAGCGCGGGAACGACATCATCACTGGGGGGGATTTCATTGAAGCGCTGAAACACCGCATCGGCGCGCGCTTGAGCGTCTTGGTTTGGTTGGCGGTCGATATGCTGGAATTTGCCCTGATCGGGATACACCATCATCTGTAGCCGCTCAATGAAGCCATCGTCACCGCTACCGTTGCGCTGCGCCATCAGATACGGCTGCAGCTTTCCGGGTTGGATTCCGCCGAGAACGCTAACGGTGGTGCTCTTAATCTCCACCGTGCCGCGACCGATTCGGTCATAAGTGAAGCTCCCCTGACCACCCCAGGCCTCCAAATAAAACGCGCGATCTTGTCCGCGGCCCTCGCGCTCCATGCTGTTCATCCAGCCGGTCAGCTCATCCCGGAACAGCAGGATACCCATGGGGTTTTCAGACAGAATCTCACCAAGTTTTTCGACCGTGGCATCGTTTACCAAGTAGCGCCGCCGGGCCGGCTCTAACGGCACGCTCTCCTATGCTTCGAGCAGCAGAGTGTGAGCGTCGCTGTGCTTGTCCTGTTTGACCAACTTCGCCGCGCGCTTTTCAACTTCCTTTTGCTGAAGCTGATCCAGTTTTTGGGCTGCCTGATAGTCTGCTGATGCGGCGATAAAATCCGTTTTCGCTTCGCCCTCCAGGCGTTTAAGCGGGCGAATCGCATCATCCAAGGTGGGCGTCTTTTTCATCGACGGCCGCCCGACAATGACACCCCAAAGATTAGGGATCACCAGCCAGTCGTCATGACGCTTGGGGTGAATACCAAGCTTTCGACCCAGCAGGCTGCTCAGGGCGACCATCACCCCGATTGCACCAAAGTCCATGGGCGCGTTGTCCTTGCGTTCCGACAGATCCACCACAAAGTCCCGCAACGGTTCAGGGAGGAGCTCGGGATCGAACGCTTCCACCGGGAGCAATTCGTTCTTTAAGGGCTTGGGGGGTGACCAGTGGATTTTTGGCGCCGGGTTATCATCCGCGCTACGCGCTTCCTGGTTGCCATGTGTGAGTGACTCGTCAGGTGCCTGCCTCGGCACCTGCATACCCGCTTCAAGGCCGTTGGTCAGCGTCTTATCAACTTCATGCGCTGGCAGCCCTGCCGAGGTCGCGGCCTCCGCAAGGGCGGCGTGAGATTCTGCCAACGAAAGCTCACCGCCCGCCACCAGCTGGCCGATTGAGAATGCCGCACAGTTGAGCGCATCGTTACGGCCCCCCTCTTGAGTTGCAGCAATACGACTGCACTCCTGATTGAGTGCGGCCTGTCCATAACGGCTGACACGTTCAATAGTTCCTGAGCTATCGCTATGTACCCGCGGAGCATCTTCCGACCGGCCGATGAGGTCCAACAACCAGGCGGGAGGCATCGGCAGCGGGGTCGTAGACAGCTTCTCAGCGAATTCGTAGCGGTGGCCATTGGGGTGAACCGACGGCGGAGCCACCACGTAGCCCCCATCACCACGAACATCGAAGCATCCGGCCAGGTTGGCGCGATTGCGGATGTGCTGTCCTTTCAATTCCTGCGGGATAGCAAAATAAAGATGGAACCCCTTATCAGTAGTGGCTTTGGGGCCGGAGGGAAGCTCTCCTCCGTGCGTTTCAACCAGTTCAAACCACTGCGTGGGCTCGTCCACATCGACGACAAAGAAGCCATTGATGCTTCCTGTGGGCAAGCCGATATTGCTAGCAGGGTTGCGCCACAGCGCGCGCACCTGATCAGGACAACGCTTCGCATCTTTGAAGCCGCGGGGCGTTGCGGGTTTTTTGCCGCCCGGCTCCAGCGGGAAAACCGCATAGCCGGCGCGAGCATACTGTACGGCGGGATCAACTAATGAGAATGGGACGGTTGTATGCATATCTCACCTCACTAGCCGTTGCGGCACTGTTGTTGCTCGACCCAGACCAGAAGGTCAGACCGCCGCCAGGCAACAGAATTGGGGCCAAGTGCGATCCGCTTCGGGTGCTTGCCTTCGCGCTCGAGCTGCCAGGTTCTGGAACGGCTCAAGGAGGTGATGCTGCAACGCTCTTTGTCTCGGCAGAGGCCTTCTTGGGCTCCCGCCGCTTCAAGCGCTGCGGTACGCTGCTCGGGGGTGGGTGTGATGTAGGGTTTCAAAGTCACTTCCTCCAGTGTTTCAGCTTGGACGGAAGTGATACTGCGCGTATCTATCTGTTTTATCAGTGTATTTTCATTATTCTCTTTATGGATGATCTTTGAGCTGCATGAAAACGAGGGTAATTTCGGCGTAGCGAAATTACCCCTCCATGATGGCAATGTGGTCTTCGACGCGTCGCGATTGTAGCTCGGGCTTTCGCAGTAAGAGCGCTTCCAGCCTGGTCGTTAGCTCACCGGAGATGACATGTTGCACGAATGGCCGGACCGTTTTCTTTAGATGCTCTTCACCTTTTATCATATCGTTGTCGTGGCTAAAGATAACGCGCGCCAAAACAGCATTGGATATTTTTGAACCGCTCATGTCCTCCCACTGCATCAAATCTAGAAGAGGGATCGCCCCATAGCGCACAATATTTTTAAAGGTAGCTTCACCAAGGCGCCCTACGGAGTAGTCAGGTGGCGGAGTGCCCTTCTGCTCTCGCCACGAAGGCAGCAAGCTGCGCAGCTCGGCCAAAATTTCTTCATCGCTTGACCCGTCGAGGCGTATCGCTGTCCATATGGCGCTTTCGAAACTAGGATCAGGATGAAGAGAAACATTAGATAAAGCGCGTTTTCTATTCATGACGAGGCCGTCATCGCCTACCTTGTAAATTTCATCGTCACGAGCGATTACACTAGCCGGCGCTAGGTCATAAAACCTGAGCGGATTAATGGACCGGCTAGATGCTAACTGTGGTGTTGGCTCATAAGATAGGCCACGGGCTCTTTGACTGTCAGCGAAAGCGCGCTCTGCTTCTTCACTGCAATAGGTGGGTAAAATCGGATTACCACTGCGTATCCGCTTAACAATGATGGAATCTTCTTCGTAGAGGAAACCGCGCATTGTTCCTCGTACTTCCAATTGCTCGAGAAGTTCCTGCAGCGTGAGGCCTAACAGCGCATCATAGTTCTTGATGTCAAACCATGAAGGAAGGTCTTTAAGGGACTTGATACGTTTCAAAACTGTTTCTCTTTGGGTATTAATTCTAGGGTCGTTGTCGCATCTAGACGTCAAGATTGGTGATAGGGGCAGCGATATCCGCCACTGCGGTTAGAGCTGTGCGACGTTCGTCTAGATAGTCATATCGGTCATAAACCCCTTCCACCCCCTTGATTTTGTGATTCAGACAGCGCTCCGCGATATGAGGCGGAGTGCCGACGCGTGCTAGCAGCGAGCGGCAGCTGCGCCGCAGGTCATGCACGGTAAAGTGGGAAATCACGCCGGCCTTAGCAAGCTTATTGAGGGCGGCATTAAGGGTATCCGGGCTCATGTGCGGGTAGCGCTTGCTTGCCCTTCGGCGCGGGAATACATAGTCGCTTCCGCATGCCCTGACCTTCAATTCTTCAAGCCACGCGACCGCCGCCGGAGGCAAGGGAATCAAGACGGCCGCATCCATTTTGGTGCGCTCTGCCGAGAGCGACCATAGACCCTTCTCAAGATCGAACTCGCTCCATTGCGCAGCAAGCAGTTCCATTTTGCGCACGCCGAGCACCAAAAGAAGCGCGCAGGCCAGGTAATTTTCACGCGTGAACGCGTCGGGCCGGCTCCGAAGTGCGGCAAAAAGCGCTTTCAATTCAGGCAACTCAAGGATGCGTTCGCGGCTCTTTTCGACACCTCCGGCATCCTGATTGGTAAAAGCTGCAGCAGGGTTGCTAGCCATCGCGTCCAGCTTAATGCCATGGTTGAACAGCTGCTTCATCAACGCCAAGGCATCGTTTGCAACCGTCGGACGCTTGCTGGCAGTGATCTTGTGAACCACCGCACGGACATCCCGAGGAGTTACGGCTTCTACTTTGAGCCCTCCTAGTACGGGCTGAATATCACGCTCATATTTTCGGAGGGGAATCTTAGGATGCTTGAGCCGCTTGGCGTGCTGGCTGTACCAGTCGTCAAACAAGTCATCGGTAGTTCGTATCGCTTTTTGCTTCTCCCTATGGCGCTCGGCGACCGGATCAGTTCCATCTTTGGCGATCCGAGCTCTCAGCAGGCCCGCTTCGGTCCGGGCGCCAGCTAGAGAAATGTGCTCGTAGTAGCCGATAGTGAAGAGCTTTCGCTTCCCATTAGCTGTGTAGCGGAGCGCCCAGTACGCCTTGCCTGCAGAGCGAATGCAGAGGTAAAGGCCATCACCGTCCGCGAAGCGCCCCTCATCGCCAGATTTAATAATCGCCTTAATCCCTTTGTCTGTGAGCTGTCCCATCTCCCACCTGCTGGTTACCACAGGGCTGAAAATTTGGTTACCGCGACTTGGTTACCAATCTAGTTACCGCTCTGTTACCAATTTGGTTACCGCGATTATAAGCACAACAGGAACAGCTTGAGAACACACAAAAACAAAAGCCCCCTATTTTAGGGGGCTTACGTGGCAAAAGCAGGATGTGTGAGTTTGAGCCAGGACACTATTCGATATTCTGGATCTGCTCCCGCATCTGCTCAATCAGCACCTTGAGCTCCACCGCACACTGGGTGGTTTCGGCGACGATGGACTTGGACGACAGGGTGTTCGCCTCCCGGTTGAGTTCCTGCATCAGAAAATCGAGGCGTCGGCCGATGGCGCCGGATTGCTTGAGCACCCGGCTCACCTCGGCAACGTGGGTGTCTAGCCGGTCCAGCTCCTCGTCCACGTCGGCCTTCTGCGCCACCAGCACCATTTCCTGTTCGAGCCGCGCGGGTTCCAGCTCCTGCTTGGCCTCTTCCAGCCGGGTCAGCAGATTTTCGCGCTGGCGGGCCAGGATCTCCGGCAGGCGGCTGCGTACCTGGGCGACGATGTCGGTGATCGAGGCCAGGCGCTGCTCGATCAGTTGGGCCAGCTCCTTGCCCTCGCGCTGGCGGTTCTCCACCAGCTCCGCCAGGGCGACGTCAAACAGCGCCAGCGCGGCCTGGTGCACCGCCTTGGTGTCCGGGCTGCGCTCTTGCAGTACGCCCGGCCAGCGCAGCACCTCCAGGGCGCTCACCGGCGCCGGATCCGCCAGCAGCTCGTTGACCTGCCGGGCGGCGTCCCGCAGCTGGCTGACCAGCGCCAGGTTGACCTGCAGTTGCTCATCACCCTGCTCCGCGGGATGAAACCGCAGGGTGCACTCCACCTTGCCCCGCTGCAGCCCCTTTCGCAGCCGCTCCCGCAGCCCCCCTTCCAGCTCCCGGAAACTCTCCGGCAGGCGCAGGTGGGGTTCCAGGTAACGCTGGTTCACCGAGCGCACCTCCCAGACCAGGGTTCCCCAGGGGTGCTCGCTCTGCTGGCGGGCGAAGGCGGTCATGCTGCGTGTCATAAGCACCGATCTCGATTAAAATGGGTGGATTCCAACGGCAGCTATTCTAACAACCCGCTCTTGGCGGGCACTAGGGCTGTTTCATTTCCACCGCTCTACGATTAAGGCTCTTTAATGACTTCCTCCCTTTCCGACCAGTTGAAAAACCTCGGTATGGACGCCATGCGCCCCAGCGGGCGCGCCCCGGACCAGCTCCGGGAGGTGAAGCTCACCCGCCACTACACCAAGCACGCCGAAGGTTCGGTACTGGTTGAGTTCGGCGACACCAAGGTGCTCTGCACCGCCTCGGTGAGCCGGGGAGTGCCCCGCTTTCTGCGCGGCAGCGGCTCGGGCTGGGTCACCGCCGAGTACGGCATGCTGCCCCGCTCCACCGGCTCGCGCATGGACCGCGAAGCGGCCCGCGGCAAGCAGGGCGGACGCACCGTCGAGATCCAGCGCCTGATCGGCCGCTCCCTGCGGGCCGTCATGGACCTGGAGCGCCTGGGCGAGAACACCATCACCATCGACTGCGACGTGATCCAGGCCGACGGCGGCACTCGCACCGCCGCCATCACCGGCGCCTGCGTGGCCCTCAAGGACGCCCTCACCGTGCTGGCCAAGGATCGCAACGGCGCCATGAAGGGCAATCCCTTCAAGGGGCTGCTGGGGGCGGTCTCGGTGGGCATCTACAAGGGCCAGCCGGTGCTGGACCTGGACTACGCCGAGGACTCCAAAGCCGAGACCGACATGAACGTGATCATGACCGAGGAAGGCGGTTTCGTGGAGGTGCAGGGCACCGCCGAGGGCAAGACCTTTACCCAGGACGAGCTCAACGCCATGCTGGCCCTGGCGAGCAAGGGGATCGGCGAGCTGGTCAAGCTTCAGAAGGCGGCGCTGGCCGGCTGAGACGTTCGCCGCGACAAAACGCTGATTGAAGTCGCTCTTAAAAATAAGCCCCGCTCAGCCGGGGCTTTTTTTCGCCGGTAGTATTCGCCGGCTCGGCGGTCACCGACTTGCCCAGGTTGCGGGGCAGATCCACGTTGGTCTCCTTGAGCACCGCCACGGGTTAGGAGAGCCGCGGCAGGAGAACCGTATAAAAACCGGCTCCAGCACCTGATGGGATGGGGCAAATCCAGCTTAAGCGACCCGAACGCCGTCGGTACCTGTCGATAGATCGTCAAAAATGGGTTTTCGGCGTGCCTGCGGGCAGGTCCCACCGCGCTCGGGCTCGCGAAGGCCGACCGAACAAGACAGCTCATCCAAGCTGTTGCGACAAGCGCAGCCGATAAACGGTCGGAGCAAAGCGAGGGGACCGGTAGTGCGTGCCTGGGGTTCGGATTTTGCAAATGCCCGGGCGCTGACCAATAATGCGCGCCTGATTGTCGGGAAGGAGGCGCGATCGCCCGCCTTCCTCAGCGAGGAGCGCCGCCATGCGGAATGTCGAAATTTCCAGAGAACCCGTCGAACTTTACAAAATTCTCAAATTCGAGGGGGTGCTACCCAGCGGCGGTGAAGCCAAGGCGGCGATTGAGGAAGGCCAGGTGCGGGTCAACGGCGAGGTGGAGACCCGCAAACGGAAAAAGATCTACGCCGGCGACATCGTGGAGTTCGGTGCCGAAAAGATGAAGATCTTGCTGGAAGCCGCAGAACACTGATCCTCTCCCTTTTGATCTGCGTCCATCAATTGACCATCATGTAGTGATAGAGCCCGGCGGGGAAGGGTATGCTGGCGAGGCATGGCCGGGTGACGCGGTCGGGCCCGGTGGCTCCATCTGCCTGGAACTGATTTTATTACCCCTGATCCAGGAGGGCGCCTTTTATGGCGGAACAGCGGAACTACCTTCGTCTCCTCACCTGGGATCCGAGCGGCCGGCGCACCGCCGCCCGGCTCGATCTGTGGCAGAGCCTGTCAGGGTTTCTGCTGGCGCTCTTTCTCTGGGCCCACCTGCTGCTGGTCTCCAGCATTCTGCTGGGCAAGGAGGCCATGGCCTGGGTGACCCGGGCCATGGAGGGCGCCTTCCTCTCCCCCCACGGCGAGGGCTACCCGGTGATCGTCTCGGTGATCGCCCTGGCGATCACCCTGCTGGTGGTGGTGCATGCGTTGCTGGCGATGCGCAAACTGCCCTCGAACTGGCACCAATACCGGGAACTGCGCCACTCCCAGCAACTGCTGGACCATGCCGATACCCGCCAGTGGAGCCTGCAGGCCCTGACCGGCGTGATCATCCTCTTCCTGGTGCCGGCCCACCTCTTCACCATGTTCGCCCTGCCCGAGACCATCGGCCCCGAAGGCTCCGCCATGCGCATCGTAGCCGGGGGCTTCTGGATACTCTACCTGCCCCTGCTACTGGTGGCCGAACTGCACGGCGCCATCGGTCTCTACCGGCTGGCGATCAAGTGGAACCTCTTTCCCTCCAGGGATCCCCGCCGCACCCGGCTGCGGTTGCAGCGGCTCAAGTGGGCCGCCTCGGGGCTCTTTATCTTGCTCGGGCTGGCGACCCTGGCCGTGTTTGTCCGCATCGGACTGGAACAGGGGGGCGCCTTATGAAGATCGTCTATACGGACTCTCTGGTCATCGGCGGCGGCCTGGCGGGGTTGCGCGTCGCCATTGCCAGCAAACAGCGGGGGCTGGATGCCCTGGTGCTCTCGCTGATTCCGGCCAAACGCTCCCACTCGGCCGCGGCCCAGGGGGGGATGCAGGCGAGCCTCGCCTCCGCCAGCAAGGGCAAGGAAGACAACGAGGACGTCCACTTCGCCGACACCGTCAAGGGCAGCGACTGGGGCTGCGACCAGACGGTGGCGCGAATGTTCTGCCACGTGGCCCCCAAGGCGGTGCGCGAGCTGGCCCACTGGGGGGTGCCCTGGAACCGGGTCCAGCAGGGGGAGCGCACCGCCATCGTCAACGCCCAGAAGATCACCATCACCGAAGAGCCCGCCGATCACGGCCTGATCACCGCCCGGGATTTCGGCGGCACCAAGAAATGGCGCACCTGCTACACCTCCGACGGCACCGGCCACAGCATGCTCTACGCCATGGACAACAAGGCGATCGAGCTGAAGATCCCGGTTCACGAGCGCAAGCAGGCGATCGCCCTGATCCACCAGGACAACCGCTGCCACGGGGCGGTGGTGCGGGACCTGGTCACCGGCGAGCTAATCGCCTACGTGGCCAAGGCCACCACCCTCGCCACCGGCGGCTTCGGGCGCCTCTACGCCATCTCCACCAACGCCCTGGTCTGCGACGGCATGGGCGCCGCCATTGCCCTGGAGACCGGGGTAGCGCCACTGGCCAACATGGAGGCGATCCAGTTTCACCCCACCGCCATCGTGCCGGCGGCGATCCTTACCACCGAGGGGTGCCGGGGCGACGGCGGGGTGCTGCGGGACGTGGATGGCCACCGTTTCATGCCCGATTACGAGCCGGAAAAGGCGGAGCTGGCCTCCCGGGACGTGGTCTCCCGGCGCATGACCGAACACATGCGCAAGGGCAAGGGGGTGCCGTCCCCCTACGGCGACCACCTGTGGCTGGATATCACCATCCTCGGTCGCGAACACATTGAGAAGAACCTGCGGGAGGTCAGGGAGATCTGTGAATCCTTCCTGGGGATCGACCCGGCGGTGGACTTCATTCCTGTGCGTCCCTCCCAACACTACTCCATGGGGGGTATCCGCACCGACCAGCGGGGTGAGAGCACCCACCTGAAGGGGCTCTTCGCCGCCGGCGAGGCAGCCTGCTGGGATCTGCACGGCTTCAACCGCCTGGGGGGCAACTCGGTGGCCGAGACGGTGGTGGCGGGAATGATCGTCGGCGAATACGTGGCCGACTTCTGCCAGCAGCACTCGGTGGCGATCGACAGCGGCGTCATCGAGGGGTTCGTGGCCGCCGAACAGTCGAAGATTGACACCCTGCTGGCCAGGGAGGAGGGGGAGAGCGCCTTCCCCCTGCGCGAGCGGATGCGGGCGATCATGACCGAGAAGGTGGGCATCTTCCGCAACGGTCCGGAGCTGGAGGCGGCTGTGGCCGAGCTCGAGGCGCTGTTCGAGCGCAGCCAGAAGCTCGCGCTCAGTCACCGGGTGCGCCACGCCAATCCCGAACTGGAGCTGGCAATGGCGCTGCCTCGAATGCTCAAGCTGGCCCTCTGTACCGCCCGGGGTGCCCTGGCCCGCACCGAGAGCCGCGGCGCCCACGCCCGGGAGGACTACCCCGACCGGGACGATCTCCATTGGCTCAAGCGCAGTCTCTACTTTCAACGGGGTGACGAACTGGTGCTGGAATACGAGCCTCTGGATATCATGGCCATGGAGCTGCCCCCCGGCTCCCGGGGCTACGGCGAGGACCGCACCCGCCACCACCCGGATACCGCAAAACGTCAGGCCGAGCTCGACGCCCGGCTGGAGGCCCTGGGCCCCGACGCCGACCGCTTCGCCCGTCAGGCCGCGGCCATGCCCTTTGAGGTGCCGGAAAAACACCGCCCCCGCAACCAGCGCTCCGGCGTGGAGGAGTCATGAACGCATCCGGTCGTACCCTGACCCTGAACATCTTCCGCTTCGACCCCCGGCTCGAGGGCGACCAGCCCCGCATGCAGCGCTACCAGTTGCCGGAGAGCGACGGCATGACCCTCTTTATCGCCCTGAACAAGCTGCGGGAGGAGCAGGACCCCAGTCTCAAGTTCGATTTCGTCTGCCGCGCCGGTATCTGCGGCAGCTGCGCGATGGTGATCAACGGCAAGCCAGGGCTGACCTGCCGCACCCTCACCACCGCCTCCCCCGCCGGGGAGTTCACCCTCCACCCGCTGCCCGCCTTTGAACTGATCGGCGACCTGTCGGTTGACACCGGTCGCTTCATGCGCGCCATGAGCGAGCGGATCGAGGGGTGGGTCCACCGGGAAAAGGCCGGCAACATCCACGTCCTGGAGGAACGGATGGAACCGGCGCTGGCCGAGGCGATCTACGAACTAGACCGCTGCATCGAGTGCGGCTGCTGCGTGGCCGCCTGCGCCACCAAGCGGATGAAGGAGAGCTTCCTAGGCGCCGTGGGCTTTATGAAGCTGGCACGCTTTCGCCTCGACCCCCGGGATGGGCGCGATGACGCTGACTACTACGAGGTGATCGGCAGCGAGGACGGGGTGTTCGGCTGCATGAGCCTGCTCGGCTGCGAGGACAGTTGTCCCAAGGCGCTGCCCCATCAGGTGCAGATCGCCTACCTGAGGCGCAAGATGCTGCAGGCGTGAGATGGGCATGGGGGGCAGACGCCTCGGTCGGCGCTGGGGCGTTGGTCGATAACCCGCTCCGTCCCCTCCTGTAGGCGACACCGATGTCGAACATGTACGCGAGCCAACCCTGGGTCATGTTACTCATGGGTAGTCTCCGTGCCGTTGAGGAAACGTGGCGTCCGCCCTTTGCTGGTACCGATCCATGGCCTCCAGCTCTTCCGGTACCGATACCTGCGCACGGCGCAGGTATCGGTTTTTTGGACAGCTGCTTCCAAGGTTCGTGATCGCTTCCGCTTACTCCGGCCATGTTGCTCTCCCAAACCGTTCGATGTTGGGTCGAACAGTGGACATCAGTGCCCGTATTAACCCTATGTCAGCAAGGGTAAGTTTCAAGGAGCCCAGGGCAACGACTGTTCCGGCGAAGTCGCCGGGCTTGGGGATCAGCGTGACGACGGTGATTTTTAGGAAATGGTCGGTAACGAGGAGGCGGTCATTTAGATGAGCCGGTGACACCGGGGTGCATTGGGGAGCCGGCTTAACCCTGAGTGCAAAAAAGCCCGTTCGAACGATCCGACATCTGTCTCAGGCGCTTTTGCAGCAACTGGCTGAACTCCTTGCCCAGCTGCGACTGGGAGCGGGTGATCGGGTAGAGAATGTTGTAGTTAAAGGGGATCGCCGGCTCGAAACGCCTGACCTCCAGCCCCTGGCGGGCGTAGTTGATGGCGGTCACCGGGTCCACCAGCGACACTCCGCCGCCGGCCAGCACGTAGGCGCAGGCGACGTGGGAGACCTGGGTGTCAAACAGCAGCTTGCGCTGCACCCCGGCTTTTTCAAACACCTCGTCCACCTTGTAGCGCACGCTCTGTTCGGTGCCGAGGGAGACGAACTGCTCGCCCTCCAGGTCCTCGGGGACAATCACCGTCTTTTCCGCCAACCGGTGCCCGGGAGGGAGCGCGCAGAGCAGCCGGCTGCTGGCCAGCTCCCGCACTTCGATGGCCGGGTCGGACACCTTGATCGCGGACAGGCCGATATCGAAATGCTGGTTGGCGATCCAGTCGGCTACCTGTTGCGAGCTGCGCACCTGCAGGGTCACGGCCACCCCCTCGTGGCGCGCCATGAATTCGCTCACCACCGCCGGCAGGAAATCCTGGGCCAGCGCCGGCAGGCAGACGATCCGCAGGGTGCCGCGGTGGAACACTTTCAGCTCCTCAGCGGTGCGGGCCAGCTTCTCGATCCCGACAAAAGACTTCTCCACCTCTTCGAACAGGATCATCGCCTCGGGGGTGGGCACCAGGCGTTTCTTCTGGCGCTCAAACAATTGCACCCCGACGCTCTCTTCGAAGTCGCTCAGCAGGCGGCTCACCGCCGGCTGAGAGATATAGAGAATCTCCGCCGCACCGGTGGTGGTGCCGGCGATCATCACCGCCCGAAAGGCCTCCACCTGCCTGAAACTGATTCGCGCCATCTGCTGCCCCCGTCTACGTCTATGCCGCCAATCTTATAACACCATGTTATCAAGTACTCAAAACAAACGATTTGATGTTATTTGATAATACTAAGACACTACGACCCATACGGAAATGAGGCGACAAATACTAAAAAGCCTCATAAAGCCTCCAATTAAAGAGATAACAAAATGGAGAAGCTCTTTCGCTATACGCTGGCGTTACTGATCAGCACCGTGGCCGGCTTCCAGTTCGTGCAGGTGATCACGCGCTACGTATTTGAAACCCCCATCATGGGGCTGGAGGAGGTGGCCATGATCCCCACCCTCTGGCTCTACGCCCTGGGCGCGGTCAATGCCTCCCGCGAGGATACCCAGATCCGCGCCAACGTCCTCGAGATCTTCCTCAGCACCGAGCGGGCCCGCCATATCCTGCTGGTGATTTCGGAAAGCCTCAGTCTCATCATCTCGATCTGGCTCACCACCTGGGCCTGGGATTACCTGCGCTACGCCATTCGGGTCGGGAAGGAGACGCCCACCCTTTACCTGCCCACGCTCATCTACGAGTCGGCGCTGTTCACGGCCCTGGCGGCGATGAGCCTCTACGTGGCCTGGCACCTGTACGGCCATATTCGGGCGCTGCTGCGCGGCGGCAAGGAACTGGATGCCCCCATCGACCATGAGCATCCCCACACCAGCGAACTGGACGAGTTCGAGATTCTGGAGCATCACGAGGACAAGACCCATGGTTGAGATCGCCCTGCTTTCCTTTTTGGTACTGGTCTTCCTGTTGAGCCTGGGCGTACCGCTGCCCTACTGCTTCGGCGCCGGCCTGATGGTGATGACCCTGGTGGGTGACGCCACCATGAAGGGGATGATGCTCTGGGGCTTCGGCCAGTTGACCAACCCCGTGCTGCTGGCCATTCCCCTGTTCGTGTTCGCCGGCACCATCATGAGCGTGAGCGGCATCGCCGCCAGTCTGCTGAAGTTCGTCAACGTCTTTGTCGGCCGCATTCGGGGCGGGCTGGGGGTGGTCGCCTCCGTCAGCTGCGCCATTATCGGCGCCATCTCTGGCTCCGGTCTCACCGGTATCGCCGCCATCGGCCCGCTGCTGATTCCGGAGATGGAGCGCAAGGGCTATCCCCGCGCCTACGCCACCGCGCTGATCGCCAACTCCTCCATCCTGGGCCTGCTGATTCCCCCCAGCGTCACCATGATCGTCTTTGGCTGGGTGACCGAGACATCGATTCTGGCGAGTTTCCTGGCGACCCTCGGCCCGGGTCTGCTGATCATGTTCAACTTTGCCGTGGTCAACCTGGTCATGTCCCGCAAGTTCGACCTGGTGCTGGACGAGCCGGTATCCTTTGGCGAGATGGTCAAGCAGGCGGGGAACAACACCGTTCACGCGATCCCGGCATTGCTGATGCCCGCCATCATCCTCGGCGGTATCTACGGCGGCGTGATGACCCCGACCGAGGCCGCCGCCGTGGCCGTGATCTACGCCCTGCCGGTAGGCTTCATGATCTACAAAGGGTTGAGCTGGAAATCGTTCCTGGAGTCCGGCAAGGAGTCCGCCACCGCCGTCGGCGCGATCCTGATCATGATCCTGTTCAGCCTGATGCTGAGCCAGATCTTCGTGATGGAGGACATTCCCCAGGCGCTGGTGGAGGCGATCTTCGAGATCACCGAGGACAAGACCCTGCTGTTACTGCTGGTGACCCTGTTCCTGTTCCTGATCGGCATGGTGGTTAACGACATCACCGCCATCATCCTGACCGCGCCCCTGCTGATGCCGCTGATGGAGGCCCTGGGCGTGAGCCCGATCCAGTTCGCCGCCATCATGGGCGTGACCACCGCCATGGGCGGGGTGACGCCTCCCTATGCCAGCATCCTCTACCTGGGCGCCCGCATCGGCAACGTCAAGTTCACCGAGATTATCAAACCGGCCATGGTGCTGCTGCTGTTCGGCTACCTGCCGGTCGTCGCCCTGGTTCTGATCTGGCCCGAGCTGTCCGAGTTCATCCCTCAGATGCTGGGCTACTAACCACTGCTTAACAACTCCCCCTCCGGGAACTCAAAACGATAAAAAGGAGAACACCATCATGCGTACCACGCTGACCAAAAACCTTGCCCTGACGCTTTCCCTGTCGCTGGGGGCCGTTGCTGCCGCCGAGGCCGCCACCCTGAAACTGAGCCACGTGCGGCCCCAGGGCGCGATCATCGACCAGGAGCTGCAGGCCTTCGCCGGCGAAGTGAAGCTGGCCACCGACGGTGACGTGAAGGTCAAGATCTACGCCGCCAGCGCCCTGGGGGACTACACCTCCGTGCAGGAGCGGATCTCCGTGGGCGCGGTGGACATGGCCGTGCAGCCCGCCGCCGCCGCTGCCGATCGCAAGATGCAGATCAGCTCCTTCCCCTACCTCGCCGAGAACTGGGACCAGGCCCGCAAGATCTACGGCCCCAACGGTGTCATCTACAACACCATGAAGGAGCTGTACGCCAAGCAGGACATCACCATGCTGGCCGCCTACCCGGTCTACTTCGGCGGTATCGCCCTGAACCGTGACGCCGTCGCCCCCGGCGATGTGAACGCCGAAAAGGGCATCAAGGTCCGCGTCCCCGGCATCAAAAGCTTTCAGCTGACCGGCGACGCCCTGGGCTACATCAGCTCCCCCATCCCCTTCTCCGAGGCCTTCACCGCGGTACAGACCGGCGTGGTTGACGGTGTGATCGGCTCCGGCGCCGAGGGTTACTACGCCTCCTTCCGCGACGTCACCAAGACCTACCTGCCGATGAACACCCACTTCGAGGTGTGGTACATGATCATCAACTCCGAGACCCTGGCTGACCTGGACGCCGAAGACCGCGAGGCCCTGCAAAAAGCGGCCCTGGACTTCGAAGCCAAGCGCTGGTCCCGTGCCAAAGCCGACCAGGCCGCGTACGAGCAGAAGCTGGCGGATAACGGCGCCACCATCGTTGAGCTGAGCGACGAGGAGCTGGCCGCAGCCGCCCAGAAGGTCCGCACCGACGTCTGGCCGCAGATCCTGGAAGACGTGGGCTCCGACTGGGGTCAGGCGATCCTGGACCAGGCCGCCAACTGATTCGGACCGGCTGAGCCAACCTGCCGGCCGCACCCGCTGCGGCCGGCCCCCAGGTCCGATAACACAAGCCCGTTAACTCAAGCCCGATAACTCAAGCTCGATAACTCAAGCTCGATGACAACGGGCAAACCGATGATCCCACTGGAGAAAGAACCATGAGCGCAGGTTTGATGCCTGGCCGCTGCGATGCCGACGTGGCCGTCATTGGCGGCGGCCTGGTCGGACTGGCCGTGGCGCTGGGTCTGCAGGAGCAGGGACTGAAGGTGGCGGTGGTGGACGAGGGCGATATCGCCCTGCGTGCCTCGCGCGGCAACTTCGGCCTGGTCTGGGTCCAGGGCAAGGGTGACACCTGCCCGGAGTACGCCCGCCTGAGCCGGCTCTCCGCCCGCCTCTGGAAGGACTATGCCGCCGAGCTGACCGACGCCACCGGCGTCGACCTGCAGCTGTCGCAGATCGGCGGGCTCTACGTCTGCCTGAGCGACGACGAGCTGGCGCAGCGCGCCGATATGCTGAGTGCGATGCGCGACACCCTCGGCGGCGACTACCCCTTCGAGGTGCTCGATCACACAGCGCTCAAGGCCAAGGTGCCGGAGATCGGCCCCACCGTGGCCGGCGCCACCTGGGGCCCGGAGGATGGGCATGTCAACCCGCTGCTGCTGATGCGGGCGATGGTGCAGCGCTTCAACCAGCGCGGCGGCCTCCTCTCCACCGAGGGACCTGTGCTGAAAATCGAGCCCAACGAGGGCGGCTTTCGCATCCACACCCGCGGCCAGCCGGTCGCCGCCGGCAAGGTGGTGCTGGCGGCCGGGCTCGGCAACCGCGACCTGGCGCCCCAGGTCGGCCTGTCGGCGCCGGTGATCCCCAACCGCGGCCAGGTGCTGATTGCCGAACGGGTGCGTCACTTTCTCGACTACCCCACCGGCCACGTGCGCCAGACCGGTGAAGGCACCATTCAGTGCGGCGACTCGAAAGAGGACGTGGGTTTTGACCCCGGCACCACCACCGACGTGATGGCCGCCATCGCCGCCCGCGCGGTGCGCATGTTCCCGCTGCTGGAGCAGGTCAAGCTGGTGCGCGCCTGGGGCGCGTTGCGGGTCATGACCCCCGACGGCTACCCGATCTACCAGCAGTCCGAACAGCATCCCGGCGCCTACCTGGTGACCTGCCACAGCGGCGTCACCCTGGCGGCGGCCCACGCCGGACCGTTGGCGGACTGGATCGCCAACGACCGGGTTCACAACGAATTAGCCCTGGAGGCGTTCCATGCCCAGCGATTCAGCCTTTAAGCGGCTCCCCGCCACCCCGTCGGAGACGGTGCAGTTGTGGGTGGAAGGTCAAGCGGTCAACGCCCGTCGCGGCGAGAGCGTCGCCGCGGCCGTGCTCGCCGCCGGCCTCGGGCCGACCCGCACCACCCCTGTTTCGGGGGCGCCGCGAGCCCCCTACTGCATGATGGGCATCTGCTTCGAATGCCTGATGGAGATCGACGGACGCCCCAACACCCAAGGCTGCATGACCCCGGTGGCCGAGGGCATGCAGGTCCGTTTTCAGCACGGTGCCCGCGCCTCGCAGGAGGAGACAGCATGAACCCATCTGCAAGCGCCTTGAGCGCCGTCGACGACACCGCTGTCGCCGACTATGACCTGGCCGTCGTAGGCAGCGGTCCGGCGGGCATGGCGGCCGCGATCGATGCCGCCGAGCGCGGCCTGAGCGTTGCGGTCATCGACGACCAGCCGCTGCCCGGCGGGCAGATCTACCGTCAGGTCGGCGACCCCGTCCTGCAGGACCGCAACGTGCTGGGCCCCGATTACTATTACGGCGAGTCCCTGGTGCAGCGTTTTTGCGCCGCGACGGTCGATCGCATCGACAGGGCCAGCGTCTGGGAAGCAGGCCCGCGTCACCTCTGCCTGAGCCGCGACGGCCGCAGCCGGCGACTGGGCTTCAAGGCCCTGCTGCTGGCCACCGGCGCACAGGAGCGCCCGGTGCCGTTTCCAGGCTGGACTCTTCCCGGGGTGATGACCTGCGGCGCCGCCCAGATCATGCTCAAGACCAGCGGCCTGGCACCGTCCGCGCCCCTGGTACTGGCCGGCAGCGGTCCGCTGCTGCTGTTGCTCGCCTGCCAGCTGCTGCGCACCGGCATTCAGGTCGAGGCCGTACTGGAAACCACCCCCACCGCCCACTACCGAGACGCCCTGCGTGAGCTGGGCGGCGCCCTCAGGGGCTGGCGCGCGCTCGCCAAAGGCATGGGGCTGCTGGCCGAGCTCAAGCGCGGCGGCGTCAAGCACCTCGGCGGGGTATCCGAGCTGCGCGCCCTGGCCGACAGCGAGGGCAAGCTGGATCGCATCAGCTACCGTCGCCGCGGTCGCGAGCAGCGCATCGCCTGCCGCACCCTGCTGGTTCACCAGGGGGTAGTGCCCAACGTCCAGCTGAGCCGAGCCGTGGGAGCCGAACACCACTGGGACGCCTTACAGGAGTGCTGGCGCCCGACCCTGGATAGCTGGGGCGCCAGCAGCATCGACAACCTCTTCATCGCCGGCGACGGCAGCGGCATCGGCGGCGCCCTGGTGGCCGAGAAGCAGGGACGGCTGGCCGCCCTCGCCATCGCCGCCCGGCTACAACGGATCAGCGACCAGGAGCGCGACGCCGAGGCCGCGCCGATCCAACGGGAGATCCACCGGGAGCTGGCGATTCGTCCGTTCCTGGACCGGCTCTACCGCCCGGCACAGGAATTTTTGCGCCCCGCCGACGACACCCTGGTGTGCCGTTGCGAAGAGGTGACTGCCGGCGAGATCCGCCGCATCGCCCGGGGCGGCTGCGCCGGCCCCAACCAGGCCAAGGCGTTCAGCCGCGCCGGCATGGGGCCCTGCCAGGGCCGCCTCTGCGGCTTGACCGTTTCGCAGCTGATCGCCGAGGCCCGTGAGGTGCCGGTGGCCGACGTGGGCTACTATCGGGTGCGCTCACCGATCAAGCCGATCACCCTGGGCGAGCTGGCAGCCATGGCCACCCCGGCCAAGGAACTTGGCGCCCACGATGCCAAGCCTGCTCCGGCGGCCGACGCCAAGCACTAAGCTTCTTTTTTAAAACCTGTACCAACAGACGAGAGAGCCATGTCCATTCAACGCCACCAAACCGCTCAACGCATGAGCAAAATCGTGATTCACAACGACACCGTTTACCTGTGCGGGCAGGTCGCCGAAGACCGCAGCGCCGATATCACCGAACAGACCCTGACCATGCTGACCAAGGTGGACCAGTTGCTGGAGTCGGTCGGTAGCAGCCGCGAAAAAATGCTGAGCGCTACCGTCTACCTGAAGACCATGGACGACTTCGCCGCCATGAACGCGGTGTGGGACGCCTGGGTTCCCGAGGGTCACGCCCCGGCCCGCGCCTGCGTCGAGGCAGCCATGGCCAGCCCGGAGCTGAAAGTGGAAGTCTCCGTTATCGCCGCCCTTTAATCAGGCAGGGAGAGGGGCTATCGCCCTTGCCCCTCTCCCGGTTTCCCAGGTTGCCTGGCGCACAGCCCGGCGCCGGGCAACCGAACGTCAGACGCCGCCCGCATCGTCCTAATCGCTGGCTGAACCCACGAAGCCTACACCACTGATCCCCCTGCAACAGAGCACCACAGGCGCCCGGTTTACGGAATTGGCCGAGCGGTCTGGCCTCTGACGATGGATAAAAGGAAGAGTGGTGACAGACGAAGAAGGAGGCGCCCTGATCAGGGTCTGGAAAGCCTTCGTCAGAACGATTAATCGGCCAGATCAGGCAACGAATCAACTATATAAACAAACAGAACGCTCAGAGTTTCAGGCGGGGATGGCTGCGACCGGCCCCAAGCAGGCCGTTAAATTCCGCTGCTGGGAGTGTTCTTCACGCAGCCAGTTCTCAGCCGGGGCCAGCTCCCGGAAGAGCCGGGTATCAACGCCTTTCAAGCAACAGACATTGACCAGGTGGGCATAGTATTTCTCGGAAATCCCTTCTTTTCCGACCAGAGCCATACGCCGGCACTTTGGCACATCCTGCTTCAGTTCAGCAGCTAAATTATCCAGATCAATAAAGCTCAATCCACTTAGATCCACTGCCCGGTAGTCCACCAAGACGGCATCGCACTTATCGTAGAGCGGTAACGAAGTAGCGCGCGCCTTTTTTATGTCGGCAGGACGCAACAACCCGCTTTGAGTCACTTTTATGTAACGACCGTCTGCCGATAAGTTCACCTGGGTTGTTACATGCCGGCTCATTGATCGTTCTACCATCACAACATACTGCTGAGGAAACTGAGACGCATAAATGCGCGGAGTTAATATACAGATGGCGCTGTTCGGTGACAATTGAGGTAACGGCTTACGGCGGCTGAATGAAAAGAGTGCAAACAAAAAGGGCCCCGAAGGGCCCTTTTTAAGGTAACCGCTGAGCCGCGATCAGCACTGGTAACGAACACCCAGCTCGATCAGGGCGGCGTGGTGGTTGGGGGTACTCATGCCCCCGGTCAGGTAGTCACGCCGGCCGTCGTTGGCGATCGGACCGATACCGTCGAAGGACCAGTTATCCGCTTCGTAGTCCTCATACACCGCGCGGGCGATCAAGGTCGTCTGCAGGTCCAGGAAGTATTCGGCTTCCAGTTCCACGGTATGGATGCGGGTATCCAGGTCCGGCAGCGGAATCACCGGGTCCGCGGCGGTCGCAGCGGTGTTGGTCTGGCTCAGCTCGCCCGTGGACTGGGTATAGCGATACGCCAGGTTCAGCTGCAGCTGGTTCTCCAGCGCTTCCCAACCGATGTCCATGCCGGCAACCAGGCTCTGGTTGTCGGTCAGCAGGGTCCACTCGTCGCCTCTGCTAGTGGAAACCTGGTCGTACTCATACTGCTGAATACCGGCATGCAGGCTGTAGGTCAGGGTGCGGAGCGGGGTGGCGCCGAAACTCAAGGTGTACAGGGAGCGATCGACGTCCTTGAGACCGTACTCGGTGTCGTCGTAATCGTCCTGCGCCTGTTGCAGCATCAGGCCGATATAGCCGCTGCTGCCCAGTACGTACTGACCGTTGAACTGGGCTTTGAGGCGCTCCCGGTCGGCCATGGTGTAACGCCGGGCGCCATCCGCGCCGACCCTGGCCAGCTTTGCCGAGCAGAAAACCGCAGAAGCCTTCGCCGCAACCTACGGTGGTCAGGTTTACCGATTTGACCAGATTGACTTGGCGCTGATCTCCGCGATGGGGTTCTGAGATCCCTCTGACCCGGTCACACGAAAACTCGCAAGCCCCCGCTCACGAGCATTCTGAAGGGCACACCAGGGCCTCAGGGGATGACGTGCCTCACCGGAGGGATCACTTGGAGGTGGTCATAAAGACGATCGCATCTCGCAGTTGCTCGTCGGAGCAATCCACGCAGCCGCCTTTCGGGGGCATCGCGTTGACCCCGGCTTTCGCGCTTTCCAACAGACCCTCAACTCCACCCTTGGCGTCTAACCTTGGTTGCCAAGCGGCTTGGTCATGCGCCATCGGACCAACGCCGGTACCGTGACAGGCGACGCAATACTGGTTGTAGACGACTTCACCATCGCCTGCCATCACTGCTCCAGACAGGCAGAGCCCCAAGGCTATGCTCAATGGTTTCATAATCATTTCTCCTCTAACGGGTAGGGATATTCAGGATAGGATTGCCTTCAGGAGCATTCGCTCTGGGTTAAATCTAGACGATAAGCGGAGTCTCTCTCTATTTGTCAGCCATCGCCGGTCCGGTGAGCGACTTTATATTAGAGAACGCCATTTTGAAGTGGTGCATGACAGCGCAGGGATCGCTGCCTAGCATGGTTTATCCACCAAGCCTGTGGATAAACCTGTTGCCGCTCGTGGGAAAACCGCCTTTCGCCAGCGCGCGCAAAGCGGTTGAGCCCGGCGCTCGTTTTTTGAGCGGAAGAGTCTCTCTTGAGCGTGGCCCGTCCTCGCCCCTCAGCTCCCTGCGGGATTGAGGCTTGAGCCTCAGCCGCGGTGACTCAACACCTCGCGGATCGCCTCAACGAAGGCTTCCACCGGCTGTCCCCCGGTCAGGGCATAGCGCTGGTCAAACACGACAGTCGGCACGGAATTGACACCACGCCGCTGCCAGAGCTGCTCTTCGGCTCGGACTTCTTCGCCGTAGCGCCCGCTGTCGTACACCTCGCCGGCCTCCGTCGCATCCAGCCCCGCCTCGCTCGCCAGTTCGCACAGCAGGCCGCGCTCGGAGGGATTCCGGTTGTGGGTGAAATAGGCTTCGAGCAGTTTGAGCTTCAGCGCCAATTGCGCTCCGGCTCCCTGCTCCCCGGCCCAATAGAGCAGGCGGTGGGTGTCGAAGGTGTTCCACTTGCGGCTGTCGGGGCGAAAATCGAACGTAAAGCCAAGTTGCGCCCCGCGCTGGGTGATCTGGGCCTGGCTCTGCAGTACCTGGTCCTCGCTCATGCCGTACTTGGCGCAGAGGTACGGCACCACGGGCTCACCTTCCGGCGGCATGTCCGGGGTCAGCTCAAAGGGATGAAAATGAAACCGGGGGGAGACCTCGTCACCGAGCCGGTCCAGCGCCTGCAGCAGGCTGTGCAGGCCGACCGCGCACCAGGGGCACATCACGTCGGAGGCGAAGTCAATCTTAAGGGGCTTGGCCATGGGATTCTCCGGAGTCTGATTGCAACGGCGTCGATGCTGACACCATAAAGTCAAACCGGGCTGGCCAGCAAGCACAACGCCAGGGCACAGGGTCTTCTCTCGAGGACGCCCCTGTCATCAGGCGGCAGCGGCCCTTGCACGCTCAAGCCGCCCCTGCCAGCGCTCGAAGGCGCTGTCCACGGTCAGCGCCAGCAGGCCGATCATCAAGGCCCCCTGGACAACGTAGGCGGTATTGCCGTTGACGATGCCGGAAATGATCGGGTCCCCCAGGTTGCTGGCGCCCACCGTGGCCCCCAGCGCCGCGGTGGCAATATTGACGGTGACGGAGGTACGGATGCCGGCCAGGATCACCGGTGCGGCCAGCGGCATCTCCACCTGCCACAGCCGCTGCCAGCCGCTCATGCCCATGCCGCGGGCCGCCTCGCCCACCGCGGGGTCTACCCCCTGAATACCGGCCAGGGTGTTGCGCACGATCGGCAGCAGGCCGTAGAGCAGCAGGGCGACGATGATAGGCAGGGTGCCGAAGCCGAGCACCGGCACCGCCAGCGCCAGCACCGCCACCGGCGGGAACGTTTGGCCCATGGAAGCCGTTTGCGCCAGCAGCGGCAGAAAGTCGCGACCGCCCGGGCGGGTCACCGCCACCGCCGCGCTGACCCCCAGCAGTATGGCCAGGAGCGAGGCCAGGGTCACCACCAGCAGGTGGCGCCCCAGCAGGTTCAGAAAGTCCGCCCGCTGGTAGATCACCTGGCGGCTGTCCGGCTCCAGCCAGCGGAACAACGGCTCCAGGGACTCCATACCCAGGGCCAGGCCGAGCAGGAGCAGCAGCCAGATCAGCGGCCACCCGCCCCGCGCCAGCCGTTGCGCCCCCCTCACGGTGCGCGGGCGCCCAACAGCTGCGGCAGGCCGAGCTCGCCCACGACCCTTCCATCCGCATCGACCACGCTCAAGCGCGGGGCCCGGGCGCTCAGCATCAGCGCCAGGGCCTGGCGCAGGCTGGCGTTAACGGCCACCCGGGGCAACGCTTCGGCGCCCGGAGCGACCATGCGTTCGCTCACCGGTATCAGCGCCGCCGCCTTGAGCCCCCGGTCTTCGCCGCCGAGCATCGACTCCACGAAGGGGCTGGCCGGGTCGCGCAGCAGTTGCAGGGGGGTACCCTGCTGCACGATGCGCCCGCGGTCCATCACCACCAGCCGGTCAGCCAGTCGCAGCGCCTCGTCCATATCGTGAGTGACGAATACGATGGTCTTGTGCAGCCGCGACTGCAGGCCGGCCAGCTGTTCCTGCAGCTCCTCCCGGGTAATCGGGTCCAGGGCGCCGAAGGGTTCATCCATCAGCAGAATGTCTGGATCTGCCGCCAGGGCCCGCGCCACCCCCACCCGTTGGGCCTGCCCGCCCGAGAGCTGGTCGGGGTACTTGTCGCCAAAGGTATCGCGGGGCAGCCCCAGCAGCGCCATCAGCTCGCTGATCCGGGCCTCGACTCGCGCCCGGGGCCACTTGAGCAGCGTCGGCACCAGGCCGATGTTGCGGGCCACCGTCCAGTGGGGAAACAGCCCGGTGCTCTGAATGACGTAACCGATGCGGCGGCGCAGTTGCACCTCGTCGAACGCCTGCACCGGCCGGCCGTCAATCTGAATCTCACCGGCGCTGTGCTCCAGCAGGCGGTTGATCATGCGCAGGGTGGTGGATTTGCCGCACCCGGAGGTGCCCACCAGGACGCAGAGCTCCCCCTTTTCGACCCGCAGGGAGATCCCATCCACGGCGGTTTCAGCGCCAAATCGCTTGCTCACCCGGCGTAGTTCGATCATGCATCCGCTCCCTGCTGCAGCTGCCGGCTCAAAGCCCCCAACAGGCCGTCCACCAGCAGCGCCAGCCCCAGGATCGGCAGCGCCCCCAGCAGCACCAGGTCCATCGCCGCCTGCCCCAGCCCCTGGAAGATAAACCGCCCCAGCCCCCCGGCCCCGATCAATGCGGCCACGGCCGTCAAGCCGATCGCCTGCACCGTGGTGATCCGAACCCCTTCGAGTATCACCGGCAACGCCAGGGGCAGGCGCACCTGCCAAAACAGCTGCCGGCGGCTCATGCCCATCCCCCGCCCGGCCTCCAGTACCCCGGGCGCCACAGCCTCCAGGGCCACGTAGCAGTTGCGCACCAGGGGCAGCAGACTGTAGCCCACCAGCGCCAGCAAGGCCGGCGCCCAGCCAATGCCCTGCACCCCCAGCTCCGCCAGCCAGGGGTAGCGATCGGCGAGCCAGGCCAGAGGCGCCAGCAACAGGCCGAACAGGGCCAGGCTCGGGATGGTCTGGAGAAAATTGAGCACCCCGAAGCCGGTGCGGCGCAGGGTCGGATTGTGGCGCATGGCCAGCGCCAGGAGCACTGCGATCAGCAGGCTGATGCCGACCGCCGCCCCCACCAACGCCAGGTGTTGCACCAGGGCCGTGGCAAACTGCTGGCGACGGCCGGAGAACTCCTGCACCAGGGCCAGGGGCGCCAGCCAGCCGTCCAGGGCCAACCACCACACCAACACCACGGGCAGCAGCAGTCCCCAGAGTGACAGGCGGGCGATCGCCAGGCGGGTACGCAGCTCGACCAGCGCCAGCAGGAACAGGAACAGCAGCCCCCACCAGGCCGGCCCGATGCCCAGCCGGGCTCCCGGTAACTCGGGGGTAACCAGCCGCTGCGCCGCCCAGGCCAGCAGCAACGGCAATCCCGCCAGCAGGGCGATCACCAGGGCCAGGGCCCCGCGCAGGCCGCTCAGGGTAGGGAGGCGTCCGGCGCCGGCCACCAAGGCCAGCGGCAGCAGAGCGCTCAGCGCCAGGACGGTCCCCAGCAGCTCAGTGGCATAAACCCCCTCGCCCGGGACAATCCGGTTGGGGGCCACGCTGACCAGGGGCGCGCCCAACCAGAGACCCAGCGCACCCAGCATCAAGGCCGGGAGCACACGGCTGGGCTGCAGGCGGGAGGGGATCCTTTACTCCTCGATACGGCTCAGAAAGGCGGCGGCGACCTCCCGCGGATCTCTACCCAATACCGCCACCTCGCCGTTCAGGGTCTGCAGGGTTTCCCGGTCCAGCGCCTCAAAGAGGGGAGCGAGCAGGTTTTCTATTTCAGGGTGAGCGCTCAGCACCGATTTTCGCACCACGGGGGTCGGCTGGTAGACCGGCTGCACCCCCAGGGTATCTTCCAGTACTTTCAGGCCCAGCACCCCCAGCCCACCGTCGGTGCCGTAGGTCATGGCCGCGTTGACGCCATTAACGCCCTGGGCTGCAGCCCGCATGGTGGCGGCCGTGTTACCGCCGGACAACACCAGCAGATGATCATCGCCAAGCTCAAAGCCGTAAGCCTTCTGGAAGGCCGGGAGGGCCTGGGGGGACTCCACGAACTCGGCACTGGCCGCCAGCTTGAAGCGCCCGCCCCGCCCCAGGTACTCGGCCAGATCCTCCAGGGTATCCAGCGCCTCGGGCTCGGCCAGGTCCTGGCGCACGCTGATCGCCCAGGTGTTGTTGGCATCCGCGGGCGTCAGCCAGACGATGCCGTTTTCAGCATCCTTTTCCCGCACGGTCTTGAGGGCGTCGCCGGCATCGTGCCAGACGTCGCTGTCCGTCATGTCGAAAAAGAAGGCACCGTTGCCTGTGTACTCCGGGTAAATATCCACCTCCCCGGCCAGCAACGCCTGGCGCACGATACTGGTCCCCCCCAGCTGGAGCCGGTTTTCAACCTCCACGCCACCGGCTTCGAGGCGCTGCAGAATCAGCTGCCCCAGCACCGAGCCCTCGGTGTCGATCTTCGAGGTTACCACCACCGGGTTGGCGGCCTGGGCAAGCGCGAGGGGCGCCAGGCAACCGGCGACGAGAAAGAGAAGGCGTTTTAGTCCGAATTTCATGGTCAGAATCCATCTGTTGTTTGGAGGCCGAGCACTGAGTATAGGAAAAGAATAACGTTTTCCTATAGTTGGACAGCGTTTGAACGCCGTTCGAAGGCCTGGAGCGCGCACCGCGCGCGCCTCTCCGGCCCCTCCGCCCCCCCTGCTCGATGCAGCGTCTATGCTGTAGCGAGGTCCGTTTTCAGGCCTCATCGCGAGGCCCCGCCGGGAAACAGGAGTGAGCCCTGGAAACCCTCGCGTACACCACGCGCAGACGAACGATTAGAAACGCGAGCCCCTGCGCTACGAACCGGGCGCTACGAAACCTGCGCCAAGAAACCAGGGCTCGCGGAACACCGCCTTGCCCCGCAAGCCTGTTTCAGGGAGACTGCGCGCTGCTGTTTCGGGACAACGTCTAACCAGGAGAGCTTCCCATGCTACTGCCCCTACTCGCCGTCGTCGCCGGGCTCGCGCTGCTGATCTGGAGCGCCGACCGCTTCGTTGAAGGCGCCGCCGCCACGGCGACCCATGCTGGCATGCCGCCCCTGCTGATCGGCATGGTGATTATCGGCTTCGGCACCTCGGCCCCGGAAATGGTGGTCTCGGCCCTGGCCGCGCTGCAGGGCAACCCGGCCCTGGCGCTGGGCAACGCCTTCGGCTCCAACATAGCCAATATTGCCCTGGTACTCGGAACGGTGGCGGTGATCAGCCCGATCGCCGTGCAGTCAAAAATCTTGCGCAAGGAGTTGCCCCTGCTGGCCGCCCTGACGCTCTTGGTGGCCATGACCCTGCTCGACGGTGAAGTGGCCCGGGCCGAGGCCTGGGGGCTGCTGGCCGTTTTCGGCGCCTTGATGGGCTGGACCATCTACCAGGGCATTCAGGGGCGCGAAGATGTCCTCGCCGCCGACACCGCCAGCGAGCTAGAGGACCGGCCCATGGCCCTGAAGCCGGCGCTGTTCTGGCTGGTGCTGGGGCTGGTGCTGCTGATACTGAGCTCACGGCTGCTGGTCTGGGGCGCCGTGGAAGTGGCCACCGGCCTGGGAGTGAGCGACCTGATCATCGGTCTGACCATCGTCGCCATCGGCACCTCGCTGCCGGAACTTGCCTCCTCGATCGCCGCCGTGCGCAAGGGCGAGCACGACCTGGCCCTGGGCAACGTGATCGGCTCCAATATCTTCAACACCCTGGCGGTGGTGGGTATCGCCGGCACCATCCAGCCGATTGCGGTGGCGGCCGAAGTGCTCTATCGAGACTGGGCCCTGATGATGGGCCTCACCCTGGTACTCTTTATCATGGGCTACGGTTTCAGGGGGCCGGGGCGCATCAACCGCTTTGAAGGAGCGCTACTGCTGCTCACCTTTATCGCCTACACCAGCTGGCTGGCTTACGGGGTCATCGGCGCCCAGACCCTGGGCGCCTAGGCAGTGAGCAACATCCGCAATAGTCCAACCTAAGGCAGCCAAGCCACCTCCCGTCAGTGGCTTGGCTGCCCCACCCTACGTTTGGCGGGACGCTCCACCTCCTGCGCTCGAGCGCCAGCAACCACCTCCCGGAACAACGCCGTCTGCTCGAGCTGCTCCGGCAAAAGCGGTCGGGCAAACAGGTAGCCCTGCCCGCTACGGCAGCCGTGTTCGGTTAGAAAACGTCGCTGGTGCTCGGTCTCCACCCCTTCGGCCACCACGTTCAACGCCATGCTTTTGGCAAGGGCGATCACCGCCTGGACGATGGCGGCGTCGTTGCTGTCCGCATCCAGTTCGCGGACGAAACTCTGGTCGATCTTCAGCGTATCGATGGGGAAGCGCTTGAGGTACTCCAGCGACGAATAGCCGGTGCCGAAATCGTCGATGGCCAGGCGGGCGCCGAGCTTGCGCAGGGCGTGCATGGTCTCGATGGCCGTTGAGACATCCCCCATCACCATGCTTTCGGTCAGCTCCAGTTCCAGCATCCCGGGTTCCAGCGCCGACTCTTTCAGGGCGCTGCGGACCAGCTCCAGCAGCGCCTGCTGGCGGCTGAACTGGCGCGCCGAGAGGTTCACCGCCACCGGCAGCGCCCCGCCCGGGCGACTCCGCCAGCGGGCGGCCTGGCGGCAGGCGGTCAGCAGGATCCACTCGCCCAGGGGCACGATGAGGCCGGTGGCCTCGGCCAGGGGGATAAACTCGGCGGGTGAGATCACGCCCCGTTGCGGGTGGTGCCAGCGCACCAACGCCTCGACACCGATCAGGCGCCCGCTGTCCAGGTCGACCTTGGGTTGGTAATAGAGGCAGAATTCGTCGCGGCTGAGGGCGTAGCGAAGCTCGCGCTCCAGCACCAGGGGCTCGGTCTCGCTGCTGTTCAGGGCGTCGTCAAAGAAGGCGTACTGGTCCCCGCCCTCCGCCTTGGCGCGGTACATGGCGGCGTTCGCGGCCTTGATCAGCTCGCTGGCCTCAGCGCCATCGTCGGGGTACGTGGCGAGTCCCAGGCTAGCGCCCAGGAACAGCTCTTCTCCGTCAACACAGACCGGCTCTTTAATCTGGCACAGCAGCGCGTCGGCCTGTTGCGCCAGGCCCTCAAGCCCCCCGACACCGGGCATGATCAGGCTGAATTCGTCTCCCCCCATGCGCGCCACGGTATCGCTGCGACGAACCGCCCGGCCCAACCGCTCGGCCATCTCCTGCAGCACCCGGTCGCCGGCCTCCGGGCCGAGGGAGTCGTTGACAAGCTTGAACCGGTCCAGGTCCAGCCAGAACACCGCCAGTGTGCCGCCCCGGCGCCCCGCCCTGCGCAGCTCCTGGTCCAGCCGCTGGTGAAACAGGGTCCGGTTGGGCAGCCCGGTAACGGCGTCGTAAAGCGCCATCCGCTCGAGCTTGGCCTCGACGCTCTTCTGGGCAGAAAGGTCCCGGAACAGCCCCACGTAGTGCGTCACCGCCCCGGCCGGCTCCCGAATCGCGTTGATCGTCAGCCAGCTGGGATAGACCTCCCCGCTCTTGTGGCGGTTCCAGATTTCACCCTGCCACTGCCCCTGCTGCTCGATGGCCTCCCACATCCGCGCGTAAAAAGCCCGGTCGTGGTACCCCGACTTGCTTTTGGGCACCGACTTGCCCACCAACTCCTCGCGGCTGAAACCGGTCATCTTCTGATACGCGGGGTTGGCGTCCAGGATCACCTTTTCCGCATCGGCAATCAGGATGCCCTCGGCGACGTTTTCGATCACTTCGCGGGCCAGCCCCAGGCGCTCGTAGGCGGCCTGCAGCTCGGTGACATCCTGCAGCGTTCCCACCAGGCGGCTGGGCCTGCCGGCGGCATCAAGCTCGAGCTCGGCAATGGCCAGCAACGAGCGCTCTTCCCCGTCCGGCCGACGAATGCGAAACTCGGTTCGTGAGCTGCTCTGGGGCTCATGCGGGTTGCGCCAGTGGTCCCGCATCACCCGGCGGATATCCTCCGGGTGCACCAGCTCGCTCATCTTGCGCTCGTTGGGGGTGAAGGCCTGGGGGGGATAACCCAGGATGCGGAACACCTCGTCCGAAAAGCGGATCTCGTCGGTTTCCAGATCCCGCTCCCAGTCACCGATATGGGCAATGGCCTGGGCCCGTTCCAGGCGCTGCTCGCTCTCGCGCAGGGAGCGCTCGGTGCGGGCGCGCACCTCGACCTCCCGCTGCAGGCGCTGATTCCAGAGCCAGCCCAGCACCAGCATCAGCACCAACGCCAGGGTAACGGCGGCCAGCAGCCACGTCCGCTCCGACGTGCTCAACTCCAGCGCAGGGCCCGCGAAAGCCTCGGGCGCCAGCAGTCCGAACAGCAGACAGCCCACCCCCTTCAATACGTGCCCCCGTTTAACAACAGCTTTCCCCTGATCAGAATCCGGCACGAACAATCCCGTAGGGCCTGGCAAACAAAACCCGGTACAGCAAATACATCTATTTAATCCATTTTCCCAATTACTCCGTGCATGCCTGGGCTCACTGAGCCGGCAACTCGATCGCCTCCCCCTAGGGGGACAGCCGGCGCTTAACTGTCCAGCAACCGCTCGGGGGTGAAGCCCAGGATGAGTCCCCCCCAGTGCCGCCCGTTAACCATGAGCGGCAGAGAGAGGTCATTCAGCACTTCCCCGGTATCCCGCACGAAGGTCTGCAGCAGGAAGGGCTCGGTGTTTTCCGCCCGGCGCACTTCCGCCCGGCTGCCGTTATAGATGCGCTGGTGGCGACTGCGGAGGTTATCCACCTGCGGATCACCGGTGGGCGCCTGGCTGACATGGCTGTGATGCGCGGGGAGGTAGCCGGTACAGCACACCGGCACCACGTAGATAAATTCGGGCCGCTCCTGGATATAGCGATCCACCAGTGGCTGAATCACGCGCTCAAGCGCGTCTACGTAGCTGACCCGGTATTTCTGCGGATCGGTCCCGGCGACAGGCTGGTAACGCGTATCGAACAGATCGTGTCCCTCGTCGGCCAGCCCCTGCAGGGCGGCCTGCACCTCGTCGCGCCAGGCCCGTGCCGACTGGATAATGCGCTCAAAATTGCCGTAGCCGATGATGAAGCGGGACAGCAGCTCCTGGATCGCCTCGGTGGCAAGCTCCAGGCTCTCCGAATACTCCCGTGTCTGGTCTATCTCTTCCTTCAGCTCGCTGCTCAGAGCGCCGATCTGGGTGACATGCTGGTGCGACTGCCGGTTGGTTACCGAAAGCTCTTCGATGGCGGCACTGATGTCGGTCAGTTGCCCGTTCACCTGCTCAAAATCAGCAACCATGCGGGTAAAACGCTGGGCCGTCTCGCCAATCACCGCCTGGGTGCTGCCGCTGTGCTCGCGAATCTTGTCGGTTCCCGCCCGGGTGCTGGCCACCAGGTCGCTCATGACCTGCACGTTGCCCCCGATCTCGCCGGCGGCAGACTGAACTTTCTGCGCCAGGTGACGGACCTCGTCGGCCACCACGGCGAACCCCCGCCCCTGCTCGCCGGCCCGGGCCGCCTCGATGGCGGCGTTCAGGGCCAGCAGGTTGGTCTGTTCGGCGAACTCATTGACCATCTCCAATACCCGGCGAATCTGCACCGAGTTGTCCTCCAGCTGCTGCACCGTACCGGCAAACTCGTTCACCAGCGCATCCACCGCCTGCACCCGCCCCACGATCGCCTCCATCTCATCGGCGGAAGCACGGGCCACGGCCAGGTTCTCGCTGTTGCGCTCGGTGATCCCACCGGTATGGTGGGCAATGCTGTCAATGGCCTGGGTGGCCTCACTGCTGGACTGCAATACCAAAGAGGCGCTCTTTTCCTGCTCGTTCACACGGATATCAGCCTGGTGGATCACCTTGCTGAGCTGGGTCGCGCCCAGGGCCACCTTCACGCTGCGCTGGCGAATGGTGGCGATAACACCGCGCAGGTTGGTGGCGAAATCGTTGTAGGCGCCGGCCATGGTGCGGATTTCATCAAAGGTGAAGGCCGGCAGGTTGGAGGAGATGTCCCCCTCGTTCTCGCGGATGGTGCGCAGCACCCGGGTCATGGCGCGCACGGGCCGCAGGAACAGGTGGCGCATGAAAAAGATGAGAAAAATGCCCCCCGCCAGCGCCAGCCCCAGGATCACCGTGCTGGCCAGCAACTGATCGGCCACGGCGGCGACCCTCGCCGCAGCGCCCGGCTGGTCTAGCTCCAGGCCGACAAGAGCCCGGTAGGCCAGCAGGTTCAGGGACAGGACCGCCAGCATCATCACCATCAGAAAGCCGACGTTACCGACGATTTTACGGGTCAGGGAGGAAAAAAAGGTTTTCTCGATCTGGTGATAAAGGCTCATGGATGGCTCTAGTTGTTATGGAGTTGGTGTTCAGGCCCAGAGGGTGTAGGGATTTAAACCGCGGGGGCCACGCGAGGCAACCGTTTCGCGGGGTCGTATTGATCTAAGTCATTTTCTGGGCATCCCGGAAGCCCTTCGGTACGACATCCCTGGGAAGGTTGGGGAGATACAGTCAGGTCTCACAAGCGCTGCCAGGGTCGTGGTAGGGAAAGGAGAAGGAGAAGGAGAAACGGAAGGGCGAGATAAAGGCTCCCTCCAGCCCGCCTTCAGGGGTGGGAGCCCCCCTGAATCAGGTGGCCGAAAAGCGCGATACAAAAGCCGACCACCGCCCCCAGTGGCGGCGCCCAGTGCTTCTTAAGCCGGGCCTGGGGGGCGATATCCTGGAAGATGAGATAAAGAATGCCCCCCGAGGCAAACAGCATCACAAATCCCAGCAGTGCCGGCAGGGCACCGAGGAAGAGAAAGCCGCAGAGCCCGGCCACGGGCCCGATCAGGGTCAGCCTGGCCATAAACCGCAGGGTCTTGACGGGGTTCTGTCCGCTGAGCGGAATCAACTCCCGGTAGGCGTTGAAGCCCTCGGGGAGGTTCTGCAGGGCGATCAGCAAGGCCAGCAGTGGAACCGTTGGCGACTCCAGGGCCACCAGCGCCCCCAGGGCCAGTGCCTCGGGGACAAAATCGAGCAGCATGCCCATCAGCTGCGGCGCGGCGCGGCGACGCAGCCCCAGCAGCCGTTCGATGGCAAAAAACACCAGCCCGCCACTCAGCAGCGCGAGCATCACCCACAGGGAGTCATCGAGCAGGGCCTGGCCTTCCGGAACCAGCACCACGGCGACCGCTCCCAGCAGGATGCCGCCGCCGAGGGCGATGATAAAATGGCGCAGCTCACGCTCCAGCCAGCGCGGCCGGATCCGCTCGAAGCTGGCGATAAAGCCGCCCAGGGGGATCGCGGCCCCGGCGCCGAAGGTCAGCAGAAGGCTGGTCAGCAGCGGGCTCACGCGTCGCCTCCTGCACCCTTAGCCTTGTCCAGGGTCCTTTGACGGGCGACGCGCCGCCAGCCCCTACCCTCCTTGCTCACCCTGCCCGTCCCGAGTCAGGGACAGGGGTTGGGGTGATTTTCGTGAATCGCCTCGATCGCCTCCAGCACCCCATCGTCGAGTTTCACCCCCTCGCTGTCGATGTTGCTCTTGAGCTGGGCCAGGGTGGTAGCACCGATGATATTGCTGGTGACGAACGGCCGGCTGTTGACGTAGGCCAGCGCCATCTGGGCCGGGTCCAGCCCCCGCTCATGGGCCAGGGCCACGTAAGCCTCGGTGGCGGCGATGCCGGCGGGCTTGAGGTAGCGCAGGTAGTCGGGAAACAGGGTCAGACGGGCGTTGGGGGGACGCTGGTCGTGCAGGTACTTGCCGCTGAGGGTGCCGAACGCGAGCGGCGAGTAGGGCAGCAGGCCAATATCCTCGCGCAGCAGCACCTCAGCCAGCCCGGTCTCGCAGCTGCGGTTGAGGAGGCTGTAGGGGTTCTGCACCGTCGCCACCCGGGGCAGGCCCCGCGCCTCGGCCAGGCCCAAATAACGCATCACCCCCCAGGGAGTCTCGTTGGAGACGCCGATGGCCCGCACCTTTCCCTCCTGGACCAGCTCGGCGAGGGCCTCCAGCGTTTCCTCCAGGGACGCACCGTCCTCCTCTGGCCGGTGCTCGTAGCCACGCTTACCGAAAAAGGTGCTGACCCGGTCGGGCCAGTGCACCTGGTAGAGATCCACGTAATCCGTCTGCAGCCGCTTGAGGCTGCCCTCCAGGGCGGCGCGAATGTTACGCCGGTCCAGGCGCATGTCCTCGCGAATATAGGAAACGAACGCGCCGGGGCCGGTCACCTTGGTGGCGAGCACCACCCGGTCGCGGTTGCCCCGCTCCTGCATCCAGCGGCCGATGATGCGCTCCGTCTCCCCCTGGTGCTTGGGGCCGGTGGGGATGGGATACATCTCGGCGGTGTCCAGGAAGTTGATCCCCCGGGACCAGGCATAGTCGAGCTGGGCGAAGGCCTCGCGCTCACTGTTCTGCACGCCCCAGGTCATGGTCCCAAGGCAGAGCAGGCTCACCTTAAGATCGCTGTTTCCCAACTGCCGGTATTGCATCACGTCACCTCCCGCTGAAAAGCCCCGCGGGTCTTAGCCGTTGGCCAGCACCCGCATAAACATCGCTTTAAGATAGTCGGTTTCAGGAATCGCCGGGTGCACCGGGTGGTCCGGCCCCTGGTGCCCCTGCTCGAGGATCTGCCCCTGGCGGTCCAGCTGGCGGCTGCCCGCCCGCAGAATGTCCACCAGCCGGTCCCGCCCCAGATGCATCGAGCAGGAGGCCGATACCAGCAGGCCGTCGCGCGCCAGCAGACGCATGGCGAGCTGGTTGATGCGGTCGTAGGCGCGCTCGCCATTGCGGATATCCTTGCGCTTCTGGATAAAGGCCGGCGGGTCGACCACCACGATATCAAAACGCTCGTTATCGGCCTTGAGCTGGCGCAGGGCCTCGAAGGCGTCGCCGTGCAGGGTCGCCACCCGGTCGCCGGCATTGTTCAACGCAGCGTTGGCCTGCACCCGGGAAAGCGCCGTCTCGGAGCCATCGACACAGAGCACCTGTTCAGCGCCGGCGGCCGCGGCCTGCACGCCCCAGCCGCCAATATAGCTGAACACATCCAGCACCCGCTTGCCCTTGGCATAGTGCTGCAGCCGGGCCCGGTTCATCCGGTGGTCATAGAACCAGCCGGTCTTCTGGCCCTCGCGCACCGGGGCCTCAAAGCGCACACCGTTCTCCTCCAGGGGCACGGTCTCCGGCACCTCTCCCAGCGCCGCCTCGACGTAGCTTTCCAGCCCCTCGGCGGCGCGCATCCGCCCGTCATTGCGCAGCAGAATGGCCGCGGGGCGCAGGACCTGGTTCAGGGCGTCGACGATCTCCCCCTTCAACCGCTCCATGCCCGCCGTGGAAATCTGCACCACCAGCACGTCGAAGAAGCGGTCCACCACCAGCCCCGGCAGGCCGTCACTCTCGCCAAAGACCAGCCGGTAGCAGGGCTTATCGAAGCAGCGGGTGCGTAGGGAGAGGGCCAGATTCAGCCGGTGCACCAGCAGCGAGCGGTCCAGGGGCTGGCCGCTGTCGCGGCTCACCAGGCGCCCGCAGATCAGGTTGTTGGGATTGATGTAGGCAACCCCCAGGGCTTTGCCCCCGGCCTGCTCCACCACCACCTGCTCGCCGGGCGCCAGCCCTTTAAGCGGTGTGGCGGCAATATCCACCTCGTTGCTGTAAATCCACAGGTGGCCGCCGCGCAGGCGCCGGTCGGCTTTGGGCTTGAGGCGGATGGATGGAAGAGACATGGGCTACGTCCTGAGCTGAAAAAGGGGAGCGATTATAGCCCGCCGGTGAGGCCGTTGCGCCGTACCAGGCGGGGCTGAAAAGAAAAAGGCCGCCCGGGGCGGCCTTTTCGTGAGCGTTGGGGCTTACTCTTCTGCCTCGCAGAGCGCACCGTAAGCCTCGGCGTCGAGCAGGTTTTCCAGCTCCGCCGCGTCGGTGGCCTTGACCCGGAAGAACCAGCCGTCGGTATAGGGCTCGCTGTTGACGGTCTCCGGTGCGTCCTCGAGCGCCTCGTTCACCGCCACCACCTCGCAGCTGATCGGCGCGTAGATGTCCGACGCCGCCTTGACCGACTCCACCACACCCATGTCGTCACCCATGGCGTAGCTCGCGCCCACCTCGGGCAGCTCGACAAAGACCACGTCGCCCAGCAGGTCCTGGGCGTGATCGGTGATGCCCACGGTCAGGGTGCCGTCGCCTTCGTCGCGGATCCACTCGTGGCTGGATACATACTTCAGCTCGGTGGGAATGTTGCTCATGGTGCTGTCCTCATGTTCAGAATTAGGCGAGGCGCTGTGTGCTGGCCCCGGTATAGTTTCTCAAGAATAGACTTTTTCGCCGTGGCGCACGAAACAGGGTTTGACCACCTGCACCGGCAGCCGCTTGCCGCGGATCTCCACCTCGGCCTCACTGCCGGTCGCGCGGGGTACCCGGGCCAGGGCCACGGAGTGCCCCAGGGTCGGAGAGAAGGAGCCGCTGGTGATTTCACCCTCGCCGACGCCCTCAACGATGACCGGCTGCCCGCCGCGCAGCACGCCCCGTCCTTCAAGGACCAGACCCACCAGCTTGGGCTGATCGCCCGCCGCGCGCTGCGCTTCCAGGGCCTTGCGACCGATGAAGTCCCGCTCCTCGGGTTCCCAGGCGACCGTCCAGGCCATGTTGGCGGCCAAAGGAGAGACGCTCTCATCCATGTCGGAGCCGTACAAGTTCAGCCCCGCTTCCAGGCGCAGGGTGTCCCGCGCCCCTAGCCCGCAAGGAGCGACGCCGGCATCCGCCAGGGCCTGCCAGAAACCCGCCGCCTCGTCCTCGGGCAGCATGATTTCCAGACCGTCTTCACCGGTGTAACCGGTGCGGGCCAGGAACCAGCCTTCGGCAGAGGCGCCCTGGAAAGGCTTCAGATCCGCCAGGGCCCGCTGCTTGGCCTCGCTGACCACGGCGCGGACCTGCTCAATGGCCCGCGGTCCCTGCACGGCGATCATTGCCAGCTCGGGACGCTCGGTCAGGGTCACCTCGAAACGGGCGCCCTGCTCCGCCATCCAGCGCAGGTCTTTTTCGCGGGTGGCGCAGTTGACCACCAGGCGGTACCACTGCCCGGTGGAGCCGGGAGTGCCCATGGCGTAGACGATCAGGTCATCGATGACCCCGCCGTCCTCGTTCAGCATGGCGGTGTAAAGCGCGCGGCCGGGGCCTTTCAAGCGCGCCACGTCATTGGCCAGGAGCCGGCGCAGGTAATCTTCGGCGTCGCTGCCACGGACATCGACCACGGTCATGTGCGAGACATCGAACATGCCCGCTTCGTCGCGCACGGCGTGGTGTTCCGCCTTCTGTGAGCCGTAGTGAAGCGGCATTTCCCAGCCGCCGAAATCAACCATTTTACCGCCCATCTGGCAGTGGAGAGAAAAGAGTGCTGTTTTATTAGCCATGGTAGTTCTCGCTGGACGTCGACCCTTGCCGGCCGGAAATAGGGTTGTGAATGTATAGACAGCGCCGGGCTAATTCAACCGCTGGCCGCGACTTCTGCCTCAGGACGGGCCAGTGCGGGCAACTCCCGCCGCTGGCCCATGGCCTGCATCGCCAGGTAGTGCTTGAGCGGGGCGAGCCGGTTCACGGCGCCCATGCCGCGGTTGCGCAGCCACTGCAGGGGCGGCGGTACGCGCCCATACAGGTGCCGCAGGGCGGCCATCATCGCCATCATCCGCAGGTTATCCCCCTGGCGACGACGCTGGTAGCGACGCAGCCGGCTCGGATCGGCAAAATCGATCCCAAGCTCATGCGCTGCGCGGATCTCCTCGGCCAGGACCGCGGCATCCAGCAGCCCGAGGTTGACGCCCTGCCCGGCCAGGGGATGAATGCTGTGGGCGGCATCCCCGGCCAGGGCCAGGTGTTCCGCCAGATAGCTGGGGGCGTGACGCTGAGTAAGGGGAAAACAGTGCCGGGGGGAGGGCTTGGAAATACTGCCCAGGCGGTGTTCAAAAGCGTCCTGCAGCTCGGCGCAAAAGGCGGCATCGCCCAGGGCCATCAACTCCCGGGCGTGATCCGGGGAGGTGGACCAGACGATGGAGGCGTTTCGCCCTTCGCCGCCCGCCAGGGGCAGGAACGCCAGCGGACCGTCCTCGGTAAAGCGCTGCCAGGCGGTGGCGTGCAGGGGCTGTTCCGTGCGCACGGTAGCGACGATGGCATGATGCTGATAGTCCCAGGCATGCACCGGCAGTCCCGCCAGCTCCCGAGTACGAGAACGGGCGCCGTCGGCGGCCACCACCAGCCGGGCGGCCAGCTGGCTGCCGTCGTCAAAGGTCAGCACCCGCCGCCCGTTCTCGGCCACAGAGAGTGCCGCCAGCGCGGCGCCGCCCCGCCAGCTCAGGTTGTCATGGCGCTGAAACGCCCTGTGCAGGCCGGCCAGGGTGACCCGGTTTTCAACGATGTGGCCCAGCTGCGGCTGGTGCACGCTGGCGGCGCTGAAATGGAGCCGTCCGGTGCCTTCACCGTCCCAGACCTCCATCTCCCGGTAGGGGCAGACCCGCAGCGCGGCCATGGTTTCCCAGGCGCCCAGGTTGCGAAGGATCTGTTCCGAGGCGGCGGTCAGGGCGCTGACCCGGGCATCGTAGGCACTCTCTCCCAGGGGGGCTTCGGTGGCCGGCGGAGTCTGGGGGTCGGCCACCACCACCTCCAGGCCGCTGTCACCCAGGGCACAGGCCAGGGTCAGGCCCACCATGCCACCGCCGACGATCGCGATATCTGTCTGTTGCATGGCGTCTTACTCCTCTCTGTGCGAGGCAAGGCGGGGGGCGGGGACATCCAGCCCCATGGCGCTGAGCGCGAATGCCCGCTTTAACGGTGGCAGTACATCCAGGGCCAGAAGTCCTAGGTTGCGGGCCACCACCAGCGGCGGCTGGCCATTTGAAAACAGCCGCGTGACACGGTCGCTGAAACCAATGGTCTTCTCCTGATCCCAGGCGACCCGGTGCTCGAAACGGCGCAGCAACGGTAACCCGCCCAAAGGCTCTCCCGCCGCCGCAGCCGCCTGTACCTCTTCAGCCAATGCCATGGCCCCGCGCAGGGCCAGGTTAAAGCCCTGGCCGGCAATCGGGTGCAGGGTGTGAGCGGCGTTGCCCAGCACCACCAGACCACGGCGGTACTGTTCGCGCACCCGCACCAGCCGCAGGGGATAACTGTGGCGCTCGCCCACGTGCAGGAACTGCCCTGCACGGTAACCAAAGGCCTCCTGCAACTGCTCAAGAAAGGCTGCGTCACTCCAGCCCAAGGCTTCGTCGGCCTGCTCCAGCGGCAGGCTCCAGATCAGGGCCGCCCGGGGCTGGCCCGGCGTGGCATCGTTCAGCGGCAGCAGGGCCATGGGGCCTGCCGCCGTAAAGCGCTCATAGGCAATCCCCTGGTGGGGCCGGCTGGGGCTCAGGTTGGCGATGATGGCGCACTGCTCGTAATCGCTCGCGCGGTAGTCGATACCCAACTGCTCACGCAAGGCCGAGCGGCCGCCGTCGGCGACCACCAGCAGGTCGGCGCTGTAGGCTTCTGCGGTGCCGTCGCGATCCACCACGAAACCCATGCCGGTCTCCTCGGCATGGGCGCGCAAAACCTCGGCCGGGCAGATCAGCTCAACCCCTTCCGTTTGCTCCAGCCGCGCCATCAGGACCTTGCCCAACCAGCGGTTCTCGACCACATAGCCGAGCGCCGGGACCTGTGCTTCCCGCGCCCGCAGACGGGTGGAGCCAAAATGGCCGCGGTCCGACACCTGAATCTGGTTGATGGCACTCGCCCCCGGCTGCAGGGCTTCCCAGACTCCCAGCCCCTGCAGGATCTCGGCACTGCCCCAGGCCAGCGCCGTGGAGCGGGCGTCATAGCTGGGGTTGAGATCCACGGATTGGCTTGCGGGGAGCGGAAAGGCCTCGAACACAGCCACCCGCAGGGGGTGCTCCCGCCCCTGGGCAAGCGCCAGGGCGAGGCTGGCGCCCACCATGCCTCCGCCGATGATGGCGACATCAAAATGCCGGCTCACGCGCGCCCCTCCGCCATCAACGCCTCGATGGCTGCAACCGCTTTGGGGACACCGGCCGTGAGTACTTCGTGTCCGCTTCCGGTCACCAGCAGATCGTCCTCGATACGGATGCCCATCCCCCGCCAGGCGGGGTCCACGCGCTCGTCGTCGGGGGCGATATACAGACCCGGCTCGATGGTCAGCACCATCCCCGGCTCCAGGTTGCGCCATTGGCCGTCCCGCCGGTAGGCCCCCACGTCATGCACATCGAGACCCAGCCAGTGACTGGTGCGATGAATATAAAACGCGGTGTAGGCCTCCTCGGCGAGCAATGCGTCCACCTCGCCCTCAAGCAGGCCCAGGCGCACCAGCCCCTCGGTCAGCACGGCCACCGCCGCCTCGTGGGGCGCGTTGAAGGAATTCCCCGGCTGCACCGCCGCGATGGCCGCCTCCTGGGCCGCCAGCACCACTTCATAGAGGGCCCGCTGGCGGTCGCTGAACCGGCCGTTGACCGGGAAGGTGCGGGTAATGTCGCCGGCATAGCCCTCGAGCTCTGCGCCGGCGTCGATCAGCACCAGCTCCCCCGCCTCGAGCCGGTCCTGGTTCTGGGTGTAGTGCAGAATACAGCCGTTGGCGCCGCTGCCCACGATGGTGCCGTACGCGGGGACGCGGCTTCCGCCCATGGCGAACTGGTGGTGAATCTCCGCCTCCAACTGGTACTCGTAAAGACCGGGCCGGCAGGCACGCATGGCCCGGCAGTGAGCCTGGGCGCTGAGTTCGCCGCTGGCCCGTATCAATGCCTGCTCCGCCGCCGTTTTGAACAGACGCAGTTCGTGCAGCGGCCCGCCCAGCTCCTGCAACTGTTGCGGCACCTGCTGGGCGTCCCGGCAGCGCTGCATGAGGCGCTGCCGCCAGCCAGCCAGACGCCCCTGCAGCGTCTCATCTGCCAGCGGGCAATAAATCCGTGAGCGTCCCTGCAGCAGCTGCGGCAGCTCGTCGTCGAGCTGCTCCAGGGAGAAGGCCCGATCCATTCCGAACCGCTGCATCGCCCCCTCGGGACCCGGGCGATAGCCGGTCCAGACCTCCTTTTCCGGATCGCGGGGCTGGCAGAAAAGCACCACCTCCCCGCCGCTCTTCCCAGGCAACAGCACCAGCAACGCGTCCGGCTCATTAAAGCCTGTGAGGTAAAGAAAGTCGCTGTTCTGGCGGAACCCGTACTCAGCGTCGCGGTTGCGATACTTGAGGGTGGCGGCGGGCACCAGCAGCACCGCGTCCGCCTCCACCGCCCCCATCAGGCGCTGACGGCGCTGGGCATACTCGCGGTCAGACAGAGTCGACAAAATGAGCCTCCTCAATGAAGCGGGGTGCCGGGGGGGAGCGCCTGGTCGCCGCCGGGCACCCGGTTACACTCGGAAAAGACCAGCAGGGCGGCCATGCGCACGTACTCGTGGACCTCCATAAAGTCGGCCTCGTTTTCTTCGCCGCCCTCTTCATCGGCGCTGATCTGGGCGATTTGGGCAAAGTCCTGCATCGCGTCCTGAGCCTCGGCGCTCAGGTCCTTATCCAGCTTGCCCCCTGCCAGGCTAAACCCGCTCAGGAAGCCGTGGCACCAGTGACCCAGGCTTTGCGCCCGCTGGGCCAGGGAGCAGTTCTCCTCGGGAAGCAGCAGGGCGAAGTCGAAGCTGTCCCCCTCGAACTGAGACAAGCTGAGGGCATAGAGCTGGCGCAGGTCCTCGCTCATCTCCTCGCTGGGCGCCTCCTCGACGCCAATCAGCTCCAGGGCGTGCCCCAGCCAGCCCTCGGCACTGAGTCGCTGGCCGGCACTGAGCTGACCACACAAGTACCCGTGCAGCTCAGCGGGGGAGCCCAGGGCCCCGTGGCGAACAAAATCATCGGCCAGGTCATCGAAACCGGGCAACTCCAGGTCGGACAGTTCTTTACTCACGTTGCTCTCTCGCAGCGGCCGGGCGCCATGCGCCGGGCCTGGGTAAAACAGAGGCGTTGATCCTAGCATTTCAGCCGCAGCAGAACCACGCGCGGACGCCCTGAATCAGGGTGTTCATTGACCGGTGTAGCACCCCCTTATATAGTTGAATTCGTTTAGCATGGAGGATCCCGAGGGCAATGGCGGACCAAACTTTCAACCACCTGGAGCAGCAGATCGAGCGCCTGGTCGCGGAGTATCAGCAGCTGCAGAAGGAAAACCGTCTGTTGCGCCAGAGAGAAGCGGCCTGGAAAAGCGAGCGGGCGCAGCTCATTCAGACCCAGGAAGCCACCCGGGGCAAGGTCGAGGCGATGATCAACCGACTCAAGGCGATGGAGCAAAATTGATGCAGCCAAGAGAAGATCAGAACGTCGCCATTACCCTGCTGGAAAAAGAGTTTCTGATCGCCTGCCCGGAAGAGAAACGCGAGGAGCTGCGAGAGGCTGCCCGCCTGCTCAACCGCACCATGCAGGAAATCAAAAAGTCGGGGAAGGTATTCGGCCTCGAGCGCATCGCGGTAATGGCGGCCCTCAACCTGTCCCATGACTACCTTGACACCAGCACCCGGCTGAGGGAAATGGAACAGCGCTGCCAACGCCTCTGCGAGAGCATGGAGAAGGTGCTTGCCCCACCCGCTGAAGGCAACGGGCAGGGCCGTGACTAACACAGATCGACGAATTTTCAAGACCTGACATCCGGTAGCCAACGGGTATAATTGGGAACACTCCCTGAGGTGTGCGGCAGTCGGTGTTGTCCCTCGAGCCGATAATCACCACCACGGAGGTTTCCAGCGGGTACTGATGTGCAGGTCCGCAAGACGGAAAGCCTAAGGTATCTCGGAAACCGCCAACTTGAACCTTCGGGTTCAGGGCCAAAAGCCGACACCGGCACTGCGGGGAGTCTCCTGATTCGATGAACCGGCAACAGCTTCGCCAGCAGATCCGTGCCCAGCGACGCAGCCTGACCCGCCTGGAGCAACAGCAGGCCGCGCAGCGACTGTTGCGCCTGCTGGGTCGCCACCCCCTGTTTCTCAGCCGCCGACGTATCGCCTTTTACCTTCCCAACGACGGCGAGATTTCCCCCGAACCCCTGCTGCAGGCGGCGTTGCGTGCCGGCAAGCATTGCTACCTGCCGGTTCTGCACCCGGTGCGCCACAACCGCCTCTGGTTTGTCCGCTACCGGCCGAACAGCCGAATGATCCGAAACCGCTTTGGCATACCGGAGCCGCACGGCACCCTCAATCCGAGGGTGCCGGCCTGGTCGCTGGATCTGGTGTTGCTGCCGCTGGTGGCCTTTGATGAAAAAGGGGGCCGGTTGGGCATGGGTGGGGGGTTCTACGACCGCTCGTTTGCCTTCAAACGGCGCCAACCCCATCGGCGCAGCCCGTTGCTATTGGGGCTGGCCCATGAATGCCAGAAGGTGGCTTCGTTACAGCTGGCCAGCTGGGACATTCCCCTGGCCGGCGTGGCATCGGATAAGCGGCTCTACTGGAGCTGAGCCCGGGCGGGGCTTAACTGAGTCCGAGGCTGCGGGTAATCGACGCCAGCTGCTGCAGGTCGGTCTTGCTGACACCGGTGATCACAAAGCCGATAACGAACACCACAACCAGGATCATGATCAAATCGGGGCCTTTCTTCATTCCTGTTCTCTTGTCTTAACGGTTACGTGCTATCTCGGCGAGGGGAAGCATCGCAGATCCCGCCGCAATTGCAATATTTTAGTCACTTACATCACCCTTTTCGGGCGGCGCATGGCTGCAACCCGAGCCTCCCACTAAGGTTTCGGCCTGTGGCGGGAAACTTTAGCCTTTTTAACCGCCGGGATTTAAAAAACTCATGGACCGGGCCGGCACCCGGCATAACCCCGAATACCGTTCGTCAGGCCAACAGGCTCAATAGCAGCGTCATGGTGGCCATGGCCAGCAGGGTCTGCAGGGTGATGATCGAAGCCATCAGCGGCGCATCCCCCCCTAGCTGCCGCGCCAGAATATAGGCCGAAGGCGCTGTCGGCAGCAGCGCGAACAAAAGCAATGGGCCAAGCGCCGCGGAAGGCACTCCCAGCCCCCATGCCACCATCAGGAAAAACAGTGGATAGAACAGCAGGCGAAAGCCGGCGCTGACCCAAAGGGCCCGGCCGCCACCGCGCAGCGCCCGCATATCCAACCCCACCCCCACCGCCAGCAGCCCCAGCGGCAGCGCCATGGGGCTCAGCAACGCCAGCACCGGTGCACTACCCGGCGGCAACCCCAAACCACTGAGGTTGAGGCCGATTCCCAGCAGGCAGGCCACAATCAGCGGGTTTTTCAGCACATTGAGGAGCACCTCCCGAACAGAAGGCGACCGCGCTTGCTCCCCGCACCAGGCAAAAAGCAGTACGCAATAGAGGTTCACCAGGGGAATAGTCACCGCCAGAAAAAGTGCGCCCCACAACAATCCCGCTTCGCCATAGAGACCGGCGGCGGCCGCTAAGCCCACGTAAGTGTTAAAACGCACCGCGCCCTGGAAATAGGAGGTAAGCGCCGCCCCCTCAATCGCCAGCAGGCGCCCCAGCAGCAGCGCCACCAGGCTGGCCAGCGAGAGCGTCAGCACCAGCGCGGTCACCACCGTACCCAGGGATTCGGCATCCAGCGACGCGCTCGCCAGATTCTGTACCAGCAGGCAGGGGAAAAGCAGGAAATAGGTGAAGCGCTCGGCCAGGGGCCAGAACGCCTGGCCAGGAAAGTTCCAGGTCCGGAGCAGATAGCCCAGCAGCACCAGCGCGAACACCGGCCCCAGGGCCGCCAGAATACCGCTCATTTGGGTCATGGCTTGCTGCGCGCACTCCTTATCTCGCAGACACTACCCGCACCTGCTGGGGGTTTGCGGTGCGGGGACGGGGGCGCATAGAATGCAGTATACGCACGCTTATTAAAAGCCCCTCAAAATGGAGCTCGCTTTCTATGAAAACCTCTTTGGTTCTAACGCTGATCGGTCCCGACAAGCCCGGGTTGGTGGAACGGGTGTCGGGTATCCTGGTACAGCACCAAGCCAACTGGCAGCGCAGCAGCATGTCCCGCCTGGCGGGAAAATTTGCCGGCATTCTGATCGCCAGCGTCGATGCAACCCGGACGGCCGAGCTGCTGGCCGACCTTGAGGCCCTGGAAGGCGAAGGCCTGCGGGTCATCGCCGAAACCGACCAACAGAGCCCGGCCGAACGCCTGGGACGAGCCTTGAGCCTGGATCTGGTGGGACATGACAAGCCGGGCATCGTGCGCGAAATCTCCCGGGCCCTGGCCGAACGGGGAATCAGCGTCGACAAGCTGGAAACGGAAGTGGTGAGCGGCTCCATGTCCGCCGAACTGCTATTCAAGGCGCAGGCCGACCTGCTGGTGCCGAACGACGTGGATGTGGACGAGCTGCAGGAGAGCCTGGAAGCGATCGCCGCCGACTTGATGGTCGATATCAGCTTTCAGAGCTGAAGACCCATTCTAGGGCTGAGGGCTCATTCCAGGGTTGAGGGCTCTTTCTAGGGCTGAGGGCTCTTTTTTTAGCTGAAGCTTCTTTCCAGAGCTGAAGGCTCTTTTCTGAGCTGAAGGCTCTTTTCTGACGTAGGGGCCTCACGGAAACTCGGAGGCGGGCGCAGTGCCCGCCTCCGGCCAGAGCAACTAGCCGGCGATCCGCTCCCGCCCCCGGGCCACGGCCGCACGCACCTGGTCCGGGGCCGTGCCGCCGATATGATCCCGGGCCGCCACTGAACCTTCCAGGGTCAGCACTTCGAACACATCGTCTTCGATGGTATCGGAGAAACGGCGCAGCTCCTCCAGGCTCATTTCACCAAGATCCTTACCCGCCTCGATACCGTAGGCCACCGACTTGCCGACGATCTCATGGGCATCACGGAAGGCCACCCCCTTGCGCACCAGGTAGTCGGCCAGGTCCGTGGCGGTGGAGAAACCGCGCAGGGCGGCCTCGCGCATGCTCTCTTTCTTTGGCGTAATCGCCGGGATCATGTCGGCGTAAGCGCGCAGACAGCCCTGCAGGGTGTCGATCACATCAAACAGAGGCTCCTTGTCCTCCTGGTTGTCCTTGTTGTAGGCCAAGGGCTGGGACTTCATCAGGGTCAGCAGGGAGATCAGGTGGCCGTTGACCCGTCCGGTCTTGCCCCGCACCAGCTCGGGCACATCGGGGTTCTTTTTCTGCGGCATGATGGAGGAGCCGGTGCAGAACCGGTCAGGCAGATCGATGAAATCAAACTGAGCCGAGGTCCAGAGCACCAACTCCTCGGAAGCCCGGGAGAGGTGGGTCATCAGCAGGCTGGCGGCGGCGCAGAATTCAATGGCGAAATCCCGGTCGCTGACCGAGTCCAGGGAGTTTTCGCTGGGCATGTCAAAGCCCAGGAGTTCGGCGGTGTAGTGGCGGTCGATGGGGTAGGTGGTACCGGCCAGGGCCGCGGCGCCCAGCGGCAGTACGTTGACCCGCTTGCGGCAGTCCAGCAAACGCCCGTGGTCCCGCTCCAGCATCTCGAACCAGGCCAGCAGGTGATGGCCGAAAGTCACCGGCTGCGCGGTCTGCAGGTGGGTGAAGCCCGGCATGATGGTGTCGGCCTCACGCTCGGCCAGATCCAGCAGCCCCTGCTGCAGGCGGCGCAATTCACCCAGGATCGCATCCAGTTCATCACGCAGGTAGAGGCGGATATCGGTCGCCACCTGGTCGTTGCGCGAGCGCCCTGTGTGCAGCTTCTTGCCGGTCACCCCGATCTTCTGGGTCAGGGCCGCCTCGATGTTCATATGCACATCTTCAAGCGCCACGGACCATTCGAACTCGCCGCGCTCAATCTCTTCCAGCACCTCCTGCAGCCCACCCAGGATGGCATCCCGCTCCTCCTCACTGAGCACGCCCACTTTGGCCAGCATGCGGGCATGGGCCACCGAACCCTGAATATCCTGGCGGTACATGCGCTGGTCGAAATCCACCGAGGCGGTGAAACGGGCGACAAAGGCATCGGTCGCCTCGCTGAAGCGACCACCCCACTGCTGGTTGGTATCGGACATGGTGCAAAATCCTATTCTGGCCCGCCGCGACCGGCGGTGCTGACATTTAAAAAGAGCGCCATTATAGCGCGCCGGCCCGCCGCCTGCGACGGCTCGCGCTGCGAAGCCCCTTCGCTTTCTGTTACACTGCGTTGAATTCGGACGAAGGCCCCTCTCCTCCCTTTGCCCCTTAAGATCAACAGCGTACGAGACCCCGAGATGACCGAGAAACTAATCCGTATCGCCACCCGTAAAAGCCCTCTGGCCATGTGGCAGGCCGAATTCATCAAGGCCGAGCTGGAGAGGCACCACCCCGGCCTGCAGGTTGAGCTCAAGGGCTTGGTCTCCAAGGGCGACAAGATTCTCGACACCCCGCTGGCCAAAGTGGGGGGCAAGGGGCTTTTCGTCAAGGAGCTGGAGCACGCACTGCTGGAAGGTGAAGCCGATATCGCCGTGCACTCGATGAAGGACGTGCCCATGGAGTTTCCCGCGGGCCTGGGCCTGGCGGTGATCTGCGAGCGGGAGACCCCCACCGACGCCTTTGTCAGCAACCGCTACGCGTCTCTCGACGCCCTGCCCGCCGGCGCCGTGGTCGGCACCTCCAGCCTTCGCCGCGAAACCCAGCTGCGCGAAGCCCGTCCCGACCTGACCGTCAACTGGCTGCGGGGCAACGTACAGACCCGCCTCGCCAAGCTCGATGACGGCCAGTACGACGCCATCATCCTGGCCTCGGCCGGGTTGTTGCGCCTGGAGATGGCAGACCGCATCCGCCAGCAGATTCCCCCCGAGCTGAGCCTGCCCGCCGGCGGCCAGGGCGCCGTGGGCATCGAGTGTCGCACGGACGATCTCGCTACCCAGGCCCTGCTTGCTCCCCTCAACCACGAAGCCACCGCCTGCTGCGTCAAGGCCGAGAGGGCCATGAACCGACGCCTTGAAGGGGGCTGCCAGGTCCCCATCGCCGGCTACGCAGTACTGGAGGAGAACGGCCGGTCAATTTACCTGCGCGGTCTGGTCGGCCAGCCCGACGGCACCGAGGTGCTGCGTGCCGAAGCCCGGGGACCGGTCGAACAGTGTGAGGCGCTGGGTGTGCAAGTGGCCGAAGCCCTGCTCGCGCAGGGCGCCGACCGCATTCTCAAGGCCGTTTACGGGGCATGAGCCACGCCCCCTTGACGGGTGAGCGGGTGCTGGTCACCCGCCCCGCCCATCAGGCCGACGCCCTGTGCCAACACCTGCAGGCCCTGGGGGCAGAGGCGGTGCGCTTCCCCACCCTGGCCATCCACCCTTGCACACCGGACAACCCTCAATACAGCAGCCTGAAACAGAAATTTCTGGACCTGGACCACTACCATGCGGTGATCTTCGTCAGCGCTAACGCCGCCCGCCTGGGCCACGAGTGGATTGACAGCTACTGGCCTCAACTACCCCTGCGGATTCATTGGCTGGCGGTGGGACAGGCAACGGCCCGGACCCTCTCCGAACTGGGCATCCCCGCGCAACACCCGGATCAGGCCATGGACTCCGAAGCCCTGCTCGCGCTTCCGATCCTCCAGGAACTGGACCACCAGCGCGTACTGATCTGCCGCGGCGAGGGAGGACGGGAACTTCTGGCCCAGACCCTGCAAGCTCGCGGCGCACAGGTGGACTATGCTGAACTTTACCGGCGGGGCTGCCCGACCTACAGCAGCGCGGACATCGAAAGTATCATTTATAAATCCCCGCCGACGGTTATGTTAGTGACCAGCGGAGAGGCGCTGGACAATCTGGTTCGCCTCTGCAGGCAGGTGAACCAACAGTTCGAGGCATCGGCGCTGCGGCGCCGGCTGCTGGTCGTGCCCAGTCCAAGGGTCGCAGAACAGGCCCACCAGCTGGGCTTTGAGCAGGTCAGGGAGGCGGCCAACGCCACCGACGGGGCCATGCTCGAGGCACTGCAACGACGGGATTAAAAGCACAGTAAATACAGCGGAATAATAACGATGGAAAAATCCGTGAACGAGAACGAGAAGGAAAACCAAGCTCCCAAGGCCGACGCACCGGCCGCCTCTACCGCCCCCCCCGAACAACCGACCGCCGCCCCGGAAAAATCGGATACCTCGGATCCCAAGAAAGAACCCGTTTCCGGCACCCCTGGCAGCAAACCCGAGAAAACAAGCGCGCAGGCTTCCAAGAGCAAACCCGCTACCAAAGACTCGGGCGGAACCCCTCCAGCTAAAGCGACCTCCGACAAGCCACGGGAGACCGCCAAGAGCACTGCTCCAAGTACGGCTGCGCAAAGCAGTGGCTCCGGCAAAAGCGGATGGGTCGGTGCACTGGCGCTGCTGGTGGCGCTGGGCGCACTGGCGCTGGCAGGCTTTGATTATTACCAGATGCAAAGGATGCACGCTCAATCCCTGGCGCAGCTGGATGCGATGCGGAAAAACCTGAGCCAGAGCCAGCAGGCCGCCGAGCAGGCCCAAGGCTCCGTGGCCCAGGTCTCGGGCACCGTCCAGCAGCTCAGCCAACAACTCGACAGCAAGCAGCAGAGCGTCGACGAACTGCAGAATCGCCTGACCCGAGGCATGCAACAGATCACCAAGATGCAGGGCAACAACCGTCGCGACTGGCTGCTGGCCGAGGTGGAGTATCTGCTGCGCCTGGCCAATCAGCGGGTGCTGATGGAGAACTCACCCAAAGGCGCCCTGGCACTGCTCCAATCCGCCGACCAGATCCTTGAAGAGACCGACGACGTCTCCCTCTACGATATCCGCAAGGCGCTCGCCAAGGATATCGCTGCACTGGAAGCGGTTCCCAAGCTCGATGTAACCGGAAGCTTCGTCAAGCTGGCAGCGCTCAACGAACAGGTGGACAACCTGCGCCAGGTTCCGGTGACCGACAAGGGAGAACTGCCGGACCTGCTGAAGGGGATCACCCCCGACAGCGTGGAACAGAGCTGGAATGACGGGCTTAAGGCCTCTTGGAACCGCGCCATGGACAGCCTCGGCCAGCTGGTGGTGGTGCAGCACCGGGATGAGCCGGTGGAGCCACTGCTCTCACCCGAGCAGAACTACTTCCTGCAACAGAATCTGCACCTCATGCTGGAACAGGCCCAACTGGCCCTGCTGCAGGGCAAACAGGGCCCCTATGACGCCAGCCTGGACAAGGCCAAAGAGTGGATCCGCACGTATTTCGAAAGCGAGGACGCTACCACCCAGGCGCTGCTTAAAGGGCTGAAAGAGATGGAGGGTCTGCAGGTGGCCCCGCCCCTGCCGGATATCTCCGGCTCGCTCAAGTCGCTCAAGACCTACCTGAGCCAAACGCACGAAGGAAAAGGAGCCGCCTGATGAAACGCCTTTTCATTCTTGCCTTGGTGGTACTGCTGCTGGGCACCGTGCTGGGAGAGTGGATCGTTCGCGACCCGGGCTACGTCCTGCTTAGCTACGCCAATACCACCGTGGAAACCAGCCTCTGGGGGCTGGTACTGATTGTCGGGGTCGCCTTTCTCGCCCTGCACCTGCTGCTTCGTACCGTCCAGTACCTGATGCAGCGGCGCGGCTCCCTGCGCCGCTGGAACCACTCCCGCCACCGTCGCAGCGCCAACCGCAAGACCCTGAAGGGGCTGATGGCACTCTCCTCGGGCGAGTGGTCCAAAGCCCAACGCTACCTGACCCAATCCGCGGATCATGCCGAAACGCCCCTGATCAACTACCTGGCGGCGGCCAGGGCCGCCCATGAGCAGAACCTTCCCACCGAGTGCGAGTCCCTGCTGCAAAAGGCCCGGCAGAAGACCCCGCAGGCGGAGCTCGCCATCGGCATCACCCAGGCCCACACGCAGTTGGGACGGGGCCAGCTGGAGCCCTGTCTGGCGACCCTGCTGCGCCTGCGACGCATCGCCCCGCGCCATACCTACGTGCTGAAGCTGCTGAAGCGGGTCTACCTGCGCCTGGAAGACTGGGACGGCATGACCCAACTGCTACCGGATCTGCGCAAGGAACAGGTCTACCCAGAGGACAAGCTGCAACAGCTTGAGCGCAAGGCCTACCGAGGGTTGCTCAAGAGCAAGCTGGAAGCGGTGCCGGTGGAGGCGGATGCAGAGCAGCGGCTCGAAGCGCTGCGCAAAACCTGGAAGGGCCTACCCAAGCACCTGTCCAACGACAGCGCGCTGGTGGCCCGCTACGCCACCCTGATGGACCAGGCGGGTCTTTCGGAGCAGGCGGAAACCGTGCTGCGCAACAGCATCAAGCGCAACTGGGACAGCGACTTGGTGCGCCTTTACGGCCGCATCGGAGGCGAGCAGCCGGGCAAGCAGCTCAAACAGGCCCAGCAGTGGCTGAAACTCCACGGCGGAGACCCCTCGCTGCTGCTCACCCTGGGGCGTCTATCACTGCGCAACGAAGCCTGGGACGATGCCCGCGACTACTTTGAGCGCAGCCTGGAGCGGGAGGACAATCAGGAGACCCGCAACGAGCTGGTGCGGCTGTTGCGTAATCTGAATGATCAGGAAAACTGCCAGCGCCTGCTGCTAGACACCTTTGACGCCGCCGCCGACCAACTGCCGAAACTGCCCCTGCCGGAACGGCCGGCCACTCTCAGCTAACCTGCAGGCGCAGCCCCCGGCCGCCGGCTTCAATCGGCGTCGGGGCGCGGCGCATAGGCGAAGACATCGGAGAAGATACGGTCCGGGCGCAGGCCGCGGGTCATGAAATCATCTTCCGCCGCGTAGACCATCTGCGGGGAACCGCAGAGATAAACCCGGGCCTCGGCCAGGTCCTCAAAATCTTCCAGTACAGCGTGGTGGACCAGGCCGGTACGCCCCAGCCAACCCACCGTCAACTCAGAAACCACCGGGATGAACTGCAGGCTGGGCAACGCCTCGGCCCAGCTTTCGGCCAGTTCCCGGGCATAAAACAGATCCGGCGTGCGGCTGCCCCAGTAGAGCCAGACAGGGTTCTCCAGGCCGGATTCGATGACCGACTCGATAATCGCTTTCATCTGTGCAAACCCGGTCCCCGCGGCAACCAGAATCAGCACCTCATCCGCGGCCAGCTGGTCACTGCGCAGACAGCACTCTCCCATGGGCAGGCGCACCGGCACCCGGGCGCCGGGCTGCAGCCGCTCCAGCACCTGCTCGGAAAGACTGTCCTCGCCCTGGTTCTGAATGTGCAGGGTCAGGGTAGCCGGCTCTTCGGGGGCACTGGCAATGGAAAAGGGGACACCGTTGGCGTCGTCCAGCATCACCTGCAGATACTGGCCTGGAAGGAACGGCGTTTCCGGCGGACGCTCCAGCACCACCTCGTAAACCCGGGCTCCCAGGTGGCGCTTGCTCAACACACCGCAACTGTATTCGGCGGCCTCCGGCAGGTAGACATCTAGGGTAGACTCTTCGCTCACAGGGGGGCCCCTCCTTCGGGTAACTCGATTCCAAGGCTTGCCCAGATTTCATCGACCCGCTTTTTCACCGCGGGATCCATGCTGATGGGGCGGCCCCATTCGCGCTCGGTCTCGCCGGGCAGCTTATTGGTGGCATCAAAGCCCATTTTCGACCCCAGGCGCGGTACCGGCGAGGCGAAATCCAGGTAATCGATCGGCGTGTTTTCGATAAAGACGCTGTCCCGGGCCGGATCCATGCGGGTGGTCATCGCCCAGATCACATCCTTCCAGTCCCGTGCGTTCACGTCATCGTCGGTGACAATGACGAATTTGGTGTACATAAACTGCCGCAGGAAAGACCAGACGCCCATCATCACCCGCTTGGCGTGTCCCGGGTACTGCTTTTTCATGGTCACCACCGCCAACCGGTAGGAGCACCCCTCCGGCGGCAGGTAGAAATCGACGATTTCCGGAAACTGTTTCTGCAGGATGGGTACGAACACCTCGTTCAGCGCCACCCCCAATACCGCCGGCTCGTCCGGCGGGCGTCCGGTATAGGTGGAGTGATAGATCGGCCGGTTGCGGTGGGTCAGGCACTCCACGGTGAAGACGGGGAAGGACTCGACCTCGTTGTAATAACCGGTGTGATCCCCAAAAGGCCCCTCTTCGGCTACTTCTCCAGCTTCGATATAGCCTTCAAGCACAATCTCCGCGGAGGCGGGCACCTGCAGATCCGAAGTAAGACACTTCACAAGCTCGGTCTTCTGCCCCCGCAGCAGCCCGGCAAAGGCGTATTCGGAAAGCGTGTCCGGCACCGGGGTCACCGCGCCGAGAATGGTCGCCGGATCCGCCCCCAGGGCCACGGCAACGGGGAAGCGCTCTCCCGGGTGGGCCTGCTGCCACTCTTTGAAGTCCAGCGCCCCGCCGCGGTGGGAGAGCCAGCGCATGATCAGCTTGTTGCGCCCGAGCAGCTGCTGGCGATAAATCCCCAGGTTCTGGCGTTCCTTATGCGGCCCCTTGGTGATCACCAGCGGCCAGGTCACCAAGGGCGCGGCATCACCAGGCCAGCAGGTTTGGATCGGCAGGCGCCGAAGGTCCACCTCCTCGCCCTGAAACACGTGAGTCTGGCAAGGGGCCTGTTTAACCACCTTGGGCCCCATGTTCATGACCTGCTTGAAGATCGGCAGCTTCTCCCAGGCATCCTTCATCCCCTTGGGCGGCTCGGGCTCCTTGAGAAAGGCCAGCAAGCGGCCAATTTCCCGCAGCTGCGACACTTCCTCTTCACCCATGCCCAGGGCCACCCGCCCCGGCGTGCCAAACAGGTTCGCCAGCACCGGCATATCAAAACCCTTGGGGTTCTCAAAGAGAATGGCCGGGCCACCCGCCCGCAGGGTGCGGTCACAGATCTCGGTCATCTCCAGGTGAGGGTCCACCTCGGCCTTAACCCGGACCAGCTCGCCCCGATCCTCCAGCCCCTGGATAAAGTCTCTGAGATCCTTGTATTTCATGGTTTAACCCAGCATTTCGATCAGAAAAGCGATTTTAGTCATTTCCCGGAACCCTGGCCAGCCGTTGCCCTTTGGGTACAGAAGTGAAGGCAGAGCCTGGTTATCCCCGGGTATTCAGCGGCCCGTCTGCGTGGCATACGTCCATCCCTGATACCGCTGCCGGCCTCCTGCCTCCGCGGCATACGTCCATCCCTCGCATACCGCTGCCGGCCTCCTGCATCCGCGGCATACGTCCATCCCTCGCATACCGCTGCCGGCTTCCTGCCTCCGCGGCATACGTCCATCCCTGGACGCAAAAAAGGGTAAGCCCTGGGGCTTACCCTTGATCAGCGGAAGCGACGGTTTACTTGCGCTTCATGGACAGGAAGAACTCGTCGTTGGTCTTGAAGTCCTTCAGCTTGTCGAGCACGAATTCGATCGCCGCCGTGTCCTCCATGGAGTCCAGCAGCTTGCGCAGGATCCACATCCGCTGCAGTTCGTCTTCGTTGGTCAGCAGCTCCTCGCGCCGGGTGCCGGAGCGACGGATGTTCATGGCCGGGAAGACCCGCTTTTCGGCGGCCTTGCGGTCCAGGTGGAGTTCGGAGTTACCGGTGCCCTTGAACTCCTCGAAGATCACCTCGTCCATCTTCGAGCCGGTATCCACCAGGGCGGTGGCGATGATGGTCAGGCTGCCGCCCTCCTCGATGTTTCGGGCCGCGCCGAAAAAGCGCTTGGGGCGCTCCAGGGCGTGGGCGTCCACACCACCGGTCAACACCTTGCCCGAGGAGGGGATCACGGTGTTGTAGGCCCGGGCCAGGCGGGTGATGGAATCCAGGAGGATCACCACGTCCTGCTTGTGCTCGACCAGGCGCTTGGCCTTCTCCAGCACCATCTCAGCCACCTGCACGTGACGGGCCGGCGGCTCGTCAAAGGTACTGGCCACCACTTCGCCGCGCACGGTGCGCTGCATCTCGGTCACCTCTTCAGGGCGTTCGTCGATCAGCAGGACGATCAGGTAACACTCGGGGTTGTTGCGGGTGATGGAGTTGGCGATGTTCTGCAACATCAAGGTTTTACCTGCCTTGGGCGGGGAGACGATCAGGGCCCGCTGGCCCTTGCCCATGGGGCAGACCAGGTCGATCACCCGCGCAGTCAGGTCTTCGGTACTGCCGTTACCCTGCTCCATGCGCAGTCGCTTCTGGGCGAACAGCGGGGTCAGGTTCTCGAACAGGATTTTGGTCTTGGCCTGCTCGGGGCGATCAAAATTGATCTCGCTGACCTTGAGCAGGGCGAAGTAACGCTCACCGTCCTTGGGGGGGCGGATTTTGCCGGCGATGGTGTCGCCCTTACGCAGGTTGAAACGCCGGATCTGACTGGGGGAGACGTAGATGTCATCGGGGCCGGCCAGGTAGGAGCTGTCCGCCGAGCGCAGGAAGCCGAAGCCGTCCTGCAGAATTTCCAGGACCCCGTCTCCGTAGATATCTTCACCGCTCTTCGCGTGCTTCTTGAGGATGGAGAAAATGACATCCTGTTTTCTGGATCGGGCCAGATTCTCCAGGCCCATTTCCTTGGCGATGTCCAGCAGTTCGGGTACGGATTTACGTTTGAGTTCGGTGAGATTCATAGTCAGTTGTCAAGGTGCCCGATGGCACTCTGGGTGGGTAGGTAGAATAAGTAAGAAAGAGGGGTAGAACGGAGCGCGGCAGCCCGTCAGGCGGCCTCAACAGCGCTATTCTGGCCATTAATCCCAAAGATTGCAACTGGCGCCGCTACCGCGCGCCCCTGCGCAAGAGAAGGGATATAAAGCGCAACCCGGGACACCCCCGCTTGGCTGCGCCTTGTTGATTCGACGATCAGAGGTTCCCGTCAAGGAACGCGGTCAGCTGCGACTTGGACAGGGCGCCCACCTTGGTCGCTTCCACATTGCCGCCTTTGAACAGCATCAGCGTAGGGATGCCGCGAATCCCGAATTTGGGCGGGGTTTCATTGTTCTCATCGATATTCAGCTTGCAGACTTTCAGCTTGTCGCTGTAGTCCTTCGCCACCTCTTCCAGCACGGGGGCGATCATCTTGCACGGTCCGCACCACTCGGCCCAGTAGTCGACCAGTACAGCACCATCGGCCTTGAGAACTTCTTCCTCAAAGCTGGCGTCGGTCACGTTAATAATATTCTCGCTCATAAAATCCTTTCTCCAAGGTACTCGGCGCACTTGAATGGTGGCTCATCATAGCCGGTAGGATGAACAGATAAAAGCGCTACCTTCGTCGTTCAAAGGACGCCTTGCCCGATATCGGCACAGCGGTGCCCAATAAAATGGGGGCTGCGGCGCCAGATTACAACCCCCCGAACCGGGTCATGCCGCTATCGGCGGTGTTCGTCCGGTGCCCGGGCCCCTAAGGCGCATGCTCAGTGGCGCGATGGCGAGGGGGTGATACCGGAGGAATCACTGAACAGCTGCTGGATGTCAGCGCGATCGTACTCATAACGGGCATTACAGAACTGGCAGTCCAGCGCAATCCTGCCCGCCTCGTCCAGCATTGAGGCCACCTCCTCCTCACCGAGCGTCCGCAAGGCCCCAAGGCTGCGCTCGCGGCTACAGTCGCAGGCGAACCGCAGGGGCTCCGGGTCGAACAAGCGCAGCGCCTCCTCGTGGTAAAGCCGATACAGCAACGTCTGGTTATCCAGGGTCAACAGTTCGGCGCTGCTGAGCGTCGCCCCCAGATGGGCAATGCGGTCCCAGTTCTCCCGATAGCGTTCATTCTGCTCCTTGGCTGGCAGCGCCTGCAACAGCATGCCGGCTGCCTTGTCGCCGTCAGCCGCCAGCAAAATGCGGGTGGCGAGCTGCTCGGACTGCTGAAAGTAAGATTCCAGGCACTGGGCGAGCTGGGGCCTCTCCAGCGCCACCACCCCTTGGTAACGCTGTCCCTTTTCAGGCTCGATGGTGATCACCAACTGGCCGCGCCCCAGCAGTTCCAGCAGTCCGGCATCCTCGTCCAGCGTCCCTTCCCAGCGGGCAATGGCCCGCAGGTCGTGCTGATGGTTGCACTCGGCCATCATCAGGCTCACCGCCCCCTCGCCCCGCGCCTGAAGTCCCAGGCGACCGGAAAATTTCAGGGTTGAGCTGAGCAGGCTGACCGCCGCCAGCATCTCGCCCAGCAGCCGTTGAATCGCCACCGGGTACTCATGGGACTGCAACACGGCCTGGTACGCGGCATCGGTACCGGTCAGCACTCCGCGCACGTCGGTATCGTCGAAGATAAAACGTTGGATCTGGTCAGGGTTACTCATAGTCACTTTTGTTTGGATGGGTTTGGCTGGCAGGATTGGCTCGGCTGGAATGGCGGCGAATGCAGCATTTTACCACAGCTGCCGCCGCTAGCCCTGCATGCCCCGGTCAACTCGCCGCGGGTTCCGGGAAGAAATGCTACTCCTCGAAGCTGCCCTTGAAGGCCTGGATACGCCGGCGCTGCTTTTTGGTCGGGCGACCGTCCGATACCGGGGCCGCTCCCCGCAGCGCCCGGCGCTGCTCGGCGGCAAGCTCCCGCCGTCGCAGACTCTCTTCGGTCTCCCGGTAGAGCAGCGCGGCCTCGGGCGCCCCGCGGCGCTGATCGGAGAGCGCCAGGACCTCGACGGTTTTCTCGTCAAACCCCTGCCGAATCTGCAGCAGGGCTCCCACCTCCACCGGACGGCTCACCTTGGCGCGAGCGCCGTTGTAGTGAACTTTGCCCCCTTCAATCGCCTGCTTGGCCAGAGCGCGGGTCTTGAAAAAGCGGGCCGCCCAGAGCCACTTGTCCAGACGCACCCGTTCGATGCCGGAAACGGGGCTCATCGCCGGACTCCCGGGTGGATTTGGTCGAAATGGTCGATGCCGGGAAACTCGTCGATGGCCCGCGCTGGCTGGCGGCTGTCCGGCTGGTAGATGGTCAGCAGATGACGGATACCGTAGTGGGCGGCAGAGCGCAGCACCGCCAGGCTGTCATCCACCAGCAGGGTGCGGGTCCGGTCAAAGGGCTGTTCATGTTGCAGGCTGTCCCAGAAGCGCACATCTTCCTTGGGCACTTTGAAATCGTGGGAGCAGACGATGCCGTCCACCAGGCGATCAAGACCGGTCTGCTCCAGCTTCATCTGGAGGCTGGTACGGTGGCAGTTGGTCACGATCACCGAGCGCAGGCCGGCCTCGCGCAGCGCGCTGAGGAAGTCCTTCACGTACGGGCGAAACGCCACCTTGTGGCTGATTTCACGCTTGAGCGCGCCGATATCAACCCCCAGTTCCGCCGACCAGAAGTCCACGCAGTACCAGTTGAGCGAGCCCTGTTCCTCTATGATACGCTTGTGCAACTGTGCCCGGGCCTGTGCCGCGGAAATCCCGTGGGTCTCGGCGTAGCGCGCCGGCAGGTGCTCAAGCCAGAAATACGTATCGTAGTGCAGATCCAAGAGGGTGCCGTCCATGTCCAGCAGGACGGTATCGATGGTATCCCAGTTCAGCATGATCCTCGTTCTATGGTGGTCGCCGGAGACCTTTCAGTATGCCGACAAAGCCCGAAATTTTGAAGACACGAACCGTGGCCCGCAGCCGCCTCTTCGAGGTAGAAGCCCTGGATCTGCGATTCACCAACGGCGTTGAACGCACCTACGAGCGCTTGGCCAAAAAGGGCTGGGGGGCAGTGATGGTCATTCCCCTGCTCGACCCCGATACCCTGCTGCTGATCAACGAATACGCCGCCGGCCTCAACGCCTACCAGTTGACCCTGCCCAAGGGGCTGATTGACCCCGGCGAGGACCCGCTCGAAGCGGCCAACCGGGAGTTGATGGAGGAGGTGGGCTACGGCGCGCGGCGTCTGACGCCGCTCAAGGAGCTGACCACCGCGCCCAACTACATGGGGCACAGCATCCAGATCATTGTCGCCGAAGACCTCTACCCCAAGCGCCTGCCGGGGGACGAGCCGGAGCCGCTGGAGGTGATTGCCCACCCGGTGGCGGAAATTGACAAACTGGTGCTGGAGCGGGATTTTTCCGAAGCCCGGGTCATCGCCGCGCTTTTGCTGTGGAAGCAGCTTTTTCGCCGGGAGGAACACGCTCGGTGAGCGCCAGCAACGAAGCCCTGCTGCCGCAAATCATGAAGATCGCCCGGGAAGCGGGCGACCTTATTCTCACTTACTATCACGACCGCCCGCGACTGGACATAGCGCACAAGGCCGATGAAAGTCCCGTCACCTCGGCAGACCTGGCCGCCCATGAGCTGATCACCGCCAGCCTAGTGCGCCTGACCCCCGACATTCCGGTCCTTTCTGAAGAATCCCCGGCCAAGACGATGGGCGAACGCCATCACTGGCCCCGCTACTGGCTTGTCGACCCCCTCGACGGGACCAAGGAGTTCATCCACGGCAATGGCGAGTTCACCGTCAACATCGCCCTGGTTGAGGCGCACCGCGCGGTGCTCGGCGCCGTGCACATCCCGGTCAGCCACACCACCTATGGCGGCAGCCTGCGCACCGGCGCGGTCAAACTCAACCAACAGGGGCGCCAAGTCAACATACGGAGCCGCCCTCTCACGCCTTATCGCCCTGCCAGCGTCCTGGTCAGCCGCAGCCACCAGAATGACCGGACCCAACAGTTAATGGCGCAACTGGACCGCCAGCACCCCTTGTCCATCACCCCAGTCGGAAGCTCGCTGAAACTCTGTCTGATCGCCGAGGGCATGGCCGATCTGCATCTGCGCACCGGCCGCACCAGCGAGTGGGACACCGCGGCTGCCCAGGCCGTGCTGGAAGCCGCCGGCGGGGTGGTCACGGATCTCCAGGGAAGCCCGCTGCGCTACAACACGGGGGCAAGCCTCTACAACCCTGAATTCATAGCCCAAGCCGACCCCACCGTCGACTGGCTCGGGTTGTTAGGCGAGGCCTGATCCCCTGCTAACGGCACGCCTGGGTACCCGCTTCCACAATCGCATGCACCCGCCCCTCGAACGAGGCCCCCGCGACCCGGTTCGCCATCACCGCCCGCACTTCCGCCTCGCTCAGCCGGTCGTGTATGTAATCGGCCAGGCACTCGCAACGCTCAAAACTGGCGCCGCTGCGAGTACAACCCTCCACAAAGGGCGTCCAGGTATCGGGCGTCGCAAACTGGCGGCTGATAACAAAGGCCAGCAACGCCAACCCCCCGAGGTAGAGAAACAGTTTCGGCATAAGAGATAAGGTCTTCTTATTATTTAATTTATCCGCCCATTTTATGGGCTAAGCTGAATTTTGTAGAAGCGACTTTAGTCGAGCCAAAAACCAACCTCCACAGTATGACTTTTGTCAATTCTGCTGTTATCATCAGCCACCTCCACGGCGGCCTAGGGATCCGACCGGCCGCTCCCAGCTTTATTTTTTGAACTCAGGAAAGGAAAAGGTAACGTCATGAGCTTTGAACTGCCGCCCCTCCCCTACGCGCAAGACGCGCTGGCACCCCATATCTCCGCCGAGACCCTGGAATACCACTATGGGAAGCACCACAACACTTACGTGGTCAAGCTCAACGGCTTGGTGCCGGGGACCGAGTACGAAGGCAAAAGCCTGGAAGAGATTATCACCAGCGCCCCCGCCGGCGGGGTGTTCAACAACGCCGCCCAGGTTTGGAACCACACCTTTTACTGGCACTGCCTGAGCCCCAACGGTGGCGGCGAGCCCACCGGTGCGGCTGCCGCCGCCATCAACAGCGCCTTCGGCTCCTTTGCCAGCTTCAAGGAGAAGTTCACCGAGAGCGCGGTAAACAACTTCGGCTCCGGCTGGACCTGGCTGGTCAAGAACAGTGACGGCAGCGTCGAGATCGTCAACACCAGCAATGCCGGCTGCCCGCTGACCGAAGGCCAGACCCCGCTGCTCACCGTGGATGTGTGGGAGCACGCCTACTACATCGACTACCGCAACCTGCGTCCGAAGTACATGGAGGCGTTCTGGGCTCTGGTGAACTGGGATTTCGTCAACGAAAACCTGAGCAAGTAAACTAGGCCCCGACCAACCCCACCAAGGGCGGCTCCTCTGCCGCCCTTTTTGCTCCCTACCCGTCGACTTTTTCAGGCGTCGCTGACGTCAATGCCCCCGCCGTGGCGCCGAATGCCGGCGATAACCACCTCCTCCCCCGGTGGCATCTGCGCGTCCGCCGGACGCAGGAAAAACCGTACCCGCTCTTCCACCAGGGAAGCATGCTGTGACACTTCAGCCTCCCGGTAGCCGGGAAGTTCGAGAAAATGCGAGCGCTCGTCGACCCGCGCGCAGAGCCGCCAGGCCCCATTCTCCGCCGGCGGCTCGAAGGAGAGGTCGCGACTCAGTTCCAGCAGCCGACCGAGCCTGTCCATGGCGAAACCGGCAGCCACGTGCACCCGGCCGTCCCCCACCCGCACCACCAGCCCCTTGACCACCCCGGGTTCAAACAGAGCCCGGTGGCTCTGGCGGATTTTTCCCAGTAGATAGTCCTGGTCTCGCTGCAGGGCCGGGGCCAGCAACAGCTGTCCCTAGTAGTAATGAACACGGGTGGCGGCGGGTTCAGTGTGGACCGGGTGGGTATCGGGGTCGGATGAGGTCATGGTGCTGCCCTGTCACTCTGGAAGGTTCACACTAAGGGGCACCCAAACGAAAAATCGGCGCCCTCGCTCCGCAGGTGAAGTCACTCTCCCGGGACACCCCGTTCCCCAACTCTTCGCCTTTACCACGCGGCGGCTTATTCGCCAGCGGCGGGGCCAATCCAGAGGAGGGGGTTATGGGCCACCTCCCAGAGATGACCATCGGAATCGGCGAAGTAACCGCTATACCCGCCCCAGAACACCTTCTGCGCTGGCTTGACCAGGGAGGCGCCGGCCGCCACCGCCTCCCTCAGGAGGACGTCAACGGCCGCTTCCGAGTCCAAATTATGGGCCAGGGTGACGCCGCGAAAGCCACTGCCGTCAGCATCCACGCCGGCGTCCTCGGCCAGGGCGTCTCGGCCGTAAAGCCCAAGCCAAGTGCCGTTGAGGTTGAAAAAGGCGACGCTGGGGGGCGAAGCCAGGCGCGGCAAGCCCCTGCTCGTAGAAAACGATCGCGCGGTCCAAGTCACTCACGCCCAGGGTGATCATGCTGATACGGGGTTCCATCGCCAGCTCCTGTCTGCGGCGCGAAGAAGGACCGGATGACGACTCACTCAAGCCGGCACCGCGCCCTCGTTCCTCCACCGGAGTTTAGAGTGTCGCATCCAAGTTGGCCACGCGCGCCGGCAAGGGCCGGACCCGGTCGTGCCGTCCACCCGAGTGCCGGAGCCGGGGGTCAACAGTCGTCATCCCCCCTATACTGTAACGCCCCAGCTAAAGGAGCGAGGACCCGCCCGATGAATAGAAAAGGCAAGGAGCGCCTGTTCAAATATGCCTTGGCGCTGCTGCTGAGTTTGAGTTTTCAGAACTGCGCCGCCGAGCGCCTTCCCGCCCTGGAGGCCGCGCTTGAAGGAACCACCGTCTCCGGTCTCTCCTCCGGCGGCTACATGGCGTCCCAGTTTCACGTCGCCTACTCGGCCACCATCAGCGGCGCGGGAATTATCGCGGGCGGACCTTATTACTGTGCCGGCACCTTCGGCTGGCCTTCCAGCTTCTTTGTGGTGACCGCCACCACCAGCTGCATGAACCCCTGCCGTTACAGCATCTGGCCGTTTGAAAGTGCCTGTCTGCAGGCGCTGCTGCCCGACGGCGAGGCGCTGGCGGATAAGGCCCGCGAGCACGCCGAGGCGGGGCTGATCGATACGCCGGAGCAGCTCGCGAACGACCGTGTTTATCTGTTCAGCGGCGGCGAGGACGACACCGTGGTCACCGAAGTGGTGGCCGAGGCCGAGCGATTTTACCGGGCCGTCGGCGTACCCGCGGCGGCGATCGAGTTTGAGGTCAACCCCGAGGCCGGGCATGCCTTTATCTCGGACAACCTCGACCATGCCTGTGACGCCCACGCACCGCCGTTTATCAACAACTGCGAGGATTACGACCAGGCGCGCGCCCTGCTGACCCACCTCTATGGCGTCCTCGCCGCCAATGCAGACACCCTTGAAGGCGAAATGCTGGCCTTTGACCAGCGTGAATTCCTCGATACCGACACCCAGTTCGAAAGCTCCGGGCTGGCCGATACCGGTTACCTCTACATTCCCAAGTCCTGCCAAGCGGGGGGCTGCGCGCTGCACGTGGCCTTTCACGGTTGCCGCCAGTCTGCCGCCGAAATCGACACCAACGGCGTGTTCTTTCACGAGGCGGCGGGTTACAACGAAGTGGCGGAAAACAACCGGCTACTGGTGCTTTACCCGCAGATTCGGGATCGCAGCCTGATGGAGGAGACGCCGTATAACCCCCGGGGGTGCTGGGATTTCTGGGGCTACTCAGGGGCGGACTTCTTCACCCAGAGCGGGCTGCAACCGCAGGCGGTTCACGGCATGATCAACCGCCTGCGCCAGCGCCCCTAGCGTTGCGAGCCAGCGTGAGCCCCCGGCCCGGTGGGACAGCGTAGGGCAGTCGCACCGGCCGCTTGCCCAGGCGCTGCTTGTACCTACAGCTACCTACAGCGGCTTCTCAAACACCTTCGAATTGCGCTGCAGGTTGTAGAGCGCCTGGCGACCATCGGGAAGGTGCTCGCGCCCCACCTCCACAAACCCACGCTCACGGAACCAGTGGGCGGTCCGGGTCGTGAGCACAAAGAGCCGTGACAGGCCCTGCTCCCGTGCCCGGGCCTCCAGGGCGCAAAGCAGGGCATCGCCGCGCTCCCCGCCCCGGTAATCCGGATGCACCGCGACGCAGGCCAGCTCCGCCGAGCCATCATCAAAGGGGTAAAGGGCCGCGCAGCCAATAATGGCGCCGTCGCGCTCCACCAGGGTAAAACGTTCGATCTCGTTCTCCAGCCGCTCCCGGGACCGGCGCACCAGCACGCCGCTCTCCTCCAGGGGCTGAATCAGCTCCAGGATACCACCCACATCCTCGATGTGCGCCTGGCGCACCTGCTCGTAGCTCTCCTTGAGGATCATGGTTCCCGCCCCTTCCCGGGTATAGAGCTCCATCAGCAAAGCCCCGTCCTGGCGATAACTGATCAGGTGGCCCCGGTCGACCCCGCCGTGACAAGCTTGGGTGATCGCGGTCAGCTGCCGTGACAGCTCATTGCGGGGCGATTGCTGCGGGTCGTCGAGGCTCTCCAGGTAGTGGCGCAAAAGGCGCTCGGCGCTGCGGGTCAGCAACTCCGACTGGCGCTCGCCGCGCCGGGTGGTGATCCCCGGCTCCTCGCCGAAGCAGATCAGCTTGTCGGCTTGCAGGCTGATCGCCACCCGCGCCGCCACGTCTTCCACCGACAGGTTGAACACCTCCCCCGTGGGCGAATAGCCCAGGTTGGAAAGCAACACGATGGCGCCGTCGTCCAGCAACCGCTGCAGAGCGGCGCTGTCCACCCGCCGCACCTCCCCGGTGTGGCAGTAGTCCACCCCATCCACCACCCCAAGCGGCTTGGCGGTGACAAAGTTGCCCCCACACAGACGGAAGCGGCCGCCGTGCATGGGTGAATTGGGCAGCCCCATGGAGAAAAGCGCCTCAATGTCGGCACGCAAGCTCCCGGCCGCCTCCTTGACGCAGGCCAGGGTTGCCTCGTCGGTTACCCGGAGGTGGTGATGCAGCCGCGAGCGGATGCCCCGCTCCGCCAGGCGGGTCTCGATCTGCGGGCGGGCACCGTGTACCAGCACCAGCCTCACACCCAGGGTGTTGAGCAGCGCGATATCGTGAACAATGTTGGGAAAGTTATCCGCCGCCAGGGCATCGCCATCGAGCATCAGCACAAAGGTCTTGCCGCGGTGGGCATTAATATAGGGCGAGCAATGGCGGAAAAAATCCACGTAGTCCTGGGTTTGGCTGCTCTGGCTCAAGGCGTCGTGATCCTCATGCAGACGGTGATGGCTGGCCTGCTTGCCGCGGCACCGCCCTCCGCGACCGGCGCCCTCATTGTGCAGGCTTTACGCGACAAAAACAAAAACGGCGGGCCGTTCAGGGCCCGCCGTCAGACGCTGCTTGCGCCTCCTCTGGTTAGAGGAAGATCCCCTTCAGGGTGAAGAAGATCAGGATCGCCAGACCGGCGCCGGCGGGCAGGGTGACGATCCAGGACATGAAGATGGTGCCCACCACCTGCAGGTTCAGCGCCGACAAGCCTCGGGCGATGCCCACCCCGAGTACCGCCCCCACCAGGGTATGGGTAGTCGAGATCGGCAGCCCGGTGCCGGAGGCGATCACCACGGTGGTGGCCGCCGCCAGAGTGGCGGCGAAGCCGCGGCTGGGGGTCAGCTCGGTAATGTTGCTGCCCACGGTGGCGATCACCTTGTGGCCGTACATGACCAGGCCCAGAACGATACCGGCACCGCCGAGTAACAGGATCCACTGGGGCATCGCGCTCTTCTGGGCAACTTCACCGCCGGCGCCGATAATGCTGACCACCGCGGCCAAGGGGCCGACGGCGTTGGCGACGTCATTGGAGCCGTGGGCGAACGCCATGGCGCAGGCGGTAAACATCATCAGCACCCCGAATACCTTCTCCACCCCGGTGAAGTGGTATTCGCGGTTCTCTTCCTCGCTCTCGGTGATATTGCGCTGCAGGTACTTGGCCAGCACCAAGATCACCAGGCCCGCAACGATGGAGTAGGCGGCGCTTTCGCCGAAGCTCAGCCCCAGGCCGATATGCTTGAGCCCCTTGGTGAAGGTCACCATGGCGATGATAAAGCCCACCAGGAAGCTGTACATGGGCACATAGCGCTTGGCGTTGGCGAAGGGGTCGGCGCTGTCCAGAATCAGCCGCTGCACACTCCTGAACAACATAAAGCCCAGGGTGCCGGCGAGCACCGGCGAGACCACCCAACTGGCGACGATCTTGCCCACCTTGCCCCAGGCCACCGCATCCACGGAGATACCCACGGCGGCGAAACCGACAATGGCGCCGACGATGGAGTGGGTGGTGGAGACCGGCCAACCGAAGTGAGTGGCCACCAACAGCCAGATACCCGCCGCCAGCAATGCGGCCAGCATGCCGAAGACCAGCAGCTCGGGCGTGCCGGCCATCAGCCCGGGGTCGATAATCCCCTTGCGGATGGTGGCGGTCACGGCACCGCCGGCCAGGTAGGCACCGGCAAATTCAAAGAAGATGGCGATTAAAATCGCCTGCTTGATCGTGAGGGCCTTGGAGCCCACGGAGGTGCCCATGGCGTTGGCGACGTCGTTGGCGCCCACACCCCAGGCCATGAAGAAACCGAAAAGGCAGGCCAGAATGACCAGGATGTTGCCGTATTCTGCAATGATACTCATGGAGAAGACTTCCCTTGGTTGCTCGTATCGGCTCGTTGCGGCCGGTGACGGACGGCGCCTTGTTAAAAAGCCGTCCCGCCGGCGCGTGATGCAACGATCGGTTAGTGGGCCAGCAGCAGTTGCAGTCGACTGCCGACCTGTTCGGCGCGATCAGCCAGTTCGCCGATCCAGTCGATGACCTTGTACAGGAACATCACGTCGATAGGGGGCAGGTCCTTCTCCAGCGCCAAGAGCATGTGGCGCACCTCCCGCTCACGCATGTCCGCATCGTGTTCCAGCTCGTCAAGGCGCTGGATCATGCCGTCCACAAGGTCAGCCTCGCGACCACGGAAACCGGCGGCGACCAGCTCATCGAGTTCGTTCAGGGCGACCACCGCCTGGGCGCTGACCGCCAGGGAGCTCCTTACATAGCCGGTGACGGCCTCGGCCATGGAAGGGGGGATTTCCATCTGCCGGCCCAGCATGATGCCGGCAATGTCCTTGGCCTTGTTGGCAATCCGGTCCTGCATGCGCAGCAGTTCCAGCAGGTCGGTGCGCGGTACCGGCATAAACAGGCTCTTGGGCAGGTGGGCACGCACCCCCCGCTTGAGCTCGTCGGCCTCGTGCTCGAGCTCGGTAATCCGCAGCTGCGCGGCTTCTGCTTTCTTCCAATCCTTGGCCAGCACCGCTTCAAAGAAGGGCACCAATTCCATCGCGCAAGCGTGGGCCTTTTCGATATGTTGCTGCATCGGCTTGACAGGCGAGCGAGCAAACATTTGCATAAAGGAGCTGTTGGCTACCATTAGCATTCACCTTGGCTAGGAAAATTTCGGCGCAGTATAGAGGCAGATATCATCATTTTGTAGCCTTTTTGCCACAAAATAAAACCAACCGCGCAACCATTCTGTAACACTATTGTAACAAACCGGCGAACCCCCGAAGGGCTCTCGCCCTCAGAACATTAGAGATAACTAATACATGCCTCAGGAAATCGAACTGAAACTCAGCCTCCCTCCCAATCAGCAGGATACACTGCGCCAGTCTCCCCTTTTGAAAAACTACGCAGGGCCACCTCCGGTCAAGCGGCACCTGCTGAACACCTATTTTGACAGCCCTGAACAACGCCTCAACCAACACGGAGTGGCGCTGCGCATCCGTCACCAGGGCGAAGAGTATATTCAAACCCTGAAGACCCGCGGTCAAAGCCGCGGCGGGCTGCACCAGAGAAACGAATGGGAGTGGCGGCTGGCGGCCCCGCAGCTGGCCCCCGAAAAGCTGCCGGCCGAGGCCCTGCCGCCAGGCCTCAATCCAAGCACGCTCGTGCCGGCCTTCACCACCGACTTCATGCGCATCACCTGGAACCTGGACTTTCCCTTTAACGGCCAAAGCGCCCAGGTCGAGCTGGTGCTGGACGTCGGCGAGGCGCGCGCCGACACCCTCAGTGATCCGATCAGCGAAATCGAGCTGGAGCTCAAAGACGGCCCCCCCGAGGCCCTTTTCGAACTGGCCAAACAACTCGCCGCGGACGTTGCGTTGAGGATCACGCGCATCAGCAAGGCCGAGCGTGGCTATCGCCTGCGGCACCCCGAGCGCGCCCGCAACCTGCCACCGGCCAGCAACCGCGCCGTTGACGCCACTGCCACGCTCGAGCGACTGCAGGCGGTGATGGAGTCCTACCTGTTTGTCGATGACCCCGGCCTCCTGCAGCAACTGGAGCAGAGCCTCCGAGCCCTGAAAGACACCGCCGGATTCGCGCCCGAGGCGCTGGGTGACGAGCTGCGGGCGTTGCACGACGCCTTGCAACGCCCCGACGCTGAGCGCCGCCAAGTCGTACTGAAGTGGATCAACAGTCGCCGCCTGGGGCTGACGCTGGTCACCCTCGCCCAGGCCCTTTTTGAGCACCGGAACGATGGGTGACATACTTGCTGAGCGGCGCTTTTTTGCCTCTAATCAGCCCTCCCCCTCTTGCTTAAGGATTCGCCATGGCCGGCCCGCTTCTTGACCAACTCCCCGCACCGCTCCGCCCCCCGGTTGAGGCACACTGGCGGGCCTTTGCCGAAGCGGCAGGCTCGGAACGCCTGCAACGACTGGCACAGCTACCCACCCTGTTCTGGGAACAGCTGACCCGGGTCTGGGCCGGCAGCGATTACGTGGCCGAACAATGCAGCCGGCGGCCGGACATGCTCGAGGCCCTGGCTCCCCGTCTGCAGTCTGCACGCACTGAAGCGCAGGGCTACGCCCAGGCCTTGGCCTCGCAGCTCGCTGACGCCGAGGATGACGCGCAGCTGCAGCGGCAGCTGCGACTGTTCCGTCACCAGGAGATGGTCCGCATCATCTGGCGGGACCTGACCCGCCTGGCAGAGATGGAAGAGACCACCGCGGATCTCAGCGACCTCGCCGACGCGTGCATCGACCAGGCCCTGACCTGGCTTTATGAACGGGCCTGCGCCCAGTGGGGAACCCCTTATAGCCGTCCCCGGGGCAACAGCCCCGCCAAGCCCCAGCAGCTGGTCGTGGTGGGAATGGGCAAACTGGGCGCCCGCGAGCTTAACCTCTCCTCAGACATCGACCTGATCTTCTCCTTTCCCAGCATGGGGGAGACCCAGGGCGGCCGGCGCTGCCTGGATAACCAGAGTTTTTTCAACAAGCTGGGGCAGAAGCTGATCCAGGCCCTGGACGCCCAGACCGCGGAGGGGTTTGTCTTTCGCGTTGACATGCGCCTGCGCCCCTACGGCGAAAGCGGCATCCTCGCCCCCTGTTTCGCCGCCATGGAGGAGTACTACCAGGACCAGGGACGGGACTGGGAGCGCTACGCCATGATCAAGGCCCGGGTCGTGGCCGGCGATCAGAGCGCCGGCGCCGAGCTGATGAGCGCCCTGCGCCCCTTCGTCTATCGCCGCTACCTGGACTACAGCGCCTTTGATTCGCTGCGGGAGATGAAAGCGATGATCAATCGCGAGATCCGGCGGCGCAACCTCCATGGCAACGTCAAACTGGGGCCCGGCGGCATTCGAGAAGTGGAGTTTATCGCCCAGGCTTTCCAGCTGATCAGGGGCGGCCGTGACAACCGCCTGCAGCAGCGCGAACTCAAGCAGATTCTCGCCCTCCTGCCCGACGCCGTCGGCATGCCCCAGGGGGCCGCCGACGAGCTTTACGCCGCCTACCGATTTCTGCGCGACAGCGAGCACGCGGTGCAGGCGGTAGCGGATCAACAGACTCAGGAGTTGCCTCGGAGTGAACCGGCACGGCTGCGCCTGGCCTACAGCATGGGCTTCGACGACTGGGAAGCATTTTTAACCTGCCTGGACCACCACCGCTCACGGGTACGGGCACAATTCGCCGAGGTCATCGCACCGGCCGACGCGGAACAGGCGAAGCCCCGGGAGGAAGAGGAGTGGGCGCTGTTGTGGACGGCCAAACTTGAGCCCAACGAGGCCGAGGAACAACTGGCCCGGGCCGGTCATGAAGATCCAGAAGAGGCCTGGCGCCTGATCAACAACCTGCGCAACAGCCGCCGCGTCAAGATGATGCAGCCCATCGGCCGCGACCGCCTCGACCGGCTGATGCCACTGCTGCTCAACGCCACCGCCCAGGTCGAAGCCCCCACCCGCACCCTCGCCCGGGTACTCCAGCTGATCGAGGCGGTCCTGCGCCGCAGCGCCTACCTGGTGTTGCTGTGGGAAAACCCCGGCGCCCTCGCCCAACTGGTCAAGCTCTGCTCGGCCAGCCCCTGGTTCGCCGAACAGCTGGCCCACCAGCCGATCCTGCTGGACGAGCTGATTGATGTCCGCACCCTCTACAGCCCCCCGGACAAGGCCGCGCTGGAACACGAGCTGCGGCAAAAGCTGCTGCGCATTCCCGAGGAGGACACGGAGCAGTTGATGGAGGCCCTGCGCTATTTCAAGAACGCCCACGTCCTGCGGGTGGCGGCGGCGGAGATATCCGGTGCGCTGCCGCTGATGAAAGTGAGCGATTACCTCACCTACATCGCCGAGGTGGTGCTGAACGGCGCGCTGGATATCGCCTGGAAGCTGCTCACGGACAAACACGGGCTGCCGCAGAAGGCCCTCGGCGTGCCCTGTGACAGAGACTTCATCATCGTCGGTTACGGCAAGTTGGGAGGGATCGAGCTCAGCTACGGCTCCGATCTCGATCTGGTGTTTATCCACGACGGCGGCCCAGGGCTGGCCACCGATGGTCGTAAACCCGTCGACAACCAGGTGTTCTTCACCCGCCTGGGGCAGCGCATCATTCACCTGCTGAACACCCGCACCCCCTCCGGCCAGCTCTACGAAGTGGACATGCGCCTGCGCCCCTCTGGCAACTCCGGGCTGCTGGTCAGTTCCCTCAAGGCTTTTGAGGATTACCAGTTCAACGAAGCCTGGACCTGGGAGCACCAGGCCCTGGTGCGGGCCCGTGTGGTGGCCGGCGGAGGCGCCCTGCAGGACCGGTTCGAAGCGGTAAGACATAACGTACTGGGTCAGCGCCGGGACCCGGCAGAGCTGAAGCAGGCGGTCCTCGAAATGCGCCTGAAAATGCGCGAGCACCTGGGCACCAAGGGCAAGAGCGAAGGGGAGGATGCCGATTTTCACCTGAAGCAGGACGCCGGAGGCATCGTCGACATCGAGTTTCTGGTCCAGTACCTGACCCTGGCCCACGCCGCCGACCACCCCGGGCTGCTGACCTACACCGACAACATACGGATTCTCGACGCCATCGAAGCCGCGCACCTGCTGTGCGCCAAGGATGCCGAGCAGTTGCGCGAAGCCTACAAGGCCTACCGCGGCCTCGCCCACCGGCTTGCCCTGCAGGGAGACTCGTCCAGCGTCATCAGCCAGAAAGCGGTGAAAAAGCTGCGCCAGGCGGTGGCAACCACCTGGCGGGCGGTTCTGGAGAGCTGAGCAAATCCGCCGCAGACCCGGGGTCTGGGGCGGGCCCCCATGACCAGGGCAAGGTCGGCGCCAGCTAATCCGACGTCAACCGTCGGAAATGATGTACATCAAGGCTCACCGCCCGTCCCGCCGGCTAAGCTCTGCGTTATTGGCCCCGGGCCGCCCCGGCCCCGCCGCCACCAGGAGTCCGCGCGCCGTGTTGAATATTGAAAGACCGGAAGACCGCATTCCCCCCGACCGCTTCGCCCTGTTCTACCTGGGCTTTCGCCCCTTCTTCGGCCTGGGCGCCCTGGCCGCGGTGGTGCTGATACTGCTCTGGTTACCCTACTACCACGGCCACCTGAGCCTGAACGGCTACTTCACCCCGGTCGCCTGGCATGCCCACGAAATGCTTTACGGCTACGCACTGGCCATCATTGCCGGCTTTCTGCTCACTGCGGTGCGCAACTGGACCGGCGAGAAAGTCCCCAGCGGCTGGCCTCTGGTGGGGCTGGTGGCGGTCTGGCTCGCCGGGCGCCTGCTCTGCACCCTGGACCTGGGCCAGCCCGGCTGGCTCACTGCCCTGGTGGATATTGCCTTTGCCCCCCTGGTGATCCTGGCCCTGGCGCGCCCTCTGCTCGCCGCCCGGGCGCCGCGCAACCTCGCCTTCCTGGTCATCCTCGCCCTCTTTGCCCTCGGCAACAGCCTGATGCACATGGCGGCGCTGGGCGAAAACCCGCTGCCGGGGCTGGGCAGCCAGTTCGGTCTCAACCTGGTAATCCTCGTGATCGTGGTGATGGGCGGGCGCGTCATTCCCTTCTTTACCCGTAACCCCCTGCCCGGCATGCAGCCCCGGCAATGGCAACCGGTAGAAATCGCGTCGGTGGCGGGGGTGCTGGTGCTGGCGCTGTGGGAGCTGCTGCAGCGCGATACCCCGGCCCAGGCCGCCCTGGCCCTGGCGCTGGGCGGAGTACACTTTCTGCGCCTCGCAGGGTGGCAGGACCGCAGGCTCTGGGGCCACCCCATCATCTGGGTGCTGCACCTGGGTTACGGCGCCATTGCCCTGGGTTTTGTGCTCAAGGGGCTGGCCGGGTTAGGACTGGTCGGCCAGTCGGGGGCCGTTCACGCCTTCACCGTCGGCGGGATCGGGCTGATGACGCTGGGCATGATGGCGCGGGTCTCCCTGGGCCACACCGGCCGTCCGCTGGAGCTGCCCCGGCTGACGGTCATCGGCATTTACCTGCTGACCCTCGGCGCCACGCTCCGGGTCATCGCGGGACTGGGCTTCTGGAGCGGGCTGCAGGCCCCGCTGCTGGGCGCCAGCGCCCTGCTCTGGATCCTGGCCTTCAGCGCCTTCTGCATCGACTACTGGCCCAAGCTGATCCGCCCCCGGGTCGACGGGCGTCCAGGGTGAGGATCGGCCAAGTCGTCAAGGCGGCACGGGGCCGTTATAATTCCAGGCCCTTTTGGCTCGGAAATTGACAAACATGACACGCGCACTGAGAACCGCCGCCGCCGGCTGGGGCCTACTGGGTATCAGCGTCTTTTTTCTCTGGGCGATCTACCGCCTGAGCCTGATCGCCCTACAGGCCTTTGAACAGCCGCTTGCCTGGTACCACTGGCTGGGCATGGCGGCCTGGGTCTTTTTCATGAGCTACGGCGAAGGCTACCGCGGCTTTCAGAAGGGGTTTTCGCCGCGGGTCGCCGCTCGCATCGCCTACCTCTACCGCTACCCCGGTCGCCTGCGTGCCCTGTTGGCACCGGTGTTCTGCATGGGCTACTTTCACATCGAACGCCGCCGCCAAGTGGTGACCTTTATGCTCACCCTGATGATCATCGGCCTGGTTCAGCTGGTCCACTTTCTGGAACAGCCCTGGCGCGGTATCGTCGACCTGGGGGTGGTCATCGGCCTCTCCTGGGGGCTGATCTCCCTCTGGCTCTTCACCGCCCGGGCCCTCACCGACAGCCGCTACCCCCACTCCCCGGAGGTGCCGGCCGGCTGCGACTGAGTCCCGCCGGCCGCACGCCCCACGCACAAAGGCCGCATCAGGAGGGGTCTTGATGATGGCCCCGGTGGTCTCCCATCTGGCGGTGCATCTCATCCCAGGTCGCCTGCTGCTCGGGGCTCAGCAACGCACCGATCTGGGCGTGCAACTGACCACGCTGGGTCCACATCTTCGCCATTAGCTGCGCCTGCTGCTCGGCCAGCTGCTGGACCTTCGACTCGTAATCCGACGCGGCCGGGTCCAGCTCGTTGAGCTGCCGGTGCAGCGCGCGCATCTGCTCACGCCGCGCCTGGTGCTCCCCCTGCTGCTGCTTGAGCAAGGAGCGCACCTGGTCGCGCTGCTCCCCGTTCAGCTCCAGCGCCCAGTCGAGCCGCTGTAGCATCCGCGGCCCCATGGTTCCCTTCCCATACGCGCCTTTTCCATGGGCGCCCATCCGCCCCCCGTGCATGCCGGCCCCGCCTTTCTCCCGCATCATGCCGTGGTGCATGCCCGAGCCACCTTGCCCGTGCATCATGCCGTGGTGCATTGCGTAACCGTCGCTCCCCATGGCTCCATGCCCCCCCCCGGGGCCGCCACAATCACCTCCGCCAGGACCGGCCACCGCCAAGGCAGTGGTGGTGACCAACGCCAGCGCGCCGAGGGTTAATCCGATACGTTTTTTCATGATCCTTCTCCGTGAGTCGTCAGGCTTTCCATAATCAGCTTACCGAGGGTAGTGCAAAGCAGGGTCAATGGCGTGTAAAGGTTGTGTAAAGCCCCGCCCGAGACGCCGCCGCTGTGTCAGAATAGGGAGGCATAACAGGGAGATAGAATGGATCCTATTTTACTGGTCGATGACGACCGGGCGCTGTGCCAAATGCTCAGCGAATACCTGGAGCTCGAGGGCTTCGAAGTCGCCTGCGCCCACAGCGGCGACGAGGGCCTGGCGCTGTCCCGCGGCCGCCGCTTTGCCGTGATCGTGCTGGACGTGATGATGCCCGGCCTCAACGGCTTCGACACCCTCAAGGCGCTGCGCCAGGAGGCGGCGACCCCGGTGCTGATGATGTCAGCCCGCGGCGAAGAGATAGACCGCATCCTGGGCCTGGAGATCGGCGCCGACGACTACCTGCCCAAGCCCTGCAGCCCCCGCGAGCTGCTGGCCCGGATTCGCGCCATCATCCGCCGGGTGGCGCTGGAGCAAGGGGAGGAACCGGGGGCGACCACCCGCGACAGCCTTGAGCTCGACGCCCTGCACCTGGACCTGCGCCGCCACCGGGCCCGTTACGGCGCCCAGGCGCTGGAGCTGACCCATACCGAGTGGCTGGTCCTGGAGTTGCTGATGCGCGAAGCCGGCAGCCTGGTCAGCCGCGAGCGCCTGACCCGTTACGCCCTCAAGCGCAGCCTGGGACCCTTTGACCGCGCCATCGACATGCACCTGAGCAACCTGCGCAAAAAGCTCGCGGCCCTGGCCGGCGACGCGCTGTGCATCCGCACCGTGCGCGGCCAAGGCTACCTGCTGCTGCCGCCGGACGACACCGATGCCAATGCCGATGCGTAGCCTCTACCTAAAACTGTTTCTCGCCTTCTGGGTCGTGATGATGCTGGTGGTGGCGGCCAACATGGGCCTGACCTGGCTGCTGGCGCGCCACTTCGATAGCCGCCTGGCCGACACCTCACCCCTGGCCCAACACGCCAACGAGGCCCTGGACCAGTACCGCCGGGGCGGCCCCGAGGCCCTCACCCGCTGGCGCCGCAACCTGCTGCAGGAGACCGGGCTGCGGGTGTTGCTGCTGGACAGCCGCGGCCGCAGTCTCGACGGCATGCCCCTGCCACCGCGCCTGCACCATCACCTGCAACAGGGGGCGCCTCCCGGCCCCCGCCATCACGATCGCTGGCGCCGGCGCCCCATCAGCTGGACCCTTGAGAATGCGGGCGAGCCGCTGCGGTTCGTGGTGCTCAACCCCCGGGAGCTGATCGACCTGCTCTACTCCGGCTCCACCCTGGCCTGGCGGCTGGGGCTGACGGTGCTGATCGTGGCCCTGCTGTCGGGCCTGCTGGCCCGCTACCTGGTGCGGCCGGTACGGCTGGTGCAGCGGGCCAGCCGGGCCCTCGCCGAGGGCGACCTCCAGGTCAGGGTCGGAGAGGCCATGGGCAACCGAAGGGACGAGCTGGGCGAACTCGGGGCGGACTTTGACCGCATGGCCGAGCGCCTGCAGACCCTGCTGGAAGGGCAACAGCAGTTGCTGAGGGACGTCTCCCACGAGTTGCGCACGCCCCTGGCCCGCCAGCGGGTCGCCATCGAGCTGGCCCGGCGCCGTGCCGAACCGGGGGAAGCCCTGGATCGCATCGAGCAGGAGGCCGAGCGCCTCAACGCCCTGATCGAAGAGATTCTGCTGCTGGTCCGCATGGACGGTGCGCCGGCGGAGACACCGCGGGAGACGCTGGACCTGGGCCAACTGCTGGAGCAGCTGGTGGACGATGCCAACTTCGAAGCCCCCCGGGTGACCCTTGCCGCCCCTGGTCCTGCATACTGTCGCGGCCATCCCCGGCAACTGCACCGGGCCCTGGAGAATATCGTGCGCAACGCCCTCAAGTACTCGGAGCAGGCTGTGGAGGTCACGCTGACAACCGACGCGGGGTGGGCCGAGATCAGCGTGTGCGACCGGGGGCCGGGGCTACCCGAGGCACTGCAGGAACGGGTCTTTGATCCCTTCGTGCGCGCCGATCCGGCCCGGGAAGCGGAAGGCTGGGGGTTGGGGCTGGCCATCGCCGCCAAGGCGGTGCGCCTGCACGGCGGCGAGATCAGCGCCGGCAACCGCCCGGGTGGCGGTCTCTGCCTGCAGGTGCGGCTACCGCGGGTCCCGGCAACGCACCCCTGAGCGCGCCCCTGAACGCCCGCTGAGGGCTTGTTGAGGCCTAGTTAAGAAACAGCTGATAGGCCCGGTTGTCGGTCTCGTCGCTGAAGTGGTAGCCGATTTCGCGCAGGAACTGCTCCACCTGTTCACGCTCCTCCGGGGGCACCTGCATGCCCACCAGTACCCGCCCGTAGGCGGCGCCGTGGTTACGGTAGTGGAACATGGAGATATTCCAGCGCCCCCCGATCTTGTTGAGGAACTTCATCAGAGCGCCGGGCCGCTCGGGGAATTCAAACCGGTACACCACCTCGTTGGTCAGCAGGGCCGGGGCGTGACCGCCGACCATGTAACGCACGTGCAGCTTGGCGATCTCGTTGTCGGTCAGGTCCTCCACCTCGTCCAGGTGGGGCCGCAGGGTCTCCATCAGCTCCTGGCGCCCCTCGCCCCCCTCGCGAATCTGCACCCCGGCGAAGACCATGGCTTCGTCCCGGTCGCTGAAGCGGTAGTTGAACTCGGTGATGTTGCGCTTGCCCAGGGCCTGGCAGAACTGCTTGAAGCTGCCGGGACGCTCGGGAATTTTCGCGGCGATAATGGCCTCGCGCTGCTCCCCCAGCTCGGCACGCTCGGAGACGTGGCGCAGGCGGTCGAAATTGACGTTGGCGCCGCTGTCGATGGCGATCAGCGTCTTGTCACTGAGCCCCTCGCGCACCGCGTATTTCTTCAATCCGGCCAGGGCCAGGGCGCCGGCCGGTTCGGTGATGGAGCGGGTGTCGTCGAAGATATCCTTGATCGAGGCGCAGATCTCGTCGGTGGAGACGGTGATCACCTCGTCCACGTACTGGCGACAGATTTCAAAGGTGTTCTGGCCAATCTGGGCCACGGCAACGCCGTCAGCGAAGATGCCCACCTGGTCCAGCACCACCCGCTCGTTGGCGTCCAGGGCCGCCTTGAGGCAGGCCGAGTCCGCGGACTCCACCCCGATGATCTTGATTTCAGGGCGCAGGTACTTGATGTAAACGGCAATCCCGGCGATCAGGCCGCCGCCGCCCACGGGCACGAAGATGGCGTGGATCGGCCCGCTCTCCTGGCGCAGCAGCTCCATCCCGATGGTGCCCTGGCCGGCGATCACGTCCTGGTCGTCGTAGGGGTGGGCGTACACCATCCCCTGCTCCTTCACCAGCTGCTGGGAGTAGGTAAAGGCCTCGTCGAAGGTATCCCCGTGCAGCACCACCTTGCCACCGCGGGCCCGCACCGAGTTGACCTTGATGTCCGGCGTGGTCTTGGGCATGACGATGGTCGCCTTCATCCCCAGGTGCGCCGCCGCCAGGGCCACACCCTGGGCGTGATTGCCGGCCGAGGCCGCGACCACCCCCCGCGCCCGGTCTTTCGCCGAGAGCTGGGAGAGCTTGTTGTAGGCGCCGCGCAACTTGAAGGAGAACACCGGCTGCAGGTCTTCGCGCTTGAGCAGTACACGGTTGCCCAGGCGCTTGGAAATGGCGCGGGCTTCATCCAGGGGCGTTTCTTTCGCCACGTCGTAGACCCGGGCCTGGAGAATTTTCTTGATGTACTGGTGCGGCATAGGAGGTCCGAAGCAGGTTGCTGATTGATTCGCGGGGGCAAAACCGAAACCGGCTATATTAATCAGTATTCAGCGGGTACGTCTACAAGCCCTGCCCCGGGGCGCGTATAATTCCCCCCTCGACGGCTCCAGCCAATCACCCCCAGCCCAACCACAAGACAGAGACCCCCATGACCCAAGATGAGATGAAGCAGGCAGTGGCGCGAGCCGCGGTCGAACAGATCCAGGGCCAGCTCGACAACACCAGTATTGTCGGAGTCGGCACCGGCTCCACCGCCAACTTCTTTATCGACGAACTGGCCAACATCAAGCACCTCTTCGACGGTGCCGTCGCCAGCAGCGAGGCGACGGCCGAGCGCCTGCAGGGACACGGCATTCCGGTCTACGACCTCAACTCGGTCAACCAGCTGGATTACTACATCGACGGCGCGGACGAGTTCAACCAGCGCCTGGAGCTGATCAAGGGCGGCGGCGGCGCCCTGACCCGGGAGAAGATCGTCGCCGCCGTGGCGAAGACCTTCATCTGTATCGTCGACGAGACCAAAAAAGTGGAGCTGCTGGGCGAATTCCCCCTGCCCGTGGAGGTGATCCCCATGGCCCGCAGTTACGTGGCCCGGGAGCTGTTCAAGCTGGACGCCCAGCCGGTCTACCGGGAAGGTTTCGTCACCGACAACGGCAACCAGATTCTCGACGTCCACAACCTTGAGATCGAGGCCGCCGTGGCCCTGGAGGAGCGCCTCAACAACCTGGTGGGCGTGGTCACCAACGGTCTCTTCGCCGCCCGCCCCGCGGACCTTGTGCTGATGGGCACCCCCGAGGGGGTCGAGGTGCTGCGGGCCGAGTAACCGGCCCGCACCGGCTCAGGGGGCATCCGCTTCCGACGTCCCCTGAACCAGGTAAGCCAGAATCGGGCAGCCCTTGGCCGAACCGCTGCCGTCACACTGGCGGGAGAGCTGCGCAAGCGAGCCCCGCAGCCGGGCCAGCTCCGCCATCTTGGCGTCGATCAGGGCCATTTTCTCCTCCACCAACCCCTTGACCGCGGCCCGGTCGGCGTCGGCATCGAGCTGCAGATCCAGCAGTTCGCGCACCTCGTCCAGGGAAAACCCCAGCGCCTTGCCCCGGGCGATAAAGGCCAGGCGCTCACGCACCGAGGCCGGGTACTCCCGGTACCCCGCGTCACTGCGGCGCGGGGCTTCGATCAACCCCCGCTGCTCGTAGTAACGTACGGTTTCCACACTGATTCCGGCCTCCCGGGCCACCTGCCCGATGCGTAATCTCGACATATACTAGGGGTGAAGCCCCGCCTCCGGCTCGTTGAAATCACTGCATTTTGGCGTCGGTACTGCCCTTAAGGCAACCTCGCCGCCAAGACCCAAGCGCGCCGGGCGAAACGGATCGGTCGCCGGCTCCAGTCCGGCAACGAAGGATGATCGCCCCATGCTGAACCGCAAGACCTACATCCTGCTGAGTGTGGTTGCTCTGCTGCTCCTTATCACCCTGGCGCCGCCGCTGCTGGCGCGCTGGCAACTGGCCAAGCAGTTAGAAAATTTCGGCGCCGAGCAGGTCGACATCAAAGGACTCTATCTCAATATCTGGACCGGCTTCCTGCACCTGCAGGGCCTGGAGGCAACGGGGCAGCGCGGCGAACTTCGCGTGGGCGACCTGCAGCTGGACCTGGAGATTCCGGCCCTCTTCCAGCGCCGCCTGCACCTTGACCGCATCGCGCTGTCTCGCACCTTCGTCCCCCTGGTCCAGGGCGCTGAAGGCTGGCAGGCAGGCCCGCTGCTGTTTCCACCCGCCCAGGAGCCGGCCGCCGACGAGCCTCGCAAAAGCGCCTGGAGCTGGGGCCTGAGCCAGCTGGCCCTGGATGATATCGAGGTCACGGCCACCCTCAAACAGGCCACCCAGCGTCTGTACATCGACCAGGCCAGCCTCGATCTGCTCCGCACATGGGAACCGGGCCAGGCGAGCCGCATCCAGCTCGAAGGCCAACTCAACGAGAGCGCGCTTAAAATCACCAGCAACGCCACCCCGTTCGCCGCGGCACCCGCCGCGGATAGCCAGCTTCGCATCGAGGCCCTGCAGCTTGGCCCCCTGCTCAACCCCTGGATGCCGGTGCCCGTTGAAGGCGCGCTGACCACGGACCTGAGCCTGACCTTCAGCCAGGATGCCGACGGGCTGCTGCTCGCCCAGGAGGGCAGTATCGACCTCCAGAATGTGCGCTACGGGGAACAGGCGGGGATAGGCCAAGTGAGCTGGCAGGGCAGCACCCGCGCAGCCGTAGGAAGCGAGGGGTTGCGCACCGCCAGCCTGGACGGAACCCTTGAGCTTAATAGCGCCGAAGGGAGCCAGCCAGACGTGGCATCCGGACGCCTCGAAGGCGCCGCCTGGGAAGGGACCGCCTCCCTCGCCCGCAGCGAAGCGGGGCAACAGGCGGACGCTGATGGGACATTGACGCTGAGGGCCACCGAGGTCGAGACCGCCCAGGGCGCCCATTTGAGCCAGGCCCAACTGCGCTGGCAGGGAACAGCGCAGGTGAAGCTCGAAACCGAGGGTGCCGTCACCGTGTCCACCCGCGGCAACCTGAACCTGGCAGATATCGCCGCCCGCCAACCCGAGTCGGCCCTGGAGCTGGCGCTCGGACAGTTGCAATGGGAGGGCACCGCCGAGCTGGCCCAGACAGAGGGCACTCTGAGCGACCTGCAGAGCCAGCACCGATTAACACTCGACAACCTTGAGCTGGGCCGGCAGACGATGCGCCTGGCAGAAAAAGCGGTGACGCTCGAAGGCACCCTGGTGGGCAATGGCGATGGCCTCGACTTTGAGGGCACCCTGGGCACCGAGCCGCTGAGCCTGACCCTGCCCCACCTGCAGCTGGGGCTGCAGGCGCTCGCCTGGCAGGGAGGCGTCGGCGTCGACCTTGCCCAAGGCAGCCTGAAACACCTCTCGGGTGATGCCCGGCTGGAGCAGATGGCGCTGCAGGATGATGCGGGCGCGCCCCTGGCCGCACTCGAAAGCCTCGCCCTGGAGAATCTCTCCCTGCCCCAACCTGACCTCTACCGCGCCCAGGCGCTCGTCCTTGGCCCCCTGCAAGTCACGCTGGACAAGGCGACTCTGCTGCAGCTTGAAGGCGTGGACGTGAGCCAGCTAAGTGCCGGTCCAAAACAGGCAGAGGTCGAGCAGATCAATGTCGGGGCGTTGAAAACCGGGGTCGTGACCGATAAGCAGGGGCGCCCCGCGCGCTGGAGCCGCTGGCTGACAAAGGTCAAGGGAGCGCCCGCCGCCGACACGGCTCCTGCATCCCCAGCCCAGCCAGACGACGCCGAGCCGGTTAATGCGCCTGAGGCTGAACCCTTTGCATTTCGCCTTGGCAAGCTACAGCTCAGCGCCCCCGCCACCCTGGCGTATACCGGTGCCACCGTTCATCCCCCCACGACCCTGACCCTGACCCTGGCAAAGCTGCAGGTTGAGCAGCTGGACTCCAGCAGCGAGGCACCGGGGCCGTTCAGCGTGCAGGGCCGGATCAACCGCTTCGGCGAGCTGACGCTTGACGGTCAATACGCCTGGTTCGCCCCCAAGCCGACCGGCAACTGGAAGGGCGGCATCGAGGATCTCTCCCTGCCCCCCTTCAGCCCCTATATGGCGCGCTACACCGGCTATCAGCTCAGCAGCGGGCAGCTCTACGTGGATACTCAGGGAACGCTGGACAAAGGTCTGGTGAAAAGTCAGAACGAATTGCGCATCAACAACCTGCAAGTGAAGCACCAGGCTCCAGAGGCAGCCGGAGCGTTCGACCAGCAGCTGGGCATGCCCTTGGAAACAGCGATCTCGATCCTGACCGACGGCGACAACAACGTAGCCCTGTCACTGCCCATCGAAGGCTCCCTGGACGACCCGGAATTCGGCTACCAGAGCATCATCAACACCGTGATGGCCAACGTGACTAAAAAAGCGGCCATGGCCTACCTGGTGACGGCCCTGCAGCCTTATGGCGCCCTGATCGCCCTCACCCGCATGGCGGTCAAGCAGCAGGGCAGTGCCATCGAGCTGGCGCCGGTCTATTTCGCCCCGGGCTCGGACGAACTCGACCCCGAGGCCCTAAACTACCTCGCCAAACTCGAAGGCATGCTCAAGGAACGGGACGGCATCCGGCTCAACCTTTGCGGCACCGCCGTCAAGGCCGATGCCGAGGCCCTCGGGGCCATCGCCGATACCCAGCCACCGGTGGCCGGTGCGTCCCAGGCGGCCCGGTCGATGCTGGTCAGCGAGGCGCAGTTGCGGATTCTGAACGACCTGGCCCAGCGCCGGGCCGACCGGGTCATGGATTACCTGCAACAGGCGGCGGTGAACCCCAAGCAGCTGTTCGGCTGCCTCCCGGAGGTGGATTCCACCAGCACGGAGCGCCCCCGAGTCAAACTGGGGCTGTAAAGTTGCTTGGCGGGAAAAAGGGAAGGAAGCCGGGCTTGCCTACTCCTCGACCACCGGCAGGCTGGCCTCGATCCGGGTGCCACCCTCAGGCTGGGTTCGCAGGTTGAAGCTTCCTCCCTGGGCAAGAACCCGTTCGCGCATGCCGATCAGGCCGAAGCCGCTGCGGTAGTTGCGTTCGTCAAAGCCCTTGCCGTCGTCCTCGATGGAGACCACCAGCCGCCCCTCAGGTGAGGACTCGCGGCGCACGCTGAGCCAGATGTTCTTGGCCTCGGCATGCTTGACGCAGTTGTTCAGCGCCTCCTGAACCAGACGATAACAGCTGATGTTCAGCGCTTCGTTGAGCTCGTTCAGGGCGCCCTCCATTTCCAGGTGCAGTTGCACGCCGGCGGTGTCCAGGTGAGTGTTGGCGATGCACTCCTTGAGCGCGTCGGCCAGCCCCAGGTCATCCAGCGCCGAGGGCCGCAGGGCCCGCATCAGGCCGTAGGTGACGCTGTAGATGCGCTGGGCAATGCTGTCGATGGAGTGCGCCGCCTGGTGCAGCACCGACTCCGGATCCTCCTGGGTCAACTGCTTGAGCAGGTGGGCATCGGTACGGATCGCAGTCAGCGACTGGCCCATCTCATCGTGCAGCTCACGGGCGATATTGCGCCGTTCCTCTTCCTGAATAATCAACACTTTCTGGGTCAGGCTGCGGTTCTCTTTCACCTGTTTGCGCAGCTCGGAGTTGGTTTTCACCAGTTCCCAGGTGCGCTCCTGCACCCGGTCCTCCAGCAGGTCGCGTTCCTGGCGCAGCTTGCGGTTGAGCCGCACCAGCTCACCCTCCGCCTCCTGCTTACGCTGGTAGTTTTGCTGGGTGAGCAGGTAGGCGATCGCCGAAAAGATCAGTACCACCAGCGCAATGGGCCAGTTCATCTCGTTCCAGCGCAGCTGCTTCTCGATCAAAACCTCCAGGGACTGACCGAACCGGCTGATGCTGCGCCTCTCCGCCAGCACCGGCAGCAGCGACTCGCTCGCGGGCCCCGCGCCCACCTTTTCCCGCCGGGTCACCAGCTCCTTGCCCTGGCCGTCAAACAGGGTAACCCGCAATCCCGACTTGATATGGGGCAGCGGCGGCAGCAGCTCATCGGCCCGAATGGTGAGCGACACCAGGCGGTGGGCGTTCTCCTGCGGCAGCACCGTCGCGTCCAGCGCGTGAAACAGGCGATAGCCGATACTGCCGTCAACCAGCGGGTACGGGTCAGAGGCAAACACATCCAGATAATAACTGGCCTGCATCATGGCGGCGCGGTTACCCGGAAAGGAGTAACTGTCCAGCCCCAGCAAACGCTCGCCTTCGGCGTTCATGGGCTCGACAAAGGTAATGGGGTAGTAAACCGGCTGCCCGGTGCGGGCCGGCGTCAACTGGTGCGTTTCCGGGTGCACGGTGCGGACCCGAAAGCGTGGATAGCCGCGCCCGTGCATCTCCCGCTCAAGGCTCTCGACCTGGGCCGGCTGGATCCGCTCGTGGATCATCAGGCGCAGGATATGGGGGTAGTGCTCACGCATCTCCGTCGCGTAGCGGCGGATCTGGTCAAGGTTATCCGGATCGGTCTCCACCAGCTCGACAAAGTTATGCAGCAGCACCTCGTTGACCAGGGCCCGTTCGTAGGCATGCTCGTAGATGATGCTGCTTTCAAGCTGCAGGTTTTCCCGCTGTTCACTGATATCCAGCAACAGCAGCAGCACCAGAAAGAACAGGGTGACGACCGCCCATACAACCCCCAATGCTGTGAGTTTTTGCTTGATCATCAACGGATAAGGCTCTGATGGCGGTCTGAGTGGAATGCAAGTCCGAGTGTATGCTGAGGGCTTTTGCTGCGCAACCGCCGTCGCGCCGGCGTCCGCTCAAAAGCGGGGCCCCCTCCCGAGAGCGGGAGGGGGATAAAGGAAGGGCAGCGCCTGCAAAGGCGCCTTATTACAGGTCGATGCTGGTCAGCCAGCCGAAACGGTCTTCCGCCTTGCCCCACTGAATATCGTTCAGGGCCTGGCGCAGACGCACGGTGGTCTCACCCACCTTACCGCTGCCCACCGCGTACTCCTTGCCCCGGTAGATCAGCGTCCCAACCGGGGCCAGCACCGCCGCGGTGCCTGAAAGCGCGGCCTCACAGCCGGGTTTGGCCGCCCGCTCAAGCAGCTCGTCGACGCTCAGCGGGCGCTCGGAAACCCGCATCCCCAGGTCACGGGCCAGGGTGAGAATCGAGTCCCGGGTGATGCCGTGCAGAAAGCTCTCATCCAGCGCCTTGGTGATGATCTCGTCACCGTCGATCAACAGGAAGTTGGCGGCACCGGTCTCCTGGACATCGCCGCCGGGGCAGAACAGCACCTGGTCCGCCTGGTACTCAGCCCGGGCCGCCAAGATCGGGCGCAGGGCGCTGGCGTAATTGCCGCCGCTCTTGATCATGCCGTTGTGGGGCGCGCAGCGCATGCCCTGGTCCTCGACCAGCAGGCGCAAACAACTGTCGCCGCCGGCAAAGTAATCACCCACCGGGGAGAGCAGGATGTACTGGCAGGAGGTGCTGGAGGGCGCCGCCGCCTTGCCGATCGCCGGCTCGGTACCGAAGTGAGTGGGACGGATATACATGGAGCCCGGAGGCGCGGGGACCTCGGACGCAAAGCGGGCAACGGTTTCGGTGATCATGCGCGAGCTCATCGCCGGATCAATCTCGGGCAGGGCCAGCAGGCGGCTGCTCTGGGCGAAGCGGGCCATACTGGCGTCCATGCGGAACACCTTGATGCTGCCGTCCTCGTGACGAAACGCCTTGAGCCCTTCAAAGCAGGTGCTGGAGTAGTGCAGAACATGGGCCCCCGGATGCAGCTGGATACTGTCGCTGGCCACCAGCTTGGGCTCGCTCCAGGCGGAGCCGTCAAACCAGGAAATCGCCATTTCGGGCATGAACAGGGTACCGAATGCTGCCATTGAGCTACCTCAAATCACCATGATGAAACATTGTTTTAGTTAGACTCGGCGCGGGGAATGGGACGCACAGAAGTCCCACGCCGGGACGTGCCGATTGACTCGTAGGATGATTGTAATCAGCAATTCTGGAAAAAGGAATTGAGTGGCACCAAGGTCGTAGCTCCCGCCCGCGGCCCGGCATTCAGCCCCGGTCATAGGCAGCCAGAAGCCGCTGCCACTCGGCGTCCAGCTCGGCACCAGGGAACAATTTGTGCAGGGAGCGGCGCAGGCGACGCAGGTTTCCCTGTTGCCAGCTGACAGCGGGCTGGCGCAAGCGACAGCGGTCAAAGTCGATCACAAAGACACGCCCCTGGGCATCGATCAAGATATTGCGCAGGTTGAGGTCGACATGGTCCAGCCCCTCCCGGTGAAAGCGGGCCAGGGTCCGGCCCACCTCGTCCCAGGGCACCTGCTCGGCCCCGCTGGCCAGCGCATCGGCCATGGAGCGTACCGCCGGCAGGCGTTGAGTAAAGAGATCAGCGCGATAGCTCAGCCCGCACCGCTGAACACGGGCCAGCAACGGGCGCGGCACCGGCAGGCCGCGCTGGCGCAGCTGTTCGGTCAGGGTGAACTCCCGGTAGGCGCGGGTTCGCGTAAGGCCGGGCCAGAGGTAGCGGTCCTCGCTGAGGCGCGCCACCAGCCCGCCACGCTTGTAGTGACGCCACACCAGCGGCCAGCCTTCGTAGTCGAGGAAGTAACTCTCGCCCCGTCCCGGCGCCGAGCGCACCGACTGGCCCCGGGCCTGCCACCAGTTGAGATCAAACCAGGAAGGAGTAATATGCTCTACCAACTCCGGCACCGCCAGCACGGTGCCCCCGCTCTGCTGCAGAATCTGGAACGTCATTCGTGAACTCGGACCTACCGCTGACCCATGCGCCTCGATCGATCTGCATCCTGCGCCTCTCTGCGCTGGGGGATGTCTGTAATGCGGTGCCGGCGGTTCGGGCACTGCAGAGGCAATGGCCCGATTGTCGCATAACCTGGATCATTGGCAAGGTGGAACACCGCCTGCTGGCCGGCCTCAAGGGGGTGGAGTTCATCCCCTACGACAAGAAATCCGGCATCCGCGGCGTACTCGCCCTGCGCCGCCAGCTCAGGGAACGCCAATTCGATGTGCTGCTGCATATGCAGGCAGCGCTGCGCGCCAGCCTGGTCTCCCTGGCGATTCCCGCCGCCCTTCGCCTGGGGTTCGACGATGCCCGGGCCAAGGACCACCAGAACTGGTTCTGCAACCGGCAGATCCCCCCCCACCCGCGCAGCCACGTGCTGGAAGGGTTTCTGGATTTTTCCCGGGCCCTGGGGGCGAAGGCGGAGCCGCTGCAGTGGGATATTCCCATTCCCGAGGCCGAGCGCGACGCCGCCAACGCCTTTGCCCCGAACGGCCCCTACCTGCTGATCAGCCCCTGCTCCAGCCAGCGGGTACGCAACTTTCGCAACTGGTCAGCCGAGGGCTACGCCCGGGTCATCGATCACGCCTTCGCACAACACGGGCTGGCGTGCGTGCTGACCGGGGGCGATACCGAGCTGGAACAGGATTACGGCCGCCGCATCAGCCGCCTCTGTCAGCACGCTCCCCGCAACCTGATCGGGCGCACCTCCCTGAAAAGCCTGCTGGCGCTGGTCGAAGGGGCCCGCCTGGTGCTGGGACCGGACTCGGGGCCGATGCACATGGCCACCGCCACCGGCACCCCCGCCCTGGGCCTCTATGCCAGTTCCAACCCGGATCGCACCGGCCCCTACCTGAGCCGTCACTGGGTGGTCAACCGCTACCCGGATCAGGTGCGACGCGCCTTCGACTGCGAAGTCGAGGCGGTGAGCTGGGGCAAGCGGGTACGCGAGCCCGATGTCATGGACGCGATCACCCCCGAGGAGGTGATCGCCATGCTGGACCGCCTGGTCCTTGAGGCAACGGCGTGAGCGCAGGCGCGCAGCGGGGGCTCTACCGTTCGCTGATCACCCTGGCCACCCCCCTGGCCCTGTGGCTCGGCCGCAAGCAGGATCCGGCGCGCTGGCGTGAGCGGCTGGGGCATTATTCCACGCCCCTTCCCGCTACTCCCATCTGGCTGCACGCGGCCTCGCTGGGGGAGGCCAAGGCCGCCATCCTGCTGATCGACACCCTGCGGGCCCAGGGTTACCAAGGCCCCTTCGTGGTCACCACCACCACCGCCACCGGCGCGGCCACCATCCGCCCGGCCCTGGGCGAGGCGGACCGGCACCTCTACGCGCCTTACGATTCTCCTGGTGCCGTGCGCCGGGCCCTGGATGCCATTCGGCCACGCCTGCTGCTGGTGATGGAGGTGGAGATCTGGCCTCAGCTCTGGAGCCAGGCCCAGGCCCGGGGCGTCCCGATCGTGCTGGCCAACGGGCGTCTCTCCGAGAGCTCCCTGAATCGCTACCAGCGCCAGCTGCCGGCCCTCTGGCGGGAAACCCTGCAACGGGCGCAGCTGATCCTGGCCCAAAGTCCTGCGATCGCCGAACGTTACCAGCGGCTCGGTGTCAGCCCCTCACGGCTGCGAGTCAGTGGCAACGTGAAGTACACCCTGACCCTGGACGCCAACACCCGTGATCAGGGGGAGGCGCTGCGCCGCCACCTGGGGACGGATCGCCCGGTCTGGCTGGCCGCCAGTACCCACGACGGGGAGGAGCAGATCGCTCTGGAGTGCCAGCGCCGGATCCTCGGGCACCATGACCAGGCGTTGCTGGTGATCGTGCCCCGCCACCCGCAGCGCTTCGCCGCCGTCGCCGAGCTCTGCGAGCGCTCCGGCTTCGCCTGGCAGCAACGCAGCCGCGATGACACCCCGGTGGCCGAGAAGACCCAGGTTTACCTGGCCGACACCCTGGGCGAGCTGCTGGCCTTCTACACCGCGGCCGATCTGGCCTGGGTCGCGGGCAGCTTCAGCACCGTCGGCGGCCACAACATTCTTGAGCCCGCCGCCTGCGACTGCCCGATGGTGGTGGGGCCGGACATGCGCAATTTCGACGATATCCTGCAGCGTTTCCTCGAAGCCGAGGCCCTGCAGCAGGTGGATACCCCGGAGGCGCTCCAGCAATCCCTTGATGCGCTGCTGGCCGACGCCGGGGCGCGACAGCACATGGCCCGGCAGGCGAGGCAGTGCCAGGAACAGCTGCAGGGCGCCGCCGCCGATCAGGCGGCGCTGATTCTGGGCCAGCTCCCCCAGCCCTGAGCCCGCTACAGCGCGGGCGGCGAGCGTGATACCATGCTCTTTTTTCGGCCCCGTCCGATTAGGCGGGGCCGCCACGGCCAGCCTGCCGGCGGGCTATTTGCGAATAATCGCGGACAACCACGCCCCATGCACATCTGCCATGTCAATCTCTCGAAAGGCTTTCGCGGCGGCGAGCGCCAGACCGGCCTGCTGATTCGCGAGCTGGCCGCACGCGGTTTTACCCAGGCACTGGTCTGCCGCGCGACCTCGCCCCTGCGCGAGCACCTGGCCGATGTGGATAACCTGCGTTTTCACACTGCCAACTCCCCCCTTGGCGGACACCGCCTGGGACGGCGCGGAGTCGATTTACTCCACGCCCACGATGGCCGTGCGGTGCACTGGTGCCTGCTGGAGAACGCCCTGGGCGGCGCCCCCTACCTGATTACCCGGCGCGTGCCCAACCCGCTGAAGACGCGCGCCAGCACCCGCCTGGCCTACCGCCGTTCATCCTGCGTGGTGGCGCTCTCCCGCGCCATCGAAACCGGTTTGCACGCCTATGATCCGGCCCTGACCACGCGGGTGATTCCCAGCATGTGCGCCCACCTCGACCACGACCCCGAGGCAGCCGCGGCGATTCGCCAACGCTACCCGGGCAAGTTCCTGGTCGGCCACATCGGCGCGCTGGTCAACAAGCACAAGGGGCAGCGCCACCTAATCGAGGCGGCCCGCCAGCTCGCCCCCCGCTGCCCGGAATTGCACTTTCTGTTTCTGGGCCAGGGACGGGACGAAGCGATGCTCAAGGCCGAGGCCGAGGGGCTCGACAACGTCGAGTTCCTCGGTTTTAAAAGCAACGTCGGGGACTACCTTGCCGCCCTGGACCTGTTCGCCTTTCCCTCACTGGAGGAGGGGCTGGGCTCGGTGCTGTTCGACGTGATGGAGTACCGGGTGCCCATCGTCGCCAGCCGGGTCGACGGCATTCCCGATATCGTCGAGCACCAAGCCAATGGCCTGCTGGTGCCGCCGGCCGACGCCAGCGCCCTTGCCGAGGCCATTGAGACCCTCTACAGGGACCCGGACTATGCTCGGCATCTGGCAGCCGAGGGCGCCCGACGCCTGCCCGCTTACAGCCCCTCCGCCATCGCCGACCGCTACACGGCCCTTTACCGGGAGCTGACCGAGAACCGATGACCGATACCGACGCCGACACCGACAAGCCAACCCTGTCCGCCGTCATCCTCAGCCAGAACGAAGCGGCCAACATCCGCGCCTGCATCGAGAGCGTGCGCTGGGCCGACGAGGTGCTGATTTTTGACAGCGGCAGCGACGACGGCACCCAGCAGATCGCCACCGAGCTGGGCGCGCGCGTAGAAACCTCCGGCCCCTGGGCGGGCTTTGGCCGCCAGCGCCAACGGGCCCAGGAGGCAGCCACCAGCGAATGGATCCTGATGATCGACGCCGACGAACGCGTCACGCCCCAGCTACGGGCCAGCATCGAGCAGGCCCTGGCCAATAACGATCCTGAACAGGTCTACGCGGTCAACCGCAGCAGCTACTTCTTCGGCCGCTTCATCCGCCACTCCGGCTGGTACCCGGACCGGGTGGCCCGGCTCTACCGCCGCGATCGCTACCATTACAACGACGCGCAGGTCCACGAGCAGCTCGACTGCCCCGCAGGCAAGACCGAGGTGCTCGCGGGGGACCTGCTCCACTACACCTGCACCGAGTTCCAGCCCTTCGTCACCAAGTCGGTGCGCTACGCCGCCGACTGGGCCCGGGCCCGCCACGCCCGGGGCAAGCGCAGCGGGCTGACCACCGCTCTGCTCCACGCCTTCGCCTGCTTTATCCGCAAGTACCTGTTCCAGAGGGGCTTTCTCGACGGCAAGCATGGCTTTCTGCTGGCCATCCTGGCCAGCCAGTACGTGTTCAACAAATACGCCGCCCTCTGGGCCCTGCAGCAACAGGAAAAGCAACAAGGGGAGAAGCAGCCGTGAAGATCGCCCTGGTCCACATGCGCCATGCCTACGCTGGCGGTACCGAGCTATTCATCAACCAACTGGCCCCCTACTTAGTCAACCAGGGCCATGAGGTGACGATTATCTGTCGAAGCCATGAAGCAGCGCCTGCACCCGGCGTTCGATTTGTGGCGCTCAAGTCTTTCGCCATCGGCAAAGCAATGCGGATGTGGCGCTTCGCCAAAGCGGTGGAAAACCACTTGCGCCACCATGAGTACGACCTTGTCTATGGCCTGGGCAAGACCTGGAGCCATGACCTGATCCGCATCGGCGGCGGCACCCACAAAAGCTTCCAGCTCAGCACCTACGGCAAGGAGAAACACCGGTTAAAAGACATCGTCACTCGCCGCATTGAAGCCAAGGCACTTAAACCTGGGGCCTATCGGCATGTGGTGGCCAACTCGGAAAAAACCAAGCGCGAGCTGGTTAAGGACTACCAGGTGCCCGCCGATCAAATCACAGTGATCCACAACGCAGTGGACACATCCCGGTTCAACCGCGAACAGCACCGGGATGCCGCGGGCGCCCTGCGCGAGAAGTTGGGCTTGAAGAGCAGCACTTTCCTTTACCTTTTCCTCGGGTCCGGTTACCAACGGAAGGGGCTGGATATCGCTCTGAAGGCCTTTGCCAGCGCACTGCAACCGCACCCCGACAGCCACTTGGCGATAGTGGGCTACGACAGCAATCAAGGCGAGTATGAAGCCCTCGCCAGGAGCCTGAATATCGAGCGCCACGTCTCGTTTCTGGGGGGGCGACGCGACCCTGAGGTCTGCTACGCGGCTGCCGATTGCTATGTCTTACCCACTCGCTACGAGCCCTTCGGTTACAGCGTGATTGAGGCGCTGGCCAGCGGCGTGCCGGTGATTACCAGCCGCCAGTGCGGTGCCAGCGAAGTGGTCCATTCCGAGGTTGCCAGCGTCCTAGATGCCGAGGCCCCGCCGGAGCACTGGGGCGAGGCAATGATTCACTGGCAGAAACAGACCGGGAGCCGCTTGCACGAACGCTGCTGCCAGCAGGTCGAGGCGCTCGCCGTTGAACAGGTCATGCAGCGCAACACCGAGGCCCTCCTGAAGGTCGCCCTCGAAAAGCGGGGCGCCTGACCCGATGTTACGACTGGCCAAAATCCGCCTTCCCAACGGTTACCACCGCTGGCACATGCTCTTCATCGATAAACCTTCAGCTGCTCAAGCGCTGCTTGACGGCGCGTTTGAGCAGCTGACGCTGGAGCACAGCACCTCCGATATTTTCGTCGACCCCAGTCGCCGCTTTATCGTAAAGGCCCCGCTCCGGCGCAATCGCTGGGTCGACAACCTGGCCAAACTGGCCGGACTGACCCCGGCGGACAAGGAATCCCGAGGCGCCGAATTACTGACCAGCTGCGGGCTGAAAACACCGGCGGTGCTGGCCCGCGCACTGCCACTAAACCCGAGCGCCAAATACCGCTCCCTGCTCTACCTGGAGTACCTGGACGGTGCTATATCGCTAAGCGACTACCTGCGCCATCACCCCGCCGCCACCGACCGGCAGACACTGCTGGACCAGACAGCCGATGAATTAGCAATGATGATGGCACAAGGCGTTCTGTTTCGAGACTTCCACTTCGGCAACCTTATGCGAAGCGCACAGGGCGAACTCTACTGGATCGACACTGAGGTGAAGCACTACCCCCGTGCGCCGGAAAAAGCCCAGGAGCGATTTCTGAAAAATCATGCGCTGTTTAAAAAACGTTTTTTTGGCCACGGTGGTACCGAAGCCGAATGGCCTGCCTTCAACAACAGGGTTTTGCAAACCTCATGCTGATCACCATTAAAGAGAGGATAAAACTATACCAATTGCGCCGAAGATTTCCGGGGGTCACAATTAGATCCGCCCGTGTGTCCCGAAAATGCCGTATTGAGCCCGGCGCGGCTATCAAGGAGAACGTCCAGATCGGAAAAAACGTCAGCATCGGAGCCCATACCTACGTCAACCCGGGTACCCGCATCTTTCAGGCGCAGATCGGCCGCTACTGCTCCATCTCGTACGACTGCCTTATAGGGGGCACAGACCACCCGACCCGCTTTCTGACCACCTCTCCCGCGGTCTACAACCACCCAGACTACATCGCCAAACACCCAACGGTGAGTGCCAACGGGCCACCACCGTCGATTGGTCATGACGTCTGGGTCGGAGCGCGAGCGGTTATACTAAACGGCGTCAAAATAGGGACCGGGGCGGTTATCGCTGCGGGTGCGGTCGTCACGCGGGATGTTGAGCCCTACGCCGTTTATGGTGGCGTGCCTGCCAGGAAAATAAGCGAGCGAGATATTGACGACGACTTTGAGTTTTTGGGGCAAGACTGGGTGAACCTTGATCCGGACCGAGTGACTGAAATGCTAAACAACGCTTCAAAAGCTGACTAACCCAACGATTATTCCTAACCAAATGCATAACTCCAATCCAAGCAAGCCTGCGGCCTCTCCCCTGCACTTTATTTTTCTGGCCAATCGAATCGATAAAGGCGGGATCGGGCGGATCAACATCACCATAACCGAAGGGCTGGCCGAAAGAGGCCACCGGGTAGAGCTTTGGCTATTGGAGGGAGGCGCCTATCACGACCTGCCCGAGAATGTCACTTTAAAAAGCCTGGAGTTCTCTTCTGGAAGATTCACACCCAAGCGATTCCGGCATTATTTCCAGGGGAAAAGACTGCAAAAGGCGCTCTTGAAAGCCAATCCGGACGTGGTGGTCTCGTCCACTCAATCCATCGTGCAGAATATCGATGACGAGCGCATCAATCTTTACCTTTGGATCCATAGCGACCGCATCACTTGGTGCCCAAAAGGGCGCATGAAGCGGCTGAAAAGGCGCCAGGAAGGCAAAAATTTAGTCTGCGTCTCATCGGGCGTAATGGACGCCTACCATTCCGTAGCTGGTGCGCCGGTACCCAAAAGCATTCGATCCATCATCAACCCGGTCAACCGTTCCATGATGCTTGAGCAGGCCGACGAGCCGCGCGAAATAGACCTGGATCGCTACTTTGTCTCCGTTGCCCGCCTATCCCGGCAGAAACGTTTTGACTGGTTGATCGAGGCGTATCAACGTTCCGGGACCAAAACGCCTCTTATTCTTGTCGGGGGTGGCGACGAAGACCTCCTTGAAGAAATAAAAGCGGACGTCAAAGAACGAGGGCTAGAAAGCCAGGTTTATTTCACCGGACATATTAAAAACCCGTACAAATACATCAAAAATGCGACAGCACTTCTGATGACATCCGAAAGAGAAGGGATGCCCGTTTCTCTGTGCGAATCACTGGTCCTGGAAACACCGGTCGTTGCCATGAACTGCAAGTCAGGCCCGAAAGAAGTGCTTGAAGCGGCGGGAATGCTGGATTACCTTGTGCCCCTCGGCGATACCGGCGCTTTCGCGGAAAGGATCACCGCTGTGGAACGCATGGCGCCAGAGATCAGCGAACGGAACTATCGGCCCTTTCTGGTGGAAAACGTCGTTCATTTATGGGAAAAACTGGCTGACCAGCCAGCACCTCAAGGCTAAAGACTCACAATTCATGACTAGCTCGAATCGCTCAATCTCCCCTTGGCTCTGGCTAGGACTCCCCATCGCCATCATCGCTGCGCAAATCGGTGCCAAAGCCGCCGGTGAAGAGGTTTATCACAAGTGGATGCGCGGAGAACTTGGTGTCACCGAAACCCTAACCGTGGTTTTTTTAGTATTCGCTGTTTACTACGCCATTCGCTGCTTTACATTGCGTGAACACGTGCGTGCTAACCTGTTCGGCACCTTCACTCTGATAATGGCCCTAGGCTGCCTATATTTCGCAGGAGAAGAAGCAAGCTGGGGGCAGCACTGGCTCGGCTATGCGACCCCTGAGGCCATTGCTCAGCGTAATGAACAGGGCGAGTTCAACCTGCATAACGACCCTGTACTGGAAGGCTTACTGGACAACCTGCCCCGCGCTCTCCTGACCCTAGCCGCTTTTGTTGGCGGCATACTGGCGCCACTGCTATGGGCTAGGAACAAGCCGGCGGATTTTAGCAGCAGCAGCATTTTTGGCTGGATTTGGCCAACACGAATCTGTATTCCTACCTCGCTTGTCGCAGTCTTCGTCACCCTTCCCAGCAAAGCGGTAGAAGCGACGGGCGCCCAAATGCCCTACCTTCTCGACATTGCCAAAGGCGAAACCAAAGAGTTTTGCCTAGCGCTCTTCCTGATGCTCTATCTTATGAACCTGTATCGCCAACTACACAAAGCTTCAGGTGTTACTCAACCGCAGCCAAGCTAGAAGGACTCAACCACCTTCTGAAAAACCCCTTCCATCCCGTCAAGCATGGACTCCAGAGTAAAATGGCTAAGTCCTTTACGATGCCCATGCTCAGCTAGAGCCTCTCGTAGCCGGATGTCCTTTGTTAGCGTTTCTATCGCGTCGGCGAGGGCTACTGGATCTCGCGGTTGCACCACCAGCCCTGTCACTTTGTCTTCAACCGCGTCAAGAATACTGCCCACGCCTGTCGTGATGACCGGAAGCCTGCAAAGCATCGCTTGGAGAATAACTTGCGGCACCCCTTCTTTAGCAAAGGTAGGCAAACAGAAAATATCCATGCTCTGAAACCAAGGCGCCACGTCGCTCTGAAAGCCAGCGAAAGTGACCTGCTCGTCCACGCCTTCCTCTCGGGCAAGCTGTTTGAGCTTCTCTCGGTAGCTGCCATCCCGGTTCTCATCGCCGACCAGCACCCAGTGCAGGTTCTGATTTTCCAAACGCCCAGCTGCACGGATCAGGTCCTCATACCCCTTCTCGGGCGAGAAGAGGGCGACCATGCCAACAATGGTTTTGTCCACAGGCAGCCCCAGGTTCCGACGCGCCACCTCGCTATCACCTGGACAAAATAACTGGTGGTCAACCCCTGAAGGGAAAGAGCGAATCCTGTCAGGGTCGAACCCATTGTCCTCAATCAACCGACAACGAACCCCTTCACCTGTAGTAACAATAAACTGACTTGCCCGAGTATAGAGCCAGCGAGACTTGAGATTCCTGCCAACTGACCTCTGCGTATGACGGGTCCGCACCACAGGAATCTTGCGCTTTCGAAAGCTCAACTGCGCCATGGCAACCACCCAGCTGTCGGCCGAGCTGTGCGTGTTGATAACGTCGACAGGATTCTCCCTCAACCATCGGCGCAGCTTGCGGGCCGTCCTAAAGCTCTTTCTATCCAGAGCCATCGCCACGCAAGGAATCCCTCGCCGTAAAGCGTCTTGATATATAAAGGTGTTCGGGCGACAGATCAAAGTCACTTTATGACCTCTAGCCATCATACCTTGCGCCTCATTCAAAACCCGTAACGTCTGCCCACCAGGTCCTTTGAGCGCTTCGGTATGCAAAATATGCAATGATCTAATCATCGAAACTTCGGTACTCACGCTCCTGACACCTTCTACTCAAAAGTTTTACATCCTCATCGGGCGGCCAGCAGCGTATCATGCCTCCGCTTTCAAGCCCGGTTTTATAGTGACAGAGCAAACCTACCCCGCCAGAACTACCCCCTCGCCGAGCCGGAAATTTCCAACCTCGAGCGGTTCTTATATTGGGGAGGGTTCAGAATGGCGCCCATAAGCGCAAAAAAAGAGGTGCGATATTATGCTCCAACAACAGACTCAGTCGCAGCATGGGCAGCAGGACGCACCACCTCGACCAACGCTCAACGCCAGTGCCAAAGAAGGGGAAAACACCGGTCAAGCCTCGGCAAACCACATTAACAACCATCCTATAAACACTTTTTATTCAAACTCCTTATACAATTTATGCCGCCCGTCCGGCTGTGTCTTGAAGCGCTTATGCAGCCAGAGGTATTGCTCGGGATGGACGCGAATCGCTTCCTCGATCACCTGATTGACCCGCACCGCATCGGCCACGTCGTCGCCCGAGGGAAAGTCTTCCAGGGGCGGGGAGAGGCGCACCGTGTAGCTTCGGTTGTCGGGATTGCGGTAGTGGGCCAGCATCAGAACCGGAGAGTTGTTAAGCCGGGCCATACGCGAGGTGGCGGTGAGGGTCGCGGCCTGCTGGCCAAAGAAGGGGGCGAAAACCGAGGCGTGCTTGCCCAGGTCCTGGTCGGGGGCATACCAGACGCACTGGTTCTTTTTCAGGGTGCGGATCACTCCACGAATATCTCGGCGTTCAATGGGCTGCGGACAGAAGCGCTGGCGTGCCTGGGTGATGATCCGGTCCAGCAGCGGATTGTCGTGACGCCGGTACATGGCGTTGACAGTCGCCACCTCCGCCATGAACAGGCCACCCAACTCCAGGGTGCTGAAGTGAGCCCCCAGCAGCAGCACGCCCCGCCCCTCGGCCAGGGCCCCTTCCAGGTGCTCCAGCCCCTCGAAACGGACCCGCCGCGCCATGGCTTGCCGTGGTCCCCACCAGGCCAGCAGGGATTCGAAAAAACCGATGCCGTTGGCCACGAACACCCGCCGCACCAAGGCTTCGCGCTCGGCCTCAGCAAGCTCGGGGAAACAGAGGCGCAGGTTCACCCGCACGATATGACGCCGGGAGGGCAGCAGACAGAACAGGAGGTGTCCGAACAGGGTGCCGAGCCCCATCAGCAGGCCGAAGGGCAGGCGCGCCAGCAACCGCCCCAGGCCGACTCCGACCCAGACCGGCCACCATCTTGGCGCCCAGAAATGCTCTGGCGGCTGTTGCTGCTTTCGCCCCATGGCATACCCTCGAAAAAGCGCTGAATATACCGGATTTGGACAAGCTTCGCAGCATTCGGGCGGCGATCCCGGTATAATCGCCCTCCAGATTGAGCCGACCCGAATGCGGAGCCCATGACCCCCGACACCCCTCACAACCCCGATGGCTGGCAGGCCTACAAGCGCCTGCTGCGTTACGTCAAACCCTACTGGAAGCCCTTTGCCCTGAGCCTGCTGGGCTTTGCCGTCTACGCAGGCACCCAGACAGCGGCGGCCAAGTGGCTGGAGTTTGTCATCACCGCCATTGAGCAGGGGCGCAGCTACGATTTGCGCGCAGCGATCGCCCTGTCGATCATCGTCATCTTCGCCATTCGCGGCGTGGGTACCTTTATCGGCGCCTACTGCATCGCCTACGTCACCCGGGGGGTGGTCAACGACCTGCGCCAGGAACTGTTTCAACGCCTGCTGCGCCTGCCCAGCAGCTTTTACGCCAGCCTGCCCTCGGGGCAGCTGCTGTCCAAGCTCACCTTCAACGTCGAGCAGGTCACCGGCGCCTCTTCCAAGGCGCTGACCATCGTGGTGCGCGAGGGGCTGACCATCGTCGGGCTGCTCGCGTACCTGATCTACCTCAACGGCAGCTTGGCGCTGATGCTGTTTTTGGTCAGCCCCGCCATCGGCGTGGTCGTGGCCAAGGCCTCCAAACGCTTTCGCAAGATCAGTCGACGGATTCAGGACTCCATGGGCAGCGTCACCAATGCCGCCTCGGAGACCATCCACGGCTTTCCGGTGGTCAAGGTCTACGGCGGAGAGAGTCAGGAGATGCGCAGCTTCATGAAGGCCTGCGCCCGGGACCGGCAGCAGCGTATGAAGCTGGTCGCCACCACCGGGATCAGCACCCCGACAATCCAGCTGTTCGTGGCCATGGCCCTGGCGGGGCTGGTCTTCGTCGGCCTGCATCCCGACCTGATGGCGGACATGAAGACCGGCGAATTTATCGCCTTCATCACCGCCGCCATCCTCATTGCCAAGCCACTGCGCCAGGTCACCGACGTCAACGCCATCATCCAGCAGGGTATCTCTGCCGCCCAGAGCCTGTTCGAGCTGCTGGACGCCCCGGCGGAGAAGGACCAGGGGGAGGCGCAGCCCGAACGCGCTCAGGGCCGACTGGCCTTCAAAGACGTGGTCTTCCGCTACCCGGGCGGCCGCGACGACACCCTGCGCGGCATCAGCTTTAACATCGAACCGGGCCAGACCGTGGCGCTAGTCGGTGCCTCGGGCAGCGGCAAAAGCACGGCGGCCAGCCTGCTGCCCCGCTTTTACGATCCCACCGGGGGTGAAGTACTGCTCGACGGCATCCCCCTTGAGCACTACTCCCTGAAGGCACTGCGCCGCCAGATCGCGCTGGTGGACCAGCAGGCGGTGCTGTTCGACGGCACCATTCGGGAAAATATCGCCTACGGCGAGCTGGCCGGAAGCTCAGAGAGCGAGGTGGAGCAGGCCGCCGAGCAGGCCAGGGTCATGGAGTTTGCCCGGGATCTGCCCCAGGGGCTGGACACGCCGATCGGCGAGCAGGGCAAGCGCCTTTCCGGCGGCCAGCGCCAGCGCATCTGTATCGCCCGGGCGCTGCTGAAGAACGCCCCCATCCTGATCCTGGACGAAGCCACCTCGGCGCTGGACACCCGCTCCGAGCAGCACATTCAGGCGGCCCTGGAGTCGGCCATGGCCCAGCGCACCACCCTGGTCATCGCCCACCGTCTCTCCACCGTGGAGAAGGCGGACCTGATCCTGGTCATGGAGGAAGGGCGCATCATCGAGTCAGGGCGTCACGAGGCGCTGCTGGCCGAGGGGGGTGCCTACGCACGGCTGCACCGGGCAGCACAGGAGCCCGGTGCAGAGATGGAAACAGAATAGAAAAAGGTGGAAAAAGCCGGGGTTAAGCGGTGTTGCTGCCGATGCAGTCCAGCACCTGGTCGACGGGCACATCCTTGAGACCATGCCCCTCGGGCAGCTCCCGCACCCCCATCAGGCTCTCATCGCCGCCCAGGTCCGCACGCAGAATGTCCGCGTTGTCGGTCAACGGCGGCGTGTAGTCGGGCGTGGTGGTGCGGTAGATGGCCACCACGTGGGTGCCCACGGCGGCGGCGACGTGCATCAATCCCGAGTCGTTGCTGATCGCATGCTCGGCGAGCGCCAGCAGATCCACCGCATCTTCCAGCCGGGTACGGCCACAGAAGTTGAGGATGGGACAGTCCGCCTCCGCCTGGATCGCCTCGGCCACCTCGCTGTCCTTGGGCGAACCCAGGCACCAAAGCTGGAAACCACGACGGTAGAGCGCCTCGGCGGCCCGGGCCCAGCACGCGGTGGGCCACTGCTTGGCGGGGCCGAACTCGGCGCCCGGCAGCAGCGCGATCACCGGCCGATCCCGGTCGATCCCGTGTTCCTCCAGAAAGCGCTGCTGGTTGGCGGCATCCACCTCGAGCTCAGGGCTCGGTATCGCCGGGGGTTTTAAGCTCGGCGCCCCACCCAGGGCGACAAAGCGCTGCACGGCCAGGGGCAGGCGCTGCTTGTCCAGCAGCCGCATATCGTTCACCAACAGGTAACGCATCTCGCCCCGGTAGGCGGTGCGCTCGGGTACTTCCGCGACATAGGGCACCAGGGCCGACTTCCAGGAGCGGGGAATCACGATGCTGTGGTCGTAGCCCCCTCTCAGCTGCTTACCCAGCGCAAAGCGTTTTTTCCAGCCGAACTCGCCGTGCTTCACATCGAGGGCAATGGCTTCGCGCACCTCGGGCATGCGGGCCAGGATCGGGTGCGACCAGGCCGGCGCCACCACGTCGATCGCGCAGCCCGGCGACTCGTTTTTCAGCCGCTTGAACAGGCTCTGGGTCATGACCATGTCCCCGACCCAGGACGGCCCCACCACCAGGTAGCGTTTGCCCATGCTCACCCCTTCTCGTGCAGCCACTGCAGGTATTCGGCGGTACCCTCTTGCACCGTCTTGAACGGTTCCTGGTAGCCCGCCGCCCGCAGCCGGGAGATATCGGCCTGAGTAAAGCTCTGGTAGGCCCCCTTGAGGTGGTCGGGAAAGGTGATGTACTCGATCTCCCCCTTGCCGTGGAAGTCGATCACCGCCCGGGCCACGTCGTTAAAGGGCTGAGCACGACCGGTGCCGAGGTTGAAGATACCGGACTGCTCCGGGTGATCCAGGAACCAGAGATTGACCTTGACCACATCCCCTACGTAGACGAAATCACGCTTCTGCTCACCGGCCTCGAAGTGGTCGTAGCCGCCGAACAGCTTGGCGTTCTCGCCCCGCAGGATCTGCTCATTGAGATGAAAGGCGACGCTGGCCATGCTGCCCTTGTGCTGCTCCCGCGGCCCGTAGACGTTGAAGTAGCGAAAGCCCACTACCTGGCTGGCAAAGGGCTCCAGGCGGCGGATGTACTGGTCGAACTGCCACTTGGAGTAGCCGTAGACGTTGAGCGGCCCCTCGCAGGCCGGCTCCTCGCGGAAGGTCTCGGTCTTGCCATAGGTGGCGGCCGAGGAGGCGTAGAGGAAGGGTACGCTGCGCTCCAGGCACCAGTGCAGCAACACCTTGGAGTACTCGTAGTTGTTGGCCATCATGTAGCGGCCATCCCACTCGGTGGTGGCCGAACAGGCGCCCTGGTGGAACACGGCCCGCACCCGGTCAAAGCCTTGCCCCGCGCGAATGCGGGCCAGGAACTCATCCTTGTCCAGGTAATCAGCAATCTGGCAGTCCTGCAGGTTCCAGAACTTGTGGCCGTTGCTGAGGTTATCGACCACCAGGATATCGGTCTCGCCCCGCTCGTTGAGCCCCTTGACCAGGTTGCTGCCGATCATGCCGGCGCCGCCGGTTACGATAATCATGGGTTCTTGATGTCCTCGCCCTGTCGAATCCGTCGCACGATATTGGTGGTGGAGCAGCCGTCCAGAAAGCCGAGAATGATCACCTCGCCGCCGTTGTCGATCACCGCATCGCCTCCGGCCACGTCCTCGGGCCGGTAATCGCCCCCCTTGACCAGAATATCCGGCAGCAGGGCCTTGATCAGCTCCGCGGGATTATCGTCCACCGAGTCCTTGCCGAAGGGGATCACCCAGTCGACGCTGGCCAGCCCCGACAACACCGCCATGCGCTGCTCCAGGCCGTTGATGGGGCGCTCCGGCCCCTTGAGCCGGGCCACGGAATCATCGCTGTTGACCGCTACCACCAGTTTATCGCCCAGGGCCCGGGCCTGCTCAAGGTACTGGACATGGCCGGCGTGCAGGATGTCGAAGCAGCCGTTGGTCATCACGATGGTCTCGCCCCGGGCACGGGCCGCCTGCAGCTGGTGCTGCAGCGCGTGCAGGCTCACCACGCCGGTTTCCTCCACCGCGTCGGCCAGCACCGCACGGTTAAGCTCCTCGGCACTGAGGGTCGCGGTACCGAGCTTGGCCACCACGATGCCGGCCGCCAGATTGGCCAGGCGGGTCGCGTCCTCCAGGGACTCCCCCGAGGCCAGGGCCGCGGCCAGGGTGCCGATGACGGTATCGCCGGCGCCGGTCACGTCAAACACTTCCTGGGCCACGGTGGGGATATGCAGCTCGTCGGCTTCGCGGATCAGCGCCATGCCCCGCTCGCTGCGGGTAATCAGCAGGGCGTCCAGCTCACAGGCCTGACGCAGGGCGCGGGCCCGGTCCACCAGGTCGGTTTCATCCGCCCAGGCGCCGGCCACCGCCGCGAACTCCGCTTCGTTGGGGGTGATCAGGGTGGCGCCTCGATAGCGGCTGAAGTCATTGCCCTTGGGGTCGATCAGCACCGGTTTGCCGGCCGCCCGCGCCCGGCTGATCATCGCCTCAACCTCGTCGAGACACCCCTTGCCGTAGTCGGAGAAAACCACCACCTCGGCCTCGGCCAGGCAGGCATCAAAGCGGCTCAGCAGGTGCTGGTGGTCGTAGTCGGCAAAGCCATCCTCGAAATCCAGGCGGATCAACTGCTGGTTGCGGCTCATCACCCGCAGCTTGGTCACCGTGTCGGAGCCGGGCACCGCCTCGAACTGGCAGGTCACCCCGGCATCCTGCAGCTGCTCGCGCAGCGACTCGGCCGCCGCATCCTCGCCCACCAGGGCCAGCAGGGTGGTTTGCCCGCCGAGGGCAGCGATATTCAGCGCCACGTTGCCGGCCCCTCCCGGGCGTCCCTCGTGATCGTTGATATGCACCACCGGTACCGGCGCCTCGGGGGAGATGCGTTGCGTCTTGCCGTGCCAGTAGCGGTCCAGCATCAGGTCACCGACGATCAGGACCCGGCTGCGTGAGAAATCAGGAATATAGGAAGGCTGCATGATCGGCTGTCAGTGATCCTTGGCTAGGTGAGTATCAATGATTTCGCAGAGCCAGTGGCCGATAAAGATGTGGGCCTCCTGAATGCGTGCGGTCTCCTGGCAGGTAACGGTGACGGAGAGATCCGCCATGCCCGCCAACTTCCCGCCGTCACGGCCCAGCAGGGCCACCGTGGCCACGCCCTGCGCCTTGGCCTGCTCAATGGCACGGATGACATTGGCGCTGTTGCCCGACGTGGACAGCCCCACCACCAGGTCCCCGGGCTGCGCCAACCCCTGCACCTGTCGGGCAAAGAGGGTGTCGAAACTGTAGTCGTTGGTGTGCGCAGTGAGAATCGAGCTGTCGGTGGTCAGGGCAATCGACGCCAGGGGACGGCGGTCGTCTTTGTAGCGCACCATGAACTCCGCCGCCAGATGCTGGCAGTCGGCGGCACTGCCCCCGTTACCCATCCAGAGCACCTTGCCGCCGCCCTCGATGCAATCGATGACCCGCCGGGCAAAGGCCTCCGCCTGGGGCGCCAGCCCCCGGACCGCCTCGAAGACTTCCTGATGCCGCTTGAGTGCATCATTAAAGCTGTCAATCACGTCCAACACCCCGCAGGCCACAGAAAAGCGGCCATTATAGCAGAGCGCTTAAAGGAGAGACCACGACGCCGCACGATCCCTTGACACCCCCCTCAAAAAAAGATTAAATACGCGCCTTCTGAGTGCCCGGATAGCTCAGTTGGTAGAGCAGAGGATTGAAAATCCTCGTGTCGGTGGTTCGATTCCGCCTCCGGGCACCACTTCTTTTAAGCCTCGTCGGTACGACGGGGCTTTTGTGTTTTTGAACAACCAACTCTGCAGCCCCGGGCCCTTTCTCTAGGCGAAGAAGGGTAAACCTCAGACGGCTCCTATATCTTCCTCTACCCGAACCGCGCTCATAACGGGATGACCGCGCGTAAGCTACAGCCGGACTCAGTCAGGCTCCACCCAGTAATTGATCACCTCGAAGGTATCGCCGTTTGCCCGCTGCTGGTGGTAAGTGAACAAGCCGAAGGCATAACCACTATCGGCAAAGTTGACGGCATCTAAGTTACCGATGGTGCCGGTGTAGCTCATCTCCTCACCGTAGCTTTTCGAGAAGCCCACTTCCGCACCGACCCCCACCGAATAGCCCCCAACAACACCGGCCGCCGTAACCTCGACATCCAGCTCGAGACTGAGCCCTGCGTTAACCGAGCTCGATACCGACTGGCCAATCGCCAGCCCGAGCTGGACATTGCCGCCGCCTTCCCCCACATGGACCGCGCTTTGGGTTCTTGCTGGCGGCACCCAGGGTATAAAACCGTCGACGAGGTCGAGTACGAAGGCGTTTTCCCGCATTAACTGGTCACGCTCGGCGACGGTCGGGTAGGAGTCGAGATCGCCGATGGTGTGCTGAAACACATCGCTGCCGATCCGGTCCTCCTCCGGCACCGAGGCGTTGAAAAACTCTTTCTCTACCATCAACGTCAATGGGGGCCGGGGCAGCAGCAGCCGAGCGACCCGGCCCACCAGGTCCGGCCGTTGTGCGAATCGGACATAGACCATTTCGAACACATCGTAGGGCACCGTGGAGAAGATAACGGTGTCTTCCATCGCCCCGGAGGTAAAGACCACGGACTCAGAGCGGGTGAATCCCCAGCCTTTGCCGGCGCTCAGGTAGGCCGATAGCTTTGTTTTGGCGCTCGCTTCAGTTTGCGAGACCCCGCCATCCACCTCCACGCCAAAGACCATCGAGCCAAAAACCGTCATTGATGCAGACGCCTCGAGATCGATAAAGGAGGTGCTGCCAAAGGAGGTGGAACAGGCATCGATGCTCTGGCCGATATCGAACGCGCAGGGAGGCGCGGCCAGGGCGGCGACGATCATGGGTTCGGTATAGGAGACAAAGTGCTGACCGGGCACCGAACGGAGGATGATGGCGTCGTCATCGACGTTGACGGCAGCGAGCTGAAGGTTGACATAATTCAGCGTACCTTTGACGTCATTGTTGCTTGCCGTGGAAAGCGGCTCGACGGGGATTTCATCCTCGACGATACAGCCCTCGCCGTAGATCTTGATGGTCTCAACAAACGCCCCGGTTGGAACCAGGTAGGCCATATTGCTGGTGCCATCCGCGTTGAAATCGCCAATCGCGGTCGCGGTATTGTTGGGCGCCAGGGGAAAGTCCGAGTCATCCGGCAGGAAGACGTTGGGCGCTATCGCGCAATACGCTTCCCAGGGCTCGGGCGTATCGGCAAAATTATCGAAAATCACCTCGTTGACCTGGAGCTCCAAGCGCTCGTCGCCGTCGAGGTCAACCGGGTTAACGTGGATAAACCGCACCTGGCGGGCCGTCTCCAGGCTGTCCTCAAAGTTGAATTCACGCCGTGCCGTGGCAATTGGCTGATAACCCCCTTCGCCATCTTCATGGGCAACGAGGATGTAGAAGGTCTTCTTCCTTGGGTCGGCATTGTCGAGATCGCCTGTCACGTCAGGCAGGAAGGCATTCAGCCCGGCGAAGGCCAGCTCATCGAGTTGGTCGGCATCGATGTCCACAAGCACGCCGACGCCAAAGATGGCGGACATCTGCTCGGGGGTGTCGTCTCCGCTCAGTTCGACGTCGATGGTGACGTTGTCGACCTCGAAGTCCAGCCCCCAGGCGCCCTCCTCGACATCCAGCACCTCAAGATGGACCACGCCGCTGCCTGCTTTGCCCAGCGACGGGTCGATATCCTCGTCGATCCGGGTCAGCGCCAGTTCGCTGGCGTTGTCGTAGTCGTTGTTGCCCGCGGAGACGAACAGCCGCAGGGGATTGCCTGCCGAGGCGTAGAGCCGCGTCAGCGCCGGCACGGTCGCAAGCTGGCCAGCCTCATCGGTCAGGATCACCAGAAAGCCAAGCCCCTCTTGCGTGCCAACGGCGAGGGCCACATCGACAGTTTGGTCATTGTCGAAATCACCCGCCGCCAGGTCGACAGCGTGAATGGTGCCGGTAATTCCGCCGGGCGCCACCAGCTCACCGGACTCTGCGAAGCCGCTCTCGCCATCGTCAATAAGGTAGGCACGCAGTTCGCCGTTCTCATCGACATAGACGACGACGGTCTCTTCCAGCCCGTCGCTGTCAATATCCGCGCCAATGGCGCTGTAGGGCTCGGAGTAACCGGAGGTCAGCCAGAAACGCTCCGGCGGGTTATGCAGCAGCGATGTGACCCGGGCATCGGGGTCAACCTCCGAATCCGCATCCGGGTCCGGAACCCGCTCCACGATCGCCCCCTGCTCCGTTCGCGTCTCAAACGCGCCGCCGGCAAACAGCAGCTCCGCCGGCTTCGACACCTCAAAGACCGCCCCCAGCGGCTCGAATGACGACGGCAGCGGATTGCCGTCGCCATCGATCGCGGGGCTGGCGCGATCTTCCAGGGGCACCCCGAGGGTCAGCAAGGTATTTTCCACCGGATCGTCGGAAAGGGGTGCCGGACGCCCCTCACCCGCCGGAGGGCCGCCCTCTGACAGCGGCGCCGGACTGTCGGAATCGCTGTCGCTGCAGGCCGCGACGAGCAACATGGCCCATACGAGGAAAAAGACAGCTAAATAATCAAGTGTGCGCTTTACGGCGCAATGGGATTCCGTTGGGGACATGAGGCGCCTCCGTCCGGTGGTTAGGACCGTTAGCGCGGCTCATGCAGGTGACTCTGCGTGTGACTGCCAGCAGGGCTGACAACATGATCAAGGCATTGCGCCTTTGGGTTCAGTTACGCAAGTATAGGCACGAAAATTGACTTTTGCCTTTTTGCCCGCGCTCGACTAGCGACAGGCCGTATTCTCATTTTTAAGTTGTAGCGAGTAGCCGCGGTCACTCCAACAGCAGCTTGACGCTCATCAGGATACAGATCGTCACGACCAGGGGGCGGATCAGCCGAGAGCCCTTGAGCACCACCAGCGAAGCGCCCAGCCGCCCGCCGATCAGCTGCCCTGCGGCCATCACCAGCCCCAGGGTCCAGACCACCTGCCCGCCGGCGATAAAGAACAGCAAGGAAGCGAGGTTGCTGGTTAAATTCAGCACCTTGGTGTGGGCCGTGGCCTTGGTGAGCCCGAAGCCCAGCAGGCTGACGAAGGCGATGGCGAAGAAGGAACCGGTGCCGGGGCCGAAAAAGCCGTCGTAAAAGCCCACCCCGAAGCCCACCGTCAGGGCGAACGTCCACTCCCCGATCCGCCGCTGCACGTCCTCTTCACCCACCTGGGGCGAGAACAGAAAGTAGAGCGCGATCAGGATCAGCAGTAGCGGAATCACCGCGGTGAGAAAACTCGGGTCCAACATCTGTACCAGGATCGTACCCAGAGCCGCCCCGGCAAAGGTGCACAGCACCATCGGCCAGATGCGCCGCGGCTGAACCAGCCCCCGGCGAATAAAATAGAGGCTGGCGGAGAAGGTGCCGAAGCTGCCCTGCAACTTGTTGGTGGCCAGCGCCTGGGCTGGCGAGAGTCCGGCAAACAGCAGCATGGGCAGGGCGATCATGCCGCCGCCGCCGGCGATCGCGTCGATACAGCCGGCCACCAGGCCGGCAAAGGCGAGCATCAGGACCAGCTCCAGCGTCAGCTCGATGGGCATGGGGTTAGCGGTGACTCCGATCAAGCGCCCCGCACTGGGCGGAACCTGGCTGTTGGATGGTGACAGGCACGCGCCCGGGAGCCACACGAGTCGTCCACTCGCTTGATCTCCCGAACAATTTCCGTCGCGGTGCAAACACAGAGGCGCATCCTGGGCCGGATGCAGTCGTGCGTCAAGCGCTGCGTGAGATTATCGTCCCGATGGGGCTCGGGGGCCCGCTAAGCGGGCCATGACGGGCAGGGCCGACCGGGTCAGCACCAGCAGGCTTCGTCGGCGGGGCGCTTGAGCAGCTCCTCGACATTGGCATTCAGCACCCGGTAGCCCACGTTGCCGTACAGGGTTTGCCGGCCTTCGTTCATGATCCAGCAGGGGCTGCCCTGCAAGTTCTGTTGCCGCGCCTGCTGATAGTCGGCCATCAGCGCCGCCATGGCGCGCCCGTCGTCGAGATGCTGGCGCAGCGCCTTGGTATCAACTTTCTGCTCCTGGGCGATCGCGATCAGGGTGTCGCGCTGGCTGATATCCCGCGCCTCGACAAAAAATCCGTGCCGCAGTGCCAGCGCCAGGCGGTCTGAAGCCTCACTGCCGCTGACCAGCTCAGCAGCCTTGATCAGCAGATGGGCCGGCAGGCTGCTGGTGGGGCGCACCTCGCGCCAGATAATGGGATTGACCGGCGCGGTGGCGTAGGGCGCGGCGGCGTTGACCACGTGCTCGGCAAAGCCCTCGAAGCCGCCGCGATCCTGCCACTGCTTATGGAGACGGCCATGGGCGTCGCCGAATACATCGATAAACCGGCTGCGGATCGCCACCTGGCTACCCCACTGCCGGTCCAGCTCCTCCACCCGCTTCTGGGCGATCCACGCCCACACACAGAGAATATCGCTGTAGTAGTCGATGGGCAGGGTCATGCGCAGTTCTCCCGGTTGCACACCCCTTCCAGGGTATCGATCGGGCAGCCGATGACAGTCACGTTACGGTAGCCGATACGTTGCAACTGCTCCGCCGACAGGGTCGCCCGTGCGCCGGTGGCGCAGTGCAGATAGATGGGCAGTTGCGGGTCGTTGTACTGGGTACTGAGTTTCATCTCCAGCACGCCACGGGGAATATTGATCGAACCCTTGATTGGCCGCTCGGCGACTTCCCCCGGCTCACGGACATCGATCACTAAGCTGTTGGGGTGCTCTGCCGCCTCGGCCAGGGCCTGCTCGGCACTGAGGGTGCGAACGTTGGGGCTGATGGAACGAATCAGCTCGGGAATGGGGGTCAGCATGGTGTTTACTCCTCTGATGGCTGACGGGGATATTAATTTGTTTTTGCTAATGTAGCCATGTCTAAACAATGATTATACTGTGCGGCATGAACCAGAACCTGTTTATAGACCACTCCGCCGAACACCGGTGGCAGGAACCGGCCTGCGAAGGTGTCTCAGCGCACGATGGGCGCCAGATCCTCTATTATCGAATATGCAAGCAACGCAAGCGGATGCCGCCCGCACCGCTGGCGGGGCCGGCCACCTTGGACGAAGCCAATGAATAAACCCGACTGGCTGGATCGCATCGTCGAAGGCGCCCTGGGCGGCGGCCTGCCGGCGCTGATCTTCGCGGTAGCACTGCTGGCGGGAGCGATCGCGCTGCAGTGGACGCCGCGCGAGGAAGAGCCGCAGATCGTGGTGCCAATGGTGGATGTCAGGGTGGCGGTGCCGGGGCTTGACGCCACGCAGATCGAGCGCCAGGTCACCCAGCCGCTGGAAAAGCTGCTGGCCCAGATTCCCGGGGTCGAACACCTCTACGCCAGCTCCTTTGGCGGCGGCGCGAACGTCACCCTGCGTTTTTTCGTGGGGGAAGATCGCGAAGACGCGCTGCTCAACACCTACAACAAGCTCTATTCCCACCAGGACCAGGTGCCGGCCATCGTCAGCAACTGGCAGGTCAGGCCGGTGGAGGTGGACGACGTGGCGATTCTGCTACTGGGGCTGTGGAGCAGTGACCCCGGACGCTACAGTGACTTCGAGCTGCGCCGCGTGGCCGACGAACTCACCACCGGCCTGCAGGCCCTGCCCCAGGTGAGTGAAATTCAGGTGGTGGGCGGGCGCGAGCGAAAGGTGCAGGTACAGCTCGACCCCGAGCGCCTGGCCGCGCGCCTGACCACGCCGATAGAGGTGGCCGCGGCCATCGCCCAGTCCAACCTGCGCCAGAGTGCCGGCGCCCTCTCCCTGGGCAACCGCACCCTGCAGCTCGAAGGCGGCGACTTTTTCGACGATCTGGACGCCCTGCGCAACCAGGTGGTGAACGTGGTCGACGCCACCCCCGTCTACCTGCAGGACGTGGCGGCGGTGGTCGATGGTCCGGCGGAGCCATCCCGCTACAGCTGGATCGATTTTGCCAACCCAGAAGAGGCTGAAGGCCGCCCCATGGTGGCGATCAGTATCGCCAAGCAGCGCGGCAGCAACGCCGTGGCGGTGGCCGCAGCGGTGCACGCCGAGGTGGCCCGGCTCCAGGCCGAACTGCTGCCGCCGGAGATCCAGGTAACGGTGCTGCGCGATTACGGCCAGACCGCCAACGACAAGGTCAACAACCTGGTCTCCAGCCTCGCCTTCGCGGTGTTCACCGTGGTGGTGTTTATCGGCGTATTCCTGGGCTGGCGCCCGGCGCTGGTGGTGGGGCTGGCGGTGCCGATCTGTTACGGCATCACCCTGGCCCTGGACCTTTGGTTCGGCTACACCATCAACCGGGTCACCCTGTTCGCCCTGATTCTCTCCCTGGGGCTGCTGGTGGACGACCCGATTACCGGCGTCGACAACATCGAGCGGTTTATGCGCGGCGGCGAAGGCGGCACCGCAGAGCGGGTGGTGACGGCGATACGGGAAATCCGGGTGCCGCTGCTGATGTCGACCCTGGCGATCGTTCTCGCGTTCCTGCCCCTGGCCTATATCACCGGCATGATGGGGCCCTACATGGCGCCGATGGCCTTCAACGTGCCGGTCAGCGTGGGCGTCAGCACCCTGGTGGCGTTCCTGGTGACGCCCTGGCTGGCCTCCCGCCTGCTGCGCCCAAACACCACCACGGAGAGCGCCCCACCCTCCTCGATGGAAGCTGCCTACCGGGGGCTGCTGGCCCCCCTCCTAGCACACAGGAACCGGGCCCGGTGGCTGCTGTGGGTCGTGCTCGGGCTGTTCCTGCTGGCGGCGGCCCTGCCGCTGTTGCGCCTGGTGCCGCTGAAGCTGCTGCCCTTCGACAACAAGAGCGAAGTGCAGATCGTGATCGACCTCCCCGAGGGCAGCACCCTGGAGCAGACCGCGGCGATGGCGCAGCGGGTGTCGCTGCAGGTCCGACGCCTGCCGGAGGTCACCGCGGTGGCGGCCTTTGTCGGGGAGCCCTCCCCCATCGATTTCAACGGCATGGTGCGCCAGTACTACCTGCGCACCCAACCCCACCAGGCGGACTTGCGCCTGACCCTCGTCGACAAGTCCGAGCGGGAGCACCAGTCCCACGCGGTGGTCTTGCGGCTGCGTCAGCTGCTGCACCCCCTCAATGCCGGGGGCGTGACGGTCAAGGTGGTGGAAGTCCCGCCGGGACCGCCGGTCATGAGCACCCTGGTGGCCGAGGTGACCGCAGACACCCTGGTGCCCTATGCCCGCCAGCAAGAAGCGGCGCGGCAACTGATGGCCAGGCTGGCGCAGGAACCTCACGTGGTGGAGATCGATGCCAGCCTGGAGCAGCCCGCCCAGCGGCTGCGCTTTGTGTTAGACAAGCAGAAAGCGGCCCTGTCCGGGGTCTCGACCGACGATGCCAACCAGCTGCTGGCGCTTGCCAACGGCGGCTTGGTGGCGGGCTACCTGCAGCAGCCCCGGGAAGCCCGGCCGTTGCCGGTCGAACTGCGCCTGCCGTCGGACCAGCGCACCGGTGCCAGCGACTTCGAGCGCTTGCAGCTCAAGGGACGGCCCGGGGTGGTGCAACAACAGAACGAGGGCGTACTGGACGCCGCGCCGCAGCCGCTGGTGGCCCTGGGCGAACTGGGCGAATTCGTAGAACTGCCGGCGGAGCCCGCCCGACTGCGCAAGGATCAGCAGCCGATCATCTACGTCACCGCGGAACTCAACGGACGCACCCCGGCCGAGATCATCGCCGATGTGCATGCGGACCTGGGCAAAGCCCCCGGCGAGAGCAGCGACTGGCAGCAGCGCACCTTTATCAACTCCGGGGCGGGTCTGGGCTGGAGTCTGCCTCCGGGTACCGATATCCGCTGGACCGGTGAGGGCGAGTGGCGCATCACCAAGGACGTGTTCCGCGACATGGGACTGGCGTTCATCTTCGCGCTGCTGGGGATCTTTTTCGTGCTGCGGGCGCAGACCGGCTCCGCGGCCCTGTCGCTGATCATCATGCTGGCGATCCCGCTGACGGTGATCGGAATCATGCCCGGATTCTGGCTGCTGAATCAGTTTGGCGAACGGGTGGTGGCCGGCGCCCCGGAGCCGGTGCTGTTCACCGCCACGGCGATGATCGGCATGATCGCCCTGGCCGGTATCGTGGTGCGCAATTCACTGATCCTGGTGGAGTTCATCAGCCAGGCGCGGGCAGAGGGAGCCAGTATCAAAGAGGCCCTGATCCAGGCCGGCGCGGTGCGCATGCGCCCGGTGCTCCTGACCGCGGGCACCACCCTGCTGGGGAACCTGGTGATAATTCTCGACCCGGTCTTCAGCGGCCTGGCCCTGGCGATCATCTTCGGCATTATCGCCTCGACCCTGTTTACCCTGCTGGTGGTGCCGGTGGTTTACCTGTTGGTATTTGATCGCCCCGAGGCGGCTGTTAACGAGGAGTGACACCCATGAGCAAGGCCAGAAAACTGGTTCTGCCGTTATTGGCGGTGGTCGGGCTACTGCTGATCGTCGCCTACCTGGCGGGGCTGTTCAGCGAACGCCTGGCCCCCGGACTGAATGCGCCCCGTGCCGTACCGACCGGCGATCAGGTTCCGGTACGCGCGGTCACCCGCACCCGCATCGAGGCGGTTCCCGCCGGCGTGCAGGCCAAGCAGGCGTCGGTAATTTCATCACGCCTGCTGGCGACCATTGAGGCTGTCCACGTGCGCGCCGGGGATACGGTCCGCACCGGTCAGCTGCTGGTGGAACTGGACCAGCGGGACCTCAAGTCCCGCCTGGCCCAAAGCGAGGAACAGGTTAGGGCCGCACAAGCCCGGCTGCAGCAAGCACGCGCCAGTCGGGAGCGTATTGAAGGGCTCTATCAACGCAAGCTGGTGGCCCAGGCGGACCTGGATCGGGCACGGGCCGAATTCAACAGCCTGACGGCAGAGCTGGCCTCGGCGCGGCAGCGGGTTAAAGAAGCCCAGGCGGCGCTAAGTTACACCCGCATTGAATCGCCCATCGACGGCCGGGTTGTCGATCGCCTGGCCGAACCCGGTGATACCGCCTCACCCGGGCAGGCGCTGCTGTCAATCTACAACCCGGGAACCCTCAGGATCGAAGCCCGGGTGCGCGAGGAAAGGGCCCTTGCGCTTGAGCCCCAGCAGACGTTGAGGGTGTCGGTGCCGTCCCTGCAGATCAGCCTGAACGCCACCCTGGAAGAGCTGGTGCCGAGCGCCGATCCCGGCTCGCGAAGCTTTCTGGTCAAGGCCCGTATTGACCAGGACGAACGCCTCCTCCCCGGGCTCTATGCCGAGCTGGAGGTGCCGGCCGGAGAGGAGACTCTGCTGCTGATTCCTCAAGAGCGCGTAGCGCAGGTGGGGCAGCTCAACCTGGTGTGGGTATCGACACCCGCAGGGCCGGAGCGCCGCTTCGTGCGCCTGGGCGGGGAGGTGGACGGCCAGTGGATAGTGGTGTCCGGGCTGCAGGCGGGCGAGGCGCTGCTGCCAGTCATGCCTTCGGGCTAGCCACAAGAGAGCTGAACCCGCACCGCTAGAGCGTCAGCTGACGGTAAACCTGGTTGGCGCTCTCCATCAGCTGCTCAACATTGATGTCGCCGGTCAGCGCGTAGCCCAATCCGTTGTCGATCCAGTAAAAGCTGTTCAGCCCTTCGGCGCTGAACCGTCGAAAGGCAGTTTGCTCGCGCGGGTCATCTGCCTGACGCACGTAGAGCGTGAGCCGCTGCCCAACGCTGTTCTCGTACATGAACAGCGCCGCCGGCCCATCGGTGGCCGGCAGCAGCCGCCCCCCGATCAGCTCGAAGCCCTGGGATGCGAGATCCGGCGCGCTGACCGGCTGGCCCAGACGCTTGGACAGCCAGCCCACCAGGTGTTGCTGCTGCTCGCGTCGCACCTCCACCGGATGCAGGACCTCGGGAGTGTACACCTGATGCGACACCCGTGCCGGCTGCACCAGGCGCTGGGAAAGATCTGCCAGCGCCGGGCGGGCAGCGGGCTGCATATAGGTATTCAAATGCCAGCCGCCAATGCCGCCGAACAGGGTTAAGCCGGCCATGGCCGCGGCAATCGCCCAGCGCGGCAAAGACCGGCGGGGCCGGGGCTCAGGCAGCGGGCCGGTCGGCGTGGGATAGGCCAGACGCAGTTCCTCGTTAAGCTGGCGAAAATCCGCCACCCGGGCGGCATCGTCCGGGTGGCTGGCAAGCCACTCCCGAACATCCTCAGCACGCTCCGGCGGCAGCAAGCCATCGACAAAGGCGTGCAGGTCACGCTCGCTAATGGGTGTCTTCACTACTTGACCCTCCGAAGCCCGCTACCCGGTTCGCTGTACAACCACTGGCGCATGGATTCACGGGCACGGTTCAGCCGCGACATGACAGTGCCGATCGGAATATCCAAAATTTCCGCCACCTGTTGGTAGGTGAAGCCCTCCAGCGCCACCAGGGCCAGCACCTCGCGCTGGGGAAAAGGCAGCCGCGCCATCTGCCGGTGCAGCTGCTGGTTGCGGGCAACCTGCTCTGGCCCAATGACCACATCGCCAGGGGTGTCCTCAACCAAGGTGACGGCCACCGGTTGCCGCGCGTTTCTACGCAGCTGGTTAACGAACAGGTTGTGCATCAGGGTGAACAGCCAGGCCCTGAGGTCGGTACCCGCCTGCCACAGGTGCTGCCGCTCCAAAGCGCGGGTCAAACAGTCCTGTACCAGATCGTCAGCCTGCGAACCGCTATGCAAAAGGCTCCTGGCGTAGCGGCGCAGGGCCGGGATCTGCTCACTCAGTTGTTGATCAAACGAATTCATACGGGTTGTCTCACCTCTGACCAACTAACACGTTGGCGGCCGGATTATTCCGAGCATAGCGCCAATTAAATCCAAGTAAATAAATCAGGAATAAATTAACGGCTGCCGTGTTGATGGGGGTAACCGTGACCAAAACCTAAGAGGTGAACCATGATCAAACCACTCATTTTCGTCCTGAGCGCCGGATTCGCCGGTATCGCTGCCAGTGCTGATATGAATATGGCCCATGCCCACATGGGCCACGTTACCAGTGGCTGGAAAGACACGCCGGCTAATGCAGGCTTGTTACCCACCGCAATGGACGAGGCAAAGATCGCCATCCAGCATGCCGATCTGGCCGCTCAGAAAACGGATGATCTCTCCTGGATGAAAACCCACACCGTGCATATCATCCACGCGATCGACCCCAGCCAGGCCGAAAAGGGGCCGGGCAACGGCTACGGCGTATTGGCGGCGGCCCAAGGGGTAAGCAAGCATATCGGGCTCGCCGCCGCCAGTGAGGGGGCCAGTGAAGCGATCAAGCTTCACGCGGAGCATGTTTCCACCGCCGCCGCGAATACCGCCGACCGCGCGGAGAAAATCCTGACTTTGGCGAAGCAGGTACTGGATGCCGACAGCGCGTCAGAAGCCAGCGCGAAGGTTGAGGAAATCCAGGCACTGAGCCATCAGTTGGTGGAGGGCGCAGACGCTGACGGCGACGGTAAAATCACCTGGCAAGCGGGCGAGGGCGGTTTGGCTGAAAGCGCAAAACACATGGGCTTTATGGCAAAAGCTGAAGGGATGTAAAGGCCCGCAGAGAAGACGACGGCAATGCCTTTGGCTACCAGGAGAAGGAGTGATAGGGCATCGCGGCCCTAGCGATTTTTCCCTAGGAATAGCCCCAGACGAAAAACCCCCGGCACGGTGTGCCGGGGGTTTCTCAGGATAAGGCGCTTGGCGATGACCTACTCTCACATGGGGAGACCCCACACTACCATCGGCGCTGGACCGTTTCACTTCTGAGTTCGGGATGGAGTCAGGTGGTTCCGGA
>NZ_JAEMGS010000003.1 GCF_017309075.1 Motiliproteus sp. SC1-56 | reverse complement strand
ACCGGGGCCAAGAATGACAACAACGATGCCGATGCCATCTGCGAGGCCGTGACCCGGCCCAGAACCCGCTTCGTTCCCATCAAGTCGGCCGAACAGCAAGCCGTACTGGCCGCCCACCGCATCCGCACAGGCTGGGTAAAGGAGCGTACCGCGCTGATTAATCAGGTCCGTGGATTACTGGCCGAGTTTGGGGTCGTCATTCCCCAGAGCCGCTGGGCCTTGCAGCGGGAGCTGCCACGGGTGCTGGAAGATGCCGAGAACGGGGTGCCGGTGATCGCCCGTGCATTGCTGAGCGAGTGCCAAGAGCACCTGCAGGTGCTCAACCAGCGGATCGACGACCTGGAGCGCTGCTTCGACATCGTGGCTGAACACAGCGAAACGGTGCGGCGCCTGATGACCATTCCCGGGGTGGGTGCGCAGACCGCCACCGCCATCGTCGCCTCGGTGGGCAACGCACAGCAGTTCCACAAGGCGCGAGACTTTGCCGCCTGGCTGGGGCTGGTGCCGCGGCAGTACTCGACCGGCGGAAAACCCCGACTGGGGCGAATCACCAAACGCGGTGATACCTACCTGCGAACGTTACTGGTGCACGGCACCCGCGCGGTGCTGGCCCGAGTGGCAGACAAGCAGGATCGACTGAGCCAGTGGTGCAAAGGGGTGATCGAGCGACGCGGCTATAAACGCGCAACGGTGGCGCTGGCTGCCAAGAATGCCCGGATTATCTGGGCGGTGTTGAGATCAGGAACAGAATACAAAGCGTTCGCCGCCTGAGGCGGGCGGCGAACGCGACAGTCACCCACCGGACATTGCGAGGGCAGCGGATGACGTAAGGCTCAGACCAGAACGGGTAAACCTGTTTAATGCGGGGGCCACAAAGGCCGTCTAACGAATGAGGGCCCGTTCAGCGCGTTTCATCATGGCCAGGGCAGAGAACCCAACAACAGGCCGAATGTAGAGCGGCAGTCCGAAGACCTTACAGATTCAGTGTAGTCCTTGCGGTGCCAGGGGGAGTCCATGTAGCCGCATTAAGGTGCGAACAACGCTAAACACCTAACCTAAACCACTGCACCTTAAACACTAAATCCAAGTTTAAACTGAGATCGCCAAGCGTTGTGAGTCACTCTTAAATGCTTTGTTATGTGCGTTGTATTAAACAATGGAAAAGATAGTTTTCTCTCCGCCATTTTGATGCTCTTCAATTTCTAATACCACACCATTAAATTCTTTAATTTTGGCTGCTTCATTTATCGCAGATACTACTGACTCATGTGACTTTCCCGCAAACATTTTGGCTAGCACATTAACTAATGCTAAAGGGATATGGATAGTTTCAGTCGGCTCTTTGCCTTGATAGGTTTCTATTTTTAGCTTTCGCATAATGATCTGTCCTTGATACTTAGAAAGTTTAGCTTAATCAGATTAGTACAAAATCCATATTAGCAGGTTGATTTGGAACAATATGCTATGACGCAGATAAGCACATAACGACATAGATCACGAGTCCCACTTGCGTTTTCTGCAATTGGGATCTCGTGTATCGATTTGCTGTTGTGCGCCGACCATGCCATAACGGCCAGCAAAGGAAAGTAGTCAGATTTGGTGTCACGGACTCGACGGTTCACACAGTCTCCCTAGCCATCGCGGACTTCAACAAAAAATAAAGCCCATATCAGGCTGTATTCCTTAACCGTGACCGATGACGCCGTCGGTTGAACCCGTTCAAACGCGTCGTTTGCGGACACGGTAGCATGAATGAAAACATCCAGATATTGGACATTTTCTGAATCACACTGGTGGTAAAAAGTTTTCAGTTAACGCCAAGTCCTCTTATATATCAGACCAACTCTTAAGCAACCTATCTCTTTGTTTATAAAGCGATAGGCGTCATCTGCAACATTATTAATACTGAGCCGGCTCGTTTTTTCGTATTCATGCGCTGAATGTTTGGCGCTAACTGACTGATTGAAAGAAACTTTTCAGAAACGCCCGGCACCGTCCTCCCATGAAAACGAGCCGGCTCATATTTCTTGGTGGCTTGGCGCGTTATCACCGTGTCCTGTTTTCATAACCCCATGATAATGAAGTATTTGCTTTCGGCTTTCCAGCGCAAACCGTACCTTGGGTGCCGACAAATCGAGCCAGTTGTGAGCTATCGCCTCAATATACTGGATGCATTCACATGGTCGGGCACTAAAAGCGCGCGCATCCGGGTGGTGCTCGAACAGCCTGAGAGAAAACTGAGCAGGGCTCAGGCATCAGGCTTGCTTGAGGGCCAAAGTGGACGCCGGCGCCATAGCTGCCAGCTCCCAACTTTAGAGCGGCTTGGCCAGGGTTCCGGTTTTGCCTGTGGGGAAGCTAAAGGGCGTGGTGAGGCTGTGGAAGGTACCGGCTAAGGGCCTTATTGGCGAGGGCCGGGCCTCGCGTCAGTGGGGGGCGACTGTCGGCGCCGAGAATAAAAAAAAGGGCCGGCCCTCAGGGCCAGCCCTTCGTTTTAGCGGCTTGCTCAGGCGGCGTCGACCTCTTCGATCCGGTGGAAGTCGAGGATGTTCTCCTTGGGCGATGAGTTCAGGCCAAAGACCGTGTTCCTCTCCTTCACCAGGATGTAGGCGAAGCAGGCGAAGTAAAGCGCGATCACCAGGGCGCCGACCCACTGGATCTGGAGGAACTCCAGCTTGAACAGCATCGTCAGGCCGACCATGGCCACGAAGTTGAACAGCAGGTAATTGACCCGTCCGAAACGCTCGGCGGTGAGCCCGAGGTTGTCGGTGTAGAGGCGGATCAGTGAATCCAGCGAGTTGATCACCATCAGTACGCCGACACTGATCATCGCGATGTTGGTCAGCGCCATCACCTCGAGGCCCTCGTGGTGGTACTGGTAGAGCACGGTGAACCAGACACCGATCGCGATGGAGGGAATCACCAGCATGGCGATCAGCAGCTGCCAGGTACGGATGCCGCTGACAAAGCGGGCGGTAAACTGGCCGATCATGATGCTCCAGGCGAACCACCAGAACAGGTAGAACTCGTGGTAGTCATTGATGGGCAGGATGAACTGGTGGATGTTGGTGAAGTACTCGCTCAGAAGGCCTGCGGTACCGAAGAAGTCCTCCGGCGAGCCCTGGCCGATGACAAAGGCGCGTACCCACATCACCGAGATCAGCCCGATAAACAGCAGGCTTGAGCCCACGCTCAGGATACGCACGTACTTGAGCTTGGAGCTGGAGTAGACCGCCATGGCAATGGCCGCCAGCACGATGGCGTAGAAGGCCGGTACCACGGTCTCCCCATCGCCCAGCTGCGGCAGGTACCAGGGCAGGTTCGCCAGCAGCAGGTAGGCGGTAAAGGCGCAGGTACCGATGATCACCACGTTGTTGATCAGCTTGACCAGGGGGATTTCAAAGAACTGCACCCGCGGCTCGATGATCGCGAAGTAGAAACAGGTCAGGAAGTAGAAGCCCCAGATCAGAAACGCCCAGAAGCCGAACTCGATGGCCAGCGGGTTGGCAAAGCCGTACTCGGGACTCTCCGCCACGTTGGCGTAACCGGCAAACTCGGTCAGCGGGAACATGATCAGTCCCACGTCGAGGCCGGAGGTAAACAGGATGGCGATGAAGGTGAGGGTGTGCACGGGGGTGACCCCGATCACCTTCATGTTGCCCCACTTCAGCAGGATCACTGCGATGGCGGCGAAGGTGAAGATCATGCCAGCGGACAGCCACAGCGTCATAACTGTCCCCCTCGGTTGGTGTTGTTACTACGTTTGAACAGCATGGTGTGTTCCTCCTCTACTTTTACGTGTCGAATTTCGAATTGGACACAAACCCAGGACTTGCCTATCGGTCGCTTTTGGCGATGCTTGCGCCGCGCTGATAGGGAAATCCTGAGGGCTTGCGGCCCCGGGACGATGGTCCCGGGGACAGGAGGGCCTTAAGCAATTATCGGTTAACTGCTCGCTTGGCCTCGCCCGGTCGTTGACGGGCCTGCCATTGGTCGTCCATGACGACGGGCGCATCGGAAGGTTGCAGCGGCTCCTTGCCGCGGATCAGGTCGGCTGCCCGCTCGGCCACCATGATGGTGGGCGCGTTCAGGTTGCCGTTGGGTATCGTCGGGAAGATGGACGAATCCACCACCCGAAGATTCTGGATGCCGCGTACCCGGGTTTGCGGGTCTACCACGGCCATGTCATCAAGGCCCATCTTGCAGGAGCAGGAGGGGTGATAAGCGCTCTCCACCGCCTGGCGGACGAAGGCATCGATCTGCTCGTCGCTGACCACGTTCTCGCCGGGCTGGATCTCCGCCCCGCGGTAGGCGTCCATCGCCGGCTGGTTGATGATCTCCCGGGTCAGGCGCACGCAGTCGCGAAAGCCTTCGCGGTCATCTTCGTGCTGCAGGTAGTTGAACAGGATGCGCGGGTGCGCTTTCGGGTCCGCCGAGGTGACATGCACAAAGCCGCGGCTCTTGGGCTTGTTGTGGCCGATGTGCAGCTGGAAGCCATCCCCCTTGAAGGCTTCGCGTCCGTCGTAGCGCATGGCCGCCGGCAGGAAGTGGTACTGCAGATCCGGCCACTCCACCCCGGCCTTGGAGCGGATGAAGCCGCAGGACTCGAAGTGGTTGGTGGCGCCCAGGCCATCTTTTTTCAGGATCCAGCGCAGGCCGATCTTGAACTTGCTCCACAGGTCCAGCTTGCGGTTGAGCGAGACCGGCTGCTTGCAGCGGAACTGGAAGTAGAACTCCAGGTGGTCCTGCAGGTTCTCACCCACCCCGGGCAGCGCGTGCTGCACCTCGATGCCGGCTTTTTTCAGCACCTCGGGATTGCCGATGCCGGACAGTTGCAACAGGTGCGGCGAGCCGATGGAGCCCGCGGAGAGGATCACCTCGGCCCCGGCCTGGGCCTCGTGGAGCTGGCCGCCCACTTCGTAGCGAACGCCCGTGGCGGTCTTGCCGTCGAGCAGGACCTTGTGCACCAGGGCATGGGGGATGACGGTGAGGTTGGCGCGCTGCATGGCCGGGCGCAGGTAGGCGTTGGCGGTAGACCAGCGGCGCCCGTGCTTGATGGTCATGTGCATGGGGCCGAAGCCTTCCTGCCGGGCGCCGTTGTAGTCGTCGGTTTTGAGGTAGCCGGCATCCTCACCCGCCTGGATAAAGGCCTTGTAGAGCGGGTTCTGCATGTTGTTGCCGTTGTTGACCCCCAGCGGGCCTGCGTCGCCCCGGTAGGCGTCACCGCCAAAGGCCCAGCTTTCGGCCTTCTTGAAGTAGGGCAGCACGTGGCGGTAGTCCCAGCCCTCGGCGCCTTCCTGTTCCCACTCGTCGAAATCCCGGGCGTGGCCACGAACGTAGACCATGCCGTTGATGGAGGAAGAGCCGCCCAGCACCTTGCCCCGGGGGCAGTGCATGCGGCGGTTGTCCAGGTAGGGCTCGGGCTCGGTTTCGAACTGCCAGGCGTACTTCTTGGTGTTCATGGGAATGGAGAGGGCGGTCGGCATCTGGATGAAGATGCTCTTGTCGCTGCCGCCGGTCTCCAGCAGCAAAACGGACTTCTCGCTGTCCTCGCTGAGGCGGTTGGCCAGCACGCAGCCGGCGGAACCCGCGCCCACGATGATGTAATCGTATCGGTTTTCTTTCATATCAGTCAGACCTCGCTACTCGACAACCGGCTCAGAACGGCGCGTCGATGTCCGCCATGCCGACGTAGACCGACTTGATCTGGGTGTATTGCTCAAGGGTGACGCGACCGTTCTCCCGGCCGATGCCGGAGAGCTTGTAGCCGCCCACCGGCATCTCCGCCGGGGAGGCGCCGTAGCTGTTGATCCAGCAGATACCGGCGTCGATCTGGTGGATCACCCGGTGGGCGCGGCGGATGTCGTTGGTGAAGACGCCGGCGGCCAGCCCCGTCTCGGTGTCGTTGGCGCGCTTGATCACCTCGTCCTCGTCGGAGAAGGTGAGGATGGACATCACCGGTCCGAATATCTCTTCTTTGACGATGGTCATCTCATCGGTGCAGTCGGTGAAGATGGTGGGCGCCACGAAGAAGCCCCCCTCGGCCGCTGCCGGCGCCAGGGGTTCGCCGCCTTCGACCAGGGTTGCCCCTTCCGCCTTGCCCTTGGCGATATAGTCAAGCACCAGCTCCCGGTGCTTGGCGGAGATGAGGGCGCCGAAGTTGGTCGCCGGATCCATGGTATCCCCGGCCTTGATGTTGTTGCGGGTGCGCTCCAGCAGCCGCGCCATGAATGCGTGATAAATGCCTTCCTGGACAAATACGCGGGTGCCGTTGGTACAGATCTCCCCCTGGGTGTAAAAGTTGCCCACCATGGCCGCGGAGACGGCGTTCTCCAGGTCGGCATCGTCGAAGATGATCAGGGGCGACTTGCCGCCCAGCTCCATGGTCACCTCCTTGAGGGTGGAGGCGGCGGCTGCCATTACTTTCTTGCCGGTGCCTACCTCCCCGGTGAAGGAGACTTTCTCGATCTCCGGGTGGTGCGTCAGCCACTCGCCCACCTCGGCGGCGCCCTGTACCACATTGAAGACTCCCGCCGGGACGCCGGCCTCGATGAAGATCTCCGCAAGCTTGATGGCGCCCAGCGGGGTCTCCTCGGAGGGCTTGAACAGCAGCGCGTTGCCGGCGGCCAGCGCGGGGCCTGATTTCCAGCAGGCGATCTGGAGCGGGTAGTTCCAGGCGCCGATACCGGCGCAGACGCCCAGGGGCTCGCGGCGGGTGTAGTAGAAATCGCCGCCCAGGTCCTGCTGGATGCCTTCAACGGAGGGGGCAAGGCCGGCGAAGTATTCGATCACATCCGCGCCGGTCACCACGTCAACCGCCTCGGCCTCCTGCAGCGGCTTGCCGGTATCCCGCACTTCCACCGCGGCCAGCGCGTCGTTGCGCTCGCGCAGCAGGGCGACGGCCTTGAGCAGAATCCGGCTGCGTTCAATGGCCGGCATCGCCGACCACTCGGCGAACCCCTGCTTGGCGCTTTCAATGGCGGCCTCGCGGATGGCGGCGTCCGCGACTTCCACTTCGTAGATCACCTCGCCGGTGCCCGGATTGACCACGGGAAAGGTCTCGCCGCTGCGGTTGGCCAGGAAGCGGCCATGTACGAAGTTCTGATAACGGGGGAGTGAATCAGGCATAACGGGGGTTCTCGCGTTTACAGATTGGTGCGTTGGTTCAGTGCGTCTTTGACGAAGCGCTTGCACAGCTGCTCGCCGGTTTCGAAGCTCTCTTCCGGGTCCAGGCTGAGGGCGCTGCGCAGCCAGAAGCCGTCCACCAGGGCCGCGGTCTGGCGAGCCGCGGCGGTGGCTTCACTGGCATCCAGTACCTGGGCGAAGGAGTAGCGCAGGTTGCTGTAGAGTCGAGCGTTGTTGATTTGCTGCAGGCGCTTCAGGCCGGGCTCGTGCATGGAGCGGGCCCAGAAACTCAGCCAGGTTTTGGCCGCCAGCGGCGAGCGCTGAAACTCGGAAAAGTTGGCCTCGACAATGCAGTTCAGCCGCTGCAGGGGGGAGCCGTCGGTGCGGGCCATGCGCTGGCGCAGCTCGTCACCCAGCTGGTGCAGCATGTAGCGCAGGGCCGCTTCGATCAGCCCCTGCTTGCCGCCGAAATAGTGGCTGATAATGCCGGACGACATGCCCGCGCGCTTGCTGATGCTGAGGATGGTGGTGTTCTGCATACCCAGCTCGGCAATCGAGGCCATGGTGGCGTCGATCAACAGCTGTCTGCGGGCGTCTTTAATTCCGATCTTGGGCATTTCGTTGTCGCTGTAACGGCACGGCTTTTGTTAATTGAACGTTCAATCAATAAAAATGGTACCGAGGCCGCAGACTGATTTCAACGGCTGTTCGCATTTTGAACAGGCGGCCGGGGGATGGCAGGGAGGTATGTTTATGAAAAGAAACGGCTAACGCGGCTGAAAAAAATTTCAGTTCGGCACCCGGTGGGTTTGCCAAGGAATACGCCGAACTGCCGCGCTCGGCCAGGGCGTTTTCAGGCGGGGCAGACTCAGGGCTTTTTCAGGCTCAGGGCTGCTCCAGGCGCAGGGGGCGGGTGTGATGGGCTCAGGAGGCGGCCTCGGCCTTGGGTTCGAGCTCCCTGTCGTTGAGGGCGTCGATCGCCACCACCGCCTTGGCCACCCGCTTGGCGTAGTAGTAGATGTGCTTGAGGCGCTCGATGGTGTCGATCTCCAGGCGGTAGGCGCTCACCCGGTGGGGCGCGTCGATCACCAGCCGCTCCGCCTGGTGCTGGTAGCCGCTGCTGACCAGGCGCTCGATATCGGTCTTGCGTTCCATCACCTGACGCGCCCGTTCCAGGTCGCTCTTGACCACTGCCTCCGTAGCTTCGTGCAGGGTCTCGGCCACGGCGGCCTGCAGCTTCTGCAGCACCCGCTGGGTTGGTTCGCTGATCTCGATGCCCTCGCTGATCTTGCGCCGCCCGAGGCTGACCAGGTTAGTTTCGATCTGGTCACCGACGTTCTCCAGGTCGTTCACGGCTTCCATCAGCAGGATCAGTTCGTCGGTCTGCTGCTGGGACAGGTTGGCTTTGCTGATCTCCCCCAGGTAGCGGATGATCGCCCGGTGCAGGGTATCCACCTCCTCGTCCATCTGCTCGATCTGGTCCAGGCGGTGGCCGTTGCCGGAGACGATGGCGGGCAGCACCTCCTGCAGCATGTCGTCCACCCGGCTGCCGATCCGGGCAATCTCCCGACGGGCGGCATCCAGCGCCAGGGAGGGGGTCTCCAGGAGGACGCTGGTGAGGTACTTGGGCTGCACCGTCGGCACGGCGGCGGCGGGAAGCTCAGGCACGAGCCAGGTCACCAGCCGGGCCAGCTGGGGGGTGAAAAGGAGGAACACCAGTGTGTTGGCCACGTTGAAAACGGTGTGGGCGTTGGCGATCTGGCGTGGCACCTCGGCGGCGAGCCGCGCCGGCCCCTCGAGATGGGGTGCGTTCGGGGAGAGCCAGACCACCAGTTGGGCAAGCTGGTCGATAAAGAAGAACCAGAGCGCGACCCCCAGGACGTTGAAGAGCATGTGCACGACCCCGGCCTGGATCGCCGTCCGGGGTTTGCCGATGCAGGCCAGCAGGGCCGTGATGCAGGTGCCGATGTTGGCGCCGAAGATCAGCGCGATACCGGTGGTCAGGGGGATCAGCCCCTGGCTGGCCATGACGATGACGATCCCGGTGGTGGCGGAGGAGGACTGCACCAGGGCGGTGAAGGCCGCTGCCAGCAGAATGCCGTAGAGGGGCGCCGACATCTGCTGCATCAGCTGCAGGAAGGGCGGGTACTGGCGCAGCGGTTCCATGCCCTGGCCCATCAGCGCCATGCCGAAAAAGATCAGCCCCAGCCCCATCAGGATGCTGCCGTAATGGACCAGGGTGTCGCGCTTGCTGAAAAACTGCAGGGCAAAGCCCAGGGTGAGCATGGGCAGGGCGTACTGGGTGACCTTGAAGGCGACGATCTGAGCGGTGATGGTGGTGCCGACGTTGGCCCCCATGATCACGCCGACGGCCTGGCTCAGGGTCATCAGGTTGGCGGTGATGAAACCGACCACCAATACGGTGGTGACGGAGGAGGACTGGATCACCGCCGTGACCAGGGCGCCGGTGGCGGCGCCCATGAGGCGGTTCTTGGTCAGGCGGGCGAGGATCACCCGCATGCGGTCGCCCGCCACCGCCTTGAGGCTGGCCGCCATCATCTCCATGCCGAACAAAAACAGCGCCAGCCCGCCCAGAAGCTCTGCGAGCATGCTGCCCCAGGGCATGGCGGGGGCGGCGCCCTGGGCCGCCAGGATCGCGCCGCTGAGGAGCAGGGCGAGGCCGATCAGGATTCCCTTCTTCATACTGACAATCCACTGTTAACGCTTTGATCTCAGGCTGTTAGCCGGGGTTATTGGGGATGGTAACAGAAACCAGCCAAGGAGAGCGGTGGGGCGAGGCGCCGGGGGCGTGATCTGGGTCATGCCACCGCGTTTCCAGGGTGGAAACGTCGAAAAGCGCCGGTTGAAGGGCGTGGCAAGGAATCAAAAGAAGACTGAAAAAAGGGGCCGCCGGAGCGGCCCAACGCTTAAAACGCGATAGGTTGGACGGGGCCTAGGATAGCATCAAAGGCGGGCGTTGAAAATGCAAATGCGAATCAATCGCAATGGCATTGAAAAGACTGGAGAATTGGGGCGGAGGCCGGGCTCTAGTGGTGGGGAGGGGGCTGCGACGGGCGCGGGGATTCGGAGAGGGCGACCTGGTTGCCGCCGCCGCTCTTGGCCTGGTACATGGCCATATCCGCCTCCCGAATAAACAGCTCCGAGCTGGTGCCCGGCTTGAAGTCGACGACCCCGATGCTCAGGCTCAGGGGCGGCAGGGAGCGGTCCAGGCCGCTGACCACCTCGGGCGCCTCCTGGTGGAAGCGTTGACGCAGCCGGTCCGCCAGGGCCCGGCTCTTGGGAAGCCCGGTCTGGGGCAGCAGGATCATGAACTCATCGCCGCCGTAGCGGAAGCCGAAGTCGCTACTGCGCAGCTCCTCGCGAATCATGGCGCCGAGGAAGGCGATCAGGCTGTCGCCCACCTGGTGGCCCAGGGAGTCGTTGACCTGCTTGAAGTTGTCCATGTCCGCGCAGACCAGGCTCAGGGGCTGGTTGTAGCGGGCGCTGCGGGCCATCTCCTGCTTGAGCACGGCGTAGAAATGGCGCTGATTGTGCAGTCCGGTGAGGTTGTCGGTGATGGACAGCTTGCGCAGCGAGTTCTCCATCTGCTTGCGGCGGCTAAGGTCGTGGAAAAAGCCGATGCTGCCGACTTCGCGCCCGTCCTCCATGATCAGCGCGGCAGAGATCTGGATCGGGATGATGCGGCCGTGCTTGCTGATGAGGGCTGACTCGTGCCCCTGGATTCGGCCTTTGCCGCCGTACTCGGGCGAGTACATCATGCGCTTCACGATGCGTCCGGCGCGGCTGGGATGGTAAAGATCCTGGATGTGCAGCTTGCCCATCACCTCATCCGCCCGGTACTCGAGCAGCTGCTCTGCGGCATCGTTGAAAAAGACGATGATGCCCGCGCGATCCACCGCGATGATGGGATCGGGACAAATGGCGGCCAGGTTGGCCTGGAGCAGTGTCTGCAGAGTCATTTTTTTATCTTATTAGTCAGTTTTTAACGCGGGCTGAATGACAAAACGGGCAGACAGATCCGGTTATAACTGTGGTAATTATCCTCGGGGCTGACTTTATCAGATTGCGCCTGTTCGGCAACCCGGGGCTCACGGACTCTTGATCTCGGGCAAGGGCCAGAGCCAGGCCGCGCCCCGCACGCCGCTGCTGTCGCCGAAGCGGGGGGGAGTGAGGCGCGTGTTCACCCGGTCGGAGAACACGTAGTCCCCCCAGCGCCGGGGGATCTCCCGATACAACGCCCGAATGTTAGACAGGCCGCCACCGAGAACGATCACTTCGGGATCCACCACGTTGATCACCGTCGCCAGCCCCCGCGCCAGGCGGTCGTAGTAGTGGGCCATCACGTCGCGGGCCAGTGCCTCGCCGTGATGGGCTCGGGTCAGCAGGGCCGGAACGCTCTGCAGCGTTTCGCCGCCGGCGGCAACATAGCGTTGCAACAGGCCTGGGCCGCTGAGGTAGGTCTCCAGGCAGCCGTGCCGGCCGCAGTAACAGGTGGGCAGCGGCAGGTCTGCCTCCGCGGCGCTCGGCAGCGGGTTGTGGCCCCACTCGCCGGCAATGGCGTTGGGTCCGGCGAGCAGCCGTCCCGCGATCGCTACACCCCCGCCAACACCGGTGCCGAGAATGACGCCGAAGACGCTGTTGGCGCCGGCGGCGGCGCCGTCGGTGGCTTCGGAGAGGGTGAAGCAGTCGGCGTCATTGGCGATACGGACCGGGCGCTGCAGGCGTGCCTCGAGATCCCGGTTGAGGGGCTTGCCGTTGAGGCAGGTGGAGTTGGCGTTCTTGACCCGGCCGTTGTCTGGGGAGAGGGTGCCCGGAATGCCGATGCCCAGGCTGCAGCGGGCATTGCACTGGCGTTCCAGGTCCTCGATAAGGGCGACCAGGGTCTCGAGGGTGGCGTCATAGTTGCCGCCGGGGGTGGCGACGCGGCGGCGGGCAAGCTCGGTACCGTCCGGGGCCAGCACGATGCCCTCGATCTTGGTGCCGCCCAGGTCGATGCCGATTCGCATGGCGCGCTCCTCGTGCCGGTTAGCCGCTCAGCCGCGGTGGGGGTCAGAGGGCAAAGGCGAGCACCACCGGCATGATCAGCAGGCTGCCCATGTTGCCGATCAGGACGATGGAGGCGACCCGGTGGGGCTCCTGGTTGTAACGCTCGGCCACCATGTAGTTGAGCACGGCGGGGGGCAGCGCGCTGAAGACCAGCAGGATGGCGAACTGCTCTTCGCTGAGCCCGAGCCAGGGGCGGCAGGCCAGCGCTACCAGGATGCCGGAAAGGGGACAGAGAATGGCGCCGATCAAGCCTTCGCGCCAGTTCTGCAGACCTACCTGGGCAATGCGGATGCCCAGGGTGAAGAGCATCAGGGGAATGGAGATCTGGCCCAGCATCTCCACCGGCAGGGCCACCGCCTGGGGCAAGGGCCAGGCGGCCAGACTCCAGATCACCCCGGCGATGGTGGCGGCGATCATCGGCATCTTCAGCAGTTGCAGGGGGTGGTTGCGCCGGTCCAGCATGTAGACCCCGACGCTCATGTGCAGGGTGTTTTCGATGATAAAGAGAATCACCGCCGCCGGCAGGGCCTGTTCACCAAAGGCCAGCACCAGCAGGGGCAGGCCCAGGTTGCCCGAGTTGCTGAACATCATCGGCGGCAGGAAGGTCTTCACATCCGTCTTCAGCAGCCGCACCAGCGGCAGCACCAGCAGGCCCGAACCCAGCACCACGGCGGCGGCGCCAATGGCCAGTGATTGGTACTGGCTCAGGGGAAAGGTCTGGGTGGCCAGGGAGTGAAAGATCAGCGCCGGGACGAAGAGGTCCATGTTGGCGCGGTTGGCGAATTCGATATCGGCGGGGCGGTGACGGCCGTAGAGGTAGCCGGTCAGGACAATGGCAAAGAGGGGAAAGACGGTCAGAAAAATCCGTTCGATCAGCTCTGGATTAATGGCCGTCATTCCCCGGACTGCTCCTCAGCTTGCGTTGATCAGCCCTCGGTGGGGATGACCAGTACCGGCCGCTTGGAGTACTTGATGACCGCGCGGGTGGTACCGCTGGAGCGGCCCAGGCGGTTGTGCGAGCCCATCACGATCAGGTCGGCGTCGTACTTCTTGGCAACCTCCACGATGGCGTCGCCGTGGTTGCCTTCGGCGACCACCTGCTCGACGTCCAGGGCGGGGCTGTCTTCAATGTGGCTCAGTTCGTCCTCGTAGAACTTGGCGACCCGGTCTTTCATGGTCCGCTTGATGTTGTCGATGCCCTCGTCGTGCATCTTCTTGATCAGGTCCTCGGGCAGGTAGTTCTCGATCAGGGCGTGGCCCATCTCACCAATCGGCTCCACCACGTGCAGCATGATGATCTTGGCCTTGTAGACGTTCGCCAGTTTGACGGCGTGGCGGAATACCGGGCGGGTATGCTTGCTCAGCGAGGTGGTGTAGAGAATGGTTTTAACTTCGGGCAGTGACATGTCTTCGCTCCTTAATGATGTCCGCCTCTAGGCGGACGTCGTCCTGGGTACTTCGTTCTCCTGGAGGGAGGGCTGCGGCTTGGCGCGGGGCTGGCTACAGCGGTGAACGAGGTAGACGATGGATTTATACTCTATGCCACTATGGTATGACAAACCGATTTCGCAGGTGCGGTTGGTGGAGAAGCCTTCGTGCACGCCCCCGGGCAGGGTATCGCGCAGGTGGCGCAGCGCCGAGGCGTTGAGTTCGGGGGTGGCGAACCCCTTGTCGCCGGCGAAGCCGCAGCAGGTGATGCCCTCGGGAATGATCACCTCGCGGGCGCAGGCTTGAGTGATGCGGGTGATGGCGTCACTCAGCCCCATGCGTACGGCGCTGCAGGTGATGTGCAGGGCGACCGGCTCAGCCTGGGGTGTGATCTGCAGGCGCTCGAGCAGGTAACGGTCGATAAACTGCACCGGTTCGAAGATCTGCAGGCGCGGATCCAGTCTCTCCTTCATGTGCAGGGTGCAGGGGCTGGTATCCGAGTAGATCGGGTACTCGCCGTTGTTGGAGGCCTTCAGCAGCGCCTGTTCGGTTTCCCGCGCCTTAAGGTCGGCGGCATCGAACATGCCTTTGCTCTGGAACGCCATGCCGCAGCAGAGCTTGTCCAGCCCCTCTGGGTAGATCACCTCGAAGCCCGCCTTTCGTAGCAGCGCCTCGGTGACTTCGCTCAGCGCCTGGGTTTCGCTGCTATCGCGCTGGGGACCCATGGTGCGGCTGGCGCAACTGGGCACGTAGACCACCTTGGGGGCGGTGCTGTCTACCACCGGCCGGGGGTGAATCCGGGGGGCTGCGGTGGGCATGGTGGGCAGCCACTGCTGCACGGTGCCGCCGCTTATTTTGCGGGCCAGTTTGGTCGCTTTGCTCATTGCCTGGGTGCCCAGTACGCCGTGGGCGAGGTCGGCGGCCTTGAAGGCCACGCGGCTGGCCTTGGCCACGCCTTCAAAGTGCTCGGCAACCCACTGTGCCTTACCCGCGTGCTTATGGTTGAGGTCGCTGCGCATGGCTCGGGTCAGGTCGCCTGTATTGATCCCCACGGGGCAGGCGGTGGAGCACAGGCCGCAGGCGGCGCAGGTCTCGAGCCCCTGGTAGCGATAGTCTTTCTGCAGCAGCGCCAGGCGCTCGGGATCTTCTCCAGTGGCCTCCAGGCGGGCGATTTCGCGGCAGATGACGATGCGTTGGCGTGGCGTCAGGGTCATGGCACGCGATGGGCAGGTGGGTTCGCAGAAGCCGCACTCGATGCACTTGTCCACCAGCGGGTCGGCGGCGGGCAGGGGCTTGAGGTTCTCGAGGTGTACCTTGGGGTTGTTGTTGAGCAGCACCCCCGGGTTGATCAGGTTGTGGGGATCGAACAGCTCCTTGATCTCCCACATCAGGGCGTAGGCCTCGCTGCCCCACTCCTGTTCGACGTAGGGGGCCATGTTGCGCCCGGTGCCGTGCTCGGCTTTGAGGGAACCGTCGTACTTGCCGACCACCAGGTCGGCGACCGCGTCCATGAGGTGCTCGTAGCGGTCGATTTCGTCCTGGGTGTCAAAGGACTGGGGGAAGACGAAGTGCAGGTTTCCTTCCAGGGCGTGGCCGAAGATCAGGGCTTGGTCGTAGTGGTAGCGCTGGAAGATCTGGTGCAGGTCGTGGACCGCATCGGCGAGCTGCTCCACCGGGAAGGCGACATCTTCGATAATCACCGTGGTGCCGGTCTTGCGCACTGCGCCCACCGCCGGGAACAGCCCCTTGCGGATCGCCCAGTACTGGGTGTATTCGGCGGGGTCGGTGGTGAAATGAACCGGCTGCACGGTTTCAAAGTCCGCCAGGGCGGAGGTGATGGCGGCCACCTTGTTGGCCAGACTCTGCTTGGAAGCGCCGCGGGTCTCCACCAGCAGCGCCGTGGCCTCCTCGCCCAGCTCCTTGATGAAAGGCGGCATGCCGGGCTTGTCCTCCACCGAGTGCAGGCCGGCGCGGTCCATCAGCTCCACCGCTGAAACCGGGGTCTGTTTCAGCGCTGCCACCGCGCGGCAGGCGATCTCCACCGTGGGGAAGAAAACCAGGGCGGAGGCCTTGTTGGGGTGCTCGTCGACGGTGCGGTAGGTGATCTCGGAGATAAACCCGAGGGTGCCCTCGGAGCCGATCATCAGGTGCTGCAGGATATCGAAGGGATCTTCATAGTCCACCAGGGCGTTGAGGGCGTAGCCGGTGGTGTTCTTGAGCCGGTACTTGTGGCGGATGCGTTCGGCCAGGGCGTTATTGGCCCGGGTCTGGGCGCCCAGGGCTTCGAGGGCATCCAGCAGCCCGCCGTGGCTGGCGCGGAAGCGTTCCCGGCTCGCGGTGTCGGCGGTATTCAGGGCGGTGCCGTCCGCCAGCACCAGCTTCATGCTCTTGAGGGTCTGGTAACTGTTCTGGGCGGTGCCGCAGCACATGCCGCTGGCGTTGTTGGCGGCGATGCCGCCGATCATGGCCGCGTTGATCGAAGCCGGGTCGGGGCCGATCTTCTTATTGAAGGGCGCTAGGTACTTGTTGGCCTGGGCGCCGATGACGCCCGGCTGCAGGGCGATCTCCGAGGCGTCCGGATTGATCCGGTGGCCCTGCCAGCCGTCGGCCAGCTGGATCAGCACCGAGTCGGTGATGGCCTGACCCGAGAGGCTGGTGCCGGCGGCCCGGAAGGTGACCGCAACCTTGTGTGTCTGGGCGGCTTCCAGTACCCGGGCGACCTCCGCCTCCGAGGCGACGCGCACCACCAGCTTGGGAATCAGCCGGTAGAAGCTGGCATCGGTGCCGTAGGCAAGGGTGCGCAAAGGGTCCCTGATGAGCCGCTCCGGGTCGATGAACTCGGACAGGCGCTCATAAAATCGGGCGTGGTCAGTCATGATGGTCAGTCCTCGTTATGGCGACCGGAGCCGGAGCAGGTCGCCCGGCGTGATTTGGGGCGCAGTGGGTAAAAGCAAACGGGAAAGTGGTTAAGGGCGCATCGTTCGGTCCCGGGTGGTTGCTACGGCAATGGCGTCTGGTGACGGTTCGCGGCTCGCCAAGGGGTGGGGGCGCAGTGCCCAGGGTGTCTGTTTCAGTAGCCCCATGGGGTGGTTCTCATGGTGTTGTTATTTTCCATTTGCGGATGATTGGTAAGACCAATAGACCGCAGGGGATGGGCTACCCTAGCCGGCGATAGGGTTTCTTGTCAATCCTGTCTATTTCGGCTGAGTGGTCTGCGTCTCGGGGCTCCTTGTTTTTCCTGTCTTTAATCAATTATGGCGCGACGGGTTTTCGCTCAGGGTGGTTTGCGTGCTGTAATTCTGGCAGCGGTGCTGCACGCCTTTTGTTCGCGATTTTTGGTCTTACCAGTTTACTTCCCGGGCTTCGCTGCTGTGCCGGCTCTCCTCTGAAACCCGGCTCAGGCTGTTGCGGGCGGGTTGGCTGCCCCGCTTGCCGTTGTTTTGGCGCCCGCCGGTAAGGCTTGCCCCAAGTCCGAGTGCTTTGGTTGATGTAAATGGTATGACCAATGGGAAGGCGGGTCGGGGTGCTTGGGTGTTACTTTAGCAGGTGGTTTATAGCTCGGAGTGAATCGCGCGGTGCCATTCATGGATTGACAGCTAACCCGATGGGCTCTATGGTGTGGGTCTATTTCGGTACATTGGTATTACCAATGTCTCGGATAGGGGCAAAAATCAGGAAGTTACTGTTGCCCCTGCGATAGCTGGCCTAAGCTGCTTTAGGTCAGCTACCACCCGGGCGGACAAAAAAACAAATGCCTGGGCCATACCCGGGTTGCTGGCCGGGTAAAACACAAAAACAAAAGATGAGGAGACGTCATCAATGAAATTATCTAAGGCCATTACCGGAGTAGTCGGCGCGCTTGCAATCACGAGCGGATCGGCTTTCGCGGACGACCTGCGTTGGAAAATGCCGGTTGCTTTCGCTACCAAGCTGCCGGGCCTGGGTTCACCTGCTGCCTGGGTGGCCGATAATCTCACCACCGCATCCGACGGTAGCATTCAGGTTCGGGTCTATGAGCCGGGCAAGCTGGTACCGCCGTTCGATATTCTGCAGTCCGTATCCGATGGCAAAGTCGCCGCCGGTTATACCTGGATCGGTTACGATCAGGGTAAAGTTCCCGCCGTACCTCTGTTTGCCGCGGTTCCCTTCGGTATGAAGCCCTGGGCTTACACCGGCTGGTACTACTACGGTGGCGGCCACGAGATGCTGCAGGAGATCTACGCCAACAAGGGCTTTGATGTGCATGCGCAGCTTTGCGGCATCATCGGTCCCGAGACGGCTGGCTGGTACGCCAATAAAATCGACTCCCTTGATGACTACGAGGGTATGAAGATCCGCTTCGCGGGCCTTGGCGGCAAGGTGCTTGAGCGTCTGGGTGCCTCTGTCACCATGATGCCGGGCGGCGAACTCTACCAGGCGCTGGAGAAGGGCACCATCGATGCCACCGAGTTCTCCATGCCGGCGATTGACCAGATTCTGGGCTTCGACCAGGTCGTCAAGTACAACCTGTTCCCGGGCTGGCACCAGCAGTTCACGGCTCAGTACATGCTGATCAACAAGGGCGAGTGGAATAAGGCGACCGACGCCCAGAAAGCGCTGGTCGAGGCATCCTGCACCGCCGCGACTACCCGCGGCCTGGCCGAGGGTGAGTACAAGAACGGCGCAGTACTGGCCGGCTTCCAGGAAAAAGGCGTCAATGCTGACCAGATCCCCGTTGAGGTTCTGCGTGAGCTGAAGAAGGTGACTAACGAGGTGCTTGAAGAAGAAGCCTCCAAGGATGCCGACTTCAAGCGTGTCTATGAAAGCCAGCAGGCGTTCATGGAGAGCTACCAGGTCTGGGACCAGCGTGCCTACCTGCCGAGCGATCTGGAAGCTGCCAAGTAAACTGGCAACGCCGGACGTGAGTCCGGTGCGCTTCCCAAAACACGGATGGCCCCACGGGGCCATCCGCATTTCATAGATAAGATCTTACTAAGCGAGGGAACATCCATGACGATGTCCGACCGCGAAGCGTCGGGTGAGGGTTATACCCATCTGCCCGACGCCGATGAATTTCTTCATCACCATACCGAGCTTCCCAATACCCGTTTCAGTCTCTCCCTCGACGCGCTGATCACCGCGATTGGTAAGGTCGCCTCCTGGCTGTGGCTGGTGGTTACCGGGGTGATTATCTGGGCGGTGGTTGGCCGTTATATTTTCGGTCAGGGCTCCGTGACGCTGGAAGAGCTGCAGTGGCACCTGGCCGGCGCGGGCTGGCTGCTCGGACTGGCCTATACCCTGGCGGTGGATGATCACGTGCGGGTAGACGTGATCCATGAGCGTCTGTCATTGAAAACGCAAGGCTGGATCGAGTTTTTCGGCATCGTGTTGCTGTTGTTGCCGTTTCTGGCCATTGCTGTCTACGAGATGATCCCCTACGCCCTCAGCTCCTACGAGGTCGGCGAATCCAGCCCGGCTCCGGCGGGGCTTTCCAATCGCTGGGTGTTGAAGGCGGTTCTGGCGCTGTCCTTTATTCTCCTGGCGGTCGCTGCCCTGTCCCGTCTGCTGCGGGTCACTGCGTTGCTGTTTGGTTTTCCCAAGCCAATCATCCGGCCCAACAATGATAAAGACGAAGGGGATGCTTCCTGATGGCTCTTGAAACCTTATTTGTAATCGGCATGTTCCTGACCTTCGGGGCGCTGCTGATGACTGGCTTCCCCGTGGCCTGGGTGCTCGGGGGTACCGCGGTTATCTGGACCCTGATCGGCGTCGTGGCGGTGGAGAATTTCGGTGCCGATCTCTGGTTTGATTACACCTCGTCCATGGGGCTTGCCCCCGAGCGGATCTGGGGCATTATCGAAAGTGAGACCCTCGTTGCGCTCCCGATGTTTATTTTCATGGGCATCATGCTGGACCAGTCGGGGATCGCTGAGAAGCTGATGAAGAGTATGGTCAAGCTCTTCGGTGCGGTCCGCGGTGGCTACGCCGTGACCGTGATCGTGATCGGCGTTCTGCTTGCGGCGACCACCGGTATCATCGGTGCCTCGGTGGTGCTGCTGGGCATGCTGTCCCTGCCGGTGATGATGGAAAACAAGTATGACAAGGGGTTTGCGGTGGGCACGGCCTGTGCGACCGGTACCCTGGGTATTTTGATTCCACCCTCCATCATGCTGGTGCTGATGGCCGACCGGCTGGCGATTCCCGAGGCTTCCGTTGGTGACCTGTTCATGGGGGCCTTCCTCCCGGGTCTGATGTTGGGCGCCATGTACGTCGTCTACGCCATTGGGCGGCCGATGCTGAACCCCAGTATCGCGCCTGTGCCCGAGGGGCTTGAGCCGATTAGCCCCAAGGTTATCTGGGAGGTCGTCACGGCGGTTCTGCCCACCGCGGCGCTGATTCTCGGGGTGCTGGGGTCGATCTTTGCCGGTGTAGCGACGCCGACGGAGGCCGCCGGTGTCGGCGCCCTGGGGGCCTTGCTGCTGGCCATGATTTCGGGGCGGCTGAGCCTGGATGTGATGAACTCCTCGCTCTATCAGACCACGCGGACAGCGGCCTTTATCTTCGCCATCTTCCTGGGGGCGACCGCCTTTGCCGTGGTGCTGCGCGGGCTGGGGGGGGACGAAGTCATCAAGGAAGCGCTGCTGGAGTTGCCGTTTGGGCCTCACGGCGTGGTGATCTGTATTCTTCTTGGTGTCTTCATTCTTGGCTTCTTTCTCGACTGGGTTGAGATCACGCTCATTATCCTGCCGCTGGTGGCTCCGGTGGTGCAGGAGCTCGGGTTTGACCTGGTCTGGTTCACCATTCTGTTCGCCATGTGTCTGCAGACATCCTTCCTGACACCGCCGGTTGGTTTCGCGCTCTTTTACATCAAGGGGGTCGCACCACCGGAGATCAAGGTTACGGATATCTACCGGGGCGTTATCCCCTTTATCATCATCCAGTTGACGGCCCTGCTCATCGTCTTCCTGGTGCCGGAGATCGCCACCTGGCTGCCGAGCGTGGCTTTCGACCGATGACTGAGACCGGGTAGCTCATCCTGAGGCGCGGGTCCTGCCCGCGCCGATAAGTTGGGCTTGAGGGCTTGGTCAGGGCGTGAGTTCGGCCAACTCTTCCGGCACTCAGCGCTGTGTTTGTATTGGTCTGAAACCGCATGGCTAAGGAACTGGCCTCGTCTGCGCCCGGGGCCGAAGGGGCCCGGTCAGCGACCGAGGCCCGGCGGTTGTCTAAGAACCTGAGTGGTCATGCCATTTCCCGAGAAGGGGGCCACTAAGGAAGGTCGAATCCAATGAGTTACAAAAGGGTCAAGCAGGCCAAGGTTTCCGATGTCATCATGGCGGAAATCGAAACCATGATTCTTGAGGGCAGTCTCAAGCCGGGGCAGCGGTTGCCCTCCGAGCGTGAGCTGGCCAAAGAGTTCGATGTATCCCGCCCCTCCTTGCGCGAAGCGGTGCAGAAGCTGGTCGCCAAGGGGCTTCTCAAGAGCCGCCAGGGTGGCGGTACCTTCGTTGCCGACGATATCGGCGCATCTTTTACCGACCCGCTGATGGAGCTGTTCGCTTCCCATCCTGAAGCGCAGTACGACTTGCTTGAGTTTCGCCATGCCCTCGAAGGGGTGATTGCCTACTACGCCGCCCTGCGCAGTACCGACGCGGACCGTCAGGCGATTTTAAAGAGTTATGAAAACCTTGAGGCCCACCACGAATCCAAGGATTTTCGTGAGGAGGTCAGGGCCGATGTGGATTTCCACCTGCGTATCGCCGAGGCAACCCACAACGTGGTGCTGTTGCACACCATGCGTTCCTTGATGGGGCTGCTGGAGAACAACATCATGCGCAACCTTGAGCACATCTATCCCAAGCCGGGGCACCGCACCAAGATTCACGGGCAGCACAAGGTGCTGATGGAGGCGATTTTCAGCGGCAACCCCGAGGCCGCCCGTAACGCCGCCCATGAGCACCTGGCTTATGTCGAGGAGGCGTTGCTGGCGTACGGCCAGGAAGAGACGCGTCTGGAGCGCTCCCTGCGGCGCGCCAACATCAATGAGTAATGTCATTCTGTAGCAGGACTACAAAACCGACCGGTTATGGCAACAATAAGGAAAACTTATTAGACAGCTTTGGCGCGGTTTTTGTAGTATTGCTACATAAAGTCAGTCGAGTGAAATATGCTGCCTTGCAGCATGAAGGCCGGTGGAATGCTAGCTAAGCTAAGGTATTCCCCCGGCTTTTATTTATAAATGGAGAACGTCACAGTGCAAGAAGAAAGAATCGACGATATTGATCCGATCGAAACCCAGGAATGGTTGGACGCACTGGAGTCCGTCGCCAAGAACGAGGGTTCTGAGCGGGCCAAGTATCTTCTGGCGAAGTTGGGCGAGCGGGCACGCAAGCTTGGGGCAGAAGTGCAGGCGGGATTGACCACGCCCTACTGCAACACCATCGATCCCAAGGACGAAGCCCGCATGCCGGGCGACCTCTTCATGGAGCGCCGGATTCGCTCGTTGATTCGCTGGAACGCAATGGCCATGGTAATGCGGGCCAACGACAACGAAGATGCCCTGGGCGGTCATATCTCCAGTTTCTCCTCCTCGGCCACCCTTTACGACATCGGTTTTAACTACTTCTTCCGCGGCTCCGAGGGTGAGCAGGAAGGTGACCTGGTCTTCTTCCAGGGCCACATCGCCCCCGGCATTTATGCCCGCGCCTACCTCGAGGGGCGGCTTACCGAGGAGCAGATGGACAGCTACCGCCGCGAAGTCGACGGCAAGGGGCTCTCTTCCTACCCGCACCCCTGGCTGATGCCGGACTTCTGGCAGTTCCCCACCGTGTCCATGGGACTGGGGCCGATCCAGGCCATCTACCAGGCTCACGTGATGCGTTACCTCTCCGCCCGAGGTCTGATCGACCGTGGGGACCGCAAGGTCTGGGCTTTCCTGGGCGACGGCGAATGTGACGAGCCCGAGTCCCTGGGCGCCATCTCCCTGGCCGGTCGCGAGAAGCTGGAGAACCTGATCTTCGTGGTGAACTGTAACCTGCAGCGCCTGGATGGCCCGGTGCGCGGTAACGGCAAGATCGTGCAGGAGCTTGAGGGCGAATTCCGCGGCGCCGGCTGGAACGTGATCAAGGTGCTCTGGGGGCGTCACTGGGATCCCCTGTTCGAGAAGGACGACAAGGGGCTGCTGCAAAAACGTATGGACGAGGTCTGCGACGGCGAGCTGCAGAACTGCAAGGCCAACGGCGGCGCCTACACCCGCGAGCACTTCTTCGGCAAGTACCCCGAGCTGCTGGAGATGGTCAAGGACATGTCCGACGAGGACATTATGAATTTGAACCGCGGTGGCCACGATCCCTACAAGGTGTTCGCGGCTTACCAGGCGGCGGCCAACCACAAGGGCCAGCCCACCGTCATCCTGGCCCAGACCGTCAAGGGTTACGGTACCGGCAAGTCCGGCGAGGCCAAGAACGACACCCACTCCATGAAGAAGGTGGCGATGGACGACCTGATCGACTTCCGCGACCGCTTCAACATCCCTCTCAATGATGACCAGTTGAAAACCGTCCCTTACTACCGGCCGGCACCCGACAGCCCGGAGCTCAAGTACATGCTGGGACGGCGGGAGAAGCTCGGCGGGCTTTATCCCAAGCGACGTGATGATTTCGAGGCCCTGCAGGTACCCTCGCTGGAGGACCTGAGCGGTCAGCTCAAGGAGAGCGGCAAGCGTGAACTCTCCACCACCATGTCCTTCGTGCGCACCCTCTCCACCCTGGCCAAGGACAAGCACATTGGCGAGCGCATCGTGCCGATCGTGCCGGACGAGGCGCGGACCTTCGGCATGGAGGGAATGTTCCGCCAGCTGGGTATCTACACCTCCGAGGGGCAGAACTACGTGCCTCACGATCGCGACCAGATCATGTGGTACAAGGAGTCCAAGACTGGCCAGATTCTGGAGGAGGGGATCAACGAATCCGGCTCCATGTCTGCCTGGATCGCTGCGGCGACCTCCTACAGCAACAACAATTGCCCGCTGATTCCGTTCTACATCACCTACTCCATGTTCGGTCTGCAGCGCACCATGGACCTGGCCTGGGCGGCCGGTGACATTCAGGCGCGGGGGTTCCTGGTTGGGGCCACCGCCGGACGCACCACCCTTAACGGTGAGGGTCTGCAGCACGAGGATGGCCACAGCCACCTGCTGGCGGCGATGATCCCCAACTGTGTCTCCTACGACGCCACCTACGGCTACGAGCTGGCGGTGATCATCCAGGACGGCCTCAAGCGCATGTTCCAGGACAAGGAGAACAAGTTCTACTACCTCACCATCATGAACGAGAACTACCCGCATCCCGCCCTGCCGGCCGGTGCCGAAGAGGGCATCATCAAGGGCATGTACCTGTTGGAAGAGGGCAAGCAGAGCGTCAAGAAGCGGGTTCAGCTGATGGGTGGTGGCACCATCCTGCGCGAGGTGCTGGCGGCCGCGGAAATCCTGCGCAGCGATTACAGCGTCGAGGCTGACGTCTGGAGCATGACCAGCTTCAACGAGCTGCGCCGCGAAGCGCTGGATTGCTCTCGCTGGAACATGTTGCACCCCGAGGAGGAGGCGCGCGTCTCCTACGTGGAGCAGTGCCTGGCCGATCGCAAGGGGCCGGTCATCGCCGCCACCGACTACATGAAGGCCTACGCCGACCAGATTCGCGAGTTCGTGCCGGCAACCTACCGGGTCCTGGGTACCGACGGGTTCGGCCGCAGCGATAGCCGCGCCAAACTGCGTGAGTTCTTTGAAGTGAATCGTTACTACGTCGTGGTTGCCGCGCTCAAGGCGCTGGCCGATGAGGGCACCATCAAGCCTTCGGAGGTCACCAAGGCGATCAAGAAGTTCAATATCGATCCGGAAAAGCCCAACCCCGTCACCCTGTGAGCGGGCATCGATGGAACTGACGAGAGACTAGAGGACAACAACCGTGACAGTAAAAACGATTAATGTACCCGACATCGGTGGCCACGAAGACGTTGACGTTATCGAGGTGTGCGTCAAGCCCGGCGACGCGGTCGCCGAGGGCGATTCGCTGATCGTGTTGGAGACCGACAAGGCCTCCATGGAAGTGCCGGCGCCCGAGGGCGGCGTGGTCGAGACGGTGCTGATCAACGAGGGCGATTCCTGCTCCGAGGGCACCGCCATCGTTGAGCTTAAAGTCGGTGGCGGCGCCGCGGCCGAAGCGCCAGCCCCGGCCGCAGCGCCTGCCAGCGGCGGCAGCGAGACCGTGGTGGTGCCGGATATCGGCGGCCACACAGACGTGGACGTTATTGAAGTCTGCGTCAAGGAAGGCGATGAGGTGGCCGAGGGGGATTCGCTCATCGTCCTGGAGACTGACAAGGCCTCCATGGAAGTGCCGGCCCCCCAGGGCGGCGTGATCAAGGCGCTCAAGATCAAGGAAGGCGATACGGTCAGCGAGGGCGATGCCATCCTTGAGCTGGCGGTTGCCGGCGCCGCGGAGCCCGCCCCCGCGCAGGCCGCTGAGGCGGCGGCACCGGCTGCTCCCGCTCCTGCAGCGGCCGCGAGCGGCGGTGTCGAGCCGGTCCTGGTACCCGATATCGGTGGCCATGAGAACGTGGATGTGATCGAAGTCTGCGTCAAGGAAGGCGATGAAATCGGCGAGGGTGACTCCCTGATCGTGCTGGAGACCGACAAGGCGTCCATGGAGGTGCCTGCGCCCAAGGGCGGCGTGGTCAAGGCCCTCAAGATCAAGGAAGGCGACACCGTCTCCGAAGGGGACCTGATTCTGGAGCTGGAAGTGGCGGGTGGCGAAGCGCCCGTGGCATCCGCAGCACCTTCAGCCGCCGCTGCGCCGGCACCTGAAGCCGCCCCGGCTGCGGCAGCAGCGAAGTCCGCGGCGCCGACCCCCAAGGCAGACCTGGCGCAGCTCGAAAAGAGCAACAAGCAGGTTCACGCCGGTCCCGCGGTGCGCGCCCTGGCGCGGGAGTTCGGGGTCGACCTCACCCGGGTCACCGGTTCCGGCCCCAAGTCGCGCATCCTGAAAGAGGATGTGCAGGCCTACGTCAAGCAGGCGCTGACGGAGCGTGATAATGCGCCTGCCGCTGGCGCGGCGCCTGCCGCCGGTAGCGGCATTCCGGCCATCCCCGAGGTGGATTTCTCCCAGTTCGGCGAGATCGAGCTGGAGAAAATGAGCAAGATTAAGAAGGTCACCGCCGCCAACATGACCCGTTGCTGGCTCAATGTGCCTCACGTCACCCAGTTCGATGACGTGGATATCACCGAGCTGGAGAAGTTCCGAAAGGAGATCAAGGCCGATGCCGAGAAGGCGGGGGTCAAGGTCACGCCGCTCCCCTTCCTGCTGAAGGCGGCGGCGGCGGCCCTGCGGGCCCACCCCAACTTCAACGTCTCCCTGCACGCCGATGGCGAGCACATCGTGCATAAGAAGTACGTGCACATCGGGGTGGCCATGGATACCCCGGCGGGCCTGATGGTGCCGGTGGTGCGGGATGTGGATCAGAAGTCGATCTACCAGTTGGCCCAGGAGACCGCCGAGCTCGGCAAGCTGGCCAAGGAGCGTAAGCTCAAGCCGGCGCAGATGCAGGGCGCCTGCTTCACCATCTCAAGCCTCGGCGGCATCGGCGGCACCGGCTTTACGCCCATCGTGCCGGCGCCGGAAGTGGCGATCCTGGGGGTCTCGCGGGCCGATATCAAGCCGCGCTGGAACGGCTCCGAGTTCGTGCCCCGCAACATGCTGCCTCTGGCTTTGTCTTACGATCACCGGGCCATCAACGGCGCCGACGCCGGTCGCTTTATGACCACCCTCGGTAGCTTGTTGAGCGACGTCCGTCGCCTGATCCTCTAAACGGATTCTCCCCGTTTGATAAAAAGCCTCCGCCACTGGCGGGGGCTTTTTTGTTTCTGCCCGTCTGCGGCTGTGCCCGTTGTTGGTTGCGCTCTCACCGGGGCGTTCCAAGCAGCCGAACTGTCCGCCCCGCTAAAGCCGTTCGGCCCTTGGTTTCGCGCGCTAGCACCGCGTTGTCGGCCTGGTCTCCCCTTAGGTTGCTGCCGTGATCATCCGCTGCGGCATTAAGTAATAAACAGCGTCGTCATGAACGACAGCTCCACGGCTGCGGCCGTCGCGCGTCCGGTGGGAATGCGGGGGCTGAAGGTGGGGCGAGGTCAATGGCGCTGGAGGCTGCACCCTGGGAAGGGAAGGGAAGAGAAGGGCAGAGCGCCGAGCCCGGCAGGGCCGGGCGCGCGTGTTCGGGGCGGGCTAGCCGTTGGCGGCCCGGGTCTGGTACTCGTTGAAGAACCGCTCAAACTCATCGGCTGGCAGGGGCGGGGTAAAGAAGAATCCCTGCACCGCATGGACCCCCTGGTCTCGCAGGTACGCCAGCTGACCTTCGGTCTCCACCCCCTCGCCGACGGTCTTCAGCCCAAGTCCCATGGCCATGGTGACGGTGGCGTTGACCAGGGCCTGGTCCTGGGGTTGCTCCAGCAGGTCGTTGATAAAGGAGCGGTCGATCTTCAGTGAGTCGAAGGGGAAGCTCTTCAGGTAGCTCAGGGAAGAGTAGCCGGTGCCGAAATCGTCAAGCGCTATCTGGATGCCCAGGGCACGCAACTTGGTGAGTATCTTGCGGGTTTCCGCCTGGTTGCGGACCAAGAGCCCCTCGGTGACCTCCAGTTCCAGCTGGCTGCCCGACAGGCCGTTTTCCGCCAGGGCGCGTTCGATGGCCGGCAGCAAACCGATGTCGCGGAACTGGCGCGGGGAGACGTTGATCGAGAGGCGGAACTCATCCAGTCCCTGGTCTTGCCAGGCGCGCAGCTGGGCGCAGGCGGTGTGAATCACCCACTCGCCAATAGGAATGATCAGGCCCGTGGCTTCGGCCAGGGGAATGAAACGGTCGGGCGGCACCCGGCCCAGCTCGGGGTTGTTCCAGCGCAGCAGCACTTCTGCGCCGCCGATCTTGCCGCTCCTCACGTCTACCAGCGGGTGGTAGTTGAGGCTGAGCTCCTGATTGGCGAGAGCGTGGCGAAGCTTCTGTTCGACCTCCATGCGCTCCATCGCCGCTTCGTTGATGGCTGCTGAGTAGAATTCGTAGGTCCCGCCGCCTTCATCCTTGGCGCCGAACATGGCGGCGTCGGCGTTGCGCAGGAGTTCGTAAGGGTCCTGCCCGTCCTCGGGGAATACCGACATGCCGATGCTGGCGGTGAGGCTCAGCTCCCGCCCCTCGATATGGAAGGGGCTGGCGAGGGTGTTCAGCACTTTTTCCGCCACCCGGGTGGCGTCGTCGGGTTCGTCCAGGTCGGTGAGAATGACCAGGAACTCGTCACCGCCGTAACGGGCGACGGTGTCGGTCTGGCGCACGGTGTCCCGCACCCGGGAGGCGGCCAGGGTGATCAGCTGATCGCCCACGTCGTGCCCCAGGGTGTCGTTGATGCGTTTGAAGTCATCCAGGTCGATGAACATCAGCACCACGGTCTGCTCGTTGCGGATAGCGGTGTTGATCGACTGGCTCATGCGGTCCATGGCCAGGAAGCGGTTGGGGAGTTCGGTGAGGCTGTCGTAATTGGCTTGGTGAATGATCTGGTTTTCCTGCGCCTTGCGCAGGGTAATGTCTTCTTCGATGGCCAGGAAGTGGCTGATTTCGCCGGCCTTGTTGCGCACCGGAGAGATGCGCGCGTGGACCCAGTAGGACTGGCCGTCCTTGCGCTGGTTTAACAGCTCGCCTTCCCAGAGTTGGCCGCTGCGCAGGGTGCTCCAGAGTTCTTCGTAGACGCTCTGCGGGGTCTTTCCGGACTGGAAGATGGCGGGGGTTTTGCCGAGGGCTTCTTCGCGGCTGTAACCGCTCATCGATTCGAATGCGTCATTCACGTACTCGATGCGACCCTCCAGATCGGCGACCAGCACGGTGACGGGGCTCTGGCTGACCGCCTGATCCAGGCGGTCGAGGGCCGCCTGCTGCTTGTCCAGCGTCTCCTCGGCGCGCTGGTGGCGGCGGTATTCCTGGCGCAGCAGCAAATAGAGCATGGCGCTGGTGAAGATGACGAAGAACCAGCCTTTGTATGTCTGCAGGGTGGTTTCGCTCTCGGGAAAGAGCATGGCCACCACCTGGTCGGAGCCGGTGATCCAGAGAAGGGAGAAAACGGCGTAGATAGCGGCGATTTTTAAGGGAAAGCCGGTCATTTATGGGTGCTCTGCTTGTGGAGAGGCGTGCATTTAGTACTGAGAATAGATCGAGTCTATCCGAAGCAGGCTGCAAAAAGCTTGATGTGGGTCACTTTCCCTCCACATCAGGGGGTTGGGGGAAGCGGCCCCTGGAGGAGGCCGCCGCCAGTTATTGAACGCTCTCGTTCTCGGAAAACACCCCCTCGAACAGGGCTGTGGACAGGTAACGTTCCCCTGAATCGGGCAGCACCACCACGATATTCTTGCCCTTGTGGGCCGGCTGCTCGGCGACCCGCAGGGCGGCGGCCAGCGCGGCACCGCAGGAGATGCCGGCGAGAATACCCTCTTCCTTCATCAGCCGCTGGGCCGTCTCGATGGCTTCTTCGTTGCTGACCTGTTCCACCTGGTCAACCATCTCCAGGTCGAGGTTGGCGGGAATAAAACCGGCGCCGATGCCCTGGATCTTGTGGGGAGAGGGCTGCAGCTCTTCGCCGTTGCGGTGCTGGGTGATCACCGGCGAGGCGCTGGGCTCCACCGCCACGGAGGTGATCGCCTTGCCCTGGGTTTTTTTGATGTAGCGCGAAACCCCGGAAATGGTGCCGCCGGTCCCCACGCCCGCCACCAGGACATCGATGGCACCGTCGGTGTCCTCCCAGATCTCCGGCCCGGTGGTCTGTTCGTGAATGGCCGGGTTGGCGGGGTTCTCGAACTGCTGGGGCATAAAGTGGTTGGCCGGGTCCTTGGCGACGATCTCGGTGGCTTTTTCGATGGCCCCCTTCATGCCCTTGGGGCCCTCGGTGAGTACGATGTCGGCCCCCAGGGCTTTCATCACCTTACGCCGCTCAAGGCTCATGGTCGCGGGCATGGTGAGAATCATTTTGTAGCCACGGGCGGCCGCCACGAAGCAGAGGGCGATACCGGTGTTACCGCTGGTGGGCTCTACGATGGTCATTCCCGGCTTCAGGCGCCCATCCTTTTCCGCCGCCCAGATCATGCTGGCGCCAATCCGGCACTTTACCGAGTTGGCCGGGTTGCGGCTTTCCAGCTTTACCCAGATGTTGGCGTCAGTGATATGGTTGAGCTTGACCAGCGGGGTTTTCCCGATGGTGAGGGAGTTGTCAGCGTAGATGTTGCTCATAACGGCTTCCTTATTTCCGGTCTCTCAAGAGTAGTCAGAGAGTATATTCCATATACCGGGTGCCCCACCTATGTTATTACGAAATATAGTTATTTTGGTGGGTTATAGACATATGCGGCATCTGCCGAGCACGGCGGGATGGCTGTTGCTGACTTCGGTGTTGCTGGCTTCTGTGGTGTTGACAGGCTGCGCCGGTTCGGGCTCCCGGGAATGGCCCCGTAGTGGCTTGGTCAGCTGGGAGGGGCAGCGGGTGGTTATTCCCGGCGACCTGGTGCTGCAGACCCAGCGCATTTTCGCTCGGCTGCGGCAGGAGAGTGGCCAGGCATGTGCGTTTCGCATCGGTGCGACGCCCGTGCCCAATGCCTTTGTCTCCCAGCAAGCCGCAGGCCCCCTGGTGGTCCTCAACGCAGGCCTGCTGGATTTGATCGGCTACGACCGCGATGCCCTGGCCTTTGTCCTGGCTCATGAGCTGGCTCACCTGAGCGAAGGCCACCTGCGACAGGTCCACCATCAGCGCCGCGCCGAACGGGACAGCACCGCGGAAGTGCTGGGTACGTTGGTGGACTTCATTATTCCCCTGGGTGGTCTGGTGGTGGAGGCCGGTTATGCCATGATGGAGGCCGGTTACAGCCGCGATGACGAGCGGGCGGCGGACCGGGTGGGGCTGGCGCTGATGACCCGGGCGGGCTTTGATCCGCGCGGTGCGCTGCGCTTTCAGCGCCGACTGGCGCAGGTATCGGACCGGCGGCTGCCCTTCTTTTCTACTCACCCCTCGGGTGAGGAGCGAATCCAGAACCTTCAACGCCTGATCGAGGCGCAGCTCCCGTTACCGGGTAGCCAAACTGGTTCCGCCCGCTAGCAGGCATAGGCCAATCGGTGCGGCGATGACGCCTGCGTTTTAACAGTCTGCCGATCAATCTGATCATCGTAGTCTCCTTGCTTTTTCAGCCACCTTAGCGCTTCTTCGTGACGGCATCGTGACAGCCCGGGCTGCGTTCTTCGTTCTTCGCTTGAGACCGTGCGAACGAAGCGCTGAGGGGCGGTGCTACACTGGAGGGCGACGGTCAGAGAGTGGAGACAGGCTATGACAACCCCCAAAGTTGCTTTTCGAGGTCCTGTGGAAGTGGTCCTGGAGCCGGGGCAGTACTACTTCTGTACCTGCGGTCAGTCCCGGAACCAGCCGTTCTGCGACGGCTCTCACAAGGGAGGGGAGTTCACGCCTTTGCGCTTTGAGGTGAGCGAACGCGAAAGCATGGTCTTGTGCCAGTGCAAGCAGACCGCCAGTCCGCCATTCTGTGACGGCAGCCACCATGACTTGGAGGACTAGCGCGGCTATTTCCTCGGCGCGAACGCTCAGTGGGCTTCCTTGACGGATTCCTCGAGCTGTTTGCGAAGGTGCTGGATCTCCTGGGTCAGCTTCTGGTTGACCAGGCGCTGGTCAAAGAGTTTCTGGTCGCTCTTCTCCAGCCGGGCTTCTAGGCGGTCCAGCTGCTGTTGGTGCTTTTCAATCTGCTGGTTGCGGTCGTCCAGCTTCTGTTGCAGGTCTTCGATAAACGTGTAGCGGTGCTCGGCTTCGGCTGGCTCTTCGTTGTGGCGGGTGCGCTGCTGGCCGTGCAGCTCGGTCATGATATGGCTGTAGATTGCCTTGAGGTCCCGGGTCTCCCGCTCACTGTAGCGAATGCTGCTCTCAATGACGTGGTGGGCGCTGGCGGCGCCGATGGAACCGGCCAGCACGTTTTCCAACATGCGGTGAAACTCCACCAGTTCGATGATGGTGAGGTCCTTCTTGTGCTCCACCTGCAGGTCGGCGGCGATGCGCTCGACCTCTACTTCCGCTTTGTCGGTGTTCAAGTACTCGGCGAGCAGGGTCACGGCCTCGCGCTTCTTGCGGGGAAAGTTGATGTACGCCTCAAGCCCGGTGGGGCGCCCCTTGTGGACCTTGGCGCCCGATTCGAGGGTGGCCATGAACTCAGAACGCTGGGTTCGCTCCAGTTTGCTGGGGCGGTACAGCATCGAGCCGAGGGCATAGAAGCCGGCGTTGAACAGCAGCGACCAGAAAACGCTGTGACTGACCGGGGACAGGTTTTCAAGACCGAACAGCGCCTGGGGGCGCAGCCAACTGATGCCCCAGGGGCCGTCACTGAGCAGAAGGGGCTGGAACCCGTCCTGGGCGATAAAGGTGGGCAGCACCAGGGTGTAAAGCCAGGTCATGAAGCCGGCGAGCAGTCCCGCGATAGCGCCGGCCTTGTTGCCCCCGCGCCAGAACAGGCCGGCGAACATGGAGGGAACAAACTGGAACACGGCGACGAAGGAGATCATGCCCATGGCCGGCAGCATGTAGGAATCGCTGAACTGCCAGGCGAACCAGTAGCCACTGCACAGCAGCAGGGCGATCATCACCCAGCGGCATTGCAGCAGGTAATGGCGCAGGGGGGCAAAGAGGTTGAACCGTTCGATGAACGGCACCAGCAGGTGATTGGTGGCCATGGTTGAGAGCGCCATGGCGCTGATGATCACCATCCCCGTGGCGGCGGAGAAACCACCGATAAAGGCGACCATCGCCAGGATCGGCTGTTGGCCGTACTGGGGCAGGCGCAGGACGAAGGACTCGGCCTCCCCCTGGCCGAATCCCAGCAGCAGGCCGCCGGCGGCGATGGGAATCACGAACAGGTTGATCAACAGCAGGTAGAGAGGCACCACCCACATGGCTTTGCGGATATCGGTTTCCCGCGAGTTCTCGACGACCGCTACGTGGAACTGACGCGGCAGGCACTGGATCGAGGCGGCGCCCAGGATCATCAGGGTGGCCCACTGCACGAAGGGGGTGCCCTGCTCGACGCGGGTGCTGAACAGGTGGGTGAGTCCGGCGTAGTGAATGCGCTGAAAAATATCCTCGAAGCCGTCAAAGAGACCGTAGGTGACGAAAATCCCTACCGCCATGAAGGCGGCGAGCTTGACCAGGCTCTGGACCGCCAGGACCGCCATCATCCCGTGGTGCCGCTCTGTGGGGTCGAGGTGGCGGGCGCCGAACATGACGGTAAAGAGGATCATCACTGCCGTCACCAGCGCACCGGTCGAACTCCAGCTGTCGTCCCCGCCCAGGGGGCTGGAGATGGCGCCGAGCGTGGCGATGATCGCCTTCAGTTGCAGGGCGATATAGGGAACGATTCCGAACAGGGCGATCAGCGTTACCAGGGCCGCGACCCACTGCGAGCGGCTGTAGCGGGCGGAGATGAAGTCGGCGATGCTGCTGATGTGGTAGCTCTCCTTGACCCGGACCATGCGGCGCAGGGTTCGCCACCAGGTGAGAATGGCCAGGATGGAACCGACGTAGATGGCCAGGAACAGCAGGCCCGACTCGGCCGCGAAACCGACGCTGCCATAGAACGTCCAGGAGGTGCAGTACACGGTGATCGCCAGCGCGTAGACCAGGGGGGGCACGGAGCGGTTGCCCGATGCTTTGGTGCGGGAGCGCTTTTCCACTACCTGGGCAACCGCGAACAGAAGCGCCATGTAAAAGCCGATCACGATGACGACGGTGAGGGTGCTGAACATGGAGGCTTATTCCTGAGCGGCTTGTGCTTCCTTTATAGCCAGAGCGTCAGCGCCGGTCAAACGGGGAGGGTGGTGCCCCGCAGCAGTCTTTTTCAGGGGGCTGTTGACCGCTTGGCGGCACCAGATCGATGCCGCCGGGGTGGAAGGGGTGGCAGCGCAGCAAACGCCTGAGGCCCAGGTACAGACCGCGCCAGGCGCCATGCTCCTCGATCGCCTGGAGGGCATAGGCCGAGCAGGTCGGGTAAAAACGGCAGTTGCTGCCCAATACCGGACTGACCAGCAGCTGGTAGCCGCGGATCAGCCCCTTGAGCGCGCGTTGAGCCGGGTTCGCCATGATCGGAGCTCCTGGGCACGGAATACGCCTAAGGCGTATCGGCGGTGAAATTTCTGCGTCAGTTAAAAGATGGCTGAGGGGCCATTATATCGCCTTACCGGGGCGCTTTCCCGCCGGTCTGAGTTCAATGCGCGGAGGGGAAGGAATGGTTTTTTTCGATTAGGCTAATAATCAGGGATTTAAAACGGACTGATATGGCTCCAGGGAGAACCCATGACGCGACTGGAATCGGCGATCCGAAGGCTGCAGGCTCAGCGCCTGTGCCTGGATTGGGCGGCCGGGGCCAGCGCGGGGAGAGAGGGACTGGTACTGGAACTCGGGCTGGGTAACGGTCGCACGTATGATCACCTCCGCGCGCGGCTGCCGGATCGTGAGATCTATGTTTTTGAGCGCCAACTGGCGGCCCACCCCGACTCCCTGCCTGACCGGGACCACCTGCTGTTTGGCGATCTGTACGCGACGCTGCCGGGCGCAGCGGAAACCCTGGGGGGGAAGGCGATCCTGGTTCACGCCGACATCGGTAGCGGTGATCGCGAGACCACCGGTGCACTGGCCGCGTTTGTGGCCGACCAGTTGCCGGCCTTGATGCGCCCGGGGGCGTTGCTGGTGAGTGACCAGCCGATACCGTTGCCGGCAAGTGAAGTGGTGCCGCTGCCGGCCGGTGTCCCAGAGGGGCGCTACTACATCAGGCGCTACCTCGGATGAAGGCCGAAGTAGGCGGAGGCGCGTTGAGCTCGCCCAGGGGGCGCAGTAAAATGGCGTTCCTTCAGTTTTTTAAACGGATGTTTGGCTGACTCATGCCCTGGCGACCCCGATCCATTCTGCAGTTGGTGCTGCTGGGCTTTTTTATTGTCATGGCGCCCTTGTGCGCGGCGATTTTCGTCACCTTGCAGACCCTTGATCAGCAGGCGAGCCATGGTGAGCGCCTCTCCCGGGAGCTGGTCGCCTTGACCCGTCATAGCGAGCAGTTGGGTGCCGACCTGCTGGATATCGAGCGCCGGGCACGCCAGTACGTGACGCTGGGGGATGCCCGCCTGCTGGAGCTGTTTGAAGAGGGTGCCGAGGCCGCCATGGCGCGCCTGGAACGGCTGGCGACGTTGCTGGAAGGCAACGAACAGACCACCCTGGGATCGCTGGAGTGGGAGATCCGGGTGCTGATGGAGGAGATTCCCCAGCTGAGCGCCGAGGATCCCGACAGCGCCCGGCTGCTCTCCGGGTTCGACCGGCTGAGCCTGCTGGATCAGCGCCTGCGCCAGGCTGTGCAGAAGTTTGTGGATGCTCACTTACAGGATCAGCAGGCCGAGGCGCTGAGTCTCAAGGAGTCCTTGATCAGCCTGATTGCGTTGCTGGCGCTGGTGACCCTGGTCAGCGCACTGTTCTTTACCTACTGGATCAACGCGCCGATCCGCGCCCTGGAGCGGGAGGTCAAAGCGTTGGGCAAGGGGCGCAGGGACCGTCCAATCCAGGTTCGCGGCCCCTTGGAGATGCGGCTTCTGGGAGAGCAACTGGAGTGGCTGCGGGGCCAGTTGAATCAACTCGAAGAGCAGAAACGGCAGTTTCTGCGGCATATGTCCCACGAACTGAAAACTCCGCTGGCGAGCCTGCGCGAAGGCGCGGACCTGCTGGATGAGGAGGTGGTGGGGGAGCTCAGACCGGCCCAGCGCGAGATCGTATCCATCGTCCAGAACAACAGCTGGGAGCTGCAACGGCTGATTGAAAACCTGTTGGACTACAATCAGGTACTGCACCAGCCGCCGCTCGAGACCGAGGAAATCGAGCTTCCCCCCTGGCTGACCCGGCTGATGGATCCTTATCGTGTACTGATCGAGCGCCGCCAGTTGGAGGTTTCGTTTGAAGGGGGGCCGGAACGCTGGCCGGTGGATGCCGGTAAGTTGAAAACGGCGCTGGACAACCTCTTTTCCAACGCGGTCAATTACGCCGAATCGGGCGGCAAGCTGGGGGTGCGTTGGCGCGCCCGTGCCGACAGGCTGCAAATTGACGTGGGCAATACCGGGCAGGCGCTCGCCGACGAGGAGCGAACCCGGGTTTTTGAGCCGTTTTACCAGGGTCGGGCGCGGCGGGGCGGGGCCTTGAAGGGCTCCGGCATCGGCTTGAGCGTGGCCCGCGAATGTGTGGAAGCCCAGGGAGGGACACTGGCCGTCATCGACGATCCTGCCTGGGATGTCTGTTTTCGTTTGACGCTACCAAGGGTGGAACCCGCATGAGGTGGATGCTCGTTCTCAGTTGTATCTGGTTGGCAGGTTGTCCCCTGCGTCCCTTGCCGTTGCCGACAGAGCAGGTGCCTCCGCCTGCGCCGCCGCCCCCGGCGGTGGAGATTCTACTGCCCGCGGACGGCGAGCCGCCGCCGGAGGTCCTGGCCTGGCTGGCGGTCCTGGAGCAGTCCCTGCTGATGGAGCCGGCCCAGGCCCGGGCGTTGATGGTTCCGTTGGAGCCCGGTACCGAGCCCTTGCTGGTTTTTCACCAGGCCCTTTTGCATCAGCAGCAGGACGATCGGCGGGGCTGGATCGGCGCCCGGGATCTGTTGCGTGAGTTGCTGGAGCAGGAACATCCGCCGGGGGTGCGCCCCCTGCTGCAGATGCTGCTGACCCATAACCAGGCGTTGATCAACGCCCTGCAACAGCGGACTAACCTGGGTGAGCAGTTGAAGTCGACCCGGGCTGAGCGGGATGCCCTGGAAGAGAAAATTCGCGCCCTGACCAACCTGGAGCGCCGTTTGGACGATCGCAAAGAGCGCGGCGCCGAAGCCGCCAACGGACCTTTAAAGAATGAGTAAAGAGCAGGCCCGGCTAATGCTGGTGGATGATGACCCCAGCCTCATGCGGTTGCTGGTGTTGCGCCTGGAAGCCGAGGGCTACGCGGTCGAAACCGCCACCAGCGGCGCGGCGGCCCTGGCGGTGCTGCAAAAGCAGCCCGTGGACCTGGTGATCAGCGACCTGCGTATGGAAGGGATGGACGGCATCGAGTTGTTCGAGCATATCCAGCAGGCCTATCCCGGGCTACCGGTGATCATCATCACAGCCCAGGGCTCCATCCCGGATGCGGTGGCGGCGACCCAGAAAGGGGTCTTCGGCTTTTTAACCAAGCCGGTGGACAAACAGGAGCTGCGCAACCAGATCGAGCGGGCGCTGGCTACCGGCGGTGCCCGTGACAGCTTAGCCGTTGGGGACCAGTGGCGTGCCCACATTCACAGCCACAGCGAGACGATGAACCGCCTGCTGGCGACCGCGCAGCAGGTCGCCGGGGCCGGGGTCAGCGTCCTGATTACCGGTCAGAGCGGCTGTGGTAAGGAGCTCTTGGCCCAGGCCATTCACCGCGCCAGCGCCCGCGCCGACCAGCCCTTCGTGCCGCTTAACTGCAGTGCGCTGCCCGAGCCTCTGCTGGAGTCGGAGCTGTTCGGTCACGTGCGGGGCGCCTTTACCGGCGCGGTTAACGAGCACCTGGGGCTGTTCCGGGCAGCGGATGGAGGCACCCTGTTTCTGGACGAGATCGGAGACATGCCGCTGGCGCTTCAGGTCAAACTGCTGCGGGTACTGCAGGACCGACAGGTGCGTCCGGTGGGCAGCACCCGCAGTTACCCGGTGGACGTGCGCATTCTCTCGGCGACCCATCGCGATCTTGAGAAGGACATGGCCGACGGGTTGTTCCGCCAGGACCTGTTTTACCGACTGAACGTGGTCAACCTGCGGGTGCCCTCGCTGGCCGAGCGGGTCGAGGATATTCCACTGCTGGCCAACCACTTTCTGCAGCAGATGGCCGAGGAGAGCGGCCAGGAACCGAAGCGGTTTTCGCCCGAGGCCATGGAGCTGCTGGTGGGCGCACCTTGGCCCGGCAATGTCCGCCAGCTGGAGAACTTGGTGCATCACGCCGTGGCACTCTCTTCGGGGCGGGTGGTGTCGGTCGGCCTGGTGCGCCAGGCGCTTTCCGAAGACGCCGGGGTCCTGCCTTCGTTCAACGAGGCCCGTCGGCAGTTCGAGCGTGATTACCTGGTCAAGGTATTGCGCCTGACCGAGGGGAACGTCTCTAAAGCGGCGCGAATGGCACGGCGCAACCGCACGGATTTCTACAAGCTGCTGCAGCGTCATGACCTGCGGGCCGATGAGTTCAAGCCCCAGGAATAAACTGTCGTAGTTTGCCAACAGGGCTTGGAGCGCCAACCCCCCCGTCTGGCTTCAGGCCTATCGCACTCCGTACACCGGGATTGAGCCTCTTGTTTTTCTCATGCCCAGGGTGTCTCTTTTTGGTGACACTGCTTTTTCTTTTTTTTCAGTAATTTATAAATCCGCAGGATTTGGTGTCTGTTTGTGCATACAGATAACCTATGGAATTTATTAATAAAAAACTGACATAAAACAACAGCTGTTCATAACGCGCTGATTTGGAAGCTTCCCTAAATTTTGGCATGGATCTCGCTATAGGGCTTGAAGTTGTTTTTTCTGAGCCCGCCGCTGCGAAGGACCAGTACCGCGCCAGCCGACGGGCAGGACTCAGGCAGATTTAGAAGGGGAGCGATCGTGGCTATTCAATTTGCAATAACGGAAGATCCGAAGTGGCTAGAAGTGTATTACCAGATCCGCGAAGCCTGTTTCCGCGAGGACCTGGGGCTGGCGGCCTTTAACGGGGGCGAGGACCAGTTCGATCGCGACGGGGTCATCCTGGTGGCCCTTGACGGCGACCGGGTGATCGGCGGCATCCGCCTGTCGGCTGGGCGTTCACGGGCCGGTACGCCGCTTCAGCACGAGGGGGTGGATATCCCCGCGCTCTTTCCCCAGCTGCGCAAGAGCCCCGGCAGCTACTGTCAGCTGACCCGTCTGGCCCTGTTACCGGAGTACCGCAACCTCGATACCGTCAAGCAGGTCATACAGGCCAGCGCAGAATTTGCCGCCGAGCAGGGTTTTGACTACGCCTTCAACGTTGCCGATAAGAGCCGGGCGCGGCTCTACAAGCGGGTACTCTCCCTGCATGGCTTCGGTTATCAGATTATGGAACAGGTGGAGATCCCGGCCGAACAGGGCTTTGTTGGCCTGCCTCACCTGCTTTCGGTGATCAAACTGGGCGAGTCTGTCGCAGATTTGCGACCCGTCCCACAACTTCTGCCCAGCGCGCTGCCCCAAGTTGCTTAATCAAGTTGCTAAATTCAGCGGCCTCATTCGGCTGTTTAATCCAGTGGCTTGATAGCGACCGTGATTGGTGGGTGCTGACGGCACCCCGTGGGGGGGCTGGCTTAGTCGAACTCCAGTTGTATGCCCCAGGCGCTCAGGTAAAACTGCTCCTGCTCCAGGTCCCCCAGGGTTAGCGGGTGTTGTTCGAGCCATCCCTTGGCAAACCGCAGGCGCAGTTGCGGGCAAGCGTCGCCCCGCCAGCGTAGCTGAAGGGCTGGAGGGGGCGTGTCAAGGCGGCTGCGGTGGACCACCACCGACAGGCGTAACAGGGTACAGAGCGCCTTCAGGTGCGGTACGTGGGCGGGTGCGAGCGCCGCCAGCCCCTGGTCATTCAGTTTGCGACGGTGGTAGCGCAACAAAAACGCCAGGTGTTCCTGCTCGCGGCAACCGAACCCCATCATATCGCTGTGTTCAATCAGGTAGGCGCCGTGCTTGTGAAACTGGCTGTGGGAGATGGCCAGGCCTGCTTCGTGTAACCTCGCCGCCCAAGACAGCAGCTGCCGGTTGGGCTCGCGATCGAAGGGGGTCATCGTCAAAAGGTGCAGCGCGGTTGCTTCCACGGCGGCGGCCTGTTCCTGGTCGACATGGTAGCGTTGCATTAACGCCTCGATCGTGCGCTCGCGGACGTCCTCGTGGTGATGCCGGCCCTGCAGGTCGTAGAGTACCCCTTCGCGCAGGGCGCCCTCGGAGAAGCGCATGCTGTCGATCTCCAGGGCCTCGAAAATGGCGGTGAGGATGGCCAGGCCACCGGGCAGCAAGGCGCTGCGGGCGGGTTTGATGCCGTCGAGATCGATGGCCGTCACGGAGGAGAAGGCCAGTAGTTTCTGGCGCAGTGCATCCAGCCCTTCCAGAGTGAGCTGTCCGTCCGTGTCTTTTGCGGCGAGGCGATGCAGCGCCTTTACCGTCCCCGATGCGCCCACCGCATCACTCCAGCCCAGGCGCCGGTAGTGTTTCTTGATGTTCAGCAGCTCACGATGGGCGCCGTTCACCGCTTTTCTAAACTGCTTTTCGCTCAGCTTGCCATCTCCGAAGAAGCGCTGGGTGTAGGAGACGCAGCCCATGTGCAGGCTTTCCAACTCAAGAGGGGAGAAGCGCTGGCCGATGATCAGCTCGGTGCTGCCACCGCCGATATCGACCACCAGGCGCTGAGCACCGTCATCGGCGAAGCTGTGGGCGACGCCGAGATAAATGAGGCGCGCCTCCTCGCGACCGGAAATGACCTCCAGGGGAATCTTGAGCACGGCTTCGGCGGCCTGAATAAAGGTCCGGCGGTTGCGGGCAGCGCGCAGAGTGTTGGTGGCAACCGCGCGGATCTGCTCTCGGGGAATCCCGGCCAGGCGCTGGGCAAAGCGCTCGAGGCAGGCCAAGCCCCGCTCGCGGGCGGGCGCATCGAGGAAGTGCTCCTCGTCGAGCCCCGCGGCCAACTGTACCCGCTCCCCGATCCGGTCCAGCCGTTGCAATTCGCCGTGAACCTCGCGGGCGATGACCAGGTGAAAACTGTTGGAACCCAGGTCGATGGCCGCGTAGTGCGGCTGTGCGGTGGGGGATGGAGGTGGGGGGGCGTCGGACATAGGCGGGTCTCAGGGGTATTGCCCAAAGTGTACCAGAGCGGGGGGAATCTGCCGCCTGGACACCTGTGGTCGCCTTTGATCGCGGCGCAGCCGTGCTCCGCTTTTTGCTTTTCCAGGACGGCATAAAAGCGGTGGTGAGGGGCGGGCGTCGGGGAGGGTGGGCTGATGAAAAAACGACCGCCATGTGTTGAATATACTTTACGTTAACGTAAAAGTAGTTTACAACTGTCATCGCCTTACCGGGCAAATACTATATTTATGCGAGCGGTTCTCACGAGGAATCGGCTCCGACACATCCACAAAAAAATAATGAGGATGCTATGAGTACGGATACCAAAGAGCGGGCGGTCCATGCGCCCCAGTTTATCCGTGGTGACGAGCTCCAGATTCCGACCTACAAGGTTCTCAAGCAGGACGGCACGACCTACAAGGGTGCGACCCTGCCTGATCTGGATAAAGACACCGCCCTCCGAATCTACCGCGCCATGGTGCGTACCCGGGTGCTCGACGAGCGCATGCTCGCCGCCCAGCGTCAGGGGCGCCTGAGTTTCTACATGCAGTCCACCGGGGAAGAGGCCACCACCGTGGGCTTTGCCGCCGCGCTGGACGACGAAGACATGATCATGGCCCAGTACCGGGAGCAGGGTGCCCTGGTTTATCGCGGCTTCACCCTCGACGAATTCATGAACCAGTTGTTCAGCAACGAGCTGGACTACGGCAAGGGGCGCCAGATGCCGATCCACTACGGGTCCGCCAAGCTCCATTACATGACCATCTCCTCGCCCCTGGCCACCCAGATTCCCCAAGCGACCGGCTACGCCTACGGCCAGAAGCTGGCCGGCGATAAGAAGTGCACCGTTGCCGTTTTCGGTGAGGGCGCGGCCTCCGAGGGGGATTTTCACGCCGCCCTGAACATGGCCTCGGTGCTGAAGACGCCCACCATTTTCCTCTGCCGCAACAACGGGTACGCCATCTCTACCCCGGCCAGCGAGCAGTTCGCCGGGGACGGCATCGCCCCCCGGGCGCTGGGTTACGGTATGCACACCATCCGCGTCGACGGCAACGACATCCTGGCGGTTTACTCGGCCATGACCGAGGCCCGCTGTATTGCCGTGGAGCAGAACGAGCCGGTGCTGGTGGAGGCGATGAGCTACCGCCTGGCAGCCCACTCGTCCTCCGATGACCCCTCGGGCTACCGCAGCAAGAAGGAGGAGGAAAAGTGGCGCAACAAAGATCCCCTGCTGCGGATGAAACACTGGCTGCAGGCCAAGAATTGGTGGAGCGACGACGAGGACGCGGCCCTGTTTGAAGCCGACCGCCGGGAAGTGCTCGCCACCATGAAAGAGGCTGAAAAGCGTCCGGCGCCGGTGATCGAAGAGATGATCACCGACGTTTACGATACCCCGCCTGCCCACCTCAAGGAGCAGCTCGAAGGGCTCAAGGCCCATGTCCGTCTCTACCCTGAGGCGTATCCCGCGACATCAGGGAGGATGAACAATGGCTAAGATGAACCTTCTGCAAGCGATCAACAACGCCCTGGATATCGCCATGGCGGAGAACGAGAAGGTGGTCTGCTTCGGCGAGGACGTCGGCGTTTTCGGCGGCGTGTTCCGCGCCACCAGCCACCTGCAGGAGAAGTACGGGCGCGCCCGTTGCTTCAATACGCCCTTGGTGGAGCAGGGCATCATCGGCTTTGCCAACGGCTTGGCCTCGCAGGGCTCGGTGCCGGTGGCGGAGATCCAGTTCGCCGATTACATCTTTCCCGCCTTTGACCAGATCGTCAACGAGTCGGCCAAGTTCCGCTACCGTTCGGGCAACCTCTTCGACGTGGGCGGCCTTACCATCCGCACCCCTTACGGCGGCGGTATCGCCGGCGGCCACTACCACTCCCAGTCGCCGGAGGCTTACTTCGCCCAGACCCCGGGGCTGAAGGTGGTGGTTCCGCGTAATCCCCACCAGGCCAAGGGACTGCTGCTGGCGTCCATTCGCGACGCCAATCCGGTGATCTTCTTTGAGCCCAAGCGCATCTACCGTGCCTCGGTGGGGGATGTGCCCGAGGGCGACTACGAGCTGCCGCTGGGCAAGGCCGAAGTGGTCAAGGAGGGTTCCGACATCACCCTGCTGGCCTGGGGCGCTCAGATGGAGTACCTGGAAAAGGCGGCTGAGCTGGCCGAGAAAGAGGGTATCTCCTGCGAGCTGATCGACCTGCGTACCATCCTGCCCTGGGACCGGGAGACCGTGGCCGCGTCGGTGCGCAAGACCGGGCGCCTGCTGATCAGCCACGAAGCGCCGCTGACCGGCGGCTTTGCCGGCGAGATCGCCGCCACCATCCAGGAACACTGCTTCCTTCACCTGGAATCGCCCATCGCCCGGGTGGCCGGGCTGGATACCCCTTACCCGCTGGCGCTGGAAAAGGAGTACCTGCCGGATCACCTGAAGATCTACGAAGCCATCAAGCGTAGCGTTAATTTTTAGAGGGTCGAGGCGATGATTAAAGATTTTATTTTGCCGGATATCGGCGAGGGCATCGTCGAGTGCGAGCTGGTCGAGTGGTTGATCCAGGAGGGGGACCGCATCGAGGAGGACCAGCCCGTGGCCGATGTCATGACCGACAAGGCCCTGGTACAGATCCCCGCGCCCCACGGCGGGCGGGTGACCAAGCTCTACTACCAGCAGGGGGACACCGCCAAGGTGCACGCCCCGCTGTTTGCGGTGGAGATGGAGGGCGAAGAGGCGGCGGCCAATGAGCCCGGGACCGCCGCGGCTGCAACGCCAAGTGCGGCGGTGAGTGCAGCAGAGAACACGTTAGAGCGTGCCGCACCTGCACCTGCTACCGCCACCGGCGGTCAGGCCGAAGACTTCATACTGCCCGACATCGGCGAAGGCATTGTCGAGTGCGAGGTGGTGGAGTGGCTGGTGGCCGAGGGCGAGCGGATCGAGGAGGACCAGCCAGTGGTCGATGTCATGACCGACAAGGCCCTGGTGCAGATTCCCGCCCATAAGGCCGGTACCGTCAGCAAGCTCTATTACCAGCAGGGGGAGACCGCCAAGGTCCATGCCCCTCTTTTTGCCTTGGTGCCGGAGGGCGGGGAAGTCCCCGTCGCCCCGGCTGCCGCTCAGGCGGACGCGGCTCAACCGGCGTTCGCCCCGAGCGCCGTGACGGAACCGGCGGCAACAGCGAGCGCACGCCCGGGCAAGGCCCTGGCCAGCCCCGCGGTGCGCCGCATCGCCCGCGAGCATGACCTGGACATCGGCCAGGTGCCGGGCAGCGGCAAGAACGGTCGGGTGTTGAAGGAAGATATCCTGCGTTTCGTCGAGCAGGGTGGTGGCGCCGCCGCCGAGCCTGATCAGGCCGCCGCTGCCAAGCCGGCCGTCGCGCCTGCAGGCGAAGTGCGGGTGGAGAAGATCCGCGGCATCAAGGCCGCCATGGTCAAGCAGATGAGCCTCTCCCACGCCACCATTCCCCACTTCACCTACGGTGACGAGGTGGACGTGAGCGCGCTGCTGGGCCTGCGCGGCGAACTCAAGCTCAAGGCTGAGCAGCGGGGCATTCGCCTGACCCTGATGCCCTTTATCATGAAGGCGCTGGCCCTGGCGATTCAGGAGTTCCCGATCCTCAACAGCCGGGTCAATGCTGACTGCACCGAAATCCACTACCAGCCGCACTGCAATATCGGCATGGCGGTGGACTCCAAGCAGGGGCTGATCGTGCCCAACATCAAGAAGGTGGAAACCCTTAGCATCCTGGAGATCGCCCAGGAGGTGACCCGCCTCACCGAGGCGGCCCGCAGCGGCCGGGTTAACCCCGCGGACCTGCAGGGGGGCACCATCAGCATCTCCAACATCGGCGCGCTGGGCGGAACCTACGCGGTGCCGGTGGTCAACCCGCCGGAAGTGGCGATCGTGGCCCTGGGCAAGACTCAGCGCTTGCCGCGCTTCAATGAAGCCGGCGATGTGGAGGCCCGTTCGATCATGAACATCAGCTGGTCGGGGGACCACCGCATTATCGACGGTGGCACCATCGCCCGTTTCAGCCTGCTCTGGCAGTCCTACCTGGAAGACCCGGCGGCGATGCTGCTGGATCTGTCCTAGGTTAAGATGGGGAGCCGAGGCTCCCCTTTTTATTGCGTTTTATTGCGCTGCGCTATGAACCACGCCAAGCCCGACCTGCAACAGTTCTACATTCCCGAAGAGCAGTCCATCTACCTGCTCAGTCACCAGGATGCGGCCAAGCTGAAGAACTGGGTGCGCCTGTGTCAGGAGCAGCTGGAGCAGCTGGGTTACCGTAATATCGAGTTGATCGGCAAGGGCGCCTACGGCTTTGTCTTCGGCGGCCTCAATGCTGCCGGCCACGCGTACGTGTTCAAGTTCTCGCGGATCACCCTGCCCCAGCACGTCCAGGACCGGCTCGAGGAAGAGGCCTTCATGCTGGACCAGGTCAGCCACTCGCGGGTGCCGGCGTTGATCGAGTTTCAGCGTATCGGCCGCCAGGCGATCATGGTCATGGAGCGGGCGCGGGGCATCGACCTGGAGCAGCTCTCCCTGCAACGGGGCCCGCTGAGCCCGCGGCTGGTGGTGAGAATCGCCGAGCAGCTGGCCGACCTGCTGAAGGCCTTGCGGGGGCCCGCGGTCAAGTCATGTCGGCCACTGGTGCACGGGGATATCAAACCCTCGAATATTGTCTTTGATCCCGAGCACGAGGAAATCTCCTTGATCGACTGGGGCTCCTCGGTGTTCGCCCAGCTCGATGAAAACCAGCAACACGTGGCCAGCAACGTGATGGACCTGATGTCCGGCGACCTGCAGAACAGCAATGCCCGGTTGGGGGATGTCTACTTTATCGGTCCCGAGCAGATGAGCGGCACCATGTCTTCGCCGCGCTTTGACGAGCAGGGGGCCGCGGCGACGCTCTACGCCCTGGCCTCGGGCCAGTCCTGTCGTTTTGGTCACCGCGCCATTCCGCCCACCGCCCTCGGCCTGCCCCTGGCACTGGCGCGAACCCTGGAGGGCATGCTCGACGGTGACCCCCAGGTCAGAAGCGAGGCCGGGGATTACTTCGTGCACCAGATGTCCTCGATTGCACGGGCCCTGATGGTGGACTTGCCGGCGCCGGCGCCGGCTCACCTGATCCCGGTCTGGGTGAACCCCAAGGCGCAGGAGATCGATACCGTGGTGTACAGTTCGCGCAAGTCGTTCCTGCGCGAGGAAGGCGGGAATGTAGAGTCGTTGGCGGTCGATGATGTGCAGTTCGACCGCTACTACAAGAATTTTATGCAGGGGATGGGGGAGACCGAGAAGGCCTTTTTGGCCGCGGTGAGTCGTTTGGGCAAGTACCCGGTGGTGGGGGGGCTGGCCGTGCGCTGGGAGGCCAACGGGGTCTATATCGACAGCTGCCTCAACCTGCACGATGAGCGCCTGCGCGATGCCTTCGTGGCCTCGGTCAACAACCTGGTTCACCTGGCGCGGGCCATCTATCGACAGGGCGTGTTCAAAAGCTGTCTGTTCAATGCCCGCAATACCCTGCACGTCAGCCGCGCCGATGCCGATCAACCGTTCCTGCCCGAGGCGGGCACCGGGCTTCCCTACGAGGTCTCCGCCGCGCCGGAGCTGGAGGATGAGACCCGGGTGCACTCCTATTTCGAGGACGGGCGTGACCCGGAGGAGTTTCTCGAGCTGCCGGCGTCCATCATGGGGCATCTCGAACGTCTCAACGGCATTCATCACACCGGGCTGATTATCTTCGAAAGCCTGCCCTGCCACCTGAAAATTCACAGTTACTACCGCCTGCTGGACCCGGCGCGTGAAGGGGAGTTCCGCGATCTGCTGAGCCGGATCATCGACTCGGTACCGGAAATCAGGGGGCTCGGCGTATCCGGCTTTATGAAGATGCCCTACAAGGACACCCGCTTCTTTTCCCACATCGACCGCCTGCCGGAGAAGTATTACCCCCGCAACCCGAAGGCGGCCCTGGCGCAATGGGAAGCCAGCGCTTAGCGTCTATTTTTTCGAATATAATGCGCGGATTTTTGCGCTTTGGATTCGTTTGAGTGAGAGCTAAGCTGTCTGCTCGTTGACTAGGAGGTGTTCCATGAGTGCATGCCAACAGGTTGCCATTATTCACCGAGTACGGGGCCAGGAGACGCCGGACGGCGCGGGCGTGCGCCTGCGGCGGGTGCTGGGTAACTCGCAGTTGCGCCGGTTCGACCCCTTCCTGATGCTGGACGAGCTCAAGTCGGATCAGCCGGGGGATTACATTGCCGGTTTTCCTGACCACCCCCACCGGGGATTTGAGACGGTCTCCTACCAGTTGGAAGGCGAGATGGAGCACCGGGACCACCTGGGTAATCACGGCCTGGTGGAGCCCGGTGGCGCACAGTGGATGACCGCTGGCCGTGGTGTGATTCACTCGGAAATGCCGCGACCGCGGGAGGGGAGTCTGTGGGGCTTTCAGTTGTGGATCAACCTGCCGGCGGCGCAAAAACTCTGCGCGCCCCGATACCGGGGGCTGGCCGCTGCGGATATTCCGGAAGTCGAGGACGCACAGGGGGTGGTGCGCCGGGTCATTGCCGGGAATTCCCTGGGCGTGGCCGGTGCCGTCGGGGATATCTTCGTTGACCCGCTGTTCGTGGATCTGCGTTTTCCGCCCGGGGCCTCCCTGGTGCACCCCCTGGAGCCGGGCCATCACTCGCTGCTCTACTGTTATCGAGGCAGCCTGGAGGTGGCCGGGGAGCGGCTGCCGGCAGGGGAGCTGGCGGTGCTGGGAGAGGGGAGCGAGCTGGGGCTGATCGCCGCCGGCGAGGGCGCCGGCGCCTTGCTGCTATCGGCGCGGCCGCTGAACGAGCCGGTGGCCCAGTACGGCCCTTTCGTAATGAATACCGGGGCCGAGATAGAGCAGGCCCTGCGCGATTATCAGAATGGCACCCTGGTTCAACGCTGACTGACAGGATACCGGGTTGCCCGGCGCGTAAGCCTGCTTTATGTTAGCTGCAAAGGCGTTGCAACAGGGCGGGGAAACGCATGCGAGGCTGCACAGAGTTTTCAGGGAAGGCTCAACGGGGGCGCGGACTGATGCCGGTTCTGGTGTTCATCAGTGCGCTGGCGTTGCTGGTCGGGGTGGGCTTTCTCATTCTGGGCAAAGATCCCCAGTCGTTTTTGAAAGAAGAGTTCCGGGATAGGCCGGCGCCCGCCGTGGCGGTCCCGACCGAAGCGCCGGAAACCGCTGAGCCTGACCCTGAAGATCTGATGACCCTTAAGCCCGCTTCTCGCCGGGTGCTGGTGACGGAAGGAGAGCGCAGCAGTGCGGCGGGCAGCAGCCGTTCGGTCAGGGTTCCTTTTGACGCGGACCTGCCCAAGCTCAATGAAAGTGATCCGCAGGTGCGCCGGGCCCTGGTCGACTTGGCGCCGGCCACGGCCCTGGCTGACTGGCTGATCGACGAAGAGCTGGTGCGCAAGTTCGTGGTTACCGTGGACAACATGGCCAACGGCGATTTTCCCCGCAAGCACAGCCTGCTGCGGCCCATCCCCAATGCGTTCCGGGCCCTGGAGCAGGATGACCAGTTCTGGCTCGACGGCTACAACTATGGCCGTTACACCCCTTACATCGCGCTTTTCTCCAAGCTCGAGGTGTCCGACTTACGGGATCTCTACCTGCGTTACTATCCATTGATGCAGCGGGCATATGCCGAGCTTGGCTTTCCGCGAAAGTCGTTTCACCAGCGTTTTTTGCAAGCCCTGGATCACCTGCTCGAAAGTCCGGTCAGGGAGGGGCCCATCGCCCTGGAGCCCAACGCCTCGGCGGTTTACCAGTATGCCGACCCTGAGCTGGAGGCGCTGTCCGGCGTCCACAAGCAGATGCTGAGACTGGGGCCGGCCAACGCGCGGCAAGTGCTTGAGCAGCTTACACAGTTGCGCACTGAGCTGGCTCGGCTGGAGCATGGATGAGATCCGCCGGTATTTGTGCGTATGCGAAAAAGAGAATTTGGTCTGAATGAAATAAATGGGTTAATCGGCTGTTTTTGTTGATTATTGATCATTTTTACGTGATTTTTTTCGTTTTCCTCTAATTTGCACCTGCACAAAACGCTGGTTTTTAACAGGGCGAAAAGCTAGTCTGAAAGCCGACTCCTAATAACAAAAACAAGGGAGGCTTCTGACCATGGACGCCCGCGTTCCTTTCTGCGACTTTCAAACTCGGGTAAAGCCCGAGTGGATCGATTACAACGGCCATATGAACGTGGCCTACTACGTGCTGGCCTTCGATCAGGCCACCGACGCCTTCCTTGAAAATATTCACATGGGGCCCGACTATGCCCGGGAGACCCGCCATTCCGCCTTCGTGGTAGACATGAACGTGACCTACAAGCGGGAGCTTGAGGCGGGTGCATCGCTGGATGTCACCACCCAACTGCTGCAATCCGACCACAAGAAACTGCGTCTCTTCCACCAGATGTTCCACCAGCGCGAAGGGTTTCTGGCGGCGACCAACGAGGTGTTGCTGGTGCACGTAGATCTTGAAAGCCGGCGCAGTGCTCCCTTCCCTCCGCGTGTTGGCCGCCAGATTGAAGAGATCGCCCGCCAGCACCGCAGCCTGTCTATGCCCGAGGGGGCGGGGCGGGTACTGGCGTTCTAAGCCGAGGCACGGACCCGGTCTGGCACGCTCTGCAGTGCCAGCAGGGTGCGGTTGGGGCTCTTGAAGTCCAGTACCCGGTAGATGCGGGTGATGTGGTGCTTGACCGCGCTCTCCGAGAGGTGCAGGTGAGCGGCGATCTGTTTGTTACTCATCCCTTCGCGAACCAGCTCCAGTACCCGTTGTTGCTTACTGGACAGGTTCCGTAGCGCTGCCCGTTCGCCGGCAGGCGCCTCCCGTTGGATGTGACAGTCGCAACCCAGGCCACTGAGCAACCGGGTCACGCAGCGGTTCAGCTGGTCAAGCCCAATGTTCTTGGGCAGGTGTCCGGCAACCGCAGGCCACGGACTTTGCGATTGCAGCGCTGCCTTTCCGCTCGGGGTCATCAGCAGCACCGGTGGTTTCAACGCCCGCAGCTGCTGCCGGGACGCCAGCCCCGGCAGGTCTTGCGCCAGAATTATCAGGTCGAAGCTGTGTAGCGGCCGGCGCCCCTCTGGTGCGCTTTTCAGGTGAGCGCATTGGTGGACGAGGCGGTCGGCTTCCTCGATGACCAGCGGCTGGTCGACGCGGGCCAGGGCCAGGCGGACCCCAAGCCGAAACAGGGGTGAGGGGTCCGCTACCAGGATACGGGTCAGGGTATCCATGGTATCAGTCGCGTAACTGCGCCAGGTTTCGAAAGAGCTCCAGCGCCTCGGGGTTGGCCAGGGCATCCTTGTTTTTCACCGTCTCGCCGTGAATGACCCGGCGCACGGCCAGTTCAACGATCTTGCCGCTGATGGTGCGCGGGATGTCCGCCACCTGGATCACTTTCGCCGGCACATGGCGCGGCGTGGTATTGGCGCGAATCGTACTGCGAATGCGATCGATCAGCGCGTCGTTCAGGGTCAGGCCTTTGCGCAGGACGACAAACAGCACCACCCGTACGTCGTTGTTCCATTCCTGGCCGACGGCAATACTTTCCAGCACCTCCTCGATCTTCTCTACCTGACGATAGATCTCGGCGGTGCCGATGCGCACCCCGCCGGGATTGAGCACCGCATCGGAACGGCCGTGGATAATCAATCCGCCGTGGGCGGTGATCTCGCCGTAATCGCCGTGGGCCCAGATATTGTCGAAGGTGTCGAAATAGGCGCTGCGGTACTTGCTCTGGTCGGGGTCGTCCCAGAAATAGATGGGCATGGAGGGGAAGGGGCGGGTACAGACCAGCTCGCCCTTCTCCTCCCGTACCGGCGCGCCGTTGTCATCGTAGATCTCCACCGCCATGCCCAGCCCGCGGCACTGCAATTCGCCACGGTAGACGGGAAGAATCGGGCAACCCAGGGCGAAGCAGGAGACGATGTCGGTGCCGCCCGAGATCGAGGCCAGCAGCAGATCCTGCTTGATGTCCCGGTAGACGTAGTCAAAGCTCTCGTGGGCCAGGGGAGAACCGGTGGAAAGTACGGCCCGCAGCGCGCTCAGATCGTGGCTCTGGCCGGGCTTGCAGCCGGCCTTCTCCAGGGCGGCGATGTATTTGGCGCTGGTGCCGAACACGCTGATCCGCTCCTGCTCGGCGATGTCCCAGAGCACCTCGGGGCCGGGGGCGAAGGGGGAGCCGTCGTAGAGCACCAGGGTGGCTTCCACGGCGAGGCCGCTCACCAGCCAGTTCCACATCATCCAGCCGCAGGTGGTGTAATAGAACAGCACGTCCTCGGGACCCAGGTCCGTGTGCAGGCGGTGCTCTTTGATATGCTGGATCAGGGTGCCGCCGACACTGTGCACAATGCACTTGGGCACCCCGGTGGTGCCCGAGGAGTACATGACGTAAAGGGGGTGGTCGAAGGGCACCGGCTCGAAGTCGATCTCCCTGGCCTCGGGATCCTCGAAGTCGGCCAGCATCTGGGCCTGGGGCAGGGCGGAGAGGTCGGGGGCCGCGTCAAAGAAGGGGACCACGATGATCCGCTCGACGGAGTCCAGGCGGTCGCTGATGCCGGCGATCTTTTCCAGGGAGTTGAGGCGCTTGCCGTTGTACAGGTAGCCGTCGGTGGTGAAGAGGATGCGCGGTTCGATCTGGCCGAAACGGTCCACCACCCCGTTGATCCCGAAATCCGGGGAGCAGGAGCTCCAGATCGCGCCCAGGCTGGTGGTGGCTAGCATCGCGACTACGGTATCGGCGACGTTGGGCATGAAACCGGCCACCCGGTCCCCTTTCTGAATACCGGCCTGGCGCAGGGCGCTGGCCAGGCGCGCAGTGCGGGCGTAGAGCTGGTGGTAACTCAGCTCCACGCGGCGTTCGTCCTCGCTGCGAAAGATCAGGGCCGGCTTATCATCCCGGCGGCGCAGCAGATTTTCGGCAAAGTTGAGTCGGGCCTCGGGGAACCAGCGGGCACCCGGCATCTTGTCACCGTCCGCCAGCACGGTACTGCCTTTGTGACCACGGATGGCACCGTAATCCCAGAGGCGCGACCAGAAGGTCTCGCTGTTGGCCACGCTCCAGTCGTAAAGTGCGTGATAACCCGCGAGTTCAAGGTTTTCGTCCCGGTTGAGCTGGCGAATGAAGTGGCTCAGGTTGGCCCGTTCGATCCGCTCGGGGGAGGGGCGCCAGAGTGGCTGTTCCATTACACGATCCTCTTTTGCTCGGCTTGTCGGGCTGCAGCGGGGTCTTTATGATGCGCGCGTTCAGCCGCCCGCAGGCTTGTCTTTATCGTTATATACGCTATCGTATGGGCAGGTCGCGCGGCTGTCAATACGCCTCCGTATGTTTGTAGGAACCGCCTTTATGAACGTCAAACTCAAGCAGGATAGCTGGATCAACGAAGCCTTCTCGGCGCTGGCAGAGGGGGGCGTGGACAGCGTCAAGGTGGAGGTGCTGGCTAAGCGATTGAAGGTCACCAAGGGCGGCTTCTACTGGCATTTCAAGAACCGTGGCGATCTTCTGGCACGGCTTCTGGAGAATTGGCGGGACGGGCGTATTCGCACCATCGCCGAGCAGACCACCACCAACCAGTCCGCCTACGAGACCCTTCGCTTTCTGCTTGACCTTTATACCGGCCCTTCTAACCCGAGGGGCAGCGCCATTGAGCTGGCGGTACGGGACTGGGCTCGCACCGACGTCGATGCGGCGGCTGCGGTGCGCGAGGTTGACGACGCCCGCCTGTCGTCGGTGGCAGCCCTGTTTGAGCAGCTCGGACTGGATGCGGACCAGGCCTACGCCCGCGCGTTTCTGTTTTACAGCTACATCTTCGGACAGAGCCTGCTTCACACCGGGGGCGTATCGCCCAACGAAACGCAGATCAAGGGGCTCTGCGCCGCCTTGTTGGTGCCCGAGGCGTCCTAAGTCGATGGCAACGGAAAAACCCAAGCTGCTGGCCAAGGTGCTTCTGGCCTGCCTGCTGTGTCTGCTCCTGGTGGTAGGTGGGGTTAAGCTGGTGCAATGGCTGCTGCTCTAGGAGCCACCCGACCCGCGGTTTGTGGCCCTCAGGGGCCTCGACTATAGTCAGGGGAGTGTGCCCGCGTTCCAGCCGCCAAGCGGAGGTGACGGTGTCCCAGAGCCTGTTCGAAAAGTACGGCGGTTTCGCGACCGTCAGCCGCATCGTGTCGGCCTTCTACGAGGAGGTTCTTGATTCCGACAGTCTCAGTCCTTACTTCGAGGGCATGGACATGCGCCGGCTGGTCGATCACCAGACCAAGTTCATCGCTTCCATCATGGGAGGCCCGGCGAGTTTCTCCAACGAGGCCCTGGAGCGGGCCCATGCCCGGCTGGGCATCCGGGGCGAACATTTTGACGAGGCGGTTGGGCTGCTGAAATTTACCCTGGAGGACTTCGCCCTGGAAGAGGGGGATATCTCCATGATCATCAACGACGTTGCCGGCCGGCGGCGTTACATCGTGCGACAGCCCTGAGGTATTTGATGAGCGAGTCCGTGGATACCGCTCAGCTGCTCCAGGGGCTTGGTCTGGGCGTCGCTGTGGTGGACCCCGAAGACTGGCGCCTGCACTACGAAAACGCCCGCTTTTTTGACTGGTTTCCCCCCGCTGAGGAAGATGATTCTCTTGGCGGGCGGATGGCGGCGCTGGATGGGGACAAAGCGCGTCAGCGCCTGGCGGCTCGCGGACACTTCCGTTTTGAAGCCGAGGCCCAGGTCAGGGGGCGGCCGCTGCCGGTGCGTCTGGAGCTGAAACCAATGCCCGACACTGGACTGGTGTTGGTGGAGGCGCGGGACATCTCCAAGGAGAAGGAGACCCAGTACATGCTCGACTCCTACTCCCGCATGGCGGAGAAGAACGCCAAGGCGTTGGAAAAGGAGAAGGACCGGGTTGAGCGCCTGCTGCTGAATATCATGCCCAAGCAGGTGTACGAGGAGCTGAAGGATTTCGGCACCACCACCCCCCAGCGCTTTGACCGCGCCGCGATCCTGATGCTGGATTTTGCCCGCTTTACCGACATGACCATCTCCCAGGATGCCAGCGCCCTGGTGTCCGAGCTCAACGACATCTTCTCGGCCTTTGACCGCATCGCCGACATGTTCGGCTGCGAGCGCATCCGCACCATCGGTGACGCTTACCTGGCGGTATCGGGGGTTCCCGAGGAGACAGGGGAGGACACCGCCAATATCGCCAAGGTGGCGCTGCGGATGCGGCGCTATTTAGAGAAGCGTAACGCCGCCCATACCACCCAGTGGCGCGCGCGGATAGGCATCAACACCGGCACCGTGATCGGCTCACTGGTGGGCATCCAGAAATACGTGTACGACCTGTTCGGCCCAGGGGTTAACCTTGCTGCGCGCATGGAGAGTCTCTCAGAACCCATGCGGATCACTCTCAACGAAACCACCTATGCCCTGATCAAGGACGAGTTCCTCTGTACCGAACGGGGCGAGGTGGAGGTTAAGGGCTTCGGTAGCCAGACCCTCTATTTTCTCGAGGAGGAGCGGCGGCAGCACTTTTAGTCCCCCGCGTTTTAGCCCCTCGGATGGCACTTGCAGCATCGTTTATCGGTAAAATATCTGGACCTGATCGTTTCCTTCCACAAGAATGACCACGCGTCGCCCTTTCATTGGGCGCTGTTACGCCCTCTTGAGCAAGTAGGAACCGTCAAGCATGTACCGTCGCACAAAAATCGTCACCACCCTCGGCCCTGCCACCGATCGTAATAAAAACCTGGAGGGCATTCTTGCCGCCGGGGCCAATACTGTCCGGCTGAACTTTTCCCACGGGAGTACCGAGGACCATATCCGTCGTGCCCGCGAGGTGAGGACGATCGCCGAGCGCCTCGGTATCCAGGTGGCGATTCTGGGTGACCTGCAGGGGCCGAAGATTCGAATCTCCACCTTTGCACAAGGGCCGGTCAGCCTGGAAGTCGGCGCTACCTTCACCCTGGATGGGGAACTCGGCCCCGGACAGGGGGATGTCCAGCGGGTGGGGTTGGACTACCCCCAGCTGGCCCGGGATTTGAGCCCGGGAGACCTGCTGCTGCTCGATGACGGTCGCGTGCAGTTGGAGGTCACCGCCATCGAAGGCGCTCAAGTCCGGACCCGGGTGACCGTGGGCGGCCTGCTCTCCAACAACAAGGGCATCAACAAGCTGGGCGGGGGGCTCTCGGCCCCTGCGCTCACCGATAAGGACCGGGCGGATATTCAGACCGCCGCCGCCATTGGCGTCGACTACCTGGCGATCTCCTTTCCCCGCAGCGGCGCGGACATGGCCCAGGCCCGTGAGCTGGCCGTCAAGGCCGGGCTCGACGCGCGGCTGGTGGCCAAGGTGGAGCGGGCTGAAACTGTAGCCAGCAACGCGGCCATCGACGAGATCATTCTCGCCTCCGATGCGGTCATGGTGGCTCGGGGGGATCTGGGGGTGGAGATCGGTGACGCCGAGTTGATGGGGGTGCAGAAGCGTCTGATCCGCCGTGCCCGTCAGCTCAACCGGGTGGTGATTACCGCCACCCAGATGATGGAGTCCATGGTCAGCAGCCCGCTGCCGACTCGGGCCGAGGTGATGGATGTGGCCAATGCCGTGCTGGATGGCACCGATGCGGTCATGCTCTCCGGCGAGACCGCCGCCGGTGATTACCCGGTGGAGACGGTGGAAGCGATGGCGAAGGTCTGTCAGGGGGCCGAGAAGCACCCCAGCATCAATGTCTCCCATCACCGCCTGGAACAGGAGTTTACCGACATCAACGAAACGGTGGCCATGGCCGCCATGTACGCGGCCAACCACCTGCGCGGGGTCAAGGCGATCGTGGCCCTGACCGAGTCCGGCACCACCCCCTTGCTGCTCTCCCGCATCAGTTCCGGGTTGCCGATTTTTTCCCTCTCGTGCCATCAGGCCACCCTCAGTCGCACCGCGCTTTACCGCGGGGTTTACCCGGTACCGTTCGATTACAGTGAGGGCGATATCGCCGCCGTGGCCCGGCGGGCGCTGAGTGAGCTGGCGCAGCGGGGGTACCTGCAAGAGGGGGACCTGGTTGTGCTGACCCACGGTGACGACTACCAGTCGGTGGGCGGAACCAACAGCTGCAAAGTGTTGAAAGTCTGATCGCGCCTGACCCGGATCCGATAAAAAAGGGCAGCCCATTGGCTGCCCTTTTCTGTTGCGGGTGTGCTGCCTCAGTTCTCGTTGAAGAGCTCGCGGCCGATCAGCATGCGGCGAATCTCCGAGGTGCCGGCGCCGATCTCGTAGAGCTTGGCATCGCGCAGCAGGCGACCGGTGGGGAACTCGTTGATGTAGCCGTTACCGCCCAGCAGCTGGATGGCGTCCAGCGCCATCTTGGTAGCGAGCTCGGCCGAGTAGAGGATGGCGCCGGCAGCATCCTTGCGGGTGGTCTCGCGCCGGTCGCAGGCCTGGGCCACCGCATAGACGTAGGACTTGGCGGCGTTCATCTGAGTGTACATGTCGGCAACCTTGCCCTGGACCAGCTGGAATTCGCCGATCGCCTTGTTGAACTGCTTGCGCTCGCGGATGTAGGGCACCACCACGTCCATGCAGGCGTCCATGATACCGAGGGGGCCGCCGGAGAGGACCAAGCGTTCGTAGTCGAGGCCGCTCATCAGCACCTTCACGCCGCCGTTAAGCTCCCCGAGGATGTTCTCCTTGGGCACCACGCAGTCTTCGAACACCAGTTCACAGGTGTTGGAGCCGCGCATACCCAGCTTGTCCAGCTTCTGGGCGCGGGAGAAGCCCGGGGCGTCACGCTCGACGATAAAAGCGGTGATGCCATGGGGGCCCTTGCTGGTATCGGTCTTGGCGTAGATGACGTAGACGTGGGCGTCGGGACCGTTAGTGATCCACATTTTGTTGCCGTTGAGCAGGTAGTGGTCGCCGTTGTCACGGGCGGTGAGCTTCATGCTGACCACGTCGGAGCCAGCGTTGGGCTCGGACATTGCCAGGGCGCCGATGTGTTCGCCACTGACCAGCTTGGGCAGGTATTTCTGCTTCTGCTCTTCATTGCCATTGCGATGGATCTGGTTGACGCACAGGTTGGAGTGCGCACCGTAGGAGAGAGCCACTGAGGCCGAGGCGCGGCTGATCTCCTGCATGGCGATGACGTGCGCCACGTAGCCCATGTCCACGCCGCCGTACTCTTCCTTGACGGTCACACCCAGCAGCCCCATGTCGCCGAACTTGCGCCACAGCTCGTTGGGAAATTCGTTCTTCTGATCGATCTCCTCGGCGCGGGGGGCGATTTCGCTCGCCGCGAAGCTGTTGACCTGCTCGCGCAGCATATCCAGGGTTTCACCCAGGCCGAAGTTAAAGGCTTTGTAACTCGTGATCATGGTCTCTTCCTATTTATCGTTATGGCGGACGGTGGGCGTCTTGGTTACAACTATACGCTATCGTATGGGGCTGCTTTTGGGCTGTCAATACGCATGCGTATGTTAATCATTCCGGCAGCGGCTGGCCGTGGTTAAAAACTGTCGTTTGATAGATGATCCTCCGGCGCAAAGTCCCTACAATAAAACTATCCTCACAGCCTCAAGGAGACCGTCCGCGTCATGACCGCCCTTAGCGTCAACCTGAACAAAATTGCCCTGCTGCGTAACTCCCGTCTCTCCGGTATTCCGAGCGTTACCCAGGCGGCCCAGGTCGCCCTGGCCCACGGCGCGGACGGTATCACGGTACACCCGCGTCCGGACCTGCGGCACATCCGGCCGACGGATGTCTATGAGCTGGCGGCAATGCTGGGTGAGGTTGAGCTCAACATCGAGGGCAACCCGTTCGAGGGCGCGCTGGGTGATTACCCCGGCTTTCTGGAACTGGTGCGTAAGGTGCGCCCGGCCCAGTGCACCCTGGTGCCTGACGCACAGGACCAGCTCACCTCCGACCACGGCTGGGACCTGCAGCGGGACGGCACCCGCCTCAAGCCCATTATCGACGAGCTCAAGGCACGCAGCATTCGGGTCAGCCTGTTTATGGACGCCGACTCGCCGGACCTGGATCTGGCCGCTGCCCTGGGGGCCGACCGGGTCGAGCTCTATACCGAGGATTACGCCCAGGCCTTCGGCACGGACCAGCAGGAGACGGTTTTCCAGCGTTACGCGCGGGCGGCGGAAAAGGCCCAGTGTCTGGGTTTGGGAGTCAACGCCGGCCATGACCTGAACCTGGACAACCTGGCGATGATGGCCACGATTCCCGGGTTGGCCGAGGTCTCCATCGGTCATGCCCTGGTGGCGGATGCCCTGATGATGGGGCTGGGTGAAGCCGTTGCCAGCTACAAGGCAATCCTGGTCAAGGCGGGGATCGAAGCCTGAGGTATGACCCTGAACTCCACACCTGATATCCAGCTCGGCTACGATCAGCACAGTCGTCTGAGCGAGTACGGCCGTCTGGTCTATCCCGTGGTCTCACGTCGCTCGGGAGGGCTCTCGCTGGGAATTAACCTGAACCCGGACAAGCGCTGTAACTTCGACTGCGTCTACTGCCAGGTGGACCGCGCCGGGGAGGCCCTCCTCCTTGCTCCGGATCTGGCGCAGCTGGAAGCCGAGCTGCGCCACTGGCTCGACGCCCTGGCCGAGGGCGATTACCGCGGTTATCGCCTGCAGGATATCGCCCTGGCCGGCGACGGGGAGCCCACCACTGTGAAAACCCTGCCGCAGGTGCTGGACCTGCTGCTGGCACTGAAGCGCGAGTACCGGCTTGCGCCAGAGGTGAAACTGGTTCTGTTCACCAACGGCAGCGGCCTGGAGCGGGGCGACCTTGAGGCCCGCTGGAAGGCGTTCCATCAGGCGGGCGGTGAAGTCTGGTTCAAGCTGGATTACTGGGACGCGGCTTCCCTGAAACGGATCAACCGCACTCGCTTGCGGTTTGAGCGGCTGATCGACACGCTGACCCGCTTCGGGCAGCGTTACCCGGTCGTACTCCAGTCCTGCTTTTTCCGCTGGCAGGACGAGGCGTTTTCCCTGGAGCGGTATACCCCCTATGTGCAACTGGTGGAACGGTTGAGCGAGTCGGGGGTGACAATCAGAAAAATCCAGGCCTACACCCTTGCCCGCCAGCCCGCCGAAGCCGCGGCGCGGCCCTGGGACGATGACGAAATGGACCGTCTTGCCGCCGAGCTGCGCAAGCGCTTGGTGCCGCCCGTGGAGCTGTTCTACGAGCAGGGCGCCGAAGCGTGATTGAAAGCCGTTTTTCCGGCTAATCATCTCACCGCGTCTCTCTTACTGCCTTTCCCTTTGATGCGTCGCCGGGGCGTACCCTTAAGTTTTTGTGCGCCGCACAAAAAATGTTTGACTCTTTTTTTTTCCACCGCTATAGTCAAATCGTCAATAAATGGTGCAGCGCACAAAGAGCAGAGGTGAACGACTATGTACAAGAATGCATTTGACGATATGAAAGCCCGCATGCAGCCCCTGCTGGCGCTGGCGGAGTCGAACAAGAAGGCCATGGAAACCCTGGCGAACGTGCAGAAGGACTCCATGACCGAGGTGGTCAACGCCAGTCTGGAGCAGTTCAAGGCCTTGACTGAAGCCAAGGATCCGAAAGCGGCGATGGACCTGCAGGTGCAGTTCTACAAGGCGCTTGAGGCCAAGATGACCGACACCGCCGAGAAAAGCATCGCGGCAATCAACGAGTCCCGTGAGGCATTCCTGGCCGCTTTGCAGGAGGCCAGCGAGCAGACTTCCGAGGAAATTCAGGCTGCGGTCAAGAAAGCCACCAGCACCAAGTAAGGTCGCTGCCCAGGTTTAAGCGAGTGCCGGAGATTGGCTTGACCGCGTCTTTGTGCGGTGCGGAAGAAATCTGTTGACACCGCTTTTTTGTATCACTAGAGTTGGCAGCAGTTGTTACTGCGCCGCAAAAAATCAAATTTAGGTGAGACTATGTACGAGAAAATGTTTGAAGATATGAAGAGCCGTATGCAGCCCGTCCTGGATCTGGCTGAGACCAACAAGAAGGTGATGGAGACCCTGGCTGCCGTGCAGAAAGAGTCCCTGACCGAACTGGTCAACCTGAGCCTGGAGCAGTTCAAGGCCCTGTCCCAGGTCAAGGACCCCAAAGCGGCTCTGGACCTGCAGGTTAAGTACTACAAGAGCCTGGAAGCCAAGATGACCGACAGCGCCGAGAAGAGCGTTGCCGCCATCAGCCAGGCCAAAGAGGCTTTCGTTGCGGTCGTTGAAGAGTCCGCCAAGCAGACCACTTCCGAAATGGAAGAGGCTGTTAAGAAGGCTACCGGCAAAGCCGCCTAATCGGCGCTGTGCTGAGCGACCCCCGTCGGCTATGGTCGACGGGGGTTTTCTTTTTTATAATGCAGGCGTATTCAGCAACTCCGTACGGTCCCTTGCGTTATATTCAACTTCTCATTTTGACTACCTGCTTGGCTCCGGGCCTGAGCGTCGCCGGCACCATCTGGAAATGCCAGGACCTGCAGAAAGTGCCGGAGTTCAGCACCATCCAGTGTGCGCCGGACGCCGAGATCTACGTTCCCTCGCGACCCAACACCAGCTCCACCGTTACCGGCAATGCCAAGAGTGATAGCCGTTACGAGGCCTTCATCTCTGAGCATAACCGGCGCTTCCAGGAAGCCCAGCGCGAACGCAGCCGTCGCAACACCGAAGGCCGCAACCTCAACCGTTTCAAATCCTACTCCGTCCCTTCCCGCTGACATCCGCTGGTGAACGCATCGGGCTGGCAATTTGCGCCCGGCCCGGGTATAGGTGTCTGTAAGCACACGATTTGATCGTGCCGTCTCAGCTGCCGGGGAGAGAGCCATGAGTATCAGAGTCGGAATCAATGGTTTCGGCCGGATTGGCCGCCATACGCTTAGGGCGCTTTACGAAGCCTGCTACCGGGATCGCCTGGAGGTAGTGGCGATCAACGACATGGGCGATGCCCATATCAACGCCCACCTGCTCAAATACGACAGTATTCACGGCCGCTTCGGCCAGGAGGTGGAGGAGGCCGGGGACGGCATCCGTATCGGCAACGACCGGGTACGGACGTTGTCCGAGGCCGATCCCGCCAAACTTCCCTGGGGGGAGCTGGGGGTGGACCTGGTGTTTGAGTGCACCGGCCGCTTCACCGACCGGCAGAAAGCCCAGGCTCACCTCGATGCCGGCGCGCCGCGGGTGCTGATCTCGGCGCCCGCCAAGGACGTCGACGCCACGGTGGTCTACGGGGTCAACCACCAGAGCCTGCGCGCCGAACACCGGATCGTCTCCAACGCCTCCTGCACCACCAATTGTCTGGCCCCCGTGGCCCAGGTGCTGCATCGTGAGTTTGGTATCGAAAGTGGACTGATGACCACCATTCACGCCTACACCAACGACCAGGCCCTGACCGACGTCTACAACAAGGATCTCTACCGAGCCCGTTCGGCCACCCAGTCGATGATCCCGACCAAGACCGGCGCTGCCGCTGCACTGGGACTGGTCTTGCCCGAGCTGGACGGACGGCTGGACGGCATGGCGGTGCGGGTGCCCACGGCTAACGTCTCTCTCGTGGACCTGAGTCTGGTGATGCGCGAGCCGGTCACGGTGGAAGCGGTCAATCAGGCCATGAAAGCCGCGGCGGCGGCATCCCCGGTGCTGCGTTACAACGACCAGGAGCTGGTCTCGATCGACTACAACCACGTCGCGGATTCCGCGGTCTTCGATGCCCGCCAGACCCGCGTCCAGGGGCGGCTGCTCAAGGTGATGGCCTGGTACGACAACGAGTGGGCCTTTTCCAACCGTATGCTGGATACGGCGCTGGCGTGGATGGCGGCTTCCTGAATTTGCGCCTGCCGATGGTCAGGGGGTCAGCCCGCCAGCCGGGTGAGCACCCAATCAAACAGGCTGATGATCAGGTAGAACAGCAGCGCCAGTAACGCCACCGCGCCGGCGATGACGCCGGCCATCAGCCAGCGGCTCTGGTTGCGGGTACGCCTGGGGGAAAGTTGATGGCCTTCGATCAGCCTCAGGTTGCGTTCGTTGGCTTTAAAGACGAAGTCGAACAGATCCCCAAACAGAGGAATGGCGCCGACCACCACTTCCAGCAGCACGTTGAATCCCATGCGCGCCAGTACGCTTTTGGGAACGCCCATCCGCGCGGCCTCGGCGATGATGTAGGAGGAGAGGCCCGCCGTCAGCAAATCGCCGATTCCCGGAACGAGGCCGATGAGCCCGTCAAGGCCAATTCGAAAACCGCCGGGCAGGCGGATGGAGCTGTCGAGAAGCCACGCCAAGTGGCGCAGCCGCCGTCGGGTGTGTTGGTTCTGCGGGTTATCCATTGACCTGTTTCATCCCGGGCTCGCGGCGGAGTGCTTAGCGCTTGGCAATGATCCACACAGCATGAATGATGCCGGGAAGATAGCCCAGCAGCGTCAGCAGAATATTGATCCAGAAGTGCTTGCCAATACCTTCCTGTAAGAACACGCCGAGCGGCGGCAGGAGAATGGCGATGAGAATGCGGATGAGGTCCATAGCGGGCTCCTTGCCTTGGGTTCCCGAGCGGATCAAAGCAGCCGGCGCGCCCCTGGCAGAGGATCGATGTGCCCGCTGTTTGTAGCCTGAATCTTCGAGTTTAAGACTAGCTCAGGGCTGGACTGGCTGCTGTTTGTTGCCCGCGAGTTGACCCCCGCTGGGCCGGGTTTTTAGGATAGGCTGATGCCTGCTTCCACTCCATTGATCGAAAACCCCCTGACCGCGCTGATTCTGCCGCTTATTCTAGAGACGCCGGAGGGGATCACCGAGTACGAATTAATTCAGTCCCTCAAGGACAAGGGGGCTCCGTTGCCAGCTGCCACTGCGGATCCGGATCTGGCACTGTTTCGCACCCACTTCCTGGTGATGAACGCCCTCTACCGCCTGCAGCAATCGCTGCTCGAGGACGGATTCCAATTGCAGGTGTGTCCGCTCTCGATACGGTTGCGACCGCTCCCGGCGGTCACCGTGCAGGCTTTGGATGCCGATGCCAGCCAAGGCGCCCTGCGTGATTATTACCTCGACATGGAGCACTGGCTTGAGACCAGCGGTGACGAGGTACGCCAGTTGTTGCGGGGGTTCTGGCAACGCTTCCCCCAGGGACAGGCGCAGCGTGAGGTTGCGCTGCAAACCCTGTCCCTGTCAACGGGGGCGTCCTGGCGCGAGATCCAGCAGGCGTACCGCCGCCTGGCCGCCCGCCTGCACCCCGACCGGGGCGGGGATCCTGTGGCCTTCTCCCGAATCCGGCAGGCCTACGAAATCCTGAAGTGCCAGCGGGCTTGATAGCTCCGAAAAGCTCGCGGCGTCGGGTTATAAACAGACCCGGTTGCGGCCCTGTTTCTTCGCCCGGTAGAGCGCCTGGTCCGCCTGCTTGACGCTGTCCTGGCGGGGGCGGGCCTCGGCGACGCCGATGCTGATGGTTACCGATACCGTGCGTCGCGCGCCTTGCCTTTGCCCACGCTGCTTCTTGCCATCGCGGCTTTTTCTGGGGCGGTCGGGGCCACGAAGTTGAAGCTCTGCGTCGGCCACGGACTGGCGCACCCGCTCCAGCGGCTCCAGCACGTCCCGGGCGCGGCGCCGGGGAAACAGAATGCAGAACTCTTCGCCCCCGTAGCGATAGGCCTTGCCGGGACGGACCCGCGCCAGGCGGGAGGCGACCAGTTTGAGCACCTGGTCGCCGACATCGTGCCCGTAGCGGTCGTTGAACGCTTTGAAATGGTCGACATCGAGCATGGCCACGCTGTGCTTGCGCCCGAGCCTGAGCCGCGCTTCCTCTAGAGCCCGGCGCCCGGGCAAGCCAGTGAGCTCGTCAATGTAGGCCATCTCGTGGCTGCGTTTAAGGAGCGCCAGCAGCCATAGGGCCAACGTGAGGCTGATCAGCAGGTGGTTTTCCCGCCCCTCAAGCCCATTCGCCAAGGGCCATGCGCTGAGTACCAGGGTGGCCAGCAGGTAACCATGCAGACCGCCCGGCGACCGCCAGGCCCGCACCAGCAGGATCAGGGCACCCAGGGCCAGGGTGGCCAGCACCGGGGCGGGCAAGCCGCTCCAAGCGACGATTCTCTCGCCCCACTGGGGGTACAGCCAATGGTGTAGCCAAGGGGGCGGGGTGTTGCTCGCCCAGAGCACCAGCCCGCCCTGGGCAAGCACCAGGGCAAAACGGAGCAGCCCGGGAGGGCTCAGGATACCGCGCTCCCGGTAGATGCTGATCAGGAGCAGATTGAGCGGCAGCAACAGCAGGACCAGCGTCTTCAGCAGCGGCGTCGACAGTGAAGGCTGAAGCGCCAGCGTGTAGCCTAGCAGCGCTAACAGGCAGGCCAGCAGAGCGCGGCTGTTGTTGAAGTGCCAGGCCAGTAGCAACATGGGGACGCCGAGAAAAAGAGGCAGCCAGGGCAGGGCCTGGGGCCAGGGCGCAGGCAAGGGCGGAAGCCCGGGCAGCAGCGCCAAGCTGAGCAGCGTCAGCGCCAGGGGGAAAAGCAGGGCGTTTAGGGGCCGAAACAGCTCGGTCACCGGAGTCTCCTTATGAGTTTGGCATAGCTTATGGAGACAGAAACTGGCTGGCAAGGCTTGCGGCCTAGGCAAGCCTTCGTAGGATGAAGAAATTTAGGAATTTTTCCTATATCTGCCCCTCGGGGGGCTGGGCATAATGGCTCGCGAGCACGGGGTAATAGAGGGATCTAGCCGCTATGAGGGATTTATAGCTTACCCACTGCTCACCAGAGAAGGACACGGAGGGGCGCTGGCAGGATGCTTGGCGCCCTTCTCGTATCTGGCCCCCCTGTTACTGCCTCACCCTTGAGACAGATCCACCGTCTCCTAGCCTCCGCACCCGCCGACGACCCCTGGTTTGCGGCGATGTTCAACTTAACCGGTCGTCGGCCCTCGCGTAGGGGGCGAACCGGCCTAGAACTGGAACGTCACCATGGCCCAGAACTTTTCAGTATCGGTGGCAAAGTCATCGGCGTTGTAATCGGCGTATTTCAGGGTGCCGCTGAACCACTCGTTAAAGACGTAACTGGCGACCAGGTCGAGCTCCGAGCCGTAGTCGCTGCTGCCCCTTTCCGCCGAGAATTCATGGTAAATGGCCGCCAGTTTGACCCCCAGGGCGTCGCCACTGACCTTGAAATACAGATCTTTGATCCCGTCTGCCGGGGTGGTTAGGAACTTGTCGGCAAAGCCCTGCCACTTGTGCAGGGTGCCCAGCGGTGTCTGGAAACTCACGCCGTTGTCGCTGCCAAGCTGCTCGTAGCCGGCGGCCAGCCCTACGGGCCCCGCCCGGGTGGCGGCTTCGAGCATCACGTATTCGGCTCGGTAGTTGTCGGGGTTGTCGCCGCGGTCTTCCTGCAGGGCGAGCGCCGCCTTGATGCCAAAATTGTCGTACTGACCGTCGTAGATGAAACCGTAAGACGTGCTGGATGAGCTCACGGCCTTGTCGAAATCCAGATCGTACAGGTAGGCGGCGACCCGGTGCTGTTCGTCGTACTTGTAGGCCGCGTTGAGGGCGAAGAAGTCGCCATTGAAACTGTTGCGGGTGCTGTCCGGTCCGAAGAAGCGGTTGACCCGGTCAAAGTAGGTAAGGTCCAGCTCCAGTTTCTGCCTTGGCGAGATTTTTAGCCGCAACCCTTCGTAGGTCTGCTCGTTCTGTCGCCAGGCTGCACCTCCCAAAAAACGTTGGTCATTGAGGTTGATGCGCTGCCGGCCGAGGGTGCCGGTAAAGCCGTCGCTGTGATAACTCAGGCTGAGCTGGTTGAAATCGGTTCCCTCCGGGTCGGCCACCACCGGGTATTCGGTTTTACCGAAGCCGGAGCCGTCGTTGTAATCGTCGGGGCCGATCGTCGTGACATCGTCGATCTCCACCGTGGCGCTGACGTTGTAAAACCGGCCGGTGGTCAGCGAAACACGGGTCTTCAAGGTCGACGCGTCGGCATCTTTGCTGAAACCGTCCTGGTCGACGGTTTCAAACCGGTAGCGCAGCATCAGGTTTAACTTGCTGTCGCGCATCGCCTGGCCGAAGTCTTCGGCCAGTGTTGGCGGGGACAGGGTGAGGGATAACAGGGCGCAACTGGCGATGGAAAGTGGCAAGGAGGCGGGAACTTTGAGGGTGCGCATGATGGGCTCCTCCTGGGTAAAGACGGGTAAAGCAGGAGGAAAAGCACGCCGGAAACTGGCTACAACATCACCCCTATCCTGACTGCGTTTTAAGAAAAAGTGACCAGATTAAAGATAGCCCATAACCGGCCCGATACCGGTCGCTGAAAAGGCGCTGTCGATGCGATGAGGCGAGTCGACATGTCCGCAAAATTCCCTTGATTGAGTGACTTTTTTAAAGTTTCAGGCTGTTGGCTGCAAACGCGCTGGCTTGAACTAGATTTCAACCAACGGATAAATAATAGAGGGATGCTGTTATGCGTAGCTATCTAATGGTATTGGGCTCTTGGCTGTTACTGGCTGCTTGTCAGCCGATGTCGGTCAATACCCAGTCTGACCCGACTGTCGACCTGAGCAGCTACCGAACCTACGACTGGTTGCCAGAAAAAGAGTCGCAGCTATCGGAAGAGAAAGCGCTGCTAATCAAACAGTTCAAGTTTGCGGTTGAGCGCGAATTGCAAGCCAAGGGGGTGAGTAAGTCCAGCAGTAACCCGGACTTTCTGATCAGTTTCTATGGCAGCTCACAGGATCGCTCGACCCAGCGCATGGTTGAAACCAGCGACTACTGGGGCGACCGGGGGCGTTATGCCTACTATTCCGATCCCCGCTCACGTGACTACGACCGGCGCTGGAACAACCGGGTTCCGGATAGCAGCACCCGGACGGTGGAAACTCAGACCATCGAATATAAAGAGGGCACCCTGGTGGTCGACTTTCTCGATGCTAAGTCCAAAGAGCTGGTCTGGCAGGCGAAAGTCCAGACCGTGGTCGATGAGCAGGATACGGCGGGGATGATCGAAAAAATTGCCGCTGAGGCGATCTCTAAATTCCCCAACTAACCGGTAATTGAGTTAAAGAAGAAGGCCGAGCGAGGACGGGGAGGGAGCGGGGCGAAGGGTATCCCCGCACTTACGCCGACGCGGTTACCGGCCCAGGGCTCGGGCAAACCAGTCGCTGCTGGTTTCCAGGGTCGCCTCCAGGTGTTCGAAGGGAAGCATGTGGCCGGCGTTTTCGATTTCCAGCAGGTCGAAGGGCTGGGCGCTTCTGGCGGCCAGATCACGGGCATACTCCACCCGGATCACGTCGTCCCGGTCGCCGATCATGATGGCGCTGGGAATCTCCAGCGGACTTTTTAGGATGCCGCTGGGGTAGGAGTAGACGCTACGCAGGGTGCTCAGGGGGTAATCCCAGACCAGCAGCGGGTCGGTGCTGGCGTAGCGGCCCATGGGGTTGGTGGCCAGCATGTCCTCGACATCGACAAAACTGCGAAAGCTGACTTTAAAATCCGGCATAAACACGCCGCTCAGCGAGAGCCAGGACCAGCCCAGGCTGTGCCACATGTCCGGCGGCATCTCCGCCAGAAAGAGGGTATGACAGAGCAGCGCTCGAATGCGCGGATCGACCTCGGCCAGGGCCAGCCCGAGGCGCGCGCCCAGCGAGCAGCCGAAGAGCCCGAAGGGGCCGCTGAAACGGGCTTCCAGGTGGTTCATCACCTGCTGCAGATCCGCGATCACCTGCTCAACCCGGTAACGCCCGCGGGGGCCGCCGGAGTAGCCGTGGCCGCGAAGGTCCACGCCCACCACGTTGAAGCCCTGGTCGCTCAGCCGTGCCAGCAACTCGCAGTAGAGCTCGCTGTAGGTACCGATGCCGGGAATGAACAGCAGCGTCGGGGCGTCACTGGCGTGGGGATAGAGTTCGTAGTGCAGCGGCAGATTGCCGATCTGCACCGTCTCGCGCTTCTCCAGGAAGGGCAACAGCCCCAGGTCGGCGAAGATCTGCTGACGGTTGGTGCTATTGCGCGTCGAATCGAGCATAAAAAGAGACCTCAACAACAAGGGGCGCATCTTAGCGACCGGTTCTCGTTCGGGCAACCTTCGTCGCTCCGGGTCAGGCGTCCCCGGTCAGTGGCACAAAGCGTACCGGCAGCAGCGTGTCGACCTTTACCGTGCCGTCGCCCCCCTTGGTGACCCGCAGCAGTTGCTGGGTGCTGTATTGCCCGCCAACCGGAATCACCAATCGCCCGTCGTCCGCCAGCTGTTCGATGAGCGCCGGAGGGATTTCCGTCGGGGCGGCGGTGACGATAATGCCGTCGTAGGGGGCCAGCTCGGGCCAGCCGCCGCCCCCGTCGGCGTGGATAACCTCGACATTGCCGTAGCCAAGCCGCGCCAGCCGCGCCCGTGCGGAAGTGGCCAGCGCCTTGATTACCTCTAGGCTCACCACCCGCTCAACCAGCAGAGAGAGAACCGCCGACTGGTAACCGCAGCCCGTACCCACCTCCAGTACCCGGTGCTGCGGCCGCGGCTCCAGCAGGTCTGTCATCAGGGCCACCATGTAGGGCTGCGAGATGGTCTGCCCGTGGTCGATGGGCAGGGGGTAGTTGGCGTAGGCTTCCCTCCTCAGGTCGGGACTGACAAAGGCCTCCCGGGGAACCTGGGCCATGGCCTCCATCACCGCATCGCTGAGCCGCGCCCGGCCGATCAGGTGCGCGGTTTCGCGGACCTCGCTGGCGATCTCCTCGAGCATTTGTCGGCAGTGACGATTCTCCACGCTTTTCAGTGTAGTCAGGGCCGGGGGAACTTGAGACCGGCACGGGTGTCGGAGTCAGCAATGCAGAGTCCAGGCGCCACGCACAGCAGATCAATTTATCGCCTCGGGGCGGGTATTGTGATCCTCGCCCTGCTCGTCGGCTGTTCGCAGGGGAGCTGGCGTACCGCCAGTCGCCAGCCCGCCGGCATCGCCCCGGATCCAGCTTCCACTCCTGAACCCGTCGTGCAGGTCTATGGCGCCCCGGCCTGGGGCTGGCGCGGCTGGTTTGCGATCCACACCTGGATCGCCACCAAGGCCCGCAACGCCCCGCGCTACACCGTGTATGAAGTGGTGGGCTGGCGTCAGCGCGCCGGGTTGCCGGTGTTGCGCATCGAGCAGGATCACCCGGACCGGTACTGGTTTGGGGAGCGGCCGCAACTGCTTCTGGAGCGACGTGGAGCGGCTGCCGGGGAACTGGTGGAGGCGATCGACGTCGCGGCACGCAGCTACCCCTGGGCCCATGAGTACCGGGTCTGGCCGGGCCCCAACAGCAATACCTTCCCGGCCTGGATCGGCCAGCAGGTGCCCGAGCTGGGGCTGGAACTGCCGCTCAAAGCCATTGGGCAGGGCTGGGTGGACTGAGGCCGTCCCCGGGAGCAGTCAGATCAATGGATTCGCGCGTCAAGGTACCATCCGGGCGGCGAAGCCGTTATCCTGCGCACACACTCATCAACCAACGCGGAGCTTTCATGCAGATTGCCGACAAAAAAGTAGCGAGTATTCACTATACCCTCACCGATGATCAGGGGGAGGTGATCGACTCGTCCAGCGGGGGTGAGCCGTTAACCTACCTGCACGGCGCCAGCAATATCATTCCCGGCCTGGAGTCGGCCCTGACCGGCAAGGTCACCGGGGATAAGCTGAGCGTGACCGTGGCCCCCGAAGAGGGTTACGGACCGGTGCACCCGGACCTGGTGCAGACGGTTTCAAAGGAAGCCTTCACCGGCGTCGAGGAGATTGCCGAGGGCATGCGTTTTCAGGCCAGCACCGCCAACGGCCAGCTTTCTGTGGTCGTCACCAAAGTGGAAGGCGATCAGGTCACCGTTGACGGTAACCATCCCCTGGCAGGTCAGAACCTCAATTTCGAGGTGGAAGTGGCCGACGTCCGGGAAGCCTCAGAAGACGAGCTGGCGCACGGTCACGTGCACAGCGCGGGCTGTAACCACTAAGGGCGTAGCCCCGGGGCGGCGGTTATGCCGCCCCTTGCTGTACCTTTCGTCTCCCTTCTTGAATGCGCGCCGGTTCTGCCTGACTTAGAGGTAGAGTCCCATCTGGATCTCGTCCAGGTAGCGGTTCTGCTGCTTCAGCGAGAGCGGCTCCACTCCTTCGATGCGAAATCCCAGGCCCCGGTAGAGGTGCATGGCCGCGACCGCCTCCCCAGTCAGCTCCAGCACCAGCTTTTCCACCCCGTCCATGGCCTGCGCCTCGCGGATCGCCCGTTGGCAGAGCTGGCTGGCGACAGCCCTACGCCGTTGCCCGGGGTCCACCATCAACCCCCATATCCGCGCCTTGTGACGGAGGTAGTCGCCGTACAGCCGTTCCAGGGCCAGGCTGCCCAGCAACTGCCCACCGGGGCCAAAGGCGCCCCAGAGGCAGCCGTCGTGCAGCCGGGCGAAGCGCTCGATCAACTGCTCGAAGTCGAGCAGGGGTTGACGCTGCACTTCGGCGGCGCTGGTGCAGAAACAGTGGGGATCATGGCGCACGTTGGCTAGGCGCAGTTGCTGCAGCAGGGGCGCGTCTTTTTGGCCCAGGGGGCGAATGGTCAGCATGGGCAGCCCCTGTTAAAGCAGGCACGGGGCAACCGGCAGGGGGCGGCTAAGACAAAGACAAAGAAAAAGAAAAAGGGGGGTGGGCTAGGCATCGTTACTATCTGGCGCTCTAGGGTTCGGGTCATTATGAACCTGGCGCTTGGCGCTGCCCATGGGACTTTGGTTAGGCGCGGGGGAAGGCGGAGGCCGGCAGAAAAGGGGCCAGGGGCCGTGACGTAATCCGGCGCTTCAGGGGGAATGGGGCATCAAGGCCCCATTCTGTGCGGCTCCAGCTGGATGCCCTCGATCCGCCGCCCCAGCAGGATCACCCGGCCCCGGTAACGCTCGTCCCCGGTGGAGGAAAACTCAAACAGGTAAGAGCGCCAGAAGCGCAGCCGGCCCCCGGGATCGCGCTTGAGCCAGAGACCGCGCAGCACCAGGGTATCGTCCAGCAGCTGCAGATCCAGCTCCCGGCAATAGCGGCGGCAGGCCTGGTAGGCGAGCTCCTTGACCCCCTTGGCGCTCCACCAGTACTGCAGCAACACGAAGGCGAACAACAGCCAGAGCAGGTCGGTCGGGGCCAGGGTCATGGGCAGGCTCCGGTTACCACATCAGATCGTCGGGAATTTGGTACTCGGCGTAAGGATCGTCTTCGTCCGGGGCAACCTCCGGCTCGTTCAGCACCACCACGCTCTGGCTGTCCCGCTGGCTGATCTTTTCTGCCACCTTGGCCGGCACCAGAGCATAGCCTTCGCCAAAGCGTACGATCGCCAGCTGGCCCCGGCTGAGGGGGGTAACCAGCTCGTCCTTGATGTAGATTCGCTTGATCTGGCGCCCGTCGCTGAAGTTGTAGGCGGTTTCACCGTCGCTGTCGCGCAGGCGGTTGCTCTCGATCAACTGGCGAACCTGGGCGGCAATGGCGTTGCGTTCGGCCAGGGCCTGCTTTTCCCGGTTCAGCGCCCGGTCCCGCTCGGCCTTTTCGGCCTTCGCCTGCTGGCTGCGCAGAAGCGCCTCGGCTTCATCCTGGCCCGGCTTTTTGCCCTGCTGCTTGCGGTTTTTGTGCTTTTCCTTCTTGGCGTTCTGGAGCTTTTTCTTATCGACCAGCCCCGCCTTCATCAGTTGATCCTGCAGACTCATGGATCGGACTCCTCGGTGTTTGTTTGGCGCTGAATAGCCGCGATGGCAGGCCAATGATAGCGGGCGCGGGGGCGTGCGTCAGCCCGCCCGGGGGAAACGGCAACCCGCGGCCGGTAAAAAGCCGCGCGTTCAATCCCCGGCATGCCGACGCGGACGCGTTGGATGGGTTGCCGAGGAGCTGGCCGGCGGCGGATAGAGGAGGTGGCGCGCCTTGAAGGCCGGTGAGCGCCTGTCGATCCAGCGGCTTAGCAGCGCCACCAGCAGCAGGGAGTACCCCAGGCGCAGCCATAACACCCCGGAGATGTGGGCGCCCAGCAACAGGATTAGCAGGGTGTCTTCGATCAGGCTGTGACACAGCCCCAGCAGTGCCATGGCGCAGAAGACGTCCCGCGCACGAATATGGCCGGCCTGTGCCTCCTTGATCAGCAGGCCGCCGCCGAAGGAGAGCCCCAGGGTGATACCGATGATGGTGAGCATGGTTGCCTGGGGTCCGATGCCCAGCACCCGCAACAGGGGCTGCAGCAGCCACTGCATGAGCCGCTCGACGCCCAACAGGCGCAGCAGCTTGAGTGCACTGAGCAGGACGATGATGACGACCTGGATCATCAACAGGCTCTCGAGCTGAGCGCGGGCCCAGCCCGCGAGGCTGGGATCCACCGGCGCCGGCTGCCAGAGCAAGGTATTGGGTTGCTCCAGCCAGCCTCCCAGCCCGTAAATCCGGTGTAGCAACCAGGCGAACAGCAGGCCGCCACCGATCCGCAGCAGGAGCGTCGCACGCAGCCTGACCCCGGCTTTCTGGGCGATGCGCGCTTCCACTGGCAGACCGTGGGCCATCAGCATCAGGCCTCCCAGGACGGTTACCTGGGCCACGCTCAAGGAGGCGGGGTCGGACTGGGTGAAGAAGATCAGCATGCCCGCGTAGATATTAGTGACCAGCGTTGCCGCCCACACCAGGCCCAGGCTGTCGGGCAACCCCACCAGCGCCATCACCGGGCCGAGCAGCCGGGCCAGCAGCTCGACGCCGCCCAGCTCTTCCAGGATCTTGACCACGATGATGACCGGAATCATCAGCCGGAACAGGGTCACGGAAACGGTGAAAACCTCCTGGCCCAGTTCCCTGAAAAACGGTTTTAAACGATTCATCTCTTTGTGTTGAATGCGGTGGTGTGGGGCTGCAAGGGGGGCGTCAACCCGGCCGTGGCGCTAGCCGAACAGCGGCACATAGGCGCCGATGCGCCGTTCGAAGCGGGGAATGGCGGCGATTTTTTGTGCCAGGAGTTGGGCGTGCAGGCGGCTGGTTTCCACTTCGACCCAGACGGTGACCGAGTCGGGATCGCCGTCGCGGTCAAACCGGGTGATGCGAATAAGGGCGGGATCGGGAAACAGCTCGGCAATGGCCGCAGCATCAATCTCCCGGGGCAGGTTGGTTAGCTGAATTTTCATAGCGGGGTCTTTGAAGGCTTCTTTACAGCTTGCCGGGCGCGTCAAACTTATTTACCGTGCCGGAAAGCCCACTGCCCCAAAGCTAAACGCCATGAGCCGTCAAAGTAAAGCCTATCTGTTTGGATTAGCAGCCGTTCTCTGCTGGTCCACGGTTGCCACCGCCTTCAAGCTGAGCCTGGCGCACCTGAGCCCGGCCCAGCTGCTGTTTTTCGCTGCCCTGGTTTCCTGGCTGTTGCTGGGGGGGATGCTGGCGTTAAAAGGGGAGCTGGTGCGGGTGCTGAGCGTGTCCCGTTCGGACTGTCTCGCGTCTCTCGTGTTCGGCGCCATCAACCCCTGTGCATACTACTTAGTGCTGTTCCAGGCCTATGCGCTGTTGCCGGCTCAGGAAGCCCAGGCCATCAATTACACCTGGGCGCTGACCATGGCGCTGCTGGCGGTGCCGCTGCTCGGCCATCGTTTGCGGCTGCAGGAGCTGGCCGCGGCGCTGGTCTGTTACCTGGGGGTGCTGGTGATCTCCACCCGCGGCGAGTTGCTGACGCTGGAGTTCGCCAACGGCCAGGGGGTGGCGCTTGCCCTGGCCAGCACGGTGCTCTGGGCTCTGTACTGGATACTCAATGCCCGCGACCAGCGCGACCCGGTGCAGGGGCTGTTTCTTAATTTCAGTTTCGGGGTGCCGCTGGTGGCGCTTTATTGTTTTTGGCAGGGGGAGTTTAGCGGTTTGAGCCTGGCCGGCCTTCCCGGGGCGGTTTACGTGGGTGTCTTTGAGATGGGGCTGAGCTTCGTGCTCTGGCTCAATGCCATGCGTTATACCGAGAGTACCGCCCGGATTTCCAACCTGATTTTTATCTCGCCCTTCCTCTCCCTGGTGTTTATCTACTTTCTGCTGGGTGAGCCGATTTTGCCCTCGACCCTGTGGGGGCTGGGGCTGATTCTGACGGGGCTGCTGCTCCAGCAACTGCGCCGGCGCGAGCCGGTTCCCGTGAGCGAGGTCAATACCTGAGTGAAGTGTTCAAAAAATAGGAATTTATCCAATGTCGTTGTGGCCGGGCTCTGACCATACTCCAGTCTAAGGAAGGGGTATGAACACAAAAGGAGCTTGGGCATGGGTTATTCACGCCTATCTGACCGGCTGGCCTTTGATATTAAGTTCCTGCTCTGGCGGGCCGAAGTGCATGTCATGTCGCCGGAGGAGATTGCCAGTCGTTACCGCGAAATTGAACAGCGTTATCTTTCACTTGCCGAAGAGCGCGAGGACCAGGAAAAACTGCGCGCCGAAATTGCCTCCTGGCGCGGGCCGCTGAGCCAGGTGGCCGGTCTTAACGGGCGGGCGCCCCTGTCCGCCTCCACCTCGGGCCTGCGCTAGTCCGCAGCCAACGTCCGGTGCCGGGTGGCTCGCCAGGCACCGGCGGTAAACACCCCCAGAGCAATCCAGATCAACCCGAAGGCCACCAGCTGGTGGCTATGTAGCGGTTCCCCGAACAACCAGACCGCGGTGACGAACTGCAGGCTCGGATTGATGTACATCATAAAGCCCACCGCCGTCAGGGTGAGCCGCTTGGCCGCGGCCGCGAAGGCGAGCAGGGGCAGGGCGGTGATGACCCCCGACCCTATCAACAGGGCGGTGGTGCCCACACCCTGTTGAGTAAACTGGCTCAGACCGTTTCCCGCCAGCCAGCCCCAGTAGAGCAGGGCCAGGGGTAGCATCAGCATGGTTTCAATAAAAAGCCCGCTGAGGGTGTCCACCGGCGCTCGTTTGCGTACCAGACCATAAATGCCAAATGACAGGGCCAGGGCCAGGGAGATCCAGGGCAGGCGCCCCACGGCGAGGATCTGCCAAACCACGGCCAGCAGGGCCAGTGAAACCGCGACCAGGGCGTAAGCGGAGAGGCGCTCGCCGAGAAAGAGTCGGGCCAGCAGCACGCTGATCAGTGGGGTCAGGAAATACCCGAGGCTGGTGGAGAGAACCTGCTGTTGGGCCACGGCCCAGATAAAGACCAGCCAGTTGGTCGAGATCAGCAGCGCGGAAACCACTAGCCAGCCCAGGCAGCTACGGTCTTTAAGGACGTCGCGAACGCCCTGCCAGCGACCGGATAAACCCAGCAGGGCGGCGACGAAGAGGCAGGACCAGACCACCCGCTGAAGCAGCACCTGGTCGGCGTCTACCGTGGCGATCAGTTTGAAGAACAGCGGGAAAAAACCCCACATGCCGTAGGCAGTGAACCCCAGCAGTAACCCCTGTGTGCGCGCGTTCAATGTGATGACCACCTGCTGAAAAAGTGGACAAGGGTAACGCCTCGGGTCACGAGGTAAAAGCGCTTAATCGCCCGACCGTCGCTTGCGTTAACCGATGCGGGAGGCGCGCAGCAGCTTTTTGAGGTCTTTAAGGATGGCCCGGGGATCGCTCTTTAGCGGGTAGTGCAGCACCAGGTTGCCAAGGGGGTCGCTCAGATAGACTTGCGGCTGGGAAGGAAGGGACGCCCCGGCCCCCGGTTGCAGGCTGTTTAGCTGGGGCTCGGGTTGGGGCAGGATCAGTTGGTAGGCCACGCGGTGGCGCTCTCGGCCCAGGGCACGTTGAACCCGGTCCAGGCGGTCCAGCCAGTTCTGACATCCTGAGGCACAGCCCTCCGGTTGCCACAGCAGCAGTTGCCAGCGGCCGTCCGGCTCGAAGGGCTGGCCATCGGGCTGGTGCAACTGCCACGCGCTCAGCTGTCGCCCTGGCGGGGCCAGTTCGCCGCGATTACTGGTGTCTTGCGGCAGCCACCAGTGACTGCTGACCAGGGACCAGGCCAGCATCAGCGGCCCCGCCGAAAAAAGCAGGATCGCAAGTAGGGGTAGATGGCGTTTAACGGCGCTCATGGTTGTGCCTCAAGGTCATCGCGTAATAAACACTCATTATTGTTAATGCCAAGGCCAGCAGTGCCCACTGCAGGGCATATCCCTGGTGCCGCGCCGGGGTCATGCGTGGAGGCGGCCAGCGGGTGTCAAAGCCCGGGGCAAGGGACCTGTCGAGGCGCAGTTGCCGTGGCAGAAGGTCAAGTCCGGTCTCCAGACGCAGGGCCTCGATGTCCAGCGTCTGTACCCGCTTGGGCCAGCCGGGACTCCATCGGGGTGAACCCAGGGTCGGCGGGGTCGGAAGGGGCAACAGGCGCCCCTGGAGCTGTGCAGCGGTCGGCAGCGTCGGCAGTTGGGGCAGGTGATCGCGGATGGCCGGTGCGGCCACCCAGCCCAGATTGATCAGCAGCGCGGGGCCTTGCGCGGTGGTGAAGGGAACAAGGACCTCGTAACCCGCCCGCCCGTCCCGGGTGCGGTTATCCAGTAGCAGCGACCACTTCTGATGGGGGGTGCCCATGAGCCGGTAAGCGCCTTCCAGGGGCAGGGGAGAAGGCGGGAGTGTTTGCAGATAGTGCGTGGGCGCTTTGCCAAGGGCGCTTTTGCGCTCGGCTTTCTGCCACTGCCACCCGGCCAGAAACAGGCAGAGGGGGATGAACAGCGCCGCCAGGAGCAGGGGCGTCAACTTGTAGAGCGACCGGCCTTGGGCTTTACTGAAAACTGACCCGTTAAGGTGCTCGGCCATGTCCTTCACCGTCCTACTGTTGTTGCTTTTTGCCGCCGCCCTTGTCTCCTTGGGCGGCGGTCTCGTTTTCATGTTGCGGGGTGGCGGCCGTTCGCTCTACCGCTCTCTGATGCTGCGGGTTCTTTTCTGCGCCCTGCTGGTGGCGCTGGTCATCATTGGGCTTCTCAGCGGTCAGTTGGCCTACCGGGCGCCCTGGCTGGCAGGCGTTTAAAGGATGTAAACGAACAGAAACAGCCCCACCCAGACCACATCCACAAAGTGCCAGTACCAGATCACCGCTTCCAAGCCGAAGTGGTTCTGGGCGTCAAAGTGGCCCTTGAGCAGCCGCAGGGTGACGATGATCAGCATCAGGGTGCCCAGGGTGACATGCAGGCCATGGAATCCTGTGAGTATGAAGAAGGTGGCGCCGTAGATGCCCGCGTGGAGGGTGAGTCCCAGCTTTGTATAGGCCTCGTGGTACTCGTAGAGCTGCAGGGAGAGAAACACCAGCCCCAGGGCGATGGTGATGCCTAGCCATGCCGCCGCGCGGCTGCGCCGCGCCTCCTGCAGGGCACCGAGGCCCAGGGTGGCGGTAAAGCTGGAGCTGATCAGCAGCAGGGTGTTGACCAGGGGGATCTGCCACGGGCTGATGACCGCGCGGGGACCTGGAAACTGCGCGCTGTCGGGCGGCGACAGGAGCGGCCAGTGGGCTTCGAAGCCCTGCCAGAGCTGGTTGCTGATCCCTTTTTCTCCTTCACCGCCCAGCCAGGGCACGGCCAAAACACGGACATAGAACAGGGCGCCGAAGAAGGCGGCGAAGAACATGACCTCCGAAAAGATGAACCAGCCCATGCCCCAGCGAAAGGAACGGTCCATCTGCGCGCTGTAGAGTCCCAGCCGGCTCTCGCTCACCACATGGGCGAACCACCCGAACAGCACCACCACCATCACCAGCGCGCCGGCCAGCAGCAGGTAAAGCCCGGGACTGGTGCCCTCCCGGCCCAGTCCGTTGATCAGGCTGCCGGCTCCGAACGCCATCAGGAAGAGGGCCAGGGAGGCAATAATCGGCCAGCGGCTGTCGCTGGGCACGTAATAGGTCTGGGTGGTCATAGCGCCGCTCCCGTCTCTTTTGAGGGGGTAATGTCGTACAGGGTGTAGGACAGGGTCAGGGTGTGCAGGTGCTCGGGAAGCCGCGGTGAAACGGTGAACGCCAGCGGCATGCGGCGCTCTTCTCCCGCCGCGACGGCCTGCTCCTCGAAGCAGAAGCACTGGATTTTGTTCAGAAATTCGACTGCCTCGGCCGGCGCCACGCTGGGCACCGCCCGGATCACTCGGTCCTCTTCGGAGCGGTTGTGAACTACAAACGCGGTCTCCTGCAGCTGCCCCGGGTGGAGCTGAAAAGTGGGAACTTCGGGGCGCAGGGAGGCCCGCAGCCCGGGGCTGCCCGAGGAGATTAGCTGCACCTTGACCGTACGCCCGGCATCAATGAACTCGACCCGCTCCCGGCCCTGCTCAACCTTGCCGTTGAGACCGGTGATGCGACAGAAAACGTCATAGAGCGGGACCAGGGCGAAGCCGAACCCGAACATGGCCACGGAGCCGGCCACAAGCCCGGTAATCAGCCGGCGGTTCTGGGCCCCGGCCACGACTCAGTCCACCCGCGGCGGGGTCTGGTGAGTGTGGTAGGGGGCCGGGGAAGGCAGTTCCCACTCCAGCCCCTCGGCCCCGTCCCAGGGGCGGGCCGGGGCGCCGCGGCCGTCGCGCACGCAGCGGACGATGTTGTAAATCAGCAGCAGCTGGGAGAAGCCGAACAAGAAGGCGCCGAGGCTGGCGACCATGTTGAAATCGGCAAACTGCAGGGCGTAGTCGGGAATTCGCCGGGGCATGCCGGCCAGGCCGATAAAGTGCATGGGGAAAAAGGTCAGGTTGACGCCGATAAAGGAGAGCCAGAAGTGCACCTTGCCCATGGTTTCGTTGTACATCCGCCCGGTCCACTTGGGCAGCCAGTAGTAGGTGGCGGCGATAATCGAGAAGATCGCCCCGGGAACCAGCACGTAGTGAAAGTGGGCCACCACGAAATAGGTGTCGTGGTACTGGAAGTCGGCCGGTGCAATCGCCAGCATCAGCCCGGAGAAACCGCCGATGGTGAACAGCACCACGAAGGCCAGGGCAAAGAGCATGGGGGTCTCGAAGGTCATGGAGCCGCGAAAGAGGGTGGCGACCCAGTTGAATATCTTCACCCCCGTGGGGACGGCTATCAGCATGGTGGTGAACATGAAGAACAGTTCACCGACCAGCGGCAGGCCCACGGTGAACATGTGGTGGGCCCAGACGATAAAGGAGAGCACGGCGATGGCGGCGGTGGCGTAGACCATGGAGGCGTAGCCGAACACCCGCTTGCGGGCGAAGGTGGGAATGATCTGGGAGATGATGCCGAAGGCCGGCAGGATCATGATGTAGACCTCGGGGTGACCGAAGAACCAGAAGATGTGCTGGAACAGCACCGGGTCGCCGCCGCCGGCGGCGTTGAAGAAGCTGGTGCCGAAATGCACATCCAGGAGCATCATGGTGACCACTCCGGCCAGCACCGGCATCACCGCGATCAGCAGGAAGGCCGTGATCAGCCAGTTCCAGACGAACAGGGGCATTTTCATCAGGGTCATTCCCGGTGCCCGCATGTTGAGAATGGTGGCGATGATGTTGATCGCCCCCATGATGGAGCTGATCCCCATCATGTGCACCGCGAAGATAAAGTAGGTGACGCTGGGGGGCGCGTAGGTGGTGGAGAGGGGGGCGTAGAAGGTCCAGCCGAAGTTGGGTGCCCCGCCCTCCATGAACAGGGTGGAGATCATCAGGGCGAAGGCGAAGGGCAGGATCCAGAAACTCCAGTTGTTGAGCCGCGGCAGCGCCATGTCGGGGGCGCCGATCATCAGCGGAACCTGCCAGTTGGCCAGGCCCACGAAGGCGGGCATGACTGCGCCGAACACCATGATCAGTCCGTGCATGGTGGTCATCTGGTTGAAGAACTCCGGCTGCACCAGCTGCAGTCCCGGCTGAAACAGCTCGGCCCGGATCAGCAGGGCCATGACCCCGCCCACCATGAACAGGCTTAGACTGAACACCAGGTAGAGGGTGCCGATGTCCTTGTGGTTGGTGGTGAACAGCCAGCGGCTTAGCCCCGGTGCCGGTCCGTGGTGCGCCGCTTGGGAACCCTCGGCAGTGGTGGCGGTGGTCATGATTTACTCCTTACCCAAGGCCTGGTTGATCTGCGCCGGGGTCACCCGGTCGCCGCTGTCGTTACCCCAGGCGTTGCGCTCATAGGTGATGACCGCCGCCAGATCCACTGCGCCGAGCTGGTCGGCAAAAGCCTGCATGGCGGTGTTGGTCTTGCCGAACGCGACAACCTCGATGTGCTCCGCGATCGGGCCGGTGACCACCGCGCTGCCCTTGAGGGCGGGGAAGACGTTGGGTACCCCTTCGCCCCCGGCCTGGTGGCAGGCGCTGCAGCTTTGCTGGTAGACGGTTTCGCCCCGCGCCATCAGCTCGGCCAGGGTCCAGTCTTTGGCCTGGGCGGCGCTCTTGGCGGCTTCAGCCTCGGCGCGGGTCGCGGCCACCCACTGCTGGTACTCGGCCTCGGGTTTGACCTCTACCACCACCGGCATGAAACCGTGCAGGCGGCCGCAAAGCTCCGTGCACTGGCCGCGGTAGATTCCCGGTTCGTCCACCCGGGTCCAGGCTTCGTTGATAAAGCCGGGAATGGCGTCCTTCTTCACCGCCAGGGCGGGCACCCACCAGGAGTGGATCACGTCATTGGCGGTGAGCAGAAAGCGGACTTTCTTGCCGGCTGGAATCACCAGCGGACGGTCCACCTCCAGCAGGTAGTTGTCGCCCTTCTCCGTCAGGTTGTTGATCTGGTTCTGGGGGGTGCTGAGGTTGCTGAAGAAGTCGATCTCTTCGTCAAGGTAGGTGTAGCGCCACTTCCACTGGTAGCCGGTGATGCGTACGGTCAAATCGCCTTCGTCGCGGTCGTACATCTCGATCAGGGTGGCGGCGGAGGGGATGGCCATAAACACCAGGATGGCGGCGGGGATCAGGGTCCAGAGTACTTCCAGCCCCGGGTGTTCGTGAAACTTGTGTGGTTTGAAGCCCTTGGATTTGCGGTGCCTGACCAGGGCCCAGCCCATGATGCCAAACAGGACCACCCCAATGGCCACGCAGACCCAGAAGATCAGCATATGCAGGTCGTGAACCGAGCGGCTGATCGCGGTCACCCCGATGGGCAGGTTGACCTCCCAGGCGGCGAGCAGGGGCGGGCTGGCCCCTGCCGCCAAAAATAACAGCCCGCCATGAACTGGCTTCATCCCACATCCCCTTCTCGGTGGGGCTTTCGCCCCGGGAAGTTTGGACTGCACTTAAGACCTACTGCTCTGGTCAGTTAAGGCCAAGTATAGATGAAGGCTCAGGTTGTGCAGGTCGGTATCACGACGGTGCGTGCTATAGTGCGCTTCCCCGTAACGATGACGGTGAGCGCGTAACGCACCATGGACTTGAGTTTTATTCTTTTCGAACCCCAGGTACCGGAGAATGCCGGTGCCGCCTGCCGCGCCCTGAAGACCATGGGGTTTGGTCCGCCGCGGGTCGTCAACAGCGCGGTCCAGCAGGCCCCGGAGGCGCGCTGGCTGGCCCACGGATCCGCGGATCTGCTGGATAATATCGAGACCTTTCCGACCCTGGAAGCGGCCCTGGCGGACCGGGACCTGGTGATCGGCACCAGCGCCAAACCCCGGGGGCGGCTGCGTCAGCTCCACCCGCCGGAGGCGCTTGCTGAGCTGCTGCGAGAAAAGGCCGCTACGGCAGGGCGGGTGGCGTTGCTGTTCGGCCGCGAGGACCGAGGCCTGTCCAATGCCGAGCTCGACCGCTGCGATCTGCTTACCTCGATTCCCCTGGCGGTCAGCTACCCCTCGCTCAACTTGGCACAGGCGGTGATGCTCTACGCCTATTGCTTGTCCGGGCTGAGTCCCGGGGCGGCGGCGTCAAAGCCGGCTAAGAATCCGGCGGGACAACTGCAGGCGCTCAAGGGGCGGGTGGAGGCGCTGATGGATCTGCTGGAACAGCCTGCGCAGAGCAACCTGCGGGGCTGGGTTCAGGCGCGGCTGGTGAGGATGGAGGCTGAGGATATTCATTACCTGCACGCGCTCTGTACGGCCCTGGAAAGGAAACTGCGGGACAACAACGGGGTCTAATGGGCCGCCGAGGTAAAGGCTCTATCGGCCTTGGCGCATGCCTATCCATTTGGCAGGCCAGGAGGCGGCCCATGAAATACAGCGATTTTACCGAAGAGGCTCAGCAGGGACGGGTTTCGGCGATCAATATTCTCTCCAACGAGGGGGATATTTATACCGCCGAGGCGGTGATTCACGGCACGGGCTACACCATTGAACGGCGGGACTCCGCCGAGCCCCTGTGCTTTCACAGTTACCGAGAAGCCAAGCAGCAGTTCGAGTTTCTGAAAAATACCCCGGTCAGGCTGCAGCCGTCCCATGCCTACGAGGAGATGGTGGGAGAACCGGGGATGGAGTCCTGAGCCGGCGACCGGCGCCCCGAGGGCGCCGGTCGTGGGTGCCTGTTTCTACCGCAGCCCCGGCGTTTATGGCCAATTTTCAGGCGGGCTGTATGAACGAGGGGCTAGTGAGCAATTCCCGGGCTTTCTGGTCGGGGCGGGCAGTGGAAAGTCTTCACTACCTCATCTCCCTTGACCGACTCCAGGCGCACATCAAACCCCCAAAGCCTGTGCACGTGGCGCAACATCTCCTCGGTGCTTTCCCCAAGGGGGCGGTCATTGTGCTGGAAGTGGCGCAGGGTCAGTGAGCGGTCTCCGCGTACGTTGACGCTGTAGACCTGAATGTTGGGCTCGCGGGTACCCAGGTTGTACTGCTCGGCCAGGTTGCGCCGCACTTCCCGGTAGCCGCTCTCGTCGTGAATCGCCGAGACCACCAGGTTGCTGCGTTTCTCATCATCCAGAACGGTGAACAGGTGCAGCTCGCGCATTAGCCTTGGTGACAGGAACTGCTGAATAAAGCTCTCGTCCTTGTAGTTGCGCATCGCTTCGTGGAGCGTATCCAGCCAGTCGGCCCCGGCGATCTCCGGAAACCACTCCCGGTCCTCGTCGGTGGGGTTTTCGCAGATGCGCTTGATGTCCTGGTACATGTTGTAGCCCAGGGTATAGGGATTGATGCCGCTGTAGTAGGGGCTGTCGTAGGGGGGCTGGTAGATGACGCTGGAGTGGGAGTGGAGGAACTCCATCATGAACCCGTCGGTGACCAGGTTTTTCTCGTAGAGGGCGTGTAACAGGGTGTAGTGCCAGAACGAAGCCCAGCCCTCGTTCATCACCTGGGTCTGTTTCTGGGGATAGAAGTACTGGGCGATTTTTCGCACGATGCGGATCACTTCCCGTTGCCAAGGCTCCAGCAGGGGGGCATTTTTCTCCATGAAGTAGAGGATGTTCTCCTCCGGCTCCTTGGGGTAGCGGGGGTACTTGGGACGGGTCTCGTCCTCATCTGCATGCTTCTTGGGAATGGTGTCCCAGAGGGCGTTGACCTGCTGCTGCAGGATTTCGCTGCGCTTTTTCTGCCGCTTACGCTCTTCCTCGGCGGAGATCGGGTGTGGTCGCTTGTAGCGGTTGACGCCGTAATTCATCAGCGCGTGGCAGGAGTCCAGCAGCTTCTCCACTTCGTCGATACCGTAGCGCTCTTCGCATTCGGCGATGTAGTGCTTGGCGAAGAGCAGGTAGTCGATGATGGCGCTGGCGTTGGTCCAGGTGCGGAACAGGTAGTTGCCCTTGAAAAAGGAGTTGTGGCCGTAACAGGCGTGGGCGATGACCAGCGCCTGCATGGTCATGGTGTTCTCCTCCATCAGGTAGGCGATGCTCGGCGAGGAGTTGATGACGATCTCGTAGGCCAGGCCCATGTGGCCGCGCCGGTAATTCTGTTGCGTATTGACGAACTGCTTGCCGAAGGACCAGTGGTGGTAGTTGAGGGGCATGCCCACCGAGGAATAGGCATCCATCATCTGCTCGGAGGTGATCACCTCGATCTGGTTGGGATAGGTGTCGAGTTTGAACCTTTCCGCCTCCTTGGCGATGGCTTGATCGTAAGCTTCCAGAAGCTCGAAGGTCCACTCCGAGCCTGTGGAGATCGGTTGATTCATCGTACCTCCTGGGTATGAAGCGGGCGCCTCGCCCGGGGGAGAACCCCTCCCCAGGACCCCGGCCGTACCGCGGGGGAACAGCCAGGTGACAGCGCCAGGTAAAGGGTCGCGGTCATCTTCAGTGCACTACCCCGTCCGTTGTTCGCGGCGGGAGAAGAGTTCGCGGAACACGGGGTAGATATCCCCGACGGTTTCGATCTTCTCCATGGCGAACACATCCGGAAAGGCTTCACGCACCCGTTCGTATTCGAACCAGAGGTTCTGGTGCTCTCCGGTGGTGATCTCCACGTAGGAAAAGTACTGCACCTTGGGCATGATCCGCTCCAGCAGTAGGTCCCGGCAGGCGTCGGAATCGCCATCCCAGTTGTCGCCATCGGAGGCCTGGGCCACGTAGATGTTCCAGTCCCCCGGGGGGTAGCGCGCCTCGATAACCTCGGCGGTCAGGGCGATGGCGCTGGAAACGATGGTGCCGCCGGTCTCCCGGGAGTAGAAAAACTCCTCCTCGTCGACCTCCTTGGCCTGGGTGTGGTGGCGGATAAACACCACGTCGATGCGCTTGTAGGCGCGTTTGAGGAACATGTATAGCAGCAGGAAAAAGCGCTTGGCCATGTCCTTGATGCTCTGGGTCATGGATCCCGAGACGTCCATCACACAGAACATGACCGCCTTGGAGCTGGGCACCGGAGTCTTGATCAGGTTGTTGAACTTGAGGTCAAAGGTGTCCAGGAAGGGCATGCGGCTGACCTTGGCCCGCAACAGCTCCAGCTCCTCGTCGATATCGGCCAGGCGGATGTCCCGGGCGTCGTCGGCGGGCTGCTCGAGCAGCTCCGCCTTTTCCCGTTCCAAGGCCTTGATCTGGCGCCGGCTGCTGCCCGAGAGGGCGATGCGCCGGGCATGGGCGCCGCGCAGGGAGCGCACGATATTGAGCCGTTCGGGGTTGCCCTGGTTGGTAAAGCCCGCCTGCACCGTCTTGTAGTCGCTGCTGTCGGCGAGCTGTTTCTTGACCATGTGGGGCAGCTCGAGGTCCTCGAAGAGAAACTCCAGGAACTCGTCGCGATCGATCTGGAAGACAAACTCGTCCTCGCCCTCGCCGCTGTTGCTGGCCTTGCCGCCACCGCCGCCGGCGCCGCCCCCCCGGGGTCGCTGGATCTCGTCGCCGGGCACAAACTCCTTGTTGCCGGGAAAGACCCGGGTATTCACCCCGCCGGGCCCGTGGTGAAACACAGGCTCGGAGAGGTCGCGGCTGGGAATGGTGATTTCCGAGCCGCTCTCAAGGTCGGTGATGCTGCGCTGCTTGACCGCGTCCGATACCGCCTTTTTGATGTGGTTGCGGTAACGGCGCAGAAACCGCTGCCGGTTCACCGAACTCTTGTTCTTGCCGTTGAGGCGTCGGTCGATGATATAGCTCATCGGGTAACTCCTGAGTCGCTTATCGGGACCTTCGCTTACTGGGACTTACGTACGCGTATGTACCACTCTGAGAGCAGGCGTACCTGCTTTTCAGTGTAACCGCGTTCGATCATCCGCTTGACGAACTCCTCGTGCTTGTTCTTGTCTTCGGAGGAGGCCTTGGCGTTGAACGAGATCACCGGCAACAGGTCCTCGGTGTTGGAGAACATCTTCTTCTCGATCACCGAGCGCATCTTCTCGTAGCTGAGCCACGAGGGGTTCTTGCCGTTGTTGTTGGCCCGGGCCCGCAGTACGAAGTTGACGATCTCGTGGCGGAAGTCCTTGGGGTTACTGATCCCCGCCGGCTTCTCGATCTTCTCCAGCTCTTCGTTGATGGCGGTGCGGTCCAGAATATCGCCGGTCTCGGGGTCACGGTATTCCTGGTCCTGGATCCAGAAGTCGGCGTAGGTCACGTAGCGATCGAAAATGTTCTGGCCGTATTCGGAGTAGGACTCCAGGTACGCGGTCTGGATCTCCTTACCCAGGAACTCGATATACTTGGGCGCCAGGAACTCCTTGATAAAGCGGATGTACTTGTCCTGCAGCTCCTGTGGGAACTGCTGCTGCTCCACCTCCTTCTCGAGCACGTAGAGCAGGTGCACCGGGTTGGCGGCCACCTCCGAGGGGTCGAAGTTGAACACCTTGGAGAGGATCTTGAAGGCGAAGCGGGTGGAGAGGCCGTCCATCCCCTCGTTGACCCCAGCGTTGTCCTTGTACTCCTGGATCGACTTGGCCTTGGGATCGGTGTCCTTCAGGTTCTCGCCGTCGTAAACCCGCATCTTGGAGTAGAGGCTGGAGTTTTCCGGCTCTTTCATCCGCGACAGCACGGTAAACTGGGCCAGCATCTTGAGGGTGTCCGGGGCGCAGGGGGACTCGTTCAGGGAGCTGTGCTCCAGCAGCTTCTCGTAGATCCGGATCTCCTCGGAAACCCGGGTGCAGTAGGGCACCTTGACGATGTAGACCCGGTCGATGAAGGCTTCGTTGGTCTTGTTGTTCTTGAAGGTCTGCCATTCCGACTCGTTGGAGTGGGCCAGTATCACCCCCTCGAAGGGGATCGAGCCCATTCCCTCGGTGCTGTTGTAGTTACCTTCCTGGGTAGCGGTCAGCAGCGGGTGTAGCACCTTGATGGGCGCCTTGAACATCTCCACGAATTCCAGGATACCCTGGTTGGCTTTGCACAGTCCCCCGGAGAAGCTGTAGGCGTCGGGGTCGTGCTGGGCGAAATCCTCCAGCATGCGGATATCCACCTTACCCACCAGGGAGGAGATGTCCTGGTTGTTTTCGTCGCCGGGCTCGGTTTTGGCCACGGCAATCTGGTCCAGGATCGAGGGGTACAGCTTCACCACCCGGAACTTGCTGATGTCGCCCTTGAACTCGTGCAGGCGTTTGACCGCCCAGGGGGACATGACGCCGCTGAGGTAGCGGCGGGGAATGCCGTACTCCTCCTGCAGGATGGTGGCGTCCTCCTCCGGGTTGAACAGCCCCAGGGGTGATTCGTTGACCGGCGAGCCCTTGATGGCATAAAAGGGAATCCGCTCCATCAGCTCCTTGAGCCGTTCGGCCAGGGAGGATTTACCGCCGCCCACAGGCCCCAGCAGGTACAGGATCTGTTTTTTCTCCTCCAGTCCCTGGGCGGCGTGCCTGAAGTAGGAGACGATCTGCTCGATGCACTCCTCCATGCCGTAGAACTCCTTGAAGGAGGGGTAGCGCTTGATCAGCTTATTAGAAAAGATACGGCTCATCCTGGGGTCGCGGGCGGTGTCCACCAGTTCGGGTTCGCCAATCGCGGCCAGCATCCGCTCAGCGGCGCTGGCATAGACACTCGGGTCTTGCTTGCAGAGCTCCAGATACTCCTGGAGACTCAGTTCCTCCTCCTGAGTCGCTTCGTATCGATTCTGATAGTTGCTGAATATATTCATAATCAATCACCTTTAAAGCTCATAAGGCCGGGGCTGATTGGAAAGCTCCATTTCCGACCTGGCGTCTCCCGGGCCTGGTCGCGCCACCTTTTTATTGTAGTTGGCTTTTTTCAGGCAAATCCGCAACTTATAGCGGGATAAACGCCCCTTATATGGGTTGGACAGCGCTCGGGGGCCGATGGTTGCTGGCTTTTTCGGTTTTACAATGTTTTTACAGCGGGGGGGGGGGCTACACGCGCAGGGTCTCTTTCATCAGCCAGTCCACCACTTTGCGCATCCCCTCGTCGTGGGAGCCCGAGCGCGACTGGGCCTGGCGGTAAACCCGTCGCTGGGCGTCGGCGCTGGTGCCGCGGCGCAGAATCCGGCGGGCGTGTCGTATCTCCTTGAGGCAGCCCAGCTCGCGGGCCGACCCGGTAAGCAGGGTCAGCCACTCCTCCAGCAGCTCCTTGTAGGCTTCTTTTTTACTCTCTCCGAAGTCGATCATGCCCTCGTCGATGCCGTAGCGCTGGGCCCGCCAGCGGTTCTCCTGGATCAGCATGGGGGAGTACTGGCGCCAGCGCTGGTTGTCCTGGCGCAGCTGGTAGAGCATTTTCAGGGTGCTCAGATAGAGCGCCGCGATGCAGATGGCGTCGTCCAGCCGGGTGCAGACGTCGGTGATCCGCATCTCCAGGGTCGGGAAGTGATTGGAGGGGCGCACGTCCCACCAGAGCATGGAGGCGTCCTTGATCAACCCCGTGCGGACCAGTACATCCACGTGCCGCTGGTACTCGGCGTAGCTGTGGAAGGTGTCCGGCAGCCCGGTGCGCGGCAGCTCGTTGAACACGGAGAGCCGGTAGGACTTGAGCCCGGTGTCGTCACCGCCCCAGAACGGGGAGGAGGTGCTCAGGGCCAGCAAGTGAGGCAGGAAGTAAACCACCTGATTCATCAGGTCGATGCGCAGGTCGTTGTCGGCGATACCGACATGCACGTGCATGCCGCAGGTCAGCAGTCGGCGCACCACGCCTTGCAGGTCCTCGGCCAGGTTGTCGTAGCGCTCGGCCTGAGTGTGCTGCTGCTCGATCCAGAATGCGGAGGGGTGGCTGGAGGCGGCGATGATTGCCAGTCCGTAACCGTCGGCGATTTCGGCCAGGGTGGTGCGCAGGTGGGCCAGGTTCTCCCGCGCTTCCTGCACGCTGTGGCAGACCTTGGTGCCCACCTCGATCTGGGCGCGGAGGAACTCGTGGGTCACCATGTTGGGCAGGGCCTTGGCGCAGGCCTTGAACAGGGCCTCGGGGGGATCGGCAGCGAGCTGCCGCGAGGCCCGGTTAACCAGCAGGTACTCCTCCTCGATACCCAGGGTAAAGTTGCTATCGCCCATGGACGCCGCCGCCACCCCGCTCAGACCGCCTGCTCGGTCTGGTCGGGATAGAAGCGAACCTGGAAGACATCGGCGTGTTTCATTATTTCCTGCAGGCCGTCGCTCAGTTTGTCGGCCCACCAGAGGCAGGCCTCGTGGCTCTCCAGCAGGTCCTGGCGGATCTCGATGGCGCAGTTGGGGAGTCCCTGGGCATGGCCGTGGCGGTCGATGGTGTAGGCGAATTCGCGCCCCGAGTAGGGCTCGTTATCGCCGATCATCAGATGCTCGTGGCGACGCAGGTGGGCCATCAGTGGTTTGGCGATGCGCGGGTCCTGGTTCCAGAGCATGCCGGCGTGCCAGGGGCGCGGCTGGCCGCCGCGCATGGCCGGGGTGAAGGTGTGAATGGAGAAGATCATCGGGGCTTTGACAAATGCCCCCAGGGCCAGTAGCTGGCGCTCGATCTCGTGGTGGTAGGGGTCGGATATCCGCAGCACCCGTTGCCGTCGCTCCTCGGGTGTGAGTCCCTGGTTGCCGGGAATGGGGTGGTTGTCGCTCACCTCGGGAATCAGCGAGGGTTCGTTTAGCTTCGGGTCCCGGTTGACGTCGATCAACAGGCGCGAGTAGTTGGCCAGTACCGCCCGGCATTCGAGCCGGTCCGAAAGCAGCTGCACCAGGTCGGCGGCGCCGCGGTCCCAGGCGATATGGTCTTCACGCAGGCTGGGGGGCAGCCCCAGGTGGTTGAGGTGGGGCGGAATGTAGTTGGAGGCATGGTCACACACCAGCAGCAGCGGCGCGACGGCGGTGGGGTTGATCAGGGTAAAGGCACGTGGATCGTCTGGAGAGAGCAGTGAGCCCGCCTGCTTGGGTCGGGGGTTCGTAGTGTCCATTGCTGGGCTCCCCTAAGTTGGATGAGTGGTACGAGTAGCGTGAGTCGATGTTTGAATCAGGCTGTCGCTGGCAGGCCGGATCCCAAACAGCCTGCCCTAGAAAGCTTAGTCCGAATCGGTTGGGGCAGTGGCGGTCTCCGCCTCGGCGCTCGCCAGCGCTGCTCGCGGGGCGGACTGCTGTTGGTCGAGGCGCGCTTTGAGCTGGTCGCGAAAGGTCTCCAGCACCTTGATTCGGGCGTAACGCTTGTTGTTGGCTTCCACCAGGGTCCAGGGGGCGACGTGGGAGCTGGTGCGCTCGACCATATCGTGCACGGCGCGCTCGTAATCGGCCCACTTCTCCCGGTTGCGCCAGTCTTCGTCGGTGAGCTTCCAGCGCTTGTGGGGGGTCTCGGCCCGGGCGTCGAAACGGGCCAGTTGCTCCTCGGGGGTGATATCCAGCCAGTATTTCACCAGGATGAGGCCCCGCTCCACCAGCTGCTCCTCGAAATCGTTGATCTCATGGTAGGCGCGCATCCAGTCGCTTTGACGGCTGAAACCTTCGACGCGCTCAACCAGCACTCGCCCGTACCAGCTCCGATCGAAGATCGACAGGTGGCCGGCGCGCGGCAGGTGACGCCAGAAGCGCCACAGGTAGTGGTGGGCCCGCTCCTCGTCGGTGGGGGCGGCGATGGGAATGACCTTGTATAAGCGGGCCTCCAGGGCGCGGGTGAGGCGGCGAATGGCCCCCCCCTTGCCGGCCGCGTCCCAGCCCTCGAAGACCAGGACGCTGGCGATCCCCTGGCGCTCGGCCTCGCGGTAGAGTTGATTAACCTCCTTGTGCAGACGCTTGAGGTCGTTCCGATAACGCTCCTTGTCGAGTCTCAAGTTGCTGTCCAAGGCAGAGAGCACCGTGGGAAAGTCGGGGCGGTCCACCTTGCGGGCCCGCTTGCGCAGGGCTTTTCCGTTCTCGCCGTTGTTGCCGGAGGTACCCTTTTTCGCCGGGAGGGGAGGGGCGGCGAGGTCCGTTTTTCGCCGCTCGAAGGTTTGCAGGTGACGGACGATGGCGTCGCGAATGCGGGTGGCCACGGCAGTGGCGCTGTAGCGAATATCGGTGCCCTCGATCAGGCTCCAGGGCGCGTCTCCGGTGCTGGTGCGGCGAATGCAGTGTTCGGCGGTGGCGATGAAGGCGTCGTAGAGGCGCCAGTGCTTCCAGTCTCTGTCGGTGACCTGCCAGCTGTTGAGTGGGTCCTGCTCCAGGGTTTTAAAGCGGGTCTGTTGTGATTGCTTATCCAGGTGCAGCCAGAATTTCAGGATCAGCGCGCCGTCGTCGGCCAGCGCCTGCTCCATGTTCATGATGCGGTTCAGCTCCTCGTCGAACTGGGCCAGCCCGGTTTCGCCGTAGACCCGCGCCAGGATGGGGCGGGAATACCAGGCGCTGAGGAACAGGCCGATCTGCCCCTTGGGCGGCAGGTCCCGCCAGTAGCGCCAGTAGGTGGGGCGCTCGCGCTCCTCCTGGCTGGGCGGCCCGTAGGCGTTGGTGACCAGCCAGCGGGGGTCGGTCCACTCGTTGAGCAGGTTGCAGATCTCCCCCTTGCCGGCGCCGTCGACGCCGGCAAAGAGGACGATGACCGGGAACCGGCGGGCGGCCCGCAGTTCGCGCTGAGCCGCGAGCAGCTCTTCGCGCAGGCGCGGAACCCGCTGTTTGTACTCATCGGGGGCCAGGGTGCGGCCCAGCTCGGCGGTTTCGAACATCTGCCCACTCCTGTTTCAGCGCGTCGCCCGGGTGCCGGCTGGCGGCATTCTTCTGGGCTCATTTGTTGGGTTGTACTGGCCTTGTCTCTTTAGACTAGGGGGGCTGTGCCGCTGAGGCCAATGCGGGGCCATGAATGCCTCAATTTTGAGGGCGGCTGTTAAAAAAGCAGGGCAAGCTGTGGCGGGTGTGGAGAGCGCCAGCGCCCGCTCGCTATCTTGAAAGGGCAAACCTATCCACTGATCACCGATCTCGCTAGACTGCATCGCCTCACATCCAACCGAGACCCGTGATGGAAAGCTTTCTCAGCACCCTTGTTTACTCGTTCAGTGTTACCGGCCCGATCCTGGTGCTGCTGTCCCTCGGCTTTATCCTGAGCCGTACCGGGTTGATCAACGACAACTTTGTCGATATCGGCTCCAAGCTGGTGTTCAACATCACCCTCCCGTCGTTACTCTTTATCAGCATCAGCCAGACCAGTATCGACCAGGCCGCCAGTGCGCAGATGCTTGGTATCGGTTTGGGCGGGACCCTGCTGATGTTCGTGGTTTTGGAAGCGGTGAGCCGGCGCTGGGTGTTTCCGGCGGAGGAGCGCGGCGTCGTGGTCCAGGGCGGGTTCCGCTCCAACATGGGAATTATCGGACTGGCCTATTGCGTCAACGCCTACGGCAACGACGGGTTGGTGGCTGCGTCGCTGTACCTGGCGCTGGTGACGATCCTCTTCAACGTGCTGTCGGTGGTCACCCTGAGCCGCTGGCTCAACCGCGATGCCGGGCTGACCGGCACGTTGAAGGGGATCGCCGGCAATCCGCTGATTGTCGGAATTATGCTGGCGTTGCCGGTGAGCTGGTACCAGATCGAACTGCCGCCGCTGCTGATTCGCAGCGGCGAATACTTCGCCCAGATGACGCTGCCGCTGGCGTTGCTGTGCACCGGTGCCAGTCTGAATTTCGGTGCGCTGCGCCATAACCTGGGCAACGCGCTGCTTGCGTCGGGCTTTAAGCTGCTGCTGCTTCCGGTCACGCTGACCCTGGCCGGTATCCTGGTCGGCCTGCGCGGACTCGAGCTTGGCGTGCTGCTGCTGATGGCCTGCGCGCCCACCGCTGCCGCCAGTTACGTCATGGTCCGGGCGATGGGGGGCAACGCCGCGCTGGCAGCCAATATTATCGTCATCACCACGGTCGGCTCGCTGTTTTTTACCAGCGCCGCCATTACCCTGTTGAAGGCCGCGGGACTCACCTGACAGGAGCAAGCCCCGGCCCTCCCGGGACCCCGAACTGGGAGCGTTGCCGGCAGCGCCCCAAACCAAAGAACCCCGAAAAGCGGGGTTCTTTATTGGCCATTCATCTGGGAGTGAATGGCTTGATCCCAAGCGGGCTTAGCGCAGGGCGGGGTGAATGACCTGCAGCAGCTGCTTGAACAGCTTGGGGTTGCCGGCGGCGAGGTCGCCGCTCTGCTGAATCTGGGTGCCTCCCTTGAGATCGCCCATCAGACCGCCCGACTCCTGGATCAGCAGCATCCCCGGATCCAGCTGCCAGCGGTCCAGGCCCTGCATGATCGCGCCGTCATAACGACCGGCAGCGAGGTAGGCCAGCGCCAGCGCGGGGCTGCCGATATCCTGCTGACGGGCGTTGTTGAGGCTGATGTGCTTGAGCATTTCGAGCTGGCTCTGCAGCTCCGGGCGTTCGCCCTGCTGGCTGAGAAAGTTGCTGGCGATCAGGGTGTCCTTCAGGCTCTTGGCGGGACTGACGCGAATGCGCTTGCCATTGAGCTGGGCCCCTCGTCCGCGACTGGCGGTAAACTCTTCACCGGTGACCGGGTTGAGCACCACCACGTGCTCGGCGCGTCCCTTCTGCTGGCACACCAGGGTCAGGGCGAAATTGGGCAGCCCGTGCCGGAAGTTGGCGATGCCATCGATGGGGTCGACCAGCCACTCGATGTTGCCTTCTTCGTCCTGGCCTTTGATCGGGCCGCCGTGGCGGCCGTTGACCCGGTGTTGGGGGTTGGCCTTGTGGATGTTGTAGGCGGCCGTTTTCTCGGCGCTGACAGCGGCGTCGATCAGAAATTCGTGGACGTCCTGTTGTTCGGACTTGATGATATCCAGGCGTTCAATGGCGCGGACGATCTGTTCGCCGGCGATGCGGGCGGCCCTGAGGGCGATATTTAGGGTGGGTTGCATGGATGGATTGTCGCTGTATCTGCTGGGTGGAGGTCAAACGGGCAGTATACCAAAGTTAAAGAGGGCCTCCTAAGCTTTTGCTCGTTCCCGTCTCCTGCCCGATTCCCGGCAGATCTGGTAGAATTGCCGGTTTTCCAATGTAGAGGGCCTTTGAATGTTTGAGCGCGTGCGCATCGTGCTGGTCAATACGTCTCACCCCGGCAATATCGGGGGGGTTGCGCGGGCGATGAAGAACATGGGGTTCTCCCGTCTGGTGCTGGTGGATCCCAAGGCCTTTCCCGATGAGAAAGCCACGGCGCGGGCCTCGGGCGCGACCGAAATACTGGAGCGGGCGCAGGTGGTGCCGACCCTGGATGAGGCGCTGGAGGGCTGTAACTACGTGGTCGGTGCCAGCGCCCGCGGCCGCCACATCCCCTGGCCGGTACTGGACCCTCGGGAACTGGCCAGCGAGTGGTTGTCCGGACGCGAGCAGCTCGAGGTGGCGCTGGTGTTCGGGCGTGAGGACCGGGGCCTGACCAACGAGGAGTTGCACCGCTGCCACAAGCACGTGCATATTCCCGCCGACCCCGAGTTCAGCTCCCTCAACCTGGCTGCGGCGGTGCAGGTGCTGTGCTACGAGCTGCGCATGGCGGTGCTGGGGCAGGAGAAAGGCGCCGCGCCGGATAACCGCTGGGGAACCGAATGGGATATCGAGCTGGCCTCGGCGGAGGAGTTGCAGCGGTTGTTTGAGCACCTGGAACGCACCCTGGTGGCCATTGATTTTCTGGATCCGGACAATCCACGTCAGCTGATGACCCGGCTGCGCCGCCTTTACCTGCGCAGCCACCCCGACCGGGTGGAGACGAACATTCTTCGGGGGATTTTGAGCGCCACCGAAAAACTTACCCAGCCACAGGACTGAACCGGCATGTTTGATCGCTTACGTGAAGACATCGGCTCCGTATTTGACCGCGACCCGGCCGCCCGCAACGCTTTCGAGGTGTTGACCAACTACCCGGGGCTGCACGCGCTTCTGTTGCACCGCCTGGCCCACCGTATCTGGGGAGCGGGCTTCAAGTGGCTGGCTCGGACCATCTCCACCCTGTCGCGCTGGCTCACGGGTATCGAAATCCATCCCGGCGCGCGCATCGGGCGGCGTTTTTTTATCGATCACGGCATGGGGGTGGTGATCGGTGAAACCGCGGAAATCGGTGATGACGTCACCCTTTACCACGGCGTCACGCTCGGCGGGACCACCTGGCAAAAGGGCAAGCGCCACCCCACCCTCAGCGATGGCGTGGTGGTGGGGGCCGGGGCCAAGATTCTCGGACCCTTCACGGTGGGGCGCAACGCCCGCATCGGCTCTAATGCCGTGGTGACCAAGGAAGTGCCCGAGGGCGCGACCGTGGTCGGCATTCCGGGTCGCATCGTGAAACGCACCTCCAGCGAGGACTCTTATAAGGAACAGCAGCGTCAGGAAATGGCGGAGAAAATCGGTTTTGATGCCTACGGTGTGACCAGCGAACTGCCGGACCCGGTGGCCCACGCGATCCGGACGCTACTGGACCATATGCACGAGGTGGATACCCGCATTGACGGTATGTGCAAGGCCATGGCAGAGATGGGGTCGGATTACTGCGCCGAACGCTTGCCGGAACTGAACCCCGAGGATTTCGTCGCGGTGGAGGAGGAGCGGCCGCTGACGGCAGAGGGTAGCTCGGACGATACGGAGGAAGGGCTAAGGAAAGGTGGCTGACCGACCGTAACGGTTGGTTTCTTGCAGGGGCTTTGTTATATTTTTCGCCCCTGCCGTTGGTTCTTCTTCCTTCCCGGATCTTCACGCACAATTCCGACAAAAACACTATGGCATATAGTTGACTGTTTTTGTCGGGTATCGCATAATACCGCCACCCTGAACCAACACGTGGAATCGAACGATGCGCTTAACAACCAAAGGGCGTTACGCTGTCACCGCAATGCTGGACTTGGCATTGCACGAAGGGCGAGGCCCCATCAGTCTGGCCGATATCTCGGCGCGCCAGAAGATTTCTCTCTCTTATCTGGAGCAGCTGTTTGCCAAACTGCGGCGTAACAGTCTGGTCAAGAGCGTCCGAGGGCCGGGCGGCGGTTACCAGCTTAGCCGCGCGAAAGAGAGCATTTTCGTGGTCGAGGTTATTGACGCTGTCAACGAATCGGTGGATGCCACGGGCTGTAACAGCGCCGGTGATTGTCTCGACGGCGAAGCCTGTCTGACCCATTACCTGTGGTGCGACCTGAGCGAGCAGATTCACAGCTTTCTCAGCAAGATCAGCCTGGCGGACCTGGTGGCCCGGAAAGATGTGCAGGAGGTCTCCCAGCGTCAGGATCGTGCCCACTTGAACACCATACAGATGGAGTCCATCGAGGCGGTCGGTTGAGCGTCTTGGGACTAAGCGGAGAAAAGAGATGAAGTTGCCGATTTATCTGGATTATTCAGCGACAACCCCGGTTGATCCGCGGGTGGCAGAGAAGATGGCCCAGTGCCTGACCATGGAGGGCAACTTCGGCAACCCGGCGTCGCGCTCCCACCTGTTCGGCTGGAAAGCCGAGGAGGCAGTAGAGAACGCCCGCCGTCAGGTCGCCGACCTGGTGAACTGTGACCCTCGCGAGATCGTCTGGACCAGCGGCGCCACCGAGTCTGACAACCTGGCGATCAAAGGGGTGGCGCACTTCTACAGCAAGAAGGGCAAGCACATCGTGACCTCCAAGATCGAGCATAAGGCGGTGCTGGACACCTGCCGGCAGCTGGAGCGGGAAGGTTTCGAGGTGACCTACCTGGAGCCTGAGTCCAATGGCCTGATCACCCCTGAATTGGTGAAGTCGGCGCTGCGTGAAGACACCATCCTCGTCTCGATCATGCACGTGAACAACGAGATCGGCACCATCAATGACATTGAGGCGATCGGCGAGATCACCCGTGCCAACAAGGTGCTGTTCCACGTCGATGCAGCCCAGAGCGCGGGCAAGCTCAATATCGACCTGGAGCGCTTCAAGGTCGACCTGATGTCCTTCTCCGCCCACAAGATTTACGGCCCTAAGGGCATCGGTGCGCTCTACGTACGGCGTAAGCCGCGGGTGCGGATCGAGGCGCAGACCCACGGTGGCGGCCATGAGCGCGGCATGCGTTCGGGCACCCTGCCTACCCACCAGATTGTCGGCATGGGCGAGGCTTTCGCCATTGCCAAGGCGGAGATGCATGAAGAGAACAAGCGTATCCTTGCCTTGCGCAACCGCCTCTGGGACGGCGTCAAGTCCATGGAAGAGGTTTACGTCAACGGCGATCTGGATCAGCGGGTGGCCGGCAACATCAATATCAGTTTCAACTTCGTGGAAGGCGAATCCCTGCTGATGTCGCTCAAGGACCTGGCTGTCTCTTCCGGCTCCGCCTGCACCTCGGCGAGCCTGGAGCCCTCCTACGTGCTGCGGGCCCTGGGGATGAACGACGAGCTGGCGCACAGCTCGATCCGCTTTAGCATCGGCCGCTTTACCACCGAGGAAGAGATCGATTTTGTGATCGACAAGATTCAAAACGCCGTAGGTAAGCTGCGGGAACTCTCGCCCCTGTGGGATATGTACAAGGACGGCGTGGATCTGGACAAAGTTGAGTGGGCCCACCACTAGGGCGCACGGAGGAAAATATCATGGCATACAGTGAAGAAGTACTCGACCATTACGAAAATCCGCGTAACGTCGGTAAGATGGATGAGGGCGACAGCCATGTGGGCACCGGTATGGTCGGCGCCCCCGCCTGCGGCGACGTGATGCGCCTGCAGATCAAGGTCAGTGACGAGGGTGTGATCGAAGACGCCAAGTTCAAGACCTACGGCTGCGGCTCGGCGATCGCCTCCAGTTCGCTGGTAACGGAGTGGGTCAAGGGAATGACGCTGGATGAAGCGTCCGCCCTGAAAAACACCCAGATTTCAGAGGAGCTGGCACTGCCGCCGGTGAAAATCCACTGCTCGGTGCTGGCCGAAGACGCCATCAAGGCTGCGATCGAAGATTACCGAAAGAAGCAGGGCTGACACAGGCAGAGCAACAACAGGCGCGCCCACCACGGGCGCGCTCTACCGAGTAAGGGTTAGATATGGCTATCACCATGACAGAGGCGGCCGTGCGGCATGTCAGCAAGTTCCTGGAAAATCGGGGCAAGGGCGCCGGTATTCGTCTGGCGGTGCGCACCACCGGGTGTTCGGGAATGGGCTACGTGCTGGAATTCGCCGATGAAGTCGCGCCCGAGGACAAGGTTTACGAAATGGACGGGGTCAAGGTGATCATCGATCCCAAGAGTCTGGTCTACCTGGACGGCACCGAGCTGGATTTCGTAAAGGAAGGGCTCAACGAGGGCTTCAAGTTCAATAACCCCAACGCACGCAGCGAATGCGGCTGCGGTGAAAGCTTCAGCGTCTGATCGCCCCATGGACACCGCTCAGGATTACTTCTCGCTCTTCGACCTGACGCCGGGGTTTGACGTTGACCTCGAGCGCCTGAGCAACCGTTACCGGGCGCTGCAGCGTGAGGTGCACCCGGACCGCTTTGCCCATGCCGGGGAAGCCGAACAGTTGCAGGCGGTGCAGCGCACCGCGCACCTCAACGATGCGTTGGCCACCCTCAAATCTCCGCTTAAGCGCGCCGTCTACCTGCTGCACCTGCAGGGTGTGGAGCTGGGCCCGGAGTCCAGCCGCGCCATGGATCCTTCTTTTCTCATGGAGCAGATGGAGTTGCGTGAAGGGCTGGAGGCGGTCCGCGCCGCCGTCGACCCAGAGGATGCCTTGGCCTCCTTGGAGCGACGGGTGAAGGCCGACTGGGATCAGCTGGTGCGGGAGTTTAAAGAGCGCCTGGAGCAGGGCGCCTTGGACGGGGCCGCGGACAGCGTGCGCAAGATGCAGTTTCTCGACAAAATGCACCAGGAAATCGAACGCCTGGAAGATCAATTGATGGACGACTGACCTTAGATGTTACTTCAGATTGCCGAACCCGGCCAAAGCGCCAAGCCCCATGAACACAAGCTGGCGGTAGGAATCGACCTGGGCACTACCAACTCCCTGGTGGCTGCCGTGCGCAGTGGCGAGGCCCGTACCTTGCCCGATGCCGAGGGGTGTCACCTGTTGCCCTCGGTGGTGCGCTATCGGGCCGGCGACGTCCCCGAGGTGGGGCTCGCGGCGCGTGAGAAGGCGTCCGAAGACCCGGCCAACACCATTGTGTCGGTAAAGCGCCTGATGGGGCGGGGGGGCGGCGATGTGCGTGCGCTGGGGGAGCAGCTTCCCTACCGCTTTGCCGACGGGGCTGAAGGCATGCCCTACCTGGTGACCGATGCCGGCGAAAAGAGCCCGGTGGAGGTTTCCGCGGAAATACTTAAACAGCTGGCCGCCCGCGGCGCCGAAACCCTCGGAGGTGAGCTGGTGGGCGCGGTGATTACCGTACCGGCCTATTTCGACGAGGCTCAGCGCCAGGCAACCAAGGATGCCGCGCGCCTGGCCGGAATCAACGTGCTGCGGCTGCTCAACGAGCCCACTGCCGCCGCCGTGGCCTACGGTCTTGACCGGGAAGCCGAGGGGGTGTTCGCCGTCTATGACCTGGGGGGCGGCACCTTCGATATCTCTATCCTGCGCCTGAATCGCGGTGTCTTCGAAGTGCTGGCCACCGGGGGCGACAGTGCCCTGGGCGGCGATGACCTGGACCATGCCATCGCCGAGTGGGTGCTGGCGCAGATGGGGGTCAGTAACCTCGCCAGTGGTGAGGATCGCGTGCTGCTGAACGCCGCCCGTCGCGCCAAGGAGGCGTTGAGCGAGGCTGAGCGGGCCGATGTCGCCGTGACCCTGGCGGGACAGAGCTGGGTGGGTGAGCTGACCCGCGCCCGATTTGACGAGCTGATCGAGCCGTTGGTCAAGAAGACCCTTCGCGCCTGCCGGCGCGCCCTCAAGGACGCCTCGGTGGACGCTGGCGAGGTGCGCGAGGTGGTCATGGTCGGCGGCTCAACACGGGTGCCGCTGGTGCGCCAGCGGGTTGGCGAGTTCTTCGGCCGCGCACCCCACATCGACATCGACCCCGACCGGGTGGTGGCGATCGGGGCGGCGATTCAGGCTGATGTGCTGGCCGGTAACAAGCCCGACAGCGATATGCTGCTGCTGGACGTGATCCCGCTGTCTCTGGGTTTGGAGACCATGGGCGGGCTGGTCGAGAAGGTGATCGAGCGGAACACGCCGATCCCGGTGGCCCGGGCCCAGGAGTTTACCACCTACAAAGACGGTCAGACCGGCTTGGTAGTGCACGTGCTTCAGGGGGAGCGGGAGCTGGTGGAGGATTGTCGCTCGCTGGCCCGTTTCACCCTCAAGGGCATTCCCCCCATGGCGGCGGGTGCCGCCAAGATCCGCATTACCTTCCAGGTGGACGCGGACGGCCTGCTGAGCGTCAGCGCCCGCGAGCTCGCCAGCGGTGTGGAGAGCGCGATCGAGGTTAAACCCTCTTATGGCCTCAGCGACGGTGATATCGCCCGCATGATCCGGGACTCCTTCTCCAACGCCCAGGGCGACCAGCAGGCGCGTACCCTGCGCGAGCAGCAGGTGGAGGCGGACCGGCTGATAGAGGCCCTGGAAAGCGCCCTGGATGCGGACGGAGAACGCCTGCTGGCCTCGCAGGATCTGGCGGTTTTGCGCCAGGGTATCGAGCAGCTCAAGCAGGTTCGCCGCGGGAGCGATCACGAGGCCATCGCCAAAGGGGTCGAGGTGCTGAGCGCCGCCAGTGATGAGTTCGCCGCTCGCCGCATGGATGACGGCATCCGTCGGGCCCTGTCGGGTCATACTGTGGACGAGATTTGAGGAAATACGATGCCGCAACTGATTTTTCTGCCCCACGAAGAGCTCTGCCCCGAAGGTAAGGTGATCGATGCCGAGCCGGGGGTGACTATCTGTGACGCCGCGCTGGCCGAAGGGATTGAAATCGAACACGCCTGTGAGAAGTCCTGTGCTTGTACCACCTGCCATGTGGTGGTGAGGGAGGGTTTTGATTCGCTGGGAGAGGCCGACGAGCTGGAAGAGGACATGCTGGACAAGGCCTGGGGGCTGGAGCCCGAGTCGCGTCTCAGCTGCCAGGCCCAGGTCGGTGATGAAGACCTGGTGATCGAGATTCCCAAGTACACCCTTAACCAAGTGTCTGAAGGGCACTGAGGAGTTCGCCATGGGACTGAAGTGGACGGATACCCAGGAGATTGCCATCGAGCTGGTGGAACGCTACCCCGAGGTGGATCCCCGCGCCCTTCGTTTTACCGACCTGCGGGACTGGGTGCTGGGCCTGGACGACTTTGACGATGATCCCAAGCATTGCGGCGAGCGGGTGCTCGAGGCTATTCAGATGAACTGGATCGACGAGCTGGACTGAGCCGGGCCGGGATCTCTTTCTGTTGCAGAAGCGCTGCCCTGGCAGCGCTTCTTTGCTTTTGGCGCGGGTAGGCGGCCCCCGTCAAAAGGCGCATTTTCGGTGCTTGTTCGGGGTGTTTCCCCGATATATAATGCATCCTTTTTTCTTTGCCGCACTGAAGGTTTACCAACATGCTGCGCGTTGCCCAAGAAGCCCTCACCTTTGACGATGTTCTGCTGGTTCCCGGGTACTCCGACGTCCTGCCCAAGGACGTCAGCCTCAAGACCCGGCTGACCAAGAATATCGAACTGAACATCCCCCTGGTCTCGGCGGCCATGGACACCGTCACCGAGGCTCGGCTGGCGATCGCCATGGCCCAGGAAGGCGGTATTGGCATCATTCACAAGAACATGACCGTGGCCGAGCAGGCGCGGGAAGTGATCAAGGTCAAGCGTTACGAAAGCGGTATCGTCAAGGACCCGGTGACCTGCGCCTCCACCCTGACCGTCGGTGAGCTGCACGAACTGGCCGAGAAACATGGCTTTTCCGGGTTCCCGGTGGTGGACAACGGTGAACTGGTGGGGATCGTCACCAGCCGCGATATGCGCTTCGAGCGTCACCTGGACGCCACCGTTGACACCATCATGACCCCCAAGGACCGCTTGGTGACAGTGCAGGAAGGTGTTGACCCGGACAAGGTCCGCAACCTGCTGCGCAAGCACCGCATTGAAAAGATTCTGGTGGTTGACGAGGCCTTCAAGCTCAAGGGCATGATGACCGTCAAGGACATGAACAAGGCCAAGGCCTACCCCTACGCCGCCAAGGACAGCGAAGGGCGCCTGATCGTCGGCGCGGCGGTAGGCACCGGCGCAGAGACGCCGGACCGGGTCGCGGCGCTGGTGGCGGCCGGCGTAGATGTGATCATTGTCGATACCGCCCACGGCCACTCCAAGGGGGTGATCGACCGGGTGCGCTGGGTCAAGGAGACCTATCCCGAGGTGCAGGTGATCGGTGGCAATATCGCTACTGCCGAGGCGGCAACGGCGCTGGCCGATGCCGGTGCCGACGGCGTCAAGGTGGGCATCGGCCCCGGCTCCATCTGCACCACCCGTATCATTGCTGGGATCGGTGTTCCCCAGGTCAGCGCGGTGGCGGATGTGGCCGCGGCGCTCAAGGACCGCGGCGTCCCCCTCATCGCCGACGGCGGTATCCGCTTCAGCGGCGACCTGGCCAAGGCCGTGGCGGCCGGGGCCAGTGCGGTGATGGTCGGCAGCATGCTGGCCGGTACCGACGAAGCTCCCGGTGAGGTTGAACTGTACCAGGGCCGGGCCTACAAGGCCTACCGGGGCATGGGGTCCATCGGCGCCATGGCGCAGGCCCAGGGCTCCTCGGACCGCTATTTCCAGGATGCCGATGCTGGCGCTGAGAAGCTGGTTCCCGAGGGTATCGAGGGTCGGGTTGCCTGCAAGGGCCCCATGGCCTCCGTGGTGCATCAGCTGATGGGCGGCTTGCGCTCAAGCATGGGCTACACCGGCAGCCGGGATGTTGAAGAGATGCGTACCAAACCCAAGTTTGTGCGGATCACCGGCGCCGGGATCACCGAGAGTCATGTCCATGACGTGACCATCACCAAAGAGGCGCCTAACTACCGGGTCGGTTGAGCCGGAAGCACAGAGCGCAAGACGGGGCTGTCGCAGGCAGCCCCTTTTTAGTTTCAGAGGGGGCTGTTTTCGCCTCTTGATCAGGGCCCGTCCCAGTCGGAGGGCCGCCAACAGGAACAGGACGTTGCTCCCGACCGGGAGAAGCGGCTAACGGGCGAGGTGCCCCCGCGGGGCTCGCAGATTGAGTAACGGAGTTAAACCGTGTCAAAAGACATTCATGCACAGCGAATTTTGATCCTGGACTTCGGTTCACAGTACACCCAGTTGATCGCCCGACGCGTCCGCGAGTGCGGCGTCTACTGCGAGATCCGCGCCTTCGACATGACCGAGGAGGAGGTGCGCGCCTTTGATCCCAAGGGAATTATCCTCGCCGGTGGCCCGGAGTCGGTGACCGGCAGCGACACCCCGCGGGCGCCCCAGGTGGTCTTTGAGCTGGGGGTGCCGGTGCTGGGTATTTGCTACGGCATGCAGACCATGGCTGAACAGATGGGCGGCGAGGTGGAGTCCTCCGACCTGCGCGAGTTCGGTTACGCGCAGGTGCGGATCGAGGGCAGCAGCTCGCTGCTCGAGGGCATCGAGGATCACGTGGCCAATAACGGGGTGCTGTTGCTGGACGTCTGGATGAGTCACGGCGACAAGGTGGTGAGCATGCCCCCGGGCTTCCACTTGATGGCGGCAACCGAGAGCGCGCCCATTGCTGGGATGTGCAACGAGCAGAAGCGCTTTTACGGGGTCCAGTTCCACCCCGAGGTGACCCACACTAAGCAGGGGCAGCGTATTTTGAGCCGCTTCGTGCATGATATTTGCGGCTGCGAACCCCTCTGGACGCCGAGCAATATCGCCCAGGACGCCATCGAGCAGGTCCGCGCCCAGGTGGGCGACGATCACGTGCTGCTGGGCCTTTCCGGCGGTGTCGACTCCTCCGTGGTAGCGGCCCTGCTGCACAAGGCGATCGGCGACCAGCTCACCTGTGTCTTCGTGGACAACGGTCTGCTGCGCAAGCACGAGGGTGATCAGGTGATGGACATGTTCGCCAAGAACATGGGCGTTAAGGTGATCCGGGTCGATGCCGAAGAGCTGTTTCTCAGTAAACTGGCAGGGGTCACCGACCCCGAGGCCAAGCGCAAGATCATCGGCAACACCTTTATCGATGTCTTTGACGCCGAGGCGGCCAAGCTCGACAACGTCAAGTGGCTGGCCCAGGGCACCATCTACCCCGATGTGATCGAGTCGGCGGCGGCGAAAACTGGCAAGGCGCACGTGATCAAGTCCCACCACAACGTCGGCGGCCTGCCGGACGATATGGCCCTGGAGCTGGTGGAGCCGCTGCGTGAGCTGTTCAAGGATGAAGTACGCAAGATCGGCCTCGAGCTGGGCCTGCCCTACGACATGGTCTACCGCCACCCGTTCCCGGGCCCGGGTCTGGGGGTGCGGATTCTCGGCGAGGTCAAGAAAGAGTACGCCGACATTCTGCGGGAGGCGGATGCCATCTTTATCGAGGAACTGCACCGGGCCGGTTGGTACCACAAGACCAGCCAGGCGTTCGTGGTCTTCCTGCCGGTCAAGTCCGTGGGCGTGGTTGGGGATGGCCGCCGCTACGAATACGTGGTCAGCCTGCGGGCGGTGGAGACAGTCGACTTCATGACCGCCCGCTGGGCGCACCTGCCCTACGAGCTTCTGGAGGCGGTTTCCAGCCGCATCATCAACGAGATCGCCGGCATCTCCCGGGTGACCTACGATGTTTCCAGCAAGCCGCCGGCGACCATCGAGTGGGAGTGAGGTGTTCTCGAAACCCGGCAGGCAGCGGATCCGCTCTGGGTAAAGTTGCCTTGCTAGCCGAGCACCATCAATCCAAACAACCGTTTCAACACTTTAAAATTCCGAACGCGTAAGTTGTTGAAAAAAAGAGTATAGGTTTGGTGTTCCTAGCTCAGCCGTCAGGCGTGTCTATGCCCTCCCGCTCGCGGGAGGGCTTTTCCCAACCTTTGGCAGGCGGCTACCGGAGTGCGCAGTCGGGTGCCGGTGTCCTACATTTTTGGTGGTTGATAGAGCGTCCGCACATAGGCCGCTACATCGCGGATCTGGTCGGCGTTCAACTCACCCATCCAGCGCGGCATGTATTGGCCGGCCCCCATTGAAATAATATGGATAAGCCCCTCGTCGGAGATATCCAACTGAGACTTGCTGGTGTAGTCCACCATCTCCACATTCATCAGCTCAGCCAAAATACCGTCACCCTTGCCCTGCTGCCCGTGACAGGCAACGCAGTTGAGGCGGAAAATCTCCTTCCCCCGCTCCGGATCCCCGTAAACATACAACTCGGTGACGCCGAACTGCTGGATAAAGGAGGACACATTGGTGAGCTGATCCTCGGTCAGGACCGCGCTCCACTTGGGTAGCGTATCCTCCTTGGCGCTGTATTCAACAATCGCATGGGAGAGAGCCGAGACGTCCATTTTTTTGTACTTCTCTGCGGTCAGGTCAGGCACGCGGTCGCTCACCTTGAGGGTGGCCGCCAGCGGACCACCGCCGGTGCCATCCGCGCCGTGACAGCCGGAACAACTGGCGGAGTAGACCCGCTTGCCGTTGATCAGTGCATAACGCGGGTAGAGCGACTTAACGTAGGTCGCGATACTCTTGATCTCGTTCTTGCTCAGCACTGTACCCCATTTAGGCATCAGTGAGTCGGGGCGATCGTAGCCGGCGATGATCTCCTCCAGCTTGGCATTTTCCATATCGCCATATTTGGCCTGCGCCAAATTGGCTACCGCGTCGGAAATCTCCAGCTTGTTGGCGAGAACGCCACCGCTACGGCCTGAGGTTCCGTGGCAGAGAAAACAATAGGAGTTATAGAGGCGCTTACCCTCGTTTTCCTGGGCGTGTTTTTGGTCTTCATGACCAGCGGCCAGTGCTGCAGGGCCAAACAGCGCCCCTGATAGGGCAAAAATGCCTACATAGAACAACGACTGAATTTTCCTTCTCATCGCAATTCCCCCTTCTTGTCTAGTTTGGGAGTCAACGCCAAGACCGGGCGTACACGGCAATTGTAGGCGAGTTCGAGCGACAAGCCGGATTATGACGAAAGGGCTCGGCTCGGCAGGTGGGGCAGTAGAGACGGGAAGCGCACCAAAATCGGGGTGCCGAAAGATAGCGAAAACGGCCACCCTGGGGTGGCCGTTTTTTGGACTGCTGAAAGGTTCGCTTGTGTGCGCCCGCCCGGCAGGCGGAGCATCCGTGGGTTACTGCACTGCCTTGTTGATGAACTGGTCCACCACGTTGGACATGTCGAAGCTCTTGCCACCCTGGACCGGCGGGTAATCGGCGAGCGACTTGAGGTGCGCCCCCATCAGTTCACCCATCGGCTGGATCAGCCAGGAGACCTTCTGCATCAGGTGTCCGTAGGCGTCGGGCGAATCATAGCTCTCGTAGGGGTCCATGCGGATGTTGAACACCAGGGGCACGGTGCGCGGAATGACGTTGGCGTAGTAGTCTTCCTTGGTTGAGAAGTGGAACTTCCAGGGCCCCATGCGGATCGCCGTCAGCTTGCTCTCGTAGTAGTGGAAGATGTGGTTGCGGTTGGAGTGATCCGATTGGCCCATCCAGTACTCGAGGTTGTTGACCCCGTCGATGTACTGCTTTTTCTCCTTCATCATCTTGGCGGCCACGTCGGGCTCACCGGCGGCGGCGGCGAGGGTGGTGAACACGTCCTGGTGGCCCTGGATGCCGTTCAAATGCTGCCCGGCCGGGATCTTCTCAGGCCAGCGGACCATCATGGGGACGCGCACACCACCCTCGTAGGTGGTCATCTTCTCTCCGCGGAACGGGGTTGTGCCGCCATGGGGCCAGGAGGAGTGCTCCGGGCCGTTGTCGGTGGAATAGACCACGATGGTGTTTTCCGCCAAACCGTTCTGTTCCAGCCAGTCGAGAATTCCGCCCACGTCACGGTCGTGTTGCAGCATGCCGGCGCCGTAATAGTCGGACTCGCTGGTGTAGTTTTCAACGGCCTTAAGCCATTCGTCGCCGATGCGGGTATAGAGATGCATGCGGCTAGTGTTCACCCAGACGAAGAAGGGCTCGCCCTCGTCCTTGGCCCGGGTCATGAAGTCGATGGCCTTGGGAATCATCTCCTCGCCGTCGAAGTTTTTCATCCGCTCCTGGGTCAGGGGGCCCGTGTCTGTGCATTTTTGACGGCCGACTTTGCCGAAGCGCGGGTCCTCGGTGGAATCGGACTTGTCGGTGGCAAAGCAGTGCAGAACGCCGCGGGTGCCGAACTTGGACTCGTACTCCTCCAGGCTGCCTGCGTAGGCCTCACCGAAGTTCTGGTAGTCCCGTTGTTCTGCTTCTTCCTGGGTGTTGAGGTGGTAGAGGTTACCGAAGAACTCATCGAAGCCGTGTACCGTCGGCAGGTGCGAGTTGCGGTCGCCAAGGTGGTTCTTGCCGAACTGGCCGGTACGGTATCCCATGTCTTTCATCACTTCCGCGATAGACGGCGATTCGGCCATCAGGCCGAGCGCGTCGCCGGGCTGTCCCACGGTGGTCATGCCGGAGCGGATGGGGTACTGGCCGGTCACGAAGGCGGCCCTGCCCGCGGTGCAGCTGGGCTGCGCGTAGTGGTCGCTGAAGATGGCGCCCTCGTTACCGATGCGATCGATGTTGGGGGTCCGGTATCCCATCACCCCGCCCTCGTAGGCACTGAGGTTTGACCACCCGATATCGTCGCCCCAGATCACCAGGATATTGGGTTTGCTTTCCTGCGCAGCGGCCATGTTGCCTAGAACGGCGAAAAGGCAGGCGATGAATCCGCTCGCGATGCGTTTACAGATCGTGCTCATTGGCTCTCTTCCTCCTGAAGATGGCCCGACCCGTTGACCTGAGCGAACGCGGGGCAACGGCGACGAGTCAATGTGAAAACGCGTATCAGGACGCCAAGGGCTCCTGGGCGCGGTTTCGTGGCTGTTGCCCACCGGTGCCCGGCGTAGACAGCAGGAGCGCTTTGTCTAGCTCAGCCAAGTTTGGCCTGGTCCAGGCTAGGTGACTCCGTGATAGGCGCCGGAATGCGCGGGCGGCGGGTCATAAAAGTGTAGTCAATACAAGCTAAGGGGGCGCTTGTTACAGTAGGTTGGCGCAAAGCCCGGGTGTTTTGGCCCACAATGATGCACACCGCGTTAGTGGATGGATAGCTATCCGTTTGAGCGCTCAGAGGTGTGTGGGGCGCTGTGCGGGAGCGGTGGGCGGAAGCGGTGTGTGTGGTTGGGGTGAGGCCTGGGGAGGGGCCTGGGGAGGGGCGAAAACGCGACGGAACCGAGAGTTTTCATGAGGGCGGTTTTAAGCGCTTTTGAAACTTGGGTGCTGATCATATACTCTGCAATTTCAGTAGCTTAGGCGTAAGAGAAGCAGACGATGTTTAAACGGGTGTTGGGTTTTTGGATCCTGCTGGGCACGGTGACACCGGCGATGGCCGTGGAAGTGGCCAGCTTGGTTTCCTGTCGTGCGGACGGCGAGGTCTGGCTCTGTGCGGCCTGGCGTGAAGGGAGGATGGAGGTCTTCCGCTCCGAGCGGTATCTCTCCGAGGTGAAGTTTATCGACGCCCCGGCGCCGACCCCGTCGAGTCCCGGACTGGACGCGGTGCCGTCGCTGGCGGGAGAACAGCTGGGCGAGGGCGTCCCGCGCTATACACTGCAGCTCTATGCCTGCCAGTCCATGGCCTGCCTGGAAAAGGCCAGCGATCAGCTGAAGATTCCTGGCAGCCGTACCCTCTATATCAAGGACAAGGGCAAGCTCTGGCAGCTTTTGGTCGCCGGCGAGTTTTCCTCCACGGCCACCGCCAAGGCGGCGGCGGCGGAGTTGATGTCCCGTTATCAGCTGAGTGAAAAGCCCTGGGTGCGCAGTATTGAGTCCATTCGCCGTCGGCAGGTTAAGTACTGAACTAGCCGTTTGCGCAAAGGCTGCTAGACTGGCTCAACGTAGCAAAAAAGAGCTATCGTCGAGCCCTTAAATGTGAGAGATTTGCGCGCTGTTTTTTCTGCCGCCCGGCAGATGGTAAATTTCCCTGAATCATCCGGCGACCGGCGCCATGCAGGTCGCCGGTAGAAGCCTGTTTGTTACTTTCCCCGGAGGCATGCCGCCTTGAATAACCAGCTGTTAGACCCCTGGTCCCCAGAACAGTCAGCCGACCTCTACGGCATCAAGGAGTGGGGGGCGGGTTACTTTTCCCTCAACGCCGATGGCGAGGTGACGGTGAGTGCACCGGGCGCCGAGGGCGATATCACCGTATCCCTGATGGAGATCGTCTCGGGCATTCGCCAGCGTGGGCTGCCGCTGCCGGCGATCCTGCGTATCGAAAACCTGCTGGATGCCCAGATCGTTCGACTGAACGAAGCCTTTAATAGCGCCATCGAGTCGCTGGGGTACCAGGGTGAATACCGGGGCGTATTTCCCATCAAGGTCAATCAGCAGGCGCAGGTGGTGGAGGAGGTGGCCCAGTTCGGCGCCCGTTATCGGCACGGACTGGAGGCGGGGAGCAAGGCAGAGCTGATCATCGCACTTTCCACCCTCAAGCCCGACGGGCGGCTGATTATCTGCAACGGCTACAAGGACGAGGAGTTTATCGACCTGGGGCTGCGTGCGCAGCGCCTGGGCTACCGGTGTGTCTTCGTGATCGAGACCCCTACGGAACTGCCGATTCTGATCGAGCGCAGCCAGACGCTGGGGATTCGCCCCATGATCGGGGTGCGGGTCAAACTCAGCTCCAAGGTCAGCGGGCTGTGGAACAAGACCAGCGGCGATCGCAGTATCTTCGGACTCACCACCAACCAGCTGGTGGCCGTACTCGATACCCTGAAGAGCAACGACATGCTCGACTGCCTGCAGCTGCTGCATTACCACCTGGGCTCCCAGATTCCCAACATTCGGGATATCCGCAACGGGGTGATGGAGGCGTGCCGTTACTACGTCGACCTGGTGAAAGAGGGCGCCGCCATGGGCTACCTGGATCTCGGCGGTGGTCTGGCGGTGGATTACACCGGCGCCAGCATCAACCAGGAGCATTCCAAAAACTACAGCCTGGGGGAATACTGCGCCGACATCATCGAAGTGGTGATGAGTACCCTGGACGTGCATGAAATCCCGCATCCCACGGTGGTTACCGAGTCCGGGCGGGCCACTGTCGCCTATTCGTCGATTCTGCTGTTCAACATTCTCGATGTGACCCACTTCGAGCCGGCAGAGTTGCCCGAGGCGCTTCCCGATCAGACCCACGACCTGATTCATAACCTCAAGGAGGTGCTGGAGGGCATTACCCCCAACAACCTGCAGGAGTGTTATAACGACGCCATCTATTACCGGGACGAGATCGGCGAGCTGTTCAAGCGGGGGCAGATCAACCTGCGCGATCGCTCTCTCTCGGAAAACCTCTTCCTGGAGGCGATGCAGCGGATCGCCGCCCAGGCCGAGCAGGAAGAGCGGATGCCGGTGGAGCTTGAAGGGCTGCGCGAGTACCTGGCGGATATCTACTACGGCAACTTCAGCGTCTTTCAGTCCCTGCCGGACATCTGGGCGATCGACCAGGTGTTTCCGGTGATGCCGATTCACCGGCACGGCGAGGAGCCGACCCGGGAAGCGATCCTGGCGGACATTACCTGCGATTGCGACGGCAAAATCGACCGCTTCATCGATACCCACGAGGTGCGCAACACGTTGCCGCTGCACCCGCTGCGGGAGAACGAAGATTACATTATCGGCGTCTTCCTGGTGGGGGCCTACCAGGAGACCCTGGGGGATCTTCACAACCTGCTGGGGGACACCGCGGTGGCCAGTGTGCGTATCAACCCAGACGGCAGTTTCGATGTGATGAAGGAGCTGGACGGGGACAGCATCGCCGACGTGCTCAGCTACGTGGAGTACTCGCCCCAGTCCCTGCTGGAGAAATTCCGCTCCACCGCAGAGCAGGCGGTGCGGGCCGGGAAAATCAGCGCCGCGGAGCGGCGCGAAGTGGTGCAGAGCTTTTATGCCAGCCTGCACGGCTACACCTACTACGAGCATTGATGAGTCGGCCCGGTAGGCGGGCCCGGTTTCTGTATTGACGTATTTCCCCCGCGGGGGGGTGGAGAAAAATCGACATGTCTAAAGTCCTGATCATCGGGGCCGGTGGGGTCAGCGGCGTGGTCACCCACAAGTGCGCCCAGTTGCCCGAGGTGTTTTCCGAGATCGTCTTGGCCAGCCGTACCGAGGCCAAGTGCAAGGCCATCGCCGCCCAGCTGGACCGGCCCATCGAGACCGCCCAGGTGGACGCCGACAACGTGCCCGAGCTGGTCGCCCTGATCAACCGGTTCAAGCCGGATCTGGTGATCAACGTGGCCCTGCCGTACCAGGACCTGACCATCATGGATGCGTGCCTGGAGACCGGGGTGCACTACCTGGACACCGCCAACTACGAACCCGAGGATACCGCCAAGTTCGAGTACAAGTGGCAGTGGGCCTACCAGGAGAAGTTCAAGCAGGCAGGGCTGATGGCGCTGCTGGGTTCGGGCTTTGATCCCGGCGCCACCAACGTGTTCACCACCTACATCGCCAAGCACTACTTCGACGAGATCCATACCCTGGACATCATCGACGTCAACGGCGGCGATCACGGTTACCCCTTTGCCACTAACTTCAACCCGGAAATCAATATCCGTGAGGTGACCGCAGAGTGCCGTCACTGGGAGAACGGTGAATTTGTCGCCACCCCGGCCATGTCCCTGAAGCAGTCCTTTACCTGTCCGGACGGCGTGGGCACCTACAACATCTACCGCATGTACCACGAGGAGCTGGAGTCGCTGACCAAGCACTTCCCAACCCTGAAGAAGGCGCAGTTCTGGATGAGTTTCGGCGACAGTTACCTCAAGCACCTGGAGGTGCTGGGCAACGTCGGCATGACCGGCATCGAGCCGGTGGAGTTCCAGGGCCAGCAGATCGTGCCGATCCAGTTCCTCAAGGCGCTGCTGCCGGATCCGGCCAGCCTGGGGCCGCGCACCAAGGGCAAGACCTGCATCGGCTGCGTGGTCAAGGGACTCAAGGACGGCAAGGAGAAGACGGTCTACGTCTATAACGTCTGCGACCACCAGGCCTGCTACCAGGAGGTCAAGTCCCAGGCCATCTCCTACACCACGGGCGTGCCCGCCATGATCGGCGCCAAGATGATGCTCGAAGGCAAGTGGATGCAGCCCGGTGTCTGGAACATGGAACAGATGGACCCGGATCCCTTCATGGAGGACCTCAACCGTTACGGCCTGCCCTGGAAGGTGATCGAAGAGCCTGACTTCGACCTGCTGCCCTGACGATGCAGTTACGCCCCTCCCCGGCGGGGGAGGGGCTTCTTTGTTTAGAGGACCCTGGCATTGTCCATCAAGTGTCACAGTTTCGAGCGATTTGACCCCCGACGCGTTCCCTCCCCCTGTTACGTGGTAGACGAGCACGCTGTGGAGCAGAACCTGAAGATTCTCAACCGCGTTCAGCAGGAGAGCGGCGCCAAGGTGCTGGCGGCGCTCAAGGCTTTCTCCTGCTGGGCGCTGGGCCCGTTAACCGCGCGCTACCTGTCGGGCACCTGCGCCAGCGGGCTGCACGAGGCGCGCCTGGGGCACGACTACTACGGCGGTGACGAGGGGAAAGAGGTCCACGTTTTTTCCGCGGCCTACTCCCAGGCGGATCTGGAAGAGATTCTGAAGATCGCCCACCACGTGGTGTTCAACTCCTTCAGCCAGTGGCGCCGGTTCCAGCCGTTGCTGCAAGCGGCCAAGGCGGCGCGGCCGGAGCTTTCCTTCGGGCTGCGGATCAATCCCGAGCACTCCGAAGGCGAGGTCGCAATCTACGACCCCTGCGCCCCGGGCTCGCGACTTGGTATCCCTCTTGGCCAGTTCGAAGCTGAGAGTCTGGAGGGGATCAGCGGCCTGCACTTTCATACCCTCTGTGAGCACCAGTTCGCGCCCCTGGCGCGCACGCTGGATGTGGTGGAGGCGAAATTCGGCGACTTGCTGGCGAAGCTGGAGTGGGTCAACTTCGGCGGCGGCCACTGGATCAGCCACCCGGACTACGACGTTGAAGGGCTGGTCGCCCGCATTCGCGAATTCAGCGCTAAGTACGATGTGCAGGTCTACCTTGAGCCGGGCGAGGCGGTGGCGATTCACACCGGCGTGCTGGTGGCCGAGGTGCTCGACGTGACGCGCACCGACCGAGAGCAGGCCATCCTGGATACCTCCGCCACCTGTCACATGCCCGATACCCTGGAGATGCCCTACCGGGCGGACGTGCTCGGCGCCGGCGAGGCGGGGGAGAAGCCGTATACCTACCGGCTGGGTGGCATGACCTGCCTGGCCGGGGATGTGATCGGTGACTACAGCTTTGATGCGCCCCTGGAGCCCGGTCAGCGGCTGGTCTTTGATGACATGGCTCACTACACCATGGTCAAGACCACCACCTTCAACGGTATCGGCCTGCCCGCCATCGCGCTCTGGAACTCCGAGACCGATGCGCTCAGGGTGGTAAAGCAGTTTGGCTACGACGATTTCAAGCAGCGGCTGTCATAGCCGGAGCGGAGCATATGGACGAATTTGATCAATGGGCAGCCCCGGAGTACCCGGTATTCCTGGGCTCGGAGATTCAACAGGCGGCCCCCAACGAGGCGGCCTTTCACGTGATTCCGGTCCCCTACGAGGAGAGCGTCTCTTACGGCGGCGGCACCGGAGATGCGCCGCGGGCGATACTCAAGGCCTCCTGGCAGTTGGAAACCTGGGACGGTAAGAGCACGCCCGCGGAACTGGGTATCCATACCCAGCCGCCGGTGGTCGTGGACGGCCCGGGGCAGCAAGTGATTGACAATATCGCCGCCGCAACGCGCCGCGCCGTCGAGGCCGGGGCCATGCCCGTCGCCCTGGGGGGCGAGCATACCGTCACCTATGGGGTGATTGAGGGGCTGCGCGCCGCCGGGATCCGCGATTTTGGCGTGGTTCAGATCGACGCCCACGCCGACCTGCGGGAAGCTTACCAGGGAAACCCGCTGAGTCATGCCAGCGTCATGAAACGCATCGTCGACCGCGGCGTGCCGCTGTATCAGCTGGGCATTCGGGCCTACTGTCACGAAGAGGCGCAGATCCGGGCGCAACACCAGGGCCAGATCCATTATCGCGACGCCGATGACCTGGTGCCGGGCAACGTCAACGCGCTTGAGCTGCCCGATGACTTTCCGGAGCAGGTGTTTTTCACCGTCGATGTGGACGGCCTGGATCCCAGCGTGTTTCCCTCCACAGGCACCCCTGTCCCGGGGGGGTTGGGCTGGTACCAGACCCTCTCCCTGTTCGAGTCGGTGGCGCGCCAACGCAAGATCATCGGCTTTGATGTGATGGAGCATGCCCCGATGACTGGCTTTCACGCGTATGACTTCAGCGCCGCCCTGCTGGTTTACAAGCTGATGGGGATCGTGCAGCGCAACCGTTAACCCGGGGCAGGAGCGGTCATATCTGTTACGCTCAGCAAAAACGCGGTACTGCCAGGAGTAAGGGGATTGAACGATCGGGAATTTCGGCGGCTACTGGATCGCCAGATTGTGCTGCTCGATAAGGTCAAGGCCCACGGGGTCGTGGCGGCGGTACGGTATAAAGGCGAGATGGAACGGGGCGCCCGGGCCGTGATCGCCGAATGCTACCGCCGGCTCAATGAGCCCCGGGCACAGGAGAGACAGCGTGACTGCTCCTAAGCGGCCGGACCCGGCCCGACTCAAGCGCATTACCGAGGCCGCGGTGAGCGCCCGCAATGACCGGGAAGCCGGCTACCGGGCCCGGGCGCTTAAACTCTACCCTTGGATCTGCGGGCGTTGCGGGCGGGAATTCAATCGGCTCAACCTCAGCGAGCTGACGGTCCACCACCGCGACCACAACCACGACAACAACCCCGCCGATGGCAGCAACTGGGAGCTGCTGTGCCTGTACTGTCACGATAACGAGCACAGTCGCTACGAGGATACCGCCCGCTACAGCGGCGACAACCATGGGGGCCAGGGCCCGGCGCCGGCCACCAGTCGCCCTTTCGCCGACCTCAAGGCGCTGTTGGATGGCGAGGGTTTGGACAAGGACAAGCCTTAGTCCGGTAGCCCCCTATTCTAATGGGCTTGGAGCGTCCTGAAGTACGCTTTCAGCTCACGCTCGGAGGGCTGGCGCTGAAAGGCCAGCTCGCCGTCCACCAGGATATTGGGCGAGTGACGAATGTTATAGGCCCGCACCACTTCCGGGTTCTCCTCCACAAAAGCCACTTCGTAGTCGATTCCCAGGTCCTGCATCTCCTGCTCCAGGTTGGGCAGGTTGAAGTCGGTTTTGGTCACCAGAAGCTGAACATGCATGGCCGGACCTCCCGGTTTGGGTTGCAGTGCTTAAAGTATAGGCCCTGCGGCTTTGGTCGATACCCCCTTGAGCCTCTTCTTAGCGCCGGTATGCTCCGGAAAACATATGATAAAAAAGGATTTTTCATGATTCGTAGTGTCGTTTTGGCGGCTTGTGTCGGGTTGGCCGGGTGTGCGGGAAACTATGTCAAGCCGGGCGAGCCTGACCTTACCGGCCGCTATGACGGAACCTGGTGGCTTTCAGCGGGATCACCGAACGCTACCAGGCGGGGTTTAATTGCCGGCCGCGCAAAACCTTCGAGCTGCTGTTTGTTAATGCGGGGCGCGTGGGAACCCTGCGCCGCGGACCTGACGGGGGCCGCGTCGACGCCCAGGGCAACCTCCTGCTGCGCCAGCCCCTCGGGGACGCTTTCAGCCGGCCGGGCGAGCATGCCATGAGTGGCGACCTGGTGCTGCGGGGTAAAATGAGCGAAAGCGGCGCCGGCGGCGAGCTGATTCAAGCACTCTCCGGCTCGACCCGGGGCTGCAAGGGCGCCTTTACCGCCATCAAAAAGGACGTGGCGGCAACCATTAAACGCAACCGGGAAAACAGTGAACGTCCGGTTTCCCTGCGCTGGGCGGGGACCGAACTCGGCAGCGCCCGCCTCTGGAGTCGTCCATTCAGGGGCAGCCCGCAGAGCTGGATGGTGCTTGAGGGCGGCCTGGGAGAAGGCTGTCAAGGCTATTGGCGGAGTCGGGGCGAGGCGCCCACAGAGGGACAGTGGACGCGCTATTGCGGCGGTCGTCTGTGGGTTGAGGGCGTGTGGACAGTCGAAGACGGGACCTGGCAGGCCCGCGGCAAAGACAGTCTGGGCCGGCCGGTCAGCTTTAAAGAGAAGGGCTGATCTTCATTCCTCAAGCTCGGGACGGTACTTGCCTTGTCGCGCTAGGCTGTTGAGTCGGGCGCGCTTCAACAACGCCTGCTGGCAGGCGTCGACGTTCTCGGGCTGTCCGCGCCAAGCATGCAGGGCCGGCTGCTGCAGGGCCCGGCCGTAGGAGAGGCTGAGCTGCCAGGGAGCCGGCTGTTGGTTGAGGGCGTTGAGGTTGAGCGTTGCCTCCTCCGGCCCCATGCCGCCTGAGAGAAAGTTGATGCTGGGTACCGCCGCCGGTACGCTTCGGCGCAGCACCCGCAGGGTCTGCTCGGCCACCTCTTCGGCCCCGGCCTGCACCGGGCAGCTCTTTCCGGGCAGCACCATGTTGGGTTTGAGCAGCATCAACTCAAGGACCACGCCGTGCTGGCGCAGGGCAGCGAACACGCTCTGCAAGACCGCCTCGGTGACTTCGGCGCAGCGCGCCAGGTGGTGGTCACCGTCCATCAGCACCTCGGGCTCGACGATCGGCACCACTCCCAGCGCCTGGCACTGGGCAGCGTAGCGGGCCAGCATTTCGGCGTTGGCGCTCAGCCCCAGGGCGGTGGGGTTGTGGGCGGTGATGGGATACACCTCCCGCCATTTGGCAAAGCGCGCCCCCTGCGCCTTGTAGCCCTCCAGGCGCTCGGCCAGCCCGTCCAGGCCGAAGGTGATCCGATCTCCGGGCGCTCCCGGCAGATCCCCGAGCCCCTTGTCGACCTTGATGCCCGGCACGATGCCCTGTTTCCAGGCGACCTCCGGCAGGGGGGCGCCCTCGGCGTTGTGTTGGCCCAGGGTCTCTTCAAACAGGATGACGCCGCTGATGTATTCGCCGAGCCCGGAAGCGGACAAGAGGGCGTCGCGATAGCCGCGGCGGTTTTCCTCGGTGGACTCCACCTGAATGTCGGCGAACCGTTTGGCGATGGTGCCGCTGCTTTCGTCCGCGGCCAGAATGCCCCGCGTATCATCCACCAGGTCCTGAATACAGTCTTGCATCGCTTGGCTGGTGCGCATGGTCAGACTCCCTTTCTCTCGCGGTTCCTTGAATAACAACCTATTGCATAGGCCACGGCTCATCCATAGCCCACGCCTTACTCCGTCGGGTCAAAAACGATACCGGGTAGCTGCCGGAAGCGGCTGACGAAGTGCACCTGCAGCCCTTCCCGGACGTGCTCTGGAAGCTCCTCGAAGTCGCGCCTGTTGTCCTCGGGAAGCACCAGCTCACCGATCCGGTTGCGCTTGGCCGCCACCACCTTTTCCCGGATGCCGCCCACCGACAGTACGCGGCCGGTCAGGGTCAGTTCTCCGGTCATGGCCAGGGGGCGGCGAATGGGCTCGCGCCGGGCCAGGGAGAGCAGGGCGGTCGCCAGCGTGATGCCGGCGCTGGGGCCGTCCTTGGGGGTGGCGCCCTCCGGGACATGCAGGTGTATCCAGCCCTTCTCCAGTACAGCAGGGTCGCCGCCGAAGCGGGCGGCGTGGGCGCTCATGTAGCTGTAGGCGATCGCCGCGGATTCCCGCATGACCTCTCCCAGTCTGCCGGTCAGCTTCAGGCCCCGGTTGAGGCGATGGACTTCCGTGGCTTCGACGGCAAGGGTGGTGCCGCCGAGGGCAGTCCAGGCCATGCCGGTGACGATGCCGACCCCGCTGAGCGCCGGTTTACGCCGGTAGTAGGGTGGGCCCAGGTAGCTCTCGAGTTTGCGGGCGCCGATACGGAGCCGAAGGTCGGGGTCCTCGAGCAGTTGCACCACGCCCTTGCGCACCAGTTTCTGCAGCAGCTTTTCCAGGTGGCGGACACCGGCTTCCCGGGCGTAGCCGTCGATGAGCTGGCGCAGGGCGGGCTTGGTGATCTGCAGTTGAGCGCCTTTGACCCGGGCGCGCTTGAGCAGCCGGGGCCAGAGGTGCTGTTGGGCGATAGCCACTTTCTCGTCGCTGAGGTAGCCGGCCAGACGCACGGCCTCCATTCGGTCCAGCAGCGCGCTGGGAATACTGTCCAACTGGTTGGCGGTGCAGATAAACAAAACCTTGGAGAGGTCCAGGCGGACATCGAGAAAGTGATCGAGAAATTCGCTGTTCTGCTCCGGATCCAGTACTTCCAGCAGGGCGGAGGCAGGATCGCCCTGGAAGGAGGCTCCCAGCTTGTCGATCTCATCGAGCATGATGACGGGGTTGGCCACCTCAACCTCCCGCAGGGCCTGGACCAGCTTGCCCGGCATGGCACCGATGTAGGTGCGCCGGTGGCCCTTGATCTCGGCCTCGTCGCGCATGCCGCCCAGGCTGAAGCGGTAGAGGGGGCGGTCAAGGGCTTCGGCCACGGAGCGGCCAATCGAGGTTTTGCCGACCCCCGGAGGCCCCACCAGCAGCAGGATGGAGCCTGAGACCTCGCCCCGCCAGACCCCCAGGGCCAGGAACTCAAGGATGCGCTCTTTCACATCCTCGAGCCCGGCGTGATCCCGGTCCAGCACCTCCCGGGCGTAGACCAGGTCCAGCCGGTCTTTGCCCAGCACGCCCCAGGGGATCGAGGTGATCCAGTCGAGATAGTTGCGACTGACCCCGTACTCCGGCGAGCCCGTTTCCAGGATGGATAGTTTCTGCAGCTCTTGCTCGATACGCTGCAACACCGCCGGCGGCGGGTCCAGCTGCGCCAGGCGGTCGCGGAACAGCTCCGCGTCGGCGGTGCGGTCGTCCTTGGAGATGCCCAGCTCCCGCTGGATGATTTTCAGCTGCTCGCGCAGGAAGAACTCGCGCTGCTGGTGGCTCATCTTTTCATCCACCTGCTGGCGGATTTCGCTCTGCAGTCGCAGCATCTCTTCTTCTTTGCGCAACAGCAGCAGGCTGCGTTCCATCCGTTTTAGCACCGGCAGGGTCGCGAGCACCTCCTGCAGTTCGGGCCCTTCGGCAGAGGTGATGTTGGCGCCGAAGTCCGCCAGGGGGCCGGGATCATGTGGACTGTAGCGGTCCAGGTAGTACTTGAGTTCCTCGCCGTAGAGCGGGTTGTGGGGCAGGAGCGCCTTGATGGCGTGGATCAGCGCTTGGGTGTAGGCCTTGATCTCGGGGGTTCGGGTGTCCTCCCGCTCGGGGTAATCCACCTCGACCAGGAAGGGCGGCTCGGTGGACAGCCAGCGGCGGATGCGAAACCGTTTCACCCCCTGGGCGACGAACTGAAGTTGCTCCCCGTGCTCACTGGGCCGATGGATCTTCGCCGCGCAGCCGATGGAGGGGAAGTCATCGCGGGTCAGCTGGCTTAAATCCTTGGGCCCTACGTAGATGAGCCCCAGGGTCTGGTGAGGGGTGTTGGACACCCACGTCAGCGTCTCCTGCCAAGGGGTTCGGGAGACCGCCAGGGGATGGACCTGGCCGGGAAAGAAGGGGCGGTTGGTAATGGGAAGTAAATAGAGGCGTGAGGGCAGGTCCCGGTCGGGGAGCATCAGGCCGGTGCTCCGTTCTCCTTCCGCCACGGTAATGAGGTCTGGATCCTGCGCGGGGTCCTGGTCGGTGTGCTGGCCCATGGGCCTGGTACCTGTCGTTGCAATGCCTTCAGTCTGGGCCGGCACGCATCGGCCCCGTCGTTCGCTACCACTATAGTTCAGCTTGGACAGGTTCAGCCGGGAAGGATCACGGCCAAGGCAAAGCCCGTGCGGGCACGGTACGCCCGGCGGCCGGGCAGAGAGAAAAGGTTAGGGGCCGAAGGATCGGATGATGCGTATCAGCCGGCGGCGACGCCTGACTTTTCAGCGCCGGCCCGCTCGCAGTATCCATGCAGATCGACCAGGACCAGTAATTGGTCGCCGTGGGGCGCGGTGCCGACCACCAGCTCCTGATTCTGGCCGTGCTCGACGGGCTGGATCTGCTCCCGCTCCAGATTCACGATCTCGCTGACGGCATCCACGCTGACCCCGACATGGCCGTGAGCTGTATCCAGGATAACGATGCGCCAGTTTGCCTCGGGGCCACGGTCCTCAGGGCTGAAGAGGGCGGCCCCGCAGAGCACGGTGATCACTTCGCCGCGAACATTGAGGATGCCGTCGACGCAGGAAGGGGCGCCGGGCACCGGCACCGTCTCGGTGTAGGGGATCACTTCCTTGACCGCTGAAATCGGCTGGGCGTAGGTCTCCCTTCCTACGTTGAAACTGATCCATCGTTCTGCTGCGGCGGCGCTGTGCACTGCGTCCTGGTCTCCTGAGGCTCCTGAGTGTGGACAAAAAGAATGTTTAGTGTACAATTGATTAGACATCTAAGCAATTTCAAGCCGATACCGTTCAAGCCAACCTTAGTGACCGTTCTATCTGGGGTTGATGCCTTTGTATAACCGGACTTTGGGTAGGCTTTATATTTGAGCTGTAATGGTTTTGCTGGATGGATACTCAAATTGACAAGAGGATGACAGCTTGAGTTCTCAGACAATCGAGCTTTGCCGGCCTGAGGCCACGCAGGGCTTTTCGGTGCATAAACTGGTGGCGAACTGTCCGCCGCTGGACACCAACTCGATGTACTGCAACCTGCTGCAGTGCAGCCACTTCGCCGGTACCTCGGTGGTGGCCATGCTGGACGGTGAGCTGGTGGGCTCCATCTCGGGATACCTGATCCCGGAGCGCCCCGATACCCTTTTTATCTGGCAGGTGGCGGTGGGCGACAAGGCCCGCGGCGAGGGGCTGGCGACCCGGATGCTGGCCCACCTTCTGGAGCGCCCGGCGTGTCGGCAGGTGGCTTACATGGAAACCACAATCACCGAAGCCAACCAGGCATCCTGGGCACTTTTTACCCGTTTCGCCGAACGGCGGGGCGCACCCACTCAGAAGACGATCCAGTTTGATCGCGACCGGCACTTCGGCGGCGAGCATGACTCGGAAATGCTTTTGCGGATCGGCCCCTTCTGATCTGCCGACCGTCTAACCCTTTTCCCCTTTCAATGCATTGCGTATTCCCCGTGAGGAATACAGGAGAAACTATCAATGAAAATCTTTGACGAGATCGAATCCGAAGTTCAGTGTTATGCGCGTAGCTTTCCCCGCATTTTCAACCGCGCCCAAGGAGAGTACCTGTACGACGAAGAGGGCACCGAGTACCTCGATTTTCTGGCTGGCGCCGGGACCCTGAACTACGGGCACAATCACCCGGTCTTCAAAGAGAAGCTGCTGGAATACATTCACTCGGACGGCATCACCCATGGCCTGGATCTGCACACTAAGGCCAAGGGTGAGTTCCTCGAGGCCTTCAACGAGAAAATACTCAAGCCCCGTGGTCTTGAGTATGTGATGCAGTTTACCGGCCCCACCGGCACCAACGCCGTGGAAGCGGCGATGAAGCTGGCCCGGAACGTCAAGGGCCGGGAGAACATCATCACCTTCACCAACGGCTTTCACGGTGTCAGCCTGGGTGCCCTGGCGGCCACCGGTAACTCGCATCACCGCGGCGTAGCCGGCGTCAGCCTGAGCGGCACCACCCGCATGCCCTACGATGGCTACCTGGGAGACGGCATCGATACCACCGAGTACCTGGACAAGGTGCTGTCTGATTCCAGCAGCGGCGTCGACCTGCCGGCGGCGGTCATCGTCGAGACCGTGCAGGGCGAGGGCGGCATCAATGCTGCAAGCCTCGAGTGGCTGCGCAACCTCGACAAGGTCTGCAAGAAGCACGATGTGCTGCTGATCGTCGATGACATTCAGGCCGGCTGCGGGCGCACCGGAACTTACTTCAGTTTTGAAGAGGCTGGCATCTACCCCGATATCGTCACCCTGTCCAAGTCTCTGAGCGGCTACGGCCTTCCGTTCGCGGTGGTGCTGATCAGGCCCGAGCTGGACCAGTGGAAGCCCGGCGAGCACAACGGCACCTTCCGCGGCAACAACTTCGCCTTCGTTACCGCCAAGGCCGCCATCGACGCGTTCTGGAGTGACGATGCGTTCTCCAAGGAGATCAAGCGCAAGGGCGAGTACGTCTCCAAGCGCCTGGAGAGCATTGTGGAACAGTACGGTGAGGGCAACTTCACCACCCGCGGTCGCGGCATGTTCCAGGGCATCAACTGCGTCAACGGCGACCTGGCTGCACAGATTACCCGCAAGGCCTTTGCCCAGCAGCTGATCATCGAGACCAGCGGTGCCGACGACCAGGTGGTCAAGTTCCTGTGCCCGCTGGTGATCAGCGACGAGAACCTCAAGCGCGGCCTGGACATCGTTGAGCAGGCGATCAAGGAGGTCTGCGCCAAGGAAGACTCCATTCCGGAAGAGAAGATCTACTTCGACCAGGCTTCCTGATCCGAGGCCTCGCGACCCAAGGCGGGGCCGGTTCTGCCGGCTCCGTAAACCACGCTTTACACGTTTTACTGAAAGGATATTTTCATGATCGTAAGAACCCTCGCCGAAGCAGCTAAAGAAGGTCGTCGCATCGTCTCCCCGGACGGCAACTGGGAAAGCACCCGCCTGCTGCTTCGCAACGACGAGATGGGCTTCAGCTTCCATATCACCACGATCTACGCTGGCGCCGACTTTATGCTGCATTACCAGAATCACCTGGAATCGGTTTACTGCATCTCCGGCGAAGGGGAAGTGGAGACCCTGGCTGACGGTAAAAAGTATCCCATTAGCCCCGGTACCATCTACATCCTGGACAAGCATGACAAGCACATGCTGCGGGCCACCAAAGAGATGACCATGGCTTGCGTGTTCAACCCGCCGTTGCACGGTAAAGAGGTTCATAACAAGGACGGCGCTTACGAGCTGGAAGCTGAGAGCATCGGCGGCTAACCGTCCGCGGCCCGGCGCCGGGGGAAGCTTCTCGCGCCAGGCCATATGCGATACGAAGAGACACTCGAGTGAACAGGTCCGGCGCAGGGGGCGTTCTTTTTCGCCAGCACCGGGCAGGCACAGGGAACAGAGCGACGACAGGGTGGCCCGAGCTGCAATAGCAGGGTCAGCCTCCTCATCGCGTCAACGTATTACCGAGCACCAGGGCACGGCCGTGTGCCTTAAGCAACCGCGGAGGAGAGGCTTTGCCCACCGCCTGGGCACATCAGGACGGGGGCAGCGCTGTAACACCGGTTGCGCCTTGTGTGCTGCAAGCTAAGGAGAATGAATTCGTGAGTACCCACAGTGTAGAGAAGATTGGCGGCACGTCGATGAGCGATTATGCCGCGGTCAGAGACAACATTGTTCTCAAGCCCGCCGAGGGCGACAGCCTCTACAACCGTATTTTTGTCGTATCCGCGTACGGTGGCGTGACCGACAAGTTGCTTGAGCACAAGAAGAGCGGCCAGCCCGGTGTCTTCGGCCTGTTTTCAGGCAGTATCCAGGACGAAAGCTGGCGCGAGGCCCTGGAAGCTTTGCAGAAACAGCTGCTGGAGATAAACGCCACCCTCTTTCCGGAGGAAAACCTGCGGAAAGAGGCTGACCGTTTCATCGGCGAGCGCCTGGAAAGCGCCCGTCAGTGTCTGGATGACCTGCACAGCCTTTGCCTTCACGGCCACTTCTCCCTGGACGACCACCTGGAAACGGTACGCGAAATGCTGGCCAGCATCGGTGAGGCGCACAGTGCCTGGAATACCGCGCGGCTGCTGCAACGCGACGGGGTAAACGCCCGCTTCGTGGACCTGACCGGCTGGAAATCCGAACGCCATATCCCCCTTGATCAGCGCATCCGCGAGGCCTTCCACGGGCTGGATTTGGGCTCCGAGCTGCCCATCGCCACCGGCTACGCCCACAGCGAAGAGGGACTGATGGGGACCTTCGATCGTGGTTACAGCGAAATGACCTTCAGCCGCATCGCGGTGCTGACCGGCGCCCGCGAAGCGGTGATCCACAAGGAGTTTCACCTCAGCAGCGCCGATCCGCGGCTGGTGGGTGAGGCGAATGCGGTGCCGATCGGCCGTACCAACTACGACGTGGCCGACCAGTTGGCCAACCTCGGGATGGAGGCCATTCACCCCCGGGCCGCCAAGGGCCTGCGTCAGAGCGATATCCCCCTGCGGGTCAAGAACACCTTTGAGCCCGAGCATGCCGGTACCCTGATCACCGGAGATTATGTCAGCGACACCCCCTGTGCGGAGATCATCGCCGGGTGCAAGGGGGTCTACGCCATCGAAGTGTTCGATCAGAACATGGCGGGCAACATCAACAAGTACGATACCGAGATCCTGGCGGTGATCCGCCGTTTCAGCGGCCACATCGTCTCAAAGGATATCAACGCCAACACCATTACTCATTACCTGGCGACCAGCCTGAAAACGGTGAAGCGGATTCGCGGCGCCCTTGAGGAGCTGTTCGAGGAGTCGGAAGTCAACCAGCAGAAGGTGGCGATCGTCTCGGCGATTGGCAGCGATATGAAGATATCGGGCCTTCTGGCTAAGACGGTGCAGGCACTGGCTGAGCATAAGGTGAGTGTGATGGCCATGCATCAGTCCATGCGCCAGGTCGATATGCAGTTTGTGGTCAACGAAGAGGACTACGACACGGCCATCAAGGCCCTGCACAGCCACCTGGTGGAAGTGCACGATCACGGTGAGGCCATCTGCCTGGCCTCCTGAAACCCGGACCGGGGCCGTTAAGGCCCCGGTCGTTTCTCTGTCTTCTCCTTCCTCTTTCCCTTCCTCCGGCATCGCCCCCGAGCACTTCCCCTCAGTCTCCTAGGTCTTTATCTCGCAGCCACGCTCCGGGGCGCGGGGCGGGCTTGGATTCAGGGTACGGCGAGCCGGTTTTCGAGCGGCCTTGCGTTGATCGAGTCAATAAATTCGCAGACCCGGGAGGCGATGGCTGCTTCATCTTCGCGGTGAGGGACGTGGTAGGTCCCGGGGAGTATCTCGCAGCGTGACGGCCCCGCGCTGAGCTCAGCGATCATCTCGGGGTGGCGGCGCGAACCGTACTCGTCGTGAGCGCCGTGAATGGCCAGCACCGGGCAACGAACCCTGGGTAGTACCGGCGTCAGCGTCCAGTGGCGGAACTCCGGGTGCAGCCAGGTATCGGTCCAGGCGTCCAACACCCATTGGGCCTTGTCCCCGTGGTAGCGCTGGAGCCGTTCAACCTGGCCGGGCTCACGGAACTGGACCTTGGCCGCGGCAATGCTCTCAAGGGTCAGATCCTCGGCAAACACCTGGGCCGCTTCGGTGATCAGCGCCAGACACTGGTCGGCATAGGCCGCTGCGCAGTGGATCGCCATTCCGCCCCCGACACTGTGGCCAAGGGCGATAAAAGGCCCGCCCCCAAGCTGCTCTAAAACTGCCGGAAAGTAGGTCCTGGCCTCGTCGGCGACAAAGTCCAGCGTCGGCTTGTCTTCGCGGGCATCCGAGCGTCCGAACCCCAGCCGGTCATAGGCAACCACCCGGCGCCCGGTGGCGGTGCTGAGCCGGGCCGGAAAGGAGCGCCACAGCGCGACGCAGCCCAGCGAATCGTGGAACAGGATGATGGGCGCCCTGGTCGCGGCAGCGGGCGTCTCCCGGGGCTCCCAGATTCGGGCAAACAGGCGTCCATGGGGATGTTCAATATACATATCCCGGGTGCGGACAGTGGCGTCGTCAGGGGGCGGCATAGGCGGGCCTCTTCGTGACGGGTTGGTGGACAAACACGCTTCCACGGGCGTGGTGATGACCTGATAATGGTTTGAATACGGTAGCGTATGTTCTGCCTATCTTGCGTAACCGCGAAGAGAAAATCAACGGCCGACGCTGGTGAGGTCATGGAGGCAAAGGCGCGTGTTCAGCGCCGGCAGTGAATATCGACCGGGGGAAGAATATCCAGCGGGCGCGGAAGGCGCTGGGTCAGGAGGACCAAACCACTTTGCCGGTTTCGCTGAAGTCGTAGCCCCCGAGGCGCTCGGCCTGGTTGCGGCAGTCGCCGCTGTCGAGCTGTTGCATCAGTTCGCGGAAAAGGTGGCGGAAGAAGACGCCGCGGTAGAGGGCCAGATCAAAGCTTTCCCAGCCCATGGAGACGAACTCGAGCCCGAACTCTCTGGCGGTGCTGCGTGCCCCGGGACCGGCGTCGGCCAGCCCCATGGCGACCTGAGAGGCGACTTCCCGTTCGGTCAGCCCCTGTTCCACCTGGTTCAATTGCTCGATTCGGTAACCGCAGTGTCCCAGGGTCTCCTCCAGGAAACGCATGGCGCCGGCCCCGTCCTGGCGCAGGCTCCAGCGCAGGTCTCCCTGCAGGACCTTGGGGACGCTGTCGTACCTGAGGCGGGAGCCGGGGCTCAGGATGATGCCCTGGTCCCGCTTGAAGGCGTGAACCAGCACCCACTTGCGGTGCTGGCGGTGGCGGCTGAGCAGGGCGGGGTGGCGGAAATGGCTCTCTTCGCAGGGGCCCCAGTGCAGGGCGCAGACATCGGCGCGCTGCCGCGCCAGCAGGGAAAGTCCCAGGCGGGTGCCGGTGGAGGTATAGCTTACCAGTGCCCGGGTCTGCATGGTTTTAGCGACTTGGCTGATGGCCCGGTGCAGCAGCGGGTCGTCGCTGCCGGCAATGATCAGGCGGTCACTCATGACGCCGCCATGGCTCGACTCCAGCAGCCACTGGTCAACTAGGTCGCGGGGAAAGAGCCACTTTCCGGTCACCTTGGTGGCCGGAATCTGGCCTTCGCTGGCCAGGGTGTAGACTTTCTTTTCGTTCAGGTGCAGGTACTCGGCGACCTGACGAATGTTCATAAAGCGGGGGTGGGGCTGAACCAGATCGGCTTCCATGCTCAGGCTCTCTGTGGCTGCGACTGTTTTTGCGATTTGGCCATGGGCGCCGGGACCTGGTCGTAGCGTACCTGGTCATGGCCGTTGAAGACCAGAAAATGCCGCCCCTTGGCCCGGCCGATGAGGGTGATGCCGACCTGGCTTGCAACCGCCATGCCCATGCGGGTCACCCCGGAGCGGGAGATCAAGGTGGAGATGCCCATCTGCGCCACCTTGATCACCATCTCCGAGGTCAGACGGCCGGTGGTGTAGAACACCTTGTCGGCCCCTGACCAGCCCTCAAGCAGCATTTCGCCGGCCAACGTGTCGACGGCGTTGTGGCGTCCCACGTCCTCAACAAAGCTCAGTACCCGGGTGCCTTCGCAGAGCGCGCAGCCGTGAACGCCGCCGGCGCGCTTGTAGACCTCGTTTTCAAGGCGCAGGTTTTCAAGCAGGCCGTAGATCTGGCTCTGGGGAACCGGTTGCGGCGTAAGCGTGGTCGCTTCGATCTTCTCCATCAGCCCGCCAAACACCGTTCCCTGTCCGCAGCCGGTGGTGACTGTGCGGTGGGCCAGCTTCTCATCCAGCCCCGAGACGCCGTTTTCGGTCACTACCGCCACCGCCTCCACTTCCCAGTCCACCTGAATGCTGCGGACTTGGTCGATGCGCTCGATAAAGCCTTGATTGTGAAGATACCCCAGCGTCAGCAATTCGGGGCGCACCCCCAGGGTCATCAGAGTCACCACCTCCCGTTTGTCCAGGTAGATGGTCAGGGGAGACTCGCCGGCAATGAAAACCTCCTGGCGCGCCCCTTGCTCATCGAAGGCCTCGACCCGGTGAATGTTCTCAAGCCCCGCCTGACTCAGCAGGGGGCGGGGTGGTTGCGCATTCATGAGCGTCTCCTTTGAAGGCTGGTCGGGCCAGTTGAATGGCCCCGGCCGCAGTTCGCATACGGTGATGTTCGGCTCAGCAAGTTCCATGCCTGCCCCTGAAGCCCGACCCTGTGAAAGCCCCCTGCCCTGGAAGGGACAAAATGAACCGTTGCCGGTGAGCGGGCGGGACCTTTTGTCCGCATGTTGCCCGGCAGTCCCATCGCGCCTGCCAGGTGTGTTCCGGGTAACGGCTGCTAAACCGCAAGCGCGCCGTGATTTAGCGGGTTGGAACACAAATTGCGTTATCAGAGGGTGGATTTTTGCGGAGGTCACTGAAAGTGCAGCAAGAAACAGAGCAGCAGGAGGAGGTCCGATACTGGCCGGTCCAGGTAACCCTGCGCCGCAAGCGCGTCAGCCGAGGACGTTGGGAGGCCGACCAGTGGTCATTGGTCGGTTGCGAGAGTGATCGTGGCAGTGCGCAGGCGTGCTTAAGCGTCGAGCAGACGCCGCTTGCGGATGAGGGCTGTGAGTACCGCTGGCGAGGCCTCGCCCTGGAGCTGTTCCGGGATGAGCGGGCGGCTTACCGCTTCAACCTCAGCTCGGGGGATCCCCGCTTGTTCGTGATCTGCAGCGAAGACGAGGGGGTGATGGAGCCTTACTTGGTCACCGCCTGCCAGGATGATGCGGCGTCCTACATGGATGGTGGCGAAGAAGATGTGTTTTCGATTTCGATGCCTGCGGCGGTGCAGTGCTGGATCGAGGCCTTTATTGCCCGCCACGGGGAGCCCGAACTGGCGGTGGGCAAGAGCAAGCGTCGTCACCATGCCAGGCGTCGCGAGGACGCCGGAGTGGGCGCCGATGGATAAACCAAGCGATGTGGGCTTTATCGGTCGTTGGTCGCGGCTGAAGCGTGGCGAGCCCCTGCCCGAAGAGGTGCAGGAGCCATCTACGCCGGAGCAGGCCCGGGTTGACGCTGTTCCCGGGGAGGGCGCTGTTTCTGAAGTCGGCGTCGAGCCGGTCGCCTCATCGGTCAAAGTGTTGACCGATGAGGACATGCCGGATCTTGAAGCCCTGGATCAGGATTCCGACTTCAGCGGCTTTCTGTCCCAGGGGGTTTCTGAGGGGCTGCGCCGTAAGGCGCTGAAAAAGCTCTTCCATCTGCCCGAATTCAATCTCCGGGACGGTCTTAACGAGTATGACGACGACTTCACCCAGTTCGAGCCACTGGGAGACACCGTGACCTACCAGATGAAGCAGTGGCTGGAGCGTCAGAAGCAGGACTTTCAAAACGCGCTGGCCGACGAGGAGCCGGATAACGAGAACGATGGGCAGGCCTCCCGGGCAGCGCAACCGCAGACCGCCCTTTCGCCCGATCCCGAGGACGATGAGCTGGGAGAAGCCGATGGTTAACAATGACCTAAGACCTTGGTGGCGTGTGGGTCATTTTGGCGCCATTGGCTGAATCGAGGCGCCTGGGCTTTGTATCCCTTTGCCTTATGAGTGTTTTTATTTCATTGAAGTTTGGTGCAGTGATTGCTGGATAACCCGGAGCAAGTGACTTGCCCCGGTGCGGCCGTGCAAGCGCTGCCGGGAGGATAAACCGATCGATACCGCAACCTCTAAAACCGACACAAGTTTGTCTCAAGCCGTGACCAATCAGCGGGCGCGAAGCCTGGCCCTGTCCCGTGTCAGCCCGGCGCTGAACCTGGCTGCGCCCTCAGTTTCCTTTCAATCTGCCGGCCGTCTTTTGGTCATGGGGCCGGAACACCGGGTGCGTTTGGCGTGCGCCAGCCTGGATTCGGTTCGTGAGAAAGTCGGGCTGATTACCGAGGCAATGCCCGAAACCCTGCTCCCGGAGATGGAGGCCGCGGCCGAACTGGTGCCTGAGCTGGACCTGTATCGGCTCCCTTTGCTGAACATCGAAGGCTACCTGGGGCGCTTTCAGGTACAGGTGCAGGTAAAAGAACAGGTTGCGCCTTTGGCCAGGCTCGCCTTTGACAGCGATTACTTCGATACGGTGCTGGACCTAGGCGCCACGCCTGCGCTGCCGATGATTCTCAAGCCCGCCGGCTATTTCGCCCCTGAGAGTGAAGCGGCTTACCAGACAGCGCTGGCAGAGATCCCGGCGCTCAAGGGGGGCTTTGAGAAGCCGCGCTACTTCCAGGTACAGACTGACCTGTGTGCCCACAGCGGCAGCGAACTGACCGGTTGTACCCGCTGCCTGGACCTGTGCCCTGCCGATGCGATCCGCAGCCGGGACGGTCGGATTGAGGTCGACAATCACCTGTGCCACGGTGCCGGCGGTTGCGCCACCGCCTGTCCCACCGGGGCCATCCGTTATGGCTACCCGCAGCCGCAGTTGCTGCTGGAGCGCCTGCAGGGGTTGATTGAACAGTACCGCGCGGCGGGCGGGGTCGATCCCTGTTTGCTGATCCATGATGCGGCCCAGGGGCGCGAGCAGGTGGCGGCGGTCCTGGGTTCCCTGGCGGGGCACTGGCTGCCGCTCGAGGTGGAGGAAGCGGGCAGCGCCGGCCTTGAGGTCTGGCTGTCGGCGCTGGCGCTGGGTGTCGGAGAAGTGGCGCTGCTGACCCCGGCCTCGGTGCCCGCCAGTATTCGCGCCACCCTCGAGGAGCAATCGGGGCTGGCCAATGCCCTGGTGGAGGCTCTCGGATTGTCAACGCCGGTGCGTCTGATCGACAGCCTGGAGCAGTGGGTGCCAAGTGAGGCGCCGAAGCGCACTTCGTTGGCACCGATGGCGCAGCTGGACGCAAAGGGAGATAAACGCAGCCAGGTGCTGGCAGCGCTCGAGCATCTGCAACAGCAGGCCCAGGTGGTTCCCGCCCCGCTGGCATTACCTGCCGGGGCTCCATTCGGCGGAGTGCTGCTGGACCAAAGCGGCTGTACCCTGTGCGGCGCTTGCGCCGGCATCTGCCCGACCGCCGCGCTGAAAAGCTATGGCGATCAGCCGCGCCTCAGCTTTACCGAAGCCGACTGTGTGCAGTGCGGCCTGTGTGTGCAGGCTTGCCCGGAACAGGTACTGCAGCTGCAGCCGCGTTACCTGTTTGACGCTTCCCGTAGTCGAGCGCCTCAGGTTCTTAAGGAAGAGCAGCCCTTCTGCTGCATTCGTTGCGATAAACCCTTCGCCACGGCCAGCGCGATCGAGCGGGTGCTTGAAAAGCTGGCCGGTCACAGCATGTTCGACGAGGCAGGGCTCAGGCGGTTGAAAATGTGTGCTGACTGTCGCGTGGTGGATATGATGCAGGCCGATCCCGGGGGCGACCTATTCGATTACGCCCGCGGCGGTGTTGCCGCAAAAACCGCGCAGGAGGCCGAGCAATGAACGAGATGTTGACCATGACGACGACGCCGCCCCCCAGCCTGGACCACGTAACCCGCTTCCGCGCCGACGCCTATGCCCTGCTGGGGTCTCTCCTGGCGCAGGCACCCAGCGCCGACCTGCTCAACTGGCTGCAGCAGGTGGAGTTGGACGAACAGTGCGATACCCCCATGCACGAGGCCTGGAGCGTGCTGCAGCTTGCGGCGCAACGCGCTGAAGAGGCTCAGGTGGCCGAGGAGTATCAGAACCTGTTTATCGGGATCGGGCGGGGGGAGTTGGTGCCGTTCGGCTCCTGGTACCTGACCGGATTCTTGATGGAAAAGCCTTTGGTAGCGCTGCGCCAAGACCTGGCGGCCCTGGGCATTGAACGCGATCCAGCGGTCAAGGAGCCGGAGGACCACGTGGGGGCTCTTTGCCAGGTGATGGCGCTGCTGGTGGAAAGCGGCGAGAGCGCGGCGGCGGCAGGCTTTTTCAAACAGCACCTGCAAGGGTGGACACAACAGTTTTTTACCGACCTGCAGGCGGCATCGGCGGCGCATTTTTACAGCGCGGTCGGCCGCTTCGGGGAGCTTTTTGCTGCACAGGAAACGCTTCTGCTTAATGACTGAAGCGAATGAAAAGATAGAAGAGGGCATAGGAGATGGGGATGAAGAACCAGAAAGCCGATCAAGGCCGACGCACCTTCATAAAAACGCTGGGCGCCGCAGGCGGCGCGGCGGCGGTTATCGCCGCCAGCGGTGAGGTGGCGGCGCAGACTGAATCAGAGGGGCCTGACACCAAGGTCGAAACCAAGGGGTATCGGGAAACCGACCATGTGCGGGCGTATTACCAGAGTGCCCGGATCTGATCCCGGCATGCTCGCACAGATCAAAGAATAACCTGGAGTAGGTGAGGACCAATCATGAAACTGACTCCCAAGCAGACCACCACCGAGGAGAACGGTGGCGCCCAGCCCAAGACCGGGCTAAGCCGGCGCAGCTTCCTGGGGAACAGCGGTATCGCAGCGGGCGGCATTGCCGCCAGCACCTTCCTGGCGCCCCCGATGATACGCAAGGCCAAGGCGAAAAACGTCGCCACCACCGGCGCCAAGACCGACGTCAAGCGCACCATCTGCACCCACTGTTCAGTGGGCTGCGGGGTTTACGCCGAAGTGCAAAATGGCGTCTGGACCGGACAGGAGCCGGCTTTTGACCACCCCTTCAACCGCGGTGCCCACTGTGCCAAGGGCGCAGCCCTGCGTGAGCACGGCCATGGCGAGCGGCGGCTGAAATACCCCATGAAGCTGGTGGACGGCAAGTGGCAGAAGATGAGCTGGGACGACGCCATCAACGAGATCGGCGACGGCATGCTCAAGATCCGCGAGGAGTCGGGCCCCGATTCGGTCTACTGGCTGGGCTCGGCCAAGTACAACAACGAGCAGGCCTACCTGTTCCGCAAGTTTGCCGCCCTCTGGGGGACCAACAACGTCGACCACCAGGCGCGTATCTGTCACTCCACCACCGTCGCGGGTGTTGCCAACACCTGGGGCTACGGGGCGATGACCAACAGCTTCAACGACATCCACAATACCAAGGCGGCGATCCTGATCGGCTCTAACCCCGCCGAAGCGCACCCGGTGTCGATGCAGCACATTCTTTATGCCAAGGAGCGCAATAAGGCGAAGCTGATCGTGGCCGACCCGCGCTTCTCCCGTACCGCCGCCAAGGCTGACCAGCACCTGCCCCTGCGTCCCGGCAGCGACGTGGCGATGGTCTGGGGTCTGCTCTGGCACGTGTTTGAGAACGGCTGGGAAGACCAGGAGTACATCAACCAGCGCGTCTTCGGCATGGATGAGGTCAGAGAAGAGGTCAAGAAGTGGAACCCGGCCGAAGTCGAGCGGGTCACCGGCCTCAGCGAAGAGCAGATGTTCACCGCGGCCAAGACCCTGGCCACTAACAAGCCCGGCACCGTGGTCTGGTGCATGGGGGGAACCCAGCACACCACCGGCAACAACAACACCCGCGCCTACTGCGCGTTGATGCTGGCGCTGGGCAACATCGGCAAGAGCGGCGGCGGCGCCAATATCTTCCGTGGTCACGACAACGTACAGGGCGCCACCGATTTCTGCGTTCTGTCCCACTCACTGCCGGGCTACTACGGCCTCTCCGGCGGCGCCTGGAAGCACTGGAGCCGGGTCTGGGATCTGGACTACGACTGGATCGCGGCGCGCTTCGACCAGGGCAGCTACGAGCAATCCAAAGGCAAGCCGCTCAAGCCGATGAACACCAACGGGATCCCGGTTTCGCGCTGGGTCGACGGGGTGCTGGAGGACAAGGCCAATATCGCCCAGAAAGACAACCTGCGCGCCATGGTCTTCTGGGGACATGCCCCCAACTCCCAGACCCGCGGTCAGGACCAGAAGAAGGCGATGGAAAAGCTCGATATGGTGGTCATCATCGACCCCTATCCCACCGCAACGGCGGTACTGCCGGATCGCAAGGACGGCATGTACCTGCTGCCGGCGACCACCCAGTTCGAGACCTACGGCTCGGTGACCGCTTCCAACCGTTCCCTGCAGTGGCGTGACAAGGTGATCGAGCCCCTGTTCGAATCGCTGCCTGATCACACCATCATGTACAAGCTGGCGACCAAGCTGGGCTTTGCCAACGAGCTGACCAAGCACATCCAGGTCAACAACGACGAGCCGCTGATCGAAGACATCACCCGCGAGTTTAACAAGGGCATGTGGACCATCGGTTATACCGGCCAGAGCCCCGAGCGGATGAAGCTGCACCAGCAGAACTGGCATACCTTCGACTACACCAGTCTTAAAGCCGAGGGGGGGCCTGCCAACGGGGACACCTACGGTTTGCCCTGGCCGTGCTGGGGAACCCCGGAGATGAAGCACCCCGGTACCCATATCCTCTACGATCCCAGCAAGCCGGTCGCCGAGGGGGGGCTCAATTTCCGCGCCCGCTTTGGGGTAGAGTTCGAGGGCAAGTCACTGCTGGCCGAGGGTTCCTATCCGGAGGGCAATGAGCTCAAGGACGGGCATCCCGAGTTCAGCGATCAGTTGCTTAAAAAGCTCGGCTGGTGGGACGACCTGACGGCCGAAGAGAAGCAGGCGGCTGAAGGCAAGAACTGGAAGACCGACCTTTCGGGCGGTATTCAGCGGGTTGCGATCAAGCATGGCTGTGCCCCCTTCGGCAACGCCAAGGCGCGGGCCATTGTCTGGACCTTCCCCGACCGCGTGCCCCTGCACCGTGAGCCCCTCTACACCACACGCCGTGACCTGGTGCCCGATTACCCCACCTACGAGGATCGCAAGTCCCATTACCGGCTGCCGACCCAGTACGCTTCTATTCAGGAGCAGGACTTCTCCAAGGAGTACCCCATCGTGCTCACCTCCGGGCGTCTGGTGGAGTATGAAGGCGGCGGCGACGAGACCCGTTCAAACCCCTGGCTGGCTGAACTGCAGCAGGAGATGTTCGTGGAGCTCAACCCGGTGGACGCCAACAACAACGGCGTGCGTGACGGCGCCGATGTCTGGGTGCATACCCCCGAAGGCGGCAAGATTCGCGTCAAGGCGATGGTGACCCGACGGGTGCAGCCGGGCGTGGCGTTCCTGCCGTTCCACTTCGCCGGTGTCTTCCAGGGTGAAGACCTGCGTGGCAAATACCCCGAAGGCTCTGACCCCTACATTCTGGGCGAGTCGGCCAATACGGTGATGACCTATGGCTATGACTCCGTGACCCAGATGCAGGAGAGCAAGGCCTCCATGTGCAAAATCAGCGTGGCTTAATCGGATAGAGGATAAATAACCATGGCCAGAATGAAGTTTCTCTGTGACTCCGAGCGCTGCATCGAGTGCAACGGCTGCGTCACGGCCTGTAAAAACGAGAACGAGGTGGAGTGGGGTGTCAATCGCCGCCGCGTCGTGACCATTAACGATGGCGAGCCCAACGAGGTGAGCATCTCGGTCGCCTGCATGCACTGTACCGACGCGCCTTGCATGGCCGTTTGCCCGGTGGATTGCTTCTACCAGACCGACGAAGGAATTGTCCTGCACGATAAGGACACCTGCATCGGCTGCGGCTACTGCCTGTTCGCCTGCCCGTTCGGCGCACCGCAGTTCCCGCAGGAGGGCGCCTTTGGTCAGCGCGGCAAGATGGACAAGTGCACCTTCTGCGCCGGTGGCCCCGAGGAGGACCACTCCGCGGAGGAGCGCGCCAAGTACGGCGCCAACCGCATCGCCGAGGGTAAATTGCCGTTGTGTGCCGAGATGTGCTCTACCAAGGCGCTGCTGGCGGGGGATGCCAACGAGGTATCCGACATCTACCGCGAGCGTATTGTAGCCCGGGGCTCTAACAAGGGCGCCTGGGGGCAGAACTTGGCGTACAACGCGGCGGGACGCAAAAACTAACCGGTTTTTGCTTTTCAGGGGCCCCGTCGGGGCCCTTCACCGCGGCCGCCCCGAGGGGCGGTACCCAACAAGTGGTAGCGATGATGAGAATAAGTAATAAGAAAGGCCACGGTGGGGTCGTGGCTGCCGTGGGCCAGGCCCTGGCCGTGCTGCTGGTCGGGCTGATGCTGATGGTGTCCGGTGCTCAGGCGGGGAACGAACCCTCTGCCGACGGTAACGGTTACCAGGGCGCCGACTACTGGCGGGACGTCACCCAGGGCGTGTCCGGGTACAGTACGGTCAAAGACCTCGAGGCAGGGGTCCTGATCAACAGGAGCGGCGAAGGCTGGCGCCAGGTCCGCAACGACAAGGTCAAGCCGTCGGGCGCCTGGGCGCTGAGCCTGACCCTGCTGGTGCTGGCCAGCGCGTTCCTGTTGCTGGGGCGCAGCCGGCTGCGTGAACCGCGCACCGGGCGTACGCTGGAACGCTGGAAACGGCTGGACCGCTGGTTGCACTGGTCGGTTGCCGGCATGTTTATCGTGCTGGCGGTGACCGGTCTCAGTATTTTATACGGGCGCCATTTTCTGCCCGACGTGATGGGCGAGACGGTCTTCGCCACCTGGATGCAGGGGGGAAAACTGGTCCATAACTACCTGGGCCCTCTGTTCTTGGTTTGCCTGCTGCTGATGGTGCTCAAGTGGGCCCTTCGTAACAGGTTCACCCTCGTCGACCTGAAATGGCTGGTGTCGGGGGGCGGTCTGTTCACCCGTGAGCATCCTAAAGCCGGCTATAGTAACGGCGGCGAGAAGCTCTGGTTCTGGTTCCTCGCGCTCGGGGGACTGGCGGTGTCGGCTTCGGGCCTGGCGTTGGATTTTCCCGCCTACCTGGGGCTGCGCGAGGACTTGCAGCTTGCCAACCTGGTGCACGCCATCGGTTCCCTCGCACTGATCTGCGGCGCCTTTGGGCATGCCTACATGGGCACCGTGGCGGTGGAAGGTGCGCTGGAGGGGATGGTGACCGGCCAGGTGGACGAGAGCTGGGCCAAGCAGCATCACGAACTCTGGTACGAGGAAGTGAAAGCCAAGCAGGCCGGGCAGAAATAAGCGGTTGGGTTGGCGCTGCCCGCGTGCGGCGCCGGCATCGGGCAGGGTCAGGACGGCCCAGAATTGGCCCCGTCAGCGCTCTTGATTTTAGCTTTGTTGACTATTGTCGGCCCCGGGCTCTTTTGAGGAAGAGCCCGGGGCCGAATGCGTTAGGCATGCCTACAACAACCCCTCGAAAGGCTGCACCCGAACCGGGTCTCCGGCGGCCACATCCCCCTGTTCAGCCTCCAGCACCAACAGACAGTCTGCCTGGCTCATGGAGGTCAGGATTCCCGATCCCTGATGGCCGGTGCTGCGCACCTGGGCGCGTCCCTGCGCGTCGACCTCGATGCGCGCGCGCAGGAATTCGGTTCGTCCGGGCTTTTTGCGGATCGCCTCGGCACTCGGCAGGGTCACCATCACCTCGGGTTTGAGGGTTTCCCCGGCGAGTTTGGTCAGGGCCGGGCGCACGAACTGCAGGAAGGTGATCATCACCGCGACCGGGTTGCCCGGCAGGCCGAAAAACCAGGCATCGCCCACTTTCCCGAAGGCGAGAGGACGGCCGGGCTTGATCGCCAGGCGCCAGAAGGCGACTTCCCCGAGCCGCTCCAAGGTCTCGGTGACGAAATCGGCTTCACCCAGTGACACGCCGCCGGAGCTGAGGATCACGTCCGCCTGCTGCTGTGCCTGTCGGAAGGCGTTCTCGATGGCGTCAGGGCGGTCGGGAATGACGCCAAGGTCCACCACGTCGATGCCCAGCCGTGCCAGCAGGGCGGTCACGGTGTAGCGGTTGCTGTCGTAGATCTGCCCCTCGGCGAGGGGCTGACCGAGACTTCGAATCTCATCGCCGGTTGAAAAGTAAGCCACCCGGGGCCGGCGCACCACGCTGACTTCCGCCTGGCCGAGGGAGGCGATCAGCCCCAGTTCCGCCGCGCCCAGGCGGGTCCCGGCAGGTACGGCGACCGCGCCTTGAGCGATATCCTCACCGGCATGGCGCCGGTTCTGTCCGGCCTTGATCCCTTGCGCGGGAAAACTGACGTAATCCCCCTGGCGCTGGCACACCTCCTTGATGATCACCGTGTCCAGCTCCGCGGGAACCTGGGCACCGGTCATGATCTCCACGCAGGCCCCTGCCGGGCAAGGCTGCTTGAGCGGGTGTCCGGCGAGTACGCTGCCGGCTATGGGCAAGCGGGCCTCGCCGTCCCGGGGCAGGTCGGCATAGCGAACAGCGTAGCCATCCATGGCGGAGTTGGAGTAGGCCGGCACATTGATCGGTGAAAGGACATCCGCCGCCAACACCCGCCCCAGGGCTGCGCGGACGTCCGTCACCTGGTTCTGCTCAAGGGGGGTAATCGCCGCAAGAATTTGCTCGCGTCCTACGTTGAAGGGAAGCAGCGCTTCCCCCGGGCCGCCACAGCATTGATGAAGGTCTTGCGCGTGCTTCTCGCTCATAGGGCTTCCTGTAACGGCTGATCAAGCTTGCAGTAGTCGATGATATAGGCGGCGATGGCGTGTGCGTCGTTGATATCCAGCAACGGCAGTGGGGTGGATTTTGGCAGGGCCGCATCGGTGGCGACCGCCACCACGTGGGGGTCGTCGGGAAACAGCAGCGGCTTGTTCAGCGCCGGGCGTTGCAGTTCGATCTTGGGAAACGGCAGGTGCTTGAAGCCCTCTACCAGGATCATGTCGAGCGTATCGGTGTCGAGGCGGGAGATCAGGTAATTCAGGTCCGGGTCGGCCTGCAACTCCGGGGTTTCGGTCATCAGCGCCCAGCGGTTACAGGAGCCGAGCAGCATCTGGGTGGCGCCTGCCTCGCGCAGGGCATAGCTGTCCTTGCCCGGCGAATCGACATCGAAGCGGTGGTGCGCGTGTTTGATCACGCCGACCCGAATGCCGCGGGCCCTGAGCAGCGGGATCAGCTTTTTTAGCAGGGTGGTTTTGCCGGTGCCGCTGAAGGCGGCGAAGCCGATCAGGGGCAGGGGAGAGGTGATCGTCATTTCAGGCAGCTCCGCTTTCCAGCAGTTGTTTTTCCTGCAGGGTGTTGATGTTGATAAAGGCATCCGGCTGATCGCTGAAGTCCACCCGGCTGACCCGGTGCTCGGCAAACCAGCGGTCGATCTTGCGCCCGCCGTCGGCTAAAAAGCGCTCCAGGCTCTCCTGCAGGGCGCGGTGCAGCAGGCAGATCACCGGCTGTAGCCGTTCTCCGTCGTGGGCCACGGCAATCTCGCTCCCGTCTTCTGTGGCCGCCTGCAGCAGACGCCCTGCGAGGTCGGTGGGCAGGAAGGGGGTGTCGCAGGGGACAACCAGCAGCCATTCGCTGGGGCTGCTATCAAGCCCTGTCGCCATGCCGGCGAGCGGTCCCTGGTAGCCGCTCAGGTGATCACTGACCACCGCGAGGTCGCGGGACGCGTATTCCTCCAGGGAGCGGTTGGCATTGATCCGTATCGCCTGCACCTGCGGGCGTAACCGTGCGATCACGTGATCGATCAACGCGGTGCCTTTAAGCGTAACCAATCCTTTGTCTACTCCCTGCATGCGCCGGGCCTGGCCGCCGGCCAGGATCAGCGCACTGAGCGAGGGACTGCGTGGCTGCATGGTCAGGCCTCCGTAATCTGTCTGAATGATGGTTGGGTGGTGTCGACCGGCAGCCCCCGGGCCGGCGTCATCGGCGTCAGCGCCAGTGCGTCTTCACGCAGGGTGCCGTCGCGAAGGGTCAGGCGTCGGTGGACCAGGCGCTGTTCGCTGCGCAGGTCGTGGCAGCATAGGAGGATCGCAGTGCCCTCGTTGATCAGGCGCCGGACCAGAAACAGCGTCTGCTCAAGAGCCTCGCTGTCCATATTGGCGGTGGGCTCGTCCAGCAGCAGCAGCTCGGGGTCGAGCACCCAGGCCCGGGCCAGGGCAATGCGTTGTTTCTCTCCCCCGGAGAGGGTGCGGGCATTGCGGGCTGCCAGGTGTCCAAGGCCCGACCAGGCCAGGGCCTGCTCGACGCGCAGTCCCGCCACCTGGCGGCTGAGGTGTCTGAGGCCAAAAGCCAGGTTCTTCTCGACGCTGGCGTCAAACAGGCAGGGCTGCTGATGCAGGTAGATCACCCTGCCGCCCAGGCACCCGCGCCGGCCCGTTCGAAGGGGCTGGCCCCGGTAGTAAAGCGTGCCCTCATCGCAGGGCTCCAGGCCTGCCAGTATCCGCATCAGGGTGGTTTTGCCGGCACCGTTGCGACCGCTCAGCAGGCAGGCCTCACCGGCCTGAAGGGCCAGTTGGTCAATTTCAAACAGTGTGCGGCGGCCAAAGTTTTTTTTCAGACCGCGAACTTCCAGCAGGGGCGTTCTATCGGCAAACGTCATAATCCGACCTCGCTGCGGCGGTGAAGCAGGGTAAGTGTGATATTCAGTCCCAGGGCCATGACCAGCAGAACCATACCAAGGGCGATGCCCTGGGCAAACTCGCCCTTGTTGGTCTCAAGCGCAATGGCGGTGGGAATGTTGCGCGTGTAATGGAGGATATTGCCCCCGACCATCATTGAACAGCCGACTTCGGCAATGATGCGTCCGTAGGCTGCGGTGCCGGCCGCGGCCAGTCCGAAACGTAGCTCGTACATGAGGGTGAAAAAGGCGCGTAACGGGCTGGCGCCCAGGGTGCGGGCCGTCTCCCAGATCCGCTTGTCGGCCGCCTTGAAGCAGGCCAGGCTCATGGCGACCAGAACCGGAAAGGCCAGTAAAACCTGGCCAATCACCATGGCGCGCTCGGTGAACAGCAGCTGCCAGTCGCCCAGCGGCCCGCTTCGGGACAACAGCAGATAAAGCAGCAAGCCGACGACCACGGTGGGAAAACTGAGCAGGGCATTGAACAGGGTAATCAGGGCCCAGCGGCCGGGAAAGCGTAGTTCGGCCAGTGCAAAGCCCACCAAAAATGCCACCGGGAGGGCGATGACAATGGCTTGCAGGGTGGTGCTGAAGGAGACACGGATGATGGACCACAGTTCGGCATCACCGCTGAACAGTAATGCCATCGCCTGCAGTGTGGTACTTATCAGCGGCTCCAACAGTAGTGCTCCCTAGCGGTCCTGCTCCGCCGTGACGGCGTTGGCCGAAGGCACGAACAGGGGCTGGCCGTTGATGCGGAAATCGGCAATCAGCTGCTGTGTGTGTGGCGTCGTCAGCCATTGTTGCAACTGTTTGGCGCCCTCGTGGTTGAGATCGGGAAAGCGCTTGGGGTTGATGGTGATGACGCTGTAGGGGTTGAACAGCAGCGGGTCGCCTTCGACCAGCACCTGCAGATCCAGCTTGTCGGCAAACGCCAGCCAGGTGCCGCGGTCGGTGAGGGTATAGGCACCGAGCTGGTCGGCGATCTGCAGTACTTTGCCCATGCCCTGGCCGGCCTCACGGTAGCCCTCGGTGGGTGTGCCCCCCAGGGACTGCCACAGGGCTCGCTCTTTCTTGTGGGTGCCCGAATCGTCCCCTCGGGAGATGAACATTGCCGAGGCTTCCGCGATTTGCCGCAACGCCTGCACGGCGTCGCTTAGCCCGCGGGTGCCGGCGGGGTCGGAGGCCGGACCCACGAGCACGAAGTCGTTATACATCACCCCGGTGCGATGGGCGCCGTGGCCCTCCGCCATAAACGCTTTTTCCGCCTCGGGGGCGTGCACGAGCAGTACATCGGCGTCCCCGGAGCGCCCCATGCGCAGCGCGGCGCCGGTGCCCACGGCAATGATCTGCGTTTCGATGCCCGTCCGGCGGGTGAAATCCGGCAGAATGGCCTCCAGCAGACCGGAATTGTAGGTGCTGGTGGTCGTAGCCAGTCGCAGGGGTTGGGCCTGGGCCTGGGCAGTCAGGGCCAGCAGCAGCATCAAGAGTATCGATCGCATGGGTTAGTCTCTTGCTGGTTCCTTGGCGGTTAATGAGATCGTCGGTGCAGGCGTCCAGTCAACTGAGTGACGTCATCGTTAAGCAATATATTTAAGCAATTAGATTGCCAATACGGTAATTCGCCCTTCAAAGCGCCATAACACGCGGCTTTGGGGCTTTTAAGGTGACGTGGTAGAGAAAAAGGGGGTAATATCCAGGGCAAAATGACGCAAAAAATGTGAGGATGGGTCAGAATGACCCGGGCAGAGCGTGGTCACCCCCGTTGTCCGGCTTATGAGTCGCTTTCGGCGACTCTATTGAGTCGCGCGGCTAACGGAGCGTGGTCCGCAGCTGGCAAAAGATAAATGCGCGGTAAAAAATAAAATAGAGGAGCGCGGGAATTCCCGACGACTTCCGTCAGTCGTAATTATAAAAATAACGAGGTAGTAGCGTGACCATGATCGTAACCGGGGGTCGGGCCGTGGCATCCACCAAGCAAGGTCTGCCCCGAGACAGTGTTTACGGAGGCGGTCGCCAAGCGTTGTCCGTTCTGGTGGTGGATGATGAACCCGGTATTCGGGATTTTCTGCAGCGGGCGCTGGCTAAGGAGTACGGCCTGGTTGAAACCGCGGCCTCGGCGGAGGAAGCCGAGCAGCTTCGCCGCCGCTGTCATTTTGACCTGCTGATTGTCGATATCTGCCTGCCAGGGACCTCCGGGGTGGAGTGGATGCAGGAGGTCGCCTCTCACGGGTGCGCCTCGGACGTCATCTTTATGACCGCCTTTGCGGACCTTGACAAGGTGATCGATGCCCTGCGCGTCGGCGCCTCGGATTTCATTCTCAAGCCTTTTCGCCTTGAACAGATGCTCACCTCGGTCCGGCGCTGCATGGAGCGGCGCAAGCTGGCCCGGGAGAATTTTGTGCTGCGCCGGCAAGTGGACGCCATTTACACCACCGAGGGCATGGTGGGCAACAGCGAGGCGGTGCGGGAAATCGGCCAGCTCATCGCGCGGGTGGCACCCACCCCCTCGGTGGTGCTGATCGAGGGTGAGTCCGGCACCGGCAAGGAGCTGGTGGCCAATGCGATTCACAAGCTGAGTAAGCGCAGCGGCTCCTTTGTGCCGGTCAACTGTGGAGCCATCGCCCCGGATCTGATCGAGTCCGAGCTCTTCGGTCACATCAAGGGTTCGTTCACCGGGGCCCAGCAGACCCGGGAAGGGCTGTTCTCCTACGCCGACGGCGGCACCCTCTTTCTCGATGAGATCGGTGAGATGCCGTTGCTGATGCAGGCCAAGCTGCTGCGCGCCCTTGAGGAGCGGCGGATTCGGCCGGTGGGCAGCGAACGCGAGCTGCCGGTCAACGTCCGCGTCATCGCCGCCACCAACCGCAACCTGGAGGAGGAAGTGGCCGAGGGACGGTTCCGTGAGGACCTGTTTTACCGGCTCAACGTCCTGTGCCTTCGGGTACCGCCGCTGCGTGAGCGCCGGGAAGACATCGCCCTGTTGGTGCACCACTTCTCCCGACACCTGGCCGAGAGCCTGGGGCTGCCCGAAATTCCCTTCAGTCATGAAGACCTGCGTCAGCTCGAGGCCTACGAGTGGCCGGGTAACGTGCGCGAGCTGAGGAACATGATGGAGCGCTGCCTGTTGCTGGGGCGCCTGCCCGCTGAATACCTTGCCAGCGAGGCGGCGGCGGGGGAGGCCGGTCAAACCCGGGGTTACCCCACCGAGTGGTCGCTTGACGAGGTGGAGAAGGAACATATTCTGCAGGTGCTGGCGGACATGGAGGGGAACAAGACGCAGGCCGCCCGCCAACTGGGGGTCGCACGTAAAACTCTGGATCGCAAGCTGCAGGCATGGCGAGGGGCTGAAGACGAGCCCGACGCCCCGGACTGTGACCGCAAGGCGGCCGGAGGGTAACGCCCGGCGTGGCGGGACGGATTTTACGGCGGGTATCGGGGAGCCTGCGCTACCGCTTGCTGGTGCTGGTGCTGTTCCCGGTCCTGCTGGTGATGCCGGCGGTGATCGGCATGGCCTATCTGTGGAGTAATGAAGTCAGCTACCGGCAGCTGCTGATGAAGGTCCACACCGACCTGGCCGTGGCCCACGACGCCTTTGTCCGCTCCCAGGATCGCTTTCTCGCCAGCCTCACCCTTACGGCCGAGTCCTACGATTTTCGCAACGCCATGCGTACCCTGCTGAGCGGCTTTCGCGAGGATTACCTGATCGAAGAGCAGCTCGTCCGACTGGGAAAGGAAGCCGGCTTTGACTTTGTTCATCTGCTGAACCTCGAGGGTTGCCACTACCTGGGCGACGGACGCTGTGTTCTGCAGAATTCGCCGTTGCTTGACCAGGCCCGCGGCAACGAGCCAGCGGCGGGGGTCGAGATTTTCTCCGCCACCCAGTTGCGTGCCCTGGACCCGGAGCTCGCCGAGCGGGTGTACCTGGAGTTGGTCGATACGCCCCGGGCGGTACCCACCGAGCGGGTTGCCGAGGATCGGGCCATGGTGTTGCACATGGTCTACCCGGTGCGCAACTCCTTCGGGGAGGTCCGCGCCTTTCTGGCCGGCGGGGTGCTGGTCAACCGCAACTTCGAATTCGTCGACAGTCTGCGGGACCTAGTTTACGGCGGCGGCAGCCTGTCGGAGGGGAGTCTCGGCACGGTGACGGTGTTCCTGGACGATGTGCGCATCAATACCAACGTCCCCCGCAATCTCGGGGCGCCCCAGAATCGGGCCCTGGGTACCCGGGTCTCCCGCGAGGTGCGGGAGCAGGTGCTGGATCGCGGTGAAAGCTGGATCGACCGGGCGTTCGTGGTCAGCGACTGGTACATCTCGGCCTACGAGCCCATTGTGGATGTCCACGGCGAGCGGGTGGGGATGCTCTACGCCGGCTTTCTGGAGGCGCCTTTCAGGGCGACGTACTACGAGGCCCTGAAGTGGTTGCTCGCCCTCTTCCTCGGCGTAACCGTGCTCTGTGTCGGGTTGGCGGTGTCTGGCGCACGCTCGATTTTCCGTCCCGTGGAGGCGATGGCGCAGGTGATTCGCCGGGTACACCGCGAACCGGACCTGCGGATCGGAGACCTGGACTCGGGAGACGAGCTCAGCGAGCTGGCCCATCAGTTTGATGCCATGCTTGATCAGCTGCAGTCCCAGCACGAACAGTTGCAGGCATCCGCCGAGCATTTGGAGGCAAAGGTGCGGCGGCGTACCGCCGACTTGCAGGAGAACCTGGACCTGCTCAAACGCACCCGCCAGCAACTGGTGGGTAAGGAGAAGCTCGCCGCCATCGGCGAGCTGACGGCCGGGATCGCCCACGAAATCAACAACCCCACCGCGGTGATCCTGGGCAACATGGACCTGCTGATGTCGGAGCTGGGCAGTGCCGGTGAGCCGGTGCGCCACGAAGCCCAGCTGATCATCGACCAGGTCTATCGCATTCGGGCGATTATCAACAACCTGCTGCAGTACTCCCGTCCCTCGGACTACCAGAGCCCGGTGATCCAGGTGGACGTTAATCAGGTGGTCAAAGACACCCTGGTGCTGGTGCGCCACGACCTGGCCAAGAGATCGGTCCGCCTGCGTCTGGATCTCCGGGCCGGCACGCGGGTAGGGGGCAACCCACAGCAGTTTCAGCAGGTGCTGGTGAACCTGATGGTCAATGCTCTTCACGCCATGGCGGACAAACCCGGACGTTCGACCCTGACCTTGCGCACCCGGACCTGGCAGAATCAGGGCGTGCTGCTGGTGGTGCGGGATAATGGCCGGGGAATCCCGGAGGCGGTGTTGCCGCGCATTTTCGACCCTTTCTTTACCCAGACCCGGGGCGGCACGGGGCTTGGGTTATCGGTCAGCTACGGCATTCTGGAACGATTTGGCGCCACCATCGAGGTGCGCTCCCGGGAAGGGGTCGGCAGTTGCTTTTTTATCTGGCTGCGAAAAGAGCCGGTAGTGGACCGGGAGGGCGACGCCCTGATCGAAGGAATCGCCTGAGGGGGCCGCTCGCGACCTTGTGCACGCTATTTCGAGCGCCGCCGAGTATTGCTGTTTTCAACACCCTGTCGCCACTCCAAACCCTATTTGACTCACTCGGAGCCAGGGGGTGTAATGCCTTGATTCAGATGATTTCAGGCGCACCTGCCCCGAATAATTTACGCGGGTGCGCGCAGTTGCCGTAAACGGGCCGGCTATGAGAAAACTCCTACTCCCCTTCCTGGTGCCGGCCCTCGGCTTTGCCACCGTGAAAGCGGCCTACTGGTACCAGGTCAAAACCACCGTGGACGGCTGGATCGAACAGGCCGCACCTTTCGCCGCGGTGGATTACGAGCACATCATCGCCGATTTTGACGGCATCGCCGGCATTGAAGGGGTGCGGATCTTCCCCAAGGGGCAGGCAACGCCGGTGGCTGTGGGCGCGATACGGGCCAAGGCCGACAGCTGGACCTCGTTCCTTGAGGCGGGCGGGCAGGAAAGCCTGCCGGAACGGTTGTCGTTTGAGCTGAAAGGGGTTGCGCTCGACACCGCTACTCAGGAGCTTTTTCAGGGCTATCTTCAGTATCCGCCCGCCGGCGCCACGCTGGGCTGCACCCAGGCGGCCACCGGCGCAGCGCTGATGAAGGCGCTGGGCTACCCGAAGCTGGAGGCGGATGTTGAGTTCGGTTATGCGTTCGATCCTGTGAGCGAGTTCGTCACGCTCGAACTGATAACGACCCTACCGGAAGTTGCGCGCATCAGTGTGCAAACCGAAATTGATCTGGGTGTCGGCGCGTTGGACCGCAAGGCGCTGGCCACCGTCTCGGAGCTGCGCTTCGGTGGCTTGTCACTCGCCTATCAGGATCAGTCGTTCAACGAACGACGAAACCGCTACTGCGCTCGGCTCAATGACGAGTCGGTCGATGACTTCGTGGCTCGCCACGCCGCTGCCGTGGTGACCGGTTACCGCGCCCAGGGCTTCTCGTTCAGCGACACCGTGGTTCCCGCCTACCAGAAGTTCGCAGCCGGGGAGGGAAGTTTCGAAGTGGTGTTTCACGCGGCCAGTCCCGTTGCGCTGCAGACGCTGCTCCTATACAGCCCCGGTCAGTTGCTGCAGGTGCTGGATATCGGGCTGACGGTCAACGGTGAGCCGGTTAGCCCGCTGGGGCTGGGCTGGGTCGCGCCGGTCGCCGAAGCGCTCGACGACAATGACAACGCCAGCACCGACCCACCGGCCACTCTTGAAAAACAAGCTTCAGGCGAATCTGCCGCGGTGAGCAGCGCCTTGCTGGGGGCTCAGGCCGGCGCGACGAAAAAGCCGGAGGCTGTGGTGCGGCCCCGCTTCAAGCCGGTGCCGACCCGGGCCCTGGATCAACACCACGGGGGGCGGGTCAAGGTCACCACCCACAACGGCCGGCGTATGGAGGGGGTATTGGTTTCCACCTCGCGCTGGGGGCTTCGGTTGCTGCAGAACGTGGGCAACGGCGAGGCCCTGTTGCCGGTGAGTTACAACCGGGTGGCACAGGTGGAAGTGTTTCACTGACCGGAGTATGCCGCCAATGCGGGGATTACCGCGCGGGGCGCTGACCCCGCGGGTCGGTCGTTGGCGAGCCTACCTTTTTCCCCAGATACGCGACACGGCACCATCTGAGCCCAGTGCGCCAACGATCAGCGCGACCGAACCAATACAGAAAAACACGATAACCGGCAGGATGGCTTCCAGTTGCCCCGTGTAGATCACAGCGGATGCCGAGCCCAACGAAAGAAGCATGAACAAGGTGCCGACGACATTAAGAATGGTGCGGTGGGAGGGTCTGTAATGGGTGGGAGGCGCGTCCGTCTCAAAGAGACTGAGAATGGGCCAGAACAGCTTTCTGAGTTGCGGTTTCATTGCGTACTGCCAGTTGGAATTTGTTGGCCTATAAAGGTATACCGCGGGGCTATTTAGGGTAAAGCGACTCACGCAGGGCGAAGCGAGCCACGAAACCGGGGACATCCCGCTAAGCTGCGGCTGTATCCAGGATTCGACATGAGGGATTCTGGCACTCTCTCTCGCGGGACCCTCGCCAACACGGCGGCCCTTTCACGTTGCTGCTGCAAAAGCTTTGTTATTTAAACGCCTCTTGAAACGCCTGCCACGCCTCCTGACTTGTCGCGAACTCGCTCCGCAGCCACTGCTCAAAGCGTCGAATCTTTGGGCGTTTGAAATGGGCGGGCGGGGCCGCCAGGTAGTAGTCATAGCGGGATTTCAGCCACAGCGGCAGCGGGCAGACCAGCTGCCCAAGGGCCAGCAGTTCGTGGATCAGGCTGAACCGGAGCAGGCTCAGCCCCTGTCCGGCGAGCACGGCTTCGACCAGCATGTTGGAGTCGGTCACGTGCAGCCGGGCGGACTCGTGGCGAAGGGGTATTCCTGACTGGCCCTCAAACTCCTCCCATACCGACACCATGTCGGGGGCATCGTCGGTGAGCAGCGCCAGTTCGGGAAGCTGGGCCTCCAGCGGCCGGCGGGTGTCGAGCAAACTCGGGTGGCAGACCGGTACCAGGTACTCCTCGAACAGCTTGACGGTTTTCAGTCCGGGATAGTCTCCCTCTCCGAACCGAACAGCCACATCGAGGTTCTGCCCGTCAAACGAGGCCAGGCTCAGCGAAGGCGACAGACTGACGGTCAGTTCCGGCGCCGCTTGCTGAAAGCGTCCCAGCCGTGGCACCAGCCAGCGACTGGCGAAGGAGGGCAGGGTGCTGATGTTCAGTTGCCCAGGGTTGGGGTCCACCATCAGCTGCGCAACCCCCTGCTCCAACGTGGCAAAGCCCTGGGATACGGCGCTGAGCAGTTGCTTCCCCTCAGCGGTCAGCGCCACTTCACGAGTCATTCTATGAAACAGCTTGGTGCCGAGCTGGTTTTCTAGCGCCTTGATCTGCTGGCTGATGGCCGCCTGGGTGACGTTCAGCCGTTCCGCGGCGGCTTTGAAGCTCAGTTGCTCCCCGGCATGGCGGAACGCCTGCAAGGCCTTGAGGTTGGGCATACGGCGCATGGCATGGTTCTCTATGAATAAGCTGGCCTTAATTATGTGTCGGGTTTAATCGTTTGTCGCGCTCTCTCGTGCTTGCAATTATGGCTTTTCTAGGCAAACAGGGAGATAAGGATCATGTCGGTTTATACACAGTGCAATAGCAAAGCTTATTCATGTCATCGCGCTTCAGTACCGGTGTCCGTTTCGCTGCGTCAACGGCTACGGCGCTGGTACCAGAACTGGCGCACGCGAAAGCAGCTTCTGGGGCTGACGCCCCACGAACTCAAGGATATCGGCATCAGCCGAGGGGAGGCGCTGGAAGAGGCGTCCAAACCTTTCTGGCGACAGTGACATGCCCCTGAGCAGTAGGAGTTGAGCTCTGCCTCGGTTGCAAAGACAGCCCCGAAAACAAAAGAACCCCGCGAAGCGGGGTTCTTTTTTGTTCATTTACCCGTAAAAGGCAAATGGCTTAGCCGAAGCGGCCTTTTGAGTGAATGCCGGGCGGTTGGCCCTTAGCGCTCCACTGCCAGGGCGGTGCCCATGCCGCCGCCGATGCAGAGGGTGGCCAGGCCCTTCTTGGCGTCGCGCTTGGCCATTTCGTGCAGCAGGGTGACCAGCACGCGGCAGCCGGAGGCGCCGATGGGGTGACCCAGGGCGATGGCGCCGCCGTTGACGTTGACCTTGTCGGTATCCCACTCCAGGTCCTGGTTGACGGACATGGCCTGGGCGGCGAAGGCTTCGTTGGCTTCGATCAGGTCCAGGTCGTCAACGGTCCAGCCGGCGCGCGCGAGGGCGGCCTTGGTGGCACTGATGGGGCCGGTGCCCATGATGGCGGGGTCGACGCCGGCGTTGGCGTAGGCCTTGATGGTGGCCAGCGGGGTCAGCCCCAGCTCCTTGGCCTTGTCGGCGCTGCAGACGATGACGGCGGCGGCGCCGTCGTTGATGGTGGAGGCGTTACCGGCGGTAACGGTGCCATCCTTCTTGAACGCCGGGCGCAGTTTGCCCAGGGCCTCGGCGGTGACGCCGGGGCGGGGCTGCTCGTCCTTGTCAAAGACGACGGGGTCGCCCTTGCGCTGGGGAATCACCACCGGAATGATTTCGTCGGCGAAGCGGTCGGCCTTGAGGGCGGCCTCGGCCTTGTTCTGGGAGGCGGCGGCGAAGGCGTCCTGGGCTTCCCGGGTGAAGCCGTATTTGTCGACGATGTTCTCGGTGGTGATGCCCATGTGGTAGTTGTTGAAGGCATCCCAGAGGCCGTCGTGAACCATGGTGTCGACCATGTTCCAGTTGCCCATCTTCTGGCCGTTGCGGGAGTTGGGCAGGTAGTGCCCGGACTGGCTCATGCTCTCCTGGCCGCCGGCGATGATCATCTCGGCGTCGCCCAGCATGATGGCCTGGGCGGCCATCTGCACCGCCTTGAGCCCGGAGCCGCAGACCTTGTTGATGGTCATGGCGGGGGTGGACTGGGGGAGACCTGCGTTGATGGAGGCCTGGCGGGCGGGGTTCTGGCCACAGCCGGCGGTGAGTACCTGGCCGAGAATCACCTCGTTGATCTGCTCGGGGGCGATGCCGGACTTCTCCAGCAGGCCTTTGATTACGATCTCGCCCAGCTTGCTGGCGGGAAGTGAAGAGAGGGATCCATTGAAAGCACCGATAGCCGTGCGGCCCGCTGCAACGATTACGACATCACGCATAAAACGCCTCATCCTTAACTGGTCAAAGGGCAACAGGATAAAAGAATCCATATTGCGCAGCAACAGAGCGGGTCCGGGCTCACCGGAAGCCGCTTTCTTATTGCCGGGGTTGGGAAATTAACAGGTATCGGTGGCGTTCGCCAGCGGCCGCTTTGTGCAGCCGCTAAGGCGAGGTGCCGGGAGGGTCAGGGGCGTTCGAAGGCGAGGTTGTCGATCAGCCGGGCGCCGCCCAGCTTTGCCGCGGCGAGAATCACCAGTTTCCGGTCCGCGACCTCGGCCGGTTGTAGATCGTCCTGGCGGCAGATGTGGAAATAGTCCGGGGTAAAGCCGGCGTTTTGCAGGGCTGCGTTGGCCCGGGCTTGCAGGGCCGGGTAGTCGCTCTCGCCCGCCTCGATCGCCCGGCGGGTCTCCTCCAGGGTGCGGTAGAGAGCCGGCGCGATCTCAAACTCCTCGGCGCTGAGGTAGCCGTTGCGCGAGCTCAGCGCCAGTCCCGCCTCGTTGCGAGCGGTGGGGGCGCCGACAATGGTCACCGGCAGGCTCAGGTCCCGGGTCAGGGCGCGGATCACCGCCAGTTGCTGGAAATCCTTGCAGCCGAAGATTGCCACGTCCGGCTGCACGATGCCGAAAAGCTTGGTCACCACGGTGGCGACGCCACGGAAGTGGCCGGGGCGGCTGGCGCCGCAGTGCTGACGGCCAAGCTCGGGGACATCGACCTGCGTCTGCAGTCCGGCCCCGCCCGGGTACATCTCCTCCACGGTGGGGGCGAAGAGCAGGTCGCAGCCCTTGGCGGCCAGCTGCGCCTGGTCCGCCTCCAGGGTGCGGGGGTAGCTGTCCAGGTCTTCGTTGGCGCCGAACTGCAGCGGGTTGACGAAGATGCTGGCCACCACGTAATCCCCCTGGCGGCGCGCCTCGTCGATCAGGCTCATATGGCCCGGGTGCAGGTTGCCCATGGTCGGTACGAAGGCGATGCGCAGCCCTTTGCCCCGGGCCTCGGCGACCTTGGCCCGGACCTCGTCAATGCGTCCGACCCGGATCATGACTGGAAGCCGTGCTCGGGGGCGGGAAAGGCGCCGCTCTTGACTGCATCGACATAGGCCCGAAGCGCCTCCTGGGGGGTGGCGGCCTCGGCCATGAAGTTCTTGACGAAGCGGGGCGGACGTCCCGGTGTCAGGCCCAGGATGTCGTGGAGCACCAGTACCTGGCCGTCGGTGTCGGGGCCGGCACCGATGCCGATGACCGGCACCTCGGCTGCCTCGGTGACCTGTTTGGCCAGGGGGCTGGGGACGCACTCAAGCAGCAGCACGCTGGCGCCGGCGGCTTCCAAGGCCTTGGCGTCTGCCAGCAGCTGTTGGGCTTCGGCATCACCGCGGCCCTGGACCTTGTAGCCGCCGAGCTTGTTGACCGACTGGGGAGTCAGGCCCAGGTGTGCACAGACGGGAATGCCGCGTTCGCTCAGCCGCTCGATGGTGTCGGCAAGCCAGGCGGTGCCTTCGAGCTTGACCATGTGGGCGCCGGCCTGCATCAGGGCGGCGGCGCTCTCCATCGCCTGCTCGGGGGTGGCGTAACTCATGAACGGCAGGTCCGCCATGATCAGCGCGCCGCGGTTGCCCCGCTTGACGCAGGCGGTGTGGTAGGCCATCTCTTCGAGGGTGACCGGCAGGGTGCTGTCATTGCCCTGAAGTACCATGCCCAGGGAGTCGCCGACCAGGATCACCTCGACGCCGGCTTCACCGACGAGCTGGGCGAAACAGGCGTCATAGGCGGTCAGGGTGCAGAATTTCTCGCCCTCGCGCTTCATCTGCGCCAGGGTGTGCAGGGTCGTATTTTTCATAGCTTACTGCGTCCGCTGTCGGAATGGATGGGTCGCTCAGGCGACGATAGGCGCCGATTATACCCCTAGCCGCTGAAGGGTGCCCATAGGGCACCGGGCCAAAAGCGCTTGCAGGGGGCTGCCGTTCGGCAGCACCAGGTTCGGCGCCAGTTCAGCGAGGGGGTAGAGGACGAAGCTGCGCTCGCCCATGTGCGGGTGGGGCACCTTGAGGCGTGGCGTATCGATCACGCAATCGCCGTAGAGCAGCAGGTCCAGGTCAAGGGTGCGCGGTCCCCAGCGTTCGCCCCGCACCCGGTTGTGGGCCTGCTCAATGGCTTGCAGCCGATCCAGCAGGGCCTCGGGGGCGAGGTGGGTCTCCAGGCGGGTGACCGCGTTGATGTAATCGGGCTGCCCGGGGGGGCCCACCGGGTCGCTGCGATACAGCTGCGAGTGGGTGACCTCGCGGCAGCCGGCCAGCGATGCCAGCGCCTGCTGGGCCTGGCTGACCTGCATCAGGGGGTTGAGCAGGTTGCTGCCCAGGCCGATGTAGGCGCGGACTTCAGCCATTGTCGGCCGAGCGCGGCTTGCGGCTGCGTTTGCGCTTACGCTTGGGGCGCTGTCCGCCGAGATCTTTGACCAGGGCGGCGCGTCCTTCGTCGTCCTCCTCCTGGTAGCGGGTCCACCAGTCACCCAGTTGGTCGAGCTGCTCACCGCTGGCTTCGCGCATCAGCAGGAAATCATAAGCGGCGCGAAAGCGGGGGTGTTCCACCAGCTGCTCGGCGCGACGTCCAAAGCGGCGGGGCAGGCGGAACTGCAGTTCCCAGATCTCCCGCATGGGGCCGCTGAAACGGCGGGGGATCGAGGTGGCCTGTACCTGCTGCTGCACCACGTCCTGGGCCGCCTGGTGGAGCGCGGGAATCGGCGGCAACCCCTCGTCCCGGAGCTGGGCGATGCGAACTTGCAGCGGGTGCCAGAGCATGGCGGCATAGATAAACGCCGGGGTCACGCTCTTGCCTTTCTTGATGCGCTTGTCGGTGTTGCGCAGGGCGGCGATGATCAGCTCTTCGCAAAGTTCGGCCTGATCTCCTCCCCGCTCCAGCAGGCGCTGGGTGGCCGGGAAGAGCGGGGTAAAGAGGTTGAATTCGCGCAGCAGTTTGAAGGTCTCTTCGCCACGGCCCCCCAGCAGCAGCTTCAATACTTCCTCGAACAGGCGGGCGGCGGGAATATCTCCCAGCAGCGGCGCCAGGCGGCAGATCGGTTCCTCGGTCTCCTCGGCCATGGTGAAGCCGAGCTTGGCGGCAAAGCGCACCGCGCGCAGCATCCGAACCGGGTCTTCGCGGTAACGGGCTTCGGGATCGCCGATCAGGCGCAGGGTGCGGTTGTCCAGATCCTCGACGCCGTTGGCGTGATCGTGAATGCTGAAATCGCGGACCGAGTAGTAAAGGGCGTTCACGGTGAAGTCGCGGCGCAGGGCGTCCTCTTCCACGGTGCCGTAGACGTTGTCCCGCAGGATGCGCCCAGAGTCATCCTGGTGGCCGTGCTGGGCGTTGTTCTGCGAATCGTGGCCGGCGCGAAAAGTGGCTACCTCGATAATTTCGCGGCCAAAGCGCACGTGAACCAGCTTGAAGCGGCGACCGATCAGGCGAGAGTTACGAAACAGCTCGTGCACTTCCTCGGGGGTGGCTTCGGTGGCGACGTCGAAGTCCTTGGGGTGTTCGCCCAGCAGCAGGTCGCGAACGCAGCCGCCCACCAGGTAGGCTTCGTAGCCGGCGTCTTTGAGCCGGTAGAGGACTTTCAGGGCGTTATCGCTCATGTCACGGCGTGACAGGATGTGATCGTCACGGTGAATGACCGTGCGGCCCTGGGGCGCGGTAGTCATGGGTTGAGCTCCGGCGGTCGAATGATTGATGCGGTAGCGGTGCCAGAGGTGGACTGCAATCAGGGCAACAAGTGGCAGGCTGGCCACGACGATGCCGGTAATCAGGCTTGAGGACATTGAGTATTAAACACGTTTTCAGGGAGAAATAGACGCCGAATCATACCACTTGAGCGGCGTTCAGGAAATGTTGCGGGGCAGAACAAACAAGGGCAAAGGGGCTTAAATCGGTCGAAAAACAGGGAAAATCAACAAGGGAAGTGCCGGCCACTCAATCGTGGGACGGGGCCGCCCGAGGCAGACGGTTTGTTATTTTTATTGACCGTTGCTCGTGTCGCGGAAAGAGGTCCATCACGCTCAAGTGACCGGCGTGGGCCCCGATTGTTATTTTTATTGCGGGGCTAGCCTGTTGGCCCGTTCGGCATTTTATTTTTATTGTCGCCGTGGGCCGTAAAGATTTTTATTATTCTTGATAAACATACTGCACGGCTTGTGCCAACATGACAATGCGTTTAAAAACAGATACATATCTGTGTATTGGACGAGCTTAGAAGCTGCGGTGTTACGGCTCTCCCCGAAGAGGGGTAACAGTGCTGTGTAAAAAGGTAACACCTAGTCGCGGGCCTTGCGGGGGATGCCCAGGCGCTGGCGACGCTCCCACAGGGTCTTGCGGCTGATACCCAGGCGTTTGGCCAGCTCTGTCTCGGTCATGCGGTCCTGGTTCTCCAGCACGAAACGCTGGAAGTAGTCTTCCAGGGAGAGTGCGGGGGAGGCCGAGGGGCTGGCCGGGTGAGCCGGCTGACGCGCCAGCCCCGCCTCCAGGTCGGCCAGGCCGTGCGGCTCGAGATCGAGGCCCAGCAGATCGGGGGTGATGGTTTTGCCCTCGCTGAGGATCACCGCCCGCTCGATGGCGTTTTCCAGCTCCCGCACGTTGCCGGGCCAGCGGTAGCGCTGCATGGCGGCGCAGGTGGCATCGCTGAAGTGTGCCGGCTCCACTCCCAGGCGGCGGCAGCTGTCGCTGAGAAACTGCTTGGCCAGCTCGATGATGTCGGCGCCGCGCTCGCGTAGCGGCGGCATACGAATCTCCATGATATAGAGGCGGTAGAACAGATCCTCGCGAAACTGGCCGCTGCGGGTGAGGGCCTTCAGGTCTCGATGGGTGGCGGCGATCAGGCGGATATCCACCTGCATGGGGGTGACTGAGCCCACGCGGCGTATCTCCCCCTCCTGCAGCACGCGCAGCAGGCGGGCCTGGGCGTCCAGCGGCAGTTCGCCGATTTCGTCGAGGAACAGGGTGCCCCCGTTGGCGGCTTCGATCAGGCCGCTGTGGGTGCTGACGGCGCCCGTGAAGGCCCCTTTCTCATGCCCGAACAGCTCGGATTCGATCAGGGTGTCGGGAATGGCGGCGCAGTTGACCGAAATCATGGTCGCTTCGTGGCGCAGGCTGAGTTCGTGAATGGAGCGGGCCGCCAGCTCCTTGCCGGTGCCGGACTCGCCCTGGATCAGAACGGTCGCATCGGTGCGGGCCACCTTTTGAATCCGGGAGAAGAGCTGCTGCATGGGCTCGCTGCACCCCGTCATTTTGCCCAGGCTGGCGCAGCTGGCCGGAGCGCCCGCTTTCGGCTCGCGCTCCGGGTCTCGGCCAGGGGGCTCCTCCTGCTCCGCATCCGCTGGCGACGCCTTGCGCGCGAGAACCTCGGCGATGGTGCGGAGCATCTCCTCGTGATTAAAGGGCTTGGCGATGTAGTCCACGGCACCTTGCTTCATGGCGTCCACCGCCGAGCGCAGGCTCGCGTAGCTGGTCATGACCAGGACCGGAGTCGGGGCCGCCAGTTCAATCAGCTCGGTCCCCAGTCGCCCGGGAAGACGCAGGTCGGTGATGATCAGGGAAAACGCATTGAGGTCGTGCTCACTCAACGCCTGGTCCACGGATTCTGCTTCGCTGACTTGATACTGGTTTCTTTCCAGCAGGCGCCTGAGGGCCTGGCGGATGACGGCTTCGTCTTCGACGATCAGAATCTGGCTCATGGACTCCTATCCGGTTGGTGCGCGGGCAGCGTTAGGGTGACCCGGGTGCCCTTATTCTCTGCTTTATCCACGGGGCTTTCAATCGACACGCTGCCGTAGTGCTCCTCGACGATGCTGTAGACCAGCGACAGTCCGAGGCCCGTTCCCTTGCCGGGCTCCTTGGTGGTGAAGAAGGGCTCGAACAGCCGGTCCTGTACTTCCGCGGGAATGCCGCTTCCCTGGTCTTCGACGCTCACCTTCAGGCTCTGCTGGCGCCCGTCCATGCGGCTGTCGATAGTCAGGGTCTGGCCCGGTGCGGACGCGTCGGCGGCGTTGTTGAGGAGATTGACGAATACCTGCAGCAGGCGTTGCGCGTCGCCGTTAACAAGGTGCTCGGGCGCGCACCGGTTGGCATAGAGCAGCTGCTTGCCGCGGGCATCGAGGCTGACCAGGGCGATGGCGTCCTTGACGCAGTCGCGGATCGCGAAGGTGTCGTGGCTCAGGCTGCGGTTGTGGGTGCCAGCGTGGGCGAAGTTCATCAGCGACTTGATGATGCGGTCGATCCGCCCGGTCTGTTGGAGGATCTGGTCGGCGGACTCCTGAATCGCTTCGGCATCGCTTTCATAGCGGAGATTCTGTGCCAGGCAGGCGATCCCGGTGACCGGGTTCCCTACCTCGTGGGCGACCCCCGCCGCCAGGCGGCCGATGGAGGCCAGGCGCTCGCTGTGTACCAGCTCGTCGGCCAGCAGCCGGGTTTCGGTCTCGTCTTCCACCAGCAGCACCTGGCCGCTGTCGCGCCGACTCTCGTCCAGGGAGGCCTTATGCAGGCTGAACCAGAGCGGGTGGGCGTCGCGCTGCAGCTTCTGGTTGTGCAGGTGGGTGTGCTCCTGGTGCGAGAAGTCATCGAGCAGCTCACCCCAGGGGGACGGCAGGCGAACCAGCGGCAGGCCCACGGCCTGCTCGGTCGCGATCCCAGTGATGCGCTCCATCTCGCTGTTCCACATCATCACATCGCCAGCGGCGCCAAGCGAGCAGACCCCTACCGGCAGGCGGGCGAGGGTCTGGCGGTGATAGCGGCGCAGCTCGTCGAGTTCGGCGGCCAGTCCGGTGAGCCGGGACTGGTAGCTCTCCAGGTGCTCCTCAAGCAGGTGGATATCCCGGTGTCGGTAGGGGGCGAGGGTCTGCTGGTCTCCCGGGCTCAGCAAGTCGATCGCTTCAACCGGTCCCAGCAGAGCGGAGAGGTTGACTTCCAGGCGGTCGCGCAGCTGGTTGAGGGCCTGGCTGCGGGTTTCATTAACCTCCAGCCCTAGCTCGTTCAGGGCCTGGTGCACTTCCCGCCAGGCTGCCTGCGAGCCAAGGCGGGGGCTGAGTTGGTCGACGAGGGCCTGTACGCTGGTCAGGGGAAGCTGGCGTCCCTGGGGGCGGTGAAGTGCATTGAGGGCACAGGAGCTGGCGGCGTGGAGCTCCTCCGGATCGGGTTTGCGCAGGTAGGAGACCAGCAGAAAGGTGCCGATATTCGCCGCCAGGGAGTAGAGCGCCGTCTGGTGCCAGACCGATGCCCCCAGGGAGCTGGTTTCGCCGCCAACGAAGAGGGGGGCCAGCATGGAGGTCAGCCAGATGCTCATGCCGGCCAGTAGCCCGAGAAGAAAGCCCAGGCGGCTACCGCCGGGCCAGAACAGGGTCGCCAGCAGGCCGGGAAGAAACTGCATGAAGGCGATAAAGGCCACCAGTCCGAGCTGGTGCAGGGCGTTGGGGTGGCTCAGGGCGCTGTAGAAAAGGTAGGCGAGGAGGGTGACCAGTACGATGAGTGCGCGGCGGGCCCATACCAAGCGGCGGTAGAGCTGGTTGCTGCCGCGGTTGGAGTAGAACGGCAGCAGCAGGTGATTGATCGCCATGCCAGACAGGGCGATGGTGCTGACGATGACAATGCCGCTGGCGGCGGAGAGCCCGCCGATAAACGCCAGTACCGTCAGCAGGGCGGACTCCTGCTCAAGGCCCAGGTTGAGGCTGAAGTATTCCGGGTTGCCGGCCAGCTCCAGCTTGAGCCCGGCCCAGAGGATGGGTGGGATCCAGAAGGCCATGATCAGCAGCAGCAGGGGGACGCCCCAGCTGGCCTTGGCCAGCGCCTTGGGGTTGAGGTTTTCGGTGAAGAGCATATGGAACATATGCGGCATCACCATGGCTGCGGAGAAGAACGCCAGCAGCAGGGTGCGCCAGGCGTCGCTGTCCACCGGCGTATACAGCCGGGTGAGGCGGTCGCTGTTGGTCCGCAGCCACTGCTCAAGGTCGGCGTTGCCGTCAAACACCACGAACAGGCAGTACAGGCCGATAATCGTCAGGGCCAGCACCTTGATCAAAGATTCCACCGCCATCGCCACCACCAGTCCCTCGTGCTTTTGGCGGATGGAGGCGTGGCGGGCGCCGAAGAGAATCGCGAATACCGCCACCAGCAGGCAGAAGCCCAGGGCTGTGGTCCGGGCCGGCAGTTGGTCGTTGAGCAGGTGAATACTGTCGGTCACCGCCTGGATCTGGATGGCGATCAGCGGCAAAGAGCCCAGCAGCATCACCAGGGTGACCAGGGTGCCCGCCCGCTGGCTGCGAAAGCGAAAGGCGAAAAGATCGGCTACCGAACTCAGCTGGTAGGAGCGGGTGATCCGCAGCAACGGAAACAGCAGCACCGGGGCCAGGAGAAAGGTGGCGGAGGCGCCCAGGTAGGAGGCGAGGAAACTGTAGCCATAGTTGTGGGCCAGGCCGATGGCGCCATAGAAGGTCCAGACGCTGGCGTAGACCCCGAGCGAAAGTACGTAGACCGCGGGGTGGCGTACCAGCCGCTCGGGAAGCCAGCCGCGGTCGGTGATGTAGGCGGCGCCGAACAGGAACAATAGGTAGGCGAAGCCGATCAGGAACAGCTGCAGCAGGTTAAAGCTCATCGTTCCTCCTTCTGTGCTCGAGCCAGGCGGCCAGCCCGATGAGCAGCAGCCAGGGGAGAAACGGTCGGTACCAGGCCGCCTGGGTGTCGCCCCAGTCCTCAATCAGCCCGGGCGAGAGGAGGTAGATGCCGATGATGAGAAAGCAGATTAGGCGGTAGAGGTACATGGGGTCAGTGCCCGCCCGGAGTCTGGACGGCGCCGGGGCTCGGCCAGTTCCGCCCCTGAGTGCCTTTGTTTTTTGCCATCTCTGTGCGTGCCTCCTTCAGGCCTGCCAAATACAGGTTGCCATGTGGCCCTTGGCCCCTGGCGGCTTAGTCTTGCAGTTGCGACTCGGGCAGCGTGCGCCGTCGCGGCAGGCGCTCGCGCCGCCAGTTCGGCACCGCCCAGTCCAGCACTTCGGCGGGACCGGCGCCGCGGAGCGTGTCGGGGGGGCGCTGGCCCAGCAGGTGTAACGCCCGGTAAAGATCCCGGCCCGGCTGGCGGGGGCTGAGCGCCGTGGCGAAGGTCTGTTTGCTCAGCTTCTGGCCGGCAGCGTTGACCAGCACCGGAATGTGGGTGTAGGCGGGAACCGGGTAGCCCAGCACCTGCTGCAGGTGGATCTGGCGGCCGGTGGAGCTGAGCAGGTCGCAGCCGCGCACCACTTGGGTGATGCCCTGGGCGGCATCATCGGCCACCACGGCCAGTTGGTAGGCGTAGAGCTGATCCTTGCGGTGAATGATGAAATCGCCGCTGGCGTGGTCCAGCCGTTCCTGCTGAGCTCCCTGCACTGCGTCCTGAAAGCGGATCAGCCGCGGGTCGGTTCGCAGGCGCACCGCGGCCGGTCGCCGCACAACTGCCTGGCGGCGTCGGCAGTAGCCGTCGTAGACCGGCCCGCGGCGGGCGCTCTGCTGGCGTGAGCAGTCGCAGTAGTAGGCCTGGTTGCGGCGCAGCAGTGTCTGCACCAGCGCCTCGTAGTCGGCCTGCCGCTGGCTCTGGTAAATCACCTCTTCATCCCAGTGCAGGTGGAACTGCTCGAGGGTGCGCAGAATGGCGTCGGCGGCCCCGGGAACCTCCCGAGGCGGGTCGAGATCCTCGATGCGAACCAGCCAGCGTCCGCGATGGTGGCGGGCGTCGAGAAAACTGGCCAGCGCAGCCAGCAGGGAGCCGAAGTGGAGGGCCCCGGTGGGGGAGGGGGCAAACCGGCCGCGGTAGGGCGATTGCTCAGGTGGAAGCATGCAAGCGACGGGCCCCGGAGCAGGCCGGGGCCGTGTTAACGTCAGCTTCCCAGCTGCTTCTCTTTGATTTCAGCCAGGGTTTTGCAGTCAATGCAGAGGGTCGCGGTGGGCCGGGCCTCCAGGCGACGAATGCCGATCTCGACCCCGCAGGAGTCGCAGTAACCGTAGTCGTCGTCCTCGATGCGCTCCAGGGTCTCGTTGATCTTCTTGGTCAGCTTGCGCTCGCGATCCCGGGTCCGCAGTTCCAGGCTGAACTCCTCCTCCTGGCTGGCCCGGTCACTGGGGTCGGCGAAGTTGGCGGCGTCTTCCTGCATGTGATGAATGGTGCTGTCCACCTCTTCCATCAGCTCGCGCTTCCAGGCGTTGAGGATACTCTTGAAGTGCTCGAGCTGAGCCTCGTTCATATACTCCTCGCCCTCCTTCAACTGGTAGGGGACGTAATGCTTCAGGAGTGACTCTTTTGTTTCTGGCATAATGCTGCCTCACTTCGTTCTCAAGCCAATGCGGTTGCCGCCGCTTAATGATCCATTTGTACTGCTTTGGCCAAGCAGCGTGGTTGCGATTTTCCACTTCTATCCTGAGGAAATCAGGCGCAAAAAATTACCAGATCCCTTCCGTAAGTACCAGCCTGCGCAACAATAAAGTTGACCTGGGTGCTAAAAGTGGCCGACACAACATATCTAGACCATTAAGCTCCCCTTGTCAGTGAAGGGTAAATAAAGGCTCTGTATGAAGTTTGAATTTCCATTGCAGGAGGCGCGTCTTGAGCGCCGCTACAAGCGGTTTCTGGCCGACGTGGTCTGCCCGGACGGTCGCCGGCTGACGTTGCACTGCCCCAACACCGGCTCCATGCGTAACTGCTGCGATCCGGGTAGTCGGGTCTGGTTCTGGGATTCGGGCAACCCCAAGCGCAAATATCCCTGTACCTGGGAGCTGGTGGAGGTGGAGGGCCGCTACCTGGGCTGCGTCAATACCGGGCGGGCCAACGCGCTGGTGGAGGAGGCGATCACAGAGGGCAGGGTAGCCGAATTGCAGGGCTATCCGCAGATTCGGCGAGAGGTGCGCTACGGCGAGGAGAACAGCCGAATTGATCTGTTGCTGGAGGGCGAAGGCCCCACCTGTTACGTGGAGGTAAAGAATGTCACCCTGCTGCGTGCGGGCGGTGAAGGGGCGTTTCCGGACGCGGTCAGTGCCCGGGGCAGCAAACACCTGCGTGAACTGATGGCCATGGTCGCGGCGGGCTACCGGGCGGTGCTCTTTTATTGCGTGGCGCATACCGGTATTGAGCGGGTGGTGCCGGCCGATGATCTGGACCCGGGCTACGGAGAGGTGCTGCGCCAAGCTGCCGCCGCGGGGGTGGAGGTGATCGCCTACGGCGCTGACATCACCCCGGAAGCGATCAGCCTGGTGCGGCCGCTGCCGGTGGATCTGAGCTGAGGTGCTCGGGGTCGACCCGCACCTCGCCGTCTTCAATGACAAAAGGCACGGCGGTCAGCGCCTGGCCCTGGCAGGGGCCGTAAACGCACTCCCCGGTGGCGATGGTGAACAGGGCCCCGTGGCTGGCGCACTGGATATAGTTGTTATCGGCATCCAGAAAGCGGTCCGGAACCCATTCGAGGTTGATGCCCCGGTGGGGGCAGCGGTTGCGGTAGAGATGAAGCGCGCCGGCCTGGCGAACCAGGATCAGCGCGCAACCCTCGAGGGTCAGCCCGCGGCTCTGGTTTTCGCCCACGGCGTCAACCGGGCAGAGGGTATGCATCGCGAAAAACTCCAAAATTGGCCTAAGTCAATTGATCCTATTGTCAGATATCAGGTGGGCTGAGACAATCGTCCGACTTATTTGTAGAGGCGCAGCACAGCGTCCGGTGTAGCGAGAGGAATGCCATGGCCCACCATAATAACGTCGAATTTGTGCCACTCAGTATTGCTGTACTCACCGTCTCCGATACCCGCACCCTGGAGACAGACACCTCTGGTCAGACCCTGATTGATCGCCTGGAAGCAGAGGGCCACCGGCTGGCCGAGCGCGCCATCGTCCCCGACGATATCTATCAGCTGCGGGCGCGCCTCTCCCAGTGGATCGCCGATGAACACGTGCAGGTGGTGCTGGTGACCGGCGGCACCGGATTCACCAAGCGCGACACCACCCCGCAGGCCGTGACGCCTTTGTTGGATGTTGAGATCGACGGTTACGGCGAGCTGTTCCGGCAGATCTCCTACGAGCAGATCGGCAGCTCCACGGTGCAGTCACGGGCGCTGGGAGGGGTGGCCAACCGTACCCTGATCTTCTGCATGCCCGGCTCTACCGGCGCTTGCAGGACCGCCTGGGACAAGATCATCAAGGAGCAACTGGACGCCCGTCACCGTCCCTGCAACTTTGTCGAAATGGTCTCCCTCTCCGGTGTCGCCGGGGCCTGCGGAAGCCGCGCGTGAGCGGGTGCTGCGACCGGCCGGGACTGATGCCCTTTGATGAGGGGCTGGCGCGGGTGCTGGAACGGGCGCCCGCGCCCCCGGCCATCGAGAACTGCCTGCTGGCCGAGGCGCTGGGGCGAACCCTGGCCGCCGACCAGGTCTCGGCGTTGGACGTGCCGCCCCGCGATAACAGCGCCATGGACGGTTACGCCCTCAACAGCGCCGATCTGCAAGGCGAGGGGGCGTGCACGCTGCCGGTTAGCCAGCGTATTCCCGCCGGTGCGGATCCCGAACCCCTGCTGCGGGGGACGGCCGCACGTATCTTTACCGGTGCGGTCATCCCTGTCGGCGCCGATGTGGTGGTCATGCAGGAGCAGTGCGAGGTGGCTGGCGCGGACGTGCGGGTACCGACGGGCCTGGTGCCCGGGGCCAATGTTCGCCGACGTGGTCAGGATGTGACCCGGGGAGACGCGGTCATGTCTGCGGGCACGCGCCTGCAGGCGCAGCACCTTGGGCTGCTGGCCAGTCTGGGCGTGGACCGGGTGCCCGTCTACCGGCGGCTGCGGGTGGCGGTGATCTCCACCGGCGACGAGCTGGTGGAGCCGGGGGTGGCCCTGGCTCCGGGGCAGATCTACAACTCCAACCGCTATACTCTCGCCGGTCTGGTGCGGGGGCTGGGAATGGAGCTGGTGGATATCGGCATCGTCGAAGACACCCCCGCGGCCAGTGAAGCGGCGCTGCTGAGGGCATCGGCCGAGGCCGACTGCGTCATTACCAGCGGCGGCGTTTCGGTGGGGGAGGAAGACCACGTCAAGGCGGCGGTGGAAAAGCTCGGCGCGCTGGACCTGTGGCGCCTGGCCATCAAGCCCGGCAAACCCTTTGCGTTGGGCGAAGTCCGGGGAACCCCCTTTCTCGGCCTGCCCGGCAACCCCGCCTCGGTACTGGTGACCTTTCATGTGCTGGCGCGACCCTTTCTGTTGCGTATGCAGGGCGCCACCGAACTCGCGCCCACGGCCTACCGGGTGCCGCTAACCCGGGGGCTGAAAAAGCCACAGGCGCGCTGCGAATTTGCCCGCGCACGACTGGTGAACCGCGATGGCCAGCTCTGGGCCGAGCCTTTTTCCAACCAGAGTTCCGGCATGCTCTCCTCGGCCTGCTGGGCGAGCGGGTATGCGGTGCTACCGCCGAATATTCAGGTGCAAAGCGGCGAGCTGGTGGACTTCATTCCTTTTACCGAGTTTTGAGGCAGCCCAGGCCCGGGAGCGTATCTGGCCGGGCTGAAACCTTGACCGGCTATACTCCAAGCCAGTGCCCGCCCCGGCCCTGGTGCCGGGCTGGCTTTCATCAAGCGGCGTAAGGTTAAGGTTGGCCTGAGGCCGTAACGCCTTTTTATTGGAATGCCCGCCATGCCCTCTTTTTTTAGCGATCCCATGGTGCAGAGTTCGCTGCTGCCGCTGACCCTGGCATTGGTCCTGACCGGTCTTCTGCGCTTGCTGCTTGGCCCGGTCCGGGGGCGGCGTATCGCGAACCTGTCGGTGATTCTCAGTTTTTTCATCCTTGCCTGCCTGATTCAGGGCCTGATCTTTCCACCGGTGGGGTCGACCCACAAGATTCCCTATCTGCTGGGTGGGCTGGCTTTGGTAGCGCTGCTGGTGGACCTGCTGCCGGTTCGGGGCAAGGCGTTGATGGTGCTGCTGGTTGTGGTTCCGGCGCTGGCGCTGGGGTGGCTAAATGCAACCCGTTGGGCGGGGGCTGACAGCGAGCTGCTGGTCAAGGAAGCGTTGTTGTACGGGGCGACGTTGCTGGTGCTGTGGTCTCTTTTTCGTCAGCGCGGTCGGGGGCTTGACGGCGTGGTGGAGCTGCTGTTCGCCAGCGTCGGGTTCGCCGCTATCTCGCTGATGGGGGCTTCGGCGCTGCTCACGACCCAGGGCTTTGCGTTGGCCGCCTGCCTGGGAGGATATGCCCTCTGGAACTGGCCCCGGCACCGGTTTGCCCTGGGGGGCGGTGTGTTGATGGCAGCGGTCGGGCTGGTGCTGCTGATCAATCAGGCGCTGTTGCTGACCGATACCAGCGTCCTCGCTTTGGCGTTGTTGCTGCCCGTGTTTTTTGCTGACAGTCTGTTCAGCCCCCTCGAAAAACGCTGGCCGTTGAACGATGTAACCCGTCCGCTGGTGATTGCCCTCGTCTGCCTGCTGTGGGTGCTGATCGCGGCGGGGGTCTCTTTCAGTATCAACCCCATTACCGCTGATGCAGGCTATTGATCCCGCGCATTGTAATCTAAAGAATTGTTAACTAAAGTGAAAAGCTAACTTTAGCAGAACTCACTGCGAGTAAATTCCGATAGTCTAGAAGACTCGCTTATTTTGCCTGTATCACAAGAGGAATGTGTATGAAGCTTAAAAAACTGGTGAGTGCTGCGTCGGTGGCTGCGGTCTGTGCCAGCGCCATGGTCTCTCCGGCGCAGGCCGAAGTCGAGCACTACGTGCTGGACCCCGCGCATACAGAAACCCTGTTCTTTATCAGTCACTTGGGCTTCTCCAATATGCCGGGTCGGTTTGCCGAGCTGGAGGGGGAGTTTCATTACGACAAGGACAATATTCCCGCGTCCAAGGTGACCGTGACCGTTAAGACCGGCTCCGTGGATACCTTTCACGAGAAGCGTGATAAGCACCTGGCCTCACCGGACTTTTTTAACGCCGCCGAGTTCCCCGAGATGACCTTCACCTCAACCAGCATCGAGATGACGGGTGACAAGACTGCCAAGATGACCGGCGACCTGACCCTGCTGGGGGTGACCAAGCCGCTTACCCTGGACGTCACCTTCAACCGTGAAGGTCTGCACACGTTCAACAAAAAGGACCACGTGGCGGGCTTCTCCGCGACCGGCAGCTTCAAGCGTACCGATTTCGGCATGGGCTTCGGAATGCCCGGCAAGCCAGGCGGGATCGGCGACGAGGTTGAACTGCGGATCGAAGCCGAAGGCATCCGCCAGTAAGGCTTTGGGGTGCGCCCTCCCGGGCGCACCCAGTTTAAAGCCGCCTCCGGACGGCTTTAAACTGGGTGGAAAGGGCCGCCTTTCCGAACTCAGCGTTCCACGGCTTTTATCGGTAGCCCACTATGCAGTTCTTTATCCGCTCCAAAGACCTTTCCATCAAGAAGAAACTCTGGCTCAACGCCGGCATGGGGATTGTGTTCCTGATCCTGCTGTCGGTGGCCGGGTTCGCCATGGTCCAGGCCCTGTCCGGGCATACCCAGGCCTACCAGGCCCGGGTGCAGGAGGCGGTTTTCGCTGAAAAGGCGACGTCCCTGGGCAGCGATTTCTACCAGGTGTTTACCGGCATGCTCATGGCCAAGGACACCGAAGAGGACTGGCAGGCGCTCCAGGACCGTTACCAACAAACCTTTGACACCCTGGACAAGTGGGTCTCAACGGAGGCGCAACGGCAAAGCCTGCAGCAGGCGCGGGAGGTGGCGGCGGCCATCGTCAACGAATATCAGCCGGAGCTCGAAACCCAGATTGCCGAAAATTATGGCATTGTTGAGGATGCCCTCAAGGCCAAGATCGAGAACGCTATCGCCGTTAACGAGCAAAGCATGCAGTCCCTGGCGGCCTCTTTTTATCAACAGGCCGAGCAGGCAGCGAATGAATTCAACGCGCTGAAAGCCCAGATCAGCAGTGGCCTGCTCCTGTTCTGTGCCGCCGCGGTGGTTATCGCCCTGGTGCTCACCTTTCTCTTTATTCGCAGCATTACCCAGCCCATTGCCCAGGTGGTGGAGCGGCTTGAGGATATTGCCCAGGGGGACGGCGACCTGACCGCGCGCATGGACGTTGATCGTAAAGACGAATTCGGTGAGCTGGGGCGGGCCTTCAACCAGTTCGTGGCCAAGCTGCACGCTACCATCACCGGGGTGGTGGCGGTGTCGCAGCAGGTAGCCACCGAGGCCGAACACCAGCTGGCGCTGGCCCAGTCCACCAACCAGATCGTCGGCCAGCAGCGGGAGCAGGTGGAACAGGTGGCGACGTCGGTGAGCCAGATGGCGGTTACCAGTACCGATATGGCGAAAAACACCGCCGAGGCGGCCGATGCCGCCTCCGAGTGCCGTAAAGAGGCGACCAGTGGCCGTGACGCCGTGCAGGGCAACCGCCAGTCGGTGGAAGTTCTGGCCCGGGATCTTACCGAGGCGGGCTCGGTGATGGAGGAGCTGCGGCTGGCCTGCCAGAACATTACCCAGGTGGTGGACGTGATCACCAAGATCGCCGACCAGACCAGCCTGCTGGCGCTGAATGCCGCCATCGAGGCAGCCCGGGCCGGCGACCAGGGGCGGGGCTTCGCGGTGGTGGCCGATGAGGTGCGTTCCCTGGCGGAGAACACTAAGCGCTCCGTGGACGACATCCAGAAGCTGGCCAGCGATATTCTTAACCGGGCTGAAGAGACCGGTGCCATGATGAGCCGCAACCAGCGTACCGTGGAAGAGAGCCTCGGCACCGCGGCGACGGTGCAGGGGGCGTTGGAGTCGGTGTTCAGCAACCTTGAGCGGCTCGATGAGCTCAGCGCCCAGGTGGCCTCGGCGGTCGAAGAGCAGTCCGTGGTTACTGGCCAGGTGGACAGCCACATTCACGGCATCAGCGATGTCGCCAACCGTGTTGCCGAAGATACCAGCCAGGTGACCCGGATCAGCGAATTGTTGGCCCAGCAGGGCAGAGAGCTTGATCGCCTCGCATCACACTTTAAACTGTAGGGTTTAATCGTCGCTATCCGCGAAAGGACTGTAAAGGAGTAACGATGCGCAACGCGATCACCAGTCTCTGGCTTGGCTTGGTACTGGCCCTGGGCTCACCCCTTGGCTTCGGTCAAACACCCGATTCGCTCTCGGAAACCGACATGGCCCTGGGCTACTACAAGCCCCTGGCTGAGCAGGGCGGGGCCTACGCCCAGCTTACCATCGGCGAGATCTACATGGAGGGCGCCGGGGTCAAGCAGGATCTGGTTGAAGCGTACGCCTGGTTTGCGGTTGCCAGCGCCCAGGGGGTGGACGAAGCCACCGCCATCATGGAGCACGTGTACACCAAGCTGGACGAAGCGGAACGAGAGCAGGCCCGCGCCCTGGCTGAGCAGTACATCGAACATTACAGCGCGCCCTGACAGAGCCCGGGACCAAGATGGTTGAGCTGCGGGCCGGGGTTCGGGCGGCCTACCTGGTGCGCCGGCGTTTGCGGCTCGTCTCTAATACAAGCTGGAGTCCGGCTACGGTACTGCCCCAGCTGCAGGAACTGGTCGGTTTTAACGACCTCAAGCAGCGGGAGCAGCGCCTCTACCTGGAGTACGACGCCGGCAAGCTCCAATTGGACGCCCTGTTGGCGCAGCTCAACGCCGCCCGGGCACCGCTGCTCGATAATCGCCGCCAGCGGCTACGCCTCGGCTGGTACCGTTACCTCGACGCCAACATCCTCGCCAATAGCCGGGACAGCTCTTCTTCCTGCTGCAGCCAGTCACCCCTGCGCCACCGCTAGGAAGCTGAACAGGGTGATTTTTGGTCAGTATTGCGCCAATTATCGCGCTGCTCGCGTATAATGGGCCCCCTCTCTTGATACGGATCATGGGCGCTGCCGGCGCTGGCTGCTAGTTTCGCCCTTCCTATTCAGCGCAAGAATTGAAAAACAACCCAAGCCACAGGTACTTAGCATGGAGTTGGTATGTCCGGCGGGGAATTACCCGTCTCTCAAAGCGGCGGTCGATAGCGGCGCCGACGCGGTGTACATCGGGTTTAAGGATGACACCAACGCCCGTCATTTCGCAGGCCTCAATTTTAACGATCGCAAGGCCCACCGGGCACTGGACTACGCGCGCGAGCGCGGGGTCAAGGTATTCGTCGCCGTTAACACCTACCCGCAGCCCAAGGGCTGGGCGCGCTGGGAGAAGGCGGTGGACCTGGCCGCGGATTTGGGGGTGAATGCCCTGATCGCCGCCGACATGGGGGTGCTCGGTTACGCCGCTGAGAAGCACCCGGATCTCAACCTGCACCTCTCGGTACAGGGCTCGGCCACCAATTACGAGAGTCTGCGCTTTTATCACCAGACCTTCGGTATCCGTCGGGCGGTGCTGCCGCGGGTGCTCTCCATGGCCCAGGTGCGGCAGGTCGCCGCCCAGAGCCCCATCGAGCTGGAGGTGTTTGCCTTCGGCAGCCTTTGCATCATGGCCGAGGGCCGCTGCTACCTCTCCTCCTACGTCACCGACCAGTCGCCCAACACCTGCGGCGCCTGTTCCCCCGCACACGCCGTGCGCTGGGAGGAGAAGGCCGACGGCGGGATGGAGACCCGCCTCAACGACGTGCTGATCGACCGCTACGGACCCGGTGAAAAGGCCGGTTACCCGACCCTGTGCAAGGGCCGCTTCCAGGTGGCGGGCAATACCTTCCACGCCCTGGAGGAGCCCACCAGCCTCAACACCCTGGAGCTGCTGCCGCAACTGCAGGAGGTGGGGGTGAGCGCGGTGAAGATCGAGGGGCGCCAGCGCAGCCCGGCTTACGTGGAGCAGGTGGTGTCCGTCTGGCGCGAGGCCATCGATGCAATGAAGGCCAACCCCCAGGGCTATGCCCCGCGGCACGACTGGATGGCGGCGCTAGACAGCGTTTCCGAGGGAACTCAGACCACGCTGGGCGCCTATTCCCGTCCCTGGCAGTAACTGGAGGATCAATGATGCAATTATCTCTCGGCTCCATCCTGTTCTTCTGGGAGCGGCAACAGGTTCAGGATTTTTACCAGAGCATGGTCGAGCAGCCCCTGGACATCATCTACCTGGGTGAATCCGTCTGCTCCAAGCGCCGTGAACTCAAGACCCAGGAGTGGATCGACCTGGGGCGTGAGCTGGCCGCCAAGGGCAAGCAGGTGGTGCTCTCCAGCCTGGCCTTGATCGAGGCCGAATCGGAGCTTAAAACCCTGCGCCGGCTCTGCGACAACGGCGAGCTGATGGTGGAGGCCAACGACATGGGCGCTGTGCAGGCGCTCTCGGAGCGAGGGCTGCCCTTCGTCGCCGGCTCGGCGATCAACATCTATAACGCCCACACGCTCAAGACCCTGCACCGGGCCGGACTCAAGCGCTGGGTGATGCCGGTGGAACTGTCCGGGGAGACCCTGGCCGACATCCTCAGTGATGCCCAGGCCATGGGCTTTGGCGATGGGGTGGAAACCGAAGTGTTCAGCTATGGCTACCTGCCCCTGGCTTACTCGGCGCGCTGCTTCACGGCCCGGGCCCGCAACCTGCCCAAGGACAACTGCCAGTTCGTCTGCCTGGAGTACCCCGAGGGGCTGCCCCTGGCCAGCCAGGAGGCGCAGGCGATGTTCACCATCAACGGTATTCAGACCCTCTCGGGGCAGGCCTACAACCTGCTGCCTGAGGTTGAGGAGATGAAGCGGATGGGGGTGGATATCGTCCGCCTCAGCCCGCAGCACGGTCAGATGGCGGAGGTGATCGCCCAGTTCCGCGGGGCGATCGACGGCAGCGGCAACCAGATTCCAACCATCCCCGCCGATGCGGTGAACGGTTACTGGTACAAAAACGCCGGACTGGTGAACACCTACCGCGACTGAACCGCCCTCCAATCCCGCAATCGAAAAGCCGGCGCCTTCGCGTCGGCTTTTTTGTTTGTGGCCAGGAGGTTAGGGCTTTCAAGGGCGGGAAGGGGCCGGCGGCCCGACTGCCGGGGTCTTAATCGAGCTATGCTCTAGAGGTGAAGCATACGGAAACACAGCCCGCCTGAACCATTCTCGAATGCGTTAACTCCAAACCTGTTAAGTCGTGAAAACGGCGCAGATGAGACCGGCTGTCGGGTCGGGTACGTCCTAACCACCAGCGTCACCACGGGGGGCAATCACTATGGGCAAAATGCATGCGATCACGATGCAGGACGGCAAGATCAACCTTGACGATATCGACATTCCACAGCCCGGCCCCGGCCAGGTATTGGTCAAGAGTCTGGCCTGTGGTATCTGTGGCTCCGATCTGCACCTCACCCGTCATACCAGTGACGTCTTTTCGGTTTACAAACAGCTCGGTCTGATGGACCCCGGCGTTGAAGGCACCCCGGGAATCATGCTGGGGCACGAGTTCGCGGCCGAAGTGGTCAGCTACGGCCCGCAGACCGAGGGAAAATTCCCGCCGGGAACCCGGGTAACGGGGGTGCCCGTACTGCAGAGCGCCGGGGGCGCCGGGGTGGGCGTTACCCCCGGCCTGTACGGAGCCTACTCCGAATATTTCATCGCCGACGAAGCGCTGCTGATTCCCATACCCGAGCACGTCTCCTCCCATGCCGCGGCGACCTGCGAGCCGCTGGCGGTGGGGCTGCACTCGGTCAACCGCTCGGCTGTCGGCGTCGATGACATCGCTCTGGTCGCCGGCTGCGGAACCATCGGGCTGGCCGTAATGGCCGCGCTGAGTATCCGCGGTGTGAAAACCATCCTGGCCTCCGATCCCCAGGCCAGCAAGCATGCGATTGCCAAGGCGTTCGGGGCCACCCGGGTGGTGGATCCGACTCAGGAGGACGAGGTCGCCCTGGCCGCCGAACTGGCAGGCGACAATAACGTGGTGATCTACGAGTGCGTGGGGGTCTACAAGCTGATCAACGGCTTTATCGAGCGGGCGCCGAAGCGGGCCAAGTTGATTATTACCGGCGTACACACCACACCCTTTGAGGTCAATTTCGCCATTCCAATGGTCAAGGAGATGGATATCCGTTTTTCCTACTATTACACCCCCGAAGAGTTCGCCGAGTGTCTGCAGTACATCGCCGACGGCAAGGTGAACTGGAGGGCGATGTGTACTGGCAAAGTGGGTATCGACGGGGTTTCCGGGGCCTTTGACACGCTGCTCAAACCCAATGACCACATCAAGGTGATTATTGAGCCCTGGCGCAAGGGCGCCCTGACCGCCTACAGCGACGAGGGCGGCTGATAAAAGCCAAGGGATGTGCCGGGGTGAGCGGGTAAACCCGGTTTACTGGCTGGTGAGCGCGCGATCGCCTTTTGCGGAATCCGGAGGCAGGCTGGAAGGTCAGGCCGCTCGGGTATTCGAGCGGCCGCTTGAAGTAGGTCTCAAGGGCAATGATGATTGCGATCCCTGAGATTAGGATGGAGAGGTTCCGGTTGCCGGTCTTGCTCAGGCGCCGACGGTTTGGGCCTGGGAGGCTTGCTGCTCCACTTGTTTTATCAGTGCCACGCGCACCTGCTCCTTGCTGAGAAAGTCGCGGAAATCGGTGGCCCCCTCGGCGCCGTTCGGGTAGGCGCTCTTGAGCTCATCGGCGCGCAGGCCGCGCAGCCCCTTGGGGCCGATCTCGGCGCCGCTGAGGTAGTCCAGCGGCACCTTACCGCCGCCCAGGGCTTCGGGCAGGGCCAGCTCCCCGGCCTCGAGCTGGCGCACGATCAGCGAACCGCCACTGATCAGCGCTTCCAAAAACGCCATACGGTAGAGTTCGAAATCGCGCTCACCACCGGCCAGGGGACCGTCTTCCCCGCAACGATTCACTTCCCCGGCTTCGTTGATGTAGAAACGGTTCTGTTCGTCGCCGTAGGTAAGGGTGACCACCTTGTCTCCCGCCAGGGTGAGCAGGACGCCGTCCAGGTAGGCGGTGCTGGTTTCGAAATGGGTTGTGTTCACGGTGACTCCGACGCCTGTGGGTTTCACCTACAGGTATCGACCGTTTCCCTGCACACTTTAAGGGCATTTTCCGCCCGGCGGGAAATCATACAGGCGGCGAAATCGGCCTTGCTCAGGGCTTGGCGCGGAAAGGGCCTGGAAAGCGGCTGCGGTGCGTGCCTGAGTGACTCGCCCGCAGGACGGGCTGTACCTGTTTGTTATGCTTTGTAACTCAACTGTTCTCCCAAGGCTGCTCAGGCAGTTTTTCCAAATTGCCGTCGTACCTTTGAGAATCAAAGGCTTCCGAGTTTCTAATGGCACCGAATATTTCAACGGACAGGGCTGATGCGATGTATTTAACAGCGTCGTCGCGAGGCATGCCTAAGCCCATTAATCGGTCTAGGGTTTGTCTTACTTTCGGTGGATTGTTCTCCTTGAGCTGACTTTCCACTGCTTCAATTATCGCGGCTCCAGCGTCTGAAGGGGCATTTGGATTCATCACACAAACTCCCGCCAGAAGCATGATGTTTTGATTGGCTCCTGAAGTATTACTTCTCTTCCGTAGTTGTCGAGTGCATCTTCCAATCGAATTTACCGCATAACCACATGACAATACCCAGACCCAAAGTAACCAATGCGTGAGCGTTCCGTGCCCGCGGCGGCTCGTCTGCATAGAGCTCAAAATTGCCAAACAAGACTTCCTGCAACGACCAGAAGATGAGACCCAAGCCTACGGTAGAAAGAGCAAGAACCCTGATGCGGTGCATAGTCGGACCTGCCATTTAACGCCTCAATAACGGGCCGGAAAAACGCGTAGCGCTTTGGAGGTCCGAGCCCGCAGGGCTGTCGTTGATTGCCTTGTTATGCGTCAATTGCACCTATAATTCTCTGCTTCAAGGGTTCAAGCCCTTTAAGTATCACTCTACCTACAGCTTTAAGTTGGCGTAACGATGAGGCATACCCACCTACCGAAATAGTGTCGTTGATCTGCTTAAGAGCTTTTTCTTTGTCACTCTTCGGAGAACCAGCGTGGACACCACCCATGACATTTGCTTCAAATAAGACTATTTCGCGCAAGGTGTATTCGTGACTGTTGACGGCGGTTAGAACAGCCTTAAATAATTTGTCGCGGTTTACTTTAATGCGTTTACTTCCTGGAACGGCAGTATCTGGGTCTATACCATCTTGGACCGTAAAAAATGCCGGGGTAGGTAAACCTGGAGGGGTAACTTGCGTTTCTGTAATTTCGAACTCAATTTTGATTCTGTGATTACGGTTTACTTGGTCAACTAGTGGATTGTCATCAAAAAAAACTTTCGAATGAGTGCTGATGCACCGACGGTTCACACAGTCTCCCTAGCCATCGCGGACTTCAACAAAAAATAAAGCCCATATCAGGCTGTCTTCCTTAACCGTGACCGATGACGCCGTCGGTTGAACCCGTTCAAACGCGTCGTTTGCGGACACGGTAGCATGAATGAAAACATCCAGATATTGGACATTTTCTGAATCACACTGGTGGCAAAAAATTTTCAGTTAACGCCAAGTCCTCTTATATATCAGACCAACTCTTAAGCAACCTATCTCTTTGTTTATAAAGCGATAGACAGATGGATTAGCACCTCGTCGCTATTGAATCGATAGTCGTCAGCATGCGCGCTTTGTGGCTCACAAGCAGAAGCGCCTGTTGATCACTCGCTGGCCGAGGCTGAATTAGCGGAGGGGGGGAATGAGGCCCAGCCTCCGGGTTGGTCATTTTTCCTTCAGCCGGATGCCGTACTCGCGAATCCGTTTGTCCAGGGTCGGGCGCGACATCTTCAGGATCTCCGCCGCCCGCTTCTTTTCGTAGCCGGTAAAGGCCAGGATATTTTCAATGTGCTCGCGCTCCACCTCGGGCAGGGACTTGACCTGCAGGGGCAGGCGTTGCAGATCCTGGTCGCCCTCGAGTTGAAGGGTTTCGGGCAGCAGCACCTCGCCCGGGGAGAGCAGCACGGCGCGGCGCAGGGCGTTTTCCAGTTCACGCACGTTGCCAGGCCATGGGTAGGCTTCGATCCGTTCCATCGCTTCCTCCGGAATCACCGCGATGGCATGACCAGTCTCGCGGCGCAGTTTCTCAAGGAAGTAGGAGACCAGCAGGGGAATGTCCTCTGCGCGCTCGCACAGGGGGGAGAGCTCGATGGTGACCACGCTGAGCCGGTAGAACAGGTCCTGCCGGAAACGGCCCTCGGCCACGAGTTGCGCCAGGTCCTTGTTGCTGGCCGCGATCACGCGCACATCGGTGTGGATTGTCTTCAGCCCGCCGACCCGTTCAAAGGTCTTCTCCTGCAGAAAGCGCAGCAGCTTGAGCTGAATTTCCGGAGAGATTTCGGAGATCTCGTCCAGGAACAGGGTGCCGCCGGCGGCCAGCTCGAATTTGCCCGGCTTGCTCTGGTGGGCCCCGGTAAAGGCCCCCTTTTCGTGGCCGAAGATTTCACTCTCCAGCACCGTGGGCGCCAGGGCCGAGCAGACCAGGGGAATAAAGGGTTGGTCCTGGTAGCGACTGTTAAAGTGCAGGGCGCGGGCCACCATCTCCTTGCCGGTGCCGCTGGCTCCCTGGATCAGCACCGTGTCCCGGGAGTCGGCCACCGCGCCCACGGTCTTGAAGACCTGCTTCATGGCGCGGCTGCGGCCCACCAGGGTGTTGGGTTCGAAGCTGCACTCGGGGGTGTCGCAAAACTGAAAGGCCTGGGTGGAGAGGGTGGCGATCTTGCGTACCTTGGCGATCACCTCGTCCAGCTGGTCCAGATCCAGGGGCTTGCCGAGGTGGTCGATGGCCCCCAGGCGAATCGCCTTGATGGCGGTCTGCATGTCATCAAAGGCGGTGATCACCACCACGGGCAGGGCCGGCTTGGCCGCCTTGATCGCTTTCAGCACCTCGAACCCGTCCAGCTTGGGCAGGCGCAGATCCAGAAGGACGAAACTGACCGTGTCGTTTAGGGCGCAGGCGACTCCTGCCTCGCCGTCCGCGGCGCAGAGCGGTTCAAAGCCCTCGTCGATCAGGTGCAGCTCCAGGGAGCGGCGGATGGAGGCGTCGTCGTCGATGATCAGTGCGCGGGCCTTGGGCGCCTCGTTCATAGGGCTATCCTCTTGGGGGGCTCGGCGGCCCGGTTCTCGCCGGGGCCGTTCTCGGGAAGGCTGAATTTGAAACAGGCGCCCTGGCTTGCGGTGCTCTCGACCAGCTCCAGGGTGCCGCCGTGGTGCAGCATGATGCGCTGGGAGTTGCTCAGCCCCAGTCCGCCGCCGGCGGATTTTGTGGTGTAGAAGGGGTCAAAGATCTTCTCCCGCGCTTCGGGGGAAACGCCGCAACCGCAATCGCAGACCTGTATCGACACCAGACCGGCCTCCTGCGAGCCGTGAATGCGAAGGGCTTTTTCACCCGGGGTCTCGCTCATGGCGTCCAGGGCGTTGAGAATCAGGTTCAGCAACACCTGCTCGATCTGGGCACCGTCGCAGACCGCCGAGAGCGGATCGGGCAGGTTCACCTCCAGGATGATCCCTTCTTGTTCGAAGCGCTCGGCCAGCAGCAGCCGCACCCTTTTGACGATGGCGTTGAGGTCCTGCGCTTCAAGGTGCAGGGGACCGGGGCGGGCAAAGCCCATCACGTCGCTGAGCAGGCGGTTGAGGCGCAGAATTTCGTGGTCGATGATGGCGAAGTGTTCCTGCAGTCGCCCCTGGGGGGCGAAGCGCTTGCGCAGCATCTTGATGTTCATGCGGATGGCCGACAGGGGGTTGCGGATCTCGTGGGTCAGCCCCAGGGCCATCTGGCCGACGGCGGCCATCTTCTTCGACGCCAGCAGCTCGTCAAAGGTGCGTTCAAGCTGGGCACGGGCCTGCTCCAGGTCGGCGGTACGGGTCTGTACCCGTTGCGAGAGCATCCGGTTCCAGGCCAGCAGGAGGCCGCAGATGACGGTGGTGCCGGCGAGGATGCTGATCACCAGGGTCAGGGAGAAGGTCTCCTGGCGGCGCAAAAACGCGGAGAGCTGGGCCTCGACCTGCCGCTCCGGGGTGGCGACGCCGACAAACCAGAGGTGATCGCCGATCTCCACGGTGTGGTAGCCCAGCAGCTTGCGCACCGTCCGCTCGGGGTTGGCCGGATCTTCGTAGCGGTACCAGTCGGTGCCGCTGTCACCGCGTCCGGTGGCGGTCAGCAGCGAGTAGAGCTTGGGCCATTCGGGCAGGAAGGCCGCCTCGAAGGTGCGCCCGGCAACGGCCCCGTGGGGGTCCACCAGCAGGGTCTTGCTGTGAATGTCCGCCACCCAGGCGTAGCCGTCTTCGCCCAGCCTTACCGGCAGGATGTGCTTGCGGGCCAGCTCGTCAAAGTTGACGGTGAACATGGCGACCCCCTTGAACGTGCCCTCGGCGCTGTAAATCCCCTGGGCCACGATCAAGGCTTTGTCACCCCGGTTCTGGCCGCCTGCCAGGCGCATGAACGGGGAGGTGTACATCTGCCCCGGCCGGCCGCTGTCCCGGGCCCAGCGGTAATAGCCACGCCAGGCGTAGTTGCGCCCCAGGGTGTAGGGGTCGTCGGGCTCGATGGCCACCACGGTGCCCTGGCGGTCAAACACCACAAGGTCGATGATGGCGGAGTCGGCAAGGCTTGCATTGAGCTTCTGCAGGCTGCCGCGTACCAATCGGGCGCGGTCGCTGTTCACCGGGTGGTCCTCGAACAGGCTGGTGACCAGGCCGAGGCTTCGGTTGAGGGTGAGAAAAAAGGTCTCCAGGGTCTGGGCGGCCTGCCTGGCCATCAGCAGTTGCTGCTGATTGTACTGGGTGAAGAACTGCTCCCGGGCCTCCTGGCGCACGGCGTCCGTGGCCAGCAGGATGCCATAGAGGGCGCTCATGCTCAGTGCCACCAGGACGAACAGCAGCGTCCACAGCTTAAGGGGGCGAAGCAGTTTCATGGCGCTCCGTTGCTCAGATCGTTTTTTTAAAGGGAGGGGCGGCGGTAACACCTTGCCCACGCCGTCCATGGTTGAAAATAAACCGGGCTGGCGCAAGCACTATATTGCATGTCCTGGGCGTCGCGCTCCCCTTGGCGCTGACAGGGAACTTATGACTGAGGCAAAACGGCTGCGCCTGGCTCATTTTTTTACACGCGCCCCGTCAAACTTTACACCAACCCCGGTTTTTCTCCCCGTTTATGCGCTTATTTGGTGCACATTGCAATCGCCTCGACCGAATGTTTTCTATTGATAATTAATCACATAGTGATTCGACTGCAGAATATTTCACTTTTGGCCCGAAAATTGTGTTGTAGTACTCCAGTCTTCGCGCGCTACCAATAACAATAATTGAGCAGAGAGCCTGCCTCTCTCGCCGCAGACCGGAGGAGATGCAATGCAGCCGGGGAATGACGAACAGGGGTTTTACAACGCCGCCGACTATTTTGTTGACCGCAATGTCCGAGAGGGGCGGGGTGGGAAAACGGCGGTGATCTGTGAAGGGCGGCAGCTCACGTACGGCGAAATCCAGGCGGGAGTCAACCGGTTCGGCAACCTGTTGAAAAGCCTGGATGTGCGCCTGGAGGAGCGGGTGGCATTGTTGCTGCTGGACACCGAGGTGTTTCCCCAGGCCTTTTTCGGGGCCATCAAGACAGGGGCCGTCCCGGTGTGCCTGAATACCCTGATGCGGGCCAAGGACTACCGCTACTTTCTCAACGACAGCCGCGCCCGGGTGCTGGTGATCGATGCCGCGCTGAAAGCCGAGTTCGACGCCATCGAGGGCCCTTTACCCTTCCTGGAGCACGTGGTGGTGGCCAATGGGGCTGCTGAAGCGGGGGAAATCGCCCTCGACGAGGCCATGGCCTGCCAGCCCGATATCCTGGAAACCGCCCCCACCACCCGGGACGACGCCTGTTTCTGGCTCTACAGCTCCGGTACCACCGGCCAGCCCAAGGGCACCGTTCACCTGCAGCATGACATGGTGGTGGCTGCCGAAACCTTCGGTCAGCAGATTCTCAACATCCAGGAAGACGATATCTGCTTCTCCGCCGCCAAGCTGTTCTTCGCCTACGGCCTGGGCAACGGGCTCTATTTTCCCTTCAGCGTCGGCGCCACCGCCGTCTACCACCCGGGGCGTCCCGCCCCGGATGCGGTGTACGAGGTGATCGAGCGCCACAACCCGACCCTCTTTTTCGGCGTGCCTACCCTGTATGCGCAGATGCTTGAGCACAAGACCGGGAAGCTCAACGGGGTGCGGCTCGGGGTTTCCGCCGGAGAGTCCCTGCCTGCCGACATTTTCCGTCGCTGGCGTGAGCGCTTCGGGGTGGAGATTGTCGATGGCATCGGCTCCACGGAGATGACTCACATCTTCATCACCAACCGTCCCGGGGAGTGCCGCCCGGGCAGCACCGGCCGCACGGTACCGGGCTACGACGCACGCATCGTCGACGAGCAGATGAATGACCTGCCCTGCGGCGAGGTGGGGACCCTGCTGGTCAAGGGCGACAGCGCCGCCGCCTGCTACTGGAACAAGCACGAGAAGACCAAGACCACCATGCTCGGGGAGTGGCACAACACCGGTGACAAGTTCTACCGCGACGAAGACGGCTACTTCTACTATGCCGGGCGCAGCGACGACATGCTGAAGATCAGCGGCATCTGGGTCTCGCCCATCGAGGTGGAGGGGTGCATTATCGCCCACCCGGCGGTGCTCGAGTGCGCCGTGGTGCCCTGCACCGACAGCGATGGCCTGGTCAAGCCGAAGGCTTACGTGGTGCTCAGCGGCAACTGGCCGGCATCGCCCGAGCTCGAACAGGCGATCAAGGATCACGTCAAATCGAGCCTTGCCCCCTACAAATACCCGCGCTGGGTGAGTTTCGTCGACACCTTGCCGAAAACCCCCACCGGCAAGATCAAGCGTTTCGAGCTCAAACGGCGAAGCCTTGAGGCGGCCGCTGAAGAGATACCGCTGCCGCCCGCGGAGTCCCGGCGAGCGGTGCAGGCGAGCCCCGCCTCTCCCTGAACGACGCTTTCGACCCGTCCCCACCGCCCGGCCCCCTGGACCGGGCGCAAGGGGCGGCTGCAGTGCTGTAACAACAAAAACAATTAAACAGACCATGTCAGGAGCAGAGCCCCATGAGCCAAGCAACCCCGACCGGAATCAAACGTCGTACCCTTCTCAAAGGCGCCGCCGGCGTCGCCGCCGCCAGCACCCTGTTTCACCCGGTGTTCGCCATCGGCGGTCAGGCCAAGGTAAAGGTCGGGCTGTTGCTGCCTTACACCGGCACCTACGCCAAGCTGGGCAATAACATCAAGGACGCCCTGGCCCTGCGCATTGAGCAGTCGGGTGGAAAAATGGGCGGCCGCGAGGTGGAGTTTGTCAGCATCGACAGCGAGGCCAAGCCGCCCAAGGCACCAGAACTGACCAAGAAGCTGATCAAGAAGGAGCAGGTGGACTTTCTCGTCGGGCCGGTGCACTCGGTGGTGGGGATGGCGATGGCCAAGATGGCCCGCCAGGATGGTCTGATCACGGTGATTCCCAACGCCGGCGCCAACCAGCTGACCGGTGAACTCTGTGCGCCCAATATCTTCCGCACCTCTTTCTCCAGTTACCAGCCGGGCTTCCCCGGTGGCAAGGCGATGCTGGAGGACGGCCACAAGCGGGTGGTGCTGATGTACTGGAACTACGGCTTCGGCAAGCAGGTGGCGGCGGCCTTCAAGCAGTCCTTCCTGGCCGGCGGCGGCACCATCGTCAAGGAGATTCCGACGCCTTTCCCGAAGGTGGATTTCCAGGCCTACCTGACCGAGGTGGCAGCGCTTCAGCCCGATGCCGTGTTCACCTTTTACGCCGGCGGCGGGGCGGTGAAGTTCGTCAAGGATTACGCGGCGGCCGGCCTCAACAAGCACATTCCCCTCTACGGGGCGGGCTTTCTGACCGAGGGGGTGACCGCGGCCCAGGGAGCGGCGGCGGAAGGGGTGCGCACCACGCTGCACTATGCAGACAGTCTCGACTTGCCCGCCAACCACCGTTTCCGGGAGGCCTTCCAACAGGCCTATGGTCGTCCCGCCGATGTCTACGCGGTGCAGGGCTACGATGCCGCTGATCTGCTGCTGCAGGGGATGGCGGCGGTGCAGGGGGATACCGGCGCCCGGGCGGAGATGATTACCGCCATGGAGTCGAGCACCATCGACAGCCCGCGGGGCGCCTTTACCTTCTCCCGCGCCCACAACCCGGTGCAGAACATCTACCTGCGCGAGGTGGTCAACGGCGAGAACCGGGTACTGCGCACGGTGGAGGAGCGTCTGGAGGATCCGGCGGAAGGCTGCAGCCTGGCCTGACGCGGGGCTCGCTCGTCACCTGCGGTCACCGTGGCCGCAGGTCCTTTCATCCCGTGGTGCGGGCCGCCGGAGGCCGCCCGCCAGGAGCTTGTATGGATCTCTCCTTTTACCTGATTCAGCTGCTGAACGGCATCCAGTACGGTCTGCTGCTGTTCCTGGTCGCCAGCGGCCTGACGCTGATCTTTGGCATCATGGGCATCATCAACCTGGCCCATGGCTCTTTTTACATGTTCGGGGCCTATCTGGCGTTCTGGTTCACCGGCCTCACCGGTCACCTGCTGAGCGGCATTCTGCTGGCGCTGCCGGTGGCCCTGGTGATGGGGTACGCGGTGGAGCGGCTGGCGATCTCCTTTCTCTACCGGCGCGACCACCTTTACCAGGTGCTGCTCACCTACGCGTTGATCCTGATCTTCAACGAGCTGCAGCGCATGTTCTGGGGCAGCGACGTGCACAGCGTGCCGATCCCGCCGCTGTTCAGCGGCTCCGTGCCTCTCACCGACACCCAGGCCTATCCGGTCTACCGGCTGCTGATCTCCCTGTGCTGTATCGGCATCGCCCTGGGCATGTACTGGGTGATTCAGAAGACCCGCCTGGGCATGACCATCCGCGCCGGGGCCAGCAACCGGGAGATGGTCGAAGCCCTGGGGATCAACGTTAACCGGCTGTTCGCCCTGGTGTTCAGCCTGGGAGCGGCGCTGGCGGCACTGGCCGGCATGCTGGCCGCGCCGGTCAATACCGTCTACCCCGGCATCGGCGACAGCATTCTGATCATCTCCTTCGTGGTGGTGGTGATCGGCGGCATCGGCTCCATCAAGGGGGCGTTTATCGGCGCCATGCTGATCGGCCTCGCCGACACCTTCGGCAAGGTGCTGTTGCCGGAGGTGGCCAGTATGGTGGTTTACGCGCTGATGGCCCTGGTTCTTTTCTGGCGCCCTCAGGGGCTGTTTGGCAGGGGGTGAGCCCATGCACAGAATGACACGTCCACTGCAATTGCTGCTGCTCCTGGGGGCGGTGGCGCTGGCCCTGTTTCCCCTGGGGGGCAGCGAGTTTTACGTGGGGCTGCTGACCAAGATCATGATCCTGGCCATTTTCGCCCTCAGCCTGGACCTGCTGATCGGTTACACGGGGCTGATCAGCTTCGGCCACGCGGCCTTTTTCGGCGTCGGCGGCTATACCCTGGCGATCGTTTTCCAGAATGCCGAGACCATCCCCTTCTGGAGCGCGCTGCTGTGGGTGCTGGGGGCCAGCGCCCTGGCCGCGCTGGCGATCGGCTGGATCAGCATTCGCACCTCCGGCATCTACTTCATCATGCTGACCCTGGCCTTCGCCCAGATGCTCTATTACTTCTTCTTCGAGTCCCCCCGGTTCGGCGGCGACGACGGCATCTTCCTGTTCGCCACCCCCGAGGTCAGCCTGGGAAGCTTCACCCTGAATCTTCAGAGCGGCCACAACCTCTACTATTTCGTGCTGGGCTGGATGCTGGTGGTCTACCTGCTGCTGCGGATGGTGCTCAAGGCACCGTTCGGCCACGTGCTGGTGGCCATCAAGGCCAACGAGCAGCGGGTCCGGGCCCTGGGCTATGCCACCGGACGCTACAAGCTGGTGAGTTTTGTGATCGCCGGCGCCCTGGCAGGCCTGGCGGGCTTTCTGGAGGCGATCCATACCGGCTATATCACGCCCGCCTACCTGAGCTGGCACGAGTCGGGGCTGGTGATGGTGATCGTCATCCTCGGCGGTATGGGCACCCTCTATGGCCCTATCCTGGGCACCTTTGCCATCGTGCTGCTGCAGGATTACCTGCCCAACCTGACCGAGCACTGGCAGCTGCTGATGGGGGCGATCATCATCGCCGTGGTGTTGCTGCTGCCTGGTGGTATCGCCAGCCTGCTGCAGCGTCTTTGTGACCGCCTTTTCGCCGGTCGGGCTAGCGAGGCGAGCGGGGAGAATAACGCCTCGGCTCCATCTTCGCCCCCTGTTTCGTCTACCGTGCTGTTCGCGCCCGCCACTCCCGGGAGAGCCGATAATGAGTGAACCTGAGATCAAAGATCCGATCCTGCGCACCGAGTACCTGTGCAAACACTTCGGTGGCCTGCAGGCCACCCACGAGGTCAGCCTGAGCTTCGAGCGGGGCAAGGTGCATGGCATTCTCGGCCCCAACGGCGCCGGCAAGACTACCCTGATCAACCTGCTGTCCGGCGAGTTGATCCCCTCAAGCGGCAAGATCTTTTTCAAGGAGTACGACATCACGGCGGCGACTCCCGACAAGGTGTCGCGGATCGGCATCGGGCGCAGTTTCCAGAAGACCAACATTTTTCCCCAGTTCACCTGCTTCCAGAACTGCTGGGTCGGGGCCCAGTCGCGCCTCCCCAGTTCCATGCGCTTTTTCCGCCCGGCCCGGCACCTGCGCGAAGTGCACCGGCGCACGGACCGCGCCCTGGAGCTGTGCGGGCTCAGCGCCCGGCGCAACACCCCGGCCGCAGCCATGAGCTATGGCGAGCAGCGACAGCTCGAGCTGGGGATGATGTTGGCCACCGAGCCCGAGCTGCTGCTGCTGGATGAGCCCCTGGCGGGAATGGGCAGCGAGGAGTCGGCTCAGATGACCGCCCTGCTGCGCGAGCTGGCCCGCGAGCACACCCTGATCCTGGTGGAGCACGATATGGATGCGGTGTTCGCCCTGGCAGACCGCCTGACCGTGATGGTGGAGGGGGCTGAGCTTGAGACCGGCCCGGTGGAGCAGATACGTAACAGCCAGGCGGTGCAGGAAGCCTACCTGGGCGATAGTGAGGAGGCGGCATGATGGCAACCGCAACCCAGCCCCGTCCTGAAGCGCAGCCGGCGCTGCTCGCGGCCTCGCAGCTGCATACCTATTACGGCGACAGCCACATCTTGCAGGGGGTCAGCCTGGAGGTGGGGCGGGGGGAGACTGTCAGCCTGATGGGGCGCAACGGCATGGGCAAGACCACTACCCTGCGCTCGATCCTGGGGTTGACCCCGCCCCGCTCGGGCCGGACCTGGGTGGCCGGGGTGGAGACTACCGGCTGGCGACCCTACCGCGTGGTGCAGAAAGGAATCGCCTACGTGCCGGAGGACCGGGGCATCTTTCCCAACCTCAGCGTGCGGGAAAACCTGGTCATGGCCGCCCGCCCCGGGGTGGACGGGCGCAACGCCTGGCCGCTGGAACGCACCCTGGAGCACTTTCCCCGTCTGGCCGAGCGCATCGGCCATATGGGCAACCAGCTGTCGGGCGGCGAGCAGCAGATGCTCACCATCGCCAGGGCCCTGATGACCAACCCGGAGTTGCTGATCCTGGACGAGGCCACCGAGGGGCTGGCACCCCTGTTCCGGCGCGAGATCTGGCGGGTGATCGGAGAGATTCGGGACACCGGCATCGCCAGCATCATCGTCGATAAGGACGTGGGCGCCCTGCTGGGGCTCTGTGACCGCCACTACATCCTCAACAAGGGGCGGGTGGTCTGGGAGGGGGAATCCGAAGCGCTGCGCCGGGACCCGGACCTCTATCGGCAACACCTGGGGGTCTGATGAGGGCCAACGTCGGGCTGGACCATATCAGTATCGCGGTGCACGATCTGGCGCAGGCCCGGGCGACCTGGGAACCGGTGCTGGGGCGGGAAGGGCCGGACGAGGTCTACGAGGAGCGCGCAGAGCAGATAAAAGTGGCCCGCTACTACCTGGGGGCGGTCGCGTTTGAACTGATGGTGCCCACCGGTCCCGACAGCGAGGTGGCGCGCTTTCTGGCCCGCCAGGGGGAGGGCATCATGGTTCTCAGTCTGGGGGTTGAATCCGTGGCGGAAGCCAGCGAGCGGCTGGGGGCCCAGGGCTATCCGTTTATTGGCGGGCCGCGGCCGTTTCGCGACGGCGTCTTTACCTTCATTCACCCGCGGCGAATGAACGGCGTGCTGCTGGAGCTGATCGACCAGGGCGCGGCAAGCCCGCCCTGTGGATGAGCGCCTTTTGGATGAACCCTCAGTGAAGGAAGACCGCCAGCGGCGCAGGCCGCGGGTTTAGCTGGCCGCGCTCTGGGTATCGATCCGGTGCCAGAGGTTGACCAGGTCCGGCAGGCTGTCGGCGCGCATCTTGGACATCACCCGCGCCCGGTGGACTTCCACCGTCTTCGGGCTGATATCCAGGGTCTCGGCGATCACCTTGTTGGCCATCCCCGACACCACCAGCTCCATGACCTGTTTCTCCCGGCGGCTGAGACCGTTCCACAGCGCTTCGGCTTCCCGTTGCCGGGCGGCCTGCTGCTGCCACTCCTCGGCCATCGTCAGGGCGCGGGAGACATGCTCGAGCAGCACCTGGTCGTCAAAGGGCTTCTCGATGAAATCCACCGCGCCGTTCTTGATCGCGCTCACCGCCATGGGAATGTCGCCGTGGCCGGTGATCACGATGATGGGCAGGCGAAAGCCGGTTTTGTTCAGCTCCTGCTGCAGGGCCAGGCCGCTGATGCCCGGCATACGGATATCCAGCAACAGGCAACCGGGCTCGCCCCGGTAGGTTTCGAGGAACGCCTCGCCGGAGGCAAACGGTTGAATCCGGTATTCGGCCGACTCCAGCAGCCACCCCAGGGAATCGCGAAAGGCATCGTCGTCGTCAACGATAAAAACGGTCTTTTCCGCCACTACATCTGTTTTCATAACAACTACTTATCCAGCGGTAGCCTGATGGTGAAGGTGGTTCCGTTGCTGCCATCGGACTCGGCCCAGAGGCGTCCACCGTGAGCCTCGATAATGGTTCGGGAGATGGACAGCCCCATCCCCAGCCCGCTCTCCTTGGATGTGAAGAAAGGTTCAAACAGGTTTTCAAGCTGCTCGGCCGGGATGCCGGAGGCGTTGTCGCTGACCCGAACCTGCAGCTGACCGCCCTGGCTGACGGTCTGTATTGTAATCAATTTCTCTTCTTTTTCGCACTGGCCGTGGGCCTCGATGGCGTTACGCAGCAGGTTCAGAATGACCTGCTCGATCTGTACCTTGTCAGCGTGCAGCACCGGGTTCTGTTCGTCCAGCATGAAGCGATAGCTGATGCCGTGGTCGCGGGCCTCCTGATCGAGGAACTGGGCGATCTCCTCGCACACCGCGTTGATCTGAAACACCATGCGCTGGTATTCGGTTTTCTTCACGAAACTGCGCAGCCGCTTGATGATGTCGGCCGCCCGAACCGCCTGGCGCGCGATCAGTTCCAGCGCCTGGGTCACTTGGTCCAGGCGGGTCATGCTGCCCTCCTCGATCCGGCGCAGGCAACCGCGGCTGTAGTTGAGGATCGCCGCCAGCGGCTGGTTGATCTCGTGGGCCAGCCCCGAGGCCATTTCGCCGACGGACATCAGGCGCGAGATGTGGGCCATCTCCAGCTGGTGCTGGCGGGCCTCCTCCTCGGCCTTGTGTTGATCGGTGATATCGCGGCCGATGATCGAGAAGTACTGCAGCTCGCCGCTGTCGCCCCGGTGGGCGATAATCTGCTGGATCACCGCGATGCGGTCCTCCATGGAGCGCGGATGCAGGCGGATTTCGCCGCGCCAGTTCCTGTCGGCCAGCACCTGGGGAAACACCGTCTCCACCATCTGCTGGTAGGCCTCGCGGGGCAGCAGCTCCTCGAGGTGCAGGGTGGGGAAGCGGCTCTTGTCGATGTTCATGGTGCGGATCGCCGCCTCGTTGAGGTAGTCGATCTGGTGGCTGCCGTTGCAGAACATCACCAGGTCCGAGGAGGCTTCCACCACCCGTGCCAGTCGGGTCATGGTTTGTTCGGCCTGGACCCGCTCGGTGACGTCCCGGGAGACGCAGATGATCTCTTCGAGCAGGCCGGTTTCCGGGTCACGAATGGTACGGCTGGTGGTTTCCAGCCAGATATAGCTGCCGCTCTTGCATTTGAAACGATAGACGTTGGTGTACACGCCTTCGCGGTAGGTGACGCTGCTGGCGCGGTTCATCCAGGTATCGGCATCGTCGGGATGAAACAGCTCGTAGGCGGGGCGCCCCAGGATCTCCTCCACCGTGTAGCCCAGTATTTTTTCCACCGCCGGGTTGACGTCGATAAAGACGAAATCCTCGGGCGAGTGGCGGGAAATCAGGTCGGGCGATTTCTCCGCCAGCTGGCGGTAGCGGTCAAGGGGCTGGTAGTCGTCGTGCTGATACATGGGCGCATTTTACCTGAGACAGTCGGGAAGACGTGGTGTGCTGGAAGAGAGTGCTCGACTTTAGTCTATTGGCTATATCAGGGAAAACCCTTATTATGAGCCGAATACGGTCAGGGGAGGCCCCGCAAAATGCGGGGCTTCGCGTACCGAGTGTAACAATAAACCGAACAAGGAAGGGGAATACCCGCATGTCAAACAGCAAGACCAATCCCTACGAGCAGTTTCTCGACCAGAACCCGGCCAACTACGTGGCCCTCAGTCCGCTCTCCTTTCTTGAACGTGCAGCCTTCGTCTATCCCAACAAGACGGCGGTGGTGCACGGTGATGTGCGCCGCAGCTGGAGCGAAACCTATCGCCGCTGCCGCCAGCTGGCCAGCGCCCTCGTCAAGCGCGGCCTGGGGCAGGGGGATACCGTCTCCATCATCGCTCCCAACCTGCCCGAGCACTTCGAGGCCCACTTCGGCGTGCCCATGAGCGGCTGTGTGCTCAACTCCATCAACACCCGCTTGGACGCCGAGGCGGTTGCCTTTATTCTCCAGCACGCCGAAACCAAGGTGCTGATCACCGAGAAGGAGTTCTCCTCCGTGGTGAGCAAGGCCCTGAAAATGGTGCCCAACAAGCCGCTGGTAATCGACATCGACGATCCGAGCTTCACTGAGGGCGAGCTGATCGGCAGCCTCGACTTCGAAACCTTCATTGCCGAGGGCGATGCCGAGTTCGACTGGCAGCGCCCGGGTGACGAGTGGCAGGCGATCACCCTCAACTACACCTCCGGCACCACCGGCAACCCCAAGGGGGTCGTTTACCACCACCGCGGCGCTTACCTGAACGCGGTCAGCAACGTCATGTCCTGGAACATGGGCGAGCACCCGGTCTACCTCTGGACCCTGCCCATGTTCCACTGCAACGGCTGGTGTTTCCCCTGGTCCATCGCCGCCGCCGTCGGCACCAGCGTCTGCCTGCGCCACGTGCGCGCCGAGCCCATCTACGACCTGATCAAGAACGAGGGGGTCAACCACTTCTGCGGCGCACCCATCGTGCTTAACATGCTGAACGGCGCCCCCGCCGAATTGAAGGCCGGCATCAACCACGAGGTGAAGGTGATGACCGCCGGCGCCGCGCCGCCCGCCTCCGTGATCCAGGGCATGGAAGAGATGGGCTTCAAGGTCACCCACGTTTACGGCCTCACCGAGACCTACGGCCCCTCCGTGGTTTGCGCCTGGCACGAGGAGTGGGACGACAACACCCTTGAGGCCAAGGCCCGCCTCAAGGCCCGCCAGGGGGTCCGCGCCCCGATGCTGGACGGCCTGATGGTGGCGGACCCCTCCACCCTGAAGCCGGTTCCGAAAGACGGCGAGACCATCGGCGAGATCTTCATGCAGGGCAACCTGGTGATGAAGGGCTACCTGAAGAACCCCACCACCACCGAGGAGAGCTTCGCCGGCGGCTGGTTCCACTCCGGCGACCTGGCTGTCTGGCACGCCGACGGCTACATCGAGATCAAGGACCGCTCCAAGGACGTAATCATCTCCGGCGGGGAGAATATCTCCAGCATCGAGGTGGAGGACGTGCTCTACCGCCATCCCAAGATCCAGGAGGCGGCGGTGGTGGCCCGTCCCGACGAGAAGTGGGGTGAAACCCCCTGCGCCTTCGTGACCCCGGTGCCGGGCGCCGAGATCACCGAGGAGGAGGTAATCGCTTTCTGCCGCGACAACATGGCCCACTTCAAGGCCCCCAAGACGGTGGTGATCAGCGACTTGCCCAAGACCTCCACCGGCAAGATCCAGAAGTTCGTCCTGCGCAACCAGGCCAAAGAACTGGATTAATACGCGGGCCCTTCGGGGCCCCGTTCTATTTTCCCGATTTAATCTCTGTTTGTAACAGCGTACCCGCGAGGATTTTTCATGGCCGAATACAGAGCCCCCGTCGATGATATGAACTTCGTGCTGAGCGAGCTGGCCGGCATGGACCGGGTGGCGGCCCTGCCCGGATACGAGGAGGCTTCGCCGGATATGGTCGCCGCCATCCTGGAAGAGGCCGCCAAGCTGGCCGGCAACGTGCTTTCCCCTCTGAATGTCCTGGGGGACCAGAAAGGGGTGCAGCTTAACGAAGCCGGCGAGGTGCCGACGCCTGAAGGGTTCAAGGAGGCCTACCAGCAGTTCGTCGAGGGTGGCTGGGGCTCCTTGCAATTCGATCCCGAGCACGGCGGCCAGGGGATGCCCAAGGTGCTGGCCACCGCGGTGCAGGAGATGTGGCAGTCCGCTAACCTGTCCTGGGGCCTGTGCCCGCTGCTGACCCAGGGCGCGATCGAAGCGCTGGAAGCCAACGCCAGTGATGCGCTCAAGGCCCGTTTTATGCCGCAGTTGATCAGCGGCCAGTGGACCGGCACCATGAACCTGACCGAACCCCAGGCCGGCTCCGACCTGGCGGCGCTGCGCTGTCGCGCCGAGCGTGAAGGGGACCATTACCGCATCACCGGCAGCAAGATCTTTATCACCTGGGGCGAGCACGACATGGCGGAGAACATCATCCACCTGGTGCTGGCGCGTCTTCCCGACGCCCCTCCCGGGGTCAAGGGGATCTCCCTGTTCCTGGTGCCCAAGTTCCTGGTCAACGAGGACGGCAGCCTGGGCGAGCGCAATGACTGCCGCGCGGTCTCCCTGGAGCACAAGATGGGTATCCACGCCAGCCCCACCTGCGTGATGAGCTTCGGTGACAACGAGGGCGCCATCGGCTACCTGGTCGGCGAGGAGAACAAGGGCCTGGCCTGCATGTTCACCATGATGAATGCCGCCCGCCTGGCGGTGGGGGTGCAGGGGGTCTCCATCTCCGATCGCGCCTACCAGCTGGCGGTGGATTACGCCCGGGAGCGGGTCCAGGGCCCGGCGCCTGGGTCCCGCGAATCCGGGCCAATCATCAACCACCCTGACGTGCGGCGTATGCTGATGACCATGCGTGCCCTGACCGAGGCGGGCCGGGCCATGGCCTACGTGGCCCACGCCAGCCTGGATTACCAGCACAAGGGGCCGGACGCGGAGCGGAGCCAGCATGCCGCCCGCGCCGCGCTCTTGACGCCCATCGTCAAGGGCTGGTGCACCGAGATCTCTCAGGAGGCCACGGCCCTCGGGGTGCAGGTCCACGGCGGCATGGGCTTTATCGAGGAGACCGGCGCCGCCCAGCACCAGCGCGATGCCCGCATCCTGACCATCTACGAGGGCACCAGCGGCATTCAGGCCCAGGACCTGGTAGGGCGCAAGACCCTCTTTGACCAGGGCGCGGAGATGACACGCCTGCTCGGCGAGATGCAGGAGACGGTGGCAGCCGCCGAGGCCGGCGACGAGGTGCTGCAGGAGATGGCCGAAGACCTTAAGGGGGCTCTGGAGTCACTGGAGCAGGTCCAGGGCTATTTGCTGGAGGAGCATGCCGAGGATGTGAACCTGCCGGGAAGCCTTGCCTTCAACTACATGATGCTGGCCGGCACCGTGGTCGGCGGCTGGCTGATGCTGAAGGCGGCGCTGGCCGCCACCGCCCGTCTGCAGGCGGGGGAGGCTGACCCACTGCTGAAGGCCAAGCTTGTCACCGCCCGCTTCTACACCGATCAGATTCTGCCGCGCTACCTGGGGTATGCCGCCGCGGCGGTGGCCGGCAGCGAGAGCGTGATGGCCCTGCCGGAGGAGCTGTTCTAACTGTACAGCGTCGAGCAAGGCCACCGCGGCCCACGCCAGCGGGGAGTCGGGATACCCGCCTCCCCGCGTTTGTTTCAGGAGCCTGGAGATAACAACCTAGAGATAACAACCTGGAGATAACAACAAGGAGCCAGCATGTATATCAATGGTCAGTGGATCGAAACCGGGGCCACCTTTGAGAGCCTGAACCCGGCCGACGGCAGCGTGGTCGGCACCGTTCAGGACGGTGGCGCCGAGCAGGCGCGCCAGGCAGTGACGGCGGCCCAGGAAGCCTTTGCCGGCTGGGCGGGCAGCACCGCTTACCAGCGCTCGGCTCTGCTGGAGCGGGTCTACCAGTTGATGCTGGAGCGGCGCCAGCCCCTGGCCGAGCTCTTGACCCGCGAGCAGGGCAAACCGCTCAAGGCCGCCCGGGGCGAGGTGGCCGCCGCCGCTGACGCGGTGCGCTGGTGCGCCGAAGAGGCCAAGCGTGTCTACGGCGAGACCATCCCCTCGGCCCGTTCCAACCACCGCTTTATCGTCAACCGCCACCCGGTGGGGGTGGCTGCCGCGATTACGCCCTGGAATTTTCCCATCTCCATGGTGACCCGCAAGCTGGCGCCGGCGCTGGCGGCCGGCTGCACCGCGGTGCTCAAGCCCGCCGAGGCGACGCCCCTCTGCGCCCGGGCGTTGTTCGAGATCTTCGATGAGGCCGGCTTTCCCCCGGGGGTGGTCAACCTGGTCACGGCCCGGGACCCGGGCCCGGTGGGGGAGGTGTTCTGCACCGACAGGCGGGTGCGCAAGCTGAGCTTCACCGGCTCTACTGCCGTCGGCAAACACCTGGCCAGCGCCTGTGCGCCCCAGCTGAAACGGCTGTCGCTGGAGCTGGGCGGGCACGCGCCTTTTATTGTATTTGAAGACGCCGACCCGGTGCAGGCGGCCAAGGGGCTGGGGCTGCTCAAGTTCGCCAATAGCGGCCAGACCTGCATCAGCCCCAACCGGATTTTCGTCCACCGTGCGGTGATGCAGCCCTTTATGGAGGCTCTGAGCCAGCGCATGGCCAAATTGCGGGTGGGTAACGGGCTGGAGGACGGGATTAATCTAGGTCCTCTGATCAACCGGGCCGCGGTGGAGAAAGTACAGGCCCAGGTCGAGGATGCCCTGGGTAAGGGGGCGGAGCTGAAGCAGGGCGGCGAGGTGCTGGATGAGGGGAATCTGGGGCGCGGTCACTTTTACGCGCCGACCCTGCTCGCCGGTATCGATCCCGACATGCGCATTTACCGGGAGGAGACGTTCGGACCGGTGGCGCCGATCCTGGCCTTTGACGATGAGGAGCAGGTGCTGGCCATGGCCAACGACACCGATTACGGCCTGGCGGCTTACTGTTACACCCGGGACCTGGGTCGGGCGATGCGGATGTTCGAGGGGCTCGAATTCGGCATGGTGGGGATCAACGACATCGATCCCACCGCCGCGGCCGCCCCCTTTGGCGGCGTCAAGGAGAGCGGGCTGGGCCGCGAAGGGGGCCGCGAGGGGATTCAGGAGTATTTGGAAACCCGGGTGGGCGGCTTTGCTATCGGCTGAGCCGGCCCGCGGGACTTAAGGCCCGTCGTTTTCGGGCCTTTTTTTCAGGGTAAAGCGCAACACCAGGTAGCCGCAGATGCCGCAGACCAGCGAGCCGGCGATGATGCCCAGGCGTTCGTCGAACAGGCGGTTGACCCCGGTCTGCTCAAAGGCCAGTGAGCCGATAAACAGGCTCATGGTGAAGCCGACCCCGCACAGCAGCGAAGCGCCGTAGAGATTGAGCCAGTTCACGCCCTGGGGCAGGCGCGCCAGCCCCAGCTTGACGGCCATCCAGCAAAAACTGAATACCCCCACCTGTTTGCCGATAAAGAGGCCTGCCGCAATGCCCAGGGGCACCGGGTGCAGCAGGTAATCCAGGTTTGCGCCGCCCAGGGAGATGCCGGCATTGGCAAAGGCGAAGATCGGCAGGATGGCAAAATTGACGCTGCCGTGAAGGTCATGCTCCAGCTCTTTGAGCGGCGAGCGCCGGGGATTATCGGGGTCTTTGATGGGAATAAAGGCCGCCAGGGTGGCGCCAGCCAGGGTGGCGTGAACCCCCGATTTCAGCAGCGCCACCCACATCACCAGCCCGACGAACACGTAGGGGGTCAGGCTGACGATGCCCTGGCGGTTGATCATCAGCAGCAGCGGCAGGCAGGCCAGGGAGATGATCAGCGAGGTCATGGAGAGGTCGTCGGTGTAGAAGGCGGCGATGATGACAATGGCGCCGATGTCATCAAAGATGGCCAGGGAGACCAGGAATACCTTCAGCGCCAGGGGCACGCGGGAGCCCAGGAGCGCCAGGATGCCCAGCACGAAGGCGATATCGGTAGCGGCGGGGATCGCCCAGCCGCGCTGGGCGACGGGATCGCCCCAGTTGATGGCCAGGTACACCAGGGCCGGAACCAGCATGCCGCCGAGGGCTCCCAGGGCCGGCAGGGCCACCTTGCTCAGGTCGCGCAGCTCGCCTTCCAGCACCTCCCGCTTGAGCTCCAGGCCGATGAGGAAGAAGAACACCGCCATCAAACCGTCGTTGATCCAGAGCAGCAGTGGTTTGGCGATCTGCAGGCCGCCGATGCGGACCTCCACCGGGAGGTCCACCAGCCGGTCGTAATACCCGGCAAGGGGGCTGTTGGCAAAGATCAGGGCCAGGGCGGCGGCAGCGACCAGCAGGATGCCACCGGCCGCGTCCAGGTTCAGGAAGCGGTCAAGCGCTTTTACGGGCATGTTCGGTCCTTAAACTCCAAGCGTGAAGTTCCAACCCCCAAACACCGGGTCTGGTTGAGAATGTTGGAGTTAACTTTAGCTTAGAGTCGATTCTTTCAAAAATGCAGGCCGAACTTCAACAGGTTTGCGCGTTATTGCCTCCCGGTCCCAGTCCGGGGGGAGGATCTCGTCCCAGATCGAGGGGGGCAGGTCGTTATCCGGGTCCAGTTTTTCGCTGTACCAAGCGCCCAAGGCGATCAGTCCCACCACCAGCAGGTAGGCGCCGTAACATAAGGAAATAATCAGCACGTTGCTCATGACTAAACTCCCCGGCGCTGTGATCTCAGCGACTCAGCCGCCGACCCGATAAATTGATGACTTCATTACATACCTTTGGCTAATTGCTTTCATTGATTGGGGTCAGTAATGCGCTCGCAGGTGCCCAGTTATTTGAGAACGCGGGGCTTGTATCAGCGGGGCGGGTGAGCGGTCCGCCCGAAGTCTTCAAGCATACTTTCAGGCTCAGCGTCGCGGCGATTTTCTGCCATAATGGGCCGCCCGTGTTATCCGATCATTCCGAAGGACCCCGTCTATGGCGATCACCCATGCAATCGTGCATTACATCGAAAAGCCCGCGGGGCAGGAGGCCCGGCTCTCGCCCCGGCAGAGCGAGCTTCCCCTGAGCCCGCACCTCGAAGCCCTGATCAGTAAGCTCAACGCCACCTACAACAACCGCTCCGGTAAGATCTACGGCGGCTTCGAGAGTGACGAGCAGGCCTTTCCCTTCGCCGGCTGGTTGCGCTCGCACCTGGAGGAGCAGCTTGACTTCGTCGCGCTCAGCCAGAAGTTGCTTGAGCGATTCAAGGCGCAGCTGGAGGAGCGGGAGGAGGAGCTCAGCGGTTACCTGATGCTGGCGCGGATGCGGGTGCTGGAAACCGAGCAGTTGCTGGTGCTGATGCTCAGCACCACGCCGACGGTGGTGATCGATGAGCAGCTTGAACTCAGTGATTCCCGTCACCTGGACGTGGGTAAAGTGCAGCTCGGCGCCAAGATCAATCTTGACGAGTGGCGCAAGGGCGCCGACGGGCAGTACGTCTCCTTTCTGCGTGGACGGGGCGGCAAGGGGGGCGGTGAGGCCTTCTGCGCGAGCCTCGGGTGTACCGAGGAGAGCGACTCCCGGGTGCAGACCCAGACCCTGTTGAAGGTGTTTGACAATTACTGCAGCGAGGAGGACCTGGGTCCCGGGGAAGCTTCCCAGATCAAGCAGGCCGCTTACGATTACTGTCAGGAGCAGGTGGAGTCCGGTGACCGGGTGCGGCTCAAGGATCTGTCGCGGCTGATCGACACCACGGACCCGGACAAGTTTTTCAACTACGCCGGGGAGCAGGAGGCGGGTCTGCAGGCAGAGATTCCCGCCGACAAGCGGGGCCTGCAGAAGTTTGTCCGCTACGCCGGCTCCATGAAGGGGCTGAGCGTCAGCTTCTCCGATATGCTGCTGGGCGAACAGGTGCTCTATGACCCCGCCACCGACACCCTGACCATCCGCGGTACGCCGCCGACCCTGCGCAAGCAGCTCAACCGGGGCAGCGACTAGGACCGGTTGAGCCGGGATGAGGCGTTGGCACCGTCGCCTGCTGCGGCTGGGATTGTTGCTTCTGGGTCTGAGCCTGGTGCAGCCGGGGCTGCTCGGGGTGCTGTTTCCCGTCGACTACGGCGGCGGGCTGCTGGCGCCGGACGCGACGGCCCTGGGCCACCTGCGGGGCCTCAACGGCATGATGGCGGGACTCGGGCTGGCAGCGCTCTGGTGTGCCTGGCGGCTGCCGCGCGCAGGCATCCTGGCGCTCGGCGGGCTGTTGGCGCTGGTGGTGCTGGCGCGCCTTGTCGGCTGGGCGGTCGACGGCACGCCGGATACCGCCAGCCGGCTTTACCTGGGGGTGGAGGTGGTGCTGAGCGTGCTGTTCCTGCTTTGGCCTCCGCCGGTCAGCGGCCCAAGGGCGTAAACTGGTCCTGCAGCCAGCTGGCGATGTCTTCCGCCTGCTGCGCGGTCAGCGGAATGGTGGGCATCAGCGCTGCGGGCATCTCAACGTTCTCGCCACGCCGGTAGGCAAGCGAGCGTAGCCGCTTGGGACGGTGCGGGTCTGCGGTCTTGAAGATCAGGGGGCCGGATGCCCGCTGGATGCGGGGGAATTTCCAGGCACCCGCTTCAAATACCCCTTCCCCTTCCTCCCCGTGGCAATGGACGCACCCCTTCTCCTCGAACAGTTTGGCTCCCTGCTCCGGGCTACCTGGCCGTATCAGCTCAGCCCTGGGGGGCAGGCTTGCGGTACCGGCAGTGAAGATATGGTCGTGCTCCGGGTCGCCGGTGTCCAGGCGGCGGCGCATCTCCAGTGTCCAGAGGTTGGTGGTCGGGTCAAAGCGACTGACGACGGTGACATCGGCGCGGCTACCGCTGCTGGGTCGATGGATCGAGTAAGGCAGACTGACGCCCAGCGCGAAGTCCATTTCCGGCTCGATGCGTAGCGTTCCACCTTCCCTTAACTGCGTCGTGCTGTGGCTCAGCCGCTGGTACAGGCCGGCTTCGAATTCACGTCGGCTGATGTAGGCAGGCCCGGGCTCCGTCGCCGCATCGAACTGAAGGCTGGCGCGGTCGTTATCCACATCCGGGGACTGCCCAGGATCCGCCTTGCGTCCATTTTCGGACCCCGGCCCATAAATCAGGTGGGCGTCCTTGAGGGTCTGCGCCGGGGCGCTGCGGGTCGATGTCCAGTGCCAGATATCGGCGCGATCGCCGGGCAGGGCGGTGTGCATGGCGGCTACCTCGGCGCCGATGGTCCCCTCGCCCGGGGGAGGGGACTCAACCAGATTGCTGTGGCAGTAGCCGGCACAGCCGTGGCCCCCATCGCGGAAGTTTCCCTGCTGGTCGACTATTGGAAACATCAAGAAAACCCGGTCTTCGCTCTCATTGCCGAGCAGGCGGTCACCGCGGTTTACCGCGCTCGCGGTGGGCGCTCCGGGATTGGGCAGCGTGTGGGGCTGGGGGCGCCAGCCCGTGGCATCCTTGATCCAGCGGTTACGGTTGATGGAGGCGTCGTGGTTGGCGTCGGTGAAGCGCAGGGCGAAGTAGAGGTACTCGTCGTCATGGGCCGAGGCGATCTGGATGGGCACCGGCACCACGTCGTAATACTCGCTGAGGGGATAGTTGTTCATCACCCGGCTCTGCACTGTGGTGAATTGCGCCTCGGGCCATTCGTCGAGCTTCGCGTCCAGTTGGATTTTGGTGTTGTTCAGCCGCGGCGAGGCGACCCGTTGGGTCTTGTCATCAGAAGCCCGTTCGAACTGCTCCTGAAAGTCCAGAAACAACAGGTTGCTGCCGCCGTGGTTATGGGAGTTTTCGGTAACGGCCAGGGCGAAGTACGTATCCTTCGGCGTTGCCCCCAACACGGGAAGGCTGATAAGAAGCGCGGCGAGGGGGCTGAGCAGGCGGCTGGTCATCGGGGGCCTCGGTTTGGCAGCAGGGGTAGGCATTCGGGCTATTCAATACTATAGGCCCAATGCCGCTCCTTGGGTGACGCGGGGCTGGCATCTTGCGAGCGCTTGAGGTCTACTGTGGCCATTGTTCACTTGATTGCAGAAAAAGGCCTTTCAGAGCGCCTTCAGAGTTGTATGGAAGGAAAGAAAATAATCGGCTACCGGCGGCTCCGGGAGCAGGATATCGAGATCGGTCAGCCGCTGCGTCACTCGGTGCATTCTGAAACGGGCGCTTTGCTGTTGAAGAAAGGATATGTGATCAAGGATGAGGTCCAGCGCAACAAGCTCGTCAACCAGAAGGTGTATATCTACGCCTCGCCGGACAAGCCCGGGTCCGCAGCCTACCGAAGCGGTCTGGCCCGGGCCCAGCAAGAAAAAGAGAGCGACCGGCTGGTGGACGTGTTCGAGTGGGTCGAGAGTCACTACGGGCTGCTGGCGATAATCTACCAGGAGTTCGCCCGGGGACCCGATGAAACCACCCGTGCCAAGGTCAACCTGCTGGCCGAGCGTATTCACCGTGCCGCGGAGAAGCACCACGACGGTCTGCTGGCGGCGATTCACCTCGCCGAAGGCAAAGCCTACTCCCACATCAAAGCCTTCCATGTTGCAGTGCTTTGCGAGGTGCTCGGTACCCGCATCGGCATCGGGCCGGCGCAGCGGGTCTCGCTGGTGGCCGCTGGCCTCACCCACGACGTGGGCATGTGGCAGCTGCAGGATGAACTGCAGCTCCGTGAGGAGCCGTTGACCGATGAGCAGTGGCAGCAGATACGTAAGCACCCCACCACCACCGTGGCGCTCCTGAAAAAGGCCGGGGTGGTGGATCCCACCTGGTTACAGGCGGTTCAGCAGCACCATGAACGGCTCAACGGCAGCGGTTACCCCCAGGGGCTGAAGGAGAACCAGATCGCCCAGGTGGCGCGGGTGCTGGCGGTGGCGGACACCTTTGCCGCCATGGTCCGGCAAAGAGGGGATCGGGACAAGCGGCTGCCCAAGGAGGCGCTGCGGGATATTTTCCTGTCCCGGGGTGAGGAGATCGACGGCACCCTGGCCCAGTTGTTTATCAAGGAGCTGGGCATGTTTCCCCCGGGAAGCGCCTGCCGGCTGGTCAGCGGCGAGATTGGGATCGCCGTCGGCCCGGGCACTAGCGCCGCCGCCCCCGACGTAGAAGTGATCTTCGATCATGACGGTCAGCCGATGAAGCGCGCGGTGCTGCGCGATACCACCAGCAAGGGCTTTGCCGTGCGCGAAATTGTGCCGCTGCCGGAGCATCCCGCCCGGCAGGCGCTGCTGGCGAAAATGTGGGACAAGGTCCCCAAGAAAGGTCGGCTTTGAGGGATTTAACAGCAACTTACCCGGCAAAGGATTTTGCATCGATGAGCAAGTTTGTTTTTGACGACAGCCTGCGGCTGGGCATCACCCTGATTGATGAGCAGCACAGCCGCTTTATCGGCTACATCAACGACACCTGGGACGCCCTGGAGCGGGGCGATAGCAGTGCCGAGTTCCTGCCCATACTCAACCAGTTGCTCGATTACGTGGTGGAGCACTTCTCCTGCGAGGAGGCGCTGATGCGCGAGCACGGCTACCCCGGCTACCGGGACCACAAGGAGCGCCATAACCAGACCGCGGCCGAGCTGTTTGACTTCGATCTGCGGCTGCTGGTCAACGACCGGGAAGAGTCCGCCGCCTTTCTCAATTTTCTCACCGCCTGGCTGCGCAACCATATCCTGGTCGTGGACAAGGAGCTGGCGACTTTCCTTCGTGACAAGGGTATTAGCTGAGCGCGCGACCCGAAGACACCGCACGGCCCGGTTTTGTTTGCAAAACACCGGGCTTTTTTATGTAAACAGCAATTAATTCTGCTACAGGTAGCCCTGTAGAATGGCTTAAAGCCCCGCGCACGGAGTTGTGGATGTCAGCTGGCAAAAACTCCGGGTCGCTTTATTGAAATTAAATCCCCTGACGGCACGGATGCTTTGCACGGATAATAGTGCGGAACACGCCGGTCCGTCCGGGGCGTACTACGAACTTCTTGTCTGCCAATAAAAAAGAGAACCACCCTGCCTCCATGAATACGCTGGTCGAGATTAAAAAATCCGGGATCAATCAAGTCAAAGAGCTGCTGGCCGAGCGCCTGCCGGCGGAAAGCCGTGCCGCCGCCCAGCAGCTGGCGGAGGTCTACTATGGCCGCAGCCATGCGCGGGAGATGGCCCAGATGGCCATCGAGGATCTCTACGGCGCGCTGCTCTGCCTGTGGGACCTGGTCCAGCAGCGCCGCCCGGGTAAACCCCTGGTGCGGTGTTACAACCCCAACCCGGAGGACCATCGTTGGCACAGCACCCACACGGTAGTGGAAGTGCTGAGCGACGACATGCCCTTCCTGGTCTCCAGCATCAACCTGGCCCTCGCCGATGCCGGCATCCGGCTGCACCAGATCACCCACCCGGTGATCCGGGTGGTGCGCGACGGCAACGGCCGTTTGCAGCAGGTGCTGGACGACACCCAGCGCGACGAGAGGGCCATTCCCGAGGCCCTGATGCGACTGGAGGTGGATCACCAGCCTGACGCCAAGGCCCTGAACGCGCTGAAGAAGCAGGTGCAGGGGGCGTTGAACGACGTGTCCCGGGCCGTCAAGGACTGGGACGCCATGAAGGCCCGGCTGGAGGAGGCGGTGGCCTGGAGCGAGGCGCATGCCAATATCGCGGCCAGCGACGAAGCCAAAGCGGAGAACATCGCTTTTTTGCGTTGGTTGATGGAGGACAATTTCCTGTTCCTCGGGTTTCGTTATTACCACCTGGAGGTGCAGACCCCGGATCGCTGCGTGGTCAATTACGAGGCGGATTCGGGCCTGGGTACCTTCGGCGAGCCCGCCAGCGAGAGGCAACGGCGCATCGAGCTTACCCCGCACCTGAGCGAGCTGGCGCAACGCCCGGAACTGCTGGTGCTGACCAAGTCCACCATGCGCTCCACCGTGCAGCGCAATGCCCACCTGGATTACGTGGGGGTGCGCAAGATTGACGAGCAGGGGCAGGTGTTGGGCGAGTGGCGTTTCTTCGGCCTTTACGCCTCCAGCGCCTACAGCACGCCGCTTGAGCAGGTGCCCATGCTGCGCCATAAACTGGCTCGCCTGCTGGAGTCCGCCAACCTGCCCGCCGACAGCCACAGCGGTAAATCCCTGCGTCACCTGATCAGTCAGTACCCCCGTGACGAGATGCTGCAGGCCGATTACGAGAACCTGGAACAGACCCTGTTCGGTATGCTCGAATGCGAGGAGCGTCGTCAGCTGCGGCTGTTCCTGCGTCCCGACAGCTACGGGCGCTTTATCAACGCGCTCGTGCTGGTGCCCCGGGATCACTACGACACCGTCCTGCGCCTGAAAATGCAGGACCTGCTGATGGAGACCTTCGAGGGCCACAGCAGCGAGTTCAACGTGCGCCTCTCCGACCAGGCCCTGGCCCAGGTCCAGTTCACCATTCACTGTCGCAACGCCCACGAGCGGGACCTGGAGGTGGAAGCCCTGGAAGCGCGGATGGTCGAGGCGATGACCTCCTGGGAGGACCGCCTGCTCCAGGCCCTGGTGGAGAAGGTGGGCGAGGCCAGCGGCAACCGGATCTACCGCGACTTCGCCCACAATCTGCCGGCCGCCTATCAGGCCGACTACAGCCCCCGGCGCGCGGTGATCGACCTGCAGCGCCTGGCGGACCTGGACGGTGAGGGCCGGCTGTCGACCTACCTCTACCGGCCGCTGGAGGAGTACAACAGCCTGCACTTCAAGGTGCTGGGCCGCGGCGACGGCCTGGCCCTGTCCGATCTGCTGCCGATTCTCGAACAGATGGGGGTACGGGTGCTGAACGCGCGTCCTTACCGGCTCAAGGACCGGGAAGGGCAGGCCTACTGGATTCTCGACTTCCGCCTCTCGGTGGCGGGAAGCTTTGACCCCGAGGATCGTCACCTCAAGGAGCAGTTCCAGCAGACCTTCGTGCGCACGCACCTGGGGGAACTGGAGAACGACGGCTTCAATGCCCTGGTGATCGCCGCCGGTCTCAGCTGGCGCCAGGTGCTGGTATTGCGCGCCTGCTGCAAGTACCTGCTGCAGCTCGGGCTGCCGTTCAGCCAGGCCTCCATGGAGCGCACCCTGGCACTGCACAGCCATATTTCCCGGCAGCTGGTTCAGTTGTTCGAGGCCCGCTTTGATCCCCACTTCCGCCAGCCCCGGCAGGAGCGTCAGGAGAAACTGGTCTCGGCCCTGGAATCGGCGCTGGACGGGGTCGACAACCTGGATGAAGACCGGATTTTGCGCCACTACCTGAGCCTGCTGCTGGCCATGTTGCGGACCAACTTCTACCAGCAGACAGACGAGGGTGAGGCCAAGGGCTACCTGTCGATCAAGCTGGATACTGACAGCATTCCCGCCGCGCCCCAGCCGCGCCCCCGTTTCGAGATCTTTGTCTACGCCCCCTGGGTCGAGGGTGTCCACCTGCGCGGCGGCAAGGTCGCCCGGGGCGGGCTGCGCTGGTCCGACCGGCGGGAGGATTTCCGTACTGAGGTATTGGGCCTGGTGAAGGCGCAGATGGTGAAAAACGCGGTCATCGTGCCGGTGGGGGCCAAGGGCGGTTTCGTCGCCAAGCAGCTGCCCACCAGCAGCCGGGAGGCGGTGCAGGCCGAGGTCATCCATTGCTACGAAACCTTTATTCGCGGCCTGCTGGACATCACCGACAATCGCAGCGGCGAGGACGTGATCCCGCCCCCCGAGGTGGTGCGCCATGACGAGGACGACCCCTACCTGGTGGTGGCGGCGGACAAGGGCACCGCATCGTTTTCCGATATCGCCAACCGCATCTCCAAGGAGTATGGCTTCTGGCTGGGGGACGCCTTCGCCTCCGGCGGCGCCAACGGCTACGACCACAAGAAGATGGGGATTACCGCCCGCGGTGCCTGGGAGTCGGTCAAGCGACTGTTCCTGGAGCGGGGGCTGGATACCCAGCGCCAGGATTTCACGGTGGTCGGCATCGGCGACATGGGCGGGGACGTGTTCGGCAACGGCATGCTGCTCTCCAAGCACATCCGTCTGGTCGCCGCGTTTAACCACCAGCATATTTTCATCGACCCGGAGCCGGACGCCGCCCGCAGCTGGGAAGAGCGCAAGCGCCTCTTTGAGCTGCCCCGCTCCACCTGGGATGACTATGACAAGACGCTGATCTCAAAGGGCGGTGGTGTTTACTCCCGCGCCGCCAAGTCGGTGGAGCTGAGTGACGAGGCCCGTGCCGCCCTGGATATCCGCCAGCGTCGCATGACCCCCACCGAGCTGATTCAGCACATTCTGAAGGCGCCGGTGGACCTGCTCTGGAACGGCGGCATCGGTACCTATGTCAAGGCCAGCACCGAGACCCACCAGCAGGTGGGGGATCGCGCCAACGACGGCCTGCGCGTGGATGGCCGCGAGCTGCGGGTCAAGGTGGTGGGCGAGGGCGGTAATCTCGGCTGCACCCAGCTCGGTCGTATCGAGTTCGCCCGCCAGGGGGGGCTGATCAATACCGACGCCATCGACAACGCCGGTGGCGTGGACTCCTCCGACCACGAGGTCAACCTCAAGATCCTGCTCGACCAGGAGGTGGCCGCCCAGGATATGACCGAGAAGCAGCGCAACAAGCTGCTGGCCTCCATGACCGACGAGGTGGCGGGGCTGGTGCTGCGTCACAACCGGCTGCAGAGCCAGGTGTTGAGCCTGGCTATGCACCAGGTGAGCGCCCACATGGGAGATCACCGCCAGCTGATTCAGCGCCTGGAGCAGGAGGGACGGCTCAAGCGCAAGCTGGAGTTCCTGCCCGCCGACGAGCAGCTCGAGGAGCTGGCCCGGGCCGGCGAGGGGCTGACCCGGCCGGAGGTGGCCGTGCTGCTGGCCTACGCCAAGCTGGCCCTGTTTGACCAGTTGGTGGACGCCGGCATCAGCGCCGATCCGGACCTGAGCCGGGAGCTGCCGGGCTATTTCCCGACCCCGATCCAGGAGCACTACGGGGCCCGTCTGCAGCAGCACCCCCTGCGCCAGGAGCTGCTGGCGACCCACGTCACCAACGCCGTGCTCAACCGCATGGGCTCCACCTACATCAACTACCTGCAGCAGGAGACCCGCTGCAGCGCCATCGACGCGGTGCGGGCCTTTTTCGCGGCGCGGGACATCTTTGCCATCGAACCGTTGTGGCAGGCCCTGGAGGCGCAGGAGGCGGAACTGGACGACAGCCTCTTTGCCGGCCTGATGCTGAAGATCCAGAACCTGCTGGAGCGCTCGGTGCTCTGGCTGCTGCGCACCCACGGCCAGCCGCTGAGCGTGAGTGAGCTGCAGGGCGTCTATGTCACCGGCGTCAGCGACATCATTGAGCAGCTCCCCAGCCTGCTGCCGAGCGAGGACAACGACGCCTGGCAACAGCAGCAGCAGGAGCTGGTTGCCGCGGGGCTGCCCGAGGCGCTGGTACAGCGACTCAGCTTCCTGGAGCGGGCCTACCACCTGCTGGAGATGGTGCGCCTGGCGCACCAGTGCGAGCAGCCCGTGGTTCAGGCGGCCCAGGCCTACCTGCAGCTCGAGCGGGACCTGGGGCTGGATCGGCTCCGCGAGCGGATCCAGGCCCTGCCGGCGCCGGATCTCTGGCAGCGCAAGGCGCGCGCCGCCCTCGGCGATGAGCTGGACCGGGCCCTGGCCCGGGCCGGCAAGGGCGTGCTGGCGGAGCTGGGTGAGCAGAGCGTCGAGGAGAGAATCAACCAGTGGCAACAGGCCCAGCAGCAGGCTCTGGGGCAGTTTCGCGCCACCTGCGCTGAAATCCAGGGTCAGGAGCAGGCCAACCTGGCCATGCTGTCGGTCGCGGTGCGCGAGCTGGGACAATTGCAGTAATGGGGCCGAAGGCCCCCGTTATCGAGGTAAATTATGAGCGACAAGCCGGTGAATCGCGCCACCTTTGACCAGGTGATGGTGCCCAACTACAACCCCCAGGCCGTGGTGCCGGTGCGGGGGCGTGGCAGCCGCGTCTGGGATCAGGCGGGAACCGAGTACATTGATTTTGCAGGCGGCATCGCCGTCAACGCCCTGGGGCACTGCCACCCGCGCCTGGTGGACGTGCTCAAGGGGCAGGCCGAACGGCTCTGGCACCTGTCCAACGTTTTCACCAACGAGCCGGCCCTGCGTCTGGCCGGTGAGATCACGGCAGCCACCTTCGCCGACCGGGTATTTTTCTGCAACTCCGGCGCGGAGGCCAACGAGGCCGCCTTCAAGCTGGCCCGCAAGTACGCCTTCGATCACTTCGGACCGGAAAAGCACGAGATCATCGCCTTCAACCAGAGCTTCCACGGCCGGACCCTGTTTACTCTCACCGTGGGTGGGCAGGCCAAGTACCGGGAGGGCTTTGAGCCGGTGCCGGCCGGCGTCAGCCACGTCGACTTCAACGACCTGGCGGCCCTGGAGGCGGCGATTTCAGACCGCACCTGCGCGGTGGTGATGGAGCCGATCCAGGGGGAAGGGGGCGTGATTCCCGCCGATCCCGCGTTTGCCCGCGGGGTGCGCGCGCTTTGCGACCGTCACAACGCTTTGTTGGTGTTTGATGAGATCCAGACCGGGGTTGGCCGTACCGGGCATCTCTACGGTTACGAGGCGCTGGGCGTCACCCCGGACATTCTGACCAGTGCCAAGGCGCTGGGAGGCGGCTTCCCCGTCGGCGCCATGCTCTGCACCGAGGCGGTGGCGCAGAGCTTCGGATTCGGTACCCACGGCAGTACCTACGGCGGTAACCCGCTGGCCTGCGCCGTGGCGGCAGAAGCCCTGGCGCTGATCAACACCCCCGAGGTACTGAACGGCGTCGCTGAACGTCACGACCGCTTCCGCGCGGCGCTTGAGGCGATCAACGCCCGCCAGGGTATCTTCAGCGAAATCCGCGGTGGCGGGTTGCTGATCGGTGCCGAGCTGACGCCCCCCTGGCACGGGCAGGCCGGACGCTTTCTCGCCGCCGCCCGGGAGGCGGGGGTGATGCTGCTGATGGCCGGTCCCAAGGTGCTGCGCTTTACCCCCTCGCTGATCATCGAGCTGGAGGAGATCGAGCTGGGGATGGAGCGGCTGGAGCGGGCCATCGCGGCGGTTATCGCCGAGGGGCCGGAAGCGGCGGCCGGCTGATTGCCAAGCCTCATCCCTTCGCCGTACCGCGCCCGGGCAGGCGCGGTACAGCCTCGATTCTTGCGGCGCCCGCTCGGTGGTCGCTGAAAGCTCCCTCCCGCTGAAGAGCCGAAACCGCCCGCCGGTTAGCGCCCCTTTTCTTCTTTCATATCTTTCAAAGCGCAAAATTTTGGGTCGCATCGACGACAGTACTGCCGTCGCTTTTACGAAATACTAGGCTCTAAAAGAACAAGACCTCCTTGAGGAGCCCTCATGTCCAACGATTGCCCTTTTACACCCTGGCTCGCCTGGCTGGACGACAAGCGCCGGCCGATGCTGGAGGCGACTATCGCGCTGTCCCGCATCAACTCCGGCTCGTTCAACGCCGACGGGGTCAATGCCGTGGGAAGGGCTTTTGATCAGCTCAGTGCCGGCCTCGGGGGGGCGCGGGAGTGGATTGAGGTCGCCCCCTACCAGGAGGTGGATGCCCACGGGGAGATTCAAACCCGTCCCCTGGGACGCGCCCTGCGCATCCGTAAGCGCCCCGATGCCCCCCTGCGGGTGTTTCTCTGCGGGCACCTGGACACCGTGTTCGGCCCCGACCATGACTTTCAGCAGGTCCGCTGGCTGGATGACAACACCCTCAACGGGCCCGGCGTGGCCGACCTCAAAGGCGGTCTGGTGATGATGTTCAAGGCGTTGGAGGCCCTGGAGCGGAGCCCCTGGGCCGAGCGCATCGGCTGGGAGGTGCTGTTGAACCCCGACGAGGAGATCGGTTCGGCGGCGTCCGCGCCGCTGCTGGCCGAAGCCGCCCAGCGTAACCACCTGGGACTGGTATACGAGCCCTGTTTTGCCGACGGTAGCCTGGCCGGCGCCCGCAAGGGCAGCGGTAACTTCACTGTGGTGGCCCGGGGCCGGGCAGCCCACGCCGGCCGCGAGCACCACCTGGGACGCAACGCCATCCGCGCCCTTTGTGACTTTGTCAGCGCCCTGGACGATCTCAACGGTCAGCGCGAGGGGGTGACCCTCAACCCCGGTTTTATCCAGGGGGGCGGGGCGGTCAACATGGTCCCCGATACGGCCCTGGTGCGCTTCAACGTGCGCCTAGCCCAGCCCGATGACGAGGCCTGGTGCCGCGACCGGATTGACGCGCTGATCGAGCAGCTCAACCGCCGCGAGGGCATTCACCTGAGCCTGCACGGCGGCTTTACCCGCAAGCCTAAGGTGCTGAGCGGGGCTAACCAGCGCCTCTTCGAGCTGACCCGCGACTGCGGCCTGACGGTGGGGCTTGATCTGCAGTGGCACCCTACCGGTGGCTGCTGTGACGGCAACAACCTGGCCGCCGCCGGGCTGCCCAACGTCGATACCCTGGGGGTGCAGGGGGGCAAGATCCACAGCGGCGACGAGTACCTGCTCGCCGACAGCCTGGTGCCCCGGGCGAAGCTCAGCGCCCTGTTGCTGATGCGACTGGCCGCCAGCGATGATTTGAGCTGGCTGGAGGCAAACTGATGCGCGTCGTACGTCCTGTCAATTTTGGCGATATCCAGGCCCTGGAGCAGCTGGCGGTGGTGGCCGGCGGCAGCCTTTCGACCCTCCCTGCCAACCGCGATCACCTGAGCGAGCTGATCGGCGCCACTCAGCAGGCGCTCCGTGCCGAGGTGAGCCAACCCGGTGAGCAGAGCTACCACTTCGTACTTGAAGAGCGCGAGACCGGGGAGGTGCTCGGCGTGTGCGGGATCAACGCCGCCGTGGGGCTGGATGCGCCTTTCTACAGCTACCGGGTGGAGCAGCTGGTGCACGCCTCCAGCGAGCTGCAGATTCACAACCGCATTCCCGCGCTGCACCTGTGCCACGATTACACTGGCGCCAGCCGCCTGTGTACCCTGTTTCTGGCGCCGGCGCACCGTACGGACGCCAACCTGCAACTGCTCTCCCGGGCCCGGATGCTGTTCATGGCGGCCCACCGCGAGCGCTTTGCCGACCGCACCCTGGTGGAACTGCAGGGTATGGTGGACGCCAATGGGCAATCCCCGTTCTGGGAGTCGCTGGGGCGCCACTTCTTCAGCATGGAGTACGCCCGCGCCAACTACCTCACCGGGATTCAGAAAAAGAGCTTTATCGCCGACCTGATGCCCCGCTACCCGGTTTACGTTCCGCTCCTGCCGCCGGCGGCCCAGGCCGCGATCGGCGAGCTGCGCCCGGATGTGGCGCCGGTGCGGGCGCTGCTGGAGCGGGAGGGGTTTGAGTACCGCGGCTACGTGGACATCTTCGATGCCGGCCCCACCCTGGAGGCGTCCACCGATCGCATCCGCTCGTTGAACACGAGCGTGACGGCCACCCTGGAGACCCTGGAAGAGGCCGCCGATGGCCGCCCCGGGCTGGTGGCCGGCGGTGCCCTAGGCGCGTTTCGCTGCCTGCTGACACCGCTGGCAACGGGGGATGCCCACGCGAGCGCCACCCTGGCCAAGGCCCTCGGTCTGAGCGAGACCGACCCGGTGCGCTTCTGCCCGCTGAACTTTTAATTTGTACCGCCGGCGGAGGATAACGGTCCGCCGACTACGTCGCCGCCGGGGCCGAGCGCCGCGGCGCGCAATCTTGAGGACACCACCATGATGTTGATTCGACCGATCGAGGCCCGGGACTGGGACAGCCTCTGGTCCCTGGCCCACAAGACCGGTCCGGGCTTTACCTCCCTGCAGCCCGACGAGGGCGCGGTGCGGGACAAGATGGAGTGGGCGCTGGCCTCCTTTGCTGCAGAGACCCCCCTGGCCGAGGCCCTCTACCTGTTCGTGCTGGAGGATACCGAGAATGGCACCATCGCCGGTATCAGCGGCATCGAGTCGGCGGTGGGGCTGCGCGACCCCTGGTACAACTACCGGGTCGGCACCCTGGTGCACGCGTCCAGAGAGCTCGGGGTTTACAACCCCATCGATACCCTGACCCTGAGCAACGACCACACCGGGCAGTCGGAAATCTGCACCCTGTTCCTGGACCCCGAGTACCGTCACAGCAAGAACGGCTCGTTGCTGTCCAAGGCCCGCTTCATGTTCATGGCCGAGTTTGCCAGCCGTTTCACCGACAACGTGATCGCCGAGATGCGGGGCTTTTCCGACGGTGGCGGCATCTCCCCGTTCTGGGAGGGGCTGGGACGCCACTTCTTCTCCATCGACTTTACCGAGGCGGACCAGCTCTCGGGGCGCAACAAGGTGTTTATCGCCGAGCTGATGCCACGCCACCCGATCTACACCAACATGCTGCCCGAGGCCGCGCGCAACGCGATTGCGCAGACCCACCCCGATACCACCCCGGCCCGCCGCCTGCTGGAGAGCGAGGGCTTCCGCTATACCGGCTACATCGACATTTTTGACGGCGGGCCCCTGCTGGAAACCCGGGTGCAGGATATTCGCCTGGTGCGCGACAGCCGTTACTGCAAGGCGCAGGTGGTGGACCATGCGCCCGGGGGCGAACTCTTCATGCTGGCCAATACCCGCATGGAGGATTTCCGCTGCTGCCTGAGCCCGCTGGCGATGGACGGCAGCCATATTCTCAACCTGACCCCGGCGGTGGCCGAGGCGTTGAATATCGACACCGGCGACACCCTGCGGGTGGCGTCCCTGTCCGGACAGAGGAGGTTTTAAGATGTCTGAATCCCTGTATATCGATGGACGCTGGCTCGACGGCGAGGGAGCGGCCCTGATTTCGCTGGATCCAGGGATCGGCGCGCCGGTCTGGCAGGGTCGCAGCGCCAGCGAATCCCAGGTCGCGAACGCCGTGGCCGCGGCGCGCGGCGCCTTCAGCGGCTGGGCTCGGCGCAGTCTGGATGAGCGGGTGCAGATCCTGCGCGCCTTTGCCGAGCGGCTGCGGGCCGAGGCGCAAAACCTCGCCGAACTGATCGCCCGCGAGACCGGCAAGCCCCTCTGGGAGACCCGGACCGAGGTGGCGGCGATGGTGGGCAAGGTGGAGATCTCCATCCAGGCCCAGCAGGAGCGGACCGGTGAGAGAAGCAGCGAGGTGCCCGGGGCACGGGCCTGGCTGCGCCACAAGCCCCACGGGGTGGTGGTGGTGTTCGGCCCCTACAACTTTCCCGGTCACCTGCCCAACGGCCATATCGTGCCCGCCTTGCTGGCGGGCAATACCCTGGTGTTCAAGCCCAGCGAGCTGACCCCGGCGGTGGCCGAGCGCACGGTGCAGCTCTGGGAGGAGGCGGGGCTGCCGCCCGGCGTGCTCAACCTGGTGCAGGGGGGGCGGGAGACCGGCGTCGCCCTGGCCGGGCACCCGGGGCTGGCCGGATTGTTCTTCACCGGCAGTTCAGCCACCGGTCGATTGCTGCACCGCCAGTTCGGCGATCACCCGGAGAAGATCCTGGCCCTGGAGATGGGTGGCAACAACCCGTTGATCGTTGACGAGGTGAGTGACCTCAAGGCTGCGGTGCACGAAACCCTGCAGTCGGCTTACCTCACCGCCGGCCAGCGCTGCACCTGCGCCCGGCGCCTGCTGGTGCCCCGGGGCGAGGCCGGGGACCGTTTCGTCGCGGCCCTGACCGAGGCGGTGGCGCGGATTCGGGTCGGGCGCTGGAACGACGACCCCCAGCCCTTCATGGGGGCATTGATCTCAGAGGCCGCGGCGGATGGGATTCTGGCGGCCCAGGAACGGCTGCAGACACTGGGGGGCGTGAGCCTGGTGGCCGCCGCCAAGCTGGAGCCCGGCACCGGGCTGCTCTCGCCGGGGCTGATCGAGGTGAGCGGGGTGCAAGAACTGCCGGACGAAGAGTACTTCGGGCCGCTGCTGCAGCTGATCCGTTACGCGGATTTTGACAGCGCCATCGCCCTGGCCAACCGCACCCGTTTCGGCCTCTCCGCCGGCATCCTCAGCGACAGCCGCGAAAAGTACGAGCGCTTCTGGCTCGAAAGCCGCGCCGGCATCGTCAACTGGAACAAGCAGCTCACCGGGGCCAGCAGCGCCGCCCCCTTCGGGGGGATCGGCGACAGCGGCAACCACCGGCCCAGCGCCTACTACGCTGCCGACTACTGCGCCTACCCCGTGGCCAGCCTGGAAGCCGAGCGGGCGAACCTGCCGGCCGAACTGGCGCCGGGTTTGGTGCTCTAGGTAGCGGCTTAACCGATTGAAAATAAATGAGAACAGGAGCAGGGGAGTCGTCCCCGAGGACAAGCGATGAAAGCCTTTGAAGCCAACTTTGACGGTCTGGTCGGCCCCACCCACAACTACGCCGGGCTCTCCTTTGGCAACGTCGCCTCGGAGAAAAGCCAGGCCAGCGTCTCCAACCCGCGGCTGGCAGCAAAGCAGGGGCTGGCGAAGATGAAGGCCCTGCACGACCGGGGCTTCGTCCAGGGGGTGCTGGCGCCCCAGGAGCGTCCCGACGTGCACACCCTGCGCCGTCTCGGCTTCAGCGGCAGCGACGCCCAGGTGCTGCACCACGCCGCCCGCCAGGCACCGCGGATTCTGGAGGCCTGCTGCTCGGCCTCCAGCATGTGGACCGCCAACGCCGCCACGGTCTCCCCCAGCGCCGATGCCCTTGATGGCCGGGTCCATTTCACCCCGGCCAACCTGACCAACAAGTTTCACCGCTCCATCGAGCACGCCACTACCGGCCGCATCCTCGCCGCCACCTTTCCCGGCGATCGCCATTTCAAGCACCATCCGGCGTTGCCGGGCATCGAGCACTTCGGTGACGAGGGCGCCGCCAACCACACCCGCTTCTGCGGCCACTACGGCGAGCCGGGGGTGGGCTTCTTCGTCTACGGGCGTCATGCGTTTGATCTTAGCCAGCCCCGCCCCGGCCGTTTCCCGGCCCGGCAGACCCTGGAGGCTTCCCAGGCCATCGCCCGCGCCCACCGCCTGGACAGCGCCCGGGTGGTGTTCGCCCAGCAGAACCCGGCGGTAATCGACGCGGGGGTGTTTCACAACGATGTGATTGCCGTGGGCAACCGCAACCTCCTGCTCTGCCACGAGCAGGCCTACCTGGAGCAGGCGCGGGTCAAGCGGGATCTGCAGCGGGCCTTCGATGGCGAGCCCCTGCACATCGTCGAGGTCAGCAGTGCCCAGCTCAGTGTCTCCGAGGCCGTGGGCAGCTACCTGTTCAACTCCCAGCTGCTGAGCCTGGACGATGACCATATGCTGATGGTAGTGCCCGAGGAGTGCCGGGAGAATCCGCGGGTCTGGTCCCTGTTGCAGGCGATCCTGGCGGAGGACAACCCGATCAGTGAGATCGAGGTGTTCGACCTCAAGCAGAGCATGAGCAACGGCGGCGGTCCCGCCTGCTTGCGCCTGCGGGTGGTGCTGAACGAGGCCGAGCTTGCCGCCACCAACCCCGCCACCCTGATGAGCGATGCCCTGTTCGCCCGCCTCAACCGCTGGATCGACACCCACTACCGCGACCGCCTGGCGCCCAAGGATCTGGCCGACCCGCAGCTGCTTTACGAGTCGCGCACCGCCCTGAGCGAGCTGACCGAGATCCTGGCACTGGGGCCGATTTATCCCTTTCAGCGCCAGGGTGGCTGAAAGGGATACCCGCCCCCGGGGCAATCCGAACGGGCCCGGCGGTGGCCGGTGACAGCGACGAGCGCTAGGGCAAAGACGGGTGAGCGTGTGCTTACTTGAAGCGCCCCTGAAGCTGCGCCCGGGGGGGGGCAGTCCCGGGAAGGGCAATAACGGCAGAGGGGGGACCCGGGATTATCCGGCGGCTGGACGCGGTCGCTTTGCAGTTTGCAGCCGCGTCACCCTTTGCTAGAGTTCGGACCTTGGGGGTGGGCGATTGGCCCGCGCCTTCACGTTGATTTCAATTGGGAGTACATGCGCCTTGTCTGCGAGAAAACTCTACGAACTGGCCGGTAAACGGGATAACCAGGTGTTCAGCCCCTACTGTTGGCGCATTCGGCTGGCGCTGGCACACAAGGGGCTGGCGGTGCAGCACGCTTCTTGGCGCTTCACCGAGAAGGACAGCATCGCCCACTCCGGTCAGGGAGCGGTGCCGGTGCTGGAGGACAACGGGCAGGTGATCCATGACTCCTGGAATATCGCCTGTTACCTGGATCGGGTATACGCGGACCGACCGGCGCTGTTCGACAGCCCCATGAGCAAGGGCCAGGCCCTGTTTATCAAGCACTGGCTCGAGGGCGTGATCCACCCGGCGATGATCAAAATCGTGATCATGGATATCCTCAACTGCCTGGATGAAAAGGATCAGGCCTACTTCCGCCAGAGCCGGGAGGCGCGCTTCGGTGTATCCCTGGAGGCATTTGAGGACAAGAGCCCGGAGCAGTTGCAGCGGCTGCGCCAGGCTCTGGCGCCGGTTCGCCAGACCCTCAAGCTGCAGCCTTTCCTCTCCGGCCAGGGGGTGGGCTTTGCCGACTTCATGCTGCTGGGCGCCTTTCTCTGGACCGGCAGCGTTTCCGATACCGCCCTGCTGGAATCGGACGACCCCATCGCCCACTGGCGTGAGGAGCTGCTGAAGAGCTACGCCGGCGCCCTGGAAGGTGTGCTCAGGCCGGGCTTCTAGCCTACTTGGAGGAGCGTGCGATGCCCTTGGTGCTGGTGACGCTGTTTATCGTCTCGCTGCTGCCGATTCTGCTGGCGGGGCTCAGCCACTACTTTCGGGCCCAGATGTTCGGTCGTGTCGATAACGCCCAGCCCCGGGCGCAGCAGGCGCAACTGACCGGCGCCGGGGCGCGGGTGGTGGCGGCCCAACAAAACGCCTGGGAGTCGCTGGTGGTCTATACCGTCGCTATCTTTATCGCCCATGCCGCCGGGGTGGACCTGCACGAGCTGACGGTGCCGGCCCTGCTGTTCGTCGGCTTTCGCCTGCTGCACGCGCTCTTCTATGTGCTGGACCGCTCGACCCTGCGCAGCCTGGCGTTCTCCGGTGGCATGGGGTGCTGCGTCTACATCTTCGTGGTGGCCGTGCAGGCGGCCTAGCCCGGGCAGATCTTCGGCGTCTGCTTCTGCCGTGATGGGTCGGCAGGCAGGGGGGCTATCTTCACTGCATCTTCTTCGCGTCGAGCTTTACCCCGGCGATCACCTCAAGGACCTTGAGGTAGGATTGCAGCCCTTTCTGCAGCCACATCATTTTTTCCCAGAAACGCGCGTAGTGCGCCCACTTCCGCTCATGGGCGATTCGACTGACATCGGATGACCTGTTGCCTTCGTGCGCTTCAAGCGACAGGTGAAACTCATCCAGGAGCTTGCGGACACTGCGGTTCAGCACCGCGATCGTAATTGCCCCCAGGGATGCGGGCTTCCCGGCGATGGCGGGGCCCGCCTCTCGCAGCACCTGGCGGGTGGCATTGAGCAAAACGTAGAGCGAGTCCATCGCCAGCCGCGCGGATCCGAAGTCTTTTTCAGGCCCCTCGCTGCGCCGCACCCGGGTGATGCGTGTTGAATACTCGACATACAGCGCCCAGGCCGCCTCTCTTTCCTTGGTGCTGGGTGTCCATTCCACTTTACCGATGCCGAAAGGTATGGACCCTGTGTACTTGAATGGCATGTGATCGACTCCTTTCCTGTTGTCGTGGGCTGTCGCTGGAGGCGAAGTGACGCGTCCGCCTCAACGGCGTCCGAACTCCATGCCCCCCAAACTCCATGACCTATAGAAGGGCGCTGTGGGGGATGCAAGCCGGAAAAGGGGCGCGGGAAAAACAGGGAGCGGGGAACAGGGAGCGGGGAACAGGGAGCGGGGAACAGGGAACAGGGAACAGGGAACAGGGAACAGGGAACAGGGAGCGGGGAGGCCGATCTATTTTCCGGCAGCGGCTCACAGGCCTGCGTGCGCAACCAAAGGCGGCTTTGCCGTGCCCGCTTGAACGAGGACGAGCCGAAGCTGGCGCCCAGCCGCCAGCTCCGATTTGATGAGCGCGCGCGTCGGGTGGGCGCTCAGGCGATCAGTGGCGCGGACGACCGAGGATAATTGCCACCAGCGCGGCCAGCCCCAGCAGCAGGCAGTAATGGATCGACCCTGCCAGCGCCAGCGGTGACAAGCCGGCCAGGGACGAGGCCAACAGGATCTGGGCACCGTAGGGCAGCAACCCCTGCACCACGCAGGAGAAAATATCCAGCAGGCTGGCGCTGCGGCGGGCATCCACCTTGTGCCGTTCTGCCACGTCGCGGGCCAACTGGCCGCTGATCAGGATGGCCACGGTGTTGTTGGCGGTGCAGACGTTGGTCAGCGCCACCGCGCCGCTGATGCCGAGCTCGCCGGCGCGGCGCTCATGACCGCGCTGCTGCAGCCCGCGGGTCAAGCGGTCGACGCAGCGCGATAGAAACGCCAGCCCGCCTTCGGAGGCCACCAACGCACCGAGCCCTCCGATCAGCAGCGACAGCAGCAGGATCTCCTGCATCCCGCTGTAGCCGGCGTAGATATCCTTGCTCAAGTTCACCAGGGTGTAATCGGCTCCGTTCAACAAGCCGATCAGTCCGGCCAGCAGCAAGCCGCTGAACAGCACCAGCATCACGTTGATGCCCGCGAGCGCCAGCCCCAGTACCGCGATGTAGGGCAGTACCGGCAGCAGCGCCACATCCTCGTTGACCGGCACGGTGCCGCTTTCCCCCTGCAGGAACAGCCACACCAGGGTGAGCAGCGCGGCCGGGGCGGCGATCGCCAGATTCATGCGGAATTTATCCCGCATGCTGCACCCCTGGGTGCGGGTCGCGGCGATGGTGGTGTCGGAGATGATCGACAGGTTATCGCCGAACATCGCACCGCCGATTACGGTGCCAACGCAGAGCGGGAGTGCAAGCCCCGTGGTGTCAGCGACCCCCACGGCGATTGGCGCCACGGCGGCGATGGTGCCCATGGACGTACCCATGGCGGTGGCGATAAACGCGGTGATCACAAACAGTCCCGGCAGCACCAGCGGCGCCGGGATCAGGCTCAAGCCGAGGCTCACCGTGGCGTCGACGCCGCCGGTCGCCTTGGCCACGGAAGCGAACGCACCCGCCAGCAGATAGATCAGGCACATGGTGATGATGGTGGAATCGCCCACCCCTTTTACGAAGGTATCGATGCGCTGGTTCAGCGGCCCGCGGGCGAGCAATATCGCCAGCACCACCGCCGGCAGAATCGCCACCGGGGCCTGCACCTGGTAGAAGGCGAACTCTACCGACTGGGCGTGGAAATAGAGCCCGCTGCCGACGAACAGCGCCAGAAACAGGACCAGTGGCAACAGGGCCAACGGATTGGATTGCATCATCACTCCTACTACTTACCGCGGGGGCGGTGCGGCTGATCGCCTCAGCGCAACGCAAAAGGCGGGGATTCTATCATCCCGGTAGGCGGTCACTAAGATCGATCGGCAATAACCTGAAAAGCGAGAGTTATAGTCTGAACGGCGGGCATGACAGGCCGGGTATTGCGGGCCCATCGGGCGTACGTGTGAAAGGTTTCGCCTCGTGGTCAGCAGGGGCTAGGCGACCCGGCGTTGCCGCGTTACCGGTCTGCTTCTAGTTTGTTGGCCCGCCCGCAGGGAGGGATATTCAGTCCGGCTGATGCAGCTGCGATCGCTGCGGCAACGGGGGCGCATCCTCGCCCAGTCGCTTGCGCTCGGCCCTCGGGGTGATGCCGAAGTGGGTGCGGTAGGCGGTGCTGAAGTGGGACGCGCTGGAGAAACCGCAGGCCAGTCCCACCTGCAGGATCGGCCTGTCGCTCTGCTGCAGCAGCTGGCGCGCCCGCTCCATCCGTAGCTGCAGGTAGAAGCGCGAGGGCACCGTCTGCAGGTGCTTCTTGAACAGCCGCTCCAGGTGGCGACGGGAGACGCCGGCGTGGCGGGCCAGGTCGTCGGTGGAGAGGGGTTCCTCGATGTTGGCTTCCATCAACGTTACCGCCTCGATCAGCTTGGGCTGGTTGGCGCCGATACGGGCCTTGAGGGGGACCCGCTGGGGATCGTCGGCGCTGCGGATGCGCTCGCAGACGAACTGCTCGGAGATGGCAGCCGCCAGCTCCATGCCGTGGCGCTGGCCGATCAGGAACAGCATCATGTCCATGGCGGCGGTGCCGCCGCTGCAGGTGTAGCGCTCTCCGTCCACCTCGAACAGGTTGCTGGTGACCCGGGTGCGGGGAAACTCCTCCCGCAGGCTGGCGCTGTCCCACCAGTGGATGGTGGCCCGGTAGCCCTCCAGCAGCCCGGCGCAGGCCAGCAGGTAGGAGCCGGTGCCGATGCCGCCGAAGGCGCAGGGGCTGCTGGCCTGGCGGCGCAACCAGGCCAGCACCGCCTCGTTGCCGGTGCGGGCGATGGGGCTGGCGCCGACAACGAACAGGGCGTCGAGTCCGGCGGTCGCCTCGAAGCTCTGGTCCACCGCCGTTCGCACGCCGCTGGAGCTGGTGACCGGTTCACCGTCCCGGCTGACCAGGGTGCAGTGATAAAGATCGTTGCCGGTGATCCAGTTGGCCATCTGCAGCGGCTCCAGCGCCGAGGAGAAGGCGACCAGGGAGAAGTTGGGCAGGAGCAGAAAGCCGAATCGCAGCGGAGCTTGGGTCGCTGGAGGTTGCGGGTGCACCGAAGGGAGCCTCATTGGTTGCATCGCCACGGTCCGTGGGGCGTTATTATCAGTGCATGATATTTTACATGCGATGAAAATATAAACCATCACCGAGGCGTTCGTCTTTGCGTGCCGGGGGGCGAGAATGGGAGGCGGTCAATTTGTTGGGCAGCCTGAGTTAAGCGTTTCTTAGTGATAATTTTGAACGGCAATCGTCAGCTTTAACGGCGGTGGCCGCCGAGGCATCGCCCCGGCGGCCTGGGATCAGGCGTTGAAGTGCTTGACGTTGTCGTGCAGGCGGTGCGCCTGCTCGGCGACCTGGCAGCCGGCGGCGGCGCTTTGCTCCGCCGCTGAAGCCGCTTCATCGGTGACCGTCTTGATATTGACGATATTCTGGTTGATATCGTTGGCGACGTTGACCTGCTCCTCGGTGGCGGCGGCGATCTGGGTGCTCATCGCCTTGATCTGGGCGATGGCGGCGGTGATCTCGGTCAAGGAGCCCGAGGCGTCGCGGGCGTGGTGCACGCCTTCGTCGGCGATGGCGCTGCTCTCCTGGATCACGCTGACCACGCTCTGGGTGCCCTGGTGCAGGGCGTCCATCATCTCTTCGATCTCCCCGGCCGAGTCCTGGGTGCGCTGGGCCAGGACCCGCACCTCGTCAGCCACCACGGCGAAGCCCCGGCCCTGGTCGCCGGCCCGGGCCGCCTCGATGGCGGCGTTCAGCGCCAGCAGGTTGGTCTGCTCGCTGATGGTTTTGATCACGTCCAGGACACCGACGATGTTGGCGCTGTTCTCTTCCAGCGCCTTGGCCACGGACTCGGCTTTCTTGGCGTACTCGGCCATGCTGTAGACCCGCTGGATGCTCTTGTCGACCACCTCGATCCCGTGCTGGGCGCGACGATCCGCCTCCTGGGCAGAGGAGGCGGCCATCTCGGTATTGCCGGCCACCTCTTCCAGGGTGGCGCCCATCTGCATCATGGCTGTGGCGACCAGGTCGACGTCCTGGCGTTGCTGGCCGATGCCGGCGCTGGTCTGGGTGGTGATGGCGGACAGCTCTTCGGCAGCGGCGCTCATCTGCTCAGAGGCGGAGACCACCTCGTGAACGGTGTGCTGGAAGGCGTCCAGCATGGCGTTGAAGTGCCCGGCCATGTCGCCGAGCTCGTCGTGGCTGTTGGCGTTGGCGCGGATTTTCAGGTCCCGGGTTTCGGTGATCTGCTGCATGCAGCGGGCCAGCTCGCCCAGGGGCTTGAGGATGCTGGCGGTGAGCCAGGTGATCAGGCCCAGCAGCCCGATCACGGCGAGGGCGAAGATCGACCAGATGATCAGCTCAAGGCGTCGCTCGGAGGCGTGCAGAAACTCGGTCAGCTGCGCCTTGGTCTCGGCCAGCATGGTTTCGGACTGTTGGATAGTGGCGCGCATCTCGCCGCGCATCCCTTCGGAGGGGCTCAGCCCGATCTGCTGCTGTGCCGCCACCAGGGCGCGGAAGTCCTTGGCGTAGTTGTTCAGCGCCTCGGTGACCCGGCGCTGCTGGTTGGCCGGCAGGTGTGACATCTCCATTCCCGCCAGGGCTGAGGCGAGGCTGGCCTCGAACTTGTCCAGGTACTTGGTATCGTTACGCAGCATGAAGTCCTTTTCCGCCCGGCGCAGCATCAGAATGCCGGCCAGCAGGGTGCTGTCGCGCTGCTCGCGAACGGCTTCCTCGGCCCCGTGAACCGCGTCGCGCAGCTTGCCGTAGAGCCCCTCCTTGGCGTTGAGGCCCACCTGGACCTTCAGCTCCACCAGCTCGTTGAAACGCTGCCGGTAGTCCCGGAACACGGCGTCCAGGTTGCCCAGATCAAGTTCCACTCCCAGGTCGTCGAGCCGTTGCTGCAGCTCGGCGATGTTGGTCAGGGTGATCTCGAGCTGCTCGTTGAAGCGGGCCTGGTACTTCAGGTCCAGGCGTGCGAGAAAGTCCTTCTCATGCCGGCGCAGGGTGAGCATGTCGATTTCCAGTTGGTCCTCGAGCAGCGCGCTCTGGTGAATTTCGGCGCTGACCGTGCTCTTGTAGCGGGTCAAACCGGTCAGCACCAGCAGCGTTACCAGCGTCAGCAACCCCAAAAGGATCAGTTTTTTCTTGATTGTCATTGTTTTACTCCTACGGTGCGGGCGTTCATGTGGGGCATGATTCGCCTTTCATGCATCTGCCAGTCCGTTGACCCTGATGCTCGGATTGATAACGGGTTCAGTGCGAAGCCACGCCCACCTGATCCGCGAGTGTCTCCAGGCGCTTGAGCAGCGTCAGAACAAAGTGGCCGTCTATGCGGTGGGGGGCGGCAATGGCGCGCTCGACCTCCTGCAACATCAGGTGCACGAGACGCTGGGGGCCCTCCTGTTCGCGCTCGGTGAAGCGGGTAAAGAGCTCTTCGAGAAAATGGTGCATGGTTTCCAGCGAGCCGAACGGCTCGATGCTCAGCAGGTCACGCTCGAACATCCGCAGCAGTTCAAGGTCGCTGTTGCGGTGAAGATTCGAGTGCGCTGGAGAGGCGTGGTGATAATGGATAGCGGGTGGGTTCATCGGGTTCCGGTACTTCTACTGCAATCCCGCTATGGTCCGGGCTGGCGTGTTCAATGGCTAGCGGAGGAGTGCGCGGGGGCGCGTAGGAAAGTGTCGCTGTTTTTTGTAGGAATAATCCTACATGGACGTTGTCGGGGTGTTGGCGTCAACGGGAGGCAGGAGGGGTGCGCCTTTAGATCAGACCGTGACGGCTGGCGTAGAGGGTCAGTTCGGCATTGGTGCGCAGGCGCATTTTCCGCAGGATGCGGCTGCGATGGGAGGCGATGGTTTTAGCGCTGAGGTTCATTGCCCGGCCGATTTCCGTGGGGCCGAGCCCCTGGGCCAGTTGCAGGAATACCTCGAACTCCCGACTGGAAAGCTGGCGGTGGCGATCGTCCTCGTCGGCCTCATCGCTCCCGGCCTGGCGTTGGCTCAGCGAATCGGCCAGCAGCTCGGCCACTTCCGGGCTGATGTAACGCTTGCCCTGCAGCACCTTTTTTATCGCCTCGGCGAGCTGCGCCGGGGCGCTCTCCTTGCTCAGGTAACCGGCGGCCCCGGCCCGAATAAGGTGCAGGGCATAGGCCTCTTCGCTGTGCATGCTCAGCACCAGCACCGGGGGCTGGTCGCCCCGGGCGCGCATTTGTTTAAGTACCTCGATGCCGCCTTTGCCGGGCATGGAGATGTCGAGCAACACCGCATCAAAGGTGGTCTCGCGCAGGGCAGCGAGGGCCTCGTGTCCGTCGCTGACTTCGTGCACTTCGGCGTCGATGCCGGCCTCGCGCAAAATCTGGATCAGGCCTTTACGGACCACGGCGTGATCGTCGGCGAGCAGCAGGCGAGTCATGCCGGAACCTCCTGCGGTTGCAGCGGCAGGGCGGCGCAGAGGCGGGTGCCGCGTCCGGGGGCGCTCTCGATCGTCAGTTTGCCGCCGCACTGGTGGAGCCGCTCGCGCATGCCCAGTAAACCGTGGGACGCCGGTGATACCCGGGCGGGGTCAAATCCGCTCCCGTCGTCATGGACGCTGAGCGCGGCGCGGCCATGCGTCAGGGTCAGCGCGGCGCGAATCTCCTTCGCCCCGGCGTGGCGGGCGACGTTGGTGAGCGCTTCCTGGAAGATGCGGAACAGGGTAATGCGGGTGGTATCCGAAAGCCCGTTGTCGTCCCCCCGGTGCTCGACCCGGCAGGGAATCCGGTAGCGGGCGTTAAACTCTACCGCCTGCCATTCCAGGGCGGCGATCAGGCCCAAATTGTCCAGCACGCTGGGGCGTAAGTCGCGGATGATGCGCCGGGAGGTTTTTACCGCCCCTTCCAGCAGGGTATGCATCGACGTCAGCCTGCAGGTTACCGGCTCGTCTGCGTCGCGGAGCTTTTCCCGCAGCCAGTTGAGGTCCATGAACAGGGCGGTGAGGGTCATCCCCAGTTCGTCGTGAAGCTCCTTGGCGATACGCCGCTTCTCCTCTTCCCGGGCGTGCTCAAGGTGTTGGGAGAGATCGCGCAACTCGGCGGTCCTTGCATCGACATCCTGTTGCAGCCGGGCGTGGTAGCGATACCTTTGCTGCCTGAGGGTGCGCCACTCCAGGCCGCGGTTGACGGTGTGCCTGAGGAGCTCCAGGTTGTCGAGGGGTTTGTCCAGTAACGCGTAGGCGCCGCCGGCGAGTAATCTGAGGGCCTCGTCCCGTTCGTCGTGGGACGCGGCCACCACCATCGGCGGCGCATCCAGGCAGTCTTCGAGCCGGCGCAGCAGTTCAAGGCCGTCGGCAGTCGCCAGGGGCAGGCCCCACAAAACCAGGTCCGGGGTCAGTCTGTTTAGCAGCGGCAGGGCCTGTTCAGGGCCTGTAGCCGCTTCGGTTCGCAAGCCCCATGCCCGCAGCGCTCGATCACACAGCCGCCGAATACCGGGGTCATCTTCGACCAGCAGGATCAGGGGAGGGGGGGCTTTGGGCTGGTCCAAGGGCAGGGGCCTCGGGTGCAGGTATTTGGGTGCCAGTATTTGGGTGCCGGCATTTGGGTGATAAGGGGCCGCGTGTTGCGGGAGCCTATGATCAACGCGGCTAATTTTCAGCGCAATCGGCTAACCCGCTCGTTATAAAGATAGTCGGTGAGCGCCAAAAAAACGGCAGCCCTAGGGCCGCCGTTTTTTGCTGAGGTGAGGCGCTCAGTCGCAGAGGGCGTCGAGCTTGTGCTTCAGCATCTTGTTCACCTGGCCGGGGTTAGCGGTGCCCTTGGAGGCCTTCATCACCTGGCCCATGAAAAAGCCCAGCATCTTGCCGCGCTTCTCCGGTTCGGCGGCCTTGTACTGCTCCACCTGGGGCGTGGCCTTGCTGATCACCTCGTCCACCATGGCTTCAAGAGCGCCGGTGTCGGTGACCTGCTTGAGCCCCTTGGCCTCGATGATGGCGTCGGCGCTGCCCTCGCCGTTCCACATCGCCTCGAACACCTGCTTGGCGGCCTTGCCGTTGATGGTGTCGTCCTTGAGGCGGGCCAGCAGTTCGCCCAGGGCCTGGGCGGAGACGGGGCTCTCCTTGATCTCCAGGTTGTTGCTGTTGAGGAACTTGGACAGCTCGCCCATCACCCAGTTGGCGGCCAGCTTGCCGTCATTGACCGCCTTGGCCACGGTCTCGAAGTAGTCGGCGGTATCGCGGTAGGCCGAGAGCACCGAGGCGTCGTAGTCGCCCAGGCCGTACTCCTCCATAAAGCGCGCGTGGCGGGCGTCGGGCAGCTCCGGCAGGCTGTGGCGCACGGATTCCACGTACGCCTGGTCGATGACGATGGGCAGCAGGTCGGGGCAGGGGAAGTAACGGTAGTCGTTGGCCTCCTCCTTGGTGCGCATGGAGCGGGTCTCGTCCTTGTCGGCATCGTAGAGGCGGGTGGCCTGGATCACGCGGCCGCCGTCCTCGATCAGGTCGATCTGGCGCTCGATCTCGCCCTTGATCGCCTTCTCGATAAAGCGGAAGGAGTTGATGTTCTTGATCTCGGTGCGGGTGCCGAATTCGCTCTGGCCCTTGGGGCGCACCGAGACGTTGCAGTCGCAGCGGAACGAGCCCTGGGACATGTCGCCGTCGCAGATGCCGAGGGTGGTGACGATGGCGTGGACCTTGCGCACGTAGGCCACCGCTTCCTCGGCCGAGCGCATGTCGGGCTCGGAGACGATCTCCAGCAGCGGGGTGCCGGCGCGGTTGAGGTCGATGCCGGTCATCTCGGGGAAGGCGTCGTGCAGGGACTTGCCGGCGTCTTCTTCAAGGTGGGCCCGGGTCACGCCGACCCGCTTGTGGGTGCCGTCGGCCAGCTCGATATCGATGTGGCCCGGCCCGACGATGGGGTAGAACAGCTGGCTGGTCTGGTAGCCCTTGGGCAGGTCGGGGTAGAAGTAGTTCTTGCGGTCGAACACCGAGCGGTGGCCGATCTCGGCGTCCACCGCCAGGCCGAACATCACCGCCATGCGCAGCGCCTCGGCGTTGAACACCGGCAGGGTGCCGGGCAGGGCCAGGTCGACGGCGCAGGCCTGGGTGTTGGGCTCGGCGCCAAAGGCGGTGCTGGCGCCGGAAAAAATCTTGGACTTGGTCGCGAGCTGGGCGTGAATCTCCAGCCCGATGACAGCTTCCCATTCCATGCTGTTATTCCTCCGCTAGGCCCTGGGGGGCCTGTTGATGCCAGTCGGTCGCCTGTTGGAAACGGTGGGCGATGTTGAGCAGGCGCGCCTCGCTGAAGTAGCCGCCGATCAGCTGCAGTCCCACCGGCAGGCCGTGGGTCTGGCCGCAGGGAATCGACATGCCGGGCAGGCCCGCCAGGTTGACGGCGATGGTGTAGATGTCTTCCAGGTACATGGCCACCGGGTCGCTGGTCTTCTCCCCCAGCTTGAAGGCGGGGTGGGGGGTGGTCGGCCCCATGATCACGTCCACCTCCTCGAAGGCCTTGATGAAATCCTGCTGGATCAGGCGGCGGATCTGCTGCGCCTTCTTGTAGTAGGCGTCGTAGAAGCCTTCGGAGAGGGCGTAGGTGCCCACCATGATGCGCCGCTTTACCTCGGGGCCGAAGCCTTCGCCGCGGGAACGCTTGTAAAGATCCTCCAGATCTACCGGGCTGTCGCAGCGGTAGCCGTAGCGCACGCCGTCGAAGCGGGACAGGTTGGAGGAGGCCTCGGCCGGGGCGATGATGTAGTAGGCGGGGATCGCCGTGGCCGTGTTGGGCAGGCTGATCTCCTTGACCGTGGCGCCCAGGGTCTCGAACTCCTTGATCGCGGCCTGCACCTGCTCGGCGATGGCCGAATCCAGATCGCTGCTGAAGTACTCCTTGGGCAGGCCGATGCGCAGGCCGTCAAGGGGTTGCTCCAGGGTCGCGGTGTAATCGGGCACCTCGCGTTCGATGCTGGTGGAGTCCTTGGGGTCGAAGCCGGCCATGACGTTGAGCATCAGGGCGGCGTCCTCGGCGGTGCGGGTCATGGGGCCGCCCTGGTCCAGGGAGCTGGCGAAGGCGATCATGCCGTAGCGCGAGACCCGGCCGTAGGTGGGCTTGAGGCCGGTGATGCCGCACAGGGCCGCGGGCTGGCGAATGGAGCCGCCGGTGTCGGTGCCGGTGGCCGCCGGGGCCAGGCGCGCCGCCACCGCCGCCGCGGAGCCGCCGGAGGAGCCGCCGGGGACGCAGTCGGTATTCCAGGGGTTTCGGGCCGGGCCGTAGAAACTGGACTCGTTGGAGGAGCCCATGGCGAACTCGTCCATGTTGGTCTTGCCCAGCATCACCGCGCCGGCGGCGTTGAAGCGCTCGACCACGGTGGCGTCGTAGGGGGAGACGAAGTTGTCCAGCATCTTCGAGCCGCAGCTGGTGCGCACGCCCCGGGTGCAGAAGATGTCCTTGTGGGCGATGGGCAGGCCGGTGAAGGGGCCGGCGTCGCCGGCGGCGCGGCGGGTGTCGGCGGTGCGGGCCTGGGCCAGGGCTTCGGCCTCGGTGACGCTGATAAAACTGTTGTAACGGCTGTCCTGGGTCTTGATGCGGGTCAGCAGGGCTTCAGTCAGCTCGACGCTGCTGAAATCGCCCTTGGCCAGGCCCCGGGCCAGCTCGGCGAGGGTCTTGTTGAACATGACGTGGCTTTCCTTGGAAAAGATCCCTTGAAAGAGATGCCTTGGAATCGATGACGCGAACGGTCGGCGCGCGGCCGCCCTTACTCGATGACTTTGGGTACCTGGAACAGCCCCTGCTCGACCGCCGGGGCCACCGTCTGCAGGTGGTCGCGCTGGTCGGCTTCGGTTACCTCGTCGGCGCGCAGCCGCTGGAAGGCGTCCAGGGGGTTGGCCATGGGCTCGACGGCGGCGGTGTCCACGGCCTGCATCTGGTCCACCAGGTCGAGGATATTGGAGAGATTCTCTGCGTATTCAGGAATATCGGCGTCGTTGATTTGCAGCCGAGCCAGATGGGCGATCTTCCGCACATCGTTGGAGTCGAGAGACATAGGTTGATCCTGGTCAATAAAGCGGTTTGAGTCGCCCGCAATAATAAAGGCAGCGCCCAGACAGGGCAAACCCGAAGGCCATTTGCCTCTTGCTGAAAAACTACGCCATTGCTAGAGTTAGCCGTTTAATTGCATCATGCCACTGTTCTAGTCACCAAGTAGCGAATCCGGCCCATGTTAAAGAAATTGCGCGGCGTATTTTCCAGTGATCTATCCATCGACCTGGGTACGGCGAACACCCTGATCTACGTCCGTGACAAGGACGTGGTGTTGAACGAGCCCTCCGTGGTGGCGATCCGCCATATCGGCAACCAGAAATCCGTGGTAGCGGTGGGCACCGACGCCAAGCGCATGCTGGGCCGTACCCCCGGCAACATCTCCGCGATTCGCCCGATGAAAGACGGCGTGATCGCCGACTTCCACGTCACCGAGAAGATGCTGCAGCACTTTATCAACAAAGTGCATGAGAACTCCTTCCTCACCCCCAGCCCCCGGGTGCTGGTCTGTGTACCCTGCAAATCCACCCAGGTGGAGCGGCGGGCGATTCGGGAATCGGCCATGGGTGCCGGCGCCCGCGAGGTTTACCTGATCGACGAGCCCATGGCGGCAGCCATCGGCGCCGGCCTGCCGGTAGAGGAGGCCAGCGGCTCCATGGTGGTGGACGTGGGCGGCGGCACCACCGAGATCGCGGTCATCTCCCTCAACGGCATCGTCTACGCCGAGTCGGTACGTGTCGGTGGCGACCGCTTTGACGAGTCCATCGTCACCTACGTGCGTCGCAACTACGGCAGCCTGATCGGCGACGCCACCGCCGAGCGGATCAAGCAGGAGATCGGCACCGCCTATCCCAGCGCTGAAATTCTCGAAATCGACGTGCGCGGTCGCAACCTGGCCGAGGGGATTCCCCGCAGCTTTACCCTCAACTCCAACGAGATCATGGAAGCCCTGCAGGAGCCGCTCTCCTCCATCGTGCAGGCGGTCAAGAGCGCCCTGGAACAGTGTCCGCCGGAGCTGGCTTCCGACATCGCCGAGAGCGGCATCGTACTTACCGGCGGCGGCGCTCTGCTGCGCGACATCGATCGCCTCCTGGCCGAGGAAACCGGCCTCTCGGTGATCGTCGCCGAAGATCCCCTGACCTGTGTTGCCCGCGGCGGTGGCCGTGCCCTGGAACTGATCGACAAACACGCCTTCGAGCTGCTGGCTCACGACTAAACGGGAGCAGTCATGGGCGTGACCACCGGGAGGGTGTCGGCCGGAGTCAGGAGGGCGCGGTATTAAAACGATCTTCAGGGGCGAGTCCCCCCGTGCCGGCCTGCTGATCGTCTGCCTGCTCTCCTTCGCGCTCATGGCGGCGGACCTTTACTGGCCGGCCATGGACCACTACCGGGGCTATCTGCGCCTGGCGGTGACGCCCGTCGAGTGGCTGGTGGACGCCCCCACCCGGGTGTGGGGCACCGCCGACAAGCTGCTGGCTGACCGGGGTGAGCTGCAGGCTGAAAACGACCGCCTGCGGGCCGACATGCTGATGCTCGCCCGCAAGCTGCAGCGCCTGGAAGCGCTGAGCAACGAAAACGCCTATCTGCGCAGCCTCCTTAACGCCTCCCAGACCCTCGATGACCGGGTGATCATGGCCGAGCTGATCGGGGTCAACCCTGACCCCTTCCTGCACCAAATCACCATTAACAAAGGCCTGCGCGACTCCGTTTACCTGGGACAGCCGGTACTGGACGCCGGCGGCGTCATGGGCCAGGTAATGGAGGTGGGCCCCTACACCGCCCGTGTTCTGCTGATCACCGATACCCAGCACGCGGTGCCCGTACAGGTGGTCCGCAGCGGGTTTCGGACCCTGCTGCTGGGCAACGGCGACCCGCGGGAGCTGACCCTGGATAATGTGCCCGACACCGCGGATATCGAGGTGGGCGACCTGCTGGTCAGCTCGGGGCTGGGACAGCGCTTCCCCTCGGGATACCCGGTGGGGCGCATTACCGAAATCGAGCATGATCCCGGGCGCCCGTTTGCCCTGGTCAAGGCCGAGCCCACTGCCCGACTCAGCACCAGCCGCCACGTGCTGCTGGTCTTCCGCCAGGGTCAGGAGTACCCGTCTGAAGTAGGAGGGGGGCGCTGATGGTGACACCACCTGCCCGCGGCGGCTGGGTGATTCTGCTCAGCTTTCTGTTCGCGCTGATGCTCAGCGCTCTGCCCATGCCGGAGCTTTTTGTCTGGGCGCGCCCGGAATGGGTGGGCTTGACGTTGATCTACTGGGCCCTGGCGCTGCCCCACCGGGTCGGTCCCTGGTACGGCTGGGTCATCGGCCTGCTGCTGGATATTCTGCAAGGCAGCCTGCTGGGCATCCATGCCTTCTCGCTGGCGCTGATGGCCTTTATCGTGATCAAGCTGCACCGGCGCATGCGCATGTTTCCGCTGCCGCAGCAGGCGCTGCTGGTGTTGGTGCTCGTGGGTATTCACCAGATACTGCTGCAGTGGGCTCAGGAGCTGGCAGGTACCGGCTCCGATTCGCTGGCCTTCCTGCTCCCGGCGCTGGTCAGTGCCGTGCTCTGGCCCTGGGTGTTCGTTGTGCTGCGGGGCCTGCGTCGCGCCCTGGGGGTGCGCTGATGAGCCCGCTGGTGCTGGCGTCGCAGTCGCCGCGCCGGCGCGAGTTGCTGCAACAGATCGGCGTCCCTTTTGATACCCTGAAGGTGGAGGTCGACGAAACAGCGTTGCCCGCAGAGGCGCCTGCTGACTACGTCGAGCGCCTGGCGCAGGACAAGGCCCGCGCGGGATTGGCCCTGAGGCCCTCGGCGACGGTGCTGGGCAGCGACACCACCGTCGTCTGCGACGGCGCCATTCTGGGCAAGCCGGCGGATGAGGCCGAAGCCGTGGCGATGTTGATGCGCCTCTCCGGCAGCAGTCACCAAGTGGTCACCGGCATCGCTCTGGTGCGGGCAGACCGCACTGAGATCCGAACGGTCGTCACCGAGGTGCATTTTCGCGAGCTGACGGAGGTCGAATGCCGTCGTTATTGGCACACCGGTGAGCCGGCAGACAAGGCCGGCGCCTACGGCATCCAGGGGCTGGGGGCGGTATTCGTCGATCGCATCGAGGGCAGTTATTCGGCGGTGGTGGGGTTGCCGCTCAGCGAGACCGCATCCCTGTTGACGGCCTTCGGCATTCCGCTCTGGCAACAGGACTGAAAAAGGACTGAAAAAGGAAGCAGTAGTATGGGCGAGGAAATCCTGATCAATTTCACCCCCATGGAGACCCGGGTGGCCGTGATCGAGAACGGCATGCTGCAAGAGGTCTACATCGAGCGGGTGGATAAAAAGGGGATCGTCGGCAATATCTACAAGGGCAAGGTGGTGCGGGTGCTGCCGGGCATGCAGGCCGCCTTCGTCGATATCGGCCTTGAGCGGGCGGCGTTTATCCATGTGGCGGACCTGCTGCCCAATGGCGTCGCGGCCGGCGAGGAGCGCACCGCCCCCGAGCCCGGCATCGCCACCCTGCTGCGTGAAGGGCAGTCGCTGGTGGTTCAGGTCACCAAGGACCCCATCGGTACCAAGGGGGCGCGCCTGACTACCCACCTCTCGATTCCGTCCCGTTACCTGGTCTTCATGCCCGAGAGTGATCATATCGGTATCTCCCAGCGGATCGAGGGCGAGGAGGAGCGGCTGCGCCTGCGCGAGGTGGTGGCCCAGGCTCTGGCCGAGGACGAGAATCTCGGCGGCGGCTTTATCCTGCGCACTGTCTCCGAAGGGGTCGATGCCCGTGAGATCCGGAGCGACATCACCTTCCTGGTCCGTATGTGGGGCCGGGTCCAGGAGCGGATGAAGACCGCCAAGGCCCCCCAGGTGATCTACGAGGATCTGCCGCTGCACATGCGCACCCTGCGCGACATGGCCTACCCGGAAGTGGAGCGGGTACGCATCGACTCCCGGGAGACCTTTCAGGCCGCCAGCGAGTTCGTCTCCAGCCTGGTGCCCGAGATCACCGACCGCCTTGAGTACTACCCGGGCGAACGCCCCATCTTCGACCTCTACAACGTGGAAGAGGAGATCCAAAAGGGGCTGGGGCGCAAGGTGGAGCTCAAGTCGGGCGGCTACGTGATCTTCGACCAGACCGAGGCGATGACCACCGTGGACGTCAACACGGGCGCCTACGTGGGCCACCGCAACCTGGAAGAGACCATCTTCAAGACCAACCTGGAAGCGGCTACCTCCATCAGCCGCCAGCTACGGCTGCGTAACCTGGGCGGCATCATCATCATCGACTTCATCGACATGGAGGATCCCGAGCACCGGCGCCAGGTGCTGCGCACCCTGGAGCGGGGGCTGGAGAAGGACCATGTGAAGTCCAAGGTGACCGGGGTTTCCGACCTGGGACTGGTGGAGATGACCCGCAAGCGTACCCGCGAGAGCCTGGAGCAGTTGTTGTGCGAGCCCTGTCCCCAGTGCCAGGGGCGGGGCAGCATCAAGACGCCGGAGACGGTCTGCTACGAGATTTTCCGGGAGATCCTCCGCGAGGCGCGGGCCTACAACACCGATACCTACCTGGTGCTGGCCGCGCAGTCGGTGGTGGACCGACTGCTGGACGAGGAGTCTGACCGGGTGGCGGATCTTGAGGAGTTTATCGGCAAGACCGTGCGCTTCCAGGTGGAGCCCCACTACACGCCGGAACAGTTTGACGTGGTTCTGCGCTAGGCACGGGGATGATCTTCGCTCGTTCGCTTAGCGCCCTCCGCCGCCCCCTTCTCTACCTCGGTATTTTTCTGCTCGTATTGACCGCCCTGCTGGCCACTGGCGGCCGCTGGCTGATGGCCAATCTGTCGCCGCAACAGGCCCGGGTCGAGCAGGTGCTGAGCGGGGCTATCGGCCACCCGGTAACCCTGGCATCCCTGGACGGCGCCTGGACCGGGCTGCGGCCGCGGCTGCAGGCCCGGGGCGTGCGAGTCGAGACCCGGGCGGGGGAACCCCTGCTGCGGCTCCGGGAATTGACCCTGGAATTAGATCTGCTGGCGTCTCTCTTGCACCTCAGGCCGGTGCTGCACTACCTGCTGCTCGATGCGCCGGAGCTGGACGTTTACCAGCAGGCCGGGGGCGGCTGGCAACTGGCCTCCACCTGGCGACGCACCGAGGAGCCCGACCGGGCGCTGGACTGGGAGGCCCTGCTGGAGACGCTCTGGCTGCAGGAGCATATACAGGTGCGGGACGCCCGGCTGACGCCTGTTGCCGAGAGTGGCAGGCTGGCGCCCTGGGCGGTGACCCTGGGGCTTGAAAAAGGGCTGCTCGAGCACCGTATCGTCGCCCGCCTGGCGCAAGCGGAGGGGCCGGCGCTGGAGTTCAAGGCCCATACCAGAGGTACGCCGCTGGAACCCCGGTTCGCCGGTGATTTTTATCTTCGCCTCGATGCATTGCAACAGGCCGCGCTCAACCCGCTGCTGCCCAGGGCCTGGCCCCGTACGCAACGGCTGAGCGGTGGCGCGGAACTCTGGGGGCGGTGGCAGGCCGGGGCGTTGCGCCGCGTCCAAGGGCAGCTGCGTCTGGACGAGCTGGATTGGCCCGAGCACCTGGGAGAGGCGCCCCTGCAGGCCTTGCAGGCGGACGTTTTTCTGGAGGCAGAGGCCGCCGACCACTGGCGCCTGCAGCTGCACGGGATCGAGGGCGCGCTGGGCGGCCAGGCTTTACCGCTGGCTGCGTTGCGACTCGCCCGGGCCGAACAGCAGTTGACGGTCAGTGCGCCGCGCCTTGAGCTGGCGGCGGCTGCCAAGCTGGCAGGCACCGTGCCGGCTGTACCCGCCCGGGTCAAGGCGGCGCTCGCGGAGCTGAGTCCCGCGGGCGCCCTCCATCGGCCCTGGTTGCGCCTGCCCCTCGAGCGCGGGCAACTGCCCGAGGGGATCCGCATGCGGGCAGACCTTGAGCAGGTGGCCGTTGGTGCCTGGAAAGGGGCGCCGGCGGTGGCGGGGGTGAACGGCCTGCTGCGGCTCGAGGGGCGCGGCGGTAGCGTGGACCTGGACACCGCAGCGCTCAGCCTCGGTTTTCCGGGATTGTTCGCCGATACCTGGCAGTTCGACAAGGCCCGGGGGCGGGTGAGCTGGCACGTCAGCCGCGAGCAGGCCCGCGTGGAGAGCGAGCTGCTGCAGGTGGTCGGCCAGGGGCTCAAAGGGTATGGGCGCTTCGCGCTGCAGGCTCCGTTTTCCCGGGAGGCCGCGGGGGGCTTGACGCTGATGATTGGGGTTGAAGGGGGACGCGCTGAGCAGGTATCCCAGTTCGTGCCGGTTAAAGGGGTCCCGGAGTCTCTTCGCCGTTGGCTGGGCAGCGCCATTACCCAGGGCCGGGTAGAGGGCGGTGGCTTTCTTTTTCACGGGCCCCTGCGTTCTGGGCATGGGGAGCGCACGGTGCAGATGTTTTTCGACGTAGACGGGGTCGACCTGGCGTACCAGCCTCGTTGGCCTGCGCTGACCGAGGCAAGCGGTCGGGTCATGGTCAAGGACCGGGGCGTCGAAGCGGTGGTGGAGCGGGGGCGGGTATTCGAGGAGACCCTGGTGACCGGGGCGCGGGTCCGGCTCCAGCCCGGGTCCACCGTCCTGGGGGTGAGTGCCGGTTTCCAGGGACCGGCGGCGGACGGGCGCCGGGTGCTGCTGGAGTCACCCCTGCAAACGCTGCTTGGCGATGCCCTTGAACCCTGGCAGTGGCAGGGGCGGGCGGAGACGGCGTTGTCCCTGGCCGTGGACCTGAAGGGGGAGGCGCAGCCCGTCGTCGATGTCTCCACGGCGCTGGCCGAGGGGCGACTCTGGTCGCCGTCGCTGGCGCTTGAGTTCAGCCAGTTGAAGGGCTCCCTGGGCTACAGTACTCGCGGCGGCTTTCGTGCCGAGAACCTCGACGGGCTCTTTTTCGAGCGGCCGGTACAGGCGCGTATCGAAACCCGGCCCGAGGGGCAGGGCCAGAAAACCCAGGTGCAGCTGGCGGGCACGTTGCCAGTGGAGGGCTTCAACGACCACTGGCTGCGCCAGCCTATTCTCAGCCACTTCGAGGGTGAGACGCCGTACCGGGCGAGCCTGGATATCTGCACCGGCGGAGCGTCTTGCCTGCTGCTGACGGCGGTATCGAACCTTGAGGGCGTCAGTGCCAATCTGCCTGCGCCTTATGCGAAGCCGCCCTCGGCGGCAGAGCCTCTGGAAGTGCGGCTTGGGCTGGGGAGGTCGCCCCTCAGCCTGGAGGTTGACTATGGTCAGGCGCTGCGGGCGCGGCTGGAGTTGGAAAACGGCTCCCTGAAAGGGGGCGAGGTGGTGCTGGGGGTCGGCCAGGCGCCGCCCGCCGCCGGCGTCGACGGGCTCTGGATACGTGGGGCGCTGCCGCAGGCCGCGCTGATGCCCTGGCAGGCATTCGTGCGCAGTCTCCTCGTCGAGGCGCCGGGCTCTGACAGTGAGCCCGGTGCGCCCGCCGAGCCGTTGCTGCGCGGGGGGCGCCTGAAGGTCGACGAGTTCACCGTCGGCGAACGGAACTTCGGGGCGTTAGAGGCGGATATGGCCCCGTTGGCTGATGGCTGGGAGTTGCGCCTTGACGGCGCCGCCGCCAAAGGGGTGGCGCGGCTTCCCCGGGGGGATAGCCCCTACTCGGTCCGCTTCGATTATCTGCACGTTCCGGCAGTGCCAGCCCCGGATGAGTCGGAAACAGCGTCGTTGCCGGCGGCTGGCCTGGACGAAACCGATCCACTGGCCGAGGCCGACCCGAGCAGCCTGCCGCTCCTTTACCTGGATATCGGCGAACTCACCTACGACGGGGCTCCCTTTGGTCGTTGGCGCTTGCAGGTCGAGCCCCAGGACAACGGTGCCCGGGTGGCGGTGAAGGAGGGGCGGATACGCCATGCCGATGTGGGCGGTGAGCTTTGGTGGACGTGGGATGAAGGCGGTCACTACAGCCGTGCCCTGCTGGATGTTCGGGCGAAAGATATCGGACGGGTGATGACCGCCTGGGGCAGCGCCTCCCCGCTGATGGAGAGCGAGACGGCGAAAATTTCGGGGGAGCTGATGTGGCGAGGCTCTCCGGCCAACTTTAATCTGCCTTCGCTGAGCGGTGAACTGGCCCTGGATGTGCGGGACGGCCGTATCCTCAAGGCCGGACGCGGCAGCGGCCTGCTGCGCCTGTTCGGCATCCTCAATCTTGAAACCATCAGCCGCCGTCTGCGCTTGGACTTCTCCGATCTTTACCAGCGGGGGTTGGCCTTCGATCGAATTCGAGGCGCCTACCTGCTCAACCTGGGAACCGCGGTGACCGAACGCCCGTTAAGGATCGAGGGGCCGTCTGTCGAGATGTCGCTGGAGGGGGCGGTCAACCTGGTGGAGGAGACCCTCAATCAGCAGGTGCGGGTAACCCTGCCCCTGTCGGAGAACCTTCCCCTGGCGGCGGCGCTGCTGGTTTCGCCGCAGGTGGCCGGCGCCGTGTTTCTGATTGAGAAGGTCATCGGTGAACAGCTGGGCAAGTTCACCACGGTACGTTATCTGGTCTACGGCTCCTGGGAAGATCCCGTGGTGGAACCGATACGGAGCCAGGCAGATGGCGTTGGTGTCCAGCCCCGCTGAAGCGGTTTTTTTCAGCGCGGATTCGGGCCACCGCTCGCCGCTGCGGGTCTATAGTTAGGGAGCAGTACCCGGGACGTCGCAGTGGAGGCAGCCATGGAGCTGATCGACCTGATGGTAGAGCGGGTCTGGCCGGTGGCGCGGCGTATCGTGCTCTCCTGGAACGACCAGGCCTCGGAAATCTTTATTATCGATTTACCCATTGATGCGGCCCCTCGAGTGCTCGACGTCATTCAGGAGATGACCGAGCGCCCGGTCGTGCTGCGGATGAACGGCGCTAACCTGGACCAGGAACTGCCGTTGAACCTCTCCGCGCGTCGTCAACTCATCGAAACGTCCAATCGCAGCACCGTTCACAGTCTACGCGCAGGCCTTGATGAACAGGCGTGCTGCTACTTCTATTTTTGGGTGGATGCCGTTGCCCGGCGTATCGAAGTGGAGCTGGTGTTCTGGAATGACCTCTGCTTTCCTGCGGGACGACCGGTGGCCGAACACAAGCGGGTGCTGGGGCGCCTGCTGCGCATCGCCCACCGTATCCGCGGCGACAACCCGCAGTGCAAGTGCATTCTAAGTTCTGAATACAACAGCGAGCCCAGAGAGCTGCTTAACAGCAGGGAGGTGGCGATCTGGTAACGCCCCACCGTATCCGCGGCGATCACCTGCCGCGTTATCCCTTAACGAGAGTGAGGATTCGATATGAAAAGTGCTTTTGGAAAAACCGCCCTGGCTGAATTGAGTTCCTACTACGAGCAGGCCATTTTGCATCGCAACGTTCTGCATATTACCGTGGAAGACGAACAGGGCGCCCGCGAAACCCGTCTGCACCCCCTCGACCTGAGAGCCCACGGTGGCAAAGAGTTCCTGATCGCCAATGATGACGCCGGTAACCAGGTGCAGATCTCCCTGGATCAGGTGAAGGCGGTACGCGAGTTTCCCTTAAGCTCCTGAAGTCGCAGTTTGCGGGGGCTGGCGTTCGATCCTGCACGGGGTTTAAGATGGCCCCTGGATCCACTTGAGGAAGCAGCACCGTGCAGGAAACCAACCTGAGTCCCCAGCGTTTTATCCGCAAAACCTTCCCCGTCGGCCCCCTGCAGTGCAACTGTACCCTGCTTGGCGACACCCAGACCGGCAAAGCGATTGTGGTCGACCCGGGGGGCGATCCCGAAAAAATTCTGGCTGAACTGGATGCGCTGGGTCTGCAGGTGGTGGGCATCTACCATACCCACGCCCACCTGGATCATGTGTTGGCCGCGGGCGCCATCAAGGCCCGTACCGGCGCCTCCATTCATCTCCACCGCGAAGACAAGTTCCTCTGGGACATGCTCGAGCAGCAGTGCGCCATGTTCGGTGTGCCCTACCAGGCGCAGCCGGAGCCGGATCAGTGGCTGGAGGATGACCAGGCCCTGGACTGCTGCGGTGTGGCCCTGCATACCCCCGGTCACTCGCCGGGCTCCACCAGCTTCTGGTTCGAAGAGGCCAACCTTCTGATAGCCGGTGATACGCTGTTCCGCCGTTCCATCGGCCGTACCGACCTCTGGGGCGGCGACTATCCAACGATCGAGCGCTCCATCCAGGAACGGCTGTTCAGTCTCGACGATGCCGCGGTGGTGGTGACCGGGCACGGCCCGGATACCTCCATCGGCGAAGAGAAGGAGGAGAACCCCTTTGTCCGCGGTTAACCGGTGCTTTCGCCAAGCAGGCTCGGAGGCCGGGCGGTGAGTCGGGTGGCCGCGGTGCAGATGGTGAGCGGCCCGCAGTGGACGCTTAACCTGGAACGGGCCGAGGCGTTGGTTGCCGAGGCGGCCCGGGGCGGGGCGGAACTGGTTCTGCTGCCGGAGAACTTCGCCGTTTTCAACACCGCCCAGCTCTTGGAGCGGGGGGCTCAGGAGCGAGGGTCTTCCGGTCCTATTCGGAGCTTTTTACGCGAGCAGGCGCGCCGTCATGGCGTCTGGCTGGTTGCAGGCTCGCTGCCGATCTTGAACGATGCCGGCGACCGGGTGCGCTCGGCGTGTCTGGTTATCGACGCCGAGGGGCGCGAGCAGGCGCGCTACGACAAGGTGCACCTGTTCGACGTCGAGGTGGCGGACCGCCAGGCCAGTTACCGGGAGTCGGATGAGATTGAGCCCGGAGAAGACGCCGTGGTGGTGGATACCCCGTTCGGGCGCCTGGGGCTGAGCATCTGTTACGATCTGCGTTTTCCCCTGCTCTATCAGGCTCTGGTGGAACGGGGGGCGGAGTTGATCACGGTGCCTGCCGCCTTTACCAAGGTGACCGGGGAGGCGCACTGGGAGCTGCTGCTGCGGGCCCGGGCCTGTGAAACCCAGTGCTATGTCCTGGCCGCTAACCAGGGTGGCGTCCATAACGCGCGCCGGGAGACCTTTGGCCACTCCATGGTGGTGGATCCCTGGGGCCAGGTGCTGGCCAGCCGGGCCCGGGGCGAGGGGGTGGTTTACGCCGACATCGATCGGCAGCGCTGCCGGGAGCTGCGCGCTAAGATGCCGCTGCAGGTCCAGCGGCGGCGTTTTCCCTCGCTTCTCTAAAGGCGGATTAGAGACGCCGGTCTAGCCGTCCACCTGCGCCTGTTCGTCCACCTCGCGGATGTACTTGAACAGTTTGCGGGCGCTGGCCGGCGGCTTGCCGCGCTCGGCTTCCTTGCGGGCGTTGCGCACTAGCTGGCGCAGGTGCTGGCGATCGGCGCCGGGGTAGGCGCTGAGAAACTCGGCGAGCTGGTCATCTTCCGCCAGCAGCTGGTCCCGCCACTGCTCAAGCTGGTGAAAGTGCTGGATATAGGCGCGGGTGCCCGCTTCCTGCCGGTCCACTGCTTCCTGGATGGCGGCCACGTCGACCTCGCGCATCAGCTTGCCGATGTACTGCAGGTGGCGCCGGCGGGCCTCGCGCTGACGAATCCGCTTGGACTCATCAATGGCGCGCTCAAGGGCCGGGCTCAGGGGCAGCTTCGCCAGCTGCTGGTCGTTCATGTCCAGCAGCTTGGCGCCTAGGTCCTGCAGCGCTTCCATCTCCCGCTTTAGCTGGGTCTTGCTCTTGGCTTCGCCTTCATCCCTCTCTTCAGAGGGTTCAAAGTAATCGCTCATGGTAGTTCCATATTAACTAGGGCCCGGCGCCTGTGCAGGCGTTCAGGCATAAAACAGGGTGGCCAGGCCCAGAAACGCCAGGAAGCCCACCACGTCGGTGATGGTCGTCAGCAGCACGCCCCCCGCCAGGGCCGGGTCGATGCCCCAGGCTCTCAGGACCAGGGGCAGGGCGGTGCCGGCCAACGCTGCCACCACCAGGTTGATGATCAGGGCCAGGGCGATCAGGAGTCCGATGGTCAGGTCATTGAACCAGAGCACCGCCGCCGCCGCCACCACCAGCGCCCAAAGCAGGCCGTTAAGCGTGCCCACCACCAGCTCCCGGTTGATCAGCCAGGCAGCATTGCTGCGCTCCACGTGCCCCAGGGCCATACCCCGGATCACCAGGGTCAGGGCCTGGCTACCGGCGATGCCGCCCATGCTGGCGACGATGGGCATGAGCACCGCCAGGGCGACCACTTTCTCGATGGTCTCTTCAAACAGGCCGATCACCGCCGAGGCGATGAAGGCGGTGAGCAGGTTGATCCCGAGCCAGAGTGCGCGCCGGCGAGTGGTGCGCAGCACCGGGGCGAAGGTGTCCTCGTCTTCATCCAGACCGGCCATGCTCATCAGGGAGTGGTCGGCATCCTCGCGGATAACATCCACCACGTCGTCAATGGTGATGCGTCCGAGCAGTTGATTGTGCTCGTCCACCACTGGCGCCGACACCAGGTCGTGGCGCTCGAACAGTTGTGCCACCTCGGCATCGGGCATGTCGGCGGGAATCGGATCGGTGCCGGTGATCATCACCTCGCGCACGGTGCTGTCCGGATCGCTGACCAGCATGCGGGTGAGGGGCAGCAGGCCGATGTAGCGGCCCTTGCGGCTGACGATCAGCAGGCTGTCGGTCATCTCCGGCAGTTCCTGGTGGCGTCGCAGGTAGCGCAGGGCGGTGTCCACGGTGATGTCGGGCCGGATGGTGACAAAGTCGGTGGTCATCAGGCCACCGGCGGTGTCTTCCGGGTAGGAGAGCACGGTCTCCAGGCGTTCCCGGTCCTGGTTGTCCATGGAATTCAGTACTTCCTGCACCACGGCGCTGGGCAGCTGCTGCATCAGGTCGGCGACATCGTCGTCGTCCAGTGCGGAGGTGACCGCCAGCAGCTCCTGGGTATCCATCTGGCTCAGAAAGTCGGCCTGAATATCGTCCCCCAGGTACTGCAACACCTCCCCTTCGAGATCACTGTCCAGCAGGTTCCAGAGCAACTGGCGTTGCTTGGGGGGGGAGGACTCGAGCAGGTGGGCCACGTCTGCCGGCAGCAGGGTCTGGTTCAGCATCTGCTGAATCTGGCGGAAGCGTCCGCTCTCCAGGGCTTCGCTGAGTTGGTGGTGGGGTGGTTTGTCGGCAGTGTGCAGCATGCTAATACGGTGTCAGGACGCGGCCGACCGCGACGGCGGGCCGGAAACAGCGGCGGCTATGGGTATCAACGAAAACGCCTAACGGCAGGAACGGCGCAGAGTATAGCGTAAACGCAAACAGGGGGGTATCGGGGGCGCGGCTTATTCGCCTTCGCCGAAATAGTTGTTGATGAGGGCTTCCACCGCGGCGGCGGCTTCGTCTTCATCCTCGCCCTCCACGACCAGCGTCAGCTCGGTGCCCTTGCTGGCGGCGAGCATCATCACCGACATGATGCTCTTGGCGTCGACGCTGCGTCCGTCCTTGATCAGTTTGATGGTGCTGGCGTAGTTGCTGGTCACCCCGATCAGCTTGGCGGTGGCGCGGGCGTGAAGCCCCAGCTTGTTGATGATGGTTACCTGCTTTTCGATCATCGACTACTCCGCCACCGAGAGCTCCCTGTGCTTGACCAGAACATTATCCATAGATTGCCGGAAATGACCAGCGAGGGCCTCGGCCAGGTAGACCGAGCGGTGGTGGCCGCCGGTGCAGCCGATACAGACGGTCAGGTAGCTGCGGTTGTTACGTTCGAAGTCGGGCAGCCAGCGCTCCAGAAAGGTGATGATATCGCTACGCATATCGTTCACCGCGGGCTGGGCTTCCAGGTAGTCGATCACCTCGGGGTCCTGGCCGCTGTACTTGCGCAGGCGCGGATCCCAGTACGGGTTGGGAAGGCAGCGCACGTCATAGACCAGGTCGGCATCCAGCGGCACCCCGTGCTTGAAACCGAAGGACTGGAACAGCAGGGCGATGTGCTGGCCGGTGCGGCCGGCGACCCGGGACTTGATCTCGTCGCGCAGCTCGTAGAGCGTCATGCGGGTGGTGTCGATCGACAGATGGGCCAGGTCGGCCATGGGTTCCAGCAGAGTTTTTTCCAGCGCAATGGCTTCTTTCAGCCCTTTTTCGCCGTCGGAAAGGGGGTGGCGCCGGCGACTTTCGCTGAAGCGCTTGAGCAGGGTCGGCTCGGCGGCATCCAGGTAGATGATGTCGTACTGGATGGGGCTGCGATCGAGACTGCCGATGATGGAGGGAAACTGCTTGAGTCCGTGGGAGGTGTTGCGCGCGTCGATGCTGATGGCGATCCCGCTCTTGTCCTCCATCGGCTCTTTCAGTACCTGCTCGGCGAGGGTGGGCAGCAGCGCCACCGGCAGGTTGTCGATACAAAAATACCCGAGGTCCTCAAGGGCTTGAAGGGCGGTGGTTTTTCCTGATCCGGAACGACCGCTGATAATGACGAATTTCATAAGAGACGGCTCCCGGCGGTTCCCTAGAGCATTTCCATCTCGTAGTCCGCTGCCGCCTTGTAAAGTTCATCGGCGGAGTGGGTCTGCCGCAGGCGTTGGCGGAAGTCGGCCTGGCTGAACAGCTCGGCCAGGGACGCCAGGGTCTGAAGGTGGGTTTCGGTGGCTTCGGTGGGCACCAGCAGCACGAAGAGCAAGTCCACCGGCTGGCCGTCAATGGCATCGAAATCAACGGGCTCGGGCAGGTTGACCAGGGCGCCAACCGCCTCGGTGCAGTTGTCCAGGCGGCAGTGGGGGATCGCGACCCCCTCGCCGATGCCGGTGCTTCCCAGGCGCTCGCGGCTAATCAAACCGGCGAAAATGTCTTCTGCCTCAAGGCCTTCGACAGATTCGGCGATCAGCTCGCTGGCGTTTTCCAGTATGCGTTTTTTGCTGTTGCCCGGGAGGTTGTGAAAGCAACGCTCCCGGACCAGGGTCTCATGGATCAACATAAGGCCTTTCCAGAGAAGGAGAGGTAAACCGTTAAGCGATTCCCTGCTTGCGGCTCTGCATCTTTTCTTTGTGCTTGATGACCTGGCGGTCGAGTTTGTCGATCAGGCCGTCGATGGCGGCGTACATGTCATCGCCTTGCGCCTTGGCGAAGATCTCGCCGCCGGAGAGGTTGACGGTCGCCTCGGCTTCTTGCTGCTGGCCCTGAACGGTAAGGGTCACCTGGACGTTGGTGATGTGGTCAAAGTGGCGCTCCAGCTTGTCGAACTTGGTGTTGACGTACTCGCGCAGGGCGTCGGTCAGATCCACATGGTGGCCAGTGATATTGATTTGCATAAGTCTCTCCTAAGGGTGCGACTGCGTGGATGTAATGAAAAATGAAGGCGTCACACGGGCCTTCATCATACCAAACGTTTCCGCTCATTGGACGGGGGTATGTTAAGGGCCTCGCGGTATTTTGCAATGGTCCTGCGTGCGACCTTGATTCCTTGTTCTTCCAGCAGTTTAGTGATTTTGCTGTCGCTCAGGGGCTTGGCCACGTTTTCAGCGGCGATCAGCTTCTTGATGATGGCGCGGATGGCGGTGGAGGAACATTCGCCGCCCGATGCCGTGCTGACGTGGCTGGAGAAAAAGTACTTGAGCTCGAACAGGCCCCGCGGGGTGTGCATGAATTTCTGGGTGGTGACGCGGGAGATGGTCGACTCGTGCATTTCCACCGCCTGGGCGATGTCGTGCAGCACCAGGGGCTTCATCGCCTCCTCGCCGAACTCCAGGAAGTCCTGCTGGTGCTCGACGATTTTGCTGGCCACCTTGAGCAGGGTGTCGTTGCGGCTCTGCAGGCTCTTCAGGAACCAGCGGGCTTCCTGCAGGTGGTTGCGCAGGTAGGTGTTGTCGGCGCTGTTGTCGGCCCGGCGTACGAGCCCCGCGTAGTTGTCATTGATGCGCACCTTGGGCGCCGCTTCGCCATTCAGGCTCACTTTCCAGACGCCGCGCTCCTTTTTGACGATGACATCGGGAATCACGTACTCGGGTTCGCGCAGATCCACCAGGCTGCCGGGGCGGGGGTTGAGGCTCTGAATCACTTGGATTGCCGCTTGCAGCTGCACTTCCTTGAGCTTGGAGCGGCGCATCAGTTGCTTGTAGTCGTGGCTGCCCAGCAGGGGCAGGTATTGGTCCACCACGCGCCGCGCATCCTGCATCGCCTGCTCGTCGCTGTCGGGAAGCTGGTCGAGCTGAATCAGCAGGCACTCGCGCAGATCCCGGGCGGCCACGCCGGGCGGGTCGAACTGCTGCAGCCGGCGCAGCACGGCTTCGGCCTCGTCAAGTTCCACCGTCTCTTCGGTGTCGGCCAGCGTTTCGTCGTTGAAGTTGGCGACCACTTCGTCGAGATCCACCCGCAGGTAGCCGTCCTGGTCGATACCGTCAATGATCGACATGGCGATGGCCCGGTCCAGGTCGGTCATGGGGGTGAGATTGAGCTGCCAGAGCAGGTGGTCGGTCAGGGTCTCGTCCGAGCGGTCCGCCGATTCGAAGTCGGTATTGTCGCCACCGCTGGGGCCCGGGCCACTGGATAGACCGGCGCTCTGGAAGGTGTCTTCCCAGCTGCTGTCGGTGGCCAGCTCGACCGGGATCTGCTCATTCCACTCGCCATCAATCGGCGTGTCTTCGCTGGTGGTCGTGACGGGCTCGGATTCGCTATCCCGGGGTGCGGTCTCTTCTTCGGAAACCTCCAGCATGGGGTTGGAGTCAAGCGCTTCCTGAATTTCCTGCTGCAGGTCCAGCGTCGAGAGTTGAAGAAGCCGAATCGCCTGCTGCAACTGCGGCGTCATGGTCAGTTGCTGGCTGATTTTTAGCTGTAGGGATGGTTTCATAAATTCAGGTCAGGGCCTTCAATGACTGTCCTCGCTGTGCCGGGAGAGCTGCTGGATTCTACCACGGGTCCCGGTGATTATAAGCTCAAAGACGGAATTGTTCTCCCAGATACACCTCTTTGACCTGGGCGTTGTCGAGTACTTCGCCAGGGGTGCCAGAGGCGAGCAGATAACCGTCGTTGACGATATAGGCGTGCTCGCAAATGTCCAGGGTTTCGCGCACGTTGTGATCGGTGATCAGGATGCCGATGCCGCGCTCTTTCAGGTGCTCTACGATCTGTTTGATGTCGCTGACCGAAATGGGATCGACCCCGGCAAAGGGCTCGTCCAGCAAGATAAAAGCGGGTTCCGTGGCCAGGGCGCGTGCAATTTCGACCCGGCGTCTCTCCCCGCCGGAGAGGCTCATCCCGAGGCTGTCGCGGATATGGGTGATATGGAACTCTTCCAGCAGCCGTTCGAGGTGTTCATGCCGTTGGGCGCGGCTCAGTTCGGGGCGGGTCTCCAGGATTGCCATGATGTTGTCCTGGACGCTGAGCTTGCGAAAGATCGACGCTTCCTGCGGCAGGTAGCCCAGGCCTTTGCGGGCGCGGCCGTGCATCGGCAGGTCGGTGATGTCTTCATCGTCGATCAGGACGCGCCCGCCCTCCGATGGCACCAGCCCCACGACCATGTAGAAGCAGGTGGTTTTACCGGCGCCGTTGGGGCCCAGCAGCCCGGCAATCTGGCCGCTCTCGATACCGAGGGAGACGTCTTTCACCACCTGGCGGCCCCGGTAGGACTTGGCCAGGTTGAGGGCCTGAAGGCGGCTCATCGAGCGCCATCCTGCTTGGGTTGCAAGATCATTCGAACCCGCTGGTCCCCGGCCTTCTCGCCGCCGCCGAAGGCGCTGACCAGGTCGCTCTGCATATCCAGTTCGATGCGTTGACCGCTGAATCGATCCCGGTCGCGCTCCAGGCGGGCTTCCCCTTCCAGGGTGATGTGGTCCCGGGTGAGGGAGTAATCGATATGGTTTGCGTAGCCCTTGTCCAGAGGGGCTTGTGCGCTTGGGCGCTGCTGAAAGTGGGCGGGCTGGCCTTCGGCGACCAGGCGGCTCACCTCGCCGTTCTCGGCGTAAATGATGACGGTTTCACCTTCGATCATCAGACTTCCCTGGGTTACCTTGACTGCGCCCCGGTAGGTGGCGACGCCTTTCTGATCGTCCAGCTCGGCGCTGTCGGCTGCGATCTGAATCGGCTGCTCCCGGTCGTCGGGAAGCGCCTGTGCCATCGGGGGCAGGGCCAGCGCGGACAGGGCCAGCGCGCTTAGCAGAAGTTTATTTGGGGTCATGGGTTCCTCTGACGCGTTGCAGCAGTTCAACGCGGTCCTCGTCCATAAACAGGCGCATGCCGATGGCGCGGGTCTCCCCGGTTCCGTGGAAGATATGCACGGGCGCATCGGTCTCGCCGTAGTCGCGATTGGGGTTGAGTGTAAGGGAAGGGGTTTCCAAGCGATAGTCCGCCCGTGCCCGGTCGGTGATCACGACCTGTTGCTGCAGGCGAATCTGTTCGTCGCTGCCCCGTACCTGGCCGCGCCGGGCGCTAATCTGCAGAGGCGTGCCGTTGGCCCGCACCCAGGTGATGTCGGGGGCGCTCAGGCGGGTAATGTCCTGCCGCTCGTGGTGCTCGATGCGCTCTGCGATCAGGGTGCGCGCAGGCAACCCGCTTGGATCGTAATCGACCATCCGGGTGTTTTCGATATAGGCGTCGATCTCTCCGTCCAGGGCGCCGGTGGTGGCGTCTGTGACCGGGTGGCGGTGTTCGCTGAACCCCCAGTAGCCCAGAATCAGGACACTGAGGGAGAGAGTCAGGGTGAGCCTGAGCTTATAGCGACTCATGGTGGGTCGAAAGGTAGGGGGCCAGCGCCTGCGCCAGCGTGCCTTGGGCGCTCATGATTAGCTCGCACAGCTCGCGCACGGCCCCGAGGCCGCCCTCCTTGCGCGCGCACCAGTGGGCTTTCTCCAGCACGGCGTCGGCGGCGTTCGGCACGGTGGCGGCCAGGCGGCAGGCCAGCATCGCCGGCAGGTCCGGCCAGTCATCCCCCATGTAGGCGGTGGTTTCGGGGGTGTGGCCGGAGAGGCTCCAGAGTTCGTTCAGCGCGGTCAGTTTGTCCTCGCGCCCGGCATAGAGGTGGGCGATGCCCAGGTCCCTGATGCGGCGGGCCATGGCGTCGCTGCTGCGGCCGGTGATGACCGCCACCTCGACGCCGCTGGCCTGAAGCAGCTTGATGCCGTGGCCGTCCAGCGTGTTGAACACCTTGAGCCGCTCGCCGTCGTGGCTGTAATAGAGGCGGCCGTCGGTCAGAACCCCGTCCACGTCCAGTGCCAGCAGGCGTATCTGCCGCGCGCGCTCTTCGATGGGCATTTGCATGGTCAGATCACTCCCGCGCGCAACAGGTCGTGCATGTTTAGAGCGCCGATCGGCCGGTGGGTCTCGTCGACCACCACCAGGCCATTGATCTTGCGCTCTTCCATGATGTGCAGCGCCTCTGCGGCCAGCATCTGGGGGCGGACCGTCTGGCAGTTGGCGGTCATCACCTGGGCGATGGGGGTGGTTTTAAGGTCCAGGGCCTGGTCCAGGGTGCGGCGCAGGTCGCCATCGGTGAACAGTCCGCAGAGTATGCCGTCGCTGTCCAGCACCGCCGTCATGCCCAGGCCCTGCCGGGTGATCTCCAGCAGCGCGTCGGCAACGCAGGTGTGGGCGCTGACCTTGGGCAGGCGTTCGCCTTCGTGCATCAGGTCCTTGACCTTAAGTAGCAGCTTGCGTCCCAGGGCGCCGCCCGGATGGGAGAAGGCGAAGTCCTCGGCACTGAAACCTCGCGCCTCGAGCAAGGCGATCGCCAGCGCGTCCCCCATAACCAGCGCCGCGGTGGTGCTGGAAGTGGGGGCCAGTCCGAGCGGGCAGGCCTCCTCGGCCACGCTGACATCGAGGTGGGCGTCGGCGCTGCGCGAAAGGGCAGAGCCGTTGTTTCCGGTCATGGCGACCAGGGGCGTGCCCAGGCGTTTGATCAGGGGCAGTAGGGTCACCACTTCCGCGGTGTTGCCGGAGTTGGAAAGCGCAATGACCAGGTCGTCGGCGGTAATCATGCCCATATCGCCATGGCTGGCTTCGCCGGGGTGGACGAAGAAGGCGGGGGTGCCGGTACTGGCCAGGGTGGCGGCAATCTTCTTGCCGATATGTCCTGACTTGCCCATGCCGGTAACAATCACCCGGCCGCGGCACGCGAGGGCCAGTTCGCAGGCCCGGGTGAAATCGTGATTGAGCCGTTGTGCGAGATCGCCGATCGCGGCGCTCTCCACCCGGATGGTGCGTCGGGCGGAGTCGAGGAACGCATCGGTTGCAGTCATGGAAATCCTTTTTACGTATCGCGAAGCGGGGGCAGGCGGTGGCGCTATTGTATAGCATGGTCCCATCGGCTGAATAGCCTGCGGCTCGTTGGGTGATCCGGCATAACAGCAGCCGAGAGCCCAGGCGGTGTAGTCGCGGGCTCTGCTTCAGGGTGGCGTTAAAGGGGGGCTGGGGCGCCAACGGGTCAGGCAAAGCGTATGCCAATATTGAGGGCGTTGGTGCAGGCTTAACTACAATTTCGCACCGGACAAGTGATATAGTAGCGCCCCCAGCGCAGTACCCTCTGGGTTCCGGATTTTCGTAGACGATGAATCAGATGGCGGCGTCACAAGAGACCATTATCGATATTCAGGGAATGAGCTTTTCCCGAGGCCAGCGGCCCATCTTCAAAGATGTCTCGCTGCGCATTCCCCGTGGGAAGGTGACCGCCATCATGGGGCCCAGCGGGACCGGGAAGACAACGCTGCTGAAGCTCATCGGCGGCCAGATTCGCCCCGATAGCGGGCGGATACTGGTGGACGGGCACAATATCCCTGACCTGAGCCGGGGAGATCTGTTCGATATCCGTGAGCGCATGGGCATGCTGTTTCAGAGCGGCGCCCTGTTCACCGATATGAGCGTGTTCGAAAATGTCGCCTTTCCCCTGCGGGTTCACACTCGGCTGCCTGACGACATGATTCGTGACCTGGTCTACATCAAACTGCAGTCGGTGGGGTTGCGCGGGGCCGCGGAGCTGATGCCCAGCGAGCTCTCCGGCGGCATGGCGAGGCGGGTCGCGTTGGCCCGGGCCATCGCCCTGGACCCGGATATCATGATGTACGACGAGCCTTTTACCGGGCAGGACCCGATCGCCATGGGGGTTCTGGTGAAGCTGATCAAGTCGCTCAACAAGGCGCTGCGGCATACCAGTATCGTGGTCTCTCACGATATACAGGAGACCCTGAGTATCGCCGATTACATCTACCTGGTAGCTGACGGTGTCGTGGTGTCCCATGGCACACCTCAGGAGCTGCTGGCGGAGGCATCGCCCAAGGTGAAACAGTTTATGCAAGGCCTCCCGGACGGCCCGGTGCCGTTCCATTACCCCGCCGATGACTATCTGCAGACGTTGCTTGACGGGGCGGCGTCATGATCGAGCGCCTGCAGTCCCTGGGCTTTAATACCCTCAGCAAGCTGGCGGCCCTTGGGCGCTCCGGCATCTTTCTGTTCCAGTCGCTGGTGGCGGTGCCGAGCTTGCGGGTCGGCTTTCCGCTGCTGATGCGGCAGCTGCACGCCGTCGGGGTTCTCTCGCTGATAATCATCGTGGTATCGGGGCTTTTTATCGGCATGGTGCTGAGCCTTCAGGGATATACCATCCTGGTCGACTACGGCTCCGAGCAGGCAGTGGGGCAGATGGTGGCCCTGAGCCTGGTGCGGGAACTGGCGCCGGTGGTGACTGCGTTGCTGTTTGCCGGCCGCGCGGGCTCCGCGCTGACCGCGGAAATCGGCCTGATGAAAGCCACTGAGCAGCTCTCCAGCATGGAGATGATCGGTGTCGACCCCCTGAGGCGTATCGTCTCTCCCCGGTTCTGGGCGGGCTTCTATTGCCTGCCCCTGCTGTCGATGATCTTCAGCGTGGTCGGAATCTGGGGTGGAATGCTGGTGGGCGTGGAGTGGCTGGGTATCTACGAGGGCTCCTTCTGGGCCAATATGCAGGCGGCGGTGGAGTTTCGAGAAGACGTGCTTAACGGCGTGATCAAAGCCGTGGTGTTCGGTTTTGTCGTAACCTGGATCGCTGTCTTTCAGGGTTATGACTGCGTGCCCACCTCCGAGGGAATCAGCAAGGCCACCACCCAGACGGTGGTGTACTCCTCCCTGGCGGTGCTGGGCCTCGACTTTCTGTTGACCGCCTTTATGTTTGGAGATTTGTGATTATGCGCATGAGAACCTTGGAGATCGGGGTCGGTGCCTTTATTTTGGCGGGCTTTTTGGCCCTGGTGGTGCTGATTATCAACGTCAGCGGGTTGTCCCTCTCCGAGGCGAAGGATTCTTACAAGGTCTATGCCCGCTTCGAGAACGCGGGGGGGCTGACGGTGCGCTCCAAGGTGACTCTCTCCGGGGTGGGCATCGGTCAGGTCACCGATATCCGCATCGACGATGAGTGGTTGATGGCTATGGTGGAGATGGAGATCGACCAGGACGTTAACTACCTCAGTCGCGACAGCTCGGCGGCGATTCTCACTGCCGGCCTTTTGGGGGAGAAGTACATCGGTATCACCGTCGGTGCCAGTGAGGAGATGCTGGGCGAAGGGGACATGATCGAGGATACCCAGTCCGCCCTGGTGCTGGAGGAGCTGATCGGCAAGTTTCTCTTTGACAAGGTGAAAGAGCCCTGAGTGGTGCCGGTACTCAAGGGCGGTCCCGGTAAATGAGGGCGCTATGAAAGCAGCATTGTCCAGCCGGGAGAACGACACCTGGCGCGTGGAAGGTGATATCGACTACGTGACGGTCACGGCCCTGCGTGCAGAAGGGGAGCGGGTGATGGAGGCCGTCGATCACGGCGCAACCCTGTGCTTTGATTTTGCCGGCGTACGCCAGGTCAACACCGCGGGCCTTTCTCTGTTGCTGTGCTGGCGGCGCTGGGCGGCCCGGCACGGGCTCAGCCTTGAGCTGGTCAACCTGCCTGACGAGCTGCGGGCCATTGCCCGCATTAGTGATCTGGAGGCTCTGCTGGAAAGCAGCAAGGGGGCCGCAGGCAGCGGTTAATCGCCTTTTTTTATCAAGTTCTATATCATTAACCGCCCAAACCCGGAAATCGATCTCTTTTGGAGTGAACCATGCAAGCGGCGGATGTTAAACAGCTGATCGAACAGCAATTGGATGGCTGTGAGGTGATGACCTCCGGAGAAGGCTGTGACTTCCAGATTACCGTTGTAGGACCTGCTTTCGAGGGTCTGACACCGGTTAAGAAACAACAACTGGTCTACGGCTGCCTAACCGAGCAGATCGCCAATGGCAGTATTCATGCCGTCACCATCAAGGCTTATACCCCCAGTCAGTGGCAAGCCCTGAACCACTGAGCGGCGTTTGAGCGACAAACTCCAGTGAAGGACGGCTACGCCCGTCCGCTCTTTTCTCTTAGCGGAAACACTCATGGATAAACTGATCATCGAAGGGGGCGTTCGCCTGGACGGCGAGGTCCGTATTTCAGGAGCCAAGAACTCGGCGTTGCCGATCCTGGCGGCGACCTTGCTGGCCGAGGAGCCGGTCACCGTCTGCAACCTGCCCCATCTTCACGACATCACCACCATGATTGAGCTGATCGGGCGCATGGGCGTCGATGTGGTGATCGATGAAAAGCTCAACGTGGAGGTTAACGCCACCACCATCAAATCGCTGGTCGCCCCCTACGAGCTGGTCAAGACCATGCGCGCCTCGATCCTGGTGCTCGGTCCCATGCTGGCCCATTTTGGCGAGGCGGAGGTCTCCCTGCCAGGGGGCTGCGCCATCGGCAGCCGGCCGGTGGATCTGCATATCCGCGGCCTGCAGGCCATGGGAGCCGAAGTGTTGGTGGAGGAGGGCTATATCCGCGCCCGCACCGACGGGCGGCTGAAAGGGGCGCATATCCTTTTTGATACCGTCACGGTGACCGGTACCGAGAATATCCTGATGGCGGCGACCCTCGCCGAGGGCACCACCGTCATCGAGAACGCCGCACGGGAGCCGGAGGTGGTTGACCTCGCTGAGTGCCTGATCGCCATGGGGGCGCAGATCGAAGGCCACGGCAGCGACACCATTCGCGTTCGGGGGGTGGAAAAGCTCCACGGCTGTCGCTTTTCCGTGCTGGCCGACCGCATCGAAGCGGGCACCTACCTGGTGGCCGCTGCCGCCACCGGCGGGCGGGTGAAGCTCAAGAGCGCCCGTCCCGATATTCTCGAGGCGGTGCTGTTGAAGCTTGAGGAGGCCGGTGCGCGCATCGACACGGGCGACGACTGGATTGAGCTGGATATGGAAGGGCGACGTCCCCGGGCGGTGAATTTGACCACCGCACCCTACCCGGCGTTTCCCACCGACATGCAGGCGCAGTTCGCCGCCATGAACGCGGTGGCTGAAGGCGTGGGCAAGATAAAGGAAACGGTGTTTGAAAACCGTTTTATGCATATCCAGGAGATGCTCCGCATGGGGGCCAAGGCCTCCATCGAGGGTAACACCGTGATTATCGAAGGGGTGGATCAGCTCAAGGCGGCGCCGGTCATGGCGACGGACCTGCGTGCTTCCGCGAGCCTCGTGATCGCCGCCTTGGTGGCTGACGGCGCCACGATCATCGAGCGGATCTACCACATCGACCGTGGCTACGAGTGTATTGAAGAGAAGCTGCAGTTGCTGGGCGCCAAGATCCGCCGCGTACCCTCCTGAAATTGTACCGAGGCAAGCCGACTCGCATGACTCAACCCATCACCATCGCCCTCTCCAAGGGCCGCATTCTTAAAGAGACGCTGCCCTTGCTGGCCAAGGCGAACATCGAGCCACGGGAAGATATCTTCAAGAGCCGCAAACTGGTCTTTGATACCAATCAGCCCCATATCAAGCTGCTGGTGATCCGTGCCACGGACGTGCCCACTTACGTGGAGTACGGAGCTGCCGACATGGGGGTCGCGGGCAAGGATGTGTTGATGGAGCACGGTGCCCGGGGCATGTACGAACCCCTGGATCTCAACATCTCCCGCTGCCGCTTGATGACCGCGGCCAAGGTCGATCCGGCGCCCACCCGGGGGCGGCTCAAGGTGGCTACCAAGTTCGTTAATATCACCAAGGACTATTACGCCCGGCAGGGTGTGCAAGTGGATATCATCAAGCTCTACGGCGCCATGGAACTGGCGCCGATCATGGGGCTGGCAGACCGGATCGTCGATATCGTTGATACCGGCAACACGCTCAAGGCCAACGGCATGGAGCCGCTGGAGCTGATCGCGCCCATCAGCACCCGCCTGGTGGTGGGTAAGCCGTCGATGAAGATGAAGCACGGCCAGATTCAACCCATCATCGAGCAGCTTAGCGCCGCCGTCGAGGAGGCCCGGGGCCAGGAGATCGGCGCATGAGTGAGCGGCTGAAGATCACCAAACTGTCCAGCGCCCAGGCCGATTTTGACCGGCAGCTCGATGCGCTGCTGGCCTGGGACAGCGTTTCCGACAGCGCCGTTAACCAGGTGGTTGAGCAGGTGCTGGTCCGGGTCCGGGACGAAGGGGACGCCGCGCTGGTTGATTACAGTAACCGTTTTGACCGCCGCGATGTGGCGAGCATGGCTGAGCTGGAGATCGGGCCGGAACGGCTGCAGCAGGCCCTGGATAACATCGGTGAGGCCGAGCGCGAGGCGCTTAGACGGGCCGCCGAGCGCATCCGTGACTACCACGAGCATCAGCGACAGGACTCCTGGCACTACGAAGAAGCCGACGGTACCCGGCTGGGGCAGCAGGTGCGTCCGATGGACCGGGTCGGTATCTACGTGCCCGGGGGCAAGGCGTCGTACCCTTCATCGGTACTGATGAACGCGCTGCCCGCCAGTGTGGCGGGGGTGGCAGAGATCATCATGGTGGTGCCGGCTCCCGGTGGTGAACTCAACGAACTGGTGCTGGCCGCGGCGGCCCTGGCCGGAGTCGACCGGGTGTTTACCCTGGGTGGGGCGCAGGCGGTGGCCGCGCTCGCTTACGGTACCGAGACCGTGCCGCGGGTGGACAAGATCGTCGGTCCCGGCAATATCTACGTGGCGACCGCCAAGCGGGCGGTTTTCGGCCAGGTGGGCATCGACATGATCGCCGGGCCCTCAGAGATCCTGGTGGTGTGCGATGGCCAGACCGACCCGGACTGGGTGGCCATGGACCTCTTTTCCCAGGCCGAGCATGACGAGGACGCCCAGGCGATCCTCGTCACCCCCGACAGCGGCTACATCGACAGAATCAAGGCCAGCATTGAACGCCTGCTTCCCACTATGGAACGGGCCGATATCATTCGCCGCTCCCTGGAGCGGCGCGCCGCCTTGATCCAGGTGCAGGACCTTGCGCAGGCGGTTGAACTGATCAACCGTATCGCCCCGGAGCACCTGGAGCTTTCGGTGGCCGACCCCGAGGCCTTGCTGCCTAAGATCCGCCACGCCGGCGCCATTTTCATGGGGCGCTACACCGCTGAGGCCCTGGGGGATTACTGCGCCGGACCCAACCATGTGCTGCCGACCTCCGGCACCGCGCGTTTCTCTTCCCCGTTGGGTGTCTACGACTTTCAAAAACGCTCCTCGGTGATTCAGTTTTCCGCTCGGGGGGCTTCTGAGCTTGGGCGGGTCGCCTCGACCCTGGCCCGTGGGGAAGGGCTGACCGCCCATGCCTGTTCCGCCGAGTACCGAATTCAAGCGGACGAGTCGTCAAACAGCTAGCCAGTCGAGATCCTCTATGAGCCACCCTGCCGTTACTGATCGCGTCGCCAGCCTGATTCGCCCCGAGATCCGGGCCTTGTCTGCCTATTCCGTGCCCTCGGCCGAGGGCATGCTAAAGCTCGACGCGATGGAGAATCCCTACAGCTGGCCCGCGCCGCTGAAAAAAGCGTGGCTGGAGCGGTTGGAGGCGGTTGCCATCAACCGCTACCCGGAGCCCGCCGCCGCCGCAGTCAAGGAAGGGTTGGCGCGGATGATGAAGATTCCTGAGCGTTATGACCTGCTGCTGGGGAACGGCTCCGACGAAATCATCCAGTTGCTGGCCATGGCGGTAGCAGAACCCGGGCGCACCGTGCTGGCTCCGGAACCCAGTTTTGTCATGTACCGCATGATCGCCACCTTCACCGGCATGGCGTACCGCGGGGTAGCGCTGGACAGCGATTTCGACCTGGACGTGGAGGCGATGCTGGCGGCGATCGCCGCAGAGCAGCCGGCCCTGATCTTCCTCGCCCAGCCGAACAACCCCACCGGCAACCTCTTCAGCGAGGACCGCGTCCGCGCCATCCTCGAGGCCAGCGAGGGGTTGGTGGTCGTGGACGAGGCTTACACCGCGTTCACCGAGGCGGACTCGCTCAAGCTCCTCGATGAGTATGACAACCTGGTGATCATGCGCACCCTGTCCAAGGTGGGGCTGGCCGGGCTGCGCCTGGGGCTGCTGGTGGGGCAACCCGCCTGGTTGACGGAGCTGGAGAAGCTGCGCCTGCCCTACAACATCAACGTGCTGACCCAGGCCAGCGCGGCCTTTGCCCTGGAGCACTATGACGTGCTGCGCGCCCAGACCCGACAGCTGCAGCAGAACCGGGTTCTGCTCAGCGAAGCCCTGGGGGCGTTGCCCGGATTGCAGGTATGGCCCAGTGAGGCCAACTTCCTGCTGGTGCGCACACCCGAAGGGCAGGCCGCTCAGCTCCACCAGGGGCTGCGTGAGCAAGGCATTCTGGTCAAGCTCCTGGACGGCGCCCACCCCGCCCTGGCGGACTGTCTGCGGATCAACGTCAGTAGCGAGGAGGAGAACGCCGCCTTGCTGCAGGCCCTGGCTGCGTTGCTCGGGGGCTAAGCCTCATCCCGTGATGGCCGTTAAGCAGCGGTTAAAGGCTGCATTGCAGATATTTTCAGCCTGCATCTCGCCGGTGGTTCCCGTCGTAGTGATTTTGGCAGGAGAGGCTGCGGACCCGTGCCGCACAGTGGTACGGGCCGGTGCTTAACTCTGGCTCGGTGGCCGGTCGCCGATGGTGACCTTCAGGCTCTTGCGGTGCCCGTTGCGCAGGACTTCCATCCCCAGGGTGGCGCCGGGGCGGGTCTCCGCGATACGGTTCATGGCCCGGCGCGAGTCGGTGACCGGCTCTCCATCGATGCTGATCAGCACATCGCCCGGCTGCATGCCGGCGCGGTGAGCCGGACTGTCCCGGAAGATCCCCGCGATGATCAGCCCCCGGCTGGCATCCACCCCGAACGATTCGGCCAGGCGCGGGGTCATGACCTGAATTTCGATCCCCAGCCAGCCGCGAATGACGCGGCCGTTCTCGATAATGTCCCCCAGCACGCTGCGGGCCAGGTTGGAAGGGATGGCAAAGCCGATGCCCTGGGAGCCCCCGCTGCGGGAAAAGATGGCGGTGTTGATGCCCAGCAGGTTGCCGTGGGCGTCGATCAGGGCGCCACCGGAGTTACCCGGATTGATGGCCGCGTCGGTCTGGATGAAGTTTTCAAAGGTGTTGATGCCAAGCTGATTGCGACCGGTGGCGCTGACTATGCCCATGGTCACCGTCTGGCCCACTCCGAAAGGGTTGCCGATGGCCAGCACCACGTCGCCTACCGCTACTTCGTCCGAGGAGGCCAGGGTGATGCTGGGAAGCTCCTCGATGTCGATTTTCAGCACCGCCAGATCGGTGTCGGGATCCGTGCCGATGACCTCGGCCTTGGTTTCCCGTCCATCGCGCAAGGCCACGCGAATGCTGTCGGCGCCGGCGATGACATGGTTGTTGGTCAGCACATAGCCCTGGGGGCTCAGGATAACGCCCGACCCCAGGCTGGACTGAATCCGCTCCCGCTCGGGGAGTTGCTTGAGGTCGAAAAAGTCCTGAAAGAAGGGGTCGTTCAGCAGGGGATGCTGGCGGGCAGGAATGCGGGTCGTGGTGTATATGTTGACCACGGCGGGGGCGGCCCGGGCTACCGCTTCCGCATAGGAGACGGGGCCCACGGCGGTCAGCGTCGGGCTCGGCAGGTTGCTGGTGGGGGCCTGCTGTATCTCCACCCGGCCGCCGGCGGGGGGCGTACGGGGGAAAAACTGCAGCATTACCAGCGCCACCAGAACACCGGCCACCACCGGCCATAGAATCTGAGTGGTCAGTTTATGCATGGGCATCTCTTCGTCGGATTATGAAAGCATTATACGAAGCGGGTTGGTTTGTTGGTAATCCGTGTTTTAACCGCCGCGGCAGCACCGTATCATGCAGCAAAACCTATCGCCATCGCCGGAGGCGAGCGGATACGCCCTTCCGCTCACGACCGGCCGTCACAAAGGAGTTCGCTATGTCCGTGTCCTTGGAAAAGCTGCTACAAACCCTGGATGAGTGGCTGCAGCCCCACACGATCAGCGATTACTGCCCCAACGGCCTGCAGGTGGAAGGGCGCGGGTCGGTGCGGCGGCTGGTGACCGGGGTCACCGCCAGCCAGGCCCTGCTGGACGCTGCGGTGGAAGCAGGTGCCGATGCCATCCTGGTTCACCATGGCTACTTCTGGAAGGGAGAGGATCCCGCGGTGAGGGGGATGAAAAAACGCCGTCTGGCAACGTTGTTGAAGCAGGACATCAGCCTGATCGCCTACCACCTTCCCCTGGACCTGCACCCGGAGCTGGGCAACAACGTTCAGCTCGCAGCGCAGCTTGGGGTGAGTATCGAGGGCGGGCTGGAGCCTGACAATCCTCGTAGTATCGGGCTTTGGGGGCGCCTGCCGCAGCCGCTTTCCCCGGCCGAACTGGCCGCGCGGCTGGAGCAGGTGCTGGGCCGGGCGCCGCAGTGGATTGACGGCGGCCCGGCACGGATTGAGAGGCTCGGCTGGTGCACCGGGGCGGCCCAGGGCTACATCGACAAAGCTGCGGAGCTCGGCCTGGATGCCTACCTCAGCGGAGAGATTTCCGAGCCGACGGTGCATAGTGCCCGAGAGTGCGGCGTGCATTACTTTGCCGCCGGGCATCATGCCAGCGAGCGCTTTGGGGTCCAGGCGGTCGGTGAGCGGCTGGCTGCCGAGCTTGGCTTGGAGCATCGGTTTATCGATATCGACAACCCGGTGTAACCGTCGACCCGGACCGGTGTGCGTTCGCGTTGCATCTTGGCCGGCGCATCCTGCATAATCACCCGGAACTATTGGGTTTTTTGGGTTGGTGACGCAAACGCCGGCCGGCCCAGAGCGCATCAGGCGAGCAGTATGCCCTCAAAGAATACGCGTTTCAGAGATTGGTGGTCCCGCAAGCCCGATACCTTTGCCGGTTCGCGGCTGGTATGGGGCATGATCCTGGTGATCCTGCTGCTCTGGACCCTGAATGTTCGCGAGCTGGTTCTCGACTACCGGGAGAGGGCCCAGGAGCGGGTGACCCAGTACCAGGTGCAGTTGCTGGGGAGTAAGGCGGAGGAGCTGGAAGACCGGTTCCTCGCTGTCTACGAGCATATCCGCACCATCTCCCTGCTGCCGAGTGTGCGCGCGGTCAGCGGTCCGAACCGCCAGAGCACGAGCGAGAACGTGGTCTACCAGGGCCGCCTTCCCCTGGAAACCCATTACACCCTCGAGCAGATCTACCGCAACCTCGCCAACAGCATCAGCCTTTCGGAGATTTATTACGTGCTCGACGGCTTCCGACCCGACCGGGGAGAGGTGCCGTTTTTCATGTATGACGGGGAAATCGTCGGCGTCAACGATCCCGTCGAGGGGGGACTGAGCAACCACGGGGACATACCCGAAGAGTACGAGCTGGACGAGTACGCCTACTACCTCGAGCAGATGCGCTGGTACAAGGCGCATTTTCCGCGCTGGTCATTTTCAGACGACATCACCCAGATCCCCGCGCTCGCGTCGCCGCTGATGCGCACCTGCGACAACACCCAGTATGCCTCCGTCAGTGGCGGTTCGGTGGAGGATACCCATGGGATTCTCTACTCGGTGCCGGTCTTTGGCCTCGACGACAAGGGGTTCAAGGGCATCATTTCGGCGGTCCTGCGCGCCAACGTGCTTGAGGCGGCACTGGTCGGGGTACCGTTTATTCCCATTACGCCTGACGAGCAGGCCCGGGCGCGCGAGGAAGCGTGGGCCCTGCCTCCCCAGCCGGCGGACTTTCTGCTGACCCAGGACACCCACGATATTGTCATTCACGACCGGCGCAACTCCCTGTTCGCCGGCCTGACGCCCGGGCGGGTGAGCGAGGCGCTGAGCGCGGCAGGAGGTCGAGGCGCCTCGGTGACGCTCGATGTGGTGGGCGAGGGCCGTTGGCGCCTGTACCACCATCTGCCGCCGGCGCGGCTCCAGGCTCTGACTGATCCGCTGCGTCACCGTCTCTATATCGATATTGCCGCCCGGGTCGGGTTGCTCCTGGTGTTGTTGGCCATTTTTCTTCGCGCCAACCGCGACCAGCGCCGCCACCACGCGGAACTGGTGAAGCTGGCGCACTATGACAGTCTGACGCACCTGCCCAACCGCAGTCTTCTATATCTCCACCTGCAGAAGGCGATGGCTCGCGCCGACCGTCATAAGCGCTGCCTGGGTCTGATGTTCGTGGACATCGATGACTTCGGCAATATCAACGACAGCCTCGGGCACCAGGCGGGGGACGCGGTACTGATGGCAATCGCCGAGCGGCTGCGCCAGTCCGTGCGCCTTACCGATGAAGTAGCGCGCCTTGATAGCAACCCCACCGTGGCCCGCATCGGTGGGGATGATTTCGCCTTGGTCTTCGAGGATGTGCGACAGCCCGAAGACGGAGTGTTCGTGGGTGAGCGGTTGATGCTGCAGTTCCAGGAGCCGATCAACCTGGACGGCCAGAAATCGGATATCTCCATCAGCGGCGGTATGGCGATCTACCCCGATGACGCCACCGACATCGACGAGCTGATGGCCAGTGCCGACCAGGCCCTGCGTCATGCGGCGGAGAGGGGCATGGGGCAGTTCCAGATGTTCAATGACACCATGCGCCAGCGGGCGGCCCGCCAGAGCCGAATGATGCGGGATTTGCCCGATGCCGTGCGCCACGGCCTCTTTACCCTCCATTACCAAGCCAAGCAGTCCCTGGCTGATGATGAGGTGGTCTCCTTTGAAGCCCTCTTGCGCTGGCACCACGAGGAGTACGGCAATGTGTCGCCGGTGGAGTTTATTCCGCTGCTGGAGCAGAGCGGGCTGATTGTCGAGGCCGGTCGTTGGGTGCTGGAGACCGCCTGTCGCCAGCTCAGCCGCTGGCATCAAGAGGGCTACACCGGGCTCAGCGTCAGTGTGAATGTATCGCCGCGGCAGTTGATGCTCTCTGACATCGTGGCCACCGTGGACAAGGTGCTGGCGGAGACGCGAATTCCTCCGCAGACGCTGATTCTGGAGATTACCGAGTCCATGGTGATCGATAATCTGGAGGAGGGCAGCCGCACCCTGGAGCGCCTGCGCGGGCGGGGGGTACGTTTGGCCATCGACGATTTCGGTACCGGGTACAGCTCGTTGACCTACCTGCAGGGGCTGCCGGCCGACTACCTCAAGCTCGACAAGTCGATGATCGACGTGATCAGTGACGAGCGCGGTGCCCACGTGATTCGCACCACCATCGAGCTGGCCCGCGGTCTTGGGCTGATGGCCATCGCTGAGGGCGTCGAGCATGCCGAGCAGCGCGAGGCCCTCAAGAAGATGGGATGTGACATGATTCAGGGGTTTTGGCTTTCCCGCCCCTTGCCCGTGGAAAAACTCACCGCCTTCCTCGCCCGGCACTGCCGCCGCCAATCGACGGCCTGTGCGGAATAGCCCTAAGGCCGACCCGGGGGCCTTTTCTGAGGGGGCATGACCGTCCAGGGGAATGATCTATGCTAACCAAAATCCTTCTCACAGCCCTGGTTATCGGCGCCGCCTACCTCTTTTTGCGCCACCAGCGCCTTAAGGCGAGTCCTTCAAGCGGGACTGACCGCAGCGCGCCGGCGACTGGCGAGCATTCACCGGCGCTGCGCCGGCTGGCGGCAGGCCTGCTGATTGTTTTTCTTGGACTCGCGGCGGCCTTTTTTGCTTACCGGTGGCTTGATGACCGCACGCTGCTGGAGATCCGGATCGTCAACAGCGTGACCGGGGAAGTGGTTCGTTACCAGGCGTACAAGGGAGACCTGGAGGGGCGCCGCTTCGTGACCGTTCACGGGCAGTCCGTCAGTCTGGCCGATAGCGAGCGAATGGAGGTACAGGCGCTGCCTTGAAGGTCTCGGGGCCCCTGAGCTATTTGTGACGTGGCGGCTGCGGCCGCGGAGCTGTGGCCAGCGAGTGCAGTTGTTCGAGGATCGGCTTGAACGCGCGGGAACTTCCGAATTCGCCCTGAAGCTCGGCATAGAGTTCCTGCACCCGGGGGGAGCCGGGGCCTTCGTTCAGGATCAGGCCCGCCAGAAGGTCGAACCGCGCCAGAAAGCGTTTGGCAAGGGGAGAGGGGACGCCGTCCCGCTGGTGTTGGCTGAAAATCTTGGCCAGCAACCGGTCCCGGAAAGAGGCATCGCGCAGGTGCTCTAGCCGGTACTCCTCGATAGAATCTAAGTCCATGACATTACGATGTTTAATTCCCTTTAAACCAAGTGTAGATGCTCTTCACCGCATGCTTATATCAGTTTGCGATAATGTTGCGGTGCGGCGTCGTATATGTGCGCTTTGTCATTGGGACAGGCTGAAAAGGCCTTCTTCTAACGCCTAGAGGGATCCATGCTGGATAGTATCAACCGGAAACTGATTGCTGCACTGCAGGAAAATGCCCGCCTGTCATACGCCGAACTGGCCAAGCGGGTGCACCTGTCAGCCCCCGCCGTTGCCGAGCGGATTCGCAAGATGGAGCAGGCCGGAATTATTGCCGGTTATAGCCTGAAGGTGGATCTGGACCGGGCCGGTTATCCCATCGTCGCCTTGGTGCAGTGTAAAGTGTTCCGCACCCAGGAACGGGCCTTCAAGGCGCTGGTGCTGGCCTGCGACGAGGCGGTGGAGTGCCACAACGTCACCGGCGAGCAGGCCTTTCTGGTGAAGCTGGCGGTGGCCTCCATGGCGCAGCTGGACCGCGTCCTGGAGACCTTCTGCGACTATTCGGACACCAATACCATGATGATCCTTTCCACCCCCGTGGAACGGGCGTTGCCCCAGACCTTCTTCGACTGAGATCAGGCCGGCTGCGGGGTGGAGGCCTGGCGCCGGCTGGGCCACTGGCTGATCAACATGCCGGCGAGCATCAGGGCGCATCCTGTCAACTCCCGCCCGCTCAGCACCTCGCCGAGCAGCAACCAGCCGCCGATGACCGCGAACACCGCTTCCATGGAGAGGATCAGCGCGGTGACGCTGGGATCGACCCGCCGCTGCCCGATGGCCTGGAGGGTAAAGGCGATGCCGCTGGAGGCGATCCCGGCATATACCAGCGGCAGCCAGGCGCCCTGAAAGCCAGCCAGGGTCGGGGTTTCCAGGAGCGCGGCAGCGAGCGTGGCCCAGAGGGTCGCCACCAGGAACTGCACGATGGACAGCCCCACCGGGTCCACTTTGCGCGACAGCCAGCCGATGACGATGACGTGGGCGGTCCAGAACAGGGCACCGATCAGCTCCAGCAAGTCTCCGTAGGCCATCTTGAAATCCGGACCGATCGAGAGGCTGTAAAGCCCGCCCAGCGCCAGCGCTACCCCGGCCCAGGTCTGGGGGGTTCCGCGCTGGCCCATGGCGAAGCTCACCATGGGGACCATGACAATGTACATGCCGGTGATAAAGCCGGCGTTGCCGGCGCTGGTATACAGCAACCCCACCTGCTGGAAGCTGAACCCGGCGAACAGGATGGTGCCGGCGACCAGGCCTCCCCAGAGCAGGGTTTTGCCCTGGGGCAGGCGCCGGCCGCCCAGTACCAGCCACACCGGAACCAGCGACAGGGCCCCCAGGGCGAACCGGGCGGCGTTGAAACTGTGGGGCCCGAGGTGGTCCATGCCGGCACTCTGGGCCACGAAGGCGAATCCCCAGATGGCGGCAACGCTGATCAGCAACAGGTGGGAAAAGGTGACGAAGGGCATGTTAACAACGGGTCCTGGGTGAAAATTTGAAGCGCTATTTTAAGGCGGCGTTCGTTGTTTCCAAAGACTAAAACTATCGATATTGCCGGTTTGTATTTTCATTTCTGGGGTAAAGAATGGCTTTTGCTTTCGAATCGAAAGTTTGAGCAAAGGTGAAAGCCAAGGTAAGGGTCACGGTAAGAGTCAAGGCAAAAGCTCAGCGGTGAAACCGCCCACCCGGCCGGGGCAATACCGGGGTGATTCGCCAGCACCGGCTTGCGGGGCTAGAATGGCGCTCTTTAATTGTTAATGGCGCTCTTTACTTATTTATGGCGTTCCCCATCCACCAGCGATCGACCCGCCCGTGAGAGACGCAATCCTTGACCCTCTACCCACGAGACTGGCCGGTATCTTTATCAGCGCGGCCCTGGGCCTTGTCATTCTCGGTCTGCTGGGCGCCGAGGTTTCGGTTGCCTGGGCCGGCACGGCATACTGGATAGCCGCCCTCGGACTCTGGCCTCGCCTGACGCGACGCAACCGGATCCAGTCGTTGGTGCTGATGGGGGTGGGCTTGGGGTGTTTGTTTTGGGTGGACCAGCCGCTGGACGCAGAGCGCCTTCTGGCCGGCAATGCACCCCTGCTCTCCATGCTGGTGGCGGTGAGCTTCCTGGGCCTGGTCAGCCAGCCGCCGGCAGAAACGGAGGCGCTGCCGAGGGGGCGGGGGGCGGTGGCTTCCACGCTGCTGGGAGTGCACCTGTTCGGCGCCGTCATCAACCTCTCTTCGATTTTTATCATTGCCGATCGTATCGGACGCCGTCATACCCTGGGCGCGGACCAGGCCAAAGTGCTGGTGCGGGGCTTTTCCGCCGCGGCGTTCTGGTCGCCCTTTTTCGCCGCCATGGGGGTGGCCCTGAGCGTGGCGCCCGAGGCGCGGCTGCAGCAGGTCTGGTCGGCCGGCATCCCCCTGGCTGCGCTCGCCCTGGGCATCAGTTATTGGAGCATGCGGTCCCGGGCCCCTGCGTTTGTCGGTTACCCGATGCACTACCGGGCCCTGTGGCTGCCGGCGCTGCTGGCATTGGGCGTTGTTCTGATGCGCTACGTCGACCCCCAGCGATCGATCATCGGCACCATCACCCTGCTGGCGCCGGGGCTGGCGTTGCTGGTGCTGCCCCTGCAGAGCGGGCGGGCCCTGCGCCTGCTGGGACGTCACCTCGGTGAGCGCCTGCCGCAGATGGGTAATGAGCTGCTGCTGTTTCAGGCCGCGGCGGTACTCGGCTATGGCCTGGAAACCCTGATTCTGAGCCAGCCGGGCTGGGCTTTGTTTGAGCACTTTGGGGGAGGTCAGGCCAGCCTGACCTATCTGGCCATTACCGGTCTCTCCCTGCTGGGGGTGCACCCCATTATCAGCATTGCCCTGGCCGGCTCCCTGTTGGCGCCGCTGGCGCCGGATCATACCCTGCTGGCGGTGGTCTTTCTCGCTGCCTGGGGCATGGGGTCGGCGGTTGGCCCCCTCTCGGGGATGAACCTGGCGATTCAGGGGCGCTACGGTATCGAGGCGCTCTCCATGAGTCGCTGGAACCTGGGCTATACAGCGGTGATGTCCCTGCTGATTTGCTTGGCGCTCTATGGGCTGGCCGCCTGGCGCGGGCTTGGCGTGTCATGACACGGTGACATAGCGCCACTTGTAGGTCAGCAAGGTGTTAATGAAGGTTCTCGGTGCGCTGTGCTGGGTCAGGTGCAGGTAGCACTTGACCGCGAAGCGGTCCAGGGCAAAGGCCATGTAGATGTCGCTGATGACGTCCTCGACTAGCCAGGGGCCCACGTCGGCGGTGCGGATGATCTGGTCGCGCAGGGTTTTTGGCAGCACCGCCAGTTGAGTGGCGTGGGCCAGGTATTCCTGCGCCACGTGGCTGATTTTCTCCAGGGGGGTGTTGTGCTGGACCACGGCGTGCGCCACCTCGTGAGCGATAACGCCGCGGTAGTGGTCAAAGTCCAGGGGTTGCCCGTACATCTCGGGCGCCGCCAACTGCTCGCGAATGGCCTGAAAGGACATGATCTCGATCAGGTCGCTGCGGCTGTCATAGCGACCGTAAACCGGGTGGTCGCTTGAAAAGAGTGGCGACGCGCTGATCTGAATCCGAATGGACCACTTTGGCTGCAGGCCGTAGTCGTTGAGAAACGCCAGGGCGGTTGCAGAGGCCGTGCAAATTTCCGTAAACAGGGGAGGTGTGGCGCCTTCCAGTTGCACCGCGCCGCCGGGGCAGGGGGCGGCAAGGGCCGGTCGGCCGGCCAGCAGGAGGAGGAGGGCGACGAGGCCGAGGCGGGAGCGGCTAAACTCGGTCATGGGCGTATACCCCGGTGACGAACTGCCGATAAGTATAGGCCCGGGCGAAGATCAGAGGCGCAGACGAAGGTTTAAAAGCCCCGCCGGCAACCTATGCTTGAGGCGAAGGGCTGGCGGCCGCGCCGGCCTGAGCAGGAGAGTCTATGATCGAGCGTATCAAGCGTATCAAGCGTTTTTTTGCCGATAACCTCCAGCCTGGCCCGCAGGCGCAGGAGCCTCCCTTACACCTGGCTGCGGCAGCGCTGATGGTGGAAGTCTCGCGGGCCGATTATGTCTTTGACGACGTCGAGCGCCAGGCGATGGTTCGTGTTTTGCGGGATCAGTTCAGCCTGGATCGCGGGACTGTGGATCAGCTTATTGAGCTTGCGGAAGCGGAGGTGGAAGCGTCGGTTTCCCTCTACCAGTTCACGCAGCTGGTCAATGCACATTATGATCCGGACAAGAAGCGCCGATTGATCGGTGCCATGTGGCAGGTGGTCTATGCCGATGGACGCCTGGATAAATACGAAGACCACCTGATTCGAAAAGTGGCCGAGTTGATCCACGTATCCCACAGCGACTTTATCCGCCTCAAGCTCGAGGCGGCCAAGTAATGCAAGTCCACTAATTCAAGCCAAGTAATACAAATGGAGCTGGCCGCTGACGGGGACATAGCCGTGGGGCTGTGATGTCCCCCCCTGTGATTCAGGCCTGCAGGTCGACCACTACCCGTCCGCGTACCTGCCCGCGCACGATCTGCTGACCGAGCTCTGGGAGCTCTTCCAGGGTTGCCACCTGGTTGATGGCGTTGAGCAGGTCTTGGGGAAACTCCTCGGCGATCCGCTGCCAAGCTCGAGTACGGCGTTCCAGGGGGCACATGACCGAATCCACGCCCTGTAGCCGGACATTGCGAAGGATGAACGGCATGACGGTCGCCGGTAGCTTGAAGTCGCCGGCCAGGCCGCAGGCGGCCACCGTGCCGTTGTAGTGGCACTCGGCCAGCAGCCGCGCGAGCATTTCACCGCCGACGGTATCCACCGCGCCGGCCCAGCGTGACTTCTCCAGCGGGCGGGGGCGGGCCGCCATCTCCTCGCGGCTAAGCAGCTGGGTGGCGCCGAGCTGGCGCAGGTAATCGTGGGTGGAGTCGCGGCCGGTGATGGCTGCGACCTCGAAGCCACGTTGGGCCAGGAGGGCGACCGCGGTGCTGCCGACGCCGCCGGCGGCACCGGAGACCACCACAGGCCCCTTATCCGGGGTGACGCCTCCCTCTTCCAGGGCCATCACGCAGAGCATGGCGGTGAGGCCGGCGGTGCCGACCGCCATCGCCTGCTGGGTGGTGAGGCCCTCGGGGAGGGGCACCAGCCATTCGGGACGGACCCGCTGCATCTGGCTGTACCCGCCCCAGTACTTTTCGCCAACGCTCCAGCCGGTGAGTACCACCGGGTCGCCGGCCTTGTACTGGCTGTCGCCGCCGTCGACGACGGTGCCGGCCAAATCGATACCCGGCACCATGGGCCAGGTCAGCACGATTTTACCGGTGCCGGTGAGCGCCATGCCGTCCTTGTAATTGAGGCTGGAGTACTCGACCTTGACCAGCACTTCTTCTTCCGGCAGATCGGCCGTGGTCAGCTGTTCAATGGCGGACTGGGTCTTACCGTCCTCGTCCTGGCGCAGCACCAGGGCTTTAAAGGGTGTGTCGGTCATAGCGGCCTCGTTTTTATTTGGTCCAAGTGGTCGATTGGTTAGTGGTTAAAGCCTAGCCGGGCTCTGAGCCTTGGCAAGCTAAATTCTATTGATATATTTGTCAAACAAATAAGCAGGCGAGCACGAGAGGGCTGTTGCGGCGAGAGGGTGCCCGAAGGCCACGGTTATTCTGACGCTCGTGAAGGCGGGAGGCGCTTACTGAAGGCCCTCAACGGAAAAAGGGGCAGGGGCTTTGGGTACCGCTTCATGGGAGGGGAGCGCAGCGATACAGCGGGCGAGTTTTGACATAAGTCGTCTTAAGGCCATATTGACGTTCAATATGAAACCCTTAATGTTGCCTTAGCCAGGGCGCTCATCTAGCCTTTAGGGGAGTTTCATCAGTAGTAATCGTTCGCAGTTGCGAGCCCTTAATAGGCAGCCCCATGACCCCAGAAGAAGCGATCAAGAAGCTGGATGCGATCCTGCGTCCGGAGTATCAGGATATTATCTTCCACCCTTCCGGCATCTGCAGCCGCACGCTGCAAATTCCGTTTAAAGGCTCTGGTGGCCTGCAGTACATGCTGACCCTGTTCATCGAAGTCGCCATGGCCCCCACCACCGGGGTTGCGACCGAGATCATCGCCACCCACCCGCCCAAGCATGCCTGGCGTTGTACGCCCGAAGAGCTGGAAAAGGGTGGCGACCGTATCCGCGCCCTGTTTGATCTGATCACTGACCTGGGTAACGAGTACCTCACCCGTGAGCGCCAGACCCTCAAGGTGCTTAACAACCAGGACCTGGGTCGCCAGTTGGCCCGCCTCAGCCAGGCCAACGGCGGAGATAAGGGCTCCGAGGGCGGCGATCAGTTCACGCTCAAGAAAGGGGTTACCCAGATCAAGGTTAAGATCGTTGAAGATAAGACCCCCAGCACCCACGCCGCGGTGGCGGTGAACATCACCGGGGTCGAGAACAAGAACCTGCTTTCCGCGCTTAAACTCCTGTTGCAACAGGCCAGCGGCTAGTCCCGCCCGACGCCGTAACCCTGGCTATCGGGGACGCATCAAGCTAGCATAGGCGCTTGCTCGATGCGTCCTCCAAGCAGTCGCCAGGATATTCACGAAATTACGGCAGATCTTCCATGAGTTATCAGGTTCTCGCCCGCAAGTGGCGGCCTTCCACCTTCCATCAACTGGTCGGCCAGGACCATGTGCTCAAGGCACTGGTCAATGCCCTGGACAGCAATCGGCTGCATCACGCTTACCTCTTTACCGGCACCCGTGGGGTTGGTAAGACGTCCATCGCCCGCCTGTTTGCCAAGTCGCTCAATTGCGAGCAGGGCGTCAGCGCGTCACCGTGCGGTGAGTGTTCGGCCTGTCGTGAAATCGCCGAGGGGCGCTTCGTGGACCTGATCGAAGTGGACGCGGCCTCGCGGACCAAGGTCGAGGACACCCGCGAATTGATGGAGAACGTGCAGTACGCGCCGACCCAGGGGCGCTACAAAGTGTACCTGATCGACGAGGTGCACATGCTCTCCACCCACAGTTTCAACGCGCTGCTGAAAACCCTGGAAGAGCCGCCTCCTCATATCAAGTTTCTGCTGGCCACCACCGATCCCCAGAAACTGCCGGTGACGATTCTCTCCCGCTGCTTGCAGTTCAACCTCAAGAACATGATTCCCGAGCGGATCGTCGAGCACTTGCGGCAGGTGCTCGAGGCCGAGTCGGTGCGCTTTGAAGAGCCCGCGCTCTGGCTGCTGGCCCGGGCCGCCAACGGCAGTATGCGCGATGCCATGAGCCTCACCGATCAGGCCATTGCCTACGGTAGCGGCGCTTTGATTGAGGCCGACGTGCGGGCGATGCTGGGCACCGTGGATCAGCGGCAGGTGCTGGGGCTGCTGGAGCGGCTGGCCGAGCACGATGCCGCAGGTGTCATCGGCGGGGTTGCCGCGCTGGCGGAGTTTGGCGTCGATTTTGACGGCGTCCTCGCCGAACTGCTGGGGCTGCTGCACCGGGTGGCGCTGGCGCAGATGCTGCCCGACAGCGTCGACAACAGCCTGGGGGATCGGGAGACTGTGCTGGATCTTGCCCGGCGAATGCGGGCCGAGGACGTGCAGCTTTACTACCAGATTGCCCTGGGCGGGCGTAAAGAGTTGCCGCTGGTTCCGGTGCCCCGGGAAGGCCTGGAGATGACCCTGCTGCGCATGCTGGCCTTCCGGCCGGTGAATGCCGGCGAGGTGGCCCTGCCCCAGGGACAGGCGACGGGTCATCCGGAAAGACAGGCCGATGGGACGGCTGCGGCGATGCAGCCAGAACCTGAGGCTGTAGATGTGACTACGGCGATGTCGGCACCGGCCCCGGTGGCGCCCTCAGCGCCAGCGCAGGCTCCCGCGCCGACCCAGGCGCCGACCCAGGCGCCGGCACCGGTTGCCGCCGCTCCCGAGCCGCAGCCAGAGCCCCCCGAACCGGCGCCGGCTGGTGAGATCCCTCCCTCGGCGCCGAGCGCGGCGGAGCCCGTTGCCGCCCCCGCCTTCTCTGAAGCCTATGCTGCCGAGCCGCCCCCGGCGGAGGACCCGCCGCCCTGGGGCGAGCCGGTCGCCCCGGCGACGCCGGCTTCACCGCCGGCAGCGGAGCCGCCGCCAAAAAAGCCTGAACCCCTCGGGTCGACGCAGGCTGTCGCGACCCCGGGGCTCGTCAAGACAGCCGCTCCCGGTTCGCTCGCTGAGCTTGACGGGCCCGGCTGGATCGCAGTCCTGGAGGCTATCGGCCTGACCGGAATGACGTATAATATTGCCGCCAACGCCGCGCTCGAGGGCGTCAGCGGAAACCGGCTGGAATTTTTGCTGTCTTCCCAGCAGATGCACCTGTTCAACGACACGCACCGTCAGCGTATGGAGCAGGCGCTGTCGACCTATTTTGACACGCCGGTACAGGTGCAGATCAGCGAAGGCCAGGGGCGTGACGAAACGCCGGCCCAGTACCGCGAACGTCGCCGCCGTGAGCGCCACGCCGAAGCGGTGGCGGCCCTGGAGAACGATCCCAACGTGCGGGCGGTCATTGCGAACTTCGACGCCCGCCTGGAGCCGGAGTCGATCAAGCCGGTGGACCCAGACAACAACGAGGTGTAATCATGATCAAAGGTGGAATGGGCAACCTGATGAAACAGGCCCAGGAGATGCAGCAGCAGCTGCAAAAGGCCCAGGAAGAGATCGCCAAGGCAGAAGTGACAGGCGAGTCAGGGGCCGGCATGATTCAGGTGGTGATGAACGGGCGTCACGACGTCAAGCGGGTGACTATCGACCCCAGCCTGATGGAAGAAGACAAAGAAATTCTTGAAGACCTGCTGGCTGCGGCCGTCAACGATGCCGTGCGCAAGGTCGAGGCCTCCAGCCAGGAAAAAATGGCGGGCCTGGCGGGCGGCATGGGCATGCCCCCCGGTTTTAAGATGCCGTTCTGAACATGAGTTTCAGCCCCCTTATCGATCAGCTGATTGCCAGCCTGCGCTGCCTGCCGGGGGTGGGTGCCCGTTCGGCGCAGCGAATGGCCTTTCACCTGCTGGAGCGGGACCGTGAAGGCGCGCTCAAACTGTCCCAGGCTCTGGCCCAGGCGGTGGAGCGGGTCGGTCATTGTCAGCGCTGTCGCACGCTCACGGAGCTGAGCCTGTGTAAGCTCTGCGATAATCCGGAGCGGGATGCCAGCCAGCTTTGCGTGGTGGAGACTCCCGCCGACGTGCTGGCCATCGAACAGGCTGGCAGCTTCCAGGGCCGCTATTTTGTGCTTCACGGCCACCTTTCGCCCATCGACGGCCTTGGTCCCGAGGAGATCGGGCTCGGAGAGCTCGAAGCCCTGGTGCAGGAGATGGGGGTCAAGGAGCTGATTGTGGCCACCAACCCCACGGTGGAAGGGGAAGCAACTGCCCACTACATCGCCGAGCAGTTGCGGGGGCTGGACGACTCGATCGCGGTGTCAAGGATCGCCCACGGGGTTCCCCTGGGCGGCGAGCTTGAATATGTGGACGGGGGTACCCTGGCCCACGCTTTTGCCGGACGGAAACGCCTTTGATTACCCAGCCCATCGCCGACGAGCGGTTACAGGCGCTGACCGAAGCCGCTGCCAATCCCGAGTGGGTGGCGGACGATGCGCGGCTGCGCGCGCTGTGCGAACACTGGCGCACCCTTTCACGGGTAGCGCTGGACACCGAGTTTCAGCGGGTTGACACCTTCTATCCCATTCCCGGTCTGATCCAGGTGGCGGCCGAGGGGCGCTGCTACCTGATCGATCCGCTGGCCATTAACGACTTTGCCCCTTTTTCCGACCTGCTGCGGGACACCTCGGTGCTCAAGTTGCTCCACGCCTGTTCCGAGGACCTAGAGCTTTTTGCCCACAGCTATGGCGCGACCCCGACGCCGCTGTTTGATACCCAGGTGGCCTGTGCGTTTCTGGACCTGGGCCTCTCGATCGGTTACCAGCGCCTGCTCGATACCCTGTTCTCGTTGCCGGTGGACAAGCAGGAGACCCGCTCGGACTGGCTGCAGCGCCCCCTCACCGAGGCGCAGAAGCATTACGCCGCCGTGGATGTGGTCTATCTGGAGGCGATCTACCAACGCCTGGCGCCGCGGCTTGAGGAGCAGGGCAAGTGGGAGTGGGTGATGGACGAGTGCGCCCAGATGGCGCAAGCCCAGGCGGATGACCGCATCGATCCCGATTACTACCTCAAGTTCAAACAGGCGTGGAAGTTGCGACCGGAGCAGCTCGCCGTGCTCAAGGCCCTTTGTCAGTGGCGCGAGGAGCAGGCTCGCGAACGCGACATGCCGCGCAATTTTCTGATCAAGAACAACACGCTCTGGTCGCTGGCGGTGCGTATGCCGCAGACCATGCGGGAGCTCTCCCAGGCCGAGCAGATCCGTGGCCGCACCCTGTCCCAGGATGGCAAAACACTGCTGGGACTGATTTGCTCCGCGCGGGACGCGGCGGGCGACAACGCCCCCGAAGCGCCGCCCCGGCCCCTGGCGGCCAGCAGCGGGCGCCAGCTCAAAGTGCTGAAATCCGCGGTCCAGGATGTCGCCGCGCAGCGGGGATTGGCGCCGGAGCTGCTTGCCCGGCGGCGTGATCTTGAGGACCTGCTGCGTATCGGGTCCGACGACGCCCGTTTTGAACTGCCCCGCGGGCTGAGAGGGTGGCGCGAATCCCTCGTTAAAGAGCCGCTGTTGAAAGTGCTCGCCGAAAACGATTAACCCCCCCCACTGGAATTGTGATGAAAGTAATTTGCTCGGTCTTCAAAAGCCCCAAGAAAGATGAAATGTACCTTTACGTGGATAAGCGCGAGGGGCTGCAACGGGTGCCGGAGGCCCTCAAGGAGATGTTCGGCACGCCCAAGGAAGTGATGACCCTGCTGGTCACGCCGGAGAAGAAGCTGGCCCGGGTCGAGGCCGCCAAGCTGCTGGCGGCGCTGCAAGAGCAGGGCTATTACCTGCAGATGCCGCCGGCCAAGGACGAGTACCTGCTGGATCTCTACCGCACACCCACCGAAGGGCGTTACTGAGTCGTGGCGCAGCGTCCCTTCTGGGAAGCAAAGCCCCTCGACGCCCTCTCGGAGAGCGAATGGGAGTCCCTCTGTGACGGCTGCGGCAAGTGCTGCCTGCACAAGGTGGAGGATGAGGACACCCAGGAGCTTTTCTATACCCGTATCGCCTGCACGCTGCTGGACATCCCCAGCTGCCGTTGCAGTGATTACCCCCGGCGCCTGCAGCGGGTGCCCGAGTGCCTGCGGTTGCGCCCCGAAGATGTCAGCCGCTTTACCTGGCTTCCGCAGACCTGCGCCTACCGGCTGCTGGCCGAGGGAAGCTCACTGCCTGACTGGCACCCGCTGGTCAGCGGCGATCCAGAATCTGTTCATCGTGCCGGTGTTTCGGTGCGGGAGTTCGCCGTCTGCGAAGACGAGGTGGACGAGACCCAGTGGCTGGATCTGGTATTCGATGAACCCGAGCCCTAAGCTCGCCCCTTGATTTCGCCCTGTTTCTCCCCCCCCCTTTTTTTTTGTTCTAAGCTCTGGTTTAAACCGTTTAGTGGTGGTCTGGCGGCTCCCATTCGGAGGGAAGCCGCTCCTCAAGTGTGAATTTTTCCCCTGGGCGCCATCTACCCGCCAATGGGCCAACCACCAGTCAACATGCCCTGCCAGCGGCAGGTTGGAACCGAGGCCCCTGTGGGTCATCCAGCCAGGGACGGATGCGACAAGTACCTGCCAGTTCGAGCGTTAACGTTGTGCTTCGCAAGGTGCATTCCCCTTATACACCCATTCTCTTCTATTGCCCCTGATTGATCGGGCCCTGTCTTGGCGCCCGGCTCACCCAGGTGCGGGAGCCTTGCCATGCACAGTCGAAAACTCGCTAGCCCCCTTGTCGCATTTCTCGCCGGCGTGACCCTGGCGCTGCCCGCCAGCGCCCAGGTATCCACCGACGCCGGCACGCTCTCTGCGGAAAAAATCGAGCGTTTCTTCAACCAGCCGGGGTACTCCCCTTACGCGGGGCGCAATTTCCCCGCCCGGCCCCTGTGGGGGGAGCAGCACCTGCATACTTCCTGGTCGGCGGATGCCATTGCCAGCGGGACCCGGGTGGGGCCTGACGAGGCGCTGCGCTTTGCCAAGGGCGAGGAGATTACCTCGAGCACTGGTCAGCCGGTCAAACTCTCGCGTCCCTATGACTGGATGGTGGTCGCCGACCACTCCGACGCTATGGGGGTCATGGCGGGCGTGCTGGAAGGCGATCCCAACCTCATGTCGGACCCCAAGCTCAAGGAGTGGCACGAGGGCATGAGCGCCGGTGGCGCGGACGCCAGCGCGGTGGTGATGGAGATGATCACCATGCAGGGGGAGGGCACGCTCCCCGAGGCGATGGTCGATGAAACGGTGCAGTTTGACACCTGGAAGAAGATGACCGAGATCGTCGAGGGCCATAACCAGCCGGGCATCTTCTCCGCCCTGATCGGCTACGAGTGGACCTCCAACTACGGCGGCGGCAACAACCTGCACCGCAACGTGATCTACCGTGACGGCAAGGCCGTTGCCGACCGGGTGCGCCCGTTGACCACCTTTGACACCGAGATTCCCAACGAACTGTGGGACTGGATGGCCAATTTCGAGGCGCAGACCGGCGGTCGGGTACTGGCCATTCCGCACAACGGCAATCTTTCCAACGGGTTGATGTTCGCCACCGAAACGCCAGATGGCAAGCCGATCGATGCCGAATGGGCGATGAATCGCGCCCGCTGGGAGCCCCTTTACGAGGTTACTCAGGGCAAGGGCACCTCGGAGCAGCACCCCAAGCTCGCCCCTGCCGACGAGTTTGCCGACTTCGAGATCTGGGACAAGGGCAACCTTAACGTGGTCCCCAAAGAGCCGGGCATGATCGACTACGAATACGCTCGAGAAGCACTTAAGCGCGGACTGAAACTCGAACAGGAGCTCGGGGCCAACCCGTTCAAGTTCGGCCTGCTGGGTTCCACTGATGCCCACACCGGCCTCTCCACCACCGAGGAGAACAACTTCTGGGGCAAGTTCCCGCCCAGCGAGCCGGGTCCGGAGCGCTCCACCGGCAACGCCTTTGATTTCGAGGGACGTACGGTCAAGGACTGGAAGCTTGGCGCATCGGGGCTGACCGCTGTCTGGGCGCGAGAGAATACCCGGGCCTCGATCTGGGACGCAATGAAGCGCAAGGAGGTATACGGGACCACCGGCACCCGGATCTCGGTGCGCTTCTTCGGCGGCTGGACATTCGAGGCGCAGGACGCGTTGGGAAGAAGCCCCGGTGTTGTCGGCTATGGCAAGGGGGTGCCCATGGGGGCAGACCTGCCGCCGGCCCCCGAGGGCGCGAAGGCGCCGAGTTTCCTCGTGGCGGCATTGAAGGATCCGTACTCGGGCAACCTGGACCGGATTCAGATTATCAAGGGCTGGCTCGACGCCTCGGGCAAGATGCAGGAGAAGGTCTTTGATGTGGTCTGGTCCGGGGACCGTGAACCGGGCAGCGACGGCAAGCTGCCGGCGGTGGGCAGCACGGTCGATGTGGAGAACGTCACCTGGACCAACACCATCGGCGCTCCCGAGCTGATCACCGTGTGGCAGGATCCGGCGTTTGACCCTGCCCAGAAGGCATTTTACTACGCCCGCGTGATTGAGATACCGACGCCGCGCTGGACGGCCTATGATGCGGCCTATTTCGAGGAGGCGAATTTTAGCGACGAGGTGCCGATGACGGTGACCGAGCGCGCCTATACCTCGCCGATCTGGTACACGCCCCAAGGGTAGGAGGTGTGCTGCGGGGTAAAAAGCAGTGAGGCGCTGTATTCTGGGAGCTGCATCTAGCGCCCCCGGCCGGTGGACGTGAATTGACGGAGTGTGGAGTGCAAGGGATGGGCAATCGTGTTGTTTTGGGGCAGGCTGAGGTCTTGGGGGCTCGACTCCTCCGCGAGCCCCTGCTGCATTTTCTTCTGCTGGGGGCAGGCGTGTTCGCGCTTTTTTCTGCGCTGGACGATCCCGCCGTCGCCCCGCCGACCCAGCTGGTGGTTTCCGAGGCGCAGGTGACGCGGCTCGCCCAGCGCTTTGAGGCGACTTGGTCACGGGCCCCCGATACCGAGGAGCTGGCGCGGCTGGTGGACCGGTATGTGAACGAGGAGGTGCTGGTGCGCGAGGCGCGCGCCCTGGGCCTGGATCGTGAAGATGCCGTCGTTCGCCAGCGGCTGGCGCAGAAGATGCGTTTCCTGCTCGAGGGCGGGCAAGCGGAAAACGAGCCGACGGAGGCGGTGCTGGTGGCTCATCTCGCCGCCCATCCGGAGCGGTTCGCCCGTCAGCCACGGTTGGCGTTCGAGCAGGTGCCGCTGGCGGTCGGCGCGGATGCCGAGCGGGCGCTGGCGGCGCTTCGCCAGGGCGCGGCGCCGCACTCATTGATCACGACACCAACGCTACTCCCTGCGGTGCTCTCCCTGAGTCCGGAGACGGCCGTGGATGGGGCGTTTGGCGAGGGTTTTTTTCAGCAGGTTGCCGAACTGCCTCCCGGTCGCTGGTCCGGACCGGTCAGGAGTGCGTTCGGGCAGCACCTGGTGCGGGTCACCGGGCGGGTAGCCGGTGGCCTGCCGCCTCTGGAGTCGGTTGCCGAGCAGGTGGCGCGGGACTGGCGTGCTTCCCGCCGGGCTGAACTGGCGGAGGGGCGCCTGGAGGCGCTCAAAGGGCGCTACCAGATCGCCCTGCCGGCGCCGATTATCGCGGAGCGGATTTAGGGCGATGAGAAGGATCCGTCTACTGCCTGGGCTGTTGGCGGCGTGGCTGCTGACACTGTCCCATGGAACCTGGGCCCATGCGCTTGATCCGGGGCTGCTGGATATGCAACCGCTCGGCGCCAAGGAGTGGCGCGTAAGCTGGCGCAAGCCCCAGGTTCAGGGCGCGCCCATGGCCATCGACGCGGTGCTTCCCGCCGGCTGTGATAACCGGGAGGGGCCGCCCCCGGTGTTTGACGGTCGCGCTTTTGTTTCGGGATGGGTGACGGTGTGCGAGCCGGGCCTGGCGGGGGGCGAAGTGCGCATTCGGGGGCTGGAGAACACCGCGACGGACGCGTTGGTGCGTTACGCGCTGGCACCGGGCAGACCGACCCAGACCCAGCGGCTCACCGCCGCGGTTCCCGCGTTTACGGTGCCGCTGCCGCAGGGGCCACTGGCCACCTTCGGGAATTACTTTCGGCTTGGGGTGGACCATATTCTTGAGGGCGTGGATCACCTGTTGTTCGTGTTCACCCTGCTGCTGCTGATTCGAAAATTACGCCCGCTGGTGTTCGCCATCACCGCGTTCACCCTGGCCCATAGCCTTACGCTGGGTGCCGCGTCCCTGGGCTGGCTGTGGGTGCCGGCGCCGCCGGTGGAGGCGATGATCGCCCTCTCTATCGTGGTACTGGCCTCGGAGCTGGTGCGTCCGCCCGGGCGCAACCTGCGCCTGACCGAGCGCTTTCCCTGGAGTGTCGCTTTTGTCTTTGGGCTCCTGCACGGGCTTGGCTTTGCCCGCGCTCTGCTGGATATCGGTCTGCCCCGGGTCGATGTGCCGGTGGCGCTCCTGGCCTTCAACCTCGGCGTTGAGGCCGGGCAACTGCTCTTTATTGCCGGGGTGTTGGTGGTGGGTGCGCTCATCTCTCGCCTTGCCGGAGTCAGCACCACGCTGCTGGCTCCGGGCAGTCGGGGGTTGGGATACACCTCCTACGCCGTGGGTTCGGTCGCCGCCTACTGGACGCTCGAGCGTGTGGCGGGCTTCGTCATGGCCTAGCCCCCTGGTGGCTTGGCGTTGGCGTGCAGCTTGCCAAAGGGGCTCCTCAGGGAATGATCTGAGTCAAGGGATCGATGGCTGCGGCTAGCGGGGCCGGGTCATTCCGATAGAATGTGACGCTACGTCAACTGGATAGACTCGAGTCCCATGTTACCCCGTCCTCTCTACGAAGTTCTGCCCTACCTCTACATCTTCGGTGCGCTGGCGCTGATGGTCTCCCAGTCCAACTGGGTGGTGCTGATCTGTGCCTGGGTGCTCTACACCGGCGGGGCGATCACCTGGGTGCTGCGCTCGGATGCGCGGCGGGTCAACAAGCGGGTGCCGGATAGCCGCAAGAGCTTGTTTTTGCACGAAGATATTTATGAGTCGCTACCGTTTCTTTATATCGGCGGTGGGGTGCTGGTGATGCGTTTCGCCGAACAGGGGCTCTTCATCCTGGGGGGCTTTGCGATGATGGCCTTCGGCGGGGCGATCCTGGGGATTCGCATCACCAAGCGCAAGATCAGCTGGATTGACGAGTGGCGCCGCTACCGGGGCTCGGCCATGCAGGCCCAGGCGGTGCAGCGGCGTAATACCCGCAACCCCATCTGCGACCAGTGCCTGATCCGCGAAAGCTGCCGCTCCAGCTCCTTCAACGATAAATCCAATGTGCTGATCATGGAGTGGGTGGAGCGCAAGCGGGATGACGCTGATCTGCGGATCCTGACCCGCGCCGTCGGCATGGCGGAGTTGCGCACCGTGCAGCAGGATGAGGTGGCGGTGCGCGTGGCGCGTCAGCGCAAGTTCGCCGGCCAGTGCCTGCTTCTCTATACACGGGCCCGGTCGCAGGTGGCCTGAACGGCTCTTCAGCGCAGGAGCGAGCGCACCACCCCCTGAATCTCGGCCTGGGTAAAGGGTTTGTCGATCCAGGCGCAGGCTCCGGCCTCTTTGGCTTGGGTCAGGAATGTCTGCGCATCCTCCGCGGTCAGGAACACGACCGGCAGCGATTGATAGCTTGAAACCCTTTTCACCGAGCGGGTCAGGGTAATGCCGTCCACCGCCGCAAGGTCGATATCGGTGATCATCAGGCTGATGCGCTGCGCCTGCAGCTTTTTGATCGCTTCCTTGCCGTTGCTCGCCTCGACCACCTCGTGGCCCTCGGCCGTCACCGCAGCCCGCACCGCCTGGCGAACGGTCGCGGCATCGTCTACCACCAGTACCTTTTTTCCTGTCATGGCCTGTTCCTTGTTCTCTGCGTTGAGATAACTCTGGCGGCTTCAGTATCTGCCCATACAAAGCTGATTTCATTGATCCGGATCGAGTTATTGTCAGGGATCACTTTAATCCGGTGCTTTCAATCGCGAGGGGGCGGGAGTAAATTTAGGCCCCATTTGAGGTGTAAGGCGAGGACGGGGAGTTCTGATGGACGGGCAACAGCGGCAACGGGCCCTCGCGGCAATCAAACGGCATTACCTTTTTGCGCCCCTGGACGAGCCGGAGCTCGAGCGCCTGGTGGCCGGGGTTCGTTTGCATGAGCTGGAGGCCGAACAGGTGTTGTTCCACCAGGAGGAGGAGGCTAAGCGCTTTTTCCTCTTGGCGGATGGACAGATAAAACTGTTTCGCCGCGCCGCGGACGGTAACGAGAAAGTGGTCGAGATCGTCCACCCCGGCCAGACGATTGCCGAAGCGGTGCTCTTTATGCAGCGTAACCGCTACCCGGTCAATGCCCAGGCCGTCAGGCCCGCCCGGGTGTACGCCATCGACGGCCAGGCCTACATGGCGTTGTTGCAGCAAAATATGGCCGCCTGCATGCGGATCCTCGGAGATCTCAGCATGCGCCTGCACGCCCGCCTTAACGACGTGGTTAACCTCACCCAGCAGAACGCCACCTTCCGGGTGGTACGTTACCTCTGCGAGCTGCTTCCCCATGACGCCGAGAATGGCGCACTGATCCTGCTCAACACCCCCAAGCAGGTGATCGCCTCGCGTCTCTCGGTCACCCCCGAGACCCTGTCCCGTATCATGGCAAATCTTGCCAAAGCCGGTGTGATCGAGGTGCACGGACGGGAAATCCGAGTGCGCGATATCGCTGGCCTGCGCAGCTTTGAATAAGGCCGGCGGCACCGACACTTGGTGCTGCCGAGCGCTCCCGCGGGCTGCTTCTTTCTGAGTATCTGTTGATTTATATCAGTTTACGTTCGATAGTGTCCTAACTTGACTGGACTCGATCGCTCTCGGGTGTTCAGCAGTCGCATTCTAGGAGGGGTATTATGCGGATAGTGACCAAACTGGGTGGCGGGTACCTGCTGGTGCTGGCAATGGTGGGGTTGTGCAGCGCGGCGGGCATTTTCGGCGTCTACAAACTCTCCGGTCTACTGAACTTCATTACCGGTCCCGCCTGGGACACCGCCGACGGCGCCATGGAGGGCAGTATCGGCATCGAGGCAGAGATGCTCGGTGTCGGCCAGGCGATTTCCGGGCAGGTCGATCGGGCGGAGGCCCAGGCGCTGATCGACGAGGGGCGCGCCACCGCGGAGGAGGCACTCGGGCGGATGGTCGCGGCAGGGCTGCTCGCTGACGAAGAGGTCACCCAGGTCCGTACTCAGACCGAATCCTACCGCCAGGCGCAAGCCCGGCTCCTGACCAGCTTTGACCGCTTCCAGGCGGCCGATACGGCCCTGCGCGAGCACTTTAACGCGTTTCAGCAGCTGATGATCCAGGCCGAGGAGCTGGGTGATTCGGCGGTCGAATCCCTGGAAGCTAATCCTGATCGGTTGATCAGCTGGAACGGCGGCTTGAGCGAGAAGTGGTCGGCCGCCGACGGCGGTATGGAAACCCAGATCGAGCTGCTGACCCGCTTTTACAACTACCAGCGCCTGGTCAGCATAATGGGCGCCGGTGCCGCCGAAGAAGGCGCGGTTCGCCAGCGCCTAGAGGAGGCGCTGGCCGACCTCAGCGCCAACGTCGAGGAGATCGGTGCGCATCCGCTCTTCCGGCGACAGGCGGTGGGCAAGGGGGCGTTCGCCGGCCAACGCTTTGCCGAGGCGATTGACAGCGCCCTCTCTACTCATCAGCAGGATTTCTCGGCGGCGGTGGCCGCGTTCGAAGCTTTCCGTGAAAACAGCCGGCTCTACCAGGCCGCAGCCGAGTCTTTCCTGTCTACCATCGAGGCGATTGAGGAGGCGGGGGATAGCAAGGTGGAAGGGCAGATGGCCCTTGTCGAACGCACCCAGTCAACGGCGCTGGGCATGATGGTGGTCGCCACCTTGGTGGGCGTTGTCTGTGTTTTGGCGCTGATGTATTTCGTGGTCCGGGTGATTGTGCAGGCGGTGCAGAGGATGTCTGTTGCCAGTCAGCAAATCGCCGATGGAGACCTGACCGTTCATCTTGGTGCGATGAACGATAAGGCGACTAATGATGAGCTGGTACTGCTCAACCAGAACATGGAACGGATGACGCAGCGTCTGCGCGATACCATCGGCGATGTGGCGTCGACCTCGGGGGTGCTGGCCTCCCAGGCGGAGGAGCTGTCGGCGGTTGCCAACGAGACCCGTGAAGGCGTATTGGAGCAGCGCAACCGGACCGGGCAGGTGGCCTCGGCGGTCACCGAGATGAGCGCTTCGAGCCGTGAAGTGGCGCACAATACCGAGAGCGCCAGCCAGTCGGCAAGCCAGGCACGACAGCTGGCACTCGAAGGCCAGCAGGTGGTCGAGCAGACGGTCCGTGCCACCACGAAACTCGCGCAGGAGCTCGCCGACACCGGCTCGGTGGTGGAGCAGCTGACCGAAGACAGCGCCCGGATCGGCACCGTGCTGGATGTGATCCGCAATATTGCCGAGCAGACCAACTTGCTGGCGCTGAACGCGGCGATCGAGGCGGCCCGCGCCGGCGAGCAGGGCAGGGGGTTCGCGGTGGTGGCCGACGAGGTGCGGACCCTGGCTCAGCGCACCCAGGCCTCAACGCAGGAAATCCAGACCGTGATCGAGGGGCTGCAGTTACGCACCGAGCAGGCTCACCAGGCGATGGCTACCAGTCAGGAAGGGGCTGCGGCCTCTACCGAACAGGCGGGACGGGCGGGCAGCGCCCTGGCCCGCATCACTCAGGAAGTGGAGGCGATTGCCGAGCAGACCGAGCAGATTGCCGCCGCCATGGTGCAGCAGGAGGCGGCCGCAGAGGAGATTACCCGCAGTATCGTGGATATCGAGGAGCGCGCCGACCAGGCCGTGAGTGCGGTCAATCAGACCTCTGAATCCAGCGGCGAGCTGGCGGCTCAGGCCGGCAGCCTGCAGAGCCTGGTGGCCAAGTTCAAAGTGTAGCGGCGAGCCGGCTTGGCGCCAGGGCGCTGCCCTGGCCGCCATGGCGAGCCAGGTGTTCGGCGATACCGTTGAACGCAGGCCAGCGATTATCGCACCACTGCGGCGCCAGCAGCGTGGGGCGGCGGGCGGTGGCGGTCACTCGGTGGTAAACCACCTCGGCTGGCGTGTGACGGATCATTTCGGCGGCCGTGGTCACGTACGCTTCAATGGAGATGGGCTCGATCTCACCCTTCTTCCATTGCCGGGCCATGATGCTGCCGCGCACGATGTGCAGCGGGTGCAGCTTCAGCCCCTCGCAACCGACCTCCAGCACCCGCTCCAGGGTGACCAGACTGTCCTCAGGGGCTTCGCCGGGCAGGCCGACAATCAGGTGGGTGCAGACCTTCAGGCCGCGGGCGTGAGCCCGGCGCACCGTGTCCACGTAAGCGGCAAAACCGTGACCGCGGTTGACCCGCTCCAGAGTGGCATCGAAAGCTGACTGCAGCCCCAGCTCCAGCCACACCTCGAACCCCTGCGCCTGATAACTTGCCAGCAGATCAAGGGTGGCGTCGGGCACACAATCCGGGCGGGTGCCCACGCATAGGCCGACCATGTCTGCCACGTCGAGCGCCTCCTGGTACATACGTTGAAGGGCTTCGGTTTCGGCGTAGGTGTTGGTGTAGGCCTGAAAGTAGGCCAGGTAGCGGCGCGCCCGCATCCCCGGCTTGCTCCGCTCCAGCTGCTCGCGAATGCTGAGCTGGCTGCGGGTATTGGCATTGAACGAGGCGTTGTTACAGAAGGTACAGCCGCCGCGGCCAAGGGTGCCGTCTCGGTTGGGGCAGGTGAACTCGGCATTAATGCTGAGTTTGTGGACCTTCTCTCCGAAGCGGCGCTTCAGGTCCTGGCCGAGGCCGTTGATGTAGTCATGTAATTGCATAACACGCCTGGATTGCTTTGGGAGGAAGGCCCGGGGGTTATCAGGCCGCCGCGTGCATCCATGCGGGCTCAGCCTCCCTTGGCGCTGAGCAGGCAAAGTGAACCCTGAGGGGTTGGCGGCGGTCTATTCTAGCGCTTGCCTGTGCAGGCCCCGTTTGATATCAATCAGGTCCGTGGGGCTTTTACGAAAGGCGCCCATGATACTACCGCTCCTCTGATTCAGAAAAGGTGAATCTATGCCCCCGACGCTCCGTGCGCCCCTCGTCCTGCTGCTCCTGCTGATCAGCCCCGCACTGTGGGCCAACCACGCGGCGACGGAACCCTCCGATGGCACCGTGAACAGCTTCATCCCGGTCGATCCACCACGGGAGCTGGTGCCGCTGGCGATGATGGAAAACCGTGACCAACCGCGCTCGTTGAGCGACTTCAAGGGTAAGGTGGTGCTGCTCAATCTCTGGGCGACCTGGTGCCCACCCTGTATTCGTGAGCTCCCGGCCCTGGACCGTCTGCAGGCGCGTCACGGGGATGAGGACTTCGTGGTGCTGGCGGTGGCGCTGGACCGGGCCGGGTACGACGCGGTGAAAGCCTATTACGACAAACTGGAACTCCAGCACCTGGGGCTGTATCACGCCAGCATTAGCGAATTCAGCCAGGCGTTCCCGGTGGACGTCTTCCCGGCCAGCTTTATGATTGACAGGGAGGGGCGGGTGACGAGCTTTATGCGCAGTTACGCCGACTGGGATGATATGGCCGCCGATGAGTTCATCAAGCGTCTCAAAGCCCGTTAAGCAAGGATTACGCTCCCGCGGTTGCACCCACTTCGGGATTCAGCGATAATCCACGCCCGTTGCTGCCGAGGCGGCAACTGTTATGGTGGCCCTGTTGGTCCCCCCGCGACGATAAGCCGTTAACCTGGTCAGGCCCGGAAGGGAGCAGCCACAGCGGTGGATTCGTGCGCCGGGGTGTGGCTGGCGGGGCCGCCTCCATTTTGGGGTAACGGTTTGTTTCCCAAGGGTTTGTTTTAGATAGCGTATTTTCCTTTTTGCGTGTCCGCGTACACAAAGTGGATACACAAAATGCCGACCGCTGACCCCTATCTCGTCCGCTCCAAACACCAGATCTATCACTTTCGTATCATCGTGCCTGCGCCTTTTCGTGCGCTTGTTGGCTTGCGCGAGATTCGGCGCCATCTGCAGACCAAGGACCTGCGCACCGCGCAGGCCTTTGACGCTTGTCGGCGGCCCTGTGTGGAGCGGTTTCTTCCCGCAAATTTAAGTCAGTGACTGCCTGCATCCCCGGGGTTCTTTCTACGAGCCCTGCAGCGGAAACTTGAAGTTCTCGAAGCCGTCGGAAGCGTAGACGGTGCAACCGTTTATACAGTTGGCTTCCTCACTGACTAGGAAGGCGACAACGTTCGCAATTTCTTCGGGCTGGGTGAATGTCTGGCGCATCTGCTCTTTGCGGATATGCTCCCACAACCCCAGCTCTTCATATTTGCGTAATAAGGGGGTGTCCACCCGCCCGGGCGCCACGGCACATACCCTGATGCCTGCAGCGCCGAGCTCCAGGGCGGCGCATTTGGTCATCATGTCCACCGCCGCCTTGCTGACGTTGTAGGTAAAGCTGAGTTCTGACGCCATATGCCCATAAACGGAGGAAGTGTTGAGGATGACGCCACCGCTTCCCTGACGCTTGAACTGCCGGGCACCGGCCAGAATTCCGTAGTAAACCCCTTTTTGGTTGACGGCGGTAACCCCCTCAAAATCGGCGACGGGGTCGTGTTCAAGAAGCGCCTTTGGGCTGCCGATTCCGGCATTGTTGATCACAATGTCCAGCTGTCCGAAACGCTCTGCCGCTCGGCTCATCATTCCGGCGACCTGGTCGTAGTCGGTGACGTCTACGGCCAGCGTGTCCACTGCATCACCCTGTTTGGACTTGACCGCTGCCAGCCCTTGTTCGGACAGGTCGACGGCGAGGACTTTGCCGCCTTCACTGATCAGTTTCCGCAATATCGCCTGACCGATCCCCCCACAGGCGCCGGTGAGGACCGCCACCTTTCCGTTGAGCCTTCCCATCGTTCACCTCCTCTGCATGACAATGCCAACAACCCGCTCCGCATTAATTCTAGGTGGCAATCAGACCCTTTTTATGGAACCCGCCGAAGGTGTCCGTTGTACACCACCTGGACAAAGTGGTTAGACGCACGCCGGCCCTGCTGCCGTATCGCATCTGTACCCCGAGCCGAAACGTTCATTTTCGGGTCGTGTTCCCCCATTCTTACCTCCCGTCCTTGGGTGACCCCGATTGGTCGTAACGCAGAAGTTGCCGGACCGCACACGGGCGTTGCCCGAGCGTCCCTCAGCGCACACCGTGGCGGTTGCAGCGTCCCTCACTATTGGGGCTGTTTTCATAAATAAGCGCGCCCGTAGCGCTTAGAAGGGGGCAGTGTCTGCGCGTAATGGGCGGACTTTGAAAGCGCTCTCGCGACCCTGCGCTGGGTCAGTTTTTGTTAAAGCTGCGATAGAGTTTGCTGATGCGTGCTTGGTAACGTCGATTGGTCGAGGCAATCACAGGTAAGAGAGCCCGGTGCGCCGCTTGCTGTTTCTTTGAGCGGGCAGTGTTGGCTAAAAAAGTGGCCAACATATCCAAGTCGTGCTTGCGGCCCAGCTCGGTGGCCAGCCGGTTGAGGGTTTGCTGGCGCTTGCCGAGCTTGTGTCCGCGCACCGTGGCGGCCAGCAGGCGTTGGTAGAGGAGGTGCTTGGCCCAGCGTCGCCAGCGGTGATAGTTCTCCTGGTCCTCTCCTCCCAGCGCTTTTTGCGCCAGAAGGCGGTTTTTCTCCGCGGCCCAATCCCGTCCCTCTTTAAGCTCCCGCCAGCGACAACGCTCGACGTTGGCATCAGCACGGATGGCTTCCTCCTGGCCGAGCAGAGCGCTCAACGCTTCGGGGCTGGCTGGGGGGGATGCCGGTGCGGCATGATTCCGCAGCAGTGCTTCCAGTTGGTCGAACAGCGGGATCTCTGCGGGTTTCGCGTCAGCACGGAGGCGTCGCCAAGTGGTCAGGCGTACGTCGGCATCGCGCTTTCCTCCCAGCGCTTGCGCGGCGGTCTTTAAGACGCGGTCGGCCGAGTGGCGGTGGTGCTTGTACGCGGGGGCTCTCAGCATCCGCCAGCCGGCGCGGAGCCGCTTGATACAGAGTCGAAACTGGTGGACAGACTCCTCTTGCAGCCACTCAGACGATGCCAGAAGGGCTTGCGCCTGCTGGCTGTCTTCACTCAGCAGGCGGTTGAACCTTTGCCCAGTATGGGGCTGATGATCGGTGCCCAAATTCAATCCCCGCCGCGGCCCTGGCCCATTGCTATAGCGATGCGGAAATGGCCGGGTTTTCTGAGCTAACTATAGTGAAAAGGCTAGGGGGGAGTGCTGGTGAGAAGGTGCATCGGAGGGCGTGACCATGAAAACACTGCTGTTGATTCGGCACGCCAAGTCTTCCTGGAAAGATCCCGGACTTGAGGATCACGCGCGACCTCTGAATAAGCGGGGCACGCGGGATGCGCCGGACATGGGGCAGCGCCTGGATGCCTGGCTGCGGGCTCACAATGCCGGCGGCCCTGATCTCTGGTTAAGCAGTAGCGCCGAACGGGCACAGGCGACAAGCCGCCTGATCGCCCGGGAAATCACCGTGGAGACACCTTCCATCGAGTTCACCGGGGCCTTGTACACCTTCGATCCGGAGGTACTTCTGGGCATGATCCAGCGCTTTGAGCCGAGTGTTCAAAAGGCGTGGATCGTGGGGCACAATCCCGCCATCGAGGAGCTGGCTGAATGGTTGACGGGCAGGGTGCTGCCCAAGGTGCCGACCTGCGCGCTGTTGCAGATTCGCCTTGAAGCACCTCGCTGGCGGGAGGTTGCGCAGCACGGGGCGGAGCTCGTTTGGTTCGACTACCCCAAAAGTACCCGGGCGGGGCTGGGTTAATGGGGCGAGAGTGCATTCATCACCTTGGGGGATGAAGGCGAGGCGCGCGGACAGCAGGGCGGGCTGCCATCCGTTCGCGGCAGCTTTTCTGGCTGCGCAAAAATAAAGGCCCCGAACCATCCTGGTTGGGGGCCTTCGGACGAGGGTGTGATCGGCGTTCCTTGCCGGGGCTGGCGGCTAATCCCTGCTGCCGTCAGGTCCTTCTGTCTCCTCGTTGGCGAGTAGTATTGACCGAAGGTGACCGGCGTGGAATAGGAAAAAGTCCTAAATATTCCGGGAAGCTTTTTGGCCCCTCCTGAAGGTGTGCCCTCCTGCCCGCCAGCGCTGATCTATGCTTGTTGCTGTTGGGCGGGGGACGTCTGATCAAGTCTGACGGCGTGATTCAGTATGCTTTTGTAACGCCTTCCCCTTTTCCGGGTCGACCGGAAATTTCCCTCTTGTTTCACCCGGTCTGATCAAAAGCAGGGAGTATCCGCCGTCTGGCCAAGGTCGGAGCGGGCTTGCAAACCAGGGTTATGCGAATCGATAAAACACCCCCGACATCTCGTCAGCCGGAGACTGAGCCCTTTGATTTACATAGGGAAGTGTTTTCGCGACGCTGGCTGAGCCAGGTGTGGCGCCCGGCGCCCTGGGTGGTGCTGGCTGTCTCCTTGGCCATCACCACGTTTGCCAGTTTTGTCACTGAATCGGAAGTGACGGAAAAGCAGCGTCTGCGTTTTGAAAAGCAAGTGGACCATCTCGTTCAGCTGATCAACAGCCGACTGAAGGCATACCGCAGCCTGCTGCAAGCCGGGGTGGGGTTTCTCAATGCGAGCGAGTCGGCTGACAGGGCGGAGTGGGGTCGATTTCACCGCAGTTTGCATATCGAGGCGCTTTACCCGGGGATCCAGGGCTACGGTTATGCCGAGTTCGTCAGCCCCGAATCCAAAGAGGCCTATGAAGCGTCGATCCGGGCGGAGGGGTTCGACGACTTCCGTATTTACCCGCCCGGGGAGCGAGAGATCTATACGGCCATTCGCTACCTGGAGCCCTTTGACTGGCGCAATCAGCGCGCCTTTGGGTATGACATGTATTCCGATGCGGTCAGGCGCGAGGCCATGGCACGTGCTCGGGACGAGGGACGGGCGATGATCAGCGGCCCGGTGACGCTGGTTCAGGAAACGCAGGTGGACACTCAAACCGGGTTTCTGATGTATCTACCGCACTATCGAACAGGCGCTTTCCTGGACACGGTCGCACAGCGCCGCGAGGCGATATTGGGTTATGTCTACAGCCCTTTTCGCATGGAAGACCTGATGCGGGGGATGCTTGCCGGCGAACGTAATTTTGTCGCGTTTCAGGTGTTTGACAGCGGCAGCGGTTCCGCCGAGCCCCAGACGCTCAACCCGTCTGCGGCTGAAACGGCGATGTACCGCTCCAGCAGCGATTCGCCGGTAACTTCGCGAGAGCCCTGGTTTAAGGGGCAGCGGGCGCTTGAGATTGGCGGGCGCACCTGGACTCTGGAGGTGCAGAGCACGGAGGCGTTTGAGGCGGCCAGCGAGAATTACATGAGCCTAGTGGTGTTCGCCGCGGGGCTGATTGATGGGTTGCTCCTGTTTATGATGACGTTGGCGTTTCTCGCCGCGCGGGAGGATAACCGCCAGGTGACCCGTCACTTGGCGCGAAAGACCGAGGCGGAGCGCCGCTACCGGGTGCTCCTGGATGCCATTCCCACCGGCCTGTTGGCGGTGAGAGCGGACGGCCGTGTCCAGCAGGCTAACCGGCAGGCCTGCCAGTTGCTTGGTTACTCCGAGGGGGAGTTGGCCCAGATGGGAGTCGAGGAACTGCTGCCTGAGGAGTATCGTCACCAGCATGTAGCTTTTCGGCAAGGGTTTTTGGCCGATCCCAGGCAGCGGCTGATGGGGCGTGGGGGGGATCTCTACGCGCTCAGCCGCGGCGGAGAAAAAATTCCCGTGGAGATCGGGCTCAGCCCCCTGCAGACTGCCCGCGGCATGCTGGTTCTGGTTACCATTGTCGATATCCGCGAGCGTCGTCAGACGCAGCAGGAGCTGCACCAGCTGATGCAGCGGCTGCGGCAGAAAAACAGCGAGATGGAACAGTTTGTCTATACCGTCTCCCACGACCTCAAGGCGCCCCTGGTGACCATCGAGGGGTTTGCGGACAAGCTGGCTGAAAAGCTGAATGATGTTCTGACCGATCAGCAGAAACACTGGTTCGGCCGCATCCAGGCCAATGTAAAATCCATGAACGGTCTGCTGGGCGACTTGCTGGAGCTCTCGCGCATTATTCATCGGGATGCGGAGGTGCGGCCCCTGGATACCGGGCAGCTGGTCAAGGCGGCGATGGCGAACTTGGCGGGGGCGATTCACAAGAGCGGCGCCCGGGTGGTGGTCGCCAAGGAGATGCCGACGGTGGTCGGTCAGGAGCGCTTGCTGGTGCAGTGCTTTCAAAACCTGATCGCCAACGCGATCAAATATCAACGCCCCGGCGTCAAACCACGGATCGAGGTGAGCGCCAGTCGCCAGGAAGCTGAAGTCCGGGTGGCGGTGGCCGACAACGGCCTGGGTATCGATCCCCGCCATCACGAGCGGATTTTCCAGATATTTGAACGCCTTGATCCCGAGGGGGCTGAAGGTTCGGGGGTGGGGCTCGCCATCGTCAAAACCATCATGGACAAGCACGGAGGGCGTGTGTGTCTGGACTCTGTCCCGGGTGAAGGCAGCACCTTCACGCTCTGCTTTGCCGAACCGCCGCTGGGAGGTGAGCTTGAGCCTTGAAATTCTGCTCGCTGAAGACAACCCCGATCACGCGGAGTTGAGCTGTTTTGCCCTGCAAAAGGTGTTTGACGGCTGCAGGATTATCCACGTTTCCCACGGAGAGGCGGTGCTAAGCTTCTTGGAGGAACGGGCGCAGGGTGAGGGCTTGCCTGACCTGCTCGTGTTGGATATCAAAATGCCACGGATGAACGGCTATGAAGTGCTGCGCGCCCTTAAAGCCAGCACCGACTTGGCGTCGCTGCCGATCATAATGGTCACCACCTCGTCAGATGAGGGTGATTATCGTGCCTGCTTGCGGCTGGGCGCTTCGGGGTATCTCGTCAAGCCGATCAAGGCCGGCTCGCTGAGAGACTGCCTGCAGGCTTTGCCGCCGCCCGTGCGGGCGGCAGCGCGGGAGAGGACTCGGTGAAAGTCACCATCATAGAAGATAACCCCGATCACCTGGAACTCACCCGGGACGCCATTCTCGAGGCGTTAGAGGCGCCGGAGGTGCGCACGGCCGCGACCCTGGCGGAGGGGCTGGAAGATGTGCGGGAGCACCCGCCCGACGTGCTGCTTTGCGATCTGAAGCTTCCCGACTCCGGACCGAAGGAGACGATCGTCAGCCTGCGCAGCCTGGACAGCGATGCGGCGGTGGTGGTGCTGACCTCGCACTATGACCATCGCGAGGCGGAAAACCTGGTTTCGGGGGGCATCCAGGATTACCTGCCCAAGGACGAGTTAACGCCGAGGATGCTGGCGCGGGTCTGCCGCTATGCCTGCGAGCGCCAGCGGCTGTTCAACGAAGTGCGCCGGGCCGCCCTGTATGACGCCCTGACCGGGCTGCCTAACCGGGCCTTTTTCCAGGAGCGCCTGCGCGAGGCGATCCACGAGAGTGAGCGCCATAATCAGCTACTGGCCCTGGCCTATATCGACCTGGACGGGTTCAAGGCGGTTAATGACAGCTACGGGCACAAGGCGGGGGATGTCCTGCTGCGGGATCTTGCGCAACGGCTTAAACAGCGGATTCGGCGCTCGGATTTTTGCGCTCGCATCGGCGGGGATGAGCTGGCGTGGATGATTCCCGGCGCGACCAGCGTGGAGGATGTGCTCGGGGCCGTGGAAGCGGTGCGGGGGGCGCTCAGTCAGCCCTACGCGCTAACGGATCCTGAAGTTGAGGCCTGCGTGGGCGCATCCATCGGAGTTGCCTTCTACCCACTGCACAGTGACAACATGGACCGGCTCATGCACCTGGCTGACTTGGCCATGTACCAAGCCAAGAGAGCCGGCAAGGGCAAGGTGGTGCTTTATCAAAACAGGCCCTGAGCGGGGCAGCGCCAAACCGCGAAAGGGGGCAAGGTCGGGCGCGATTGATCGAAGGCGCAGGGGGCTGCTCATCGTTTTTCCGAACCCCGGGTTACGGCCCCGGGTTCAGGCTGTGTCCGGACTGGGCAATTTTTTCCAGTTTCCAGCGCCGGTGCTCACACATCGCAGCGACCACTTCTTCCACATCATCGGTCAGGGTGACGATGTCCAGATCCTGGGGAGAAACCAAACCCTCCTGCAGGGGGCAGTCCCTGATCCAGTCCATAAGCCCGCCCCAGAACTTCTTGCCAAAGAGGATCAGGGGCAGGGGATAAACCTTCATGGTCTGCATCAGGGTCAGGGCCTCAAAAAACTCGTCCAGGGTGCCGTAGCCACCGGGAAGGCAGACGTAGCCGACCGAGTATTTGACGAACATGGCCTTGCGGGCGAAAAAGTAGCGGAAGTCCAGCGACTGGTTCTGGTAGGGGTTGGGTTGCTGTTCCTGCGGCAGGCGGATGTTGAGCCCCACGGAGGTGACGCCCGCGTCGGCAGCGCCGCGATTGCCGGCCTCCATGATGCCCGGGCCGCCGCCGGTGATGATGGCGAACCCTTCCTCGCCGAGACGACGGGCCAGGGTGTGAGCCTGATTGTAGTAGGTGCTGTCGGGCAGCAGTCGCGCCGAGCCAAAAATGGAAATGGCAAAACCCAGGTCGCTGAGCCGGTCAAAGCCCTCGGTGAACTCGGCGAGTATGCGGAATAAACGCCACGTTTCTTCGCCCTTGACGTCTTGAATCATCAGCGTGTCGCTCCCGCGCAGGTTGTTGCCGGTTGGTGTGACGGCTTTCTGCGGGCAGTATAGGCCAGCGGCAGGGGCGGGGGCTTTCGTCTATCTTTGGAAGGCTGGGTCATATGCGCCATGGATATCACCTGTGGCTGTGCGCAAGCCCTTCTTTCTCTTCTATCCAATTAGTCGCCTGGGTGTCCGTATGATGTGCCGTCATCGTTTGAGACTCCGCGTCCCCTCTTTTTCTGGCTTGGCCTGCCTGTTGACGCTTCTCATTTATGAAAGCGCCGGGGCGGATACCAGGGACGTCACGGATCAGTTGATCGTGCGTTTTTACAGCGCATCCGCCGATGGTCAGGCGCAGGCATCGGGACTGACCTTTCAAATCGGCAAGAAACTGGTGTTTATTCGCCGTACCGCGGGAGGTGGCTATGTCTACAAGCTGCCTGGGCGCGAAGCGCTGGCGCGTGTGCGGGAGTATGCACGGGCGTTGAAGGGGCTGGCCGCGGTGCGAGAGGCGGAGCCGGATGTGCTGATGCAGCGGGTGTTCAACGAGCCCGATGACACCTTCTACCGCCATTACCAGTGGCACTACCAGGGCGCGCCGGGGGGGATCAACGCGCTGGGTGCCTGGCGGGCCTTTGCCCGTCCGCCTGTTGAGCCGGTGCGGGTGGCCGTGATCGACACCGGCGTTCGCTCCCACGTGGATCTGCAGGCCAATTTGAGTGCCGGTGTTGACCTCATTGGCGATGCCCGTATTGCTAATGACGGCGACGGTCGGGATATGGATGCCTCCGATCCCGGGGACTGGGTCGAGCAGGGCGAGTGTTACCAGGGCTCGTCACCCCATGACAGCTCCTGGCATGGCACCCATGTGGCCGGCATCCTGGTGGCTGCGACCAATAACGGCGAAGGGGTCGCCGGCCTTACCTATAACATGGCCAAGGCGGTCCCGGTTCGGGTGCTTGGCAAGTGCGGAGGCTACCTGTCGGATACCGCTGACGGAATTCGCTGGGCGGCGGGCGAGGCGGTCAATGGCGTCGCTTCGATTGAAGCGCCGGTGCAGGTGATCAACCTCAGCCTCGGCGGTAGCGGGGCGTGTGGTACCGAGCTGCAGCGTGCGATCGACAGCGCGGTGGCGACCGGTATCACAGTGGTGGTGGCCTCGGGAAATTCCAGCGCCGACGCCAGTCACTACCAGCCGGCCAGTTGCGACGGCGTGGTGACGGTGGCTGCCACCGATGCCCAGGGCGAGCGGACCGGCTATTCGAGTTACGGTGCGGTGGTCGAGCTGGCGGCGCCAGGCGGCGGTGGTGGCGGTGGAATAGCTTCCACCCTGAACAGCGGCGCCCGGGGGCCGGGGAAGGACAATTATGCGGTTTACCAGGGAAGCAGCATGGCCACCCCTCATGTCGCCGCCACCGTGGCCCTGATGTACCTCAAAGACGCCTCGCTGGCACCTGAGCAGGTGACAACGCTGCTGATGGAAACAGCGCGTCCTTTTCCCGGGCCTTGTGACGGTTGCGGCCGCGGTATTCTGGATGCCGGCGCGGCCGTTGCCGCGGCGGCCGGGGGCGGCAACCATCATCTCGCCACTGACCCCGGCAGCGTATTAAGCGGCCCTAACCGCTAAAAGGAGTGCACCCGGGCGCAGTCGCGGCCGGCCGCTTGCGCGTCTTTGAGGGCCTGGGCGGCGTTTTGCAGCAGCGCGTTAATGGGCTGGCCCCGTTTTGCTTGGGTGCAGGCGCCGCCGATGGAAACGCTGGTGGAGAAATAGCGCTTGCCATCATTGATATGCTGGCTGCGCACACGGTTCAGCATGCGATCAGCCAGTTGCAGGGCAATCTCCTGGGTGCAGTCGGCGGCAAACAGCAGGTAGCGGTCTTCGCCGTAACGCACCAGCACATCGTGGGGGCGCACCGAGGCCCGAATGCGCGCGGCGACCTCCTTGAGGGTGGCCGTGGCGGCGGACTCCCCGTGGCGCGCCTTCAGGGTCGCAAAGTTGTCCAGGTCGATCAGCATCACGGCAATGGAAAGCTGCTTGCGCTGGGCCGCTGAAAGCTCCCGGGTCAGCAGGTACTCCATGCCGTTGCGGTTCCACAATTTGGTCAGGGGATCCACCAGGGTGTGCCGCTCCGCCTCGCTCTTTTCCCGCAGCAACTCAGCCTGGGCCTCGCTCATGGCGGACAGGCGCAGTTCGCTCTCGGCCCAGGCTGCCAGGCTCGACAGCAGTCCCTGCTCTTCATCGGAGAAGGCGCGTGGACTTGTATCGGTGATATAAAACGCCCCCACCGGCCGGTTCTCATAGTAGATCGGGTGGCCGGCAAAAAATCCGATAAATTGACCGCTATCGCCTGTCTGGGTATAGGCCAGGCTCGGGTCTTGCCGGGCGTCCTCAATCACCAGGGTGTTGCCACGGGTCAGGGTTCTGGCGATACAGCTTCCCCGGGGGGAATCCTTGGTGTCTGCCCCGGCAGGGACCGGCTGAAACCAGGGCGTGCGGTCTGCGAACAGGGCGACGGCCGCGGAGGGTACCTGAAACAGCCGCTCAGCGACCTGAGCGATGCGCTCAAAGCGGGTCTGGTTGGGGGTGTAGATCGGGGCCGATGCTTCGGGTGGCGCTGTGCTCTGCTCACGGCTGGTGGCGTCCTCGCCGTTCGGAATGCTGGGCTCCATGTCTCCTCCTTTAGTCAATGGCACGGGGGCGCTCTTCCCGAGGCCCTCTAGCTTAACACCCAGGGCTCGGAACGGGGAGTGACCCTCGCCCGAGTCGAGTGCCACGCCGGCGATCACCCTAAGCGATAGAGGCCCTTCGGTTTTCCGGTCCGGGCGCAGGGGCTTCCCAAGCGGGGATGCCGACATTATATTCGTACATTCGCATCCATTAGCCAGGGAGGTGCACGGCCATGCGACGAGTGACACTGGTTCTTGCGAACCGGATCGAGGGGCGTCTTCTTTCGTCCTTCTCTTTTGAAGAAGTTCAGCTGCGGATTAACCGCGCGATCCCCCAGGCCCGCTGGGCCTACCTCGGGTACAAGGGAAACCGTTTCTGCCTGGACACGGTGGTTTCCGAAGGCAAACTGCCGGCGGTGGAGCAGCAGGCTCGCCAGCAGCCTTACGTGAAACAGGTGCTGAGTGAGCCCTGGCCCGCCCGGGCGTAGAATTAACGCCTATCCTTTAGGCGCGTACCGTTGCTTTCCTGGTAACGGCTCTATAAAATACGCGATCCCAAAAAACCTATGTTAACTCCTTGCTTCTCGACGAACCGCTCGGTTCGGCTCTGGGAGGCTGTTAACCCGTAAGGAGACACAATGCGTCACTACGAAATCGTGTTCATGGTCCACCCGGACCAGAGTGAACAAGTTCCTGCCATGATCGAGCGTTACACCGGCATTATTGAAGGTGCTGAAGGCAAGATCCATCGTCTGGAAGACTGGGGCCGTCGCCAGCTGGCTTACCCCATCAACAAGATCCACAAAGCTCACTACGTGCTGATGAACATCGAGTGCGGTGGTGAGACTCTGGAAGAACTGACTAACCTGTTCCGCTTCAACGATGCCGTGATCCGTAACATGGTCGTGCGTCGCAAGGACGCGGTCACCGAAGTTTCTCCCATCAAAGCCGCCGAATCCCGTGAGGATCGTCGTGCTCCCCGCCGTGAAGCGCCCAAGCGCGACGCCGCCAAGAGCAGCGAAGAGCCCAAGAAGGAAGAGGCCGCAGACGCGGAGTAATTCCCGCGCGGTAATTGATTTAGCCATTTTTTAGGAGAAACCCTCATGGCCCGTTTTTTCCGTCGCCGTAAGTTCTGTCGTTTCACCGCCGAAGGCGTGACTGAGATCGACTACAAAGATCTGGACACTCTGAAGGGATACATTACCGAAACCGGTAAAATCGTACCCAGCCGTATCACCGGCACCAAGGCCCGCTACCAGCGTCAGCTGGCCACGGCCATCAAGCGTGCACGTTACGTTGCACTGCTGCCGTACACCGACAGCCACCAGTAAATCCGGGAGATTGCTGTAGTGCGTGCCCTGGCCGAGTGGATTATGCGCGGCCGCACGCAGGCTGTTATCGCTACTGTTGCGCTGCTGTCGCTGCCGCTGATTTTCGTGCAGGCCGACATCGGCAACGTCCAGGTGATGCTGGACATGCTGGCCACCGTCATGGTGGCCTTTGGAGCGGCGGCCGTGGGGCTTGTGACCTTGCGGCAGGGGCCGGGGGCCGGAATCGTCCCCCTGCTCTGGGGAATTATCCCTGCGCTGCTCTGGCTGACCTGGCTCGGGGAGGCGTCACCGCTGGTGATCCTGCTCGGGGTGTTGCTGGCCGCCACGGTGCTGCGCCAGACCGTTTCCTGGGCGCAGACCCTGGCCCTGGCAACGATTGCCGGGCTGGTGGCGGCCCAAGTGGTCGAGCTCTTTGCGCCGGGCGCCGTAACGGCAATCGGCGACATGGCCGAACGCTTTGTCAGCGCGCTGGCCGAGCAACAGCCCCAGTCCGCCGAGCTGGTCAACGCGGACATGCTCAGGGAGCTGTTGCTGGGCGGCTTGGTGGCCGGCCACATCGGCTCGACGCTGATGAGTCTGGCCCTGGCGCGTTGGTGGCAGGCGCTTCTCTATAACCCCGGCGGGTTTCGAGAAGAGTTTCACCAGCTCCGGCTGGGCCCGCTTTTCGCGGGGGGCTTCATCCTGGTGATGGTGCTGGGAGTGGGCGTGACCGAGGGGGCCTTTCGTTGGCTCCCGGTGCTGATCCTGCCGTTTATGATTGCAGGGGTGGCACTGGTGCACGCAGTGGTAGCGAAACGAGAATTAGGCAGGTCCTGGCTGATCGCGTTCTACACGGGCGCCTTTGTAGCCGGACCGTATCTGATATCCTTGCTGATTCTGCTGGCCGTCGCAGACAGTTTTCTGCACATCAGGAAGCGGATACCGGCAAGAACATGAGCACAGGCTCATTCAAGAAGAGGTTGGCGAGATGGAAGTCATTCTGCTCGAGAAAGTAGGTAAGCTGGGTGGCCTGGGTGACCAGGTGACCGTTAAGTCCGGTTTCGGCCGTAACTATCTGGTTCCCCAGGGCAAAGCGGTTCCCGCTACCCAGGCGAACATCGAAAGCTTCGAGGCGCGTCGCGCCGAGCTGGAGAAGGCGGCTGCCGAGAAGCTGGCTGAGGCCCAGGCCCGTGCCGAGAAGCTGAACGAGCTGGAAATCACCCTGGTCTCCAAGGCGGGTGAAGAAGGCAAGCTGTTCGGTTCTATCGGTACCCGGGACATCGCCGAGGCGGTTTCCCAGGCGGGCACCGAGATCGACAAGAGCGAAGTGCGTCTGCCCGAGGGGGTTATCCGCACCACCGGCGAATTCGACATCGACGTGCAGCTGCACGGTGACGTCACCGCGACCATCAAACTGGTCGTCGCCGGCGAGTAATACCGGTTGAGAGGGCTGCCCGGCCCTCCTGACTAGCTCGGAAGCACCACCGGCGCCCACCGGTGGTGCTTTTCTTTTTTGGGCTGGGGTAAAATCGTACCTCCTGTTGACCTTCAAAGTTGCCTGTCATGACCCAGAGTGTTGATATCGATCCCGAGTTGGTAAAAGCCAAGACACCGCCGCACTCCATTGAGGCTGAGCAGTCTGTTTTGGGCGGGTTGATGCTGGAAAACAGCGTCTTCGATACCGTCGGCGAGATCCTGGCCGCCGACGACTTCTACCGGCAGGAGCACCGGCTGATCTTCGCCACCATGCTCAAGCTTATCAGCGCCGAGCAGCCCATCGACGTGGTGACCCTAGCCGAGGAGCTGGACCGCAACGGTGAACAGGAGCAAGTCGGTGGGCTGGACTACCTGGTGGACCTGGCCCGCAACACCCCCAGTACCTCCAATATCCGCGCTTACGCCGAGATCGTCCGCGAGCGGGCGATGCTGCGCACCCTGGCGGGGGTGGCCAACGAGATCGCCGACAACGCCTTCAATCCCGAAGGGCGCAGCAGCGCCGAAATTCTCGACGATGCCGAGCGCAAGGTGTTCCAAATCGCCGAGAGCCGGCCCAAGGACAGCGGCCCGCAGTTCGTGAATCCGCTGCTGGCCAAGGCGGTAGAGCGCATCGACGAGCTGTTCAACTCCGGCACCACCATGACCGGGATCACCAGCGGCTTTACCGACCTGGACAAGATGACCTCGGGGCTGCAGAAGTCCGACCTGATTATCGTCGCCGCCCGACCCTCCATGGGTAAGACCACCTTTTCCATGAACCTGGTGGAGAACGCCCTGCTGGCCACCAACAAGCCGGTGCTGGTATTCAGCCTTGAGATGCCGGCAGAAGGCCTGGTGACGCGGATGCTGGCCTCCCTCGGGCGGATTGACCAGACCCGGGTGCGGGACGGTAAGCTCGAAGAAGACGACTGGCCGCGGCTCACCACGGCGGTCAATATGCTCAAGGACAAGCCGCTCTACATCGACGATACCTCGGGCATCTCCCCGACGGAGATGCGCTCGCGGGCGCGGCGTATCGTCCGTGAGCACGGCTCGCTGGGGATGATCATGATCGACTACCTGCAGCTGATGTCCCTCAAGGGGGCGGTGGAGAGCCGGACCCAGGAGATCTCCGAGATCTCGCGCTCGCTCAAAGCCATCGCCAAGGAGATGGAGTGCCCGGTGATCGCCCTTTCCCAGCTCAACCGAAGCCTGGAAAACCGCCCCAACAAGCGCCCCGTCAACTCAGACCTGCGTGAATCCGGCGCCATCGAGCAGGACGCCGACGTGATCATGTTCATCTACCGTGACGAGGTCTACAACGAGGACAGCGAGGATAAAGGGGTCGCCGAGATCATTATCGGCAAACAGCGCAACGGCCCCATCGGCACCTGCCGCCTGGCGTTCGTCGGTAAGTACTCCAAGTTTGAGGACCTGGCGCCCGATCATTACCAGGACTACGGCGCTTGACCCGTGTCAAGCCGATTTCGACTTTAGTTTGACAGCCCCCTGTGAGCTGCCAATAATAGCGCCAAATTTTTTGCCTTCGGGAGCCATGCTCATGACCTACCCAAGCTACACCGGTCTGCCCAATGATGACCGTCGCATTGCCGAAGAACTGAGCGCCATGGGCGCATTCGATAATCCTGCGCCCGAAGCATCGGGGCGGCTGGCCGCGCTGCTCGAGTCCGTCGGGATGTTTCTGACCTGGCTGCGCTGGAAAGGGGAAGTGGGGGTTTACGGCTGCCGCGTGGGCGCCGAGTGGGCCCGCCGCCAAGAGGCCATGGCCATCGCCTGATGACCTTAGGCGACCAGCCCAGAAGGGCTGGTCGCTGTTTCTAAGCTGCTCGTCAAAGGGTTTCCTGTACCCTTTGATCCTCTAAATTCCTGCTTTTATTTTCCTGTCGTGTTGCCTGCTGCTTGTTGGCTCGCGGTCGGGGCGCCAAGTGTTCTTTCGCCTGGCGTTTAACCGTTTTACTCCGCCTCCTTGATAAAGCGGCGCCGGAATTCCGCGGGTACGCTGACCACCTTGCGCTCCTGGTAATCGAAAAAGACGATCCCGGTCTTGGCGTGGGCGATCTCCACCGCCGTGCGCCGGTTGCTGAGCAGGTAGAAAAAGTCGCAGCCGTACTTGTTGAAATCGCCGACGGTGACATCGACCTGCACGTCTTCGCCGTGAAAACTCTCCGCCTTATAGATGATCGCCGAGTCGGTCATGATGATGCCGCGCCCTTCGACGTCCATCTCCGAGTACTGATACTGCTTGAGAAAGCGCACCCGCGCCTCGTGAATCATCGAGAGGACGGCGTCGTTGCCCAGGTGTCCGCCGTAGTTGATATCCCCGATGCGCACTGGCATCTCGGTGGTGAAGGTGAAGTGACGGGGCATTTCAAGTTTCAGTCGTGCCATGGTGTCAGCGTGTTCCTTAATTCCAGCAGGTCGAAGGCGGGGCAGCGCTGCCCCGCGGATGTCTTACTATAACCGTCACGGCGCGAAAACGTCAGTGCTCGCTGAGCACCCCGACAATGGCGCTGGTGAGTTGATCCAGCTCCTCCGGGCTGATCACGTAGGGCGGCATGACGTAAACCAGGCGCCCGAAGGGACGTACCCAGACCCCGCGCTCGACGAAGGCTTTCTGAATCCGGGCCATCTCCACGGGCTGTTTCATCTCCACTACGCCAATGGCGCCCAGCACCCGGACATCCCGGACTCCCTCCAGTTCGGTGCAGGGGGCCAGGCCGCTCATCAGCTGCGCCTCAATGCGCTTGACCCGGGGTTCCCAGGGATCGCTTTCCAGCAGCTGCAGGCTGGCGTTGGCGACGGCGCAGGCCAGGGGGTTGCCCATGAACGTCGGGCCGTGCATAAAGCAGCCGGCGCCGCCGCGGGAGATGGTCTCGGCAACCTCGGTGGTGGTGAGGGTGGCGGCCAGGGTCATGTAGCCGCCGGTCAGGGCTTTGCCCAGGCACAGAATGTCGGGGCTGATGCCGGCATGTTCGCAGGCGAACAGTTTGCCGGAACGGCCGAAGCCGGTGGCGATCTCATCGGCGATCAGCAGCAGGCCGTAGCGGTCACAGAGGGCCCGCGCCTGTTTCAGGTATTCGGGGTGGTAAAAGCGCATGCCCCCGGCGCCCTGTACGACGGGCTCCAGGATCAGCGCCGCCAGCTCCCCGTGGTGCGCCTCCAGCAGCGACGCCAGGGGGGCGATGTCCGCCGGGTCCCAGGGATCGTCGATGCGACAACTCGGAGCCGGGGCAAACAGGTGCTGCGGCAGCACGCCGGTGAAGAGCTCGTGCATGCCGTTCACCGGGTCGCACACCGCCATGGCACCGAAGGTGTCGCCGTGATAGCCGTGGCGAAGGGCCACCAGGCGGTGCTTCTGGCTCTGCCCCCGGGCCTGCCAGTACTGGATCGCCATCTTGATCGCCACTTCGACGGAGACCGAGCCCGAGTCAGCGAGAAAGACTTTCTCCAGGCCTTCGGGGGTCATCTGGACCAGGCGCCGGCCGAGGTCGATGGCCGGCTGGTGGGTCAGGCCGCCGAACATCACGTGGGCCATGCGATCGATCTGCGCCTTGGCGGCGCGGTTGAGCTCCGGGTGGTTGTAACCGTGGACCGTGCACCACCAGGAGGACATGCCGTCGACCAGCTGGCGGCCATCGGCCAGGGTCAGCTTAACCCCCTCGGCAGCGGCCACCGGGTAGGCCGGCACGGGGTCGATCATGGAAGTGTAGGGGTGCCAGAGGTGGGTTTGGTCGAAGCGAATATCGTCCGCGGAGAGGGTCATAAGCTCCTCGTAACTGCCAATAAAAAAGCCTACTGGGAGCGACTCCCAACAGGCTCTTCGGAGGATAAGCGAAAACGGGGGGCTCAGTCGAGGCGAAAGCCGATCTTCAGGGTGACTTGAAAGTGGGCGACGCCGCCATCCTGAATGTGGCCCCGGGTCTCCACCACCTGGAACCAGCCCATGTGATCGACGCTGCTGGCGGCCTTGCTGATGGCGTTGCGGATGGCATCGTCGCTGCTCTGGGTGGAGGAGCCCACCACTTCAATCATCTTGTAGACGTGGTCACTCATGGTCACTCTCCGCGTGTGGAATCGTGCCGAAAGTGTAGACCAATTCGCGAATGGCTCAGCGCCGGGTAAAGAGGGCCATGGACTCCACGTGAGCGGTATGGGGGAACATGTTCATGACCCCGAACTTACGCAGACTGTAGCCTCGGGCCTGCAGCTCGCCGGCGTCGCGGGCGAGGGTGGCCGGATCGCAGGAGACGTAGAGCAGTGTTTCGATATCGAGGCTGCCGATCTGCCGGATCACCTCCAGGGCGCCGGCCCGGGGCGGGTCCAGCAGCGCCTTGTTGAACCCCGCGCCGAACCAGGGGGCCCGGCTCAGGTCAGCGGTCAGGTCCGCGTCGTAAAAGTGGACGTTGCCGAGCCCGAGGGCGGATGCGTTTTCCCGGCCCCGGCAGACCATCGCCTCGGCGCCTTCCACCCCGACCACCTCGCCGGCGCGGCGGGCCAGGGGCAGGGTGAAATTGCCGAGCCCGCAAAACAGGTCCAGCACCCGGTCCCCGGGTTGAGGGTCGAGCAGGGCCAGCGCCTGAGCGACCATGGCGCGGTTGACCCCGCCGTTGACCTGGGTGAAATCACCGGGGTGAAAGGCAAGAGTCTGTTCCTGCAGCCGGTAATGCAGGCGCGGGGCCGCCCCGTTCGGGCAGTGCAGGGTCTCGGGGCCGCCGGGCTGCAGGCAGAGAATCGCCCCCTGCTGTTGGCAGAGGGCCTCCAGGGCGGCGCGGTCCGGGTCGGCCAGGGGGGCGGTGTGACGCACCACCAGGGCGGCGTCCTCATCCCCCAGGGCAATCTCCAGGTGCGAGAGCGCCTGGGGACGCTGTAGCTGCTGGACCTGTGCCTGCAGGGCCTGCAGCAGTTTTTCGCCCCGGGGCTCGAGGACCGGGCACTGGGTGATCGCCGTCAGCTGGTTGCTGCCCTGCTGACGAAAACCGAGCAGCGGCCTCCCCTTGCGGTCGCAGCGGATCCCCAGGCGGGCGCGGCGGCGGTAATGCCAGTGGGGCCCGTCGAGCGGTGGCAGCAGCGCCTCCGGCTCGACCTTGCCCAGGCGTCGCAGCTGGTCCAGGGCCTGGCGTTGCTTGGCCGCCAGCTGAGCGGCGGGCGCCTGGTGCTGGAGCTGGCAACCGCCGCACACCCCGAAGTGAGGGCAGCGGGGCTCTACCCGCTGTGGACTGGGGCGCACGACTTCCAGGGTCTGCGCCTCGTCGTATTTGCCGCGTCGCTGCCGGTAACGGACCCTGACCCGCTCTTCGGGCAGGGCGCCGGTGATGAACAGGGTTTTGCCCCGGTGTTGGCAGAGCCCCCGGCCATCGTGACTCTGGCGTTCCGCTTCAACTTCAAAAGGGGTGTCGGGGGTGGCGCCTCGGCGGGCGGGCTGGTAGAAGCGCGGTCCTTTCGCCACGGGTTACAGGCTCTTTTCCAGCAGCTCCTGGTACTCGGGACTCAGCCCCTTTTCCAGTTCTTCACGGGTAAGGTCGAAGTCCAGCTGTTCGCCCAGGGCCTGCAGGATCACCCGGCACTCGCTGCCGGCGTTCTGGGCCTGCTCAAGCAGGGTGCGAAGGTCGAGGGGGCCCTCTTTTTCCAGACTCCCCTCGGCCTGCAGGCAGGCAATGTACTCCTCGCTGTAAGGGCCGATGAGGTCCAGATTGCGCATCAGGTTCTCCTGCAGGCGCAGCATAAGCTCCCAGTCCACGTTGTTCAGCAGCTCCAGCACCAGCGCCTCGGCCCGCACGTCGGGGGCGGGTTGCGGCGCGGGTTCGGCCCGTGCGGCGCTGGGCAGCACGAGCAGCAGGGTGAAAAGGGGGATAAACAGGCGACGGATCATGGGGTGTCTCCAGAATATGGCTGGCATGGTTTGGATGCCTCAGGGTGCGGCCGGTTCAATGGACTCGACCCGGATGGCCGCGGCGTCGATGGACCAGCGCACGTTGAATTCGTGCAGCAGGGTGCCGTAGAGGCGGTCGTCCGTCTCGCGGCGCCGGTACGTGGGGCGCGGATCGCAGCGCAGCACCTCTTCGATCAGCTGCTGCAACTGCGCACCGTCCGGGTGCCCCTGCAACAGGTCCCGGGCCTGGTCGCTGTAGTTGACCGGTTGTTCGAGCCCCTCGCCGTCGGGGGCGTAGCTGTAGGCGGCCTGCGGCAGGCTGTCGGCGTAGGGTAGGTAGGGCTTGATGTCCAGCACCGGGGTGCCGTCAAGGATGTCGACGCCGGAGAGGTGCAGGCGGGCGCGGCCCTCATGCACCTCGATCCGCTCCAGGCGCACCGCCGACATGCCGATGGGGTTGGGCCGGAAGGTGGCCCGGGTGGCGAACACCCCCCGCTTGGCGCCGCCGGAGCGGGGCGGGCGCACCAGGGGCGTCCAGCCGCGCTCGAGGTGTTCACTGAACAGGAACAGCACCCAGACGTGGCTGCACTCCTCCAGCCCCCGCACCGCGTCGGGGTGGGCGTAGTCGCCGTCGAGTTCCAGGATCGCGGTCGCCGCCTGCGCCAGGCCCGGCTGGCGGGGGATACCGAATTTCTCCTTGAAGCAACTGCGCAGCGTACCGATGGGGGTGAGGGTGATTTGCATGGGATCAGCCGTTGACGGGGCAGGCCATTATAGCGAAGCGATCAAAGTGCGCCCAGCGTCTGCAGGCGCGTGTAGACCGCCTGCGCCAGGCGGCGGTAGCCCTCGCCGTTGGGGTGGATCGGATCGCTCTTGAGACGGTTGTCGGCGAGAATCTCCGCCAACGCCTCGTCCTCGTAGGCGACCTCCAGCTCGTCGGCCAGCGTCTGGTAGAGGTCGGCGGTGGAGACCAGCAGCGAGAGCCGCGGTACGCCGATCAGCAGGACCGGAATGTTTTGCTCGCGGGCCAGGGCGATCATTGCTTTCAGGTTTGCCGCCAGCTGCTGCGGGGGGCGCTTGCGCAGCCAGTCGTTGCCGCCGTGGCACAGCAACAGCAGATCGGGCTGGTGGCGTTCCAGCAGGGCGGGAAGGCGGGCCAGCCCTTCGGCGCTGAGCTCGCCGGGGCGACCGGCGTTGATCACCGTGCGCCCGGAGAGTTGTGCCAGTTGGGTGGGGTAGCTCTGGGCCTCGGGGGCGACGGTGCCGCGGGTGAGGCTGTCGCCGAAGGCGAGAATGACGGCATCATTGGCCAGCGGCGGCAGGCTGGGGGACGTGTCGCAGGCCCCCAGGAACAGGCAGAAAAAGCCCAGCAGGAATAGTCGTCGTGGTGCGTGCACGGTCAGGGGCCCAGTTGCAGGGGCGGGCGGGTCACCGCCTGGTGCAGTTCGCGTACTTCCATCAGCTGCTCCATCCAGTAGGCCTCGGTATTGAACCAGGGGAAGTGCAGGGGAAAGGCCGGGTCCTCCCAGCGGCGTGCCAGCCAGGCGCTGTAGTGGAGGCTGCGCAGCGCCCGCAGGGGCTCGATCAGGGCCAGCTCGGCGCGGTTGAAGGGGCGGAATTCCTCGTAGCCCTCGATCAGCTCGGCCATCTGTTGGGTCTGGCTGGCGCGATCGCCGCTGATCAGCATCCACAAATCCTGAATCGCCGGCCCCTGCCGGCAGTCGTCGAAATCGACGAAATGCGGGGCCTCGTCGCGCCAGAGGATATTGCCGGGGTGGCAGTCGCCGTGCAGGCGCAGGGTCTGCAGGCGATCGACCCCGGCAAAGCGCGCCTCGATGCGCTCCAGCAGTTCGGCGGTCAGGGCCTGGTATTCGTAGGCGATGGCGGGGGGCAGCCACTGGTTTTCGACCAGGAACGCCCGGCTGCGGTGGCCGAACTCCAGGCTGTCCAGGGCCGGGCGGTGCTCAAAGGCGCGGGCGGCGCCCAGCTGGTGGATACGCCCCAGGGTGCGCCCCAGCACGTAGAGGTTGTCCAGGTTGTCCAGTTCCGGCGCGTGGCCACCGCGGCGCGCGAAGAGGGCGAAGCAAAAGCCGGCATGGCAGTACAGACTCTCCCCATCGGGCGATTCCAGGGGCGGCACCACCGGAATATCTGCCTCGGCCAGGGCCCGGGTAAAGCGGTGCTCCTCGAGGATCTGCGCCTCGCTCCAGCGACCCGGGCGGTAGAACTTTGCCACCAGCGGGGTTTCGCCTTCGATGCCCACCTGATAGACCCGGTTCTCGTAACTGTTGAGCGCCAGGATGCGGGCGTCGCTCAGGTAGCCGACGGACTCGACGGCGTCGAGCACGGTATCGGGGGTGAGCGCGTTGTAAGGGTGATCGGGGTGCATGCAGACTCCAACAAGGGCCCGGGAGCTGAGTTTAGGCGGGGATTATGGGGCAATTGGCCCGGGGTTGAAAGACGCGGGGCAATGCCCTCCAAAGGGCTGGGCGACCTTTGCCGGTAGGCGAACGCCGCTGGGCTCCCGCATAGCCGGCGGGCGCTCGAATGGGCGCTGCCTGATCGGTGGCGCCTGCTCAGGGGGGCGAGGACAGGATCTGGCGCAGGGCCTGTATGGGGTGGGGCAGGGTCAGGCGGTCCATCCGTCTGACCTGGCTGCGACAGGAGTAGCCGGTGGCCAACAGCCGGTTCGCGTTCGCCGGGTCGTTGACCACCTTCGACCAGCTGAGCTCGTAGATCCGGCGGGAGGTCTCCAGGTTGGCCGTCTCGTGGCCGTAGGTGCCGGCCATGCCGCAGCAGCCGGTGTTGACCACTTCCAGTTCCAGCCCCAGCCGTTGGAAGATCCGTTGCCACTGGCCGATGGAGGCGGCGGCGTTGGTCTTCTCGGTGCAGTGGGCCAGCAGGCGGTAGCGGGGGGCGGCTTCGGCGTTGCTCAGTGGTTGTAGATCGTTCAGGCGGGAGGCCAGCCACTCCTGCAGCAGGGCCACCTCGGGTCGGGCCGTCTCCGGCAGGGCCTTGGCGTACTCCTGGCGGTAGCTGAGGGTCATCGACGGGTCGATGCCGACCAGGGGAATTCCGAAGGCGGCCAGCGTCTGCAGCTTTGCGGCACAGCGCCCGGCGGTGCGCTCGAACGCCTTGAGAAAGCCGTGCACATGCAGGGGTTTGCCATTGGGACTGTAGGGGGCGACCAGCACCGTAAAGCCCAGGCGGCGCAGCAGCTCGCAGCAGTCCAGCACCAGCTCGGTCTCGAAGTGGCTGGTGAAGGCGTCCTGGACCAGGATTACCGCCCGCTGCCGATGCTCCATCGACAGCGTCCGCAACGCCTGCGGGGTGGCCCAGGGAATCGCCTGTTCTTGCAGTCCCCGCCGCAGGCTCGTGGCGCTGAGGGCGGGGCTGTCCACCATTCCCAGGCGGTGCTGGAACAGGCGGCGGCCGCCGCTGTTTTTCATCAACCAGTTGTAGGGGGCGGGCCAGCGGGCCAGCCAGGGCACCACGAACTCCAGGCTGCCGATCAGGTAGTGGCGCAGCGGTCGCAGGTAGCGGCCATAGTAGAGCGCCATGAACTGGGAGCGAAACTCCGGCACGTTGACTTTGACCGGGCACTGGGAGACGCAGGACTTGCAGGCCAGGCAACCCGCCATGGCCTCCATCACTTCGTGGGAGAAGTCGTATTCCCCCCGCTGCTTGGCGCGGGTATTGCGGATTCTCCGCCAGAGGCCGTTGAGGGGCCGGGCGCTTCGCAGCCGTTGGCTCTCGGCGGCGGGGTTGCTGCCCGCCGCACTCAACAGGCGCAGCCATTCGCGCACCAGGGAGGCGCGCCCCTTGGGGGAGTGGATCCGCTGGCGGGTGCCCTTCCAGGAGGGGCACATGGCGTCGTCGGGGTCGAAGTTGTAGCAGGCGCCGTTGCCGTTGCAGTGCATCGCGTCGCTGAAGTGGTGGCGGACCGGAGCGGGGATCTGGCGGTCATGCTGGCCGCGGGTGGGGACCTGGTCGATCTTCAGCAGCTCGCCGCCACTGTCCGCCGGGGTGCAGATCTTGCCGGGATTGAGCTGGTTGCGGGGGTCGAAGGCGGCTTTGATCCGCTGCAGGCAGAGGTAGAGCTCGGGGCCGAAGAACTCCGGCGCGTACTCCGAGCGCACCCCCTTGCCGTGTTCGCCCCAGAGCAGCCCCTTGTGTTTCCTGGTCAGGGCCACCACGGCGTCGGTGATGGCGCGGATCGCCGTCTCCTGGGCCGGATCCTTCATGTCGATGGCCGGGCGCACGTGCAGTACCCCGGCGTCCACGTGGCCGAACATGCCGTAGGCCATGCCGTGCTCGTCCAGCACTGCGCGGAACTCGGCGATAAAGTCGGCCAGGTTCTCCGGGGGCACCGCGGTGTCCTCGACGAAAGGGATGGGACGCTTGTCGCCCTCGGCGTTGCCCAGCAGCCCCACCGCCTTCTTGCGCATGGCCCAGATCTTGGCGATCTCGGCGTGGCCCGAGACCCGGGTGTAGCCGAAGCTCTTGCCCGGCTGGCCCGAGACCGCGTCCAGATGCTGTATCAGGTGGACCACCTTGGCTTCGAGTTCCTCTGGATCGTCGGCGGTGTACTCCACCAGGTTGATGCCCCGGAGGCGGCGCTCGCCGTCCTCCGGGAAGTAGTCGCGCACGCTGTCCCAGACGATGTCGTTCATCGCCAGGTTGAGCACCTTGGAATCGATCGTCTCGATGGAAGTGGGGCCGGCCTGCATCAGCGCCTGGGCGTCGCGCAGGGCGGAATCGAAACTGTCGTACTTGAGGGTCAGCAGGGCCGCGTGCCCGGGGATCGGCAGCACGTTGAGCCTGGCCTCGGCGATAAAGGCCAGGGTGCCCTCGCTGCCGCAGAGCAGGGCGTTGAGGTTGAAGCGCCCGGATTCATCATAAATATGGGCCAGGTCGTAGCCGGTCAGGCAGCGGTTGAGCCTGGGAAATGTTGCCTCGATCAGTTCCCGGTTGTCCCGGTAGAGCCGATCGGCCAGCCGGTGCAGCTCGCCGATCCTGTCGTCGCGCCGCTGCAGTTCGGCCAGGGTGGTGCTGTCGATCGCCTCGGAGTGCCAGAGGCTGCCGTCCAGCAGCACCGAGTCCAGCGCCAGCACGTGGTCGCGGGTCTTGCCGTAGAGGCAGGAGCCCTGGCCGCTGGCGTCGGTGTTGATCATGCCGCCGACGGTGGCGCGGTTGCTGGTGGAGAGCTCCGGGGCAAAGAAGAGACCGTAGGGCTTGAGGGCCGCGTTGAGCTGGTCCTTGACCACCCCGGTCTGCACCCGCACCCAGCGCTCTTCTACGTTGACCTCCAGGATCCGGTTCATGTGGCGGGAGAGGTCGACGATCAGGCCGTCGCTGAGGGACTGGCCGTTGGTGCCGGTGCCGCCGCCCCGGGGGCTCAGCACGATCGACTGGAACGCCTCGGTCTGGCTGAGGCGGGCGATCAGTTGCAGGTCCGCGATGGAGCGGGGGTAGAGCACGCCCTGGGGCAGAATCTGGTAGATGCTGTTGTCGGTGGCAAGCACCACCCGGTTGGCGTAGTCGGGGTTAAGATCGCCGGCAAAGCCCCGGGCCTTGAGCGTCTCGATGAACTTAAGGTACCGGGCCTGGATCGGGTTGGCGTTCGACAGTCGTGGAATCATGGGGTTCTTGCCAGGTAGGGGCGGTCACCCCGCCCCCGGTTGGGGGAGGGGCGGGGCGACAGGTTTTGCGGTGTGGGCGATGTGTCTACTCGAACACGATGCCCTGGGCCAGGGGCAGCTCGCCACCGTAGTTGACGGTGTTGGTGGTGCGGCGCATGTAGGCCTTCCAGGCGTCGGAGCCGGACTCGCGGCCACCGCCCGTGTCTTTCTCGC
>NZ_JAEMGS010000039.1 GCF_017309075.1 Motiliproteus sp. SC1-56 | reverse complement strand
GGAACCTACGATTAAGTCCCATCTCCTGAGCTACTCCGCTGCTCAAGCCGCATTTGCGGCGTAATAACCCGGTTTTTGATCATTTCACACCGCCTGCATGCCCGTTTTCCGGCAAGCAGACGGAGCTATCCTACGCTCGCAGCATCTGATCCACGCGGACAACGTTTGCCAAGGCGAACAGCATGGCCAGTTTGCTGTCGTTTTTCATCAAGCCACGGTAGCGCGCTTTGGTAAAACCGAACTGGCACTTGATGATCCGGAATGGGTGCTCAACCTTGGCACGGATGCTGGCCTTCATGTACTCCATGCTCAGTTTGACTTTGTTGATGCGCGGATGCTTTTTCAGCCCTCTGACCGTTCCGGGTGGTTGAGCAATGTGCCAGTCGAGGTCTTTATGCTTGAGCGCTGCCCGTTTCTCCGCGCCGCGGTAACCGGCATCAGCAAAGACGTAGCCCTCTTTACCATGAAGCAGGTGATGCGCCTGGTTGAGATCGTGTTCATTGGCGGCGGTGGTCGTAAAACTGTGCGTCAGGCCCGTTTTGGCATCGACGCCGATATGCGCCTTCATACCGAAGTGCCACTGATTTCCTTTCTTGGTCTGGTGCATCTCAGGATCACGTTCACCCGACTTGTTCTTGGTTGAACTGGGGGCTTCGATGATGGTGGCGTCCATCAACGTGCCTTCCTTCACCAGCACACCCGCTTCGCTCAACCAGGCCGATACCTCTTCGAAGATCTTTCGCGACAGCCCTTGTCGTTCCAGTAGATGGCGGAAGTTCATAATGGTCGTGTGGTCTGGGATCGCTTTGTCAAGCGACAACCCTGCGAACAGCCGCATCGACGCAATCTCGTAGAGTGCATCTTCCATGGCCGGATCGCTCAGGTTGTACCAGTGTTGCATACAATGGATGCGGAGCATGGTGGTCAACGGATAGGGGCGCCGACCGTTACCAGCCTTGGGGTAATGGGGTTCAATCACAGCGATCAGACGAGACCATGGAATCAGCTTCTCCATGCGCCCGAGAAACTTCTCTTTGCGTGTCTGGCGACTCTTGCTGGTGAACTCGCTGTCAGCGAAGGAGAGTTGGTGATCCATGGATAGCCCTCAGCACATCAGAGCGCGGATTGTCTCATGCCAAGGGACTTAA
>NZ_JAEMGS010000038.1 GCF_017309075.1 Motiliproteus sp. SC1-56 | reverse complement strand
TAAGACTCCTGCGTAACCCGCGCCTACCGCTCGGTATTCCCCGCAAACCCCAGCTTTGCTACGAGTAACTGCTGTAGCTCCCTGTTTTTCGGCATCTGGCGCTGGTTTGCAGCGCCAGATACGGTATTTCAGGCGCACTTGTCCCGTAGTAAACGCTGCGCTTTCAGCAGGTTGAAGCAAATCGATTTCCAGTACAGCTCCGACTCAACTCGTTCTACAGTGCGATACCTTGAACGAGAAAATCCGAATCGGCGCTTGAGCGTTCCAAAGCACTGCTCAACTTTCCAACGGACCTGGCTGATGATCCGATTTGTCAGTTTTTCAATCGCATCCAGCGGCTTGGCGGCAGACCCGTTGTACATGATGCCATCGGTGATTCCCTGCTCGTTTAGCCATGCCCTGTTGGCTTTCGAGGCATACCCCTTGTCGGCATAAAGGCCTTTGACGGTGCCGGCATTGCGTACCGCATTTTCCAATTCCTTAACCTCAGCGCGATTGGCTGGGGTGACATGCAGACCGCGTATGAAGCCGTGCTTTTCTTCGACCGTTACGAACCCCTTGTAGCCAAAGAAATAACGGCTCCCCTTCTTCAGCCACCGAGCATCAGGATCAGCCGACTCAATTGACCTTAGCGCTGGGTTGATCGTCCTTTGATTCGTTGCGGTCATCGGCTACCTCTATGCAGCGCTTGGGGCGGCAAGCGGACTCGATCACGGTGGCATCAACGATCGCCATGCTGGCTTCTTTGATCTGTAAACCATGCCGTTCCAGCTGATCGCTGATCTCTTCAAACAGCTCTCTGTCTAGACCCAGATCAGACAGCCGATTACGGAAACGACCAACGGTGCTTTCGTCCGGTAGTGGGGCGCCAAGGTCGAAGCCAGAGAACAGCATAAAGTCGAGCCGAACCTTAAGACTGTCGACCACACCTTGGTCGCTCAGTTGGTGCCAGTTGGCCAGCAGCAAGACTTTGAACATCTGGATGGGAGGGTAAGGGTTACGTCCGCCGCCACGGGTCCAGTCTCGCTTATGAATCTTCGTCAGCAGGCGTTCGATGCGTTGCCAGTCAATCAGCTCGTTTAAGCTCATCAACAGATTGCCCTTCAGGCGCTCCTCGGCACCCATCTGAAAGAAAGACATCGATCAACCTCCGTGTTGTCGTCAATGCTCAGATTATGCTGAATTTTGGGCAGTTATGCAGGAGTCTTA
>NZ_JAEMGS010000037.1 GCF_017309075.1 Motiliproteus sp. SC1-56 | reverse complement strand
CCCCATTCGTGCAAGCCGGGGGCGCTCGCCACCACTACCCCGGCGAAAGGGTTTGGGTCAGGCGGATAAATTCCTGCTGATCGGGACAATGCTCGTTGAGGAGGAAGCGGATGCGCCGGGTGTTGCGGGTCACCACCGCCGCGATCTTGATCAACCGTAGCCGCAGGCTGTGCACGCTCAGGTTGCGATACTTGCGAGAGCAGAATTCACGCAGTTTTTCGTACAACACAAAGGCCAGCATCGACAGCATCAGCCGCCATTGATTGCTCCACCAGTGCTTGGACGGAGTGCGAGCAGCGAACAGATCCAGCTGCTGATCTTTAATCCGATTCTCCATATCGCCGCGCGCGCAGTATTCGCGGCAGTAAAGCTCGGCATCGCTGCCGGTCAAGGTTGTGACTACAAAGCGCGGATTGCGCCCCTTGTCAGTCACTTCCATCTTGGCGATCACGTCGCGTGTTTTGCGCCAGCTTCCCGCTCGATAGCGGTAGCGCCAAAACCAGCGGGTTGAACCTTCGTCACCCTGCTGTCTACGCTGTTGATGTCGCTTCTCAACATGCCGCCACATCGGCTTCACCAAGGCTTCCAGGCGCTTATTGCGTGCAATGCCGACCAGGTAATCGACGCTGTGGCGTTCACACCAGTTCAAGATCAACTGACGGCAGAAGCCACTGTCACCGCGAAAGATGATCTGCACCTTGGGCCAGTGCTGGCGAATGAAGGTCACTAGCAACTTGAGGATGGCACCCGCGTGCCTGGCCCCGTCGATCTTGCTCTGGCGCAGGTAGGCGACCAGCGGGAAACGATCGCAAAACACATAAAGCGGCAGGTAGCAGTAGTGGTCGTAATAGCCGTGGAAGAACTTCTCCGGCTGGTCGCCATGGAGCGGAATGTCAGTGGCATCAAAGTCCAGCACGAGACGCTTGGGCGGCCGGTGATGGCTGGCGATAAATTGCTCCCACAACGTGCGGTGTGCTTCGATGATGGCGCGGCGATCGGTCTTCGCTTCAAAACGGTAGAGGGTTGAGGTGCTGGCCAGCGGCGCCAGTCTGCCGACCACCGTTTGCAGCGCATAGTCAGCACGGAGCCGATCATGGTCGTTGAGGTCTTCGTACCCTGCGGCAATGGCCATCAGGCGTTGTTGCAGCATGGCCTGGATGCCGTGCTGTACTTTACCCGATTGGCGATCATCCGACAGGCGCCGGGCAAGGTTGCGGGTGAGCTGCATTTGCCGATCCACTTCGCGTAGCAAAAGCAGACCGGCATCGCTGGTGATATGGCCACCGGAAAACTGACCTTCGACGGTCCGGCGTAACAGGGGTGAAAACTGAAACGACTGTGGTAACATTTTGCTCACGGCTGTAGCTGCGTGGAAGTAGGCTCGACACCAACAACCATAAGGCTTTCAGCCGTTTCTGTTTACCCCTTCATGAAAAATGCGGG
>NZ_JAEMGS010000036.1 GCF_017309075.1 Motiliproteus sp. SC1-56 | reverse complement strand
CACAGGCATCCACGCCGTGGATACTGAACGCAGTTTTGGCGAGATCAACGCCAAGAGTTGAAACGGACATGCTACACCTCCCATTGATCATCCTGTTTGCCCGCCGGTAAGCGTGGCACCGCACCCAGGGAAGGGGGAGTCCATTTCATTCGTTAGCTCTCATCAGGAATATTTAGGAAAGGAAGCAATGAAAAAAACTCTTTATCATCACTGCAATAACCGCTTTGATTTCTGCTTGTAGTTCTACCGACCAGAAAGTAGTCAATTATGAAGCTGAAGGAAATCTTTCTCGTTCAAAATCCATTCAATGCAAACCGATTAGCCAGCTTTCAAATAAGAACAACCCAGTCGATATTTTCACAGGTATAGCTAACTGTATTGAAAACAATAATTTTCAAAATGCCGCAGAATTGTATTACGCAGGTATGTCCTATGGCTACTACGACACTAAAAGGGTTTCAGACACAACTGCTCATCAAGCTATAAGTGTTTTACGCATGAATATCGGCGGAGGTATGACTGAGGAGCAACTTCAGAATTTACAGCACGCTCTGGATTCACTTACTCCTGAGAAAATTTGTCCAACACTTACGCGGCTTGGTAAACCGGAATATCGACCAACTTACATGATTCAGCATGGTCTGGGGGCCTTCACGGGCCAATCAACCAAAGACGGCTTAGTAGGAAATTTTGATCCAGCCAGCGCGTGGTTGGACTCATTATCCACTATTGCAAAGTGTGGTAACGAGAGCTAACAAACGCATTAAAACTCGCTGCGTTCGCTGGGGACAAAAATCCGTAGGCTCCCTTCGCTTCGCTCCGTATTTTAGCCCGTTATGCGGGCCGTCAGCATTCAAAACAAAATCGGTGATCCAATGGAAGATAAAGAATACATCTCAGGGATGGGGAAAGAGTCAAAGTTGCCACCTGAATTGAAGGGTTGGAATTGGGGAGCGTTTCTCCTCAACTGGATTTGGGGTATTGGAAATAGCACTTTTATAGCGCTACTGATGTTTGTCCCGTTAGTTAATATCGTCATGGTATTTGTCTTAGGCGCTAAAGGTAATGAGTGGGCATGGAAAAACAGAACATGGAGAGACGTAGAACACTTTAAAAATGTACAAAGAAAGTGGGCGTATTCTGGTTTGATCCTTATCTTTGTGGTCTTGCCGTTATTCTTCGCATTAATTTCAAACATGCTTAAGGGCGAAGCTTACGATTTATCATTATCAGCAATTAACTCTAATGTTGAAGTTGGCGAGTTCATTGGTCCCCCTGTCAGTCCTGGCTTTTTTGTTATGGGGAGTATTAGGGAGCATGCGATTAAGTCCCTTGGCATGAGACAATCCGCGCTCTGATGTGCTGAGGGCTATCCATGGATCACCAACTCTCCTTCGCTGACAGCGAGTTCACCAGCAAGAGTCGCCAGACACGCAAAGAGAAGTTTCTC
>NZ_JAEMGS010000035.1 GCF_017309075.1 Motiliproteus sp. SC1-56 | reverse complement strand
CGATAGCCCCCTCAGATATTCTCTGCTTTTTGCACCGCCCCCGCCCTCGTTACCATGGCCTCAAGTTGCTATTCATTCGCATTACCAAGGGCTTTACGATGAAAATGACCTTTCTTGAAAACCTCGGCCTCGACAGGCTGCAGGCCAACGGCCTCTACTGCAGCGTCAAGGCCAGCGGCCTGCGCCAGAACGGTGAAGGCAGCGCCTTCAGCGTCCACTCCCCCATCAACGGCATGGAGGTGGGCCGCTTTCAGAACGCCACCCCGGCCCAGCTGGAAGAGGTGATCGTCACCGCCGAAGACGCCTTCAAGGCGTTTCGCAAGGTGCCGGCCCCGGTGCGCGGCGAGCTGGTGCGCCGCATCGGCAACATTGCCCGCGAGCACAAGGAGGACCTGGCCCGCGTCATCACCCTGGAGTCCGGCAAGATCATGGCCGAGGCCCTGGGCGAGGTGCAGGAGTGGATCGACGTCTGCGATTTCGCCGTCGGCCTCTCCCGTCAGCTGCACGGCAAGACCATCGTCAGCGAGCGCCCCGGCCATCGCATGATGGAACAGTGGCACCCGCTGGGGCCCGTCGCCGTCATCACCGCCTTCAACTTCCCCATGGCGGTCTGGGCCTGGAACAGCATGATCGGCCTGGTCTGTGGCGACACCATGGTGCTCAAGCCTTCCGAGAAGGCGCCCCTGTGCGCCCTGGCCTGCCAGGCGGTGCTGGAAAAGGCCCTGGCCACCATGCCCGAGCTGCCCCAAGGCATCTCCAGCGTGATCATCGGTGACCGCGAGATCGGTCAGCTGATCGCCCAGGACAATCGCTTCCCGCTGGTCTCGGCCACCGGTTCCACCGCCATGGGTCGCAGCGTCGGCGAAACCGTGGGCGCGCGCCTGGGCCGCTCCCTGCTGGAGCTGGGCGGCAACAACGCCATGATCATCTCCGAGACCGCCGACCTGGACCTGGCGCTGCGGGCCATCGTCTTCTCCGCCGCCGGCACCGCCGGCCAGCGCTGCACCACCCTGCGCCGTCTGATCACCCACGCCTCGATCAAGGACGAGCTGGTGGCGCGGATCAAGAAGTCCTACGCCTCCCTGCCCATCGGCGACCCCAGCAAGGAGGGGACCCTGGTCGGGCCGCTGGTGGACCAGCGCAGCTTCGAGGCCATGCAGAACGCCCTCAAGGCCGCCGTGGCCCAGGGCGGTGAGGTGCTGTTCGGCGGCGAGCGGGTGACCGACGGGGTGCCCGATGGCGGCTACTACGTGCGTCCGGCCATCGTCAGCATCCGCCACGACGCCGAGGTGGTGCACGAGGAGACCTTCGCCCCGATCCTCTACGTGCTGACCTACCAGGACCTGGAGGAGGCGATCGAGATCCAGAACGAGGTGCCCCAGGGGCTGTCGTCGGCGATCTTCACCGAGAGCGTGCGCGAGGCGGAGCTGTTCCTCTCCCCCGCCGGTTCCGACTGCGGTATCGCCAACGTCAACATCGGCACCTCCGGCGCCGAGATCGGCGGCGCCTTTGGCGGCGAGAAAGACACGGGCGGTGGCCGCGAGTCCGGCTCCGACGCCTGGAAGGCCTACATGCGCCGCACCACCAACACCGTCAACTACGGTGGCGAGCTGCCCCTGGCCCAGGGCATCGTGTTCGAGTA
>NZ_JAEMGS010000033.1 GCF_017309075.1 Motiliproteus sp. SC1-56 | reverse complement strand
AGCTCCGTCTGCTTGCCGGAAAACGGGCATGCAGGCGGTGTGAAATGATCAAAAACCGGGTTATTACGCCGCAAATGCGGCTTGAGCAGCGGAGTAGCTCAGGAGATGGGACTTAATCGTAGGTTCCGACTAGTTCTTCCATGTCTATCTACAGAGCTCTGACGCCTATGTTAGACGGCCAGCTACTCATTCCCGTTTTGTTGGCTCCGTGAGCGTAAGCAAGATGTCTGCGAACCAGGCACAATTTAACCCTAGCGCCTCATCCACATTTGTATCCCGGCCAGTCATGTCCAGCCGTCCCGAATGGATACCCAGAAGGAGCCAGGGCATAGATTCTGCAGTGTTATTTTTACACACTACGGGAGCCCCGCTTGACCCGCGATGTGTTCGAGCATCCGTCAGAAAATAGCCATTTCCTTGAAACCGCAAGGCAAAAGATGATGCGTTTATTGCGCTGCGGGCGACTGGGAGGTTATGCAGCGTGTCATGAAATCCAAGCGGAAACCCGACTATGAGCAAGGGCGTCCCGATCTCCAGAGTACCATTCTGAGCCAATAGGTTCTGCGGCCCGAAAGCCTCGAACACGACTTCTTTCGGTAACTGCTCCCGGAAAATTTGTATCACAGCAACGTCGATATCCCCCGCTCTGTCGAATCCGGAAATCCACTGAGATTTGCCGTCTACGTAAAGCGGTATAGAGTAATCTATCGCACGTGCCGCGTTGTTCCTGTCGGTATGCAGTTTTATTACGATTCGGTCGGGAGAATGATTTGATTTGGCGTCAAAGAAGACGTGTCTACTAGTTGCCAAGAACAAATTTTCATCACGCTGGAAGAAGAATCCTGTGGCGTTGGTTAACGAACTCTGCCCCAAAAAAGTAGAGACTTGGGTTGCGCAGAGCAAAATCGATTCTATTTCCATTTGCACTCAGGACCGGTCAGCCGCCACCGCAGTCCTCCAACAGTCTTGCTGAGAGCTACCATGGCCGTCTAACGCCCGCAGCAAGGGCAAACTTGGAGCGCCAGCGGAAAGTTTGTCCCTGCCTGCTTGCGCTTGTTAGGTTTCGAGTTCACGAGACTGAATAATTCCATTGCATACATATAGACAACTTCTGAAGGCCTCTTCGGCCCTCTCAAAAAAAGCATCATTTAATACTAACTCTTGGCGCCCACCACTATAGTATTTGAGGACGTACCCATTATGTTGATCATGTATTACCTGTCCATGAGCGAAGGCGTTTCTCCACAGCATTAGTTTATTAAGATTCGCCTTTAACTCTTTAATACTATCAGGGTCGAGGAGCTCGAACTGCTCAAGCATTCTGGTGAATGACTTTCGTTTAAATGAGAAAGTGAAGTCTGATGTGCCAATGACCTCGTTAACAAAATAATCTCGCTTAACCTTGGACTCTTTGAACAAGTACTTACTCATGGCCTCAATAATTCGATCTTCGATCGTAATCATTGCTGCAAGTATTTCAGATCGGTTTTTCTCGATAATTGATATATCTTCTTCCGCTGCAGACGGAAAACCTCGAGCTTTATCCTCATGGTCTAGATTGAGCCGGAGTGTAATCGCTTTGGGAAAGTTGAACTCTCTCATAGAGACCTAACGACATAGATCACGAGTCCCACTTGCGTTTTCTGCAATTGGGATCTCGTGTATCGATTTGTTGTTGTGCGCCGACCATGCCATAACGGCCAGCAAAGGAAAGTAGTCAGATTTGGTG
>NZ_JAEMGS010000032.1 GCF_017309075.1 Motiliproteus sp. SC1-56 | reverse complement strand
AGTTGCTGGGATTAGACCCGAAACCGGGCGATCTATCCATGGGCAGGTTGAAGGTTGAGTAACATCAACTGGAGGACCGAACTCACGTATGTTGAAAAATGCGGAGATGACCTGTGGATCGGAGTGAAAGGCTAATCAAGCCCGGAGATAGCTGGTTCTCCTCGAAAGCTATTTAGGTAGCGCCTCGTGTCTCACCATGGGGGGTAGAGCACTGTTTCGGCTAGGGGGTCATCCCGACTTACCAACCCGATGCAAACTCCGAATACCCATGAGTGCAATCACGGGAGACACACGGCGGGTGCTAACGTCCGTCGTGGAAAGGGAAACAACCCAGACCGTCAGCTAAGGTCCCAAAGTTACAGTTAAGTGGGAAACGATGTGGGAAGGCTTAGACAGCTAGGAGGTTGGCTTAGAAGCAGCCACCCTTTAAAGAAAGCGTAATAGCTCACTAGTCGAGTCGGCCCGCGCGGAAGATATAACGGGGCTCAAACTGTACACCGAAGCTACGGATGCCGTAAGGCATGGTAGAGGAGCGTTCTGTAAGCCGTTGAAGGGTAAGCTGTGAGGCAGCCTGGAGGTATCAGAAGTGCGAATGCTGACATGAGTAACGATAAAGGGTGTGAAAAACACCCTCGCCGGAAACCCAAGGTTTCCTGTCCAATGCTAATCAGGGCAGGGTGAGTCGGCCCCTAAGGCGAGGCAGAAATGCGTAGTCGATGGGAAGCAGGTTAATATTCCTGCACCTCACATAAGTGCGATGGGGGGACGGAGAAGGCTAGGCCAGCGCGGCGTTGGTTGTCCGCGTTTAAGGTAGTAGGCTGGGATCTTAGGTAAATCCGGGATCCTAAGGCCGAGAACCGATGACGAGCTCTCTTTTGAGCGAAGTGGTTGATGCCATGCTTCCAGGAAAAGCCTCTAAGCTTCAGCTTATGTGAGACCGTACCCCAAACCGACACAGGTGGGTAGGTAGAGAATACCAAGGCGCTTGAGAGAACTCGGGTGAAGGAACTAGGCAAAATGGTACCGTAACTTCGGGAGAAGGTACGCCGGTTTTGGTGATGGGACTTGCTCCCTAAGCTGAGGCCGGTCGAAGTGACCAGGTGGCTGCAACTGTTTATTAAAAACACAGCACTCTGCAAACACGAAAGTGGACGTATAGGGTGTGACGCCTGCCCGGTGCTTGAAGGTTAATTGATGGGGTTAGCTTCGGCGAAGCTCTTGATCGAAGCCCAAGTAAACGGCGGCCGTAACTATAACGGTCCTAAGGTAGCGAAATTCCTTGTCGGGTAAGTTCCGACCTGCACGAATGGCGTAATGATGGCCACACTGTCTCCACCCGAGACTCAGTGAAATTGAACTCGCTGTTAAGATGCAGCGTACCCGCGGCTAGACGGAAAGACCCCGTGAACCTTTACTACAGCTTCACACTGAACTCTGAACCTACTTGTGTAGGATAGCTGGGAGGCTTTGAAGCGGTGACGCCAGTCACCGTGGAGCCGTCCTTGAAATACCAGCCTGGTATGTTTGGGGTTCTAACCCAGGTCCGTTATCCGGATCGGGGACAGTGTGTGGTGGGTAGTTTGACTGGGGCGGTCTCCTCCCAAAGCGTAACGGAGGAGCACGAAGGTGGGCTCAGCATGGTCGGAAATCATGCATTGAGTGCAAAGGCATAAGCCCGCTTAACTGCGAGACAGACACGTCGAGCAGGTACGAAAGTAGGTCTTAGTGATCCGGTGGTTCTGTATGGAAGGGCCATCGCTCAACGGATAAAAGGTACTCCGGGGATAACAGGCTGATACCGCCCAAGAGTTCACATCGACGGCGGTGTTTGGCACCTCGATGTCGGCTCATCACATCCTGGGGCTGAAGCCGGTCCCAAGGGTATGGCTGTTCGCCATTTAAAGTGGTACGCGAGCTGGGTTTAGAACGTCGTGAGACAGTTCGGTCCCTATCTGCCGTGGGCGTTTGAGATTTGAGAGGAGCTGCTCCTAGTACGAGAGGACCGGAGTGGACGAACCTCTGGTGTTCCGGTTGTCACGCCAGTGGCACTGCCGGGTAGCTACGTTCGGACAGGATAACCGCTGAAAGCATCTAAGCGGGAAGCCCCCCTCGAGATGAGATCTCACCAGGGCCTCGAGCCCTCTGAAGAGCCGTTCAAGACCAGGACGTTGATAGGCCGGGTGTGTAAGCGTTGTGAGGCGTTGAGCTAACCGGTACTAATTGCTCGTGCGGCTTGACCATATAACACCAAAGCGGTGTTATCGGCACACTGATACGACAAGCCAGATAAAACGGTCGAACACGAACAGATTCAAGACTTCAATCGGCAGAAAATAGCGCCTGCATTTTCTGCACTTCCGCCAGACCCAAAGCACTCGCGAAGCTCGCGGGGCCAGCTTTCCATGGCGGTCGGATCCACAACCTTTTTTGCTTGGCGACCATAGCGGTCCGGAACCACCTGACTCCATCCCGAACTCAGAAGTGAAACGGTCCAGCGCCGATGGTAGTGTGGGGTCTCCCCATGTGAGAGTAGGTCATCGCCAAGCGCCTTATCCTGAGAAACCCCCGGCACAC
>NZ_JAEMGS010000031.1 GCF_017309075.1 Motiliproteus sp. SC1-56 | reverse complement strand
AGGGGTGAAAACTGAAACGACTGTGGTAACATTTTGCTCACGGCTGTAGCTGCGTGGAAGTAGGCTCGACACCAACAACCATAAGGCTTTCAGCCGTTTCTGTTTACCCCTTCATGAAAAATGCGGGCTAGGCCCCGAGTTCGCCTACCGCGTTGCCCGTGGCGAAGCCGTGACCAGCCAGACCGGCTTGCCTTTCAAGCTGGTGCGCCCGCTGGACTTCGTGGTGATTGCCGATCACGCGGAGAATATCGGTATTTACGATTATCTCGACCGGCGGGATTCGATCCTCAAAGAAAGTGAAATCGGACGCAAATGGCTTGAGTATTTCGACGCGGGGGAGGGGATCAAGGCCGCTTACGAGTGGAGTGCCTTCAATGCCAAGGGAGAGGACCCCATTCAAAGTCCGGAGATGCGATTTCGAGTCTGGGAACAGGTGATCGAGAATGCGGAGAGGTATAACGAGCCGGGCATCTTTACCGCTTTTATTGGCTACGAGTGGACCTCCGGCCCCGGCAGCAACAACCTGCATCGTAACGTCGTTTTCCGGGATGGCGGTGAGCGTGTCCGCCAGGTGGTTCCCTTTTCTGCGTTTGACAGCGATGATCCGGAAGACCTCTGGCAACACCTGAACGACTACGAGGCCAAAACCGGCGGCCGGGTCTTCAGCATCCCCCACAACGGCAATCTCTCCAACGGCATGATGTTCATGCTGGAAACCTTTGCCGGAGAACGCTTTGACGAGGCTTACGCCAAGCGGCGTCAGCGTTTTGAGCGGGTCGTCGAGGTCACCCAGCCAAAGGGCACCGGTGAGGCCCACCCCCTGCTGTCACCGGATGACGAATTTGCGGATTTCGAGCTGATCGACAAGTCGAACCTCACCGGCACCGTGCCTAAAACGCCGGAGATGCTCAAGACCGAGTACGCCCGTGAAGCCCTTAAACTTGGTTTGGCCGAGCAGGCGCGCCTCGGCGTTAACCCATATAAATTCGGCATGATCGGTTCGACCGACAGTCACAACGCGATTCCCTCGACCCGGGAGGAAAACTGGTTCGGCAAGATTCACTTTGTTGAACCGTCCCCCCATCGGCGGGACGGCTACTTTATCGAAAGCGAGGTGGATCCTGCCTACTCTATCCGGGACATCGACATGGGGGCCTCGGGGCTGGCTGCCGTGTGGGCGACCGAGAATACCCGTGCGGCGATCTGGGATGCCTTCGCCCGCCGCGAGGTCTATGCCACCACCGGAACACGGCTGCGGGTGCGGGTTTTTGCCGGCTGGGATTTCCAGGAGGCCGAGGTTCACCGGCCGGACTTTGCGCAGCAGGGCTATGCCCGTGGCGTTCCCATGGGGGGCGATTTGCGGCCAGGGCCCGAAGGGGCTGCCCCGACCTTCATGGTGCGGGCACTGCGCGACCCGGACGGCGCCAACCTTGATCGCATCCAGATCATCAAGGGCTGGCTCGATGCCGGGGGGGAATCCCGGGAACGTATCTACGACGTGGCGGTGTCGGGAGACCGTCGTATCGATGCCGACGGGCGCGCCAGGGACCCGGTGGGTACTACCGTGGATGTCGTCAATGCGACCTATACCAACGACATTGGAGTGGCCGTGTTGTCCGCCTACTGGAAAGATCCGGAATTCCACCCGGGCCAGCATGCGTTTTACTATGTGCGCGTGATTGAGATTCCCACGCCGCGCTGGACCGCCTATGACGCCAAGTATTTCGGTATCGAGATGCCCGAGGGCACTGCCATGGTGGTTACGGATCGGGCCTACACGAGCCCGATCTGGTATACGCAGGCGAACTGAGAAGCTGATCGATCCCCCAAAGACAGGGGCCGCGGCCCTGTTCTCACCCCCTCGACGGGGGGGGCGGGAATGAAGTGGCGCGGAATTTTCCCTCTTGGGTCTTGTTTCTAGAAAAGGGCACCGTATAATACGCCCCACGTTCGAGACAGGACTATAGCTCAGTTGGTTAGAGCGCTACCTTGACATGGTAGAGGTCGGCAGTTCGAATCTGCCTAGTCCTACCAAATTCAGACTGTTAAATCAGTCGCTTAGAACCCGAGGCGAAAGTCTCGGGTTTTTTGTTTTTGGGTCGTAGACCATTCGTAGACCATCGATAGACCGCTGCTGTTTGCCCCTGCCTTCTTTTGACCTCTATCGAGAATGACCAGTCAGGCGTGTTCACACCCACCTTAGATTTAGGGCTCGTCAGGGACGTACTCGATCAAGTCCTGAATGGCGCAGTCGAAATATTTGCACAGAGCATTTAAATTCTCAGTGGTCGTATTGTGACCAGTTGGTGACTGGAGCTTAGAAAGAGTCGTCCGGTGCACTCCTGTTTGCTCCGCAATCTCTTGCAGATTGATACGGCGCCCCTCTCGGAATGCTTTTTCAGCAGTCAATTCTTTCAGCTTAAAGCGGATCATGGTTTCTCCTTCATCGTGGGCATATTGTGCCACGGAGGAGCTTTTTTTTCTCTATGTTGTTTAAAAGTGCTTGACAGTCACATTTGTGGTGATAATGTTCCTCTGGGTAACTAATGTGATCCAGGGGAACATGCGATGAGTAATTATCTAACAGCAGCGGAATTATCAGAGCGCATAAAGTTCAATCCTAAGTACATATCTCAAGTGCTCCGAGATACCGTCTTTATAGAGGGTACACACTATGTCCGTCCTTTTGGCGGCAGAAAAATACTGTACCTATGGGATGCGGTTGAAGCCGAAATACTGAAACCGGAAACAAGGGATGAAGGAGGGGAGTTGATCCCCATGGCGAGGGGAGGCGTGTGTCATGGGTAGCGTTAACGCTCGTGCAAATGGCCTGCTTTTTTTTGACTTCCGATTCCTAGGGAACCTACGATTAAGTCCCATCTCCTGAGCTACTCCGCTGCTCAAGCCGCATTTGCGGCGTAATAACCCGGTTTTTGATCATTTCACACCGCCTGCATGCCCGTTTTCCGGCAAGCAGACGGAGCT
>NZ_JAEMGS010000030.1 GCF_017309075.1 Motiliproteus sp. SC1-56 | reverse complement strand
CACAGGCATCCACGCCGTGGATACTGAACGCAGTTTTGGCGAGATCAACGCCAAGAGTTGAAACGGACATGCTACACCTCCCATTGATCATCCTGTTTGCCCGCCGGTAAGCGTGGCACCGCACCCAAGGAAGGGGGAGTCCATTTCATTCGTTAGGTAGATTTCTATGCCTGATACAATGTCAAAACTGACCCAGCTAATTGAAGCCGCCCGGACTAATGACGATCGCACTGTAGCGGGTTTGGTAAAGGAAGGGGTTGATCCGGCCAAAGAGACGCTTAACGGCAACACAGCTGTGCGTGAAGCGGTTTTGAACAGCTCTAAGGACGTTATTCAGCTCCTTCTAGGCAACCATATCGGGGTAGACTTTAAGACGTTCTATATGCCTCCAAAAGGCAGCAATGAACTCGGCTATTGCCCTATCCACTACGCCCAAAACGAAGAAGTTATCGACCTTCTGTTAGAGCTTGGAGCCAATATCGATCAACAAACACATATGGGGCATACACTTTTGATGCTGGCCATAGCAAAAGCCGAAAAAGAAGACAGCACAAAAATCGTCACCCATATTCTTTCCAAAAGCCCAAACCTAAAGAAACGTGGCAAGTTTGATTTCTTCGCCAAAAACGGTTCCGCGCAAGATCTTACCGATCACCTTATTTCGCGGAACGAGCGCATGTACGCCAAGAGGAAGTTGGATTCTGTAAAGCAGGTGGTCGATCGTCTTTATGACATACGGAGTAAGCTGCAATGACCTACTACCTAACAAATCAATCAACTTCAGCCCTGCGGGCTCTGACCTCCAAACTGCTGCGCAGTTTTCCGGCCCGTTATTGAAGCGTTGCAGATGACGCCTATCGCGTTATAAACAAAGAGATAGGTTGCTTAAGAGTTGGTCTTATATATAAGAGGACTTGGCATTAACTGAAAACTTTTTACCACCAGTGTGATTCAGAAAATGTCCAATATCTGGATGTTTTCATTCATGCTACCGTGTCCGCAAACGACGCGTTTTAACGGGTTCAACCGACGGCGTCATCGGTCACGGTTAAGGAATACAGCCTGATATGGGCTTTATTTTTTGTTGAAGTCCGCGATGGCTAGGGAGACTGTGTGAACCGTCGAGTCCGTGACACCAAATCTGACTACTTTCCTTTGCTGGCCGTTATGGCATGGTCGGCGCACAACAACAAATCGATACACGAGATCCCAATTGCAGAAAACGCAAGTGGGACTCGTGATCTATGTCGTTAGGCCTCTCAATATAACCAAATATCTTTAAGGATGACGGATGAAAATATGTGGTATCGAACTTAAGGGCAGCGAAGCTAGGTTGGCAGTGGTTAAAAAAACTGACCAAGGCTTCGAGCATGTTGATGTTGCAACCAAGAAAATCCCACTGGGTGATGGCGAATGTAGTATTCAAGCAAAATCTTTTATGGATACATTCGAAAGCTTTTGTAGAGATAATGCGATTGAAATGATTTGCATTAAAAAACGCGGAAAGAAGGGCGAGTATGCCGGTGGGCCAGATACATTCAAAATGGAAGGCATCATACAGGTATCCAATGTACCAGAAGTATTACTCGTATCCCCTCAATCTATTGCAGCAATGCAAAAAAGAGAAGAAATCACCATTCCTGTTAAATTGAACAAATATCAACACTCCGCATATTTGACCGGCATTGCTGGAGCAGCATAGGAAATGGCAGCACTTTATATAGATGGACTGAGTGCGCCCAATGAAATAAAAAATGCACTCAAAGAACTTTCTAAGAATTTAATTTTCACAAGAGAAGTGGAAAAGGGTGCAAATGGATATCTGTTTTTTGGGGATAATCGCATACTCGGAACTGCGGTTGCAGTTAAATTCTACTACTGGGGAGGGGATAAGGAGTATCATGCTGAGCCAAAAAATCTTGCTGCCATTGAATCAGATAATATCCTAGCTATTCTCGATGCTTCACTTATAGATAATGACTGGGCATATTTTGTAACGCCTTATTGCCCAAATGGAGATTTAGATAACTATATAGACGCAACCCAGTTTGGCAATTTGGCAGCTATAGATTTTGTTAGTGCAGTGTTATCTGGCTTATCGCATTTACATGCCGAAAGATTTTTGCATAGAGATTTAAAGCCGGCAAATATTTACCTCAATGACGCTGAACAAGCTGTAATCGGTGATTTTGGATCTCTCAAAGTTGTTCCTGAAGGTAAGGGTGAGATACCAGCGTCGAGTCACTCCATTTTGTATCGACCACCCGAATCTATACTGCATAACACATTCAGCAATAGAGGGGATATCTACCAAGTTGGAATAGTGTTCTATCAGCTCTTGGGTGGTCATTTGCCTTATGATGAGCTGGCATGGATGAGTAAGCGGGAGCTAAAGCACTACAACGGGTTGACTGACAATGTCGATCGATCTATTTACGTGGATCAATGCATTAAGTCCAAGATTACGAAAGGGAAAGTTATAGACCTTAAAACATTACCGCCATGGGTTTCGGAGCCTATCAAACGGGTGGTCCGTAAATCAACAAACGTTAATCCGGATAAATGATACCAAAATGCAACTGAGTTTAAGGCTGATCTACATAAAATCCGTCCAGCCGTTTTGGATTGGGCTATATGTGATGGGGCGCCAACGCTAAGTGCTAAAACTAGCTATCGTATCGAGTCCACAGAGAAGGGACTTCAAGTGTTAAAAAGGAAAACTGGTGCTTGGCAAAAAGTTAATACCATTAAATCCGATGATCTGTCGGAAGTGGTGCGTGAAATTGAAGCCAAGGCCTAACAAGTCAAGCAAGATCAACGCGCTAACGCGCGCCTCTTCTTGAAGCGTTATGTGTCGAAAGGTTAACAAATGAGAAAAGATCCACGTCATCATATTTATGAACGTGATAATTGGACATGCCAATATTGTGGCAGGGGTGGTATCGAAAGCTTTGAAGACTGGAATGAAGCTTGGCTAGCAATAGATCATATAATGCCAAAGAAGCACGGCGGCTCAGACGAAGAATCAAATTTGGTTGTGGCTTGCCATACATGTAACAGTGTCAAAGCAGCTGAAATGTGCAGTTCCATAGCAGAAGCAAAAGAGATAATTGCCCGAAAAAACGAGGGCAGAAAAAGATGGTTTCAAAAGTTTGTTGCAAACGATTCTGCTGACACATAACAAGTCAATCAACTTCGTGCCTTTCAGGCGCCGGACACAGCAAAGCTGTGCCGGTTATTGAGGCTACATGGACTCCCCCTGGCACCGCAAGGACTAAACTGAATCTGTAAGGTCTTCGGACTGCCGCTCTACATTCGGCCTGTTGACGGGCTTCAGCCCTGGCCATGATGAAACGCGCTGAACGGACCCTCATTCGTTAGACGGCCTTTATGGCCTTCTCGCTAAACAGGTTTACCCGTTCTGGTCTGAGCCTTACGTCATCCGCTGCCCTCGCAATGTCCGGTGGGTGACTGTCGCGTTCGCCGCCCGCCTCAGGCGGCGAACGCTTTGTATTCTGTTCCTGATCGCAACATCGCCCAGATGATCCGGGCATTCTTGGCCGCCAAGGCCACCGTGGCGCGTTTATAGCCGCGCCGCTCGATCACCCCTTTGCACCACTGGCTCAGTCGATCCTGCTTGTCTGCCACTCGGGCCAGCACCGCGCGGGTGCCGTGCACCAGCAATGTTCGCAGGTAGGTATCACCGCGTTTGGTGATTCGCCCCAGTCGGGGTTTTCCGCCGGTCGAGTACTGCCGTGGCACCAGCCCCAGCCAGGCGGCAAAGTCACGCGCCTTGTCGAACTGCTGCGCGTTGCCCACCGAGGCCACAATGGCGGTGGCGGTCTGCGCACCCACCCCGGGAATGGTCATCAGGCGCCGCACCGCTTCGCTGTGTTCGGCCACGATGTCGAAGCAGCGCTCCAGGTCGTCGATCCGCTGGTTGAGCACCTGCAGGTGCTCTTGGCACTCGCTCAGCAATGCACGAGCGATCACCGGCACCCCGTTTTCAGCATCTTCCAGCACCCGTGGCAGCTCCCGCTGCAAGGCCCAGCGGCCCTGGGGAATGACGACCCCAAACTCGGCCAGTAATCCACGGACCTGGTTAATCAGCGCGGTACGCTCCTTTACCCAGCCTTTGCGGATGCGGTGGGCGGCCAGTACGGCTTGCTGTTCGGCCGACTTGATGGGAACGAAGCGGGTTCTGGGCCGGGTCACGGCCTCGCAGATGGCATCGGCATCGTTGTTGTCATTCTTGGCCCCGGT
>NZ_JAEMGS010000002.1 GCF_017309075.1 Motiliproteus sp. SC1-56 | reverse complement strand
GAGAAACTTCTCTTTGCGTGTCTGGCGACTCTTGCTGGTGAACTCGCTGTCAGCGAAGGAGAGTTGGTGATCCATGGATAGCCCTCAGCACATCAGAGCGCGGATTGTCTCATGCCAAGGGACTTAATCGCATGCTCCTTAAATAGCTAGGCGACTAAATACCCGGTCAATAAAAAACTCGACTATGAAGCCTCGGTAAAATGCATAAAAAGTGCGCTTTTTGATTAACTGAATAAAACAAAAGAGTGCTCTGTTTTTGATCAGCTATACAAACCTTGTCCTTGATAAGTGGCGTCTTTGAGCCATGCATAGTGGGTTAAATAGTGGATTAAAAGTGAGTGATAGTTTGCGCTTCGCGAGTAGTGCTTTTCCTCAGGGGATGCCAGGTCTTTTGATTTCAGCAAGTTAGCCAAAGGCTCGTGTCTTTCAGAAGGTGCTGATGTGTCGGTGTTTTTTACACATGCAGGAAGAATGTGAAACATCAATTAACAAGGCCGTGGCAACGCAATGATAAAAAGCTTTTTTTTAAACGTGGCTTGTTTTTTGCTGAATGTGTTTGCGCCCGTTTATGACGCCATGTTGTCTGCACGGTGTGGTTAGGGTCATGCGATCTATAAAATTAATACTCATAAAAAAACAAAGAGCCTCCAAGATCAAAGTCAAAAATTCTTATCGAAGATATAAAGCGCTGGGCGCAGGATGACAGCCGATTTGAATTCTAGGGCGATTTGTGAATTTTGGGTGATTCGACGGGTTGGTGTGGCTAAGGCTCAAAGCTTGAATTTCAAGCTAGGATAGGGATAGTCATGTTTCAACAATTTATCGACTCGATACCGATATTAGGGATATTCCTCGGCTTTTTAATTATAGCCCTGATGGCCGCAGAGTTAGGCTATCGTATCGGTCACTGGTGGCAGCAGCGCACGCCCGATGAAAAGGACGGTCCGACGGAGATGATCGTGGGTGCAATGCTGGCCCTGATGGGTTTTATGCTGGCAATTTCGATGGGAATGGCTTCAGATCGATTCGACACCCGTCGTTCAATCGTATTAGAAGAGGCTAAATCTGTAGGAACAGCCTATCTTCGCGCAGGTTTTTTACCAAAAGCTGAAGCGGTTAAAACGCGAGGACTACTAACTGAATATTTAACATTAAGAATTTCGACGGACGACCCTGGCAATGTTAAATATCAAAAAGAGAGGTCGGTAGAAATTCAGAGCGAACTTTGGTCGTTGGCAGAAGCGTCGGCTAGAGAAAAACCAGAATCCTATGCATTGGGCCTGTATATTGATTCACTGAATACGCTTATTGACCTGCACGAAGAACGGGTCAACGCTGCTTTTTATGCACGAGTACCCGCGACGATCCTCATATTGTTGCTAACGGGCTCAGCTTTGACGTTAGCGATGGTAGGTTATAACGGGGGGCTCAAGGGCCGAAGAGGATCCTTAACATCCATCGTGATGATTGTCCTTCTGAGTTCGGTTATCACGCTGGTGTTTGATATTGATCGCCCCAGTGGCGGGTTCATGGAGGTGAGTCAGAGACCTCTACTTAATCTCCAGCGGCAATTTGAACAGCAAATCGGTCAACAATAAGTAAATTGTTATTTGTCGACCGGCTAAAGGCGAAGATGTTAAAGAGATCAGGCGGCAACCCTCGCGCGATCCCTTTTACAGGGTCAAGCGTAGGTTGCCGCCCGAGGTTCTATACCAGAGGGGCAGGCTCAGGCGGCCTTGGGGGCGTGGCTGATGCAGTTCTTGGAACAGACCTTGGAGCAGGCTTCGCAGCCGATGCAGTCGCCGGCGTTCTCCACTTTCATCACCATGCGCTGTTCGTCATCGTCGAAATCATCGTACTCGTCGTCGTAGTCGCCCTCGTCGGCCTCGTACTCCACCAGGTTGAGTACGTCCCGGGAGCAGACCTTGTAACAGCGGCCGCAGCCGATGCACTTGGCGGCGTCGATGCCATCGACGAACTGTGGCTCCCAGGCGGTGCCGTCCTGGGTCTGGGCTTGGTAGTTGGACATGGAAAGCTCCCTTATTCGTGAAGGTCAAAAGTGGTCTGGATCAAAGGCCGGGTAAGGCAACCGTCAGATGGCGGCGACGGCAGGGTGGGTGCCGACCAGGGCCTGGGCCTCGCTGAGCAGACGGTCGCTGTCGGTTTTCAGTTTGGCCAGGCTGTCAAAGCCGAACAGGTGGGCGTCGCGGAGCACGCGGTCGATCACCACCAGACGCCCGACGGAAATCAGCACCCGCCCAAACCCCTCGTGACTGAGGCTGATCAGGGGGCGGGCCATGTGGCCGCACTCCCGCTCGATCAGCACCGCCAGGGCGTTGTAGTAGGCGCGGATATTGGCCACGGTGACCTCGTCCGGGTCGGCCACCACCGGCATCTCCCGCTTGCGCGCCTTGGTCATGATCAGGGGATCCAGCAGGCGGGCGTCGCTCCACCCCTCGCAGGCGCCGTAACTGTCCAGGGCGCGGAGCTGGCGTACCAGTTCACGCACGAAATCGCTTTCCAGCAACGGGTCCTGCTCGTCGATCATCAGTTCGTCATACATGGGCGTTCTCCCTCAACGAAGGCGTTCAAGCGGCCGGGTTACTCCTGCCAGCCTTCCTCCTCCATGGCATCGAAACGGTTTCCAGGCTGGGTGCGGCGCTTGGCCAGGGTGATCTGTTTTTGCAGCCAGCCGGGCGGGTCGGTTTTCCAGGCATCCTGCAGCTGGCTGATCTCCCGGGCGATGGGCGTGCCGGGCAGGCTGCGGATGGGTTGCGTGCCGAGGCTCAGCAGCTGCTGCACCGCTGCGGTGCCCACCGCGGTGCAGTACACCGCCTGGCAGCCGTCGAGCAGGGAGAGCTTGGTCAGCAGTTTGCTGTGATTCCTGTCCTGCTCGGTTTCGGTGAATTCGGCCACTTCCTCGAGACCGTAGCCGTTCTGGGTGATGCTGTAGATCATAAAACTGCAGGCCGAGCCGAAGTGCTGATCCACGTGCTTGCGATCGCGGGTGGCGAAGGCAATCCGCAGCCGCAGGACGCCGTCTCCGGCCTGGGAAAGTTTCAGGTGTCGTTCCAGTTTCATTGCCACCTCCTCAATGGATCTCGTGCCGGCTCGCGTCCTGTTTCTGCGTCAGGAAAGAGCGGTAGGCCGGAATGGCGTGGCGCTCGTCGTGCAGACGCAGGTTGGCGATATCGAACAGCGTCTGGGCGCTGCCGTCGTAGCCCACCCAGGTCCTGCGGTGGGCACCGAACCGGTCGAACTGGGGAAAGCCGGCGCGCAACAGGGGTAGCCCGAGGCGGTCCGCGGCGCCCGCCAGGTGGGTGTTGCCCAACAGCAGCTCGGCGCCGCCCTGGCGGGCCAGGTTTTCAAGATCCGCCAAATCCCCCACCTTGAGACTGACGCACGGAGCCTGGTTCAGAAAGCGAGCGGCGACCGGGGTAACCCCGGCCACGACCCGGGCGCCCATCTCCGTCAGCCAGTGGGCGAGGGCGTTTAGCAGTTCCGGGTCGGCGGCCAGCGCCACGGGGGCCAGCCCCAGTTGGAAGTGGGTATCGACCATGGCGTCCTCGAGCTGGGCCCGCTGTCGCTCGATCCAGGCCGGTACCGGCTGGCCGCTCAAACGGTGCAGGCAGTCGATAAACCCATCGGTGGCACTAAGCCCCATCAGGTGGTCAAAGAGGTGCACCGGCACGCCGGTGCGGGTCTCCAGCAGCCTGCCGGCTTTCGCCAGCGAACGGCCGACCACCAGGGTGGCGGCGCTCGAACCCACCTGCTCAAAGGCGGACACCGGTGCGCCGCCCAGGGTGAGGGGGCTGAAGTCCTGGGCCACCAGGTGGCCCAGGGAGTCGCTGATGTCGGGGAGCACCACCGGGGTGAGGCCGAAGGCCTCGACGTAGCGCTTGAGCGCCTCGATATCGGCGGGAGTGAGGCTGGCGCTGGCCAGCAGGTTGACCTGCCGGGGGCGTTCGCCGACCCGCGTGCTGGCAGGCACCAGCTCGTCCAGCATCGCCTCCAGCGCCAGGGCGAAACCGCTCTCCAGGCAGCCCTTGAAGTCCGGGGTGCTGACCGGAACGATACGGGTGGCGTCGAACTGGGGAAAATCGTCGCGGAACTGTCGAATCACTCGGCGCACGTCGCTGCCCTGGGTTTCGGTCAGCCCGGTGGTAGGCACCAGGATCAGGGCCGGGCTGCTCTTGCTGCAGAGGGTCTCCAGGGCCTCTGTGAGATTCTCGTCCCCGCCCATCACGGTGCTGACCTGATCCATGGCCGTGGTCTGCAGGGGAATGGGCTCGCGGAAATGTTGCACCAGGAACACCTTGGCGAAGGCGGAGCAGCCCTGGGATCCGTGCAGCAGGGGAATGGCCTGGCGTATGCCAAGGCAGGCGAGGGTGGCGCCCAGGGGTTGGCTGGCCTTGAGGGGGTTGACGGCCAGGGGCGTGTTGCGGGGCGTGATATCGGACATGTTTGGCTCCTCAGCGGGGCTCGCACGGCGAAGCTTGGGTGGGTTGGGGGCGTCGGCTGTCGCCGGCACGCCCGTGGCGCGCGAGGCAGTGACTCAGGCCTAACTGGCGCAGGCGCTTGCGTTCGCTGCCGCGCTCCAACAGGCGTCCCAGGGTAGTGAGGCTAAAACCGGGGTTCATCACGCGTCTCCTCCTTGCTGGTTCCGGGCCCAGGGCGCGGGCGTGCGGACCTGCGTCCACACGGGGTTGGTGAGGGCCAGGGTGAGCCGGCGGGCCAGCTCCTTCATGCCGGTATACCCGGCGTAGCCAAACTCCCGCTCCTGGTTGATGTCCAGGAAGGGCAGGCGCGCCTTGAGGGCGGTGTAGAGGTTGCGCCCGCCGGCAATCAGCATGTCGGCTTGGTACTCGGCGACCTTGTCCAGCAACTGGCGGGCGTTGCCGCCGTCGAGCATCACCGCCTCCTCGCCCATCAGCTCGCGAATTCGGCTCTTGTCCTCCTCGGTGGACTTTTTAGTGCCGGTGGCGACCACTTCCATGCCCAGGTCCTGCAGGGCCGAGACCACCGACCAGGATTTCACTCCGCCGGTGTAGAGCAGCACCCGCTTGCCCCGCAGTTGTTGCCGATAAGGTTCGAGCTCCGCGTCCAGGCGCGCCTCCTCCCGGGCAATCAGAGACTCGGTGCGGGCCATCAGGCCGGGATCGTCGAGCAGGGCGGCGAAGTCGCGCAGCGCCTGGGAGGTGTCGCGCACCCCGTAGAAGCTGCCCTCGAACCAGGGAGTGCCGTACTGGGCCTTGAGCTTGCGGGCCACGTTCACCATGGCCTTGGAGCAGACCATCATGTTGACCTCGGCCTGGTGCATGCTCTGCACCTCGTGAAAACGGGCATCGCCCGAGAGGGTGCAGAGCACCCGCAGCCCCAGCTCGTCCAGCAGGGGCAGCACGTGCCAGAGTTCACCGGCGATGTTGTACTCGCCGATCAGGTTGACGTCGTAGACGGGGACACCGGCGGGGTGGGCGGGTTTGGCGGCCTTGTCCCCGGTGCCGATGACGTATTTCAACATGGCCTCGCCGGCGATGCGGTTGCCCAGGTTCTTGGAGCCGTAAAAGCCCGCGCCATCCACCGGCACTACCGGTGTCCCCCAGCGCTCGGCGGCCGCTTTGCAGACGGCCTCCACGTCGTCGCCGATCATCGCCGGTACGCAGGTGTTGTAGATGAAGACGGCGGCGGGGCGGTAAGTCTCGACGGCTTGCTTGATGGCGTGGAAGAGGCGCTTTTCGCCCCGGCCCATGATCACGTCCTGTTCGGTGAGATCGGTGGTCATGCCCAGGCGGAAGAGCTGGGGGCCGCTGGAGCGGGTGCCCCGGTTGTCCCAGGAATTGCCCGCGCAGGCGATGGGGCCGTGGACGATATGGGCCACGTCGGCAATGGGCAGGAGCGCGATCTGGGCCCCGTCAAAGGCGCAGCCGCCGGCCGATGCGCCGGGTTTGGGGCGGGCGCAGCCGGACTTCGACTTGTCGTTGTGGTCGCAGCCGGGCTCGTCGAGCAGCTCTGCAATCTGTTTCTGTTTCATGCCAATCTCCTATCACTTGGGAAGATTTAGCAACCTGCGTGCCAGCCGTAACCAATTGATTTTACGTTTCGGAAGCGCTTGTTTGTGGGGAATACGACAAGCGATTGCGGGAGAACCGCGCACTTGTGACAACGGCGTGCACCTGCAAAGGAGGGGGCGGGACTGTCAGTCGGCCGGCGGCTGTAGGGAGAGGAAGCCGGACCAGGAACCCGGGATGGGGGATGGGGGATGGGGGATGGGGGATGGGGGATGGGGAAGAAGGGGGAGCAAGAGCCGGTGAAGGGGGCACCCGCTCTTTGATCCAGCCCTGGGCTGGTGCTCCGAAACAGGATTGAAACGGTGACCGCTGGCGAGGGGACGGCGATTCACGTTTTCCCCGACAGGGGTGTCAGTGCCGGAGGCGGATGGCGCTCAGGCGTCCCCGCCGGACACCGCCTTCAGCGAGCGCGCAGGTTCCCGGCCCATCAGCTTGGCCATCCAGGGAGGCGGCGAGCCCTTGAGCACCGCCTGCAGCCGTTCGAGGGTGGCCGTGATCGGGCTACCGTTCTGGTCGCGCAGGGGGTGAATGCCGTGTTTGATCACCTTGGCCGCGGCCGGTCCGCCGATGGAGGCAACGTAGAGCAGGTGGCAGTCGTCCAGCTGGGCGGCGCGGGCGGCGTTTTTCTCAATCCCCTCGACGGTAGCCGCCGGACGGCTCTCCAGGCGCTCCAGGCTGTCGGCGTCAAACTGGTAGATGGCGAAGCTTTCGCAGGTTCCGAAGTGGCCATCAATGGTCTGGCCGTCGTTGGTGGCGACGGCGATCTTGAAACGAAAGGGGGTATCGGGCATCGGACGTTACCTCGTCTCAGGTCGTGGAAGTGGCCCCGGCAGGGGCCACGCTGGGGCCGGATCAGGCGACGGGCAGAATGCAGTCGTCAATCGGGCAGATGTCCACGCACTTGGGGCTGTCGGCCTCGCCTTCGCACTCGGTGCAGGACTTTTCACTGATTTTGAACGCCACCAGGGATTCACTGATGGAGTCGGTGGGGCACTCGGGCACACAGTCACCGCACGAGATGCATTCGTCTTCAACGATATAAAGTGCCATGGCAGGCCTCCTTCTTGGATCTTGGTACGCGCTCAGGCCCGGCGCACGCGCAGGGTCTTGGGCAGCTTGGGTTTGGCGTCGAGGGGGTCCAGGTACCAGGCCGAGCCGTCATCCAACTCGATCTTGCCCCCCCACTTGTCGATGGCATCGTGTTCCAGGCTGACCACCATCGCTTCCAGGTCTTTCTTGGCGATGTAGAGCGAAAGTTTTCCTTCGTTTTCTCTGAGCATTACGCTGGGCATGGGGCGCTCCTTACGTCTTGGCGGGTAAAGGGGCCGGCTTCCGCCGGCCCCGCTCGGGAGCGTCGGCCTAGCGCACCAGGTCGAAGTTGTAGTCGGTAACGGCGATCTCCATGGTCTCGTTATCCAGCTTCTCCAGGACCGCGTTGACCAGGGTGGTCAGCACCTGCATGGCGCCTTCGTAGCCAAGGGTGGTCTGGCGGTGCAGGTGGTGACGGTCGAAGATGGGGAAGCCGAGACGGATCAGCGGCACCTCGAACTCCGGACCCTTGGCGCGGGTGTCACGCTGCAGGAACTTGCCGTAGGAGTTGCCGATCACGAAGTCGGGCTTGTTGGTGAACAGCAAGGACCGCAAGTGCCACAGGTCCTTACCCACGTGCACCTGACAGTCAGCGCCGAAGGGCGATTCGTCCAGTACCTTCTGCATCGCCTTGCCCCAGCGCTTGTTGGCGTTGTTGCACAGGATAATGGAGGGCTCGGCGCCCAACTCCAGCAGGAAGCGGGCCAGCCCCATGACGAAATCCGGATCGCCGTAGAGGGCGAACTTCTTGCCATGCAGCCAGGTATGCGAATCCTGCATCATATCCACCAGACGTCCACGCTCCAGCGCCAGGCTGTCGGGAATCTCCTTGCCGGTCAGCTCGCTGACCTTCATCAGGAAGTCGTCGGTGGCGGCCAGCCCCATGGGGTAGGCGACCTCGCTGGCGGCGTGGTTCCAGGTGTTCTTGACGAACTTCTTGGTCTTGACCAAGCCCCAGGGCTGCAGCAGCAGGGTGTCGATGGCGTTGGGGGCGTCCTTGATCTCCGCCTGGGTAGTGCCGCCCGCGTACATGCGGTACTCGCCGTCGGCGGGAGTATCGAGCACCTCGGTGGGGTCGGACAGCAGGGTTGCCTCCACGCCCATCTCGGCCATCATTCGCTTCATCACCCGGTAGTTGCCGAGGTAAGTCTCAAAGCCCGGCACCAGGTTGATCTTGCCGTTGCTGCCAACTTCCTTGCCCTCCATGGCGTTCAGGGTGAAGTAGCGGGCGAAACCTTCGAACATGCCGTCCCAGCCGGTGGTGTGGCTACCGACGAAGCTCGGGGTGTGGGCATAGGGGGTGGGCATGTCCTCGGGGATGTGGCCATCCTTCTTGGCGTTGCCGATAAAGGCGTTGAGGTCGTCACCGATGACCTCGGCCATGCAGGTGGTGGAGACGGCAATCATCTCCGGCTTGTAGAGCGCGGTGGCGTTCTCAAGGCCATCCTTCATGTTCTGCTGGCCACCGAACACGGCGGCGTCCTCGGTCATTGAGTCGGAGACGGTCATCACCGGCTCCTTGAAATGACGGTTGAAATAGGTACGGAAGTAGGCCACGCAGCCTTGAGAGCCGTGCACGTAGGGCAGGGTCTTCTCAAAGCCCAGGGAACAGAGCACCGCGCCCAGGGGCTGGCAGGCCTTGGCCGGATCGACCGTCAGGGCCTTGCGGTTGAAGTTGAGTTCCTGGTACTCCTCAGTGGTGGTCCAGTCAAAGACCTCCTGGACCTTGGCGGCCGCGACGGGGTCTTCCTTGGTGGCCTTCTTGTTGGCCAGCAGTTCCTTGTACTCCGGCTGACCGAACAGCGGGTAACAGGGTTTGACGTTATCAGCAGTCTGACTCATTTTAACCTCCCAACCGCGCCACTCTGATGTGAACAACGGCGGTAAGTGAATCTATGGCAGGCTAGCCTGCCCAAAATAACAATGAATTAGGCGATCTTTTTCCAAGGCGCTTTAAGTTCATTCCAGCACGGGTTGTTCAGGGTCATGTCCATATCGCGGGCGAAGATGGCGAAGCCGTCGTAGCCGTGATAGGGGCCGGAGTAGTCCCAGGAGTGCATCTGGCGGAAGGGGATGCCCATCTTCTGGAAGATGTACTTCTCCTTGATACCGCCGCCGATCAGGTCCGGCTGCAGCTTCTTCACGAACTCCTCGAACTCGTAGCCGGTGACGTCGTCGTAGATCAGGGTGGCGTGCTTGATGTCCTCCAGGGTCCGCTCGTAGTCGTCGTTGTGGCCGAACTCGTAGCCGGTGCCGATCACTTCCATACCGAGGTCCTGGTAGGCGCCGATGGTGTGACGGGGCCGCAGGCCGCCGACGTAGAGCATCACCTTCTTGCCCTCAAGACGGGGGCGGTACTTCTCGATGATGGCCTGGGTCTGGGCCTCGTACTTGGCGATCACCTTCTCGGCGTTGGCCTGAATGGTCTCGTCAAAGAAGGTGGCGATCTTGCGCAGGCTCTCGGCGGTCTTGGTGGGGCCGAAGAAGTTGAACTCCACCCAGGGAATGTCGTACTTCTCTTCCATGTGCCGCGCCAGGTAGTTCATGGAGCGATAGCAGTGAAGCAGGTTGAGCTTGACGTTGACGTTGTTCTTCACCTCGTTGAGGGTGCCGTCACCGGACCACTGAGTGACCACGTTAAGCCCCATCTCTTCGAGCAGAATGCGCGAAGACCAGGCGTCGCCGCCGATGTTGTAGTCGGCGATCAGCGCCACATCGTAGGGCCCCACTTCCTTTTTGTTTTCCCCGGAGAGGACCCAGTCGCGCACCGCATCGTTGGCGATGTGGTGACCGAGAGACTGGGACACGCCACGGAAACCCTCGCAGCGGACGGGCACCACGGATTTGCCGAGCTCCTTGGCCTTCTCCTTGGAAACCGCCTCGATATCGTCACCGATCAGACCGATAGGGCACTCGGACTGCACCGAGATCCCCTTGTTGAGGGGGAACAGCTGCTCGACTTCATCGATCAGGGCCTCCAGCTTCTTGTCACCGCCGAAGACGATGTCCTTCTCCTGGAAGTCTGAGGTGAAGTTCATGGTGCCGAAGCTGTCGACGCCCGTGGTGCCGACGTAATAGTTGCGGCGCCCGGCGCGGGAGTACTGACCGCAGCCGACGGGGCCGTGGGAGATGTGGATCATGTCCTTGATCGGACCCCAGACCACGCCCTTGGAACCGGCATAGGCACAGCCGCGGTTGGTCAGTACACCGGGCAGGGCCTTGCGGTTGGAGGTGATGCAGCCTTTGGTTTCCTGGCCGGGTTCGGCCACGGTCAGGTGCTTGGCGCGGTCTTCCCGGGCTTTCTCGGGGTAGACCTCGAGCACCTCTTCAATGAGGCCCTTGGCCTCGTCTACATTCAAACTGGTCATGATGGAATACCTTCGTTTAAACCGTTAATCCGTCGATTCGGTAGAGGTCAAAACGCGGCGGCGTGGCCGCCGCGAACCTCGTTGCCCGACTGACTCAGGCCTCGGCCGCCAGCTCCGCGGCGGTCTTGCCGACGATGGTCTCATCCTCGACTTCCATGATGCCGAACTCCATCAACAGGTCTTCGAGCTCGTCCATGGAGCAGGGCTTGGGGATAACAAACATCTTGTTATCGATCACCTTCTGCGCCAGGGCACGGTACTCGTCCGCCTGCTTGGCCTTGGGGTCGTACTCGATCACGGTCATACGCCGGATCTCGGCGTGCTGAACCACGTTGTCACGGGGCACGAAGTGAACCATCTGAGTCCCGATCTTGGCGGCCAGGGCTTCGATCAGCTCGTCTTCGCGGTCGGTGTTACGGGAGTTACAGATCAGGCCGGCGAGACGCACGCCGCCGGAAGAGGCGTACTTCACGATGCCCTTGGAGATGTTGTTGGCGGCGTACATGGCCATCATCTCGCCGGAGCAAACGATGTAGATCTCCTGGGCCTTGTTCTCGCGGATCGGCATGGCGAAACCGCCGCAGACCACGTCGCCCAGTACGTCGTAGAAGACGAAGTCCAGGTCGTCGTCGTAGGCGCCTTCTTCCTCGAGGAAGTTGATGGCGGTGATAACGCCGCGACCGGCACAGCCGACCCCCGGCTCAGGGCCGCCGGATTCGACGCACTTGACGTCGCCGTAGCCCACTGACATCACATCTTCGAGTTCCAGGTCTTCCACGGTGCCAGCTTCGGCCGCCAGGTGCATGACCGTGGTCTGGGCCTTGGAGTGAAGGATCAGACGGGTGGAGTCGGCCTTGGGGTCGCAGCCGACGATCATTACTTTTTTCCCGGCTTCGGCCAGGGCCGCGACCAGATTCTGAGTGGTGGTGGATTTACCGATACCACCCTTGCCGTAAATTGCACATTGACGCAGTGCCATAGTCACTCTCCTTAAATGCAACGAGGTTTTTCAACTTGCTCAGCAGTGACGTGGCAACGGCTGTGCCAACAGCGAATTTATTCTTGTAAGTAATTGATGTTGTGGGTTTGAGCGCTTTCTAAGTGATGCTTTTAAAGATTAAAAAGGGCTGGTGGGTATGCGACAAAGCACCTGATCCTGTAGGGTTAATGACGACAATTTGTAGGAGTCAGAGATGAGGCGCGCCGCTGATACAGCCCCAATTCCGACGCTGCCGCGGGGCACCTGCCTGCCCATCAACCGCTGCAACCTGCCGGCGCGCATTCTGGGTGGGCTGGCTTTTCAGCGACAGCCCGCCCCCCTGGCGCTGGACGGCGTTACAACGCTGCACGCGGATCTCTTTGCCCGCCTGGACCGCATTGAGACAGCGGCGGACCGTGCACGGCAGTTCCGCGATTACCTGACGGTCCATTTCACCCTGGAGGACCCTGCTGCAGCTGGCTACGCGAAAGGGGGGCGCGGTCGTCCCAAGGCGACCTGGGAGCGCATCCTACGCGGCTGGTTCTTTGACACGGACAGCCGCGAGGGGGCCGTGCTCAAGGCCTGGGTGGAGTCCCGTTTCGGCCTGCTGCCCCGCTACCACGGCGGCCCGATCCGCGATTTCTCCGGGGATACCTACCGCGCCTACCTGGAGGCCCGCGCCCGTGGTCTCTACAACACCAACGCGCTGGAAGCGCAGCTCGACCTCGTCTACAGCTACTGCCAGTACGAGCTGCAACGCGGGGAGCAGACACACCTACAGCTTTATCGCGGGGTGAACCGGCTGGAGCAGCTCGAGTGGCTGCGCGAGGGGGATGAGCCGGTGGTGCTGCTCAATAATCTCAACTCCTTTTCCAGTGACCCGGAGCGAGCCTCGGAATTCGGCGATCGGGTGGCGCGAATTCGGGTGCCGGTGGAGAAGGTGTTCTGTTATCAACGGCTCTTTCCCGGCCTGTTGGAAGGGGAAGGGGAGCAGATGGTGATCGGGGGGCTCTACCGGGTGGAGGGGTGGGCGTATTGAGCCGGTAGGGTAGCGATTTTCGGCGCAAAGCAGCCCTTTTGGGGTTGTTTTGGTGGGCCGATGGTTTGGGTGTTTCAGATTGCTTTTTGAAAGGGGACGATGGTTATTTGTTGCGCCCACCCGGGCGCCTTCATTTCTTTGCCGCGCGGCAAAGAAACAGAAGCAAAGAAACCGCGCCCCAATCAATCGCCCTGCGGGTACGCGCCTGCGGCGCTATGAAAGCCAAACTGAGGCGACCATACGCGCCATCCTTGGCGCGGATGGCCGGATCGTCATCCTTGACGATCCCCTTCGGGCCATTTTCAGTCTGGCTTTCATCGATTGATAGGGGACCCAGAGGGGCTTTCCGAAGCGACGCTGCTCGCCTACAGGCCTCATGTTGCCGGTCAGTCAGCGCTGCCGTTGCCTCAGGCAACTCCTTGGTTCCCTTTCGTAATCGCTCAAAGTCAGCATGATTAGGCCCGCCAGGGGGCCGTCATGGATGACGGCCCTGGTCGCCGCGCCATGGAAGGCGCGTCGGCCAGCCCAAGCTGACTTTGAGAGCGCCAAAGGCGCGTACCCGAAGGGCGATTGCGCAAGGGTCGCCTGGGATCGCCAAGGGAATGGCGAAACATTCCCTTGGTCCGCCCGGCCGGGGCGGAATAAAACTTCGCCTACACGCCGAAAATGAGCCTAAAAAAACACCCGCAAGCGTCAGCTTTGCGCCGTAAGCCGCCTCCAGACAACAAAAAAATGGCAGGCGTTAGGCCTGCCCTTTGCGGTGAAAGCGAGCAATCAAAGCAACTGGTAACAGAGCGCCCCGGCCACGTAGCCCATCAGGGCGAGCGGCGTCATCACCTTCATGTACCAGAAGAAATTGATCCGCTCCATGCCCATGGCCGCGACGCCGGCCGCCGAACCGATGATCAGGCAGCTGCCGCCGGTGCCGGCGGCGTAAGCCAGGAACTCCCACATGGGGGCGTCCACCGGGTAGGTGCTGAGGTCGTACATGCCCATGGCGGCGGCCACCAGGGGCACGTTGTCTACCACGGCGGAGAGCAGACCGATCAGGAAAATGATTACGTCGATGTTACCGACGCTGGCATCCAGGGCCCGGGCTAGGGAACCGAGCAGGCCGGTTGCTTCCAGGGCGGCGACCGCCAGCAGAATGCCGAGGAAGAAGAGCACGCTGGCCGAGTCGATCCGCTTGAGAATGGTGACGATGTGCAGCCCTGCGTCCATCACCTCGTCACGCTGGTGTTTGTGCATCAGCTCGGTCACCACCCAGAGCACCGACAGGCTGAGCATCATGCCCATGAACGGTGGCAGGTGGGTCAGCGTCTTGAACACCGGTACGAACAGCAGCCCGCACATCCCCACCGTAAACACCAGGTTGCGCTGCCCACGGCTGATATCGAACCCGTTCTCATCGTTACCCGGCGCCGGTGGCGTGACGTGCTGGCCGCGCAAGGTCACGCTGAGAAACAGCAGGGGCACCAGAATGCACACCAGGCTCGGGATAATCACGCTATGAATGATGTTGAGGGTGGTGATTTGGCCGCCGATCCAGAGCATGGTGGTGGTGACGTCACCAATGGGTGACCAGGCGCCGCCAGCGTTGGCGGCGATGACGATGATCCCGGCAAAGAACAGGCGGTCCTTCTGCTCGGCGATCAGCTTGCGGATCAGCGAGATCATCACGATGGTGGTGGTCAGGTTATCGAGGGCGGCGGACATAAAGAACGCGATCAGCCCCACGGTCCAGAGCAGGCGAACCGTGCTGGTGGAACGGATACGGTCGGTGATCAGGCTGAAGCCGCCGTAGGCATCCACCAGTTCGACAATCGTCATGGCGCCGAGCAGGAAGAAGAGGATGCTGGAAATCTCACCGAGGAACTCCAGCAACTGGTGTTCGCCAACCCAGGCGTGGGCCAGTTCGGCGGCGCTGCGCCCGGGCAGCTCCTCGGTAAACCAGGCAGGCAGGGCGCTGACGTCCACGAGAGAGCCTGAGGCAAGTATGTAAACGGTCCAACAGAGTACGCCGGTCATGATGGCCGAGGCGGTCTTGTCGATATGGATATTGTGTTCGGTCACGATGGCCAGGTAGCCAACGCAGAAAATGGCGCTAATCAGTACCAGTGCAATGGTCAAAGCACGGTCCTCCATCTTTTAATCGTACAGCGGTTACCCTCGACCGCCCGGGCGCTGCCAGAGTGGCGGGCTCGGTGCTGTCAAAGGGTACGTTGAGTTAAAGGTGGGGGTGGCGCGGTGGCGCCCGGGGAGCAATGCCGCCGCGCCCCGGGGACGGCAGTTGGCGCTCGCAGTGCAGAGGCTGCCAGAGGGGAGGGGCCAGCTTTCCGGCACTGTAAGTGGCGTTCAGCGAGGGCGCGTGATCGTCGCTCTCAACCAGAGGGTCCGCGGGAGTATCGAGCGACTGCGCCCAGCAGGGGCCGCCGGGTACCTGCCCGTTCGCCATTGCCGCTGCGTTGGAACACAGCAGCCAGACGGCTAACAATGTAACCAGGGCATGGCTTAACGATAAGGATCGCAAGGGTCGGGACACGGGGCTCTCCGGCGGCCGTAGGCAGGCCGTTACTTATCCGCCAATGATACGTTGCGAATGGAGCACCACCAATAGGCCTTTGGTGTCAGAGTGACCGGCAGGGGCTACGCGATGAAACTGAAGAGGCTATAACCGCAGCGGCGACTACACTGGATAGACCGGCTATCCACCGAGGCTTTATCGGTTTAAACCAGGCTAGGTACCGTGCCAACCAAGCCCTCGGCCACACAATCTCTAAACATGAGATCCGCCGTATGTAGATGAGCTTGCCGGCCCTTACTCTGACGTTCAGCGACAATAAAGGGACTTTGACGTTGCGCTATAGAAAAGAGATCGATGGCTTAAGGACAGTTGCGGTCCTTCCCGTCATATTTTTTCACGCTGGGCTGCTGGGTATGAGTGGCGGCTATGTGGGCGTAGATATTTTCTTTGTAATTAGCGGTTATTTAATAACCACCATCATCTATGAAGAAATCGAGCAAGGACGTTTCTCGATTCTCAATTTCTACGAGCGGAGGGCGCGGCGCATCCTCCCGGCCCTGACAGCGGTGCTGGTGGCCACCACCGTTGCGGCACTGCTTTTAATGCCCGCAAGTCTGCTCAAGACTTATTCCCAAAGCCTCGTTTCCGTGGTGACTTTTTCTTCCAATGTTTTCTTCTTCCTGAGCAGTGGTTATTTTTCCACCGCTTCAGATGAAATGCCCCTTCTGCACACCTGGAGTCTGGCCGTCGAGGAGCAGTATTACATTTTCTTCCCGCTAATGATGTCGGCGTTATGGTTCCTAGGAAAAGTACGCTTGGCGCTGATCGTGCTTTTTTTGACGTTCTTTTCGCTTCTCTTAGCAAACTATATGGCAATCAAGCAGGCAGTGGACGCGAATTTTTATCTTATCTTTAGTCGTGCGTGGGAGCTCTTCGTCGGTTCTTTAATCGCTATTGGTGGTTTTGATCGCTTGCCACTGGCAGTAAAAACAAGAAATATTTTGAGCATCGTCGGAATAGTGTTTGTTATTTGTTCTGTTTTTATTTTTGATGAACATACGCCGTTCCCAAGTTTTTATACCTTGCTGCCGGTTCTAGGCGCAGCGCTCGTTATCTGCTTTGGTGACAACAAAACGCTGGTTGGCAAGGTACTGTCGGTCAGGCCGATGGTCTCGGTTGGCCTGATCTCCTACTCCCTGTACCTGTGGCACCAGCCACTGTTCGCATTCCTCAGGATGAAAACCGTGGGTGAACCGGCCCATTTCCTTTTCGTGGTGGCCATTGCCCTGACATTCGCCCTGGCAGTTGCCAGCTATAGGCACGTAGAAAAACCCTTTAGAAACAAGCAGCGCATTCCCCGCAAACAGGTCTTCCAGTTTTCGGCTGTTTCCATTGCCTTGTTTCTGACTTTTGGCTTCTCTGGGCATGTTTTTGATGGCTACGAAAGTCGCTTTGATCAACGCTATCAGCGTTACTTGGATACTGCGACGTTCAGTCCAAAGCGGCGTCAGTGTCATACCGTCGGCGAGAACTACCTGAAGCCGGACCGTGCGTGCACTTATTTCTCAAGCGATGTCTCTTGGGCAATCTTTGGCGACAGCCATATGGTCGAGCCAGCTTATGCACTTGCGAAAATGCTCGAGGGTGCGAACAAGGGGCTGTTGCACCTGAGTTTCAGTGGGTGCCCGCCAGCTTTGCTGTTTGGAGTCAAAGAACCCGGATGCTCGAAATGGATCGATGAGTCCACGGCTTACCTGGAGAGGAAAAATAAAATCGAGAATGTTGTGCTCGGTTTCAGGTACAGCAGTTTTCTTTTTGGAAACCAGCTGAAAACTTATCCGGAAATCCCCAATAGGAGCCCGGTCAAATTGCTCTCCGAACCTAACACCGAAAATCTGAGTGCGCAGGCGGTGAGGGAGATGTACTGGGAAAGCTTTCGCGCGATCGTCGAGCGATTCCTGGCCGCCGGAAAACAGGTTTATGTGATATATCCGATACCCGAGCTGCCGACACATATCAAAAAGGGCATGATGCCCTTCTCTGTCTTTTCTGACGGACCGGTTATGGATCTCGAACGGTCCACACCGGCCAGCTTCTACCTCTCAAGAAATGAGTTCATATTAAAAAAGCTGGATAGCTTACCTTACGGAAAGCAGCTTCACGCCATCAAACCCTTCGAGATTCTGTGCAGCGAGGAGCATTGTCCGGCGGTGCTTGACGAAACGGCGCTTTACTTCGATGACGATCACCTGAGTGTACCCGGCGCTCAGCTGTTGCTGGCCGCAAGCGAAATTGGCGAGCAGCTTGCCGCACCGGGAAAAACCAGTGCCATCGCTGAATCAGCTCCCGCCGCGTTAGGCAACATCGCCATCCTTCAGCATTAGGGGCATCATCCGCTTCGTTCGCCTGCCGTGCCCGCTGCCGGACCGGGAAAGGCCTTGTTGCGTCGACTCCTCTGAGATGGATTGGTTTTTGCAGCGCCTCCTTCTACACCAACCAGCAGGAGCGCTGACATGCAAGAGTTTTATCGTCTTAAACAGGGGCTGATCGAAGGTTCGATTGTTCCCGTGCTGGGTCCTGGCGCGCTAGACGGCGCGAGCGACCGGGAAACAGGCGCCCCGGTGCCTGCCGACAACCGCAGCCTGATCCTGGCGATGAACAACGGTCGGGAAATGATGCCGCGGCTGATGTACGAGTTCTCCCGCGCCGCCCAGCAGGTGGAGCAACGCCGCGGACAAGCGGCAGTGACGCGGTTTTTACGTCAGCTCTACAGCCGCCCCAGCACCCTGCCGCCGCTTTACCCGCTGCTGACACAACTGGCACTTCCCTATGTTATCGACCTCAACCGCGATGGGTTGCTGCAACAGGCATGGGCCGAGCGCCCCCACACCCTGGTGCAGGGGGCTTCCCGAATCATGGGACAGGGGCGCCGCTACCGGCTCTTTGCGTTTAATGACGGAGGCTACCAGGCCATCGAGGAAGAGGCGGTTGATACAACCCTGCCGGTCCTGTTCAAGCCTTTGGGATGCCCGCTGCCCGAGGCGGGCTTTATCGCCTCGGATGCCGATTTCGTCGACTACCTGACCGAGTTGATGGGTGGTTTTGCCATTCCCAGCTTTCTTAAGCGGTACCGGGAGAGGCGGCGTTACCTGCTGCTGGGGCTGCCCCTGAACCGGGACACCGAGCGCATGCTGGTGAGTGAGCTGACCTTCGGCGCCGATCCTTTGCGCGGTTGGGTGATCCTGGGGCGCGAACCCACCGCCAAGGAGACGAAGTTCTGCCAGCGTCTCAACCTGGAAATCCTGCCCTGTGGCGTACCCGCCTTCTCGGATTGGCTTCAGGAATCCGCTGCGTCCGGCGTGGCCTGATTGTCGGTATTGCGACAGGGGGCTTCAGCCTCCTCTTGGCCGCTTGTCGCAAAGCCCACAAAAACCCTCCTCGATTTTCTCTGCTCTGTCCATCAAATCCTTTACTGACAATCGGTTAGCGTGAATTTCATCCCTGGCACAAGGCTTGCTGAATCCATAGAAAATGCGGAATCCGCTTGCGAGGTCACCAACCCATGCTGCAATTCTCGGAACAGGCCCTGGTAAAAATACGCGACGCCATGGCTGCCAAAATGCCCCGGCCCAGCGGGCTCCGAATCGGGGTCGTGGGCAGCCCCTGTTCCGGGGTGCGCTACATCATTCGCCTGGAACAGCAGCCCAACGCCGATGATCAGGTGGTGCAGTGCCAGGGCGTGCCTCTTTACGTCGACGTGGAAAGTTATCCCCGGTTGCAGGGGGTACGGGTTGGCTTTATCGAGGAAGGGGAGCGCCGTGGTTTCACCTTTGATAACCCGAACCTCGCCAACTCCTGTGCCGGCTGCCCATCCACCAGAGCCGGCGCATCAAGCTGACCCGAGATACGCATTTCGAGATGCCTAACCGTTATTTCATACCCGGCGCCAAACCAGCGTCATATTCAGGAGAACCGGTATGTGGGAATACTCCGAAAAGGTAAAAGAGCTGTTTTTCGATCCCAAGAACGCCAAGGCGGTCGCCGATGCCAACGCCGTTGGGGACGTGGGCTCCATCAGCTGCGGTGACGCCCTGCGCCTCACCCTTAAGGTCAACCCCGAGACCGAGGTTATTGAGGATGCAGGCTTCCAGACCTTTGGCTGCGGCTCGGCCATCGCGTCTTCATCGGCCCTGACCGAACTGATCAAGGGTAAAACCCTGGATCAGGCGCTGAAGGTCACCAACCAGGACATTGCCGACTACCTGGACGGACTGCCGCCGGAGAAGATGCACTGCTCGGTGATGGGCCAGGAGGCGTTGCAGGCCGCCGTCGCCAACTACCGGGGCGAAGAGTGGCGGGACGACCACGAGGAGGGCGCCCTGGTGTGCAAATGCTTTGCGGTCGATGCGGTGCTGATCGAGCAGACCATTCGCGCCAACAACCTCGAGACCGTCGAGCAGGTCAGCCACTACACCAAGGCCGGGGGCAGTTGCGCCGCCTGTCACGAGGGGATCGAGGAGATCCTCGGCAAGGTGCTGGCGGAAAAGGGCCAGTCGGTATCCGTTGCGGACAGTGCAGAGCCGGGGGCCACCGGCAACCGGGCCCTGATCCAGCGTGTGCAGACCATTCTCAAGGTGTTTGACGACGTGCGTCCCCAGCTCAAGGCCGACGGCGGCGATATCGAGCTGGTGGAGGTTCGCGAGGAGAAAGTATTCGTCCGCCTGGAAGGGGCCTGCAGCGGCTGCCAGATGGCCGGCGCGACCCTGGGTTGGGTGCAGCAACGGCTGACGGAGACCCTGGGTGAGTTTATTCGGCTGATCCCGGTGAACGGCGACAATCAGCCCCTTGGCGGGAGGGCCTAGCCATGCAGCAGCAAACGACAGTGAACGCCCCGGACGGTATCTACCTGGACAACAACGCCACCACGCGGGTTGCCCCGGCGGTGGTCCAGGCCATGCTCCCGTATTTCACCGAACTGTTCGGCAACCCCTCGTCGATGCACAGTTTCGCCAGCGGCGTTGGTAAAGCGGTGCAGCAGGCGCGGGAGCAGGTCCAGGCACTGCTGGGGGCCGCCTACGATACCGAGATTATCTTTACTTCCTGCGGCACCGAGGCGGACAGCACGGCGATTCTCTCCGCGCTGCGCGCCAACCCGGATCGCAACGAGATCATCACCACGGCGGTTGAACACCCGGCCATCCTGGCCCTGTGCGAGCAGCTGGAGAAGGAAGGGTACAAGGTTCACCGCCTGCCAGTGGACGGCCAGGGCCGGCTCGACCTCGACGCCTACGCCTCGCTGCTGAGCCCGCGGATCGCCGTCGTCTCGGTCATGTGGGCCAATAACGAGACGGGGACGCTTTTTCCCGTGGAAGAGATGGCGCGCATGGCTCACGAGGCCGGCGTGCTGTTCCACACCGACGCGGTGCAGGCGGCGGGAAAGGTAGCCATCGACCTCAAGCGGAGCGCCATCGACATGCTCTCGCTCTCCGGGCACAAGCTGCACGGCCCCAAGGGGATCGGTGTGCTCTACCTGCGCCGCGGCACCCGCTTTCGCCCCTTGTTGCGCGGTGGCCACCAGGAGCGGGGGCGCCGTGCCGGCACCGAAAACACGGCGGCTATCGCCGGGCTGGGCAAGGCCGCTGAGCTGGCCCTGAAGAATCTGCAGGCCGACGGTGCCCGTATGGCAGCCCTGCGTGATCGCCTGGAAGCAGGCGTTCTCGCGGCGGTGCCCCATGCCTTTGTCACCGGCGATCCCGCCAACCGCCTGCCCAATACCGCCAACATCGCCTTTGAGTACGTGGAGGGGGAGGCGATTCTGATGCTCCTGAACCGTGCCGGCATCGCCGCGTCCAGCGGCTCGGCCTGCACCTCGGGTTCTCTCGAACCCTCCCACGTGATGCGGGCGATGAGTATTCCCGACACCGCGGCCCATGGCAGTACTCGTTTCTCCCTGTCGCGTGAGACCACGGCCGAGGAGATCGAGCGGGTGATTGCCGCGGTTCCGCCGATTATTGCCCGCTTGCGCGAACTCTCTCCCTACTGGAGCGAGGGGGCCCCCGTGGCTGACCCGCAACAGGCATTTGCGCCGGTTTATGCCTGAGGAGATCTGCCATGACCCTGCCACGCAAGTTGATTATCGACGACACGACGCTCAGGGATGGCGAGCAGTCGGCCGGGGTGGCCTTTACCCTGGAGGAAAAGCTGGAGATCGCCTGCTGCCTTGACGCCCTGGGGGTGCACGAGCTGGAAGTGGGCATTCCGGCCATGGGCGCCGCGGAACGGGACGCCATCAGCGCCCTGAGCGCCTTGAAACTGGACGCAAGCCTTGTGGTCTGGAGCCGGATGCGCGAAGACGATATCGACCTCTGCGCTCACCTGGGGGTGGACATGGTGGACCTGTCGATCCCGGTTTCGGACCAGCAGATCTCCCGCAAGCTGGGGATGGATCGCCACCGGGTGCTCGCCATGATTCCCCGCCACATCGCCCGGGCCCGCGACCTCGGACTGGAAGTCTGTATCGGGGCGGAGGACGCCTCCCGCGCCGACCTGTCGTTCCTGATGGCGGTGGCCGAGGTAGCGCAGGGGGCGGGGGCCCGCCGCTTTCGCTTTGCCGACACCCTGGGGGTGATGGAGCCCTTTGCCGTGCACCGCACTTTCGAAGGGCTCAGCCGCCGTTTCGACCTGGATCTGGAGATGCACGCCCACGATGACCTGGGACTGGCCACGGCCAACGCCCTGGCCGCCGCCCGCGGCGGCGCCACCCACATCAACACCACGGTCAACGGGCTGGGCGAGCGGGCCGGGAACGCCCCCCTGGAAGAGGTGGTGATGGGGCTGGAAAAGCTCTACGGCTGCGACCTGGGGATCAACCTCAAGGGGTTTTCGGCCCTCAGCCAGCTGGTGGTCGAGGCATCAGGTCGCCCCCTGTCCTGGCAGAAGAGCCTGGTGGGCGAGGGGGTCTTTACCCACGAGTCGGGGATTCATGTCGACGGGCTGCTCAAGGACCCGGCCAACTACCAGTCCATTGATCCGGCCGAGGTGGGACGCGAACACCGCCTGGTGCTGGGCAAGCACTCGGGCGTTAACGGTCTGATGCGCGCCTACACGGAGCTGGGACTGTCGATCCAGAAAGAGCAGGCGGCGCAGATATTGCCCTGGGTGCGCCGCTTCAGCGAGCGCCGCAAGCGCTCCCCCGGTCGGGGTGAGCTGATTGGCTATTACCGGCAACTGAGCGCCTAAGGATAGATCGATGACAACCAGTGAAGAGAGCCTGCGCGAAGCGCTGGAAGAGTTGACCAGCGCCGAGGCGTTCCTTGAGTACTTTGCCGTGCCCTACGAGCCGCGACTGGTACAGATCAACCGGCTGCACATACTGCAGCGCTTTCATGCCTACCTCGGGGCCAACCCGCTTGCCCGGGGCGAGGACGCTTTCAGCCACTACGGCCAGCAGCTGCAACGGGCCTACCGGGATTTCGTTGGCTCCAGCGCCCAGGAGCAGAAAGCCCTGCGGGTTTTCCAGCGCGACGCGCCGGGGTTCGTGTCCCTGGACGACTTTGATTGAGGAAGGAGGCACGATGTTTCCCAAGTACGAGTACGGCCAGGCGCTGCGAGTGATCCGAACCATCCGCGACGACGGCAGCTATCCGGGCAAGCAGCGGGGCGACCTTCTGATTCCCCGGGGCAGCGTCGGCCACGTGGCGGATGTGGGCACCTTTCTGCAGGATCAGATCATCTATCGGGTCCATTTTATCGAGGCCGGCATCCAGGTCGGTTGTCGGGAAACGGAGCTGATTCCGGCCGAGAGGCCCTGGATCGACACCCGTTTCGAATTCCGCCAGGCCGTGGTGGCGGCCAGGGACCTGGCTGTGAACGGCAAGGTGCGGGTGGTTGCCGGCGAGACAGGGCAGATTCTTAAGGTTATTCGAGACGCCGAGGGCGCGGCCCGCTACCAGGTGCGCTTTCCGGGGCAGACCTTTGAAGTGCGAGAGACGGCGCTGCAGGAGAGGGTGCTGGCCGAGGAGGTGTTATGACGGATCCGCTAACCGCCTACTACCGCCTGCGGGCGGCCAAGAGTTACTTCGATGCCGCCCCTGATGCACTGGATCCCCGCCAGCAGGCATGGCTTGAGGGAACCGTAGCCCGCCAGCTGGAGCTTGAGAAGCGGGTGCTAGGCAGTGAAACAGCTGCCACTGTGATTGTAAGTGATGAACGGCTGCGGGCGGCGTTGGAGGAGGTCCGGGGGCGGTTTCCCAGCGACGAGGCGTTCATGGAGGACCTGGAACGAATGGGTCTAAGCCTGCCGGCGCTGTCGAATCTGCTGGAGCGCCAGCTGAGGGTCGAGCTGGCCCTGGAGCGACAGGCGGCCTCGGTGGATCCGGTCTCGAACGTCGAAGCCCGGGCCTACTACGACGCCCACCCCGCAAGATTCCGCCGGCCCGAGCAGCGCCAGGCACGCCACATCCTGGTTACCGTCAACCCGGCCTACCCTGAGAATCAGCGCGCGGCGGTGGTTGCCCGGCTGGAGCGGATCCGTGAAGAAGTGGCTGCGGCTCCCACGCGTTTCGACACCCTGGCTCGACGCCACTCCGAGTGCCCCACGGCTTTAAAAGGCGGAGAGATGGGCTGGCTGCCCCGCGGGCAACTGTTCCCCGCCATCGATGCGGTCCTGTTTGCCCTGGACGTTGACCGTGTCAGTGCCCCCATCGAGACCGAAGTGGGGTTGCACCTGGTGCAGTGCACGGCTATTCGTCCCGAGACCCTGCGCCCCTTCGATGAAGTGGCGCCGGTGGTGATTGAGAAACTGACCGCCGCCGCCCGCCAGCAGGCCCAGCGGGACTGGATGAGGGGTTTGACATGAGCATCGATGAAGCCCAGCTGGACCGGTTGGCACGGGCGATAGCCCGAATCGGATTGAGCGAAACCGCCATGGTCGAGCTGCGTCGGCAGTTCAGCGGTCTGCGGTTAACCTTCTGCCTCGAAGACGAACTGGGGGCGGTAGTGCCTTATCGGGAGTACGCGGATTTCAATCTCTACCTGGTGATGGCCGGGGGGAATCACTGCCTGACCCTGACCCATACGCTGGACGATGTCGGTGGAGTACTGGTGGCCGAGCTTTAGCCTGCCGTTACCGTCGCAATAAACGCGAGCGCTCCGACCGCGTACGTTCGCCATATTAACGCCCCCGTTAGCCTCGCTTGAGAGAGGTCAGCTGGCTGAGAATTGTCCACGACCCGAGCTGTCTTAGTTTCTTAACATACTGTCTTAATGCATTGTATTTATGTAAATAGCCATCTAATAACGCGGATCGGTGCGGACTGCCCGGTGAGCCGTCTGCCTTGGCGAACTTCGCCAGCGGGCAGGGCGAGCCGTTGTTTGACGACACGCGTGTACGCCGTTACGCAAATCCTCAATCCCGATCCAGGCGCCTGGAGGCAGTGCCAAAATTGCCGAGTTGATAAACGGCGAGCCCATCAGCGCCAAACGAGAAGGTGTCAAAGGGCTGTGTCTCAAGCTCTTTCAGCCATTCGAGGGGCGCCACGCCGATTGTCACGTGAGGGTTGAACTTTTCTCCGGTCTGGTTCGGCACAAACGTCTCGACGTACTCGAACAATAACGAATCAAAGGGCGTGCCGGACTTATCGGGTACGAACGCGGATTGGTTGCCTCCTGGCTGCGCGTAAATATCGACGGCACCGATGATCGCCTGCTGCAATGCGTGCAGCGGCGGAGTCGGATCGACGACAAGGCCCGCGAGCCCAATTTCGCCGCTCGGAATGTGGTAAAGCCCGGTGGCTGTCATCTCGAGGCTGGCGAGATTGAATTCTGCCTTCACCGCGTTGACGGCGATCAGGACGTTAGGCAGGTCAGTCTTGGCAATGAAACGTTGAATCAGGGTGATGTGCGGCGCATGCGCTTCGTCCAGTTCGAAGCCCTCGGGCGTCTGCTCGCGCATCAGGGCATTCCATTTGGCAGCTTCTCTCATCATTTTTTGATCCGGCTGAATCAGCACGTCAATGGCGATCAGTCCGTCTTCGTCAGCCCAGAGGGAAGTCGTAGCTGTTGCCAGGACGGCCATCAGTATCACAAGAACGCGCATAGATCGTGAACGCATGGGTGTTTCTCCGCTGAAGGACTCGTTGATTATCAGTTCAGCAGATTAGCGGGATGTGTCCAGTCGGCTGTGGTGCTCGATCCCTCTCTTTATCGTCGTTTGCCACCGATGCGTCCCTTGGGGAGAGCCTGCGCGCAGGCGGGCTTCGCCTGGCTGGCACGGCCCGCTATACTCCGCTCGCCGAGTTAATTCAGAGAAATCAGGAGCGAGCATGAATTTGCCAGGCGTAACAGACGGAGCGGCAGTTAAAGTTCCGGCGGCGCGGGATGGTCAACCCGCCCTGGCCGGCGAGCTTGAGGATAGCCAAGGTTCAAGGAGGGATCACCATGGGTACGTTTGAACGCTTTTTATCGGTCTGGGTGGCGCTGGCCATTCTGGTCGGCGTCTCGGTTGGGAACACCTTCCCCGGGCTTTTCGCCCTGGTGGCGGCCCTGGAAGTGGCCCACGTCAACCTGGCGGTGGCGTTATTAATTTGGGTAATGATCTACCCGATGATGATCCAGGTGGATTTTGCCGCCATCCGCCACGTGGGTGAACGCCCAAAGGGGCTGCTGCTGACCCTCACCGTCAACTGGTTGATCAAGCCCTTCACCATGGCGGGGCTGGGCTGGCTTTTCTTCCGGGTGTTCTTTGCCGGCTGGGTCGACCCGCAGAGTGCGGGGGAGTACATCGCCGGCATGATCCTGCTGGGCGTGGCTCCCTGCACGGCGATGGTGTTTGTCTGGAGCCAGCTGACCAAGGGGGACCCCAACTACACCCTGGTCCAGGTGTCCGTGAACGACATCATCATGGTGTTCGCCTTCGCTCCCATCGCCGCGTTCCTGCTGGGGGTCAGCGACATCGAGGTGCCCTGGCAGACATTGCTGCTCTCCACGGTGCTCTACGTGGTGTTGCCGCTGATCGCCGGCGTCGTTACCCGCCGGCGCCTGGTGTCCCGGGGGGAAGGGGCGCTGGGCAATTTCGTGCACCGGCTAAAACCCTGGTCGGTGATCGGCCTGCTGGCCACCGTGGTGTTGTTGTTCGGGTTCCAGGCCGGAACCATCCTCAGCCAACCCCAAACGATTCTCCTGATCGCGGTGCCGCTGCTGGTGCAGACGTACGGAATTTTCGCCCTGGCGTATTTCTGGGCCCGCCGCTGGCAACTGCCCCATAACATCGCCGCTCCTGCGTGCCTGATCGGCACTTCCAATTTTTTTGAACTGGCGGTGGCGGTAGCCATCTCCCTGTTTGGCCTTCACTCGGGCGCCGCCCTGGCGACGGTGGTGGGGGTGTTGGTGGAGGTGCCGGTGATGCTGTCGCTGGTGGCCTTCGTCAACCGTACCAAACACTGGTTTCCGGATCAGCGGTCCACCCGTTCCTACAGCGCTGTCAACGAAGAGGTGACATCATGACCGTAAAAGTCGGCATCAACGGCTTCGGCCGTATGGGACGCCTGATCCTGCGGGCTGCCTGGGGCTGGCCCGAGTTTGAATTCGTGCGCATCAACGACCCGGGCGGTGACGCCGAGTGTTTCGCTCATTTGCTCAAGTTCGACTCGGTGCACGGGCGCTGGGAGCGGGATGTCCGGGCGGAAGCGGGGCAGTTGCTGATCGACGGGAAAGCCGTCGCCTTCACCCGTCACGACACCCTGGCCGAAGGCAACTGGTCTGACTGCGATTTGATCATCGAGGCCAGCGGCCGCTTCAGAAGCGGCGATGCACTACAGGCCTACCTGGATCAAGGGATCAAGCGAGTGGTGGTGACCGCGCCGGTGAAGGAGCCGGGGGTGTTGAACGTGGTCATGGGGGTCAACGATCACCTTTATGATCCGGCAAGGCACCCCATCGTCACCGCTGCCTCCTGCACCACCAACTGCCTAGCGCCAATGGTCAAGGTGCTTCACGAGGCTCTCGGCATTCGCCACGGCGCTTTTACGACCATTCACGACATTACCAACACCCAGAGCATTCTGGACCAACCCCACAAGGACCTGCGCCGGGCCAGGGCCTGCGGCATGTCATTAATTCCCACGACCACGGGTTCGGCCACCGCGATCATGGAGATCTACCCGGAATTGAGAGGTCGCCTGGACGGTCATGCGGTAAGGGTCCCCTTGGCCAACGCGTCCATTACCGATGCCCAGTTCGAGCTGGAGGGGGCCACCGACGCCGACGCGGTCAACGCCCTGTTCAAACGCGCCGCTGAAACGGAGTTGGCCGGTATTTTCGGCTACGACGAGCGCCCGCTGGTCTCCATCGACTACCGCAGCGACCCGCGCTCCGGCGTGTTGGATGGCGCTTTTACACGGGTGGTGAACGGCACCCTGGTCAAGCTCTACGCCTGGTACGACAACGAGATGGGGTACGCCAACCGCACCGCAGAGCTGGCGCGCAGGGTGGTTCGTGCCGGGGTGTGACAAGACAGCGGGCGCCGGGAAGTCTCGGGTCCAAGGAGCAGCGGACAACCGCCAGGATTTGCGCCAGTACCTGCTGATCACAGGGAACTACTGGGGCTTTACCCTGACCGACGGCGCCCTGCGCATGCTGGTGGTGCTGCACTTCCATCAGCTGGGATATTCCCCGTTGGCCATCGCCATGCTGTTTCTGTTTTACGAGTTTTTCGGGGTGGTGACCAACCTGCTGGGCGGCTGGCTGGGGGCGCGCATCGGCCTCAACCGCACCATGAATATCGGCCTGGCGTTGCAGGTGGTAGCGCTGTTGATGCTGACGGTTCCGGCTTCCTGGCTGTCTGTGCCTTACGTCATGGCTGCCCAGGCCCTTTCGGGCATCGCCAAGGATCTGAACAAGATGAGCGCCAAGAGCGGGGTCAAGTTGCTAGTCGGGGCAGGGCAGCAAAGCAGGCTGTACGCCTGGGTGGCGCTGCTAACCGGCTCCAAGAACGCGCTCAAGGGGGCCGGTTTCTTCCTCGGCGGCGCGCTTCTGGCGACACTGGGCTTCCGCGAGGCGCTTCTGCTCATGGCTGCCGTCCTGAGCCTGGTTTTGACGGGGTCTTTGCTGACCCTTAAAAAGGATCTGGGTAAGGCCAGTGCGAAGCCCAGGTTTCGGGAGGTTTTCTCCAAGAGCCGGGCGATCAATGTTCTCTCTGCGGCACGCTTGTTTCTGTTCGGGGCCCGGGATGTCTGGTTCGTGGTTGCGGTTCCGGTCTTTATGAGCGCCCAGTTGGGTTGGTCTCACCTCCGGGTGGGGGCGTTTCTGGCGCTCTGGATTATCGGTTACGGGCTGGTCCAGATACTGGCGCCGCGACTGACAGGCAAGGCGCGGGGAGAGGTGCCGGACGGGCGCTCTGCCTTTGTCTGGGCGGCCCCTCTGATCTTGATTCCTTTGGCAATCGCCCTGGCGCTGGGCGAATTTTGGCCGGGCACCGGAGGGGCTGGCGCCGAAAATATGCTCGTGCTCGGGCTGCTGGTGTTCGGTGCGTTCTTTGCCGTCAATTCATCGCTGCACAGTTTTCTGATTGTCTCTTACGCCAAGGAGGACGGCGTTTCCCTGGATGTCGGTTTTTATTACATGGCCAATGCCTTGGGGCGCCTGATTGGCACGTTATTGTCCGGCTGGCTGTTTCAGGCATTTGGACTGGGTGTCTGCCTGCTCGTTTCCTCGCTCTTTGTCGCCTGCGCCGCTGTCATCTCCTTGGGGTTGCCGCAACACCGAGCTCTGTAGGAGCCCGACTCACTCAGGGAGGGGGGCTTTTCTTGAGCATGAGAGAAGAGGTTAGGCATTTTAAATATCTTTTTATTCAACACCTTGACGGCAAAAAATAAATTCAATTATAACCTCGTCGCCGTTCGGGTCCGGCAGCCCCGCTCGACAACTCAACCTCCCAATGCATTAAGCTGGATGCTCTATTGAGAACCCTCATTGAACGATAGGCGTCACAGGGCTTGTTCGCCAGACCATAACAGACGTGGAGCGGTAGCAGGTGCTCCACGCGGGGGTGGCAAAAACGGGCGTGGGGGGCACGCTCCCAGTATTCCAGGCGCGCCCGGCGTTCGTTCTCTTTAATACCGCGATCGCAACAGGTAGCTTCCAGCCAGGCTTCGAATGCCAGGTTATAGCGTTCGCTATCCGGGTCGCCGGGGGCAAAAAACGCCTGCATGTTGTGGAACGAAAAGCCGGAGCCGATCACCAGCAGGTTATCGTAATCCAGTGCACGCAACGCCTGACCCATGGCCAGATGGGTCGCAGCGTCCAGCCCTTTTACCAGCGACAGCTGAACGCAGGGGATATCCGCCGCCGGGTACATCAGCTTGAGCGGTACAAAGACCCCGTGATCCAGCCCCCGCTGGCGATCGAGGCTTGCCGATATTCCCGCTTCTTGTAACGCCTGGTGGACCGCGCTCGCGAGTTCGGGGGCACCGGGACAGGGGTATTGGATGGCGTAAGACTCTGGCGGAAAACCGGAATAATCGTAGATCAGCGACGGTGACGCGGCAGCTGTAATGGTCGGCGCTGACGCTTCCCAGTGCGCGCTGATCACGAGGACTGCCGCGGGCTTGCGCAATTGCCCTGCGATCTCCTGGAGACCGCGCACCATTTCCTCGTGGCCAGGGTCCCCCAGCAAAGGGAAGGGGCCGCCCCCGTGGGGGATAAAAAGCACATCTGCGCGGCAGGTCATGGCAGTCTTTTCCTGTATTGGGCGTGAACACTGGCACGAAAACCGCCGGCACCCAAAAGCGCTCCCGGAGAAAGAGAGCGCTTGATGTCGGATCCGCTGTTCAGCCCCTTTTGTAGAACTGTTGCTGAGCGATTGCCTAGCCCAGGGCAGGCTGCCGATAACCGGTGTTACCGAGACGTTGCAGCAGCAGGTTGTCCAGCGACACCCTTCCCGCGCCTTGAAAGGTAAGCGCCAGCGTCACCGCAAACAGGGTCAGGGCATACTCGTAGCCGTTGTTAGCCATGAATAGACCATTATCGATGTGCACGGCAAACATCGCGACCAGCATGGTAACGGCAGATACCAGGGCGGCAGGGCGGGTCAATAGCCCCAGGACCAGGGCCAGGCCTCCGAAAAATTCAGCGCTCCCCGCCAACAGCGCCATCAGGTAGCCCGGGGCCAACCCGATGCTCGCCATCCACTGCCCGGTACCTTCCAGCCCATAACCGCCGAACCAGCCAAAGAGTTTCTGCGCGCCATGGGCGGCCAGGATCAGTCCCACCGGTACCCGCAGGATAAGTGCACCGTAGCCGGCGTCGGAGTGAAGCAGCTTTGTTACGTAGGTAGGAGTCATTGTCGTCACCTCGGATCATTCTTTCTTTGTTGATAGCCTCTGAAGCCGGGCTCCAGATCATGGGTTCACTGTACTATCAAAAAACCAGCGCACTAAGGCCCGGCGTGTTGCTTCATTAGCAATGAATCACTGATAATCGCTTGTAGGTTACAGAGACAGGACGACCCCATGGATCGTATCGACGCCATGCGCGCTTTTGTCGCGGTGGTCCAGGAAGGCACCTTCACCCGCGCCGCCGAACGCCTGGATACGTCACCACAACTGATCAGCAAGTACGTCTCCCAGCTTGAGCGCCACCTTGGGGTGAGGTTGCTAAACCGCACCACCCGCAAAACGCATCTCACCGAGGCCGGCGCGCGCTACCACCAGCGTGCGCAGATGGTGCTCAACGACATCGATGAGCTGGAAAATCAGCTGGGGGAGATGCAGACCCAGGCCCGGGGGGTGCTACGCATCAGTGCCCCGGTCTCCTTCGCCACCCGTCACATGGCCCCGCTGCTGAGCGCTTTCAAGCAGGCCCACCCGGAGGTGAGTATTGATCTGCAGCTGAACGACCGCAAAGTCGACATTGTGGAAGAGGGGTTTGATGTGGCGCTGCGAATCGGTCACCTGAAGAGCTCGTCATTGATCGCCAAGCGGATCGCCCCCGTGCGGGTGCTGCTGTGCGCCTCTCCGGACTACCTGGACCGGCACGGCACGCCGGAACAGCCCGAGGATCTCCGGGCGCACAGCTACCTGCGCTACAGCTACCTGGAGTTGGATAGCCGCGAGCCCTTGCACCGTGGGCTGCAGAGTCGCGGGGGAAACAATCGCGGCGATATGGTCAGCAACAACGGTGATGTGCTGGTGGAAGCCGCCATTGCGGGGGCTGGTATTGCCCTGCAACCGACCTTTATTTCAGGTCCGGCGATTCGCGAGGGCAGGCTGAAAGTCGTGCTGCCGGACTGCGAGCCCGAACCGATGGCGCTCTATGCTGTCTACGCTCATCGACAGATGCTGGCGAGCAAGGTGCGCAGCTTTATTGAATTCATCGACGGGTATTTCGGTGATCCCCCGTACTGGGATCAATTCGAATAAGCCACGCGGCCGGCGTCGAACTCACCTCGGTAAATGTTGAGACACGGCGGGGCTAACCCGCGGTTCGCCCCGCCGGCAGCTGAGTAAAAGCGGCCTTAAAGAATCAGTTTCCACCACCCTCGGGCAGATAGAAGCCCACCCCGACCACGTAATCGCCGACCCGGTGAATCCTTGAGAACTTATGCTCGACGTCGTTGCTCTTGCGATTGAGCCACTCGTATTCAACGATACCGTAGCCGATGCGCTCCGCCAATTTCAGAATTTCCTGCCCGATCGGCTTGCCGGTCGCGTCGGAGACGCCCGCAAGGCTCTGACCAACCAGGTTAGGATTGGCACCGGAGGCGAAGTACGTGCCTTTCATGTCAATCGCAAAAATATAGAGATCGCCCTGGACGAAGCCTCCGTCAGGGGCGTTGAACTGCTCGAACGCCTTTTCCGCGCCCTGGCTGCGCATCACTTCGATGGCGTTATCTAACAGCAGCTTGGCCTGACGAGAGCTTCCTCTCTCCACCGCGTTGCTGTAGCTGGCCAGGCAAAGCAGTATCAAAAGACTGATTATCTGGGCCGGTCGGTGCAATGCATTCATGCTTCTCTCCTTTGATGGGGCTGGTAAAGCGGTGCTTCGACAATGCAGCACCGCCGCGTTGGCAACAATTGAACATTCAGGCTGGTTATCTACGACTTCGGTACTGTCACGGTACGCTCAAGGTGCGCTCACCATGCCGCCCCGGTGAGCGAGAAGGGGTTTGCGCGGAGGGTAAGGAAGGAGGTGGGTAACGGGCGATGTCCGACGTAGCCGGCAAAGCGTACTACCAAGGGAGTAGTTTTTGTAAGCCAAGGTACGATTCTGGCAATGCTGTTGCTTTTCATAGACTAAGTTTGAAACCTGGGCTGCTGGAAACGGCAAGCTCTGGAAACCAAGGACGTGTTGCGGGTGGCTGGGCATTCAGGGTCGCACCTGATTCCAGGGCTCATACATCACAATCTAAAAACAAAAAGGTAGCGATATGATCTATGCAAATCCTGGCTCAGAGGGAGCCGTCGTATCTTTCCAGCAGCGTTACGGTAACTATATCGGCGGAGAGTTCGTGCCCCCGGTCGAGGGTCGTTATTTCACCAATACCACGCCGGTGACCGGTGAAGTAATCGCCGAGATCGCCCGCTCCAACGCCGCCGATATCGAAAAGGCCCTGGATGCGGCGCATGCGGCCAAGGACAGCTGGGGCCGTACTTCGGTAACGGAACGCTCCAATATCCTGCTGAAAATCGCCGATCGTATCGAGGCAAACCTGGAACTGCTGGCGGTTGCCGAAACCTGGGACAACGGCAAGTCCGTTCGCGAAACCCTGGCCGCCGACGTCCCCCTGTCTGCCGACCACTTCCGCTACTTTGCCGGCTGTATCCGTGCCCAGGAAGGGAGCGCGGCGGAAATTGACGAAACCACCGCGTCTTACCATTTCCATGAGCCCCTGGGCGTGGTCGGGCAGATCATCCCCTGGAACTTCCCCCTGCTGATGGCGGCCTGGAAGCTGGCCCCGGCCCTCGCCGCCGGTAACTGCGTGGTGCTCAAGCCGGCCGAGCAAACCCCCATGTCGATCATCAAACTGGTCGAGATCATCGGCGATCTGCTGCCCGCAGGGGTCCTCAACGTGGTCCAGGGCTACGGTGAGGAAGCAGGGCAGGCCCTGGCTTCCAACAAACGGATCGCCAAGATCGCCTTTACCGGCTCGACGCCGGTCGGCAGCCATATCCTGAAATGCGCGGCTGAAAACATCATTCCCTCGACGGTGGAGCTGGGCGGGAAGTCGCCGAACATCTACTTCGAAGACATCATGAACTATGAAGACGATTACCTGAGCAAGTGTGCCGAAGGCACCGTGCTGGCGTTCTTCAACCAGGGTGAGGTGTGCACCTGTCCCTCGCGGCTGCTGGTACAGGAGTCGATCTACACCGACTACATCCAGATGGTGGTGGAGCGGGCAGCTCAGATCAAACGTGGCAACCCCTTGGATACCGAGACCATGGTCGGCGCCCAGGCCTCCCAGGAACAGTTCGAGCGCATCATGGGCTACCTGGAGGTCGGCAGGCAGGAAGGGGCCGAGGTGCTGATGGGAGGCAAGGCGGCCGAGATCGGCGCCGAGTTCGGCGGCGGTTTCTACGTCGAACCCACCATCCTCAAGGGCGACAACTCGATGCGGGTGTTCCAGGAAGAGATCTTCGGTCCGGTGGTCAGCGTCACCACCTTCAAGGACGAGGCCGAAGCGCTGGCGATCGCCAACGACACCGAGTTTGGTCTGGGCGCTGGCGTCTGGACCCGCGATATCAATCGTGCTTACCGCATGGGACGCGGCATTCAGGCCGGCCGGGTCTGGACCAACTGCTACCACGCCTATCCCGCCCATGCCGCATTTGGCGGTTACAAGAAGTCCGGCGTTGGTCGTGAGACCCACAAGATGATGCTGGATCACTACCAGCAGACCAAGAACCTGCTGGTCAGCTACAGCACCAGTCCGCTTGGTTTCTTCTGAAGCCTTTCAGGTCCGCCTGCCCGGTGGGCGGACCTGTCCGTTTTCACCTCAAGCTTTATTTAGACCAGACCCTGTGGAAACGCGATGCGTATCCTGAAACTCGTGGATAGTTGCCACACCCGAGCCTGACGAAGGCTCGGTTTTTTTCTTTTCTACCCCGTCTTTTCCTCTCGGCCAAGTCCCCGTAAACAGGGGGGGTTCCCGGGGTCGTTCAACCGCCAGAGTCTGCAAGGTGCAGGGCATGGCTCATCAGCGCCCGCAGCTTCGCCGGCTTGACCGGCTTGTTGAGACAAAACAAACCCCGGGATTTAAACAGCATACGCAGCTCGTCGCTACGGTCAGCGGTGATCATGATGGCCGGGGGAGCGTGGGGCGAGTGGCGGCGGTTAAGCTCCTCGATCACCTCGACCCCGGTCTGGCCCTGATCCAGGTGGTAATCCGCCAGGATAATGTCCGGGGGCGCTTCCGTGAAAGCGGTTTGGGCCTGCTGCGCACTCTCCACCCCCTTGACCACGCAGCCCCATTGCTCAAGCAGCGCGGCCATGCCCATTCGAATCGTCTCCTCGTTTTCGATGACCAGCACGCTAACTCCGCTTAGCTCGGCACCCACCGCCATCGGGGCCGGTTGGCTGAGTAAATTCCCCGCAAATTTCCGGCTGATCGGAACCCGGATAGAAAAACAGGAGCCCCGTCCCGGCGTTGAACGCACCTCGATGGGGTGTTCGAGCATCAGGGCGATACGCTCGACGATGGCCAAGCCGAGCCCAACCCCTTTGTCTCTGCTGGCCGCCGAGCGGGCATTGCCTTGGCCGGGATTGAGCTGGTGGAACTCCCGGAAAATTTCCTGGCGCTGCTCTTTCGGGATACCCGGCCCGGTATCGAGCACCTGAAACTCCAGGTGGTCGCCGCGACGCCGGCAACCGAACAGGATTCGTCCGTGTTCGGTATAGCGGATGGCGTTGCTGATAAAGTTGCGCAGAATACGGGCCAGCAGCCGGGAATCGCTGATAACCGTCGTGCGGCTGGGTATCGCTGCGAAGCGCAGACCCGCCTTGTACGCAAGCGGTTCAGCCTCTGATGCCAACGCGCTGATCAAATCGGCGGCATTGAACGCGCTCAGTTCCGCGGTGACCGCATTGGCGTCGAGCTTGGCGATGTCGAGCAAGTCGGTGAGCAGGGCTTCGGCCCCTTCGAGCGCCACGTGAGTGCGTTCAACCAGCCTCCGGTTTTCCGGCGCCAGGGGTTTGCCCTGCAGGGCCGAAATCAACAGGCGAGCGGCATTAAGCGGCTGCAACAGGTCGTGGCTGGCAGCGGCCAGGTACTTGTCCTTGCTGGCATTGGCCGCTTCCGCATCCTGCTTGGCCATCTGTAACGCAGCCTCAATCTTGGCGCGCTCCTTGATTTCAAGCCGCAGATGGCGGTTGACCTCGCTCAGCTCCCGGGTCCGCTCCTCCACGCGCTGTTCCAGCTGGATGTTCAGCTGATTGAGCTCGGCCTCCGCCTGTTTGCGAGCGGTGATATCCTGGACAAAAGCCTCGATGAGTCCCTGTTCCCGGTTTTTCAGCAACACATTGGTCGAGATGCTGACCGAGCTGCCGTCACGGGTCTGCAATTGGGTCTCAAAGCCGACTTTCTGTCCGTCCCGCGTCAGCAGCTTGAGCAGATTGCGGTAGTCATCGGGATAAAACAGCTGCTCGCCGATATGGCGGATCTGCTGAAACTGCGCGACCGAATCATAGCCGCAGATCCGGGCGATGGCAGGGTTGGCCTCGGTGACCGGCCCGTCGATCCGGGCCTGGAAAATGCCATGCAGCGCGTTCTCAAACAGCCACTCGTAGCGCTCCTTCTCCTGCTCCAGCTCCCGGATCTTACTCAATAGTTCCGGGTAATAACTCTTGCGGGCCGAAAAGTCACCCAACCCAATCAAGTTTTGGAGCAGTGACTGGTCGTCAGTGGACTGCTGCTTTATATCCTTGGCTTTTTTATCAGAAGCCGGGAGGGGGGCGTTGTGCGGATCAGAGCGCTTCCTCATACACCACCTCGACATCGCGCGTGTTGGACTTTCGCGGGTTGGTGAGGATGCAGGGGTCTTTTAGGGCCTGCTTCGAGAGCACCGGGATGTCGCTGCTGCAGACCCCGGCTTCCTTCAGGCGCTGGGTCAACCCGACCTCGGTTTTCAGACCGTGGACCGATTGCAGCAAGCGTTGCTTGATGGCGTTGTGCGCCATACCGCGGGTGTCGATGCCAAGGGTATCGGCCACCACCTTGAACTTCTCCTCGGCGGCCGCGTAATTAAAGTCAATCACGTGCTCAAGCAGGATCGCATTGCAGAGTCCGTGGGGCAGGTCGAGGTAGCCTCCGAGGCTGTGGGACATGGCGTGAACCGCCCCGAGGATGGCATTGGAAAACGCTAGGCCGGCTTTCATGCTGCCGAGCATCACGGCTTCACGCAGCGCCAGATCCTGCGGATTGGCGACCAGCTCCGCCAAATTGGCCGATACCAGCTTGATCGCCTCCAGTGCGTGCATGTCGGTCAGCGGTCCGCTGGCGGTCGACACGTAGGCCTCGATCGCATGCACCAGGGCATCAACCCCCGTGCAGGCGGTGAGAAACGGGTCCATGGTGATCGTGGTCTCGGGGTCGATCAGCGAGACATCCGGCACCACGGCTTTACTGATTATCGAAATTTTACTGCGGGAGACTTGGTCCGAGATGATCGCGAACTGGGAGACATCCGCCGAAGTGCCGGCGGTGGTTGGAATAAAGATCAACGGTGGGATCGGGGCATGGATCTGGTCGACGCCCTCAAAGCTGAGGATATGGCCGCGGTTGGCGCTGACGATACCGATGCCCTTGGCGCAGTCCATGGGGCTGCCGCCGCCGACGGCGACGATAACGTTGCAGCCTTCCTGCTGGTAGAGGGCCGCTCCGCGCATGACCTCTTCGCTACGGGGGTTGGGACTGACATCGGTATAGAGGCGGTAGTCGATATCCAGCTCCTGCAAGCTGGCTTCAACATCGGCGACCCAGCCTGCCGCCAGCACTCCCGGGTCAGAGACGATCAATACCCGTTGCGCGCCGAAGGTACGGGCGTAATTGCCAACGGTCTTGCGGGCGCCGACCCCGAAGATGATTTCCGGCGAGACGAACTTACGCAGGTTCGCGATAGGACTGCTATTGGTCATCGGGCGTTACTTATTATTAGTCTTAGATTTTCCTTCGAATATATCAGACTTTAACCGTTTTACCCGTTAGCCGAGAGTCGTAGGGAAGATGGCGAGTCCGCAAACCGCTCGTTCATCGCGTAAGCGGGCTTTACCGGGGGCGCGCAGGAAGACCAGAGAGCCTTGGCGCCAGCGGTTGCGGGCCCTCAGCGGGAACAGGCGTCGGAGAGGACGTACGCTGTTTACGGCGTTGCAACGCGGCGACGCACTGGCCCGGATCGTGGAGGATGATCACGCACTCAAGGCATTGGATGCACTCGTCATAGTCGACGCTTCCGTCGCGCCTGATCGCGCCGATGCCGCACCGGTGCCGACAGCGTTGACAGGGCGCGCCGCACAAGTCGATTCGATCGAGCCAGCTGAAGCGCCGCAGCCGGCCGATGATCGCAAGCCCTGCGCCCAGAGGGCAGAGGTAGCGGCAATAGAACTTGTGTACAAACAGGCCCAGCGCCAGCAGCGCCAAGGCATAGAGTACGAAAGGCCAGTACCGGTCAAAACCCAGGGTGATGCTGGTTTTGAACGGCTCCACCTCGGCCAGGCGCTCGGCCAGACTCAGGGAGGCGAACGCGGTCGACACCAGACCGACCAGCAGCAGGTATTTCAACCAAAGTCCCCGGCGATGCCAGCGTGGGCTGATCCGCCACTGCCGGATTTTCAACTTCGCGGCCAGCCAGGAGAGCATCTCCTGCAGGGCGCCAAAGGGGCAAAGCCAGCCGCAGTAGAGACCCCGCCCCCAGAGAAAAAGGCTGATAAAGGTGTAGCTCCAGAGAATAAAAATCACCGGGTCGAGCAGGAAAAGGGTAATGTCAAACCCCTCGTACAGGGCCAGCAGCAGCGTGTAAATGTTGACCACGGACAGCTGCCCCTGGGCGTAGAAACCGATAAACAACAGGGTAAAGGTCAGGAACATCCAACGCGTCCGGGTCAGCCAGGCTCCCATCGTTACCCACCGGCGCTGGCCGACAAACAACGTGGTCAAAAGCCCCAGCGAGGCCAGAAGGATGGCGACCTGCCACCACCGGTCCTGCCAGATCGTCAGCCAGATTGGGGACTTGGCCGCGGGAACCGACGCTTGCTCGACGAGTTCGAACAGCTGCGGGGGGAACTGAAACGCATGGGAAAAACTGGCGATGTCCCGGACCAGGTGATTTCGGGACAGCTCCACGTTGAGCCTCAATTCGCTGCCGGCGGCGGGGTTGAAGCCCGCAAGCCCCTTTATCCTGAACAGGTGTACCCGCTCCATCTCCGGCAAGCCTTCGAGCTCGAGCAACTGCCCCTCGTCCAGGGCGTTAAGATCCCTCAACTCGATGGCCAGATCCTGCTGTGCCAGCCCGAGCCGCTCTGAAACTGAGCCGGGCTTGAAGTCGTCGGCGCTATGCAGGTACGGGCCGCGGGACCAGACGGCAATAACCTGGTCGCCCTTGCCAAGGCTTTGCATCAGGCTTTGGTAAGCGCCGTCTCCCAACACGTTGCGGCCGATTATCGGTGCGTTCAGATAGCTGAAATAGAGCTCGCTGAACAGCTGCGTGCTCAACTCGCCGTCCCCGCTGCTTTGATTGAACGGGGCGTAGCTGTCCAGGGCCTGTCCCAGGGCACGCTCAACGGCGGGACGCTCCAATTGCCAGCGCTGAAGATAATCCCGCTCGAACAGTTGCAAAGGGGTCAGGGGTTCATAGAACGTCTCCCGGACCCGCGCAGCCGGGGGCAGTGCGAAGCTCTCCAGTTTGGAGCGCGCCACTTGCAGCGCAGTGGAGAGGATCGTGTCATTGATGATGATGACCGACACCGTCGCCTTGGTGACGCCGTCGATGTGCACGGTTCCGCTATTTACGCCGGGCGCGCGCGGCTTATGACCCAGCACGAAGCTCTCGGTTAAGGAGTGGCCCGCGTATTGGGAAACAAAATCTAGTAATGGCTGCGGTCCCAGTCCGTGGAGGAAGACCGGTTCATGGTGATCCAGGACCTTTACGCCGCTGAAACGGCCTTCGGCATCCAGCCCGATCATCAACTTGATGGGCTTGCCGGCAAATCCCGGCAGGTCGCTGAGATCAGTCGATTCGTAGGCATAACCGAGCAGCTGCTGCAGCTGATACACCGGGTAGACCGGGAAATCGCTGAGCTTGGCGCCGATTCGGGTGGCCTTGGGGAATAGCTGCTGGATGATGGCCTCAGGACCGTTACTCCGGGCTGAAACAGCATGAAGGTTCCCCGCCACGATCAGTAGCGCCGTCAAGAGCAGCGATTTGAAGCCCGATGAAAGCCTGATGGCGCACCCCGCGATGGCGTTTTTGGATACTCAGCCGATGTTAAGCACTGCGGGCAGCGCAACAATCCTACTTCTGAGCCAGATAGCTACGACTAAGGTGCCAACGGACAATATGCCGTGGGGCGGCCTCTGGCACTGGAGGCAAGCAGGCGGTCGCAAAAGGCGCGGAGGCGGATGGATGACCGAGTACGTCCGCCTCCTGAAACACCCCCTGCTTAGGTCGCTGGGAAAGGGGTCGGAAGTACTATTTCTGCGCAATCTGGCGCTCCCTAAAATGGCTTCATGTAAACGAATCCGTTGGGGGTCGAGGTGCTAACCGCCAAATCCAATCCTGCCCAAGCCGTGCATCAACCGGTCGTCACCAGCGTCAGTCACGATGCCGATGTCGAGGCGGCCGCCGCGACACTTTACCGGGAGCTGGCGGTAAAGCCCCTGAGCCTGGTGCTTTTCTTCTGCGCGACACACTACGACCTGGATGATCTATCCAGTGCCCTGCGACGCCGTTTCGGCAACATCCCCCTGGTGGGCTGCACCACGGCAGGGGAAATCTGTGAATCGGGTTACACCAGTGGCAGCATCACCGCTATCGGTTTCGACGCGCGCTATTTTGCGATCGAGACCGCCCTGTTCCGGGATCTGGCCGATTTCAGTTTTTCCGATGCCCAGGCGCTGGTGCACGGTGTGCTGGATGGGTGCAAGGCCAAGCAGGTCGCCCCCATCAAGGGACACTCATTTGCCCTGGCGCTGCTTGACGGGCTCTCGGTTCGGGAAGAGCAGTTGCTTAATGTGCTCAGCGCCCATCTGGGCAGCGTGCCGCTGCTCGGCGGCTCGGCGGGGGATGACCTGCACTTCAGGGATACCCACGTTTACTACGAGGGGCAGTTTCATTCGGATGCCGCGATTCTGGTGCTGGTAAATACCCGCTGCAGCTTCGAGGTGTTCAGCATCGATCACCTGCAGGCGACACAGGACAAGCTGGTGGTGACTGCGGCCGACAGCGCCACTCGCCGGGTGCTGGAGCTTAATGCGATGCCTGCCGCACAGGAATATGCGCAGGCCCTGAACCTTAGCGTGGAGCAGCTGGACTCCAGCGTCTTTGCCCTCAACCCCCTGGCCGTGAAAGTCGGCGAGCGATACTTTTCAAGGGCCATCCAGAAGGTCAACCCGGATTTGAGCCTGACGTTTTACTGCGCTGTTGAGACCGGCATCGTGCTGACGCGGGCGCGCTGTGGTGACTTGGTCCAGGGGTTGGAACACTTGTTCAAGGGCATTCGCAGCAAAATCGGCAAGCCCAGCCTGGTGATCGGTTACGACTGCATATTTCGGCGTCTCGAATCCGACCAACGGCAGCTGAACCTGCCCATATCCCGGGTGCTGTGCGAAAACCGGGTCATCGGATTCAACACTTACGGCGAGCAATACGACGGTTTGCACCTCAACCAGACTTTCACCGGTGTCGCTATCGGGGGAGGCGTTCGCAATGGTTGAGTTGCTCAAGGCCGAGGCCGAGAGCCCGCCGCTGTCGGAGCAGGGGGCGGTCTCGGAATCTTCGTCGCAGGCGCAGTTGCAACGGCAGCTTAGCCAGTTGCGGGCGGAAAACCAGAAGCTGCGTAAGATCAACAGCGCGTTGATGGAGCGGGTCGAGTCCGGGGTCAACCAACAGGAAGGAGCCTACGGTCACTTCGAGCATGCGGTATTTCTGGCCGAACAGGTGCGCGAGCGCACCCATGCGCTGAACTGCGCCCTGGCTGAGGTGAAGCAGAGCAACCAGGCGCTCAAACAGGCCAGCGCCGAAGCGGGGCGGGCCCACCGGAATCTGCAGGAAGCGATCGAAAGCATTTCCGACGCCTTTGTTCTTTACGGCAGGGACCGGCGCTTGCTGCTGGCCAACTCCAACTTTCTCAAGTTCTGGCAAGCCTCCGGCGTGGAAATTCGCCCCGGGGTCCATATCGACGAAATCATGGCCCTGGCCAAGAGCAAGCGCCTGATCGAGCGGTACTACAGCGACGGCCTCGCCGCCAGCGGCACGCCGCTGGGCGATGGAAAGGTATTTCGAATGCGCAGTGGCAGCTGGCTGCAGGTCAGCCAGCGGGACACCGGTGACGGCGGCCTGGTGGTGCTCTACAAGGACATCACCGCATTGATCGAGAATGAACGAGCGGTTCGCGAGCGCGCCTTGGCTCATAAATCCAAGGTGTTGCAGCACACCCTGGACAACCTGTCGCAAAGTGTTGTGCTGGTTAACCAACATAACCAGCTCGAGGCCTGGAACAGCCATTTCTGCGACCTGACGGGGGTGGACAGTGACCGGCTTCGCCCGGGTGACGCCTTTGATCGGGTCATGGCCGACACCGAAGTCTGCGCTTTAACCCCCGATGCCCGGGCCTGCCTGCAGCACGAGCAATACTTGAGTGATGGCCGTATCTTGGAGATCTGCAGCCACGCGCTGCCCAGTGGCGGGTTCGTCAACACCTACACCGATATCAGCGAACGCAGTCGGGCGGTGGCCGCGCTGGCCGCCAGCGAAAGGCGTATCCGTCTGATCACCGATGCCGTCCCTGCATTGATCGCCTTTGTTGATCGGGAACTGACCTTCACCTTTACCAACCGGGCGTATGAAAACTGGTATGGCTGGGGGCGTGAAGAGATTTTTGGTCGAAGGCTCGACGAAGTGGTGCCGGAGGAGCGGCTGCAACAACTGCTGCCGTTCGTCCGCCAGGCCCTGACAGGGCAGCGGGTCTCTTTCGAGATTGACGAGCAAACCCATGACGGGCAAAGCCGTCATGTCATCAAGAGCTACGTCCCCCAGGTCGACCCCCAAGGCGAGGTACACGGCTTTTACGTGCTGGTCCAAGACATCACCGAACAGCGTCGCAATGCGGACGCCCTGGAACAGTCCCACCAGAACCTGGAACACCGGGTTGAGGAACGGACCGCCGAGTTGACCGCAGTGAATCGGCGCCTGGTCCGGGAAATTGACGAGCGCAGGCAGGTGGAAGCCCGTTTGATCGAAGCGCGCAGGGAGGCGGAGCAGGCCAACTATTCAAAAACCAAATTTCTGGCCGCCGCCAGCCACGATTTGCTGCAGCCGATGAACGCCGGCCGCCTGTTCGCGGCGTCATTGCTGGAGCACCCGCTAGGAGAAAAAACCCGGGGGCTGGTCCAGTCCTTGAACTACTCGCTAGAGGACGTGGAGAGTCTGTTGGCGGCGCTGGTGGACATCTCCAAGCTGGACGCCGGCGTAGTAAAACCGGATATCACCGCGTTCAGTGCCAACCGCCTGCTTGCAAACCTGGCCAATGAATTCCAGACCCTGGCCGGGCAGGGTGCGCTGCGTTTTAGCTGGGTTCCCTCCAGCGCCAGCATTGCCACTGACAGTCAGCTGTTGGCCCGCATCCTGCGAAACTTTCTGAGCAATGCCCTGCGGTATACCCCCGAAGGCCGGGTGACCCTCGGGTGTCGACGCCAAGCCGGTGGTCTGTTGATTCAGGTCTGGGATACGGGGATCGGTATCGCCGAGGATAAGCTCGGGGAAATCTTCCAGGAGTTTAACCGGGTGCAGCAAAACAACTCCGCCAAGGACCGGGGTTTGGGCTTGGGCTTGGCTATCGTGGATAAGGTCTCCCGCATCCTCGACCACCCGGTGATTGTCCGCTCGACGCCTGGCAAGGGGTCCTGTTTCTCTGTGCTGGTACCCTACGGAGCGGCGTCCCCGGAGCCTGCCGGTGCGTTCGCCGCCGCGCAGACCCCGCTTCAGCGGCTCTGCAACCAGCGCCTCGAGGGCAGTCGGGTGCTGGTAATCGACAATGAACAGTCTATTTGCGAAGCGATGCGCTTGTTGCTCGAGGGCTGGGGCTGCCGCGTGACCACGGCGCTGAGCTACCCCGACCTGTGTCGCCAGCTCGCAGAAAAGGAGGGTACGTTTGATCTGGTGGTGGTTGATTACCACCTGGACGATCAGCGCACCGGCCTGGAAGCCGTCAGGCGAATGCGCACCGAGCTGGCCATTGACGCCCCTGTGCTGATGATCACCGCCAACTACAGTAACGATCTGAAACAGCAGGTGCGAGCCCTGGGTTACCAGCTGATGAATAAGCCGGTGCGCCCGGCCCGGCTAAAAACAACGCTTGAGCACCTGCTGCAAAAAGGCAAGGACTCCGATAGGCACCCGGGCCGTTAACGGGTTTTGGCTGAACCTTCTGCCGGCCGGGTCTAGCTAGCGATTCGGTCTAGCCGATGATCGGCCGGCACGGCTAAATATTAAGCCATAAAACAACAGCATAGAGCTATCGTTTAAGGTACTGATTGAAGTCGATATTGCCCGCGGACAGCACCGCCTGAATGCGGTTGTGAACGTTGAGCTTGCGCAGGATGGCCGATACGTGCGCCTTGACCGTGGTTTCAGCGATACAGAGGTTGTAAGCGATCTGCTTGTTGGATTCGCCGCTGGCCATGCGTTCCAGGACCAGCAGTTGACGCCGGGTCAGGCTGTTGAGCATCTCCGGAGGAATCTGGTTTTCATCCTGCCGACGACGACTTGAACTGCTCCCGGATGAACGGATGACGTCTGAAGGCAGGTAGACCTGGCCGGCCAGCACCTGCTCCAGCGCCTGGGTCATCTTGTCGCGGGGCAGGGATTTGATGATAAACCCGACCGCGCCGTAGGTCATGGCCTGCAGTACGGTGTTCTTGTCTTCTTCTGCTGAAATGATCACCACCGGGATGGTGGGCGCCTCGTTGCGCAGCTGCATCAAGCCGTTAAGTCCATGCATCCCGGGCATATTCAGATCAAGCAGTATCAGGTCAAGGTCGTCGTGCGCCTCGGCCTGCTCGGCGGCGCTCTCAAGATCCTCGGCCTGGAGGATGTCGGCATCCGCATAGCGGGCGCGGATCACATCCGCTATCGCCTCGCGAAACAGCGGGTGGTCATCCGCGATCAGCAGTTTGTACACGTTGTACTCCATCCGTGAATTCTTATTGTGCTGTGGATCCCCAGTATTATTTTGACCCGTCACAGGGCTGCCCGAAGGGCCCTCGGCGCTGAGGCAAGCCGTCCCTGTAACCGGTTCAGACCGAACGTTCAGCGACTGCATCGTGGGTATCCCCTTTATTGTTATGTGCCGTTAATTAAAGCGCCACTGTCACAAAGTAGTAATGCTACCTTGGGCCTCAAAAAAGGGGTCGAAAGTACAATGTCTGGCGTTCAGCCGGGGCCGGTAAGGTTTAAACCATCCGTTTTAACCGATATGGAGAAGCCCGATGAACGCGCTGCCCCGAACTGGATCACTCTTGCCTTCTACCCGGATGAGCGTTTCCCGGGTAATGGCGTTGCTGCTCGTCTGGCTGTGTTCATCCCTGGCAAACGCGCAGGCGGCGCCGGTGCGGGTGGCGGCATTGAAATTCGGCACCCTCAACTGGGAGCTGGAAACACTGAAACGCCAAGGCTTTGATCAGCGGCACGGCATTGACCTGCAGGTCTCGCTGCTGGCAGGGATGAGTGCCACCCGCACCGCACTGCTTAGCGGGGCCGCGGATGTGATCGTGGCCGACTGGATCTGGGTCAGTCGCCAGCGCCAGCAGGGGCAGCAACTGCAGTTCGTGCCTTTCTCCAATGCCATCGGTGAGGTATTGCTGGCCAAGGGGGTGCAGGTTGAGTCCTTAGCCGACCTGGCCGGCAAGCGGATCGGCATCGCCGGGGGGCCGACGAGCAAAGGCTGGCTGCTGCTGCAGGCGCGTGCCCTACAGCAGGGGCTGGACCTCAAGCAAGCAACCGAGCAGCAGTTCGGTGCGCCGCCGTTGCTCAATGCCGCCCTCGAACGCGGTCAACTGGATGCACTGGTGACCTTCTGGCACTTTGGCGCACGGCTTAAGGCCCAGGGCTACCCGGTTTTTACGGACCTGAAGCAGGTAAGTCGGGAGCTGGGGCTGAACAGCGAACTGCCCATGCTCGGTTATGTCTTCCATCAGTCCTGGGCTGAGCGCTACCCGGAGCGGGTAAGGGGGCTGGTGCGGGCATCGGAAGACGCCAAGAACCTTCTGCAACACCAACCCGAGGCCTGGGCTGCGATCCGCCCGCTGATGCGCGCCGACGATGAGGCCAGCTTCGAACAACTCAAGCAAGGGTATCTCGCCGGGCGCCCCAAGCCCCTGAGCCCGGAACAGGTCGCTGATGCCGCCAAAATGTTCGCCTTGCTTTACCGTATCGGCGGCGAGCAGTTGATGGGCGATGCTGAGCGGCTTGATCCAGCGGGATTCTGGCTCGCCGACGCCGAGTGACGAGCTCCGGTGATGAGCGCCTCTGCCAGCCAGTTCAGCGCGCCACGAAAGGCGCTGGCACGGCTCAACCCGGCGGCTCCGGCGTTGTTGATGGTGCTGCTGGCGGTTCTGTGGCAGGGGCTGGCGCTGCGCCTGTCCCAACCGTTACTTCCCACCCCCGAACAGGTGCTGGCGACCCTCTGGCAGCACACCCTCAGCGGCGAACTATCCCAACACCTGGGGGCGACCCTGGGCCGGGTCCTGATCAGCTTCAGCCTCGCCATGCTGCTGGGAACGCTACTGGGGATGTCTATGGGCATCTACCCTCGGGCCAACCGATTGCTGGACCCGCTGCTGGTCGTGCTGCTCAATATTCCGGCCCTCGTGGTTATCCTGTTGCTCTACATCTGGCTGGGGATGGGAGAGTTCGCCGCCATTGTGGCGGTGGTGATCAACAAGGTGCCGAATGTCGCCGTGACCCTGCGCGAGGGGGCGCGCTGCCTCGATCCGCAGCTGACCGAACTGGCCCGGGTCTACCGCGTATCAGGATACCGGCGGCTGCGGGAGATTCTGTTACCGCAGCTGGCCCCTTACTTTCTGATCGCCTCCCGTTCCGGGCTCGCGCTGATCTGGAAAATCGTGCTAGTCGTTGAACTGCTTGGACGCAGCGATGGCGTGGGGTTTCAGCTCCATCTCGCGTTTCAGATGTTCGACGTGCCCGTCATCCTGGCCTACAGCCTAGCCTTTATTCTCATCGTGCAGGCGGTAGAGTGGTTTGTGCTGCGCCCGGCTGAACAGCGCCAGCGGCGTTGGCGCGAGGCAGGCGGGCAATGATCCGCTTACAGGTGGACGCCAAAGACTATGGGGCCCGCCGGCTGTTCGAAGCGTTTGATATCCGGGTAGCCCCCGGCGAGCTGCTCTGCCTGCTGGGCCCCTCCGGCTGCGGCAAAACCACGCTGCTGAACATTATCGCGGGCCTCGACACGGACTACGCCGGGACGTTAACGGGTCCGCGGGCGGGACCATCAGTCGACGGTCCGGCGGTTGGTTACATGTTTCAGCAGCCACGGCTACTGCCCTGGCGTACCCTCAGGCAGAATCTGCAGCTGGTCGTGGACCCGGAACACTACCACCGGATAGCGCCACTGTTGGCCCAGATGGGTTTAGGCGAGTATATCGACAGCTACCCCAATCGCTTATCCCTGGGAATGGCCCGGCGAGCGGCGCTGGCCCGGTGCCTGATTATCGATCCGGGCCTGATCTTGATGGATGAACCCTTTGTCTCGCTGGATCCGCCGACGGCGGCGGAAATGCGGCAACGGATTCAGGCATTGCGCCGGCGGCGGCACGACCGCTCCATTCTGCTTGTCACCCACGACCTGCGCGAAGCGGTTCAATTGGCCGACCGAATCCTGGTCCTGGGGGGGAGCCCAACCCGGGTGTTGCATCAGTGGCAGGGAGATCGCCCCCCCGAGCAGCGCTCAAGGCGCTATATCGAGCAGGAAGAGCGAAAGTTGTTGCATCGCTATCCACGCACAGAGGCAGCGCGCCCCTCAGCGGCGCTTGAGCAGTGTCAGCCCGATGCCACCGAGTATCAGCGCGCCGGCAATCAGCAGGCGCCCGCTTAAGGACTCTCCCGCGAACAGCAGCCCGCCGGCTGCCGCAATCAACGGCACCGAGAGCTGAACAACGCCCGCCTGGGTGACCGACAGACCCGCCAGTGCGCGGTACCAGATGCAGTAACCGATCGCCGAGGCCAGTCCCCCGGATGCCGTCGCCAGCAGGACGCCGGCGATGGACAGCTGCCCTTGCCAGAGGGCCCAGGGCAGCAGTAACAGGGCCAGGGGCAGGGCGCGAATAAAGTTCGAGGTCGTATCTGCCAGCGGACTGGAAGATCCTTTACCCTTCAGGGTATACCCTCCCCAGGCGGCGCCGGCCGCGGCCATCAGCGCAAAGCCGGTCAGGGGCGGGGCCTGCAGTCCCGGCAACAGCAGATAGGTCAGCCCGGAAAGCGCCAGCCCCAGGCCCATCCACTCCGCGGATCGCAGGCGGCCACCCTTGAACAGGGTGGTGAGGATCATGCTTAACTGCACGGCCCCAAACAGGATCAGTGCGCCGGTGGCTGTATCCAGGCTGTTATAGGCGTAAGAGAAGCAAGCGGCGTAGCCGAACAGTAACGCCGCCGCCCGCCAGCTGCCGTGCGTCCGCAGGCTCACCGGCCGGGAAGGGCGCTGCCATTAGGTCAACAGCAGCAACACCAGGGCTCCCGAGCCGAGCCGAATCAAGGTGAAGCTGGCAGCATCCATCGCCGCTGCGCCTGAGCGGTCGCTCAACGCCAGCCGGCAAAGCACCGAGTTGCCGGCAAAAGCAAGCAGCGCGAGGGCGGTGAGCACCAGCAGGGTCAGCGAAGAGGCGGGCCTCGGCTTACTTTCAACAGCGTTCCCGGTCTGCCCCGTCAATTGGCGGCCTCCGTTTTTCGTACCGCCGGCGGGTAGCCCTGGGCCGCCGACTGCCGCAACCAGTAGCTGGCCTGTTCCAGATTCTGGGCTTGGCCGACCCCGGTTTGCAGCATCAGCGCCAGGGCATACTGCGCCTCGGCGATGCCGGCCTCTGCCGCCTGACGGAACAGGCGGGCGGCCGTTTCGATGTTCCGCTCCACCCCGAGGCCTGTTTCATACAACCAGGCCAGGCGGGTAACGGCGCGGTAGTCCGGCGGCATGGCCTGGGCCATCTGAGTTAATTGCATCAGTGCCTGCTCGACCTCACCCCGGACCAGCAGAATTCGGACCTCGTCCATAGGATCGTTTGGCGCGCTGCTGTTATCCAGTTGTTGTAACAGCGCGGCGGCATCGCTGTCGCCGTCCAGCGCTGCGACACTAAGCCAGTGTTCGGCCTGTTGGCGGTCGCGAAATTCGCTGTGCTCCAGGTAAATCAGCCCCAGTTGGTAGGCCGCCGCCCGGCTGCCTGCTTCGGCCCCCTGACGGTAAAAACGCAACGCCTGCGCCATGTCGGCCTTCACCCCCAGCCCCTGCTCATAGAGTATGCCCAAATTAAACGCAGCTTCGGCCCTGGCCGGCCCCTTGACGTGACGCCACATGGTTTCCGCTTCGGTGTAATTGGCCATTTTGAACTGGGCGTAGGCCATGTAAAGCTGGACCCTTGGCTGTGCATCCGCAAAGCCTTCAGGCAGGGGACTGGCGATCAGGCTACGAGCCGCGGTTAAGCCGATGAACGCCAGGATTGCCGGCTTTCCGAGTGACATCAATTCACGCCTTGCCTGCGCGCGTCATACCACGCTGCGGGTTGAAGGCGAGCACCGCCATCAGCACCAGCAGCAGTGCCGTGACACTGACGACAAGCAGCGCCTGTGCGTTGAGCTTCCCGTAGAGCGCAAAGCGGATCAGCTCGACACAATAGGTGAACGGGTTCAACTGGCACAGGCGATACAACAGCTCGCCGGCTTCTTGCATTTTCCACAGGGGGTAGAGGGCGGATGAGATGAAGAACATCGGAAAGATCACGAAATTCATCACGCCGGCGAAATTCTCCAGCTGCCGAATAAAGGTCGAGATAAACAGCCCTAAGGCCCCCAGCAGCAGGGCACAGAGCAGCAGGGCCGGCAACAGCCAGAAATAGCCGACTAGCGGCGGCTCCACCCCAAACCACCAGGCGACGGCGAGGAAGGCGTATACCTGGGGCACGGACACCAAAGCACTGGCCAGCAGCTTGCACAACAGCAGGTAGCCGCGGGGAAGAGGGCTCATCAACAGCACGCGCATGCCCCCCATTTCCCGATCGTAGACCATCGACAGGGAACTTTGCATCGCGTTGAACAGCAACACCATCGCCACCAGCCCCGGCGCAATGTAGACCTCGTAGGTGATGTATGTGCCGTAGGGTTCGATGATCGAGATACCCAACGCCGCACGAAAACCGGCGGCAAACACCGCGAGCCAGACCAGTGGGCGCACCAGGGCGCTAAAAAAGCGGCTGCGCTGATGGATGAAGCGCAACAGTTCGCGGTAAAGAATGCCGCGAAAGGCGGTGTGGTAAGCCTGCAGTCCCAAGGCGGGGGCTGCAGGGCGAGCCGTTATCATGTGGACAGCGCCTCCGTGGAATACGCCGTCCCTTCGTCGGACTCGACCGGGGTCGGACGGCGTTCGGTAAGGGTTTCAAAGGCCTCGACCAGGGTTGCCCGGCGGCTGTCGCGGCAGATCTGCAGGGCGGTGTCGTCGGCCAGCACCCGGCCCTGGTAGAGCAGGGTGACCGGGTCACGGGACTGAACCTCTTCGATCAGGTGGGTGGCCCAAAGCACCCCGACCCCGCGATCCGAGCACAGCCTTCGAATATGTCGAATGATCGCGTCCCTGGCCCGCTTGTCGAGCCCGGACGTGGCCTCGTCCAGCAGCAGCAGACGGGGCCGGTGCAGCAACGCCCTGGCGATTTCGACCCGGCGCCGGTGGCCGCCGTTCAGCTGCCGCACCCGGGTCTTGCGCTGAGCGGCCAGTTCAAGCCGCGCCAGCTCTGTCTCGATGCGGGACGCACAGACGGCGCCGCCGATCCCGTGAAGACTGGCGTGGTAACGGAGGTTATCCTCCACAGTCAGATCCAGATCCAGCGTGCTTTGCTGGAATACCGTGCCAACCTCTTGAAGCACCCTGGCGGGGGCGCGCTGCAAACTGGCACCCGCCAGTCGAATATCCCCCCGTTGGATGGTCAGCAACCGGCTGATAAGGCCGAAAAGGGTGCTTTTACCGGCGCCATTCGGTCCCAGCAGCGCATGGAACTGGCCCGGCTGCAACGTGAAGCTCACCCCGTCCAGCGCCCTGGGGCCGCCTGCACCATAGGCGAACCGCAACTGCTCGACTTCAAGCAGGGGGGTGATCCGGGGCAGGAGGTTCGCGTCGGGCGTCATGGTTTAACGGCCACCCCCCAGGGATAGCGGCCAACCTTGACCGAACGGGTTACTTTCATGGCGTCGACATCGATCACCGAGATATCACCGCTGACCCCGTTGGTGGTCAGCAACAGCGTCTGCTGTGGGTTGAATGCCATATGCCAGACCCGGCGCCCCACCAGCAGGTAGTCGAGCACCTCGAACGTCCGGGCGTCTACCACCGCCACATGGTTGGCCGGCCCCAGGGCGACGAAGGCATACTTTCCATCGTCGGTCAGCTTGACCCCCACCGGCTGCACCTTGTCCGGGTGCACACCGCGGATTTGGAATCTCAGGGTTTTGATGACCTGTCGGCTGTCGACATCCACCACCACCACCGACCCACCGATTTCAGAGCTCGCCCAGAAGCGGCTTCCGTCGCGGGTGAATTCCACATGGCGCGGGCGTTGTTCAACCCGGGTGTTATGGACCACCTCGTGGGTTCGGGTATCGATCCAGTGAAGCATGCTGGTGGTTTCGGAGGTGTTGATAGCCAGGTCACCCCTCGGGCTGACGGCCATTCCCTCGGGCTCCACACCCACATCGATCTGGGCGATGACCGTTGAGCGCTCGGCATCGACCACGGTCACCAGCGCATCGTCCTCATTGGCGATGTACAGGTGCCGGTCGTCCGGGTGCAGGGCGAACTGTTCCGGATCCTCCCCGGAGGGCAGTTCGCCGATGATCCGGTGGGATCCGGTATCCATGACCTGCACGGTGTCGTCGTCGCTGGCGCAGATATACAGTTTGCTGAAATCCTTGTTGAAGGTAATTCCCCGCGGCCGCTGCCCCACGTCGATGGTTTCAACCACCTCCAGGGTGTCCAAGTCTATCAGCGACAGGGTGTTGTCCTTTTCATTGGAAACATACGCGATCGAGGCCTGACTGAGGGGCGCGAACAGACTCGAGAACGTGACGACAGCCGCCAACAGCGGCGGGTTGCAGGTTTTCATCGGCGGGCTCCGGCTAACAGGTCTTGGCACTGGCTCTCCGGGCGGTCAAACCCCAGGGTGTCCAGTTCGTTCTGTGGGTGCAGAAATCCTTCCTGCGGGGACTGGGAAACGAGGGCCCGTGGGTGCACCAGCGCAATGGGCTGGCGCAACTGGCCATTCCAGGGTCGGTAGCTGAGTTTACGGCCTTTGAACCCGCCCAGCTGGAAGCCGTCGCTGAGCAGGTGCTGCCGCAACGTGCCGGCGTCTGTTTGCCCAACCGCGGCCACCGCTTCGCCAACGCTGCGTACCGCGGCCCAGGCCGCGTAATCGACGCTGCTCATCCAGCGGCCGGCCTGCCGGTCGAACCGCCGTTGCAGCTGGGCCGCCCCCCATTGTTCCACCACCCGGTGCCAGGCGACCGGGGTCAACCCCTGGGTGCCAACCACCGGGCGGGGTAGCCAGGTGTTGTACAGCAGGAATTCGCCGAAATCCCCCAGCTCGTCCGCCACCACCACCGCGTCATAGTCCCCGGCCTGGGTAAAGAGCGGCACCTCCCGTTGGGCGCTGCGACGCAGGTCCGAATCAAAGCGCCAGCGCTTGCGGGCGACGATTTTGCTGCCGTAACGCTGTGCGGTGCGTTGCAGGGACTGGACGTACTCCTGGTCGGCCGGGCGGGCACCCTCAACGACCAGCCAGCGCCGAAGTTTTTTCTGGGTCAGCCACTGGCCCAGGGCGTCGGTCAGCATCGCCCGGCTGGGTAACGTGTGGAGCACATTGGCCAGGCACTGCTGACTTCGCAGCGCGTTGTCGGCCGAGCCGGCGTTAAAGAGCAGTAGCTGCTCGGTGCTGTAACGTTGCGCCAGGTCGCTCAGCAGCGGCGCGGGGAGGTTGGCAACCACCACAGAGACGCCCGCGCTGACCCACTGGTCCAGTCGCTCAATCAGGGCGTTGGGGGAGTCGGACCGGAAGTTCAACAGTTCAAACTGTTGACCGAGAAAGCGTCCGCCAGCGTTGTTGTCAGCGATGCCAAGCCTGGCGCCCTGCAATCCTCTGTCCCGGGGTTCTGGCAGAACGTTCGAGAGCAGAGGAGGCTGCTCTTCGAGCAGCTCCAGGTAACCGACCTGAACCCGAAGGGCTGCGTTTTCTGCCGCGCTCCAGGGGGCGAAAAGCAGGATCGCGCATGACAGCAGGCAGAGCAGCACGGAGCCCTTAGCACTGGCTGTTGACTGCCCCTTCTGCTGCATAGCTGTCGCTCCGGCTGTTCGTCTTCGACCCCATTCTGGCGCCCCGGGCGATGGGCCGAAATATGCAATAAGTACCGTTAAATTACTCCTCTAGTACTATTTCTGGGCGGCGAGGCCTCCCCACCGACCATGAGTGGCAGCTGCAATCTGACGCCCCTCATCCGCTGCTATTGGCCACTGCCAATGAGCCGGCTGAACGGAGAGGGCGGGAGGCGTACACCTTGAGCCCCCGGGATTCTTCGCCTGGTTTTTTTGCCCAAGGTGGAGGCCCGGGGAGTGGAAATTAACGCCGGCAACCGAGTGCAGCTGGCGCTTGAAGGCCAAACCCGATATCCGTTTCCCACCAGTCAAACCGGGGCGTTACGCCTCTGTCTCCCTCGGCCTCGTATCCAAGCATGTCGGGCGGCTTCCTGGTGCAGTAACACCCAGGGTCTACTACCAACGGATGAAAAGGCGCCCACCAAAGTGCTCTGGGTTGTCGCTACCCAATTCTTAAAATGGGCTACGGACCCTTTACCAACGCAAAATAACAATCGTGGGTGAATACGATGAAAAACTCGCTATCTGTAAAGCCGGTATGCCTGGCCTTCGCCTTGATCACGTCCAGCCAGGCCTGGGCCCACGGGGACGTCACCCCTCAAAGCGTCGATGTCAGCGGCCTGGACCCGCTCGGGGAGGAGTGGCTCGACGAGAATCCCTACCGAGGGAACGAACTGGCGATCAAGATCGGTAAATCCGCCTATGCCCAGAACTGCGCACGCTGTCACGGGCTGGATGCCATTTCCGGGGGAATCGCGCCTGACCTGCGGGAACTGGAGTCCGGTATTGAAGGTGATGAATGGTTTTCCTACCGCGTGATCAACGGCGCGACACGGAACGGGGTGCCCTATATGCCGAAGATGGCGGACTTCCTCAGCCAGGAAGCACTCTGGTCAATCCGTAGCTGGCTCGAATCCGTCGCGGTTCAATAGCGCAAGGAGGGAGTATGAGGCTTCGGGTTTATCTGCTTACCCTGGTGCTGGTGTCATGGAGCAACGAACAGGTCCTAGCACGCAGTTACGATGACGTGATAGCCAGCGGCTTTCTCAAGGTGGCGGTCTATAGCGGCTATCCGCCTTACTCCTTTCTTGAGGAGGGCAGCGCCCGGGGTGTGGATGTCGAAATCGCCGCCCTGCTGGCGGAGCAACTGGGGGTCGCGCTGGAACTGGTCTGGATGACTCCCGACGAAAGCCTTGATGACGACCTGCGCAATTACATCTGGAAAGGGCCGGTTCTTGAGCGCGAGGCGGGGGCACCCATGCTGAAACGCCCGGTGGCGGATGTCATGTTGCGGGTTCCTTACGACAAGGCGTTCGCTTACAAGGTGGACCCGGACGGGCGGGTGATGAATGACCTGGTGCATTTTTTTGCCCCTTACCAACAGGAGCAATGGGTGCTGGGCTACCACGCCGACAGAATGGCGCCGTTTGAAAACCTGGCCGTCTTTCAATATGACCGGGTGGGCGTCGAAATAGACAGTTTGCCTGACCTCTACCTGAGCGGTGCGTTTCGCGGTGCGCTGCGCCACAACGTCGTCCACTTCCGGCGTTTTGACGAAGCCATTGACGGCATGCTCAACGGCCAGGTGTCCGCGGTTATGGGACAGCGCGCCGAAGTGGAATGGGGAATGCGGCTGAGCGACAGGATTGCCAGCCTGTCGGTGCCCTTTCCCAACCTCTACAAACCGACCTGGGATGTGGGCATGGCGGTGCGCGAGAATTTCCGTCAGCTCGCGTATGCCCTGGGAGACGTGATCGAGCAGACGGTTCGTAGCGGCGACATGACCCATCTGTTCGAGCGCTACGGGCTGGCCTACGAGCCGCCGGGATATTACCTCCAGCTGGGAAAGCACTGACCGCTCCTCCCGCTCACTGCCTTTTCGCCACTTGCGCGCAGCGCGGGCAAGCGACTCTTACCGGTGCCGGCCCGTTAAAAGCGGCCCTGTCTCACCGGTCGGACACCCCGGGTTACAAGACATTTCGCCCCTGACGTCCCATGAACGCCCTTTAAGGGTTCAACCCCCGCAAGCCTCAGCCGGCCGAGTATTACTACCAAGGGACTAGAAAACCACCCCCTCCGTTCAATGGCTTAGCGATAGCAGGGAGGGAAAATAGGGTAGCGCGTGAAGGTTTATCTCACGTCGGTAGGGCGGGCCCGTGACTAGAACCAGCCCACTCGAATAAAAATCAAAGCGTTTAGGAGACGACTATGAACATAACGGGGTTGAGCACGGGGGTTGCAATAACCACCCTGGCCGCCGCGCTGGCGCTGGCAAACAGCGCACAGGCGAACGTGACCGACAGCGATATTCTCAATGACCAGCAGACCACCGCGGACGTGGTCAGCAACGGGCTTGGGCCACGCGCCCAACGTTTCAGCCCTCTGAATAAGGTCAATGCCGACACGGTCCAGGACTTGAGGCCCGTCTGGGGTTTCTCTTTTGGCGGCGAGAAACAGCGCGGGCAGGAATCCCAGCCTCTCGTCAAGGATGGGGTGATGTACGTGACGGCCTCTTACTCACGGGTGTTCGCGATCGATATAAAGACCGGCGAGGAACTCTGGCAGTATGACGCGCGACTGCCCGACAACATCATGCCCTGTTGTGACGTGATCAACCGGGGCGTCGCCCTGTACGACGACCTGGTCATCTTTGGCACCCTGGATGCCAAATTGGTGGCGTTGAACAAGGATACGGGCAAGACCGTCTGGAAAAAAACAGTGGCTGACTATAAGGCCGGATACTCCATCTCCGCGGCACCGATCGTGGTCAAGGGCAAGGTGATCACCGGTGTCTCCGGCGGCGAATTTGGCATTGTCGGCAAAGTTGAAGCCTATGACGCCAAGACCGGCGAGCTCGTCTGGACTCGCCCGACCGTCGAAGGTCATATGGGCTACCTGAATGGCGCGGAGAATGGCATTACCGGCGGCGAAGCGGGCAAGAGCTGGCCGGGGGATTTATGGAAGTCGGGTGGGGCGGCTACTTGGTTGGGCGGCACCTACGACCCGGACACCGACCTGCTGTTTTTCGGCACCGGCAACCCGGCACCCTGGAACTCCCACCTGCGTCCGGGAGACAACCTTTACAGCTCCTCCCGCTTGGCGATCGACCCGGATACCGGGAAAATTGTCTGGCATTTCCAGACTACGCCCCACGATGGCTGGGACTATGATGGCGTGAACGAGCTGATCGCCTTCGACTATGAAGAGGGCGGAAAGACCGTGAAAGCGGCGGCCACCGCCGACCGGAATGGCTTCTTCTACGTCCTGAACCGCACTAACGGCGACTTTATCCGCGGCTTCCCCTTTGTCGACAAAATCTCCTGGGCCAAGGGGCTGGACAAAAACGGACGTCCGATATACGTCGACGAGAACCGTCCGGGCAACCCCACCGAAGCCGAAGATGGCAAGAAGGGCAGTACTGTCGTGGCGGCACCCTCGTTCCTGGGTGGGAAGAACTGGATGCCGATGGCGTTCTCCCAGGAAACCGGGCTCTTCTATGTGCCCTCCAACGAATGGGAAATGGATATCTGGAACGAACCGACCGCGTACAAAAAAGGGGCTGCTTACCTGGGCGCCGGTTTTACCATCAAGCCCATCAACGACGCGTACATCGGAGTGTTGCGTGCCATCGATCCTAAAACCGGGGAGGAGGTCTGGCGTTACGAAAACAACGCGCCTCTCTGGGGCGGCGTGCTGGCAACCGCTGGCGGACTGGTGTTCACCGGCAACCCAGAGGGTTTTCTGATGGCCTTTGATGCCAAGACCGGTGAGATGAAATACCGCTTCAACACCGGCTCGGGTATCGTCGGCTCACCCATCACCTGGGAACAGGACGGCGAGCAGTACATCTCCGTGGTCTCGGGTTGGGGCGGCGCCGTTCCCCTGTGGGGTGGCGAAGTGGCGAAACGGGTCAAGCACCTGAATCAGGGTGGCACGGTCTGGACGTTCAAACTGCCGGCCAAGGACGCAGTGGCAGCCCGCTAACCACGGCTCCAAGCGTAATCCAAAAAAACCGGGCCGATGCCCGGTTTTTTGGGTGCCAATCTAACCGCTGCTCATCGGGCTCAATAGCGCCGACCTTCCAAAAAAACACATAAACAACACCTTTAAATCAGCTTGTTATGACACATAAATGATGCACCATGTTACCTCAAGGCGAGTCGCCAAAGAGCCTGCAAACGATCATACCTTCGCCAACAAAAGACCATAATCAGATCTCGAAACATACAGGCGGCCAGCCAAGGACTGCAGCTTAAGACGGCAAAATTACGCCACCGCTGACCGACCCACTTTCGACCGCTCACGGCATGGGAGGTCATTGCCGTTAAATCCGATATCGGGAAGCGTGAGCACGTGAGGGCCGAGTGCAGGGCAGGGGAAGTCGCACCGCGTTGACGGGGCCCCATCGATGCCAGGTGTCGCCGTTCGCCCCGCATCTAGCAGGCCAATTACCATCATCATTTAGTACGCGATACGTATCATTTGATACGTATTTTTTATCGCCACGGGAAAGTCGAAAAAAAAGGGGAGACACCGATAGAGAGGCACGCACCACCTTGCTAAAAGGGATGTCCAACCATTACCCAGAGGTTGGTCGCCTCGTCGGAGTGGGCCAGATCCATGCGCACGACGGTAGTGCCTGCCAGGGCACGCAAAGACACGCCGTAATCGGTTTTGATGTCGCCATCGAAATCACCCAGCGAGAAGTGCGGGGCGACGCGCCCGGCTTCAACAAAGCCCACCAGCTGAAACCAGCGCACCTGGGTAAACCTGAGCCAGTCGATCTGAGGAATCGGGTTGTATCTGAGGGTGTAGCGATACTCCGCCGTGCCGTAGAGGGCAGCCTTGTCGTGAAAGCGGTTCTGATCGTAACCGCGCATACGGTAGAAGCCACCGAGGGTGGCACCCTCATTAAAGGGCGGGGCGTCGCTTACTTTATGCTCGCCATCGGCATTGCTGCTGACTCGCCAGCTCGGCGAATAGGCGGCCCAGAGGTTGAACGCCAGAACCCGCTGGCGGGCCCCATCGGTTTCCCCCATCGGCAGGTATTTGCTCCATTCGGCCTGAATAAAGCTCCACTGCTGCTTGGACTCGAGCCAGCCCGCATCGTGACTGACAGCCAGGTATTGCGAGCTACCAGTCGAGGGGTTGAGCGAAAAATCGGTGTTGTCGTAAAGCAGGCCGATCTCAAGGGCGTGCACCGCACCGTCAACCTCCCGCTCGCCTGTTTCATAGCTCTGGTAGCGGTTGAACTGGCGCAATACCAGCGTGGTGATGCCGCTCTCAAAAGGATTCCAGCTTATTCCACCGCTCGGAGAGGACGCCAGCAACCCTTTTTTCATGCGGTACTCGAAGGCGCCCTGGCGCGCGCCGGCGCCAATCGGCAGGGTGTATTCAAGCTTCAGGTCCCAGAAGTTCGAATGGCCATCGGCCTCGATAAACTGGCTGTCGCTGGAGTCGTTGCTCCCCGGATAGGATCGGTCAGAAACAAACTCGTCACGTACCGCAGTGTAAGCGCGCTGATCGGGGTAATAGCCGGCCATGCCGTACAGACTCAAATACCAGCGATCAGAGTAGGGGACCCGGTAGTCCCAGACCCCGCCGCCGATCGCTTCGCTGACCTCCCCGCCAAACCCGGTAAGACCAAAGGTCATCTGCGGCTGGTGGTAGCCGCTCCAGATTCCCCCAAGCCCGAAATTCAAACCCATTCGATCAGTGCTGAATGCGTACGGCAGGATCACCCGACTGGCGCCGTCGGTTATTTCATCCGCATCGATAAGCGCATATTTACTGGTGGCGGACGGCTTAGCGAAGGCGAAAGAACAACTCAACAGCAGGGCTGACAGGACGAGGACTCGCCTTGCCCCCCGGCGGAGATTAGGAGCGTAGTTCACGTGGAAAGCTATCCTCTGCTGCAGCCCATGTTCGGTAGTGACCGTCATGAGTCTAGCCCAGAGCCCGCCGCTTTGTCGGCACACCGTCTTTGATCCCGAACGTCCGGAGAGAACCGCGCTTAACGGGTATCAGGCATATTGAACAGAAGGAGCTTCGCGCCTGACGCAGTCCGAATGATAGCCAGACTTCCATCCTGGACGGACAAGCCGTCGCCCGTTCCAAGATCCTCCGCGCTGACTGTTAAACTTCCCTTGATAACCCGAAGTCATCGGATACGGCTGCCCCCTATTTGAAGCCCCGCGCGCCAAGTACCAACCCTACGGCGCCAGCGTTGTTCAATTCGCTGGCCGGGGACAACCAGCATCAAAGAGGGGCAGGCGCCCTGATGGTTCCTGCTCCTTGAAGACAGCAAAGCGCTAAACAGCAACCACCCCAGCCCTCACTCAGTGTCATCAAATCGCCTGGCAGGCGAAGCGATTGCCACGGCTCCAGTCACAACAGATTAACGCCCCAGCAGCCCCTTTACGAGCAAGCCTTAATCGGCACAGATGAGGGCTTACGAAGGGGGAGCAGGGACGAATTCCGCAAAACCGGTGTGAACGCAAACAAACGGCACAGCGGCCAAGCGCCGGTCTTTATAATTATAGATTTAACATAATATAGATTATGCGCAGTTATGGATGGAGAGTTTTGGAGGCGCTGGCGCGGCGCTTCGACCTCTCGTCATCCGATACGGTTTTAGAACGTGACGCTACGCGAATTTGGGTCGGGTTTCGGGACCTCAGTTACGCTCCATGCGCACAGCGTCACCAGAAAAAACAACCCACCGCGAACCAAGAGCCGACTATTAAATACAGTCGACTTGCGCCTGCAGACGCTCCCCCGATCCCGGCTTGCGTTGTTGCGCCGTTTCTACGGGTCGCCTGGCGATCATGAGGGCTTGGGATTGGGATTGGGATTGGGATTGGGATTGGGATTGGGATTGGGATTGGGATTGGGATTGGGATTGGGATTGTTACCATTTTGATATCAGATTAACCGAGCACCTCAAGCAACTTCAGCACCGGTTGGTCGAGGTCGCGGTTGATGTGGCCGATCAGTTGGTGCGCAGCTTCTTCCGAGATCAGGCTCTCCAGCTTCCTGCGCGCGGTTTGGATGTCGAGCAGCTTGTTCAGCAGCTCGACGCTTGATGCCATTTCCATAGCCAGCCTCATTTGGCGGCTTTAGGTTCGCCTTTGGCGTTGAACTTGCGAAACCGGTGCTCGCAGCTCGCGTACAGCGCCACCGAGACACACCGTCCGCCCGTGCAGCGCTCTCCGGCCTTTGACTGCTTTATTTGACGTAGGAACGCCCCAGGTAAATTTCGTCGTCCTGGTGCCCTTGTGACGACCCCAGAACGACGATCGCTTGCGGGACAAGCTCTTCAGTGCGGCATCCGTAGACGGCTCGCGCAGCACCTTGCTCAGTCACCGGTGATGGTCAGCATCAGTACCCGATGCGCGGATCAGGCGCTATGAGAACGCCCAGGACGGGATTTCGGCCGGCTCCACCTCAAGGGTGCACCCAGTGGCACGGCATTAGTTCTCACGCCGCTGTCCTGCCGTATGGCGATATCGACACCGCATGCTTGCAGTTCTTTGCGATGGTAATAACGCGTCGCCTTGGGCAGCGTGAACGCAGGTTTTAACCGATCAGTCGCAGTGCATCGGATCGGTCAGCGTTGCTGCGGCAATGCCACCAGTGCTTCACTGCCAGGGTCGCCTGCCCATCCATCCACCTATCTATCATCGATCCAAGCATTTCCGGCCTGCTCCCGGGTTTCTGAATCACGCGTCAGGTAGAAATTGCCATTAAATCAGCACACTAAAAACCAAATCTAACTACGGTTCTAGATTGAGACACCCCGGCTGCGCATCCCAGCCAAGGCGGAGCTGCTCTCCCGCACCAGCTTCGATACCAGCTATTTGACGGGCGCATTAAAGATGGGTTCAGCCCGCAGAGTATCCAGTGAACTGAATCACGAGTACTGATCAAGGAGAAATGCATGCCGATACGGCGATCTCAGTGAATCTATACGTAACAAGGTGTTCACCGAATAGTACGGCGCGGTCAGGCCAGTATGGTGGTGAGGGTGTCTCGGGGGACCCGTTTCGGCCTGCCACCAAGAAGCTGGTTCAGATCATGACCCAGAGCCCAGTGTGCCTTCGATCTTCAATATGACAGCGATTGCAGTAGCAGAAGCCCACAACCGATAAACGCTGAATAGCCCTTCCGAGCCATCCTCGCGGTGGTTGGTGAAACCCGATACGCCCTGCCCTTTGACAATCCGGGATCCGGTCAACAAGAGCGGCTGAACATCCGGGCTTCATCGCACAATTACAGAACCAGTTGTGAGGTGTCGCTAGGTACACACGTGCGCGACCGGCGGGCCCATCCCGCATTATAAAAAGCAGGATGCGCCGCCTGTTCGGGGGTGCTCGTTAACGAGACGCCCATTTTGGCGCCGATAGGATCAAGACGCGGCCTCGGCCTCCTGCACCTGGTTGCGGCCGTTATCTTTCGCTCGGTAGAGCGCTTCGTCGATACGATTAAGGAAGCCATCAACCGGCGTACCGTCGTACTGGGCAATGCCGAAGCTGGCGGTAACCGGCTTGCCGTGTGGGAAAGCGTGCTTTTCGATGGCCTTGCGTAGACGTTCCGCCATCACACGAGCACCGGCAAGATTGGTCATCGGCATCATTACAATGAACTCCTCCCCGCCCCAGCGCACCAGCTGATCCGTCGCCCGCTCGTGCTCGCGCACCAGGCCGACCAGCCCCTTGAGCACTTCGTCACCCGCTTGGTGGCCGAAGGTGTCATTGATCGACTTGAAGTGGTCGATATCAAAGAGCGCTAACGAGAAGCTGGTGCCGTAGCGATTGGCCCGACTCACCTCATCTTGCAAGATCGACTCAAACTTATGTCGGTTAAACGCGCCGGTCAGCCGGTCGGTGGCGGCCTGCAATTCCAACTGGTCGTTCATCGACTCCAGCATGATCTTGTCTTCCGCCATCTGCTGTTCGAACACCGCCTCGCGTTGGGCGACGATAAAGTACGTCAGGATAAACAGGCTCACAAACAGGGTGACGCCGATACCACTGAGCCGCTGGCTCTGCACCTCGTGGGAGAAATCACCGATCACAGCCGCTTTCCAGCCTGCGGCATTGATGTCGATAATGGAGGCCACCGAGGGTCGCCCTTCGAAGGTGACTTCGTCACCATCGCTAAGCTGCTGCGGAAAGATGGCTTCGAACGGCCCCGGCCCTAGGTGGCCAATGCGGGTCAGTTCCTGCTTTCGCGCTTCGGGAAAATTCCAAAGACTCTTAAGCAGCAGGTCTTCACGCCCGGAAATAAAAATCACGCCGTTGGGATCCAGCAGAAACCAGTTTTCAAAGGTTTTGAACTCCCGGTTGCCCTGCGCCAACAGTTTTTTAACGACCGCCACCCCAGCGAGAGTGCGGTTGTCGGTAAACACGGGGTGGCTGACATAGTAGCCTCGGTCGGTGAGGTTGGGCTCGACGGCGAAGTCTCGCCCGACCAGACCGTAGGCCACTGATTCCTGAAAGTAAGGTAAAAAGCCAAAGTTGCTTCCTGCCAGCCCTTCGGCGTTGCTTGAAGCCAGTGGTACGTGCCCGTCGGTTCGCATCAAAAACGCGACGGAGGATTCCAGTACCGAACTCATCTGGTCAAGGATCAGCTTGACCTCGGAATGAGACTGCTCCGGGCTGGTGAACACCTCGGGCACATTGATCGATTTAGCCAGAATATTTGCCGCCAGATCCGCGCGCGCAATTTCATCGCGAATCTGGTTGGAGAGAATCTCCGTGGCGGCCTGGGTCCGCCCCTTGACCGAGTCGATGGCGTTTTCGCCCAGTACCTGGACCCCGTACCAGCCGGCAAACAGTACCAGAAGGAGGCTGATGCCCAACCAAACACCGTATTTGACCCTGTGATCACGGGCAACTTCCCGGGCCGGGCGAAGCGCAGGATCGCCCTCCTCCACGTAGAACACGATATCCAGCCACACCACCAGCGCCACAATGCAAACCACCACAGCGTGAACGATATCGAGTAACTGAGCGCCTTTTTCGGCGGACAGCAACGACCCCAGCGGCGGCCCTATCAGGCTTTGAAAGAGCGCTGTGCTGATCAGCAAAATGGTGATAGCAATGTAGCTTGGGGTGCGGATCCGGGAGTCGCTGCGATATCGGAAGATGGCGGTTACCGCCAGCGTGGAGGCCAGCACCAATACCAGCTCAAGGTAAAAGTTAAAGATTTCTGAATGGCCGACTACAGATAGTAACAGACCAAACCCGACCATCAGCACCCAGGTGCTGGCCAGGGCAAAACGCCGCCCCCTGAGCAGAAACCCCGGCAGGATGGCGAGCAGACAGAGATAAGAGAGCAGCTCAATGCTGTGGGAATAGTGATGTACGTCGCGGGCGTCAGCCCCGTAAAAATGGACGAGGTAATGACTCCAGGCCAGTAACGCCTGAAACAGACCGAACCACACCAGGGGAAACAGAAACGGATTAAGGCGGTCCTTGGAATGGTAGAGCAGGCAACCGCCACTGAAGAACAAGAACAGCAGCCCCTTGATAAAGCTCAGGTAATCCATTTGTCCGTGAAAAAAGTCCAGCATTTACCTTCCCATCATGTTGTCCCTGGACGCCCTCGCCGGCCGTGCCTGACGATGCTGCCGTGTGAAGCGGCGGGCTCGGGAGCGGTGCGCCCGAGCCCCATTGGGTTACTCCGGAGGCCTTTACTCCTCCTTTATGCCCTCGGCTTCAATCGATAACGCCACTTCGTCGCCCACGATGTTGGGCAGGCCCCAGTTAATGTTGAAATCAGAACGTTTGATGTTGGTCGTGGCGTTGAAACCACAGATGGTTTTTTTGTTAAACGGCTGAATACCGCAGGCATGATTTGAAATCACCAGTGTCACAGGCTGGGTAATGCCCTTGATGGTGAGATCGCCCTTGAGCGTTCCACCGTTGTCGGAAAGCGTTGCGCTGGTTGATTTGAAGGTGATGTCGGGAAATTCCACGACGTTGAAAAAGTCCGCCGAGCGCAGGTGGTTGTCGCGTTTTTGATGGGCGGTATCAACCGAGGCGGGATCGACCCGGACATCCACCGTCCCTGTGCCTTTGTCAAAATCCAGGTCCATCGTGCCGGACATGGCGTTGAAACGGCCTGTCAGCTTGGAGAAGCCCATGTGATCGATGGAAAAATGGACAAACGAGTGCGCCGGGTCGATGGTGTAGATGTCCGCATTTGCTGACAGTGGCGCGATCAGCGCACATGCGAGCAGTGTTTTTTTCAACATGTCTAACTCCTGTAAGGTTGTTTCCTGTTTTTATTTCAGAGAATTAGTAGCCGACGTTCCCCGCCGTGCGCCACACAACGGTAAGCGCGCCGACAACCGGAACCAGGCAGTAAAGGGATACCGTCACGAACGCTGCCCGTTCGCTCCACTGTTTAGGCACCGGCAGACGCACCATTTGCGGAACCAGGGCCAGGATCATGAGCGCAGTTATGGGCAGGTTGGCAAATACCGTCGCACCACCGCCGAGGGTGCCAAGCGTGATGGCTGCCGGGGCCGCAAGTCGCTGAGTCAGCCCCGCCCGGGCTTGAACAAGATACCAAAGCGCCAGCGCAGCAAGCCCTGCCCCCAAACCAAGGGCCAGCTGAGCGTAAACGATCGATGCGCCGATGAGCGCGCAGTGCCCCGTCCCGATACTGAGCGCCAGCAGGCTGGCCAGTCTGCCACGGGGGAGCGCCTGCATGGGGCCAAGGCTGTACGCAAGGTAAAGCGAATAAAAGGGCATCCAGCCATATTGGATCGCCCCCTCGACGCCCTGGCGCTGGATAACCGGCCACAACATCCAGAGCGGCAGTGCGATTGCAAACAACCCCAGGAACATTCCCTGGCGCCGCTTTGAAAGTGCGGGCTGCGTAAAAACAACGAAGGCAGCAGCCGCACCGAGAATGAGCTTCGAGGTAGACGTTAGCGGCAATAGCCCCCCGCCAAGGGTAAGCGCGGCTGAGAGCAAAAAGGCAAACAGGACAGCGAAGGCCGCGCGAACAGCAATATTACCCGCGGGTATGGCCGTCACGGTGAGGGCCAATGCCAAGGGCAACACGCCCGACTGAACAGCCGGGTGGTAAAGCAGCTGGGAGAACCACATTAAATCGAACGTCATAACACCAATCGAGTGACTACAGGCTGAAAACCACTGACGAGACACTTCCCGACCGATAGTGGACGATGACCGATAGCGGTATCGATGTCCACGTTAAGATGGCGTACCTTTGATCCAGATTAAAAAAACAATTTATTCAAACACAACAACGCCTTAACCAAACGGGCTTGCCTCAGGCCGTTGGCATGGTTGGGTTGCCTGCAAAGAGGCACGTGAGGATATCAGGTCGCGGCTTCAAAATGCCGGTCCAGCCCCCGCGTTGGTGCAGGTATCGGCTTGCCGGGCGCGTCTATCAGGCCGCAGGTTTGCGGGCTTCGCTGCAGCGGGCTGCAGCCTCCGCGAATGGACGAAATCGTAAGCGTTCGCTACGTTGCGCTGTTTTTAGCAGGCCGGACAGATACTCTAGCAATTGCCCCCGGTCACAACAGCCGCAGCCTAACTGCTTTTAAATCATCATATTAAGACACAAACACAATGCAAATTACGCAGATATAACCCTTCCCCTTTCGGGCACTTGCAGCAGAGGCAAATCCCTAGGACCGCAGAACCAGTACGGAACAGGGTGCGCGGTCGACGACCCGCTGTGAATTGGAGCCGAGCAGAACGTGATCCACCTTGCCGCGATGATGGGCGGTCATGATGATCAGGTCAGCCCCCAATCGCTTTGCCTGCTTGATGATCCGCTCGGCCGGATTACCCTGGTGCACGGACAGGGTCCGGTGAACGTCGGCTGGGATCTTCTCATGGGCGAAATCAATCAGGTGCTGATCCACCGCCTCATGGGCCTTTTTGACATCAGAGCGCTTGAAATAGGACGCCACCAGGGGGGATGAAAAACCGGGAATCACCGTCATCAGGTGGATATCGCCCCCCTCCCGGTCCACCTCACGCAGCCCCAGCGCAATGGCACGGTCCGAAAACTGCGGCTCTTCCAAGTCGACCGGGATAAGAATCTTCTTAAACATGTTTTATCCTTGGCCGGCGCGGCCGGCGGTATCAACCACGCCCGCCGGGCGTGGTTTCAATCTCTCAGGTGGCGGAGGCGGTCTCCGGGGCCGGCTTGCGACGGCGCTGCATCAGCACGATCGGGACCAGCAACAGCAGCGCCGGCACGAACATAAGCTCCTTAGGCGGCTGCTCCACGGGAACCTCGACTTTCTCAATCTCCTGGTCGAAGGCCAGGCCGACCTTCTCCGCCGGACTGTCAAATCCCACCATATCCACCACCACCTTATCGCCGCTATCCAGCAGCTCCAGGCCCGCGTCTGCAACCTGTGCTCTCAGGGTATCCCCCTCGCCCAAGGGCAATAACGCGACAAAACTGCGGGGGTTGCCAACCGCGTCTTCACCGTGAATATGGAGGCGCAGCTCAGAGCCGGCAGGCAGTGCAGCCCCCTCGGCCGACAGCTCCGCGGCCGCCATCGTCTTGTAGGGTGACACCAGCATGTCCATCCAGAATCCGGGACGGAACAGGGAGAACGCGATCAGGAGCAGAAGCGCACTCTCGTACAGCCGGCTGCGGGCGATGAAAAACCCCTGGCTGGCGGCGGTAAACAGCAAAATGGCCGCGGTAGACACGACAAAGACCAAGATCCCCTGCCCCCAGCCCACATCGATCAAAAGCAGGTCGGTGTTAAAGATGAAGAGAAACGGCAGGATCGCCGTACGCAGGCTATAGAAAAAGGCCACGAAACCGGTCCGGATCGGATCTCCCCCGGACACCGCCGCAGCCGCGAACGAGGCCAGCCCTACGGGGGGCGTGACGTCAGCCATGATGCCGAAATAGAACACGAACAGGTGAACGGCGATCAGGGGTACGATCAGCCCGGACTCCTGACCCAGGGTGACGATCACCGGCGCCAGAAGGGAGGAAACCACGATGTAGTTGGCGGTGGTGGGCAGCCCCATCCCCAGGATCAGACTGAGAATCGCAGTGAGGATCAGCATCAGCAGCAGGCTTCCCATGGAGAGGATCTCCACCAGGTCCGCCAGCACCGACCCCACCCCGGTCTGCGACACGGCCCCGACGATGATACCGGCGGTGGCAGTGGCGATGCCGATACCGATCATGTTGCGCGCCCCCAGGATCAGTCCGACCGCCAGGTCGTCGACCCCCTCGCGCAGCAGATCGCCCAGGTCTCCCTGGTTGCGAAAGAAGGCGAACAGCGGCTTTTGGGTCACCAGGATGAACATCATCAGTACGGCGGCCCAGAACGCGGAAAGCCCCGGAGAGAGGCGCTCGACCATCAGGCACCAGACCAGTACCACCACGGGAAGAATAAAGTGCAAGCCGGATTTGACCGTCGGGCCGGTCTCGGGCAACTCCACCACCTCAGAATCTGGGTCGTCCAGCTCCAGGTCGGGGAAACGGGCGGCATAGCGGACCAGCCAGACATAGAGCACGCCGAGCAGCAGCGCAATGACCAGGGCGGCGTAGTCCCCCAGCAGCGGTTTGATCCAGCCGATTCCGTAATAGACGGCGAAGGCGATCGCCGCGGTGACTGCAAAGCCCAGCAACACGCCCATCAGCCGTACCTGCCAGGGGCGGATCACGCCGCGGCGGGGCAGCCCCTGCATTCCCTGCTTGAGCGCTTCCAGGTGGACGATATAGACCAGCGCGATATAGGAGATCAGGGCCGGCAGGAAGGCGTGCTTGATCACCTCCACGTAGGAGAGCCCCACATATTCGACCATCAGGAAGGCCGCCGCCCCCATGACCGGTGGCATGATCTGCCCGTTGACCGAGGAGGCCACCTCCACCGCACCGGACTTTTCGGCGCTGAAACCCACCCGCTTCATCATCGGAATGGTAAAGGTTCCGGTGGTCACCACGTTGGCGATGGACGACCCGGAGATCAGACCGGTCATCCCCGAGGAGACCACCGCCGCCTTGGCGGGGCCGCCGCGCATATGACCCAGCAATGAGAAGGCAACCTTGATGAAGTAGTTACCGGCGCCAGCCTTGTCCAGCAGCGCACCGAAGAGCACGAACAAAAACACGAAACTGGTGGAGACCCCGAGGGCGATGCCGAACACCCCTTCGGTGGTGACCCATTGATGGTTGACCACCTGCTTCAGGGTGGCTCCCTTGTGGGCGATGATGTCCGGCATGTAGGGGCCGGCAAAGGTATAAACCAGAAACACCAGCGCCACGATCACCAAGGGCGGGCCCAGGGCGCGGCGGGTGGCTTCGAGCAGCAATACAACGCCGATACAGGCCACGACCATATCCTGAACGATCGGGGCCCCGGGGCGCCCGGACAGGTCCTCGTAGAAGATAAACAGATACGCGGCGGCAAAGGCGCCCAGCAGCGCCATGGTCATGTCGGCGAAGGGAACCCGCTCGCGGGGGGAGCCGCCGAACGCCGGGTAGGCCATAAAGGCCAGGAAGACCGCGAACGCCAGGTGGATGGAGCGGGCCTCGGTGTCGTTAAACACACCGAAACTGCCGACCAGCGGCCAGTCGTAAAAAGGGAGCGGGGATGCTATCCAGAGCTGGAACAGGGACCAGCTGAGCGCGACCCCCAAAAGGATGAGGCGCTGTATTCCCTCGGGAACCCGGGCGCCGCTGTCGGTGGACGCCACCAGGTCCTGCAACTCGGCCTCGTCCAGCTTGCCGTCTTGGGTAGGCTTGAAGTCGTTCATAACTCTCTCCGGTCCTGTAACCCGGGCGCTGCAGCCCTGCAGACAGCGATTGCCGCGAAGGCGGAAGCGGATTCGCCCGAACCGAGTAAGCGACCGCCCTCCATCAAGCAAGGAGGCGCGGCCGCTGAGAGCGGCCGAAGCCGCCGCGGGGTGGGAGGATTACATCCAGCCGCGTTCTTTGTAATAACGTTCAGCGCCCTCATGCAGCGGGGCTGAGAGGTTGTCCTTGATCATCTTGGCAGGATCAAGATTGGCAAAGGCCGGGTGCAGGCGCTTAAAGCGGTCAAAGTTGTCAAATACGGCTTTGACCACCTGGTAGATGGTCTCGGAATCGGTCTTGGTGGAGGAGACGAACGTGGCCCCCACACCGAAGGTCTCGGTATCCGCATCGCTGCCGTTGTACATGCCGCCGGGAATGGTGGCGCTCGCGTAGAAATCGTTTTCAGCCACCAGCTTATCGATGGCCGGACCGCTCACCGGGACCAGCACCGCCTCGCAGGAGGTGGTGGCCTCTTTGATGGAGCCGTTGGGGTGGCCGACCGCGTACACGATGGCATCCACCTTGTTGTCACAAAGCGCCTGGGACTGCTCGGCGGCCTTGAGCTCGGACGCCAGTTTGAAGTCGTCCATGGTCCAGCCCTTGGCAGCCATCACGACTTCCAGGGTGCCGCGTTGGCCGGAGCCGGGGTTGCCCACGTTGACCCGCTTGCCCTTGAGGTCATCAAAGGTTTTGATGCCGGAATCTGCCCGCGCGACAACAGTGAAGGGCTCGGGATGCACGGAGAAAACCGCGCGCAGCTCCTTGTTGGCGCCCTGCTCTTCAAACTTGCTGGTGCCGTTGTAGGCATGATATTGCCAGTCGGACTGGGCAACCCCCATGTTCTGACCACCTTCACGGATGGCGTTGAGGTTGGCTACGGAGCCGCCGGTGGAAGGCGCCGTGCACTTGATCCCGTGCTCGTCCGACCCCCGGTTCACCAGCCGGCAAATAGACTGGCCGACGACGTAGTAGACGCCGGTCTGGCCGCCGGTGCCGATGGTGACGAACGACTGTTCAGCCGCAACTGCCGCACCGCTCTGAATCCCGATCGCCAGGCCGGCGGCGGCCAGGGAGCTTGTAAAAAGTTTCTTCAGTTTCATCAGGGGTGATCCTCGTTCTTGTTGTGTTAACCGGGAGGGTTAGTTGCAGCGTATCCTGCTGCGCTTCCCTATTAAGATAGCCCTAAAGGCCAATCACCGAGAGGCAAGGCCGCAGGAGACGCGACTGCCTCCTGCTTCACTTGGACCTTGAATTCGCAACGAATCCTTTCGCGTGATTACACATCCTCCTGCGCCAATATAGTCAACCCAGCGGTTAACGTTGCCCCATCTGGGCAATCATTCGGTTGACCGCCTCCAGGTGTTCGGGCTCGTTGTGGCACATCCCCTGGAAGCAGGCGCACAGGTCCAGGAACTCCTTGAGCTCCATTTTTTGCGCCATTTTCATCAGCCGCTTGGTCAGGCGTGTGGCCTTGGGAGGCTGGGCCGCCATCCGCGCGGCCAGCGCCATCGTTCTGGACATCAACGCCTCAGGGGCGGTCACCTCCATGACGATCCCCAGCTCCTGCGCCTCGCCGGCATCGATCACCCGCCCGGTCAGGGTCAGTTCAAAGGCACGCTGGTAGCCGATCAGGCGTTGCATCAGCCAGGCCCCGCCGTCACCGGGAATGATGCCCAGGTTAAGGAAGGTCTCGCCAAACTTTGCCTTGCTTGAGGCAATCCGTATGTCCGCCATGTTGGCCAAGTCGAACCCGGCGCCGATAGCCGGGCCGTTGACCGCCGCGATAATAGGGACCTCCACCCCCTGCAGCGCCAGGGGGATCCGCTGGATACCGCGGCGGTACCGGTCGGCGCACTCGGCCACATCGCCGGCAAAATCGCCCCCACGCTCCGCCATGTCATGAATGTTGCCTCCGGCGCTGAAGGCGGAGCCGGCACCGGTAATCACCAGCACCGACACCTCGTCGCAATGGTTGACCCACTCGGCGACGGCGACGATATCCTCAATAAGGTTGGAGCCGGTGAGGGCGTTTCGCAGATCGTGGCGATTGAGGGTCAGGGTCGCGACGCGCTCCTCCAGGTTGAGCAACGCATCTTTCAGGTGCGGCTGTTGCAGCATGTTCACTCTCCTTGGTCAACGATGACGCGGGCATCGACCACCGCGTAACCGTCGTTGTAGGCGATCACCGGGTTGAGATCCAGTTCGGCGATCTCCGGGTGGGCTTCGACGATGGCCGATATGTTCAGCAACAACGCCACCAACGCCTCCTTGTCCACGGGCGGTTCTCCGCGCGCCCCCTCCAGAATCTTGCGCGCCTTGATCTGCTCGACCATGGAGCGGGCATCGTCCCGGCTCAAGGGCACGGCACGGAAAGCAACATCCTTCAGGATTTCAACGAAAATTCCCCCGAGGCCGAACATCAGGACCGGTCCAAAGATCGGGTCACGGCTCGTGCCGATGATCACTTCCGTGCCCTTGCGCGCCATCGGCGTCACCAGTACGCCTTCGATTTCGGCATCGGCCTTGTAGACCTTGCAGGACGCCAGTATGGCTTCGCGCGCTGCGCGGAGGGCATCAGCCCCCACCAAATTCAGTTTCACGCCGCCGGCATCGGACTTGTGCAGAATATCCTTGGAAACCACTTTCATCGCCAGGGGGGTATCACCGAACTCGGCCGCCTGGTCGATCTCGTCCGCCGAGCGCAGGATCAACTCCTTGGGCACATCAACGCCGTAGGTGCGCAGCAATTGCTTGGCTTCAAACTCGAAAAGGTCCCGCTTTTCCTTGCGGGCGGTGGTAAAACAGGCCTGCATGTCTGCGTCGACACTGATCGCCCTCGCCTGCTCTTCGCCCTGACGACGGGCGATGTAGCCGCCCCGCTCGGCCAGCGCCTTGAGCACCTGGACCCCGTGTTCAATGGAGTCGGTGACCGGCAGGCCGGCAGCGCGCATGCGCAGCAGCGGCTCGGGTTTGGCCGGTGTGTAGAGGCTGAAAACCACCAGTGGCTTGCCCATCCGCCCGGCCACGTCGGCCATGCCGTCGGCCGCACGCAGCTCCGCCTCGGTCAGTTCCTTGGCAAAGCGCAGCGCATAGCCGCCGAACATCCCCACCAGAAAGACCATGTCGACGTTTGGATCAGCAGCCAGGATTTCCAGGCACTGGATGAAAAGTTCCGGGTTGGCGTCCGTACTACCGGCCACGTCCACGGGGTTAACCAGGGATGCCTGTGCAAAGAGGATCTCACCAAGGGCGGCACGGGTGGCATCGCTCAGCTCCGCCAGTTCCATTCCCGCCTCGCTCAAGCGGTCGGAGGCGATGGTCGCCTGTCCGCCGCCGTCGGAGAGAATCACCACCCGTTTGCCGGCGGCCTGCTGCATCAGCGCAAGCCCTTCCGCGACCGGCAGAATTTCATCGGATTGCTCGACCACGTTCACCCCGGCCTGGCGCAGCAGGTCGGCGGTCATGGCATAACTACCAGCAAGCGACCCGGTATGAGAGGCAGCCGCCTTCTGCCCGGCCTCGGTGCTGCCCGATTTATAGACAACCACCGGCTTGGTCAACGCCACCTCGCGGGCCGTGTCCAGGAACTGGCGGCCGTCTTTAAAGCCTTCGACATAGAAGGTGGCCACCCGGGTGTTGGCCTCCTCCCCCAGGTACCGCAGGTAATCGGCAAAGCCGATATCGGTCTGGTTGCCGGGGCCCACGTAAGTGCTGAAGCCGATATTGCCGTGGGCCTGGGCCTCCAGGGCCAGTGCCAGCAGCATGTTACCGGACTGGGAGATAATGCCGATATCGCCGGGTTTGACTCCCTGCAGGGCCAGCAGGTCCACCTTCTGATGCAGGTTAAACATGCCCGACGTATTGGGGCCAACGACGCGCACGTTCGCCTCCTGGGCAGCGGCCAGCACCTCCGCCTCCAGCTTCGCCCCCGCCGCACCGGTCTCGCCGAAACCGCTGGCGAGGATCACCGCGCCCTTGACGCCCACCCTGCCGCACTCGCGCAGCAGGCCGGGGATGGAGCTGGCCGGGGTGCACATCAACGCAAGATCTGCGCCTTTGGGAAGGTCACTCAGCGAGGGGTACGCCTTGAGCCCCAGGATCTCGCTGGCCTTGGGGTTGATCGGGTAGATTTCACCTGCAAATCCCCCCTCCTGCAGACCGACGATCGCCTTGTAGCCGCGTTTGGTGGGGTCGGCCGAGGCGCCGACGATGGCGATGCTGTTGGGAGCGAGAAACCCGTGCAGTGCGCTCTTTTGCTGGGAAGCGGTCATGTCAGCAGCCCTTGAAGTTAGGTGAACGTTTTTCGGCGAAGGCGGCGACGCCCTCTTTCCAGTCCTCGGTGGTGGTGCACATGAACAGGCCGTCCAGCTCCCGGGTCAGCTGGGCATCGATAGTGGACTCGTCGGACGTGTTGAGCAGTTTCTTGGCCAGGGCCATGGAGATCGGCGCCTTGGTGGAGAGCTTTGCGATAAAGGCTTGAGCCTCCTCCTGCAATGCCTCGTCCGCCACGGCCCGGGTCACCAGCCCGATACGGGCAGCCTCGGTACCGTTGATGCGCTCACCCAGGAACATGAGTTCGCGGGCCTTGGGCAGCCCCACCAGGCGAGGCAGAAAACGGGTCACGCCGCCGCCGACGAAGGTACCAATGCTCACTTCGGGAAAGCCCAGCTGAGCGCCTTCAGCCATCAGCACGAAATCGCACGAGCAGGCCATTTCAGCCCCGGCGCCCAGCGCGTAGCCGTTGACCGCAGCGACCACCGGCTTGTTTAGGCGGAAGATGGTCTCGCAGGCATCGTTACCGAGCTGCAGGTACTGGCGGCGCTGGTAGGGAGTACGCTCACCGGCGGCGTGCTCCTTGAGGTCAGCCCCCACGCAGAAGGCCCGGCCTTCCCCCGTGAGCAGTACCGCGCGCACCTCGGGGTCCGCCTCCGCCTGCCTGAGCGCGGCAATCAGCTCCCGGTAAAACTGCTCGACCACCGCGTTCAGGCGGTGCGGCCGGTTAAAGCGGATCTCCGCATGCGCAGCATGCTTGTTGTAAATCACGGTATCGAAACTTAAGGCGCTCATGGCTGTGTCCTGTGTGTGATTAGCCGGAGCGGTGACCGCACAACACCTCTCCAAAGTTCATTTGTATTTTCTGGCAGGCAATATAAAACACATCTGTACCACGTCAATACATTTGTACTGTTTTTTGTGTTTTGTGATTTTTTTGTTTCTTCCTGTAAACTGGGCCCGCCAGCGACACGCCATCCCAGGGACCGCCCCATGCCGCCAAACAAGAAGAAAAAACTCTCCGCCGAAGACACCCTCAAACAGCTTTCGGCCCTTTATCCCGAGCTGACGCCTCAGCTCAAGAAGGCGGCAGATTTCGTGATGGAAAGGCCGGTGGATATCGCCTTGCTGTCGATCCGCAAGAGCGCCGAGGCGGCCGGCACCACCCCGTCGACGCTGACCCGGCTGGCCAATACCCTGGGGTTTGAGCGTTACGGCGCGTTTCGGAAAATTTTCCGCCAGGAGATGCACTCAAAGGCGCCGAGCACTTTCGGAAACCGGGCTCAAACCCTTCAGGAGATGGCCAGCGCCGATCCGGCCAACAAGGTTTTTTTCGATTTTGCCGGCGCCGCCTACCGCAATCTGGATGGCCTGTTCCAGGAGGAGACCCTCGACAAGCTGCGCCAGGCCGCACCGCTGATTACCCAGTCGCCCAACGTGTTTATTCTAGGCTACCGAGACACCTTCGCCTGCGCCCACCACTTCGCTTACGTCGGCCGTATTGCCTTTCCCCACCTGCGGCTGATCCGGGGCCAGGAGGGTTCTTTGATCAGCGAACTGACCGCAATAGGGAAAGACGATGTCCTGGTGGCGTTTGCCTTTGATCCCTACAGCAGCGAGACCGTCCACGCCGCCCAGATTGCCCGCGAGGCAGGCGCCAAGCTGATCGCCATCACCGACAGCCTTCGCTCACCGCTGGCCGCAGGGGCCGAGATCACCTTCACCGTTGAAAACGAAACGCCGCATTTTTTCCCCACCATCCTGGCCTCGATCGCGCTGGTCGAAGCCCTGCTGGCCGAGTGCATCACCACCGGAGGGCCGCAGATGATCAAGAATATTGAGAATTTTGAGAACACCCTGCGCCGGCTTGGGGGCTACTACGCCCCTTGACGCCGACGAGGGCTTCACCACGCGGAAGCGGCCTTTCGAGGGCCTGCAGTCTGGGCGGCTCAGGTACGGCGGGGAACGCAACAGCGCGCAGCGCCAAGCCCCGATCTCACAGCGCCCGCTGACCGCATGGTGGGCGGCAGCGGTGTGTCAATCGCTGTCGGCCATCAGCCGCAGCGCGATGCCCGCCGCCGAGGTGCGGTTTTCCACCCCCAGCTTGGGGAAGATCTGCTCCAGGTGCTTGTTCACGGTGCGGGGGCTCATGGCCAGGATCTCCGAGGCCTCGCGGTTGGTCTTGCCGTTGGCGATCCAGAAAAGCACTTCCGATTCCCGTTCGGTCAGCGCCAACTGCTGGCGCAAAAGGGCCGCGCCCCCCGGGCGCTCCCCGTCCAGCAGCTTGAGCAACTGCTCGCCATTGGGCAGGTGTTCGACCAGCTTGACCGTCAACGGGTAATCCAGTTGTGACAGCGCCAGTTTCTGTCCCAGCTCCGGCTGGTGGGCGAACCAGCGCACCAGCTGCGGCGCCAGGGCCTGTTGCAGCCACTGCTCGTCGGCCCGGGCCCGGGCCAGCAGCGCGTAGGCCTGGGGCGTTGCCCAGAGCAGTTCGCCGCGGACGTTGACGGTCAGCAGGTGCTGGCCGGTGCTGTCCAACGCCGACTGGGCGCTGCGGGTCAGGCGGGCGTTGCTCAGATGCACTTTCATCCGTGCCAGCAGCTCGTCGGGTCTGATCGGCTTGGTGAGGTAGTCGACACCGCCGACCTCAAGGCCGCGGACCACGTCCTCGGTGTCGGCAAGACCGGTCATGAAAATCACCGGTATCGATGCCAGCGACGGATCCGCCTTCAGCGCGCTGCAGGTTTCAAAGCCGTTCATTACCGGCATCAGGGCATCCAGCAGAATGATATCCGGACGAATCCTGCGCGCGATGGTCAGCGCCTGTTTGCCCTCCAGCGCCACCAGCACGTCCATGCCGGCCCGTTCCAGGGTGTCGTTGATCAGGCTGAGCGCATCGGCGGAATCGTCCACCACCAGAACCGTATCTGAGGCTGCGGGCATCATCATGAACCGGGGTCCTCCAGGCAAAGCGCCAGTTGCTCCAATTGAAACTGCTCACTGAGCTGTTCCAGGCGCTGTTGGGTCTCGGGGGGAAGCAGTGCAGCGGCCGCCAACTGCGCCAACACGTTGCGCACCCCCTTGCGGTAGCCCATTTCGGCATAGGCCCTGAGTTCGCGTACCAGGGCGTGATCCGGTATCGACGGCGCCCCCGCGGGAACCGCGAAGTCGGTATGCGGCATTGAGGGATGGTCAGCGGGAGGGCTGTCGGTAGACTGCTGGTAGGTCCAGCGCAGCTGCAGGTGGCTAGCAAGCTTGTCCAGCAGTACCTGGTTGGCCACCGGCTTGACCAGGTAGTCATCGAAGGCCGCCTGGTCTTCGGGGTGGCGGTCCGCCTCCTGGGCATCGGCGGAGAGCATCAGAATCGGTGCCCCGACGCCTCGCTTGCGCAGCGCTCGTGCCAGCTCAAGCCCGCTCATGCCTGGCATGGACACATCCAGCACGAACAGGTCGGGCGTAGCGCTCTCCAGCATCCGCAGGCAGGCGGCGGCATCGGGCGCCTCCAGGATGATAAACCCCAACGGGGTCAGCAGCTCCGCCAGCATGCCCCGCAGCACCGGATCGTCATCCACCAGGCACAGCGTCCGCTGGTAACCTTCGTAACCCACCGCCCGCTGGGGCGCCAACTCGCCCGCCTCGGCGTCGCTGATCCAGGGCAGCATCAGGCTGACGCGAAAGCAGCTCCCCTCCCCCGGGGTGCTCGTCACCTGAAGGTCGCCGCCCATGATTTCGGTGAGAAGCTTAACGATGGTCAGCCCCAGGCCAGTCCCCGGGAGGTGGCTGCTGTGAGCGGTGCGTACCCGCTCGAAGGGGTCGAAGATCCGCTTCAGGGCCTCCTCGTCGATTCCCATGCCGCTGTCTTTGACCACGAACTCCGCCACCTGATTGCGGTAGAACACCTCCAGCTCCACCGAACCGCGCGCAGTGTACTTGACGGCATTGGAGAGCAGGTTGATCAGAATCTGCCGCAACCGTTTCTCGTCGGCGATCACCCGGTCCGGCAGTGCACTGTAAATCCGGCAGTCCAGGCGCAACCCCTTTTCGAGCGCCTGCATTCGGAACATCGCCACCAGTTCGTCGATCAGCTGCGGCAGTTTGACCCGGTTGCGGTAGAGATCGAGCCGCCCGGCCTCGATCTTAGAGATATCCAGCAACCCCTCGATCAGGTCCGCCAGATACTGGCCGCTGCGCTGAATAATCGCCAGTCCTCGCTTGTGATCCTCGGGCACATCCCCCCGCTCGGCGAGGAGTTGCGCATAGCCCAGCACGGATTGCAGCGGTGTGCGCAGCTCGTGACTGATGCCTGAGAGGTAGCGGCTCTTGGCCGCATTGGCCCGTTCGGCCAGCTCCTTGGCGGCCTGCAGCTCCTGGTCGGTTTGCTTGTGGGCTTCGATTTCGCGGGTCAGTTTCAGGGTCTGGCGATTGGACTCTTCCTGGGCCACGACCCGGCTTTCGTGCGCCAACAGAAACAGCCAGCAGACCACCCCGGTGACAATCAGCAAGGTGAAAAACAGGGTCACCAGCGCCTGCTGCAGCAGCAGCGCCTCAGATACCGAGGCCGGCTGCATGTGCTGGTAGATTAACGCCAGTAGCGCAGCGTTGAGGGTGTTGATCACGACCAGGAGAACGGCAAAACGCCCCAGTCGGGCGTTGACCCAGGCCACCAGCGGCCGGGGCAAAAACAGGTTGAGAAAGGTTTTGACCTGCTGCGACAGGCGCGCGTGGGGCTTGCAACTCTCGAGGCACCGGGCGTCCAGAGAACAACACAACGAGCAGATCGGCTGCTGGTAGGCGGCGCAGAAACTCATGTCCTCCAGCTCAAAGGGGTTCTCGCAGATCGCACAGTGAAGCCGCCGAAGGGGGCTTTGCGACTGGTCCCGGGCGGCCGTGTTGGTTTCCCCCCAGCCTTCTCCTTGGCCGTCGCTATTGTCCCCTCCTTGCTGCGCCAGCAGCGGCACCAGTTCCGGCGACTGCCGGGCCAGGTAGTAGCGCCCCTCTGTGACCCAGGCAATCAGCGGCACCGCAACGAAGCAGGTGAGAAGGCTGACAAAGTGGCTGAGGGTGCGCGCCACCTCGCCGAATACCCCCAGGTAACTGAGCAGCCCCAGCGCGGTGGCCAGCACCATGGCGCCGGTGCCCACGGGGTTGATGTCGTACAGGTGCCCCCGTTTAAACTCGATATGGGCAGGGCTCAATCCCAGCGGCTTGTTGATCAGCAGGTCCGCGGCGAGCGAGGCCAGCCAGCTCACCGCCACGATGGCAAACACCCCCAGCACCGCCTCCAGCGCCTGGTAGATGCCCAGTTCCATCAGCAGCAGGGCGATGGTGACGTTGAACACCAGCCACACCACCCGCCCCGGGTGGCTGTGGGTGACGCGGCAAAAGAAATTCGACCAGGCGATTGAGCCGGCGTAGGCGTTGGTTACGTTGATCTTCATCTGCGACAGGATCACCATCAACGCCGCCAGAACCAGCGCCACCTGAGGTGACTGGGTGAGGTAGGTGAACACACGCTGGTACATATGGGTCGGGTCAATCGCCTGGCTGTAGACCAGCCCGTCGCTGATGGCGAGGTAGGCGAGGTATGAGCCCAGCAGCATTTTGATCAGTCCCACCAGCACCCAACCGGGACCGGCCAGCACCAGCCAGAACCACCAGCGCCGCTTGTTCTCCTCGGTTTTCGGCGGCATAAAGCGCAGGTAATCCACCTGCTCGCCGATCTGCGCCACCAGGGCGAAAAAGACCGAGGCAGCGGCGCCGAACAGCAGAATATTGAAGCTCCCCGCCCCCTCCACCAGGGGCGGTGTATATCCGCGCCACTCCTCCAGACGGTCGAATTCATACCCCACCACCACGGCCAGCGCCGCACACTGCAGTGCCAACCAGATCACCTGGGTTCCCACCTGGAAACGGCTGATGGCGGCGATGCCGTGGGTCACGATGGGGATCACCGCTACCGCGCAGAGAAAGTAGCCGACCGACAGCGGAATGCCGAACAACGCTTGCAGCGCCGAGGCCAGAATCGCCGCCTCGATGGCGAAAAAGATAAAGGTGAAGGAAGCGTAAATCAGCGAGGTGATGGTGGAGCCGAGGTAACCGAAACCGGCGCCGCGGGTCAGCAGATCGATATCCAGGCCGTACTTGGCGGAATAGTAGGTAATGGGAAAGCCGGTGACAAAAAACACCGCACACACCACCAGCATGGCGATCACGGTATTGATAAAGCCGTAGTTCAGGGTGACCGCCGCGGCCAGCCCCTCCAGGGCCAGAAACGCCGTGGCCCCCAGGGCCGTCTGCGCCACCCGTTCAATGCTCATGCGCCGACCGCTGCGGGCGGTAAAGCGCAGGGCAAAATCTTCCAGCGTCTGGTTGGCCACCCATTTGTTGTAGCGGCGGCGCACCTTGAACACTTTCTGGGAAGCGGGCATCGGCTCGGCCTTGTTTAGAACCCGGCGTTCGGTGTGGCACCAACGCGGTGCAGCACCCTCCTGAAACGGCTCGGCAATGCACTGTTGCGGCGCAAAATAATTGGGTAGCGCCATCAATAGCGGCAAATTACCGACATGCTTGCAGGCTGCGTGCCAGCTTTCGCTGTTCCCTCTTCGGCCCCTGTGAACGGCGTTTATACTGTTCGCCCGCCCCCGCCCGAAAGACGATCTACGTCATTTGACGTACCTCTCTGCGTTCATCGCCCCATAGCTGCATTGCAACATAGGGCCCATGCTGAACCCTGCTTGCTAACGAATCCCTTGCACTCCGAATTCGTCGGCACCGACGGCCTCCCCGCCGTGGTGACGGGCAACCGGAATCGCATCCCCCTCTCAGGCAATGGAAGGAAGAACAAACCATGAAAATGAAAAAACTGGCTTCAGGAATCGCGTTGGCCATGATGGCCTCCGCCGGCATGGCCGCCGACGACACCATCAAGGTCGGGGTGCTGCATTCGCTCTCCGGCACCATGGCGATCAGTGAGACCACGCTCAAGGACACCATGCAGATGCTGATTGAAGAGCAGAACAAGCAAGGCGGCCTGCTGGGCAAGAAACTGGAAGCCGTGGTGGTGGACCCGGCGTCCAACTGGCCGCTATTCGCGGAAAAAGCCCGTGAACTGGTGGAAAAGGACGATGTCGACGCCATCTTCGGCTGCTGGACCTCGGTCTCGCGCAAGTCGGTCCTGCCGGTCGTTGAGGAGCTGGATACCGTGCTCTTCTACCCGGTGCAGTACGAGGGGGAAGAGTCCTCCAAGAACGTCTTCTATACCGGCGCCGCCCCCAACCAGCAGGCCATTCCGGCGGTGGACTACCTGATGAACGAGCTGGGCGTCGAGCGCTGGGTTCTGGCGGGCACCGATTACGTCTACCCGCGCACCACCAACAAGATCCTCGAGGCCTATCTCAAGGGCAAGGGCGTAACTGACGCCGACATCATGATCAATTACACCCCCTTCGGCCACTCCGACTGGCAGAGTATCGTCGCCGATGTGAAGAAATTCGGATCCACCGGCAAGAAGACCGCGGTGGTCTCCACCATCAACGGCGATGCCAACGTTCCCTTCTACAAGGAGCTGGGCAACCAGGGCATCTCCGCGGAAGACATTCCGGTGGTCGCCTTCTCCGTCGGTGAAGAGGAGCTCTCCGGCATCGATACCAAGCCGCTGGTGGGCCACCTCGCCGCCTGGAACTACTTCATGAGCGTGGACACCGAGGCCAACGACGAATTTATCGACGCCTGGCACGCCTACATCGGCGATAAAGAGCGGGTCACCAACGATCCGATGGAAGCCCACTACATCGGCTTCAAAATGTGGGTTGAGGCGGTGAAAAAGGCCGGCACCACCGAGCCTGCCGCGGTACAGGACGCCATCATCGGAGTCAGCGTGCCCAATCTCACCGGCGGTTACGCCACCATGGCACCCAACCACCACATCACCAAGCCGGTGCTGATCGGTGAGATCCAGGATGACGGCCAGTTCGAAGTGGTCTGGGAGACGTCCGGCACCGTGCTGGGTGACGCCTGGTCCGACTTCCTGCCGGGCTCAATGGACCTGATCGCCGATTGGCGCCCCCCGCTCTCCTGCGGCAACTACAACGTCAAAACCGGCAAGTGCTCCGGCCAGAATTTCTGATCGAGCCGGCCCTGACCGGCCGCCTCGCGGCGGCCGGTTCGCTCCTTATCCCGCACCGCCGTGCGGGCTTCACGGGCTGACACCGAATCCGGCCCCCTCCGCTGACAGGACGCGACCTCATGGCCTCACCCCACGCACACTACCGCACCAACCCGGGCTGCCGGTTGCCGACCGGATTGGCCAAGGCCGTGCAGGCGCTCGTGCTGCTGGCGCTGGTGCTGCTCAATGCCAATTTGGCCCGGGCTGCGGGCGGCGACTTCGAAGCAGGACTGGCGTTGCTGAGCGAAAAGAGCTTTGACAAGAAAGCCCTGGCGATCGAACACCTGGCGGAATCCGGGCATGACCAGGCGCTGACGTTGCTCCAGACCATGAGCGCGGGCGACCTCTATTACCGCAAATCCGACAAGCGCATCGTTATCCGCCAAGATGCCGACAAGGGATACGCGATCACCGACGTGGTGACCGGTCAAGCACTGGGCACCGTTGATCGGCGCGACATCAAGAAAGTCTCGATCAACAACCAGCTACGCGCGCAGCTCACCCAGGCGATCGCCGAGCTGCAACTGGGGGCGGGCGACCCCGATATTCGGAAAACCGCGCTGGAAGCGATGCTCTCGGAGCTCGATACCGATTCGCTGCCCCTGCTCGAGAAACGGCGCGGCATTGAACAGGACGCCGAAGTCAGCGCGGTGCTCGATGTGGCCATCGCGGTGGCACAGCTGGAGTCGGGCGAACGCACAGACCGGCTGCAGGCCCTCAAGGCGCTGGATGGCAGCCTTTACCCCCCGGTCCGCAACCGCCTGGTAGCCGTGCTTGAAAGCGACCCCGACGCGGGGGTCCGCAAAGCCGCCGCCAAGGCCCTCGCCACCATCGAGTCCAGGGCTAAGCTGTTCGGCAACCTGGAAACCCTGTTCTTTGGTATCAGCCTCGGCTCGGTGCTGATTCTTGCCGCCATTGGTCTTGCCATCACCTTCGGCGTCATGGGCGTGATCAACATGGCCCACGGTGAACTGATCATGATCGGCGCCTACACCACCTACGTGATCCAGCTGCTGATGCCCAACGCCATCGAGTACTCTTTGCTGGTGGCGATCCCGGCGGCGTTTGTCGTCTCGGGTTTGGTGGGCATCGCCATCGAGCGCGGCGTGATCCGTTTCCTGTACGGCCGCCCGCTGGAAACCTTGTTGGCCACCTTCGGCCTCAGCCTGATCCTGCAGCAGGCGGTGCGTTCCATCTTCTCTCCCCTGAACCGCTCGGTGGAGACCCCGGCCTGGATGAGCGGCACCTGGGAGGTCAACGCCATCTTCAGCCTGACCCTCAACCGGCTCTACATCATTGGCTTCTGCCTGATCGTGTTTTTCCTGCTGCACCTGATTCTCAAGCGCACCCGACTGGGACTGGAAGTCCGTGCCGTCTCCCAGAACCGCCAGATGGCTCGGGCCATGGGCGTGCGTACCCAGTGGGTCGACGCCCTCACCTTCGGTCTGGGATCCGGTATCGCCGGGGTGGCCGGGGTCGCGCTCAGCCAGCTCACCAACGTCGGCCCCAACCTGGGCCAGGCCTACATCATCGACTCGTTCATGGTGGTGGTGTTCGGCGGTGTAGGAAACCTCTGGGGAACCCTGGTGGCCGGTTTGTCACTCGGGGTCGCCAACAAAGTGATGGAGCCCTGGGCCGGCGCGGTGCTGGCCAAGATCCTGGTGCTGGTGTTCATCATTCTCTTTATCCAGAAGCGCCCGCGCGGGCTGTTCCCGCAAAAGGGACGCGCGGCAGAAGGTTGATTGAGGTCGCCCATGTTTATGAAAAGACTACTGGCCAACGACCGTGGTGGACGGATTCTACTCAGCGCCCTGCTGCTGATCAGTGTCGCCGTGGTAGCCTCCAACCGGCTGCTACCGGAAGCCTCCTGGCTGCACGTGCCCACCTACACGGTGACCCTGCTGGGCAAGTACCTCTGCTACGCCCTGCTCGCCGTCTCGGTGGACCTGGCCTGGGGCTACTTGGGTATTCTCAGCCTCGGCCACGGCGCCTTTTTCGCCCTCGGCGGCTACGCCATGGGCATGTACCTGATGCGCCAGATCGGTGATCGCGGGGTTTACGGCAACTCCGAGCTGCCGGACTTCATGGTGTTCCTCAACTGGCAGGAGCTGCCCTGGTTCTGGCACGGCTTCGACCAGTTCTGGTTTGCGGCCCTGATGGTGCTGCTGGTGCCGGGGGTGCTGGCCTTCGCCTTCGGCTGGCTGGCGTTCCGTTCGCGGGTGACCGGGGTGTACCTCTCCATCATCACCCAGGCCCTGACCTACGCCCTGATGCTTGCCTTCTTCCGCAACGAGATGGGCTTTGGCGGCAACAACGGCCTCACCGACTTCAAGGACATGCTCGGCTTCAGCCTGCAGGCGGACAGCACCCGCATCGGGCTGTTCATCGCCTCCGCCGTCGCCCTGGCGGCGGGCTACCTGCTCTGTCGAAGCGTCACCAACTCCCGCCTGGGGCGGGTCAGCGTCGCCATCCGCGACAGCGAGGACCGGGTTCGCTTCATCGGTTACCGGGTCGAGAAGATCAAGCTGGCGGTGTTTACCCTCTCGGCGGTGCTGGCGGGCCTGGCCGGCGCGCTCTACGTGCCGCAGGTGGGGATTATTAACCCCAACGAGTTCGCCCCCCTGAACTCGATCGAGGCGGTCGTCTGGGTCGCCATCGGCGGGCGCGGCACCCTGTTCGGGGCGGTGGTGGGGGCACTCCTGGTGAACTACGGCAAAAGCTACTTCACCGCGGCGATGCCCGAAGCCTGGCTGTTCGCCCTGGGGGCTATCTTCGTGCTGGCTACCCTGTTCCTGCCGCGGGGAATCGCCGGCCTGTTCAGCCGGAGGCAGGCGGGGGATGAAAGCGGATCATCCGCTCTTTCGCCGCCCCCAGCGCCGTCCTCCGACGGTGACCCGCAAGGCGCTAAACACCGTTCATCACCGGACTCTGTGACAGATTCCCCAGCAAACACCGCCACGGCGCCGATGAGCCCCCTGGCGCAGGAGGCGCGCTCATGAATGCCCAGGGATACGCACCCAGCTGGCTTAATCGGGACGAAGTGTTCGAATTCCTGAAGCCGGCAGCTTCCACCCGTCTCGACCTCAGGCACAACTGCATCCTTTACATCGAAGATCTCAACGTCAGCTTCGACGGTTTCAAGGCGATCAGCAACCTCAACCTCTATATCGAGCCCGGGGAACTGCGCTGCATCATCGGCCCCAATGGGGCCGGCAAGACCACGATGATGGACATCATCACCGGCAAGACCCGCCCCGATAGCGGCAAGGCGTTTTTCGGCCAGCGCATCGACCTGCTGAAGATGAACGAGGCCCAGATCGCCGAGGCGGGGATCGGACGCAAGTTTCAGAAACCCACGGTGTTCGAAGAACTCAGCGTGTTCGAAAATCTGGAGCTGGCGATGGCCGGCGATAAAGCGGTCTGGTCCACCTACCGGGCCCGCCTCAGCGGCGAGCAGATGGACCGGATCGACGAGACACTGGCGCTGATCGGATTGGAAAACGACCGTTGGCTGCGGGCGGGAATCCTCTCCCACGGCCAGAAGCAGTGGCTGGAGATCGGCATGCTGCTGATGCAGAACCCCAAGCTGCTGCTGGTGGACGAACCGGTGGCGGGGATGACCCACCAGGAGATGGATCGCACCGGCGAGCTGCTGACCTCGCTGGCCGGAGAGCGCTCGGTGGTGGTGGTAGAACACGATATGGATTTTGTCCGTTCCATCGCCCGCACCGTTACCGTACTGCACCAGGGCTCGGTTCTTGCAGAGGGAAGCATGGACCAGGTGCAGTCGGACCCCCGTGTGATCGAAGTTTACCTCGGGGAGTGACCCGGCGACCCCTGCAACGAACTGGTCGAAAAACAACAATTAACGGCCCGAAAAGGAGCGACAGGATGAACCAACTGGCAATAAACAGTGATCAGGAGCAGGATCCGGGCTCCCTGCTCAGCATTCGCGGGTTGAACCAGTTTTACGGGGAGAGTCATACCCTGTGGGATCTGGATCTTGAGGTCCCAAGCGGCGCCTGCACCTGTCTCATGGGGCGCAACGGGGTGGGCAAAACCACGCTCCTCAAAAGCATCATGGGACTGTTACCCACCCGGTCGGGCGACCTGCAGTTCGATGGGCTCGACCTTGGCCAGGCGTCGGCAGAGAAAAGGGCCATCCTCGGCATTGGCTACGTGCCCCAGGGACGCCAGATCTTTTCATTGCTGACGGTGGAGGAAAACCTGCAGATCGGCCTTCCCGCCCGCAGCGACCGGCAGCGAAAGATCCCTGACTTTATTTTCGAGCTGTTTCCGGTCTTGAGTGAGATGCGGCACCGCCGCGGCGGTGACCTCTCCGGCGGCCAGCAACAGCAGCTGGCCATCGGACGCGCCCTGGTTACCGACCCCAAGCTGCTGATCCTGGACGAACCCACCGAGGGGATTCAGCCCAACGTGGTGGCGGAGATCGGCGACATCATTCGCAAACTCAACCGTGAAATCGGCCTGACGGTACTGCTGGTGGAGCAGAAGCTGCCCTTCGCCCGCAAGGTTGCGGACCATTTCTGCATTCTCGACCGGGGTCGCAACGTCGCTACCGGGACTATCGCGCAGCTTTCCGATGACTTGGTGCGCGAATACCTGACGGTGTAACAGGCCCACTTGGTCCGCACCAAGGCAGTGCAACTTCAGCCAACAGCACTGCTGCGGTGCGTGGCTACGGCCTGCGGGATCCAGCTGCAGCCAGGTCCGGCCCTTAGCCGGGGTTACTGCGCCCTCTTTTTTGCGGCTCAGCACCAAGCACCTGTCATATCAACAAGTTGGCCCGCATCTTGCGACATCCCGGGTCAACGCCGGCCTCGCCGGCCCCGCACCTCCGAGCGATATAAACGCAGCAACCAAGGATAGAAGCGTTCCCGATGAACCAGGCGTTAGTCCAACCGGAAACAGTCACAGCGGGATACGGCCGTGAGCGCCGGTGGTGCGCCCGCCTCACCCTTGGCTTTGAGCCACGCCATGGCCGCACTGCACTGCCCCACCTCGCTCACGAAGGCCCATTGCGAGTGCAGCGCCCCTTCTACCCGGAAGGCCCGGTGTGCCATGTCTACCTGTTGCATCCACCGGGCGGACTGGTCAGCGGCGACCAGCTCGCCATCGGGGCAGAGCTGGCAGAGCGCAGCGGAGCGCTGATCACCACCCCCTCCGCCGGCAAGATCTACAAGGGCGACAGTTGCGGCGTCAGCCAGTACCAGCAGGTCAACCTGCGTCTGGCCGCCGACAGCACCCTGGAGTGGCTGCCGCAGGAAACCATTCTCTATGACGGTGCCCTCGGTCATAGCGACACCCGGGTTGACCTCACCGGCAATGCCCGCTTTGTCGGCTGGGAGCTGATCTGCCTGGGTCGCCCAGCCAGCCGGATCCGTTTCGACAACGGCCGTTTTGTGCAGAAAACCCAGCTCTACCGCGACGGCCTGCCGCTGCTGCTGGAACAGCAGCACCTGCAAGCCGGCAGTGCTCTGGCTAACGAGTGCTGGGGACTGCAGGGTTATCCTCAGGTCGGCTCACTGTATGCGGTCGGTTTTAACCAGGAACCCAGCGCGTTGCTGGAACAGCTGCGTGCCAGCCTTGAGCCACTTATCGGCAATCACCTGCGCGTGGCCATCACCTGGCGCCGAGGGGTGCTAGTCGCAAGGCTCTTGGGGCAGGACAGCGAACAGGCGCGCCACTGCTTTACCCGCCTGTGGCAACAGATCCGCCCGGCGCTGCTGCAGCGAGAGGCGCTCATACCGCGGATCTGGCTGACGTAAGCCATCCCTTTTGAGGCAAGCAAACAGACCAACAACGATCAAGCAAACACCGAATCTACGGAGCAGACGATGGAACTGACCCCCCGCGAAAAAGACAAGCTGCTGCTGTTCACCGCAGGCTTGCTGGCGGAACGACGCCGCGCCCGCGGCCTGAAACTCAACTACCCGGAAGCGGTGGCGCTGATCTCCTGCGAAATCATGGAGGGCGCCCGCGACGGCCGAACAGTGGCCGAACTGATGAGCTATGGCCGCACCATCCTCGGCCGTGACGACGTGATGGAAGGGATCGCCGAACTGGTCGACGAAGTTCAGGTAGAAGCCACCTTTCCCGACGGCACCAAGCTGGTGACCGTGCACCAACCGATCCAGTAGTGCGAGCGGCATTCACAAGAGGAAAGCGACATGATTCCCGGCCAACTGCAGATTCAACCCGGCGAGATCGAGCTCAACGCCGGCCGCCCGACCCAGACCCTCAAGGTCGCCAACACCGGCGATCGTCCGATTCAGGTGGGCTCCCACTACCATTTTTTCGAAACCAATCCAGCCCTCAGCTTTGACCGCGAAGCCGCCAAGGGCTGGCGGCTCAACATCGCCGCCGGCACCGCGGTCCGTTTTGAGCCGGGCCAGACCCGAACCATCGAGCTGGTGCCCTTCGCAGGATCGCGCACCATTTTCGGTTTTCGGGGCGAAGTGATGGGCACTCTCGATGACGCCAAGACCGACACGCAGGGAGGCAACTGAGATGGCCAAGATTTCACGTCAGGCTTATGCCGACATGTTCGGCCCCACCACCGGCGACCGGGTGCGGCTCGGTGATACCGAACTCTGGATCGAGGTGGAAAAGGACTACACCGTCTACGGCGACGAAGTGAAGTTCGGCGGCGGCAAGGTGATCCGTGACGGCATGGGTCAGGCCCAAGTGACTAATGGAAGCACTAATGAAGGCAGCAACGACACCGCCATGGATCTGGTGATCACCAACGCGCTGATTCTCGACTACTGGGGCATCGTCAAGGCGGATGTCGGCATCAAGGGCGGGCGCATCGCCGCCATCGGCAAAGCCGGCAACCCGGATACCCAGGAGGGAGTCACCATCATCATTGGCCCCGGCACCGAAGTGATCGCCGGCGAAGGCCAGATCCTCACCGCCGGGGCCATCGATTCCCACATCCATTACATCTGCCCGCAGCAGGTGGACGAAGCGCTGATGTCCGGCGTCACCACCATGCTCGGCGGCGGCACGGGTCCGGCCACCGGCACCAACGCCACCACCTGTACCCCCGGCCCCTTCAATATCGGCAAGATGCTGCAGGGCACCGACCATCTGCCGATGAACTTCGGCTTTCTCGGCAAGGGCAACGCCAGCCTGCCGGAAGCACTGGAGGAGCAGCTCAAGGCCGGTGTGATGGGACTCAAGCTGCACGAGGACTGGGGCACCACGCCGGCGGCCATCGACGCCTGCCTCAGCGTCGCCGAGCGCTACGACGTGCAGGTGGCGATCCACACCGACACCCTTAACGAGTCCGGCTTCGTCGAGGATACCCTCGCCGCCTTCAAGGGCCGTTCCATCCACACCTATCACACCGAAGGTGCCGGCGGCGGCCACGCCCCGGATATTATCAAGGCGTGCGGCTTGCCCAACGTGTTGCCCTCGTCCACCAACCCGACCCGCCCCTACACGGTCAACACCGTGGACGAACACCTGGACATGCTGATGGTGTGTCACCATCTGGACCCCAATATCCCCGAGGATGTGGCCTTTGCCGATTCACGCATCCGCAAGGAAACCATCGCCGCCGAGGATATCCTCCACGATCTCGGCGCCTTCTCCATGATCGCCTCTGACTCTCAGGCCATGGGACGGGTGGGCGAAGTGATCATCCGTACCTGGCAGACCGCCCACAAGATGAAGGTACAGCGCGGCCTACTGCCGGAGGACGAAAGCCACGGCTGCGACAACTTCCGCGCCAGACGCTATATCGCCAAGATCGGCATCAACCCGGCCATCAGCCACGGTATCAGTCACCAGGTGGGCTCCATCGAAGTCGGCAAGCTGGCGGACCTGGTGCTGTGGAAGCCGGCCTTTTTTGCCACCAAGCCGTCGCTGATCATCAAGGGTGGCTTTATCGCCGCCGCCCCCATGGGCGACCCCAACGCCTCGATTCCGACCCCGCAACCGGTGCACTACCGGCCGATGTTCGGCGCATCGCCCCGGGCGGCGGCGGCCACCAGCCTCACCTTCGTGTCGCAGGCGGCGCTGGACAGCAACCTAGGCGAAACCCTGGGGCTGCAGCGCAGCCTCGCCGCCTGCCGCAACGTGCGCTCGGTGGGCAAGGCCGACATGGTGCTCAACGATCGCATGCCGGTGATGGAGGTGGATCCGGAGACCTATGAGGTGCGCGCCGACGGCGAGCTGCTCACCTGCGAGCCGGCCGAGGTTTTACCCTTGGCGCAGCGTTACTTTTTATTCTGATGGACCTACCGATGCTGAAAATCACCCAACGCTTTGACGGCCAGCCGGCCGCCATTCTCGACCGCCTGGCGCTGCCCTACGACCTGCGCAAACGGGGTCGCTTCAAGGCCACCTCCGAAGGCGGGCGCGAGGTGGGCGTGTTTATCGAACGCGGCCAGGTTCTGGCTGACGGCGATCTGCTGCAGACCGACTGCGGCCAGTTGATCCAGGTAACGGCGGCCCCGGAAGCGGTAGTCACCGCCTCCACCGACGACTGGCTGGCATTCGCCAAGGTCTGCTATCACCTCGGCAACCGCCACGTGCCGTTAGAGGTGGGCGATCGCTGGCTGCGGTTCCAGCCCGATCACGTGCTGCAGGAACTAGCCGAGCGTTACGGCCTCACCGCGATCGCCGAGCAAGCCCCTTTCAGTCCGGAAAACGGCGCCTACGGTCTCAGCCATATCGGCCACGAAAGCCATACCCACGGTCACAGCCATTCGCACGGCAATACTCAGGGCCACAGTCATGGTCACGATCATGACCACGTGCACGGGCATTCCCATGCCCACTGAAATCAACAGCGCGCCATCAGTGGGCAGCAGTCGTGCCTTGCTGCACCTGTTGCACCTGACCAGCCCGTCGCTGCCCATCGGCGGTTTCGCCTACTCGCAAGGGCTGGAATACGCCATCGACAGCGGCTGGATCACCACCGATAGCGAGTTGCAGCAGTGGCTGCAAGGGGTACTCGGCGAAGGGATGGCGCGGCTGGAGCTGCCGCTGCTGTTGCGCTTCGCCGAGGCCTACCGCCAGAAAGACGAAGGCGCTGTTAACTACTGGAACCACTGGCTGCTGGCCAACCGTGAAACCAAAGAACTGCTGTTTGAAGACCAGCAACTGGGACTGGCGCTCCGCCGCCTGCTGGTGTCACTGGCGGTGATCGAGACTGACGACCGGCTGCCGGCAGAGCCCAGCTACTGCAGCCAGTTTGCCCGCGCTGCCGGCCACTACGGCGTCAGTGACAGCGAGATGTTAACCGGCTTTGCCTGGGCGTGGCTTGAAAACCAGATCGCGGTAGCCTGCAAAACCCTGCCGCTGGGCCAGACCGCGGCGCAACAGCTGATGATGCGGTTGCTGCCGGTGATCGATCAGGCCGTGGCCACCGCCCAGCGACTGCCCGATGACCGGCTCGGCGCCACCCTGCCCGGCGTGGCACTGGCCAGCAGCCTGCATGAAACCCAATATTCGCGCCTGTTCCGCAGCTGAACTGGTGCAACCGTTATTTAAAGAACCTGTTTGAGGAGAACAATCGATGAGTGCCCAATATCTACGCGTCGGTGTCGGCGGTCCGGTCGGCTCCGGCAAAACTGCGCTGCTGAAGGAGCTGTGCCAGGCGCTGCGCGAACACTACAACCTGGCCGTGGTGACCAACGACATCTACACCAAGGAGGACGAACAGTTTCTGCTGCGCCATGAAGCGCTGGAAGCGGACCGCATCATGGGGGTGGAAACCGGCGGCTGCCCGCATACCGCCATCCGCGAAGACGCCTCCATGAACCTGGCCGCCATTGACGAACTGCAGTCCCGCCACCCAGGGCTGGAACTGGTACTGGTAGAGAGCGGCGGCGACAACCTCAGCGCCACCTTCAGCCCCGAGCTGTCGGACCTCACCCTCTACGTGATCGACGTCTCCGCCGGTGACAAGATTCCGCGCAAGGGTGGCCCCGGCATCACCAAATCGGACCTCTTGATCATCAACAAGACCGATCTGGCACCTCTTGTAGGCGCATCCTTGGAGGTGATGGACCGCGACGCCACAAAGATGCGCGGCGAACGCCCCTTCGTGTTCAGTAACCTCAAGAGTGGTCAGGGTGTGCAGGCCATCATCGACTTTATCGTCGAGCAGGGGATGCTGGAGCCTAAAAATGTGATGGTCGGCTAAACCGAGCCATTGAAAGGGCGCTTTTTTGGCGCCGACCAGCAGGGATGAATCTCATAAACAGATCAAACAAATAGCGCTAAACATCTGTTATAAAAGCCTATCAGGCTTCAATAATGCCGTGTCTGATAGCCAGATGAATAAGGTCTGAAGTCTTCTTCAACCCCAGCTTGCCGAGAATGTTGGCACGGTGCGCATGGACCGTTTTCTGGCTGATAAACATGGCGTCAGCGATCTGTGCAACCGACTGGCCGCTGGCCAGCAGCGTAAACACCTGCAGTTCGCGCTTGGTGAGCGCCTCGAGCTTGGAGGCCCCCTTCCCATCGAGCTCTTTGCGAATACCCGGCGCGATAAACTCACGCCCCTGGGCGACCTGCCGCACCGCTGCGATCAGCTCTTCGGGAGCGCAGCGCTTGGTGAGATAACCTTTGGCACCGGCCTGAAGCACACGGGAGGGGTATGGCTCACACTCCTGTACGGTAAGAACCAGGATACGCGCCTGCGGATCGGAGGCCAGGATGCGATTGATCGCCTCAAGCCCTCCAACGCCGGGAGGCATGGACAGGTCCATCACGACGACGTCCGGCTTGCTCTCCAGGTAGAGCTGGTAGCCGTCCTCGCCGGTAGCAGCTTCACCGATAACCTGTAGGTCCGCAGCGTTATCCAGCAAACGTCGAAAGCCGGCGCGGACGATTTCGTGATCATCCACCAGCATTACTGTGGTCGCAGACATAAGGGACTCCGCAAACGATGAAGGGGGCAGTGTATGTCAAAAGCGGCGAAAGTTCACCCATACCTTCGGTTAGATCGCCATCAGGCTTTTTCTCAATTTATCAATGCGTTAATTTGCACTGCAGCATTTTGCTTGAATACGGCCCGCCGGGCATTAAGCTGCTATTTTTACCTCTACCAAGCCAGTTGTCAGGAGAAATTGGGATGGCGGCACACGTGATGATTCATATCAGGCCCCAGGATCTGCCACCGGAAGGGCTGCGTGTTTTGTACCGTTGCGGAGAAAATTACGACGGCACAATCGAATGGGGAGATACGCAGGAAGGCACCCTGACGCTCCACTTGGGTTGCAATGATCTGCGCGAGGACGGGATCAATATCGACGATCAGAGCACTCCGGGGTACGCCGGTTTCGAGACCCGCACCGGCACCTACTGGCGCTACGCCCATGAATCCGACCCGGACGTGTTTCGTGAGCACTGCATGCAGATCATCGAAATTTTGGAATCCTTCACCCCCCGCTCCTCGTGGGAGGCCTGGAAGCCGATCTCGCAAACCCTGGGGCATGACCGCATTCGGCTGACCCTCAAAAACGGCGTCACCGGGTCCGAGCTCAGTTACAAGGTCGTCAACAAGGGCTTCGGATACCAGATCAAAGACCTGAATAACGGTCGCCGCGTGCAGAAACTGCTAAAACACGACTACATCCTCAACCGGCTGATGGGCACCAGCTACAAGAAACTCAACCACCACAAGATTAAAATTGAAACGGAAGCGCCCGTAGACGGTGATGCCGGCGGCTCGATCTGCCTGCAATTCCTCGCTGAAGGGCTGATGCTGAAGTACCAGCTCAACCTCTACGAGTTCGCCCTTGGCCTATTCAAAACCCAGGGGGACGAGCTGGAGCTGATCAAGCTGGTGGAGCTGCCTCACAGCAGCGTTATCGAGGATACCCGGAGCTTTCTGGGCTAAAGCGTCTACTCCATATCATCTTCAAAACCACGGTAGCAGTCGCCGGTATCTACCTCCATGGCGGAGGTGGAGCTGAGCACTTCGAGTCCAGCACCGAGGTGCTCGGGAACCGCCACCAGGCTGTCACTGAAGCCGATCACCGCCAGCCCCTCGCGCCGGCAAAGCACCAGCGCTTTCTCAAGTTCCCGCACGGCTTTTACCTGGGATGCGGCCATCTCGTCGCTTGCCGAGGGTTGCGGTTCAGCCTGTTTTTTGCGCGTGGTGACCTGGCGCAAAGCATATCCCTGCTGGTCCAGCAACTGCAGCGTCAGCTCACTGCGCTGAAGTTTAACCAGGGCGATTTTAAGCAGCGCAAACTGACGCTCGTTCGTGCAGCTGAGTACGGCGCCGGGCTCAGCCTCTTTCACCGCGGTGATAATCTGGGACGCTTTGTAGTAATCGGGGATGGTAATGTTCATGAACGTATTCAGGCTCCGCTGACTGCGCGACAATGCTAACCGGACAACGTAATCAACGCCAGCGGGCCGTTCAGTCTTCGCCCTGCAGGGCCTTCCGCAAACGCTCCAATTCAGCCTCCTGGTGAGCCAGCCGCGTATCCGCCTGGGAGAGAACCGTCCTCAGGTTCCGGTTTTCTTCGGCCAACCCCTCCTGCGCGCCCGCTTCATCTAGATTCTCCGACTTGCCACTCAGGCTGTTGTTTTTTAGCTTGTTTAGCAGCTCTACCTCGAGCCGTTCAATGGTCTGGCGAAGCTTGCGGTTTTCAGCATTGAGCGCACGCAGCTCCCGCTCTCCGGCCAGCAACTTGCGCTCTTGGTCCAGCAGCCTGCGGTCCTCCTCGCCCTCCTGCTCGCGCCGCTCATCGAGCTGACGCTGCAAAGCGTCGATTCGGTCGAACGCCCGCTCCAGCTTCTCCTGATAGCCGCTCAGCACCTGCTGCTTCTCGTCACGCTCCTGCGTCCACTGTTCCCGCTCCGCCTTGATTCTCAAAGCGGCCTCGCGCCGCGCTTCCTCAGCCTGATGCTCGGCGTGCGCCAGCGCGAGCTGCCAAATGTCTTTAATGGCCGCTTCCACCGGTTCGGGGAGCTCAGGCATGCGGCGCCGTCCCTGCAACCGTCCGCCCAGTTCAGCCCACCACCGGTTCAATGCCTTATTGATAGTCGTGACACTTCCCTGCCCGATCCGCTCGCGCACACTCTGCTGCGTAGGGCGTCGCCCCTCTTGCAGCAACTCATCAGCCGCTCGAAACACCAGTTCCTGGGTTGAGGATACCATTTGATACTCCATACATATCGATTGATATGTATTCTAATTTCCGCGACACAAAAAACCACCCTTCCCGGAGCATTCAAGCGACGGAAATGGGCGCGATGGAATCAGGAACAGTAGAAAAACGAGGGATAAATGGAGGCTGGAGTCGGAATCGAACCGGCGTACACGGAGTTGCAGTCCGCTGCATAACCACTCTGCCATCCAGCCTGGATGGGCCACCGGCAAACAGGAGAGTTGGAGCGGGAAACCGGGTTCGAACCGGCGACCTCAACCTTGGCAAGGTTGCGCTCTACCAACTGAGCTATTCCCGCTCTGCTGCTAGTGGTGCCTGGAGCCGGACTTGAACCGGCACGACCCGAAGGTCAGGAGATTTTAAGTCTCCGGTGTCTACCAATTCCACCATCCAGGCAAATGGGAGAACATGGAGGCTGGAGTCGGAATCGAACCGGCGTACACGGAGTTGCAGTCCGCTGCATAACCACTCTGCCATCCAGCCTCAACGGCACTCAGTGCACGAAGAGAGTTGGAGCGGGAAACCGGGTTCGAACCGGCGACCTCAACCTTGGCAAGGTTGCGCTCTACCAACTGAGCTATTCCCGCCCAAAACCCCGAGCTGTCGCTCAGGTGGTGCGTATTATAGAGAGCTGCCCTGCCATGTCAACAGAGATCGAAGCGGTTTGAAATCAACCGATTTCAGCGTCTTTCAAAGAGACGAAAAGCGCTCACTCCGGCTTCTCGACAAGTTCCGGCCAAGCCGCCCGCAGGTACATCCACATGGACCAGAGCGTCAGCACCGCCGCCCCGTAGAGGGTCGCCACGCCTACCTCTGCAAGGAGCGAGTGGGGAGGCACCGCCAGCAAAATAACGATGGCCGTCATCTGCAGGACGGTCTTCACTTTACCCACCGCAGACACGGCTACACTCGCCCGCTTGCCCAATTCAGCCATCCATTCGCGCAATGCGGAGATGACGATCTCACGGCCGATAATCACCACGGCCGGCAACGTCAGGTAAGGCTCGGCATAGGTTTCCACCAGCAACACCAAGGCCACCGCGACGATGAGCTTGTCAGCCACAGGGTCCAGAAAGGCCCCCAGGGCCGTGGTCTGATTCAGGCGGCGCGCCAGGTAACCGTCCACCCAGTCGGTCAGTGCAGCCAGCAGAAAAACGCCGGCAGCCGCCATACTGGACCAGCCGTACGGGAGGTAATAGATACCCAGTACGCAGGGTATCAGTGCTATTCGCAGGGCGGTCAGTAGGTTCGGGATGTTCATTGAAATCAGCGACCAGGTTTAGGGTGGGCGACCGTCACTCTTGGTGAAGGTGGGCGTAGATCTCCTCCGCCATCGAGCGGCTAATGGTAGAGACTTTTGCGATTTCTTCAATACTCGCCCGGCCGATTTCCTGCCAGCCTCCAAAGTGCTTCAGCAGCGCCTGCCGGCGCTTGGGACCTACCCCAGGGATGGACTCCAGCAGCGAACTTCCGCGTTTCTTCGCACGGCGCTGACGGTGACCGGCAACTGCGAAGCGGTGCGCCTCATCCCGAATATGCTGCAACAGGTGCAGCGCACCGCTGTCCGCTGTCAGCACCTCTTCGCGGTGATCCCCTCCCATGATCAGGGTCTCCAGCCCCGGCTTGCGGGTAACGCCCTTGGCAATTCCCAGCAGCAAGACGTCATCCACCTGTAACTCTTCGAACACCTGCTCGGCTTGGGTCAGCTGTCCTTTGCCACCATCAATGACCAGTATATCAGGCAGTTGCCCCTCCCCTTTCTTCAGTCGCGTGTAGCGTCGGCGCAACGCCGTCCGCATGGCGGCGTAGTCGTCACCGGGAGTGACCCCATCAACGTTGAATCGGCGGTAATCCGTTTTGCGCGGCCCCTGGGTGTCAAAAACCACGCAGGAGGCGACCGGCGCTTCGCCGGAACTGTGGCTGATATCAAAGCACTCAAGCCGCCGAGGCGGAGCGTCAAGCCCCAGTGCATCCTGCAGCGCCACGAAACGCCGGTGCATGTTCTGCCGGTTGCCGATGTAGCTGTCGAGCTGCTGCTGCGCGTTGGTCTGCGCCAGCTGCAGCCATCCACGGCGCTGTCCCCGGACCCGGGTCAGAAAAGCAACCTGCCGCCCCCGAGCCTGAACCATGGCCTCCCTGAGTGATTCGGATGCCGCGGGCTCGTGGCTGAGCACGATCTGGGGCGGAACCGGGCGCGCCTCGCTCTGCAGGTAGTACTGCCCGAGGAACCCGGCCAGCAGGTCGGCCTCGCTCACCTCCAGGGCCAGTTTCGGGTAATGGGTTTTACTGCCGATGATCCGCCCCCCTTTGACGAAAATCTGGTGAATACAGGCAAAACCCGCTTTCTGGCAGCAGGCCAGGATGTCCGCGTCGCCACTCAGACCGCTCACGTGTTGCTGCTCCTGCACCTGCTGCAAGCTGGTGATTTGATCGCGCAGGACGGCGGCCTTTTCGAAATCCAACGCTTTGGCGGCGGCGTCCATCTGCTGGGCCAGCTCGTCGCGCAGCGTCTGACTGCGCCCCTCCAGAAACATCATCGCATGACGCACATCCTCGGCGTACGCCTGTGGGCTGATCTCGCCGGTACAGGGACCGCTGCAGCGATCAATCTGGAACTGCAGGCAGGGTCGGCTGCGATTGCGAAAAAAAGCCTCGTCGCACTGACGGATGCGGAACACCTTCTGCAGCAGGTTCAGGCTTTCGCGCACCGCACCGCTGCTGGGGAAAGGTCCGAAGTAGCGGCCCTTGCGCCGCCGCCCGCCCCGCTGAAACTGGAGCGCAGGAAACCTTTCGGCGTCGGAAACAAAAATATAGGGGTAGCTTTTGTCGTCACGCAGCAGGATGTTGTAGGGAGGACGCTCGCGCTTGATCAGATTGTGCTCAAGCAGCAGCGCCTCGGTTTCGCTATTGGTGATGGTGACCTGAACGTCGCGAATCCGCGCCACCAGCGCACGGGTCTTGATGGGCAGGCCGCTGTCGCGAAAGTAGCTGCTGAGGCGGTTCTTGAGGTTCTTGGCCTTGCCGACGTAAAGCACGCCCCCGGTCTCATCCAGCATCTGATAAACCCCCGGGCGCTGACTGACCCCGGCCAGAAAGGCCTTGCTGTCAAAAGAAGGGGGCTCTACCGCAGGCATCGACAACTTCAGCGTTCGAGTTTAACGTTTTTGCTCTTCTGCATGTGCAGATGGGTGGCCTGCACATGGATGTCTTCCAGCAAGGCGCGGGTTTCGTCGGTGATGCCCGCCCCCCGCGACAAGGACACTTCGAAATACACGCCAATTTCGGCGTAGTAGTAGAGACGGGCGTCGAAGGTCTTGGCGCGCTTGAGCTTGCTCAGGGAGATCCGGGCCCCGTTGACCAGGATGCGGTTAATATCGGTATCGGAAACAACCGGATCGCGGTCCTGGGCGGCCAGCCGTTCACGCTCACGTTCGTTCATGAGAAGGAGTCCTGTTGCCGTTGGCGATTGACACATATTAACACATACCGCCATCATAGAGGCTTCGACTCATGTTCAAACCCTCAAGCTACACAAAGACTTAGCCAAGGCCTTTCTATGTCTCGGATCAGCGTAAGCGAACTGGCGATCTTGATCGTCGAACCCTCGGTATTTCAGCAAAAGGTCATCACCCAAGAGCTGGCGGAAGCGGGCTGCCGCCAGGTGGACTGCGCTGACACCATCGAGACCGCGCTCGATTTCATGCGCCGCTACTCGCCCGATCTCGTAATCAGTGCCATGTACCTGGATGATGGCGACGGGGTCCAGCTGATCGGCCAGATGCGGTCTGACTCGCACCTGGAGGAGATCCCTTTCATGCTGGTCTCCAGCGAGCGCCGCGTACACCGGCTTGACCCCATCCGCCAGGCCGGCTCGGTGGCGATTCTCCCCAAGCCCTTTAAACACGACGACTTGGAAAAGGCGCTCAACGCCACCCTCCACTTCGTCGACCCTTCCGAGATTGAGCTCAGCGCCTACGACGTAGACTCCCTGCAGGTGCTGGTGGTCGATGACAGCGAGTTTTCGCGCAAGCACATCAGCCGCGCCCTCGAAAGCGTCGGCATCACCCAGGTGGTACTGGCTGAGAACGGTACGCAAGCACTGGAAGCCATTGAGGAAAACGAGTTCGACCTCATCTTCACCGACTTCAACATGCCCGAGATGGACGGCGAGGAGCTGACCCAGCACATCCGCACCCACTCCAACCAGCCCTCGGTGCCGATCCTGCTGATCACATCGGAGCAGAACGAAACCCGTCTCAGCGGCGTGCAGCAAGCAGGGGTGAATGCGATCTGCAACAAACCCTTCAGCCCCGAGGAGATGAAGGCCCTAATCAAGTCCCTGCTGGGAGACTGACCATGCACCCGTCAGGTTGGTTCGCTAGCCTGACCCACCCCGCTGTCCGCGACCTCGCCTGGGCGCTACTCTGCCCGCCCCTCTGGGCTCAAGGCAGCCCCCACGCCCCCGGTCTGGCACCGGATGAGCTGAAGGCGTACTTCCAAACACTGGACCACTCCCCCCAGGCGCTCGAGGCCCACCTTGCAAGCAGCTCGACTCGACGACTGGGGCTTTACCATGAACAGTTACTGCTCTTTCTCCTCGACACACATCCAGCAGTCGCCGAAGCCTACCGCGGGGTTGCAGTGCGCGAAGGCGGCACCACTCTCGGTGAAGCGGACTTTATCTACCGCCTAGATAAATTCAACTTTTTCATACACCTAGAGGTTGCTTTTAAGTTCTTTTTAGAATTCGATGGTGAATGGCTTGGCACCGATCCAACCGACAGCCTGGGGCGAAAGGCCCACCGCATGGCGAACCACCAGCTGCCGCTCAGCGAAACCGAAGCGTTCCGAAAAAGCTGGCACAGAGGTGCCGTCACGCAGCGAATAGGCTGGATCCGCGGCTGCCGCTTCATACCCCTTTCCGGTTTCACCCACAGCGATAAAGCGCCCGTCGCGAAAAGCTGGACAGGATGGTGGCTCTACCATGACGAGGTAACAGTGCTACCCGCCACAGCGCACTTCCAGATAGTGCCCCGCGACCGCTGGCTGAGCCCGGTAAGAGCCTTAAGCTCGAAAGACTTTATTGCCAGCCGCGACCTGTCCGCGCCCCTATCCCCGGATCACCCCGCGATGCTCGCACGCATGGTGCCGGTAGCCGACCACTGGCAGGAGGCAGACCGGGGCATGGTCATGCCCCGGCATTGGCCCCGACTCGCCTGACAGAGAAGTCCCGCAGGTCAGGACTTTTTGTGCTCGAAGCGCTTATAAAGACTGGATGTATCCCAGCGCCCGCCGCCCATCTCCTGGACATCGGCATAAAACTGATCGACCAACGCCGTGACCGGCAGCTGGGCGCCGTTGCGGCGAGACTCATCGAGCACAATCCCCAGGTCCTTGCGCATCCAGTCGACCGCGAAGCCGTAATCAAAATGGTTATCGACCATGCTTTCGTAGCGGTTTTCCATCTGCCAGGACTGGGCCGCCCCCTTGGAGATCACCTCGACCACCGCCTTTGGGTCCAACCCCGCGCGGGTTGCGAAGTGAAGCCCTTCCGCCAGGGCCTGTACCAGGCCGCCAATACATATTTGATTGACCATTTTGGTGAGCTGGCCGGCACCACTCTCCCCCATCAGTTTGACCGAGCGGGCAAAGCTACCGATCACCGGACGCGCCTTCTCAAACGCCTCGGTTTGCCCACCGACCATCACCGTCAAGACGCCGTTTTCAGCGCCGGCCTGACCACCGGAGACCGGCGCATCGAGAAAGGCCACCCCCTGCCCGGCCGCTTGCGCATACAGTTCGCGCGCCACCTCGGCCGAGGCGGTGGTGTGATCCACCAGCACGGTATTGCCCTCAAGCCCCGCCAGCATACCCTCAGGCCCCAGCACCACCTCGCGCAGATCATCATCGTTCCCCACGCAGCAAAACGCCATCTGCGCCCCCGCACAGGCCTGGGCCGGCGTGTCGGCACGACGGCCACCATGGGCCTCGACCCAGGCAGCCGCCTTGGCCTGGGTGCGGTTATAGACGCAGACGTCATACCCGGCTTTCTGCAGGTGTCCTGCCATGGGGTAGCCCATGACTCCAAGGCCAATAAAGGCCACGCGCTTGTTGCTCATTTTTGTTCTCCTATGCTTCAGCCAACGCCGCCGAGGCAGCTATAGCGGCAGCGCCGCGGGGGAGGTCCACGCCCTCAGCAATCAGAGCGGTTTCCAGACTGTTCAGACAGTGCAGCACGTTGTGTGCGTTGCAGGCATGCCCCATCAGTCCAATCCGCCAAACCTTGCCCTGGAGCACGCCAAGCCCGGCGCCAATTTCCAGGCTGTGACGAGTCAGCAGCCGACTCCGCACGCGCGCCTCATCGACGCCTTCGGGTATCACCACGGTGTTAAGTTGCGGCAGGCGCCAGGGCCCAGCCACAAAGAGGGCGAGCCCCATGGCTTCCAACCCAGCCTTGAGCGCTTCGTGGTGGTGGCGATGACGAGCCCAGGCGGTTTCCAGGCCCTCCTCCTGTAGAATCAGCAGCGCCTCATGCAGCGCGTAAAGCGCATTGACCGGCGCGGTATGGTGATAGGTGCGCCTGGCCCCTTCTCCCCAGTACCCCATCACCAGTTTCTTATCGAGAAACCAGCTGGGCACCGAGGCGCGGCGTTGCTGGACCTTTTGAACCGCGCGATCGCTGAAGCTCACCGGCGAAATGCCGGGAGGACAAGAGAGGCACTTCTGGGTGCCGGAATAGACCGCATCGATTCCCCAGCCGTCTACATCCACTTCGATGCCCCCGAGGCTGGTAACCGCATCCATGATGGTCAATGCGCCGAATTCGCGGGCTATGGCGGCCAGCGATGCGGCGTCGGAGCGCACCCCGGTGGAGGTCTCGGCGTGGATAAAGGCGAGCAGCCGAACGTCCGGATGGGCCTCAAACGCCGCCCGGACCTTCTCGAGATCGACCGGCTGCCCCCACTCGTCAACCACCGAAATAACCTCACCGCCAAAGCGCTCGACATTCTCCCGCATACGTCCGCCGAACACACCGTTCTCGCAGACAATCACCTTGTCACCCGGCTCCACCAGGTTCACAAAGCATGCTTCCATACCCGCAGAGCCCGGGGCAGAGACCGGCAGCGTAAGCGCGTTACGGGTCTTAAAAGCGTACTGGAGTAGTTGTTTGACCTCGTCCATCATGCGGACGAATTCGGGATCGAGGTGACCAATGGTCGGCCGGGCCATGGCAGCCAGCACCCGGGGGCTGACGTCGGAGGGACCCGGCCCCATCAGGGTGCGCTGAGGAGGGTAAAACGAGTGAATCATAGTAAGCGGTTTCCTGTAGTTGGGTGAAGCGAGCGTAACCCGCCCGCCGCTCAACACCCATTCCCAAATAGTTTGTTTTTATTCGTTTAAGACCGGCAGCGAAGCGGCGCTCAGTCCTTGGCTGCCGCCGCCAGCCCGATTTCGCGAGTCATCTCGATGACCATTCGCGCGGAATGAACCCCGGCCTGGGACAGGAACTCCTTGAAGGACACCGAGGACTCCTTGCCCGCGATATCAGACAGCGCCCGAAAAATAATGAAGGGCACGCCGAAACGGTGGCAGGTCTGCGCGATCGCACCGGCCTCCATTTCTGCCGCCAGCATGGTCGGAAAGCGGGCCCGGGTTGCGGCTACTTTCTCGGGGCAGTCCATGAACGCATCGCCGGTGGCAATCAGCCCTTTCACGGTTTTCACCCCCTCAACGGTGGCGATACTGTGCTCCGCCACCCCGACAAGGAAGGGGTCCGGGAGGAATGCCGGGGGCATCTGAGGAACCTGCCCCGGCTCGTAGCCGAACACAGTCAGGTCAAAGTCGTGCTGCCGCACTTCCGATGAAATCACCACGTCACCGATTTCAAGCTCCTGGGCGAAGCCGCCGGCCGAGCCGGTGTTGATGATGCAATCAGGAGCGTACCGTTCCAGCATGATGGTGGTTCCGATAGCGGCATTCACCTTGCCGATGCCGGATTTGAGCAGCACCACCGGCTGGCCGGCCAGACGCCCCCTGTGGAATTCATACCCCGCCAGTTCAAAGTCTTCCCGCTCTTCAAGCTGCTCGCGCAGGAAAGTGACCTCCTCTTCCATGGCGCCGATAATGCCGACTACCGGCGGACGGTCCAGCCGGGAGAGTGTGCGTTGAAAGTCCGGTGAAGATTGCGTCATAGCGTCGTCTCTTGGATAAAAGCAGGGGTTGCGGGCAGCAGCTCGGGGAGCGACCAGCCAAAGTCTTCGAACAGGGGCGCCATCGCACTTGGCAGACCGGCGCGAATTTCCACCCGCTGCTCAATAAAGGGGTGCCAGAAGCTCAGGCCGGTGGCAAAAAGCAACAGCCGGTTCAGGTCGAAGCGCTGGCGAAACAGCCGATTATGCCCCCCTTCACCGTAGCGGGTGTCGCCGACAATGGGGTGGGCGATGTGATTCATATGGCGTCGCAGCTGATGCTTGCGCCCGGTTTGCGGGTAAAGCGCAACCAGCGAATAACGACAGCTGGCGTAGCGTCCAAGCGGCACCGGTATTTCCGCCCGGGCAAGGCCTTGGTAGCGGGTAACGGCCGGCTGAGGTGGTCGCACGTCTTCCGGTCGCCGTTTCTCTTCGCGCTCACGCTTGTCGCTCAGGGAATAATCGATCTCTCCTGCAGCCTCAAGGTAACCGCGCACCACCGCCAGGTAGGATTTGCTGACTCGGCGCTCGCGAAATACCTGCTGCATGCGACCGGCGGCCTCGGGATAGAGGCCAAACAGAAGCACGCCCGACGTGGGTTTATCCAGCCGGTGCACCGGATAAACCCGCTGCCCAATCTGATCACGAAGCATCTGCAGCACGAACCGGGTCTCACGCCGGTCGATTTCGCTCCGGTGCACCAGCAGCCCCGACGGCTTGTCGATGGCGATGAAATCCCGGTCCCGGTATAAAATCCGCAGTTCGCTCATGGCTCTGAAATACTCTGATCGCACCGACTGGCACGAAATGAAGGGGCCTATGTTAAGCGCGCCCCCCGGCAAGTCAACCGAAGCCGGCGCGAGACTGGCTTCCCCGGTGCAAGGCTGTTATAAAAGCAACTAATTCGCATTCAGGCGGTCTACACTTCCGACAAATCACCATAACCACCTAAAACTGAAAGAGAAGATTAGGGTTTAACTATGAGAAACGCACAGGTTGCCGCAACTCGTACCAGTCACGAGGCGCTCAATACCAACAAGCTGATCCGCAACACCTACATGCTGTTGGCGATGACGCTGGTCTTCAGCGCCGTCACCGCCGGCATTTCCATGGCGATCAACCCGCCCTTCATCGTTTACCTGGGTAGCGTGATCGCCAGCTTCGTGATGATTTTCATCCTTAACCGGATGCAGAACAGCGTCTGGGCCCTGCCCCTGACCTTTCTCTTCACCGGCCTGATGGGCTTTGGCCTGGGACCGCTGCTAAACCACTACCTGGCGCTACCCAACGGCGGCCAGATCGTGATGACAGCCATGAGCATGACCGCCCTCACCTTCCTGGGACTGAGTGCCTACGTGCTGACCACTCGCAAGGACTTCAGCTTCATGGGCGGGTTCCTCGCCGCCGGTATGATGGTGGCCCTGATCGCCATGGTGGTACTGCTGGTATTGCCCTTTTTCGGCATCCAAATCTCCGGCCTGAGCCTGGCCTTCTCCTCCCTGGTCGTGCTGCTGATGGCAGGCTTCATCCTCTATGACACCAGCAATATCGTCAACGGCGTCTACAGCAACTACGTGATGGCCACGGTGGGCCTGTACCTCAACATCTACAACCTGCTGGTGCACCTGCTACACCTGGTTGGCGTAATGAGCGACGACTAAAGCAACAGCAACGACCAGAAAGTTGGGTTAAAATCGCCCCCGCCGTCCCCGGACCGCGGGGGCTTTTTTTACTTGGGAACACGGCTATGAAAATCGCTGTTGTTGTTTACGGCTCACCCACAGGTTCAGGCGCAGCGGCCAGCGCCTATCGCTACGTCAGCGCTGCCCTGGAACTGGGCCACGAAATCACCCGGGTGTTTTTCTATGGCGAAGCCGTCCATACCGCCACCGCCCTGGCGGCGCCTCCGCAGGACGAAAACGATCTGCTTAGCCGCTGGCAACAGCTGGGACAGGCCCGGGAGCTGGACCTGGTGGTCTGCATCGCAGCCGCCTTGCGAAGGGGGGTCCTGGACGCTGACGAGGCCAGGCGCCACGAAAAAGAAGCCTGCAACCTGGCGCCGGGGTTTACGCTCTCCGGCCTTGGCCAGCTGACTGACGCCACACTGAACAGCGACCGGGTGATCACCTTCGGGGGGTAACATGCAAGAAGCCGACAAAAGCCTGCTGGTGGTGGTACGCCACGGCCCCTACCAGGGCCAGCTCGCCCGGGAAGCCCTGGATGCGGTCCTTACCGCCGCAGCCTTCGAGCAGCCGGTGAGTTTGCTGTTTATGGACGATGGCGTCTTTCAGCTAACTCCCAACCAGGATGGATCCGCGATTGACGCCAAAAACCTCGCCACCATGCTGGCGGTGTTGCCCATGTACGATGTGGACAGGGTTTACGTTGAGCTGGATTCGCTTAACCTGCGGGCCATCAGCCCCGAAAGCCTGACCCTTCCGGCGACGCCCGTCGGGGGGCACGCACTGCGTGATCTCTTCGTAAACAACGCCCACCTGCTGAGTTTCTGACTGTGATTTTGCATATCGTCAACAAGTCTCCGTTTCAAAGCGACTGCCTGAACAGCTGCCTGCGCATCATCTCTCCGGAAGATGCGCTGCTGCTGATCGAAGACGGGGTGTATGCTGCACTCGATACTCCCCGGGGCCTGGCATCCCTCGCCCCTGCCATTCCGGTTTACGCCCTCGAGGCCGACTGCCGCGCCAGGGGCATCCTGGACCAGCTCCACGCTTCGGTTAAACCCACCGACGATCACGGCTTTGTCGAACTTACTCTGGCCTACGCCAAGTCACAGAGCTGGTTTTGATCCTGAGCACTTTTAGACCATGAATAAGATTGAAGTTGAAGGCGCAACGGTCGAGCTGGATCGGGAAGGTTTTCTTCGCGACCTCCACCAGTGGAGCCGTCAGGTTGCGGTCGAGCTTGCCCGCAGAGAACAAATAGATCTCGGGGACGAGCACTGGGAAATCATAGATTTACTGCGTTCTTTTTATAAAGAGTACAAAGTTTCGCCGGCGATGCGAATACTGGTCAAGCAGGCTGGGATCAAGCTCGGCAGAGAAAAAGGCAGCAGCCTGCACCTGCTTCGCCTCTTTCCCGGCAGCCCCGCCAAGGTTGCCAGCAAAATCGCCGGGCTGCCCAAACCCACCAACTGTCTCTGACCTCTTTTTTAGCCATGCCGCGCTTTTGCCCCAACCTCAGCCTGCTGTTTACCGAACATCCATGGCCACAGCGTTTTAGCGCTGCTGCGACGGCCGGGTTCGACGCGGTGGAGATCCAGTTTCCCTACCAGATGCCCCCCGCCCTGCTCGCCGACCGGCTGCGCCAACACCAACTTGAACTGGTGCTGATCAACTTTCCCGCTGGTGACTGGAGCCGCGGCGAACGCGGCATCGCTTGCGACCCGCTCCGCCAGGCCGAGTTTCAAGCCGGGGTAGCGCAGGCCCTGAGTTACGCAGAGGCAACGGGCTGCCGGCAGATCAACTGTCTGGCCGGCATCCCACCTTGCGGTTTAAGCCCCCGGGCAGCCCTGGACTGCCTGAAGGAAAACCTGGCCTATGCTGCCGCCCAGTGCGCGCCCCAGGGTGTCACCGTGCTGGTAGAAGCGATCAACACCCAGGATATCCCCGGTTTCCTGTTGCATCGCACTGACACCGTGATCGAGCTTCTGGTGCAGGTTGATGCCCCGAACCTCGCTTTGCAGTACGACGTTTACCATATGCAGATCATGGAAACAGACCTGTTCAAACAGCTTAAAAGCGTCTTGCCGCACACCGCTCATATCCAGATCGCCGATGTCCCGGGACGCCACGAACCAGGCACCGGAACTCTGGATTTTCCCCGCCTGTTCAGTCAATTGGACGCTTTGGGGTATACTGGCTGGGTTGGTCTGGAGTACCTACCCCGGAGCGGCACGCAACAAAGTCTGGACTGGCTGGCCCCTGGCCTGCGATCCAATCATCCTCATCTGTCTAGGAACCGAGAGTCATGGCAACCGAGCAACTGAGCGCGGAGCAGGAAAACAACGACGAGCAGCTGCAATGGGCGACCTTTGAGCTGGCAGGGGAGCTGTATGGCGTCAACGTTATGCAGGTCAAGGAAGTCTTACGACTGAGCGAAATTGCGCCCGTTCCCGGCGCTCAACACTACATTCTGGGCATTATCAACCTGCGCGGCAACGTCATTCCGGTGGTTGATACCCGCACCCTCTTCGGTATCGCTCGGGCCGACGCCAATACCGACGACAGCCGCATTATCGTGATTGAGCTTGAAGACCAAACCGTCGGTATGCTGGTCGACTCGGTCGCCGAGGTTATCTACCTGAAGCAGTCCCAGGTCGAGCGCGCCCCCAACGTCGGCACCGAGGAGAGCACCAAGTTCATCCAGGGCGTTAGCTATCACGACGAATCCCTGATCATCCTGCTGGACCTCAACCGCATGATCGACGACGACAGCAGCGGCGAACCCTGATCCCTTTTAGCCGATATGCACCGCCACCCGACGCCGGTGGCTACCGTGGCGGTGCTCCCAGCAGTAGATTCCCTGCCAGGTACCCAGCACCATTCGCCCGTTGCTTATGGGAATGCTAAGACTGGTGGCAGTCAGCGCCGCCTTGATATGGGCGGGCATGTCATCCGCTCCCTCCAGGGTGTGGGTATAGAGCCGATCTTGCTCTGGAACCAACCGGCATAGCCAGCGTTCAAGGTCCTCTCGGGCAGTCGGGTCTGCATTTTCCTGGATACACAGACTGGCGCTGGTATGGCAGATAAAGAGCGTGCAAAGCCCCTCCTCTACTCCCGCTTCGGCAACGCAGCGCATCACGTCCGGCGTAAACTCCACCAACCCCTGGCCACGGGTAGCCACCGTCAACTGCTTAACCCGACTCATCGGAATCTCCCACCTGGCCCACAACGAATTCACGTCCGGCGCTCTGCACCACCCATACCGGCCGACCCTCACGGCTCGATTCCCGCGCCAGCTCCGCCAGCCGGTAGAAAACGGGACGCACCAGCCGTCCTTCCAGCCCGTCGCGAATCATCAGGTAGGGACGCGGTTCGCCATCGCCGAGGGTCTCCACCCGTAGCGGGTGGGCATCGCCGGCAACCACCTCATCCCCCATGTCAGTAAAGAACTGCAGGCACTGCTCCGTGCCGCTGCCCTGCACCTCCATGGCGACCACCTGAAAAGGCACATCCTCAACCTCCAGCCGCCACTTTTCCACCGGGGTCACCAGGAAATATTCGTTCCCCTCGCGCCTTAAAATGGAGGCGAAAAGCTTGACCAGCTGCTCACGCTGGATCGGTGATCCCTGGTGATACCAGCGCCCGTCTGCCGCAATGCGGATAGAAATGTCGCCACTGAGGGGCGGATTCCACTCATGCACCGGCGGCCGCCCACTCTTGACGGTGTTGCCGGCCAGCTGCTCAATGTCGTCAAGAGCGTCGCGTTTCATCAGAGCCCCCTCGCCCACTCGGGGCGCAGCTGAACGCTGCCCTCGCCGCAAAGGGCTTGTTTTACCTGCCCTATCATCCGCTCTTTGTCCTTACCCAGCACGCCCTTGAGTACCAGATAGTTAGACGCGTGATCGCTTCTGAAGATGGTTTTATTAAGCTCCAGGTGCTCCAGGAACAAGAGATTCTCTTCGAGCAACGCCCGCTGAGACAGCGGCTCGAACTGACCATCGTAGTCTTCCTGCACCAGTGCGTCCCCCTGCGGCAGCATCAGCACCAGGGTCGACAGGTACTCGGGCTGCGCCTCGGACACCAGGCGCGCCGAATTGATCGCATGCTGTTTGGAAAATTGCTTTCCGCCCAGCCCCGTCAGCACCATGGCCGAAACCTTGATGCCGGCGCCCTTGAGCTTGGCCAGCGCGTCAAGGGTCGACCGGTAATCCTCCCCTTTACGCACCCGCCGGAGCACTTCGTCATCCCCCGATTCAACACCGACGTAGACGAGCTCCAGCCCCAGCTTCTTTAACTCCGCCAGCTCTTCAATCGTTTTGTTTTTAAGGTTTCTGGGTAAGCAGTAGGCAGAAACGCGGCGCACATTCGGCATCTGCTCTTTAATGGCCTGCAACACGGCCTGAAGGCGGCGAAAGGAGAGTGTCATCGCGTCGCCATCGGCCAGAAAGATGCGGTCTGGCTGGTATCGTGCCGCAAGTGCGATTTCATTGCGCACCTCCGCCTCTGGCTTCACCCTGAATTTTTTCTGAGGGTCACGGTACATGTGGCAGAAGGTGCACTTGTTGTAGCTGCATCCGTTGGTAATTTGGAGTATTAAAGATTTGGCTTCGCTGGGTGGTCTGTACAGGGGTTCGATGTATTGCATGGTATGGACGTCTCCCAAAGGCATCGGCACTCAGCCTCTGATTCTCTTGCAACGACGGTAGCGCCTCAAACAAAGTGATGCTTTAACGGGCGGTGATGCCGCCTTACTCGCCCAAGAACCGGAGTGGACCCCTCGGGCCCGAACAGCAGCAAATCAGCTGCCGGAGAGGGGCGCAAACCCTCCCGGCCCCAGGTCTGCCGAATCTTAATTCCGCGGGCAGGGGCCCGAAAATGAAAAAGCGCGCCGGGTCAGCGTAATGCGAAGAGCTGGTCGAAATTTCGCGTCGTCGCCTCGGCCACCTCATCATAGCTCAGGCCCTTGACGTCAGCGACGCACTCGGCCACCTGGCGGGTATAGCAGGGTTCGTTGGAACGGCCGCGAAAAGGCACCGGGGTCAGGTAAGGCGCATCGGTTTCCACCAGCATCCTGTCCAGGGGCACCTGCTTGACCACCTCCCTCAGGGAAGCGGCGTTACGGAAAGTAATGATGCCGGAGAAGGAAATATGGTAGCCCAGATCCAGGGCCTGACGCGCCATCTCCCAGCTCTCGGTGAAGCAGTGCAGAACGCCGCCCGCCCCTCCATGCCCGGGGTCGCGCAGTAACGCGAGCGTGTCTTCCTGGGCGTTACGGGTATGAATGATTACCGGCTTGCGGTAACGCGCCGCCAACTCCAGGTGGGTGCGAAACGCCGCTCGCTGGGCGTTGGCGGTATCCGGCGTGTAATGGTAGTCCAGGCCGGTCTCGCCGACGGCCACCACGCGCGGGTCTGCCACGGCCCGCTCAAGACCTTCCACATCCAGCGTCGCCACCTCCTTGCTCATGGGGTGTACGCCAGCGCTGGCCGATACTGACTCGTAAGGGGCGATCAGCGCCATCATGGTGGCCCAGCGGGAAAGGTCGGTGCCGACACACAGCATACGCTCCACGCCGGCCTCGCGGGCGTTTTCAATTACCGGCTCCAGGGCGCCGTCGTAGGGACTCAGATCGAGTCGATCCAGATGACAGTGGGAATCAACAAGCATGGCGTTGGATTACATGGTGTGGGTCAGGCGTCCCGATCCCAACGCCCCGGCGAGATAGGTCTCGATTTTACTAACCACGGTGTTGTCCTCCGCGCTCAGCTGGATGCCAATACCGGCCTTTTTGCCGCCTTGGGCGCCACGGGGGGTTACCCACACCACCTTGCCGGTCACCGGGATCTTATCCGGCTCTTCCATCAAGTCCAACAGCATGAAAACCTCTTCCCCCAGGTGATAATCCCGAAGGGTAGGCACGAAGATACCGCCGTTTTTGATGTGGGGCATGTAACTGCGGTAGAGCTCGTCCTTGGACTTGATCACCAGGGAGAGAATACCGTGGCTGACGCGTGGGCTGGGAGCCATCGGGTGCAAAATCCTGCTAACGCTCGTTTCTGAAAAGCAAAGACCATTGTAACAACAGGTCTTCCAACAACAACTGCTTATTGGGGTTGGCTTTACTCAGCAGCTGCAACCGATAGTCCTGTATTTTGTCCCTGAAATCAAATAGACGGGCGCCACTGGCGCGCGCCGCAAACTTCGGGACCAAACTGCGCGCATCCAGGTTGGCAAGTGTAACCGCCTCCCCGGCCTGCTGGTGACGGATCAAATCCGCCATGAAGGCGAGCCACCAGTCGAGCAATTCGACCAGCTCCAGCTTCATCCAGGTGGCGGCGAGATCCACCGCACCCAGTTTACCGGAAGCCACCTGCGCCAGGGCCTTTAGCCACTGACGGCGTTGCTCGAGCCCGTCCCGCTGGTGAAGTTCCAGGGCTCGTACCGGCGCACCGCCCGCAAGCCCCAGCAACAGGCGGCAGGTCTGCGCATCCTCCACCTGGTCCTGCAACCACCCCAACGCCTGATTTTCGGGCGGAAGCTCCACTGGATAGAGCTGACAGCGACTGCGAATGGTGGCCAGCATGCGCCCGGGGATCTCGCTCACCAGGACAAAAAGAGTACGCTCTCCCGGCTCTTCCAACGCCTTGAGCAGCGCGTTAGCTGCATTGATGTTCATCTCCTCGGCGGGATAGATCACCGATACTCGATAGCCGCCTTGTTGCGCCGCCTCGGAGAGAAAATGGTTAAGCTCACGGATCTGGTCGATGCGGATGGCCTTACCCGTCTCCTCCGGAGTGACCCAAACTGCGTCGGGGTGGGTTCCCCGGTCGTAGAGCTGACAGCTTTTACAATGCCCGCAGGCACCGGCACCGGGGGTCTGGCAAAGCAGATACCGGGCCAACGCGCTGGCAAACTGGCGTTTGCCCACTCCCGGTGCGCCACTGAGAAGAAGCGCATGAGGGAGCCGCTGGTCACGGTGCAAGGCGGTGAGCTTTTCCCATAGGGCGTTTTGCCAGGGAAGAACGTTGGCAGGCTCTGCATTCATTGCACGAACTCGTCAAGAATGTTGCGAATCTGTTCCTGCACCTGCTCCAGCGGGCGACCAGCGTCAACCACCCTAAAGCGCTCGGGTTCCTGCCGTGCTCGCTTCAGGTACGCCTGACGCACCCGCTCGAAGAAGGCAACCTCCTCCAGTTCGAAACGATCGAGGTCACCGCGGTTGCGGGCGCGGCTCAGCCCCACCTCCACGGGAACATCGAGCAACAGGGTCAGATCAGGACGCAACTCCCGTTGCACCAACTGCTCCAACTGGGCGATACGCTCCCGGGCCAGCTGACGACCACCCCCTTGGTAGGCGTAAGTCGCGTCGGTAAAACGATCGCACAGGACCCAGGTTCCTTCCCGCAACGCGGGCAGGATCAGGCTGTTGAGGTGCTGGGCACGGGCCGCGAACATCAGCAGCAGTTCAGCGCTCTCATCAACGCGCTCATCCCGTTCCCGCAACAGCAGGTCACGAATCTCCTCCGCCAGCGGCGTTCCGCCCGGTTCACGGGTGTTGATGAAGGTGACCCCGGCTTCTTCAAGGTAACGACGGATGAAATCCAGGTTGGTACTTTTACCGACGCCCTCACACCCTTCGAGAGTGATGAACTTACCCGTTAGCTGGTGCATTAATTCCCGTTCTTGTCCGTCGGCACCGAGCGGTAATCCGACCGCCGCGCCTGCTGCTGATAGCGCCGAACGGCGCGGTTATGCTCGGCCAGGGAGGCCGAGAATTGATGATACCCGTTTCCCTTGGCGACAAAATAGAGTGCATCGCCCGGCGCCGGGTGCAATACCGCATCGAGCGCGGCCCGCCCCGGGCTGGCGATGGGAGTGGGCGGCAGTCCGTCGATGCGATAGGTGTTGTAAGGCGTTCGGCGGCGCAGGTCAGACCGGGTAATATTGCCGTTATAGGCCTCCCCCATGCCGTAAATCACCGTCGGATCGGTCTGTAGCCGCATTCCCTTTTGCAGCCGCCGCACAAAAACACCGGCAATGGCCGGGCGCTCCTCAGCGACCGCCGTCTCCTTTTCCACGATCGAAGCCAGAATAAGTGCCTCGTAGGGAGACTTCAGGGGCAGCCCCTTCTCCCTCCCATCCCAAGCCTCTGCCAGCTCCTCCTGCATACGCCGGTAGGCGCGACGCAGTATCTCGATATCCTGGGTGCCGCGGGTATAGGCGTAGGTGTCGGGGTAAATCCAGCCTTCCGGGTTATCACCATCAAGCGCCAACAACTCGGCAACCCGCGACGGGGTAAGACCACCTTCGGTCTGTTCCACCCCTTCGGCCGCGGCGAGCTCAACCAGAAAATCCACCACCCGGAGACCTTCAACAAAGGTCAGTTGCCGTTGAATAACGGCGCCCGCAACCAGGTTTTGAAAAAGTTCACCATGGGTCATGCCAGGCTGCAGCCTGTATTCGCCGGCGTGGATCCGGTTGGCATTCCCGTCCAGGCGGGCGTAAAGGCGAAACAGCTGCGGCTGATCAACGACCCCCAGCGCTTCCAGCTCCCGCACCATGGTACCAAATGACGACCCGGGCCTGACCTGGTAGGTCTGTTCCTGTTCCAACGCCAGCGGGCGCTCGCCGAAATCCAAGACCTTCTGCTTACCCACCAGCAGAGCCAGCACAGCCACGACCAGCATGATGGGAACGAGCAACAACAGGCGCCTTAGCATTGTTTCACGCCCTCTTTAAGCCAGGGCGCCAGCAGCCTTTGCCATGGCGCGATGGTATACCGGCGCCCCTGGAAAGCATTGACCGGCCAGTAGCCGATAAGACTGTTAGTCACCGCCATGGCGTCGGCCTCTTCAAGGTCTTTTAGCCACAGATCGGTTTCGCGGACGGCGATTCCGTGCTTCTGAGCGGACTCAATAATTAACGCCCTTACCGTCCCGGCGACGCCACACCGGTGCAGGCGAGGAGTCAGGAGTTCGCCATTCTTCAGGAGGAAGAGATTACTCATGGTGCCCTCGACGATGCGCCCCTCGATATCGCGAACCAGTCCCTCCGGGTATTCATCTTCCCACTCAGAGCGGGCCAGCACCTGCTCCAGCCGGTTCAGGTGCTTTATTCCGGCCAGCGCCGGATTGATGCCAAGACGCGTTTCACACAAGAACAACTCGATCCCGGTTTCCTCGTGGCTCCGGGGGAATACAGGCCGCTCACTCAGGCGAACAATCCGGCCAGGCTGGACACCCGTCGGCGGCCGGTATCCACGCCCCCCTTCACCCCGGGTAAGAATGATTTTGGCAACCGCTTGCGGGGCTTCGAAAGCCTCGCAAAGTGAGCGCAACTCATCGCTGATCACCGCCTCCAGCTGGTCATCTAGGGGGATCCGCAATCGGCGTGCTCCCTCGCGCAGGCGAGCCAGGTGGCGGTCGAGTCGAAGGGGGCTGCGCTGATCTACCGCCAGCGTCTCGAATAGCCCGTCCCCGTAGGCAAAGCCACGATCCAGAACAGAGCCATGAGCGCAGGCGAGTCCATTGACGAGAGTGAGAGGCGACAGCATAACAAACGCGGGCCTGAGGCCCGCGAAGATCAGACGAATTTCTTGAACAAAAGGGTACCGTTGGTACCGCCAAAACCGAAGGAGTTGGAGAGTGCGACATCGATCTTGATCTCTTGGGCACTGTGGGCCACGTAATCAAGATCACAGCCTTCACTGGGGTTATCCAGATTAATAGTGGGAGGTGCAACCTGATCCCGGATCGCCAGTACTGAAAAGACCGCTTCTACCGCACCGGCCGCCCCGAGCAGGTGACCGATCATGGACTTGGTCGAGCTCATGCGAACCTTCTTAGCGGCGCTGCCCATCACCCGCTTAGCCGCATTGGACTCGGCGATATCCCCGGCCGGCGTGGAAGTACCATGGGCATTGATGTAATCGATCTGATCGGGGTTGATCCCGGCATCACGCACCGCGTTGGCCATGGAGGCCGCCGCACCGCTGCCGTCTTCCGGCGGCGCGGTCATGTGGTAGGCGTCGCCGCTCATGCCGAAGCCACAAAGCTCGGCGTAAATTTTTGCGCCCCGTGCTTTAGCATGTTCCAGCTCTTCGAGCACCAGCACCCCGGCGCCGTCACTCAGCACGAAGCCGTCACGGTCTCTATCCCAGGGACGGCTGGCCGCCTGGGGATCATCGTTGCGGGTAGAGAGCGCCCGGGCCGCGGAGAAACCGCCCAGCCCCAGCGGGGTGGTCGCCATTTCTGCGCCGCCCGCCAGCATCACATCCGCATCACCGTAAGCGATCATGCGAGCCGCCGAGCCGATATTGTGCGTACCCGTGGTACAGGCCGTGGTGATGGCGATATTAGGCCCCTTCATCCCGTAACGGATTGAGAGGTTGCCGGAGATCATATTAATGATGCTGCCTGGAACAAAGAAAGGAGAGACCCGGCGCGGCCCGCTGGCATTGAGTACGTCGTGCTGTTTCTCGATCATCGGCAACCCGCCGATTCCCGAGCCTACTGCCACACCGTACCGCCCGGCCCGCTCTTCGCTGACCTCAAGCCCGGCATCTTCCATCGCCTGGATGCCGGCGGCCATGCCGTACTGAATAAAGAGGTCCATCTTGCGGGCCTCTTTGACATTCATGTAGGCGCTGGGGTCAAAATTCTTTACCGCTCCGCCGAACCTTGTATTGAAGGCAGAGGCGTCAAAGTTCTCCAGGGGCGCGATGCCGCTGCGCCCGTTAACAATGTTGTCCCACGTCTCTTTGACTGTGTTACCTACCGGGGTCAGGGCACCCAGGCCAGTAACCACCACTCTTCTCCGAGACATAGCAAACCTCCAACAAAGAAATAAAACAAAGAAAAGCCGCCCTATCTGACATAGCGGCGGCTTTTCGTAAGCTTTTTAGCAGCGTAACTTACTGGTTGGCTTCGATGTACTCGATCGCCAGAGCAACAGTAGTGATCTTCTCGGCTTCTTCGTCGGGAATTTCAGTCTCAAATTCCTCTTCCAGAGCCATGACCAGTTCGACGGTATCCAGAGAGTCAGCGCCCAGATCTTCGACGAAGGAAGCCTCTTTAGTTACCTCTTCCTCTTTAACGCCCAGTTGCTCAGCAACAATTTTCTTAACGCGCTCTTCGATAGTACTCATAGTTCTTCCTACTTGTTATGAACAATTTTTCCAGCAATGTTAGTGCAAAGCTCGAGTTATTCAACACTACTGGGGAAACCTTGATCCCCTCCGCCGCCCCGGGCGACTGAAGGGGACATTATCAACATATTCGGCAAAAAAACAATTCCCACTTTTCCAAAATTGGAAAGGGTCATCAGCCCATATACATGCCGCCGTTCACATGGATAGTCTCGCCGGTGACATAGCCACCCTCTTGGCTGGCCAGAAACCCAACCACGGCAGCCACCTCTTCGGGGGCACCCAGACGGTTAAGCGGGATCTGCGCACGCAACTTATCCTTGTGCTCGTCCGCAAGCCCGCTGGTCATATCGGTGTCAATAAAGCCCGGCGCCACGGAGTTAACCGTGATATTACGTGAGGCTACCTCCCGGGCCAGCGCCCGGCTAAAGCCTTCGATACCCGCCTTGGCGGCTGCGTAGTTCGACTGCCCGGCATTACCCATGGAAGCAACCACGGAACTTACGTTGATAATCCGCCCCCAACGCGCCTTGGTCATACCACGCAGACAGCCTTTGGCCACCCGGTAGATGGAGCTCAGATTGGTGTTAAGCACCTGATCCCACTCGTCATCTTTCATTCGCATCAGGATATTGTCGCGAGTGATACCGGCATTGTTCACAACGATCGTCACAACACCGAAGCGACTCTGCACCTCGGCCAGCACGGATTCGACGGACGCAGGATCAGCCACATCCAACACCAACCCCGCCCCCTTAACTCCAGCTTCTTTCAGGCTGGCCTCAATACTGGCAGCTCCTGATTCACTGGTAGCAGTCCCCACGACAGTAGCGCCTCGGCTACCGAGCTCAAGAGCGATGGCCTTGCCAATTCCTCGGGTGGCGCCGGTCACGAGGGCAACTTTGTCTTCAATACTCATTTAAAACTCCGTTTGCTATCACCTTGCAGCCTCAGCGCCCCAGCGCTTTCTCAAGACCGGCGGGATCATTGATCGCCATCACCGTCAGACTGCGCTGAATCCGCTTGTTCAGACCCGACAACACTTTGCCAGGGCCGCATTCAACAAGCACCTCAGCCCCGCGCTCGGCCATGGCCTGCACGGAGCCCGTCCAGAGAACCGGGCGGTAGAGCTGCTCGACCAAATTGCTACGCAGCTCCGCCAGATCCTGAGCCGGACGCGCCGCCACATTCTGGATAACGGTAACCTCCGGCATCTTCATCTCTACTGCATCAAGTGCCGCCTTGAGCTGCTCCGCAGCAGGCTTCATCAATTCGCAGTGAGAAGGAACGCTAACCGGCAACTCCACAGCCCGCTTAGCCCCTGCCGCCTTGCATTCTGCGACTGCACGGGCCACGGCATCAGCCGCCCCCGCGATAACCACTTGCCCGGGCGAGTTGTAGTTAACCGCGGAAACTACGGCGCCCTGAGCAGCCTGTCGACACGCTTCCTCAACCTTGGCGTCGTCCAGACCGAGCACGGCGGCCATTCCGCCCTGACCCGCCGGCACCGCTGCCTGCATAAACTCGCCGCGCTGCTTCACCAACACCACCGCATCTTTCAGCGCCAGCGCCCCGGCGCAGGTCAGCGCCGTGTACTCGCCCAGACTATGGCCCGCCATCAACGCAGGCTGGTCGCCCCCCTGTTCCTTCCAGAGCCGCCAGAGAGCGACACCCGCCGTCAGCAACGCCGGCTGCGTCTTCTCGGTACTATTGAGCGCCTCTTCGGGCCCCTCCTGGGTCAGCGCCCAGAGATCATAGCCAAGCGCGTCAGACGCATCTGCGAACGTCTGCTGGATCACGCCGAACTGCTCAGCGAGCTCCGCCAGCATACCCAAATGCTGAGACCCCTGACCGGGAAAAACGAAAGCTAAGGACTGGTTCATGCCTTCCTCGTAACCTCTACACGTTCAAGCGGCAACCCATCAAGCGCCGCGGGTACGCGTATCTTACCTGAATCGATAACAATTAAAACGCGGCCGCTTCAGACCGCCGCCGCCAACCGCTCATTCAACATGCGCGGCACCCCCTGCAACACTTCCGCCCGCGCCTGAGCAATGGCATGACCGAAGCAGGCCCGGTTCGCCGAGCCATGACTCTTGACCACGATTCCCTGCAAGCCAAGCAGGCTCGCCCCGTTGCGACGGGACGGATCCATCAGCGAGCGCAGCTCTGCCAGCACCGGACGTGCCAGCCAGCCAACCACCCTGCGGTAAAAAGTTTGCCGAAACGCCCCATCCAGGGAGCGCCCCATCAGCCGGGCCAAACCCTCACTGCTTTTCAGCGCAATATTGCCGACAAAGCCATCGCAGACCACCACATCAGCATAGCCCTGATAAATGCCATCACCCTCGATATAGCCCACGTAATTAAGCTCATGATGCTCGCGCAACAGACGCGAAGCCAGCTTGACCTGCTCGTTACCCTTGATCTCCTCTTCGCCCACGTTGAGCAAAGCAACGCGAGGACGAGGCATGCCTTCCAGCGCTTCCACCAGCACAGACCCCATCAGGGCAAACTGAAAAAGGTGGTCGGCACTGCAATCCACGTTCGCGCCCAAGTCAAGCATGTAACAATGCCTATCGCGGGTAGGAATAGCAGAGGCGATAGCGGGCCGATCGATGCCCGGATGGGTGTGCAGCAGGTAACGCCCCATAGCCATCATGGCGCCAGTATTGCCAGCGCTGACACAGGCCTGAGCCTGACCTTGAGCCACCCGCTCAATAACACGATAAAGAGAGGAATCCCGACGCTGGCGCAAGGCCGTTGACGGTTTTTCATCCATACCCACCACGGTATCGGCCTGGAGCAGCGCGAGACGCGGATGAGACCCGGGAAGATAGGGCGTTATCTGATCAAGATCCCCGACCAATTCGAGCGCGGTATCGGGATAACGGGAGAGAAAATCAAGCGAGGCGGGAACAATGATGTGGGGACCGAAGTCCCCACTCATTGCGTCGATTGCTAGGGTGCAGGTTGCAACCAAGCTTATTCGGCGTCTTTGGAAACCACTTGACGGCCGCGGTAGAAACCATCTGCAGTCACGTGGTGACGACGATGGATCTCACCGGTGGTGGCGTCCTGAGAAAGGGTGGAAGCGGAAAGCGCATCGTGAGAGCGACGCTGACCGCGACGTGAACGGGTTACTTTGTTCTGTTGAACAGCCATGACTGAGCAGCTCCTGAAATCTAATGTTTATCGCCCTTTAACTGGGCCAGTACACTGAATGGATTGACCTTGTCGTCGTCTTCCGGCTTGGCATCGGGATCACGATACTCGGTTTTCACCTCGCAATCGTCGTGATGGGCGATCAGCGGCAGGCTCAGGATCAGCTCATCCTCAAGCGCCCGATAGAGCTCCTGGGGATCACCTTGAGTCACCAGAGGATCATAACGCCGGGGAAGCTTGCTAGCTGCCTCCTCGCTACTTACCATCCCCAGGTTGAGCTGAGCCTTCAGCTCGATTCGCACCGGCTCCAGACAACGCTGACAAAGCATCCGAACCGTACCTTCGGCCTCCCCTTTTACATAACGAATACCTTCTTCGTCCTTGCCAAAGGAGAGGCTGACATCTACAGCCCCCTCGTCGCCTACCAGATAACTGGCCAGCCGCACCATCTGTTGCAGCGCCAGCGAACCCTCATAGGAGAGCCCTTGCTCGGCAGAACGTCGAGGGTCAATTTTATTCGGTAAAGGGGCCTTCGACATAAGCGCGCCATAATAGGGACCATTGCCGTTTATGTAAAGGGCACTGGTATTAAAAAGGGAATAAAAACGGCTACCATGGAGGCATCAAAGCGCCAACCACTGCCAGGAGCTCATTTTAACATGCCCTCGCTCGTTCTTGCCTCCAGTTCGCCGTTTAGAAAAGCGCTGCTCGAGAAACTCAAGCACCCTTTCGAATGCACCGATCCGGCGATTGACGAAACCCCCTTTGCTGGGGAAACACCCCGGGCACTGGTTGAGCGACTTGCGACCGAGAAGGCGCAGGCAGCGGCAAATACGTTCAGCAGCCACCTGATCATCGCTTCAGATCAGGTGGCGGAGCTCGAGGGCCAGATCATCGGAAAACCCGGCTGTCACGACCGGGCCCGCGAGCAGCTTGAGCGCTGCAGCGGGAAAACGGTCACCTTTCTGACCGGGCTTGTCCTGCTGAACAGCCAAAGCGGCCACCTTCAAACCGGGGCGGAACCCTTCCAGGTTCACTTTCGCTCATTGAATAACGCCCAGATTGAGCGTTACCTCCGAGCCGACACCCCCTACCAGTGCGCAGGCAGCTTCAAGTCTGAAGGACTGGGCATCAGCCTTTTTGAGCGACTGGAGGGGGCCGATCCAAACACGCTGATCGGCCTGCCGCTGATCCGCCTGATACGCTTCCTGGAAAACGAGGGCATCACAACGCCCTGATCATCGCAATACGCTACCGCCCAGCCCCAGTTCCATACTGAGGGTGCGGGCGATACTTACACCCAGCTGTTCGGTCAGACGCTCCAAGGTGCTTTTGGCCGGAGTAAAATTGACGATCTCCTCGGCGCCCACCACTTCTCGAGCGACGTATCCGGCGCTGCCAAGACCGTCAACCAGCCCCAGTTCCAGGGCCTGCTCGCCGGTCCATACCAACCCACTGAACAGCTCAGCGTCGTCCTTCAGGCGCTCTCCCCGCCCCCGTTTTACCTGCTCGATAAACTGGGCGTGGGTGGTTTCCAGCACACTGCTCCAGAACTCTTTTTCCGAAGCTTTCAGCGGCACAAAGGGGTCCAGAAAAGCCTTGTGCTCACCGGCAGTCATCAGGCGCCGCTCCACCCCCAGTTTTTCAAGCATATCGACAAACCCGAAACTCGAGGAAACAACCCCGATGGAGCCGACCAGGCTCGCCTTGTCGGCGTAAATTTCGTCTGCGGCTGCGGCGATGTAGTAGCCGCCAGACGCACCGATATCGGCTATAACGCTGTACACCGGCACCTGAGGATATTCAGCCTTGAGGCGCCGGATCTCGTCATAGACATAACCCGCCTGGACCGGACTCCCCCCTGGACTGTTAATACGAACGATAACCCCCCGGGTCCCCTCATCCTTGAAAGCCCGGCGCAAGGCGCCGCTTATCCGATCCGCACTGGCGTCCTCATCCTGGGCAATGGTGCCCTGCACCTCCACCAGCGCCGTGTGCCCGTCGCCATGAGGTTCTACCTTATCGAACAAACTACCGGGGACCAGAAGAAACAGTGCCGCGAACAGATAAATGAAGGTCAGGGATTTAAAGAAGATCCCCCAGCGCCGCGCCCTGCGCTGCTCGGCCCCGAGCCCCATCACCAGTTTTTCAATCAACTGCCACTCGCGGCTCTTGTCCCGCGCCTCGTCACCGGTGCCTGCCGGCTTGCCTTCGGCGCCCGCATCCTGGTCAGTTTTTTCGCCCCAGAGATTATCGCTCACACTTAATCCTCGCCTACTGCTTGCGGTTGAATTTGATTTTTTTGACCCTCAAGCCAGGTTTCCAGTTCAGCAAACCTATGGATTACCGTTTGCGGCGCATGACGCAGCAGACGCTGCTGCTCATGCACGCCATAACTAACCCCCACCGACGCCATCCCGGCACGGGACGCCATCTCCAGGTCATACTCCGTATCTCCGATCATCAGGGCGCTTTCAACAGGGTGCCCGGTTTCGGCGAGAATCTCCTCCAGCATCATGGGATGAGGCTTGGAACGCGTCTCGTCAGCACAACGGCTCAAATGAAAAAGCTCCCCCAGCCCCGTCTCCTCAAACACCTGGACCAACCCCCGGCGGCTTTTACCGGTTGCCACCGCGAGGGTGTAACCCGAGTCGCGCAAACGGCCCAAACCGGCTTCAACTCCGGTAAAGAGCGATGCGGGGGGTTCATCCTCAGCCAAGTAATAGCGAGAGTAACGCTCGCGCATCGCCTCAACCTCCTCCCCCTCAATTCCGGGATAAAGCGCATCAAGCGCCTCGGGCAAGCCAAGGCCTATAATATTGCGAATCGCGGCATCGCCCCGGGGCGCGAGCCCCTGCGCGCTTGCTGCCCGCTGCATGCTCGAGACGATGCGCCCGGCTGAATCGATCAGCGTGCCGTCCCAGTCAAAAATCAGAAGCTGGTACAAGAAAACCCTCCCGCGGTCTGTTTGTACCCATTAGTGAGGGATAACAGCGTTTTTTTCAAGCCGGTACACACCACGCGCCTCAATGCCGGCCTTAGATCGACAGTTGGTAGCCGTGTTGCGTTGCGGTATCCTACTCGCCTTTCATTCCCGTCGTACCAAGGAGATCGACAATCATGAGCGACCTGCACGGTTATTACCTTGAGGATCTGGAAGTCGGCATGTCCGCCTCCTTCGCCAAAACTGTATCAGAATCGGACGTCTATACCTTTGCAGGCATCACAGGGGACAACAACCCGGTACATATCAACGCTGAATTCGCCGCCGAGACGCTGTTCAAAGAGCGCATTGTCCACGGCATGTTCAGCGCCGGTCTCATCTCAGCCGTACTGGGCACCCGCCTCCCCGGGCCGGGCGCCATCTATCTCGACCAGAACCTTAAATTCAAGGCCCCGGTCAAGTTCGGCGAAACCGTGACAGCCACGGCAACCGTCGAGGAGATCGACGCCAAGCGCCGTCGCGTCAAGCTGCGCACAACCTGCACCGTCGCCGGCAAAGTAGTGGCTGACGGCGCCGCCACCATCATGGTGGACTCACGAGAGAACTGAGCCAACGAAAAAGCAAGGAGCCGGCCATGCTAATCAACGCCAAACGATCCTGCCTGCTGGTGGTGGACATTCAGGAAAAGCTGGTGCCCGCCGTCCACGGGCACCAAACCCTGATTGAGAATTGCCGGTGGCTGCTGGAGGTGGCCGACATCATCGGCGTACCCGTCCTTACCTCGGAGCAATACCCCCAGGGCCTGGGAGGCACGGTTGAGCCCATCAACGCCCTGATCCCCGCTGCTGGCAAGATGAGCAAGACCCACTTTTCCTGCGCCGCCGATGCGGGCTGCCGCGACAAAATTGACGCCAGCGGGCGAGAGCAGGTGATCATCGTCGGCATGGAAGCGCATGTCTGCGTTCTGCAAACCGCACTTGAACTCAACGCGCAAGGCAAGGAGGTCTTCGTGGTGGCCGACGCCGTGGCTTCGCGCAGCCCCGAAGACAAGTCACTGGCGCTGGAGCGGATGAGGCAGTGCGGGCTGCAGATCGTATCGCGGGAAATGGTCGCTTTCGAGTGGATGGAAAAATCCGGCACCGAGACATTCAAGACCATCAGCATGAACTACCTGCGCTAGGCGCGGTTCCAGCAAAAAGGGCGGCCCACGGCCGCCCTTTTTTACATTTGCATCCAGCCACCACCGCCTCGGCTCCCTACCCTCGGGCCGCTCGAAACCGCTTATCCTGGATAAAACGCTTCGCCACCCGCTTAAAGACCCACCCCTTTATCACGAGCAACACCCCACCGAACCCGGCACAGACAACTACGTCTTTTATCGTCGGCAATGCATAAAACGGCATTGCCGAGGAGAGATAGCGGCGTGCCTCATCACCCAATGCGGTGAAATGGCCCAGGGATTCGTAAAGAGAGAGTGCGTGAGCAAGAAACATCAGCGGAATATTAAGAAATAACATTCCCGCAAGAATGACCATCGCCTCCTGGTAATGAAACAGGCGCCCGACACGGCCCTGCACCTTCACCCGATAACGCTGCAAATGAAAAAAGGGAGCTATCAGAATTGCGAGCGTGACGACCCAGAACGCAACAAAGTTAACCTGGACGATCAGCTCCGCTGTACGCAGGTCAAACACGCTGGCAGCAACGCTGGAGAAGATCACGGCGAGGAGGTAGGTTCCTGCCGCAACCAGGAGAGCACTAGAGAGCGCGTAGAACCGCGTTGGCGCCACCGCCTTGAACGGACTCCCCTCGTCACCTGGCCCACGGCAAACATCCTGCAAGGCGAAAAAATCACGAAGATTTCCATTCATCGCACAGACTCCGCTGGCTGGGTTTAGCTCCTGTGTACCAGTATAGGCCGAGATACAACCAGCTGAGTTATAGGGAAAACCGCGCTAGCGTCATATTTTCTGCAGGTGCGCGGCGAACGCCTCAGGGCTGGGCACGCCCACCAGCATGTGCCCATCAAGCCGCTTACCCCGGGGGTCATAGAACACCAACGCCGGAGGGCCGATAATGCCATAACGTTGGTAGAGCGCCTTTGACTGATCATCGTTGGCCGTCACATCCACCTTGACCAGAACAAAGCGTCCCATTTCCCGGCGTACCGTCGCATCAGCAAAGGTAAACACCTCCAACTCCTTACAGGAAACGCACCAATCCGCGTAGAAATCCAGCATGACCGGCCGCCCAGCCTGCTCAGCGCTGGCCAGTATCGGCTCCAGCTCCGCCACAGAGGTCACCTTGGAAAAGGCGACGGCCTGCCCCTTCTCGGCGGTTATCGCAGGACTCGCCACCACGCCTTCCAGCGGAGCAAGCATGCTGCGATTCCCCGCGGCAGCCCCCAGCAGCAGCGCACTGCCGTACAAGAGCAGCAAAATCCCCGAAGCCTTACCAAAGCGGCTCCAGCCGCCAGCTGCCTCCGGGAGCATGTCCAGCGCCCGCAGGTAGATAGCGGTGTAGACCAGCACCGCCCCGGTCAACACCATGGTCACCACGGCAGGCACCACCCGGTCCAGCATCCAAACGGCCATCAGCAGCAAAACGATGCCAAAGCCCCATTTCACCTGGTTCATCCACTGACCGGCGCGAGGCAGCAGACGCCCGGCCGAGGTTCCGATCAGAATCAGCGGCAACCCCATACCCATACTGAGCGCAAACAATGCAACACCGCCCAGCAGAGGATCCCCGGTCTGGCCGATGTAAATCAACGCACCTGCCAGAGGGGCTGCAACACAGGGGCCGACAATCAGGGCAGAGAGAAAACCCATCACCGCCACCCCCGTCAGCTGCCCACCCCGCTGGCTGCGACTGACACGGTTAAGCGCATTCTGCACGGATTGCGGCATCTGCAGCTCGAAAAAACCGAACATCGCCCCGGCCAGAAGCACAAACACCAGGCTGAAGGTAACAATGATCCAGGGCTGCTGGAACGCGGCCTGCAGGTTTTCACCAAACAGCCCGGCAAAGACGCCGGCCAGGGTGTAGGTGAACGCCATAGAGAGCACATAAACCAGCGAAAGCCCAAACGCCCGGGCGGAACTGACCGGTCCCTGCTGACCGGCGATCACGCTGGCGAGAATGGGAATCATGGGGAATACGCAGGGGGTCAGCGAAAGCGCCAGCCCCGCCAGCAGAAAGAGCCCAACGGTCAGCAGCAGGTTGCCCGCAGCAAGACTGGCCGTGTACTGCTGCTGGTCGGTCAGGGACAGCGAAAACCCGCCCCCGTCCCCACCCTGGAGAGCAGAGGACGCCACCGTGGCGGCCAGGGGGGCGGCTTCAACGGGCACATCAAACAGCGGCAGGCGTTTGGACACGGGAGGATAACAGACCCCCCCTTCCCAGCAGCCCTGGTATTCCACCTCAAGGGTACCGTCGACCGGCGCCCCGGTCAGGCTGCGCAGGGCCACCTGCAGCTCGGCGCTGTCGTAGTAAACATGAACCTCGCCGAAGAGGGGATCATCCTTGAGCTTGGCCGCCCCCTTGACCACCTTTACCACCTCGACGTCGGGGCCGGCATTGAGCTTAATTTTGTCCCGGTAGAGGTAGTAGCCTTCGTGGATCTTCCAGGTTAAGCGGTAGACACCGCCCCCCACGGGCTCTCCCGTCAGCTGGTAGGCCTCTTCCACCGGCAGCGGCCCCTCCCCCTTGCCAACTAGGTCGTCGAACAACGACGCCTGAGCGCCGTTCATCAACAACAGCCCAAGAGCAAGTACTAGAACACGGAGCAAGCCGTGGCTTATCAGGTTCGCGGGCAAGCTTTCAGCCTCTGATTAGACACAATGATGACTGGGACATTGGAACCAATTTCAGCAATTCAGTTCAGAACCACTCGTCGGTGCGGCGCCGGCGCTTGGGCAGGTTTGGAATAATCAGCCCTAGTACCACGCCTGCCAGGGCGATTCCGCCCCCACGTATCAGCCACCCCATCAGGTTGCGCTCATCCATGCGGTCAATCTCCAGTTGCAGGCGGGCGACTTCGTTCTCAAGCTGCGCCACCTCGGCCACCGACTCGGCGCTGGCGGCCGTGGACTCCTCCAGCTGGGCCTGTAGCTGCTCCAGCGCCTGGGCCTGCTCGGTCACTTTTTCCCGGCTCTGCGCGAGTTGTGATTCCAGACGGGGCAGGCGGTTCTTAATGCTCGGCCCTTCGCTGACGAAACGCCCTTCGATCCACCCCTCCGTGCCGTTATCAGTGCGCACCTGCACGTAATCAGTGCTGTTATTGCGATTCAGGACCTGCAACGCGGTACCGCTACTGATTCGAGCCTTGATCCGGTACTGATTGCTGGGGCCGGTGTGCATAAAGACCGTCACTTCATCGCTGACATGGTAGTCCTGTGCCATCGCCGCGGAGCCAAAAAACCAAAACAATGTAAAAAAGACCAATAGGTTGCGCATTTTTTATGAACCGTTCCCTTGGATAAATTGAGTAACTTATGACCAACTTAAACGCACGATTATATCAGCCCCGCTGGCCGGGATTAAGCGGTTTACCCATCGCCTTTCGCGGCTCACCCGATGGTCTAACCCCCAGCCATACCTTAAGGTGATGGAATATGTTAGAAAGTGCTCTCAGCCCGGGTGGCGCGCGTCCCGTCAAGGCCGCGACACCGCCCACCGCATCAAATCAGTAGGAAGCCACAATGACCGATATCCGCGTTGACGACCTTAACGTCGAATCCCAATCCATCCTGGTCACGCCCGAGGAGCTAAAGCGCGCCATCCCGCTGACGGACGCCGCACGCCGCTCAGTACTTGAAGGGCGCCAGGTGATTCGCGACATTCTCGACGGCAAGGATAAGCGGCTGTTCGTCGTGGTGGGCCCCTGCTCCATCCACGACGTGGACTCGGCACTTGAGTATGGCGAGCGACTCAAGGCGCTGGCGGATGAGCTCAAAGACACACTCTATATCGTCATGCGGGTCTACTTCGAGAAACCCCGCACCACCGTGGGCTGGAAAGGACTGATCAACGATCCCGACCTCAACGACTCCTTCCAGATCGAAAAAGGGTTGCGTATCGGTCGTCAGCTCCTGATCGACCTGGCCGACAAAGGACTACCGCTCTCCACCGAGGCGCTGGACCCGATCTCACCCCAGTACCTGCAGGATTTGATCGCCTGGTCCGCCATCGGCGCCCGCACCACCGAGTCCCAGACCCATCGGGAGATGTCCAGCGGCCTTTCCTGCGCCGTCGGTTTCAAAAACGGTACCGACGGTGGCCTGACCGTTGCAATCAACGCCCTGCAGTCGGTCAGCCATCCCCACAACTTCCTCGGCATCAACGGCGCTGGGCAGGTGTCGGTGATCCGCACCAAGGGCAACCAATACGGCCACGTGGTGCTGCGCGGCGGGGGCGGCAAGCCCAACTACGATTCAGTCAGCGTCGCCTTGTGCGAAAAAGCGTTGGAAAAGAACGGCCTGAGCACCAACATCATGATCGACTGCAGCCACGCCAACTCCAACAAGGACCCGGCGCTGCAGCCGCTGGTGATGGAGAACGTCGCCAACCAGATCATCGAAGGCAACGAGTCGATCATCGGCCTGATGGTCGAGAGCCACTTGGAATGGGGCAATCAGTCGATCCCGGCGAACCTGGGCGACCTCAAGTACGGCGTCTCCATTACCGACGCCTGCATCGACTGGCCCACCACAGAGAAAAGCCTGCGGGAAATGGCCGACAAGCTGCGCGACGTACTGCCCCACCGCGCCCGCTAAACGCGGCCACCCGAGGGCCCCGCCGGGGCCCTTACTTCCCCTCTCCTCCCCCCTTCCCCAAAGCACCGCACCAGCTATACCCCGCGATCTTGCAGCCGGGCACCGTGTCCAACCTTCATCCGCCAGCCCACCCGTCGTGCAACGCCACCCCTCGGCGTTTCTTCCGGGCAAAAAAAACCGCCGGCCCGGTTACCCGATGCCGACGGTGATTGCGTGCCCAGGGGCGCCTTAGCCTTCACCCTCGCTGGAGGCCACCTCCGGCCCCCGGCCGGCGAACAGCCGCCGGCGCAACTGCCCGAACAGCGGCAGCAGCAGCATGGTAATTGCCAGCACCATGATGGTCAGCGTCAACGGCCGCTCCCAGAGGAAAGCGAGGCTGCCGTCGCTCAGGGTCAGCGCGCGACTGAGGTTTTTCTCCATGATGCCGCCCAGGATAAAGCCCAGCAGCATCGGCGCCATGGGAAATTCCAGCAGCTTGAGGAAGATCGCCGCCACCGTGATAAACACCATCATCTGGATATCAAAGGTGTTGAAGCTGACCAGGTAGACCCCGGTGATCGAGAAGAACAGGATCAGCGGGATCAGGATCGGCCGAGGGATCACCAGCAACCGCGAAATATAGGGAATCAGCGGCAGGTTGAGGATCAGCAGCACCAGGTTACCGAAGTACATGGAGATGATCACCGACCAGAACACGTCCGGGTTGTCCACGAACAGCCGCGGCCCAGGCTGAATACCGTAGGCGATCAAGGCACCGAGCATGATGGCCGTGGTGCCGGAGCCCGGAATACCCAGCGTCAGCAGGGGCACGAAGGAGCCCGTGGACGCGGCGTTGTTGGCCGACTCCGGCGCCGCCAGCCCGCGCAGCGCGCCCTTGCCGAATTTCAGCCTCTCCTTGGCCGAGGCCAGGTTGCGCTCAAAGCCATAGGCCAGGAAGGAGGCGATGGTCGCGCCGGCACCGGGCAGCACGCCGACGATAAAGCCAAACACCGAAGAGCGAGCGATCGTGGGGGCAACCTCTTTCACCTCCTCCCGGCTCAATTTCATGCTTCCCAGGGACTTCATGTCCATTTCCGGCTCAGGCTCCCGGTGCTGCCCCTTGAGCACGGTCATCACCACTTCGGTCAGCGCGAAGGTGGCCATTGCCAGTAACAGGAAGCTGATGCCGTCAATCAGGTCAATGCTGCCAAAGGTATACCGCGGCGCCCCCGACGTAATGTCGGTACCGACCGTGGCGATCATCAGGCCGAAAACCGTCATGATCAGTGCTTTAAGCACCTGCCCCCGGCCGGAGAACGCGGCCACGGCGGTCAGGCCCAGCACCATCAGAGCGAAGTAATCACCGGACTGGAAGCTCAGCGAAACACTGGCCAGGGCCGGGGCCGCGAACAGCAGGATCAGGGCGCCAATGGTGCCCCCGGTAAACGAGGAGTAAGCCGCCAGGGCCAGGGCTTTGCCGGCCTGCTTCTGCTGGGCCAGCGGGTAGCCGTCGAAGGCGGAGGCCACGGTGCTGGCACAGCCCGGGGCGTTAATCAGAATGGATGAGGTAGAGCCGCCAAACACGGCGCCATAATAGACCCCGGCCATGAGAATGATACCCGACGCCGGGTCCAGGCCGTAAGTAATGGGGATCATCAGCGCGACCGCCGATATCGGGCCCAGCCCCGGCAGCATGCCGATAAAGGTGCCCGCGAAGCAGCCGACCACCACCATCATCACGTTGAAGGGCATCACCGCCGTGGTCAGCCCGGTCATGATTCCGTCTAACATGGATCAGCCTCCAAACAGGTAACTAAACAGCCGTCCCGGCGCCAGATAGATATCCAGCAACTGGGACAAGACAAACCAGATGCCGACACCGAAAGGCACCGAAGCCAGCAACAGAACCCGGATACGGCGCTCGCCGAGCAGCCAGTAACCGCCGATTAAGAACAATACGGTGGAAACCAGAAAGCCAAGCCAGGTTAAGGCGATACCGAAAAGCGCCACCAGGGCCAGCAGTGCACCCACCAGAAAGAAGTCATAGCCGCCGAGCTGCAGCCGATGCGCCCGATCACGCCGCCCGCTCACCAGCAGGGCGATAGAGAGCGCCCCGCCCATGAAGGCCAGCGCGTTAGGCAGGGAACGGGCGTGAAAGGGAGCGTACTCGTCCCCGGGCAACAGGGGGATCTGGCCAGCGTAGTAACCGTAGGCGGCGGACAGGCACAGGAAAACCAGACCGCCGATATGGTCCTTAGTAAAGGTCATGGAAGACTCCTCGGGCAGCGTGGCACCGCCCTAAAGAACGAACAGGCCCGGCGGCCGTAACGACCACCGGACCGGAGGGAGATAAAGAACTTACTTGAGGAAGCCGAGCTCGCGCATCAGCTCACCCACTTCCTTCTCCTGCTGCTCCAGGAAAGCAACGAACTGGGCGTCGGGCTTGAAGATCTCAGTCCAACCGTAGCGGCTGCGCACGGTTTCCCACTCGGGAGTATCGTACATTTTCTCCAGCATCTCGGTGTACTCGGCCACCTTGGCGTCGGCCAGGCCCGGAGCGCCGAAGAAACCGCGCCAGTTCACGAAGCTGGCGTCGTAACCCAGCTCTTTCAGCGTGGGAACCTCGGGAGCGGCAGCCGAACGCTCGTCACCGGTCATGGCGAGAATCCGCACTTCGCCCGCTTCGGCCAGCGCCAGGGCTTCGCTGAAGCCGGTGGAGAGCACCTGAGCCTCGCCGGAGAGCAGACCCGCCATCGCCTTACCGCCGGCGTCGTAAGCCAGGTACTTAACCCGGACCGGGTCACCGCCGGCCGCTTTGAAGGCCATCGCCGCTACCAGGTGATCCATGCTGCCGCGGGCCGAGCCGCCGGCCACACCCACGGAACGGGGGTTGTCCAGGTAATCGGCGACCAGCTGCTCAAAGCTCTGGTACTTGGAGTCGGCTGCTACCACGAAGGCGCCGAAATCGCCAATGGTCGCCGCCACCGGGGTCAGGTCACGGAAAGACTGGGGAAAGACCTTGGACAGGGAGCGGATGACGATGGGCGTGGAGTTGACCATCAGGGTGTCTTCGGCCTGGTCTGCCACTTCAATCAGGTGGGCAATTGCCTTGCCGCCACCGCCGCCGGACATGTTCTCGTAAGAAACGCTGTCAACCAGTCCGGACTTGGACAGGGCCTCACCGGTGCCACGGGCCGTTCCGTCCCAGCCACCACCGGCACCGCCGGGGATCAAAAAGTGAACAGAGTCTACCGCCTGGGCGCTAAGGGACGCACCGGCCGTCAGACAGCCCGCCAGGGTGGCGGCCAGAAAAGCAGGACGCTTGCGCGACAATAGGGAACTAATCATTGGAAATCCTCATCGTTATGTTCTTATAGTCCTACGACAGGGGTGAGATTAATCAACCTCCACCGTTCGATAGAAGCTTGTGAATTTAAACGCCTTTTAAAACATTGTGGCGATTTAGTTCATATTGTTCACAAGCCTTTGAAGGCGAGATCGAATAAACTGGGTCCGAATCGATAGAACCCCGAACCATGCCCCTTTCCCTGCGACGACTTAAACTCAAGAGCCGCATGGTCCTGATCCTGGGCCTGATGGCCCTGTTACAGACCAGCTTGCTGGGACTTTTCGCCCTCCACTACCTCGATAACTCCCTGGAAGAGCAGATGGCCCAGCGGGCGCTGCACGTGGCGAAAACTATCGCCGCCAGCCCCGAGGTGATCGAGGGGGTCGCGACCGCCGACAGCGCCCGCCTGCAGACAATCAGCAGGGCCCTTGCCACCAACATTCCCGCCCGCTTCGTGGTTATCGGCGACCGTGACGGTATTCGCCTCGCTCACCCCACCCCCGAGCGCATCGGCAAGCCCATGCACGACGACGACGGCGACTACAACGAGCCGGTACTGCTACGCGGCGAGCCCTACGTGCAATGGGCCGAGGGCAGCCTGGGGGCCACCGTACGCGGCAAGGCACCGGTTCTGGATGCGCAGGGCGCGATTCTCGGGATCGTCTCCGTGGGCTTTCTGTTCGATACGGTTGAGGCCATCGTTGACCGTTACCGTACGACCCTCATTCTGGTGATCATCGCCGCCTTCATCCTGAGCGTAGTCACCGCGCTCTGGTTCGCCAACCATTTCAAGCGGGCCATTTTCGGCCTGGAGCCGGAGCAAATCGGGCGCCTGTTCGAGGAGCGCAACGCCACGCTGGAGTCGGTGCGCGAAGGAATTATCGCGATCAACGCCGAGGGGCTTATCACCACCTTCAACCGCACTGCGGTCGAGACCCTGGGGCTGGCCCCCGACACCCACCTCAGTGGCCGCCCCATTGAAGCGGTGCTGCCGGACAGCCGCATGCTTGAGGTGCTGACCAGCGGAACCCCCGAGTTCGACCAGGATGTGTGGCTGGCCGACCGCAATTTAATCGTCAACCGGGTTCCAATACACCAGGGCGAACGCGTCATCGGTGTCGTCTCGAGTTTTCGCCGCAAGGATGAGCTGGACCTGGTCAGCCGCCAGCTGACCCGCATTCAGCAATATGCCGACAGCCTGCGCAGCCAATCCCACGAGTACTCCAACAAGCTGCACACCATCGCGGGCCTCATCGAAATCGGTGCCAACCAGGAGGCCCTGGCCCTGATCGGCCAGGAAACCCAGAGCCAGCAAGCCCTGATTCACCTGCTGGTGGAAGCCGTGCCTGACCCGGTGCTGGCAGGGTGCCTGCTGGGCAAATACAACCGCGCCCGGGAACTGGGCCTGCACCTGATAATCGATCCGGAGAGCCGCATGACTGAGCTGCCCGAGCGGCTGCCCCGGGAACAGCTGGTCAGTATCCTCGGCAATCTGCTCGACAACGCACTGGAGGCGACCCTGGCCCAGACTGGCACCGGGGGAGAGGTGCGCCTGTCCATGACCGACCTCGGGGACGATTTGATTTTCGAGGTGGAGGACCAGGGGCCGGGCATTCCCGAGGGCGAGCAGGAGCGGATCTTTGAAAAGGGCGTGAGCAGCAAATCCTCCACCGGCCGCGGCTGGGGGCTGCACCTGGTACAACGGCTGTTGCAGCAGCTCGGGGGTACAATCACCTTGGAACCTGTCACCCCCGGCGGCAGCCGCTTTACCGTTTACCTACCGAAAAACCGACACACAAGCATTACATAACAACAAGATGGAAAAGATAACGGTTGTCATTGCTGAAGATGATCCGCGCATTGCCGAGATCCAGCAGCGCTTCTTGCAGCGCATCGAAGGCTTCGAGCTGGTGGGAGTTGCCCATGGGCTGACCGAGGCCGAGGACCTGGTGGAAGTGCTGGAGCCCGACCTGCTGCTGCTCGACATCCAGTTCCCCACCGGCACCGGGCTGGACCTGCTGCGCAACCTGCGGGCCAGCAACAGCACCACCGACGTGATCCTGATCACCGCCGCCACCGAGGTAGACACCCTCAAGGCGGCCCTGCGCGGCGGCGTTTTTGACTACATTCTCAAACCCCTGGTCTTTGAGCGGCTGCAGACCGCTCTCAGCCACTATGCCCAGCACCGGGAAAAACTGCGGACCCTGGACTCCCTGGCCCAGACCGATGTCGACCGGCTGCTGCCGCGCCAGCGAGGGGCAACCGGCGAGCCAGAGCCACCCTCACCCGCCCGACTGCCCAAAGGCATTGACGGGCTCACCCTGGACAAGGTCAGAGCGGTGATGCAGGCAGAAGCCGGCCCCCTCAATGCCGAGACCGTGGGTGAGCGGATAGGCGCCAGCCGCACCACGGCACGGCGCTACCTGGAATACCTGGTAGGTACGCAGGAAGTACTGGCAGAAGTCAGCTACGGCAGTGTCGGCCGTCCTGAGCGCCGCTACCAGGGCAATAACGGATAGCGTAAGCAGGAAAAATTCGCCCCCTCAGGGGCCAGCATCCCCTGCCGCAGGGGCCGGCAGTTCCTTCAGGCGCACCACCGGCCGCTGCAGAATCAGGCTGTTGGGGTAGGAAATCCGCTCCCCCTCGGGGCTGATCAGTTGGACCTGGAACAGGGATATCTCGTCGATCACCCCGACAACCGTATTGTCGCCGTCGAGAATTTTCACCGGGTCGCCGATGCGGTGGGGGAAACTGAAAAAAATCACGATACTGGCGGTGATGTTGCTCAGCAGCGACCATTGGGCAAAAAGCGCCACGCCGACCACGGCAAACAGCGACGACGCGAAAACCAGCAGTCCGCGAAAGTCCACGCTCCAGATCAACGCGCCCGCGACGAGCGCCAGAAACAGCCAGCCGAAGCGAAAACAGGCCTGCACGTAATGGGCGCGCTTGGAGGGCACCCCCTTGTTGCGCGCGGACGTGGCCAGAAGCGAGCGCGAGAGCTGATTAAGAACCAGGTAGGCGATGATGACGCCGAGGGTCGCCAGCGCCTGGACCGCCATCAAGGGATCCATTAGCTCCCCTCCTGCGAAAGATCTTCAGCACCGCGATAAAACACCGCCAGCCAAACCGCCTCGGGGGTGTCGCTGGTCCAGGCCACCCGGTGCCGGAGCCCGGCGGGTATCTCCAGGTAGTCTCCCGCCTGCAGCCGCACCTCAGCCCTGCCGTCGGCAAAGGCCAGCGCCGCCTCCCCCTGGAGCAGCAAGACCCACTCGCTCTCCGCCTGGTCATACCAGAAGCCAGGCGCCGAGGCGTGGCCGCGGGAAACGATTCGCTCCAGCCGAAAGGGTCCCGAACAGTCCAGGGTCTCGGTCAACTCCTGCTCGAGGTTCGCAGGGATGGCGGCAAACAGATTTCCGATTTCCAGGGGCAGATTGTTAACCGCAGCATCAGCTGTAGTCAAAGCCCAGCACCTCGGGGCGCAGCGCCTCGATGCGCGCCAGCACCCCCTGCACATCCTCGTCGTTCAGCCCGTGCTGCAACAGGGTGGACTCCAGATGGCTGAGGACCGCGTTAAAGTGAACGTTATTGAGCCCCATCTCCTCCACCAGGCGCCGGTGGACCGCGCCAAGCCCCTGCCCCTGGTAGCGGTCGTCACCACCGGTTGCGTAGCGGAGAAACAGCCGCTGATGATAGCGCTGGCGCTCCATGTCGATACCGTCGAAGAAGTGGGCCAACAGGGGGTCGGCCAGTACCGCCTGGTAGAAAATCTCAACCGCCCGCTCCAGTCCCGCCTCGGCGCCCATCCGCTCATACAGCGAAGTCATAACAAAACCCGGTCCTAAAAAATCACCGTATAGGGTATAGCGCGCCCCTCCCCACCTGACTATGTGGCCTTAGTCTTAGGCGTTCAGGTCACCAGGACGACCCGGACCGCATCCAGCCGCAGGCTCGCGTCCCCGAGATGGCTTTCAAGGCTTTGAAGCCACTCCTTCTGACGCGCGATTTCATCATCACGGATCGCCGGGTTGTGGCGAGCCAGGGTCTGCAAGCGCAGAAGCTCTCCCCCCTGGAGTTCCCGAGCCTGGGCCAGAGCGGCGCTCTTCTGCGCCTGTTCAAGGTCAACTGCCTGCCTTTCGGCCTTTTCAAGCAGGCTCTGCAGCCGCGGCCGGGCCTGGGTAGCGATCTGCTGGGCCATTTCACCGGGAACCCGCTCAACCCGGGCGTTCAGCTGCTCCACGCTGAGCAGTTTCTCAAGGCGATTGCCGGTCTCATCAAGCACCAGCCGCACGCTGCTCGACGGCAGGTAGCGCTCAATCTGGAGCGCCCTCGGCGCCGCGCAATGCAGCACAAAAACCGCCTCCAGCAGCAACCCGCCGGGCTTCAAGGGCGGCAGATGCAGGGTGCACAGGGCAGCATTGCCGTAGTCCTCACTCAGCAGCGCCTCCATGGCACCCCAGATCATCGGGTGCTCCCAGGTGAGAAACGCCAGGTCTTCACGCTGCAGCGCCTGCTCTCTTGCGGTGGTTGCACGACACCCTTCCCGCGGCAACCCGGGGTAATCCTGGGTAAACATTCGCTCCCCTGGCTGCAGAATCCACTCACCGTTGCCCTGATCCTCCTGCTCGATGCCAAAATGGTCGAACAAGCGCTCCGCGTAAGCGGCCAGCTCTGCCTCGCGAGCAGCCGATGCGATCGCATCGATGAGGGCCCGGGCTGGCGCAGGCTGGCAGGAGTTAAGTTCCAGCAGCCGGTCGCGCCCTTCGGCGAGGCGCGCCTCCAACTGGGCGTGGTGGGCACTTGTCTCCTCGATCAAAGGCCCCAACTGCGCCAGCCCGGATGGCAACAGGGTCGCTTTGAGGCGCTCTCCAAAACGTGCGTACAGGGCCTGCCCCGAGGCGCAGGCGGTCAAGAACGCGTCCAGCCCCTGGTGTAACCAGTGAAACAGTCGCTCCTGAGCGGAGCCCACGTAATAGGGCACGTGGATCTGGATGGGGTGTCGCTGCCCGACCCGATCCAGACGACCGATGCGCTGTTCCAGCAGATCCGGATCCAGCGGCAGATCAAAGAGCACCAAGTGGTGAGCAAACTGAAAATTGCGTCCTTCGCTGCCGATCTCCGAGCAGACCAGGATCTGTGCACCACCCTCGTGCTGCGCAAAGTAGGCGGCGGCCCGGTCCCGGTTGACCAGGCTCATCGCCTGATGAAACACCGCGCTGCGCACGCCAAGGCGGAGCCGAAGATAACCTTCGAGCTCACGCGCCGTCGTGCACTCGGCACAGATCAGCAACACTTTTTCCCCAGGATTGATTTGCAGCCAGGCGGCCAGCCACGCCACCCGGGGGTCTTTTTTCAGCCACCCGTCACCTAGGCAACGCTCCGGCTTGATCAGCAGTTCCAAGGCGTCTCTTTCCCGGTAGCCTGGCGGCGCCTCCAGCGGGTGCGGCTGCAGGTGGCGCGGGGCAAAACCGCCCACCGCCGCCCGCGTGTTCCGATACAGCACCCGACCGGTTCCGAAGCGATCCAGCAGCGCCTGCTTGAGCGCCTCCAGCGGCTGTGCCTGCCGCAGCGCGCTCTCAAGGGACTCCTCTCCCAGGCGCTGCTCCAGGCGCTTCATCAGCGCGCCGTCGGCTCGCAGAGCCTGGATGCCCGGATGCCGTTCAACAACCTCCAGCAGCTGGCGAATGGCGACGTAGCCGCCCTGCTCCTGTTTAAACGCCCCAAGATCAGGGTATCGATCCGGGTCGAGCAGACGGAGCCGGGCAAAGTGCCCCGACCGGCCTAGCTGCTCCGGGGTGGCCGTCAGCAGCAGCACGCCCGGTGTTTGAGCGGCGAGGCTTTCCACCAGGACGTAGGCAGGGCTGACCGAACCGGACTCCCAACCCAGGTGGTGCGCCTCATCGACAACCAACAGATCCCAGCGTCCATCGCGGGCCGCGGCTCCCAGCGCGGGATCATCCAGCAACAAGGATTGAGCGCAAATCACCAGCTGGGCGGTCTCAAAGGGGTTTCCCTCCCCCGCTGCGGCAAGGGCCTGGCAGCGCTCGTGATCAAGCAAGGTAAACGCGAGGTTGAAGCGCCGCAACATCTCCACCAGCCATTGATGCACCAAGCTGTCGGGGACCAGTACCAGCACTCGACGCGCCCGACCGCTAAGCAGCTGATGATGGAGAATCAAGCCGGCTTCAATGGTCTTGCCCAAACCGACTTCATCGGCGAGCAGTACGCGGGGAGCGTGCCGCTGCGCGACCTGGGCGGCGACATAAAGCTGGTGAGGCAACAGGCTGACGCGAGGCCCGAGAAGGCCAAAGCCGGTCGAGCGCTGATGACGGTGGCGCTGTTGCAGCGTTTCAAGCCGAAGGCGGAACGCCTTGTCGGCGTCGATCTGACCGTTGAGCAGCCGATCCTGGGGGCGGTTAAAACTGACAGAACTGTCCAGGTCAGCCTCATCGAAAACCCGCACCTTCCCGGCGTCATCCTGCCCGCGGTAACAGCAACACCCGCCTTTGAGCGTGACTGACTCAACCCGCATACCCAGTCCCTGCTCGTTGCGGATCCAGTCTCCAGTCTGGTAGCGGACCCGACTGAGAGGCGCATCGGCCCGCCCGTAGGTGCGAACCTCGCCGGCGGCCGGAAACTCAAGGCGCACCTGCCGAGATTCCAGGCCACAGACACGCCCAAGCCCAAGGTCGATTTCGCCATGGCTTATCCAACGCTGCCCAATGCTAAAGTGTTCGTCCTGCGACACGGGTCCCCCGTCGGTCAAAAGGAGCGGATCATACCCTCATTCCCGCCCGGTTCAATCCACTCTGCTCACGGGCAGTGTTAGGATGTGGACTCTTCCGCGCTTTAGCCTAATCTGGGCAAACAAATAACGACCGGACTGAAGAGGGAAATGTGAAACGCCAGATCTGCTGCTTCATCCTCACGACCGCTCTGGCAGCCCAGGCCGCGTCAGGCACCACCGTCTACCGTTGCGACATCCAAGGGGTAGCCACCTTCCAGGACACCCCCTGCGCCAACACGCCGGCACCGGGGGCACAGAGCGCCCCCGGCGATCCCAGGCTACAGGTTCTGCAGCAGCGCCGTAGCCGGCTACTCGAGCTGCGCCGCGAATTGAGGCAGCAGCTGCTCAACCTCGAGCTGGCAGCACGCCAGGTCGCTCCGTCGGCGGGCGCCAGCCAAGCCACAACCAGCGCAGATTACGCACAACGGGCCCAGCGGCAACGCCAGCACCTGGACTATCAATATCAACTTCAGCAGCAGCGCCAGCGGCTGGGGCAGGTGGAAGACAACCTGCGCATTCTCGATGAACGGATCAAGGACCTCGCCGGTCCTTAAGCCGCACTCCAGCGCTCTCGTATTGGTATCAACGCTGCCAGCGCCCGGCGGCGCGACGATCGCTCTCTTTCTGCTCCACCCAGTGTTCACCGGCGGCCGTTCGCTCCTTTTTCCAGAAGGGCGCGTCTTTTTTCAGGTAATCCATGATGAATTCGGCCGCCGCAAAAGCGTCCCGACGGTGGGCGCTGGCGGTAGCCACCAGCACGATCTGGTCACCCGGTGAGAGCGCGCCGACCCGGTGAACAATGTGGACGCCCAGCAGCGCCCATCGGGCAACCGCCTGCTCGGCGATGTTCCGCAGGCACTTTTCGGTCATACCCGGGTAGTGCTCAAGTTCCATCGCCGCCAGCGCGCCGTTCGGCAGGTCGCGCACCAGCCCGGTAAACGTCACGATGGCCCCCACCCCGTTACCCTTTCCGCGCAGGGCCTGATAGTGCTGATTGAGATCGAAATCTTCGGGTTGCACCCGAATACTGATAAGGCTCACCGCGCTTCTCCGTGTTAGGCTTCGTGGAGCAGTATACCAAGGGGGAGAACGGAATCCCCAAGCCCCGACCGAATCACTCACCTGCCATCGGAAGCCACCATGCGCTGGACACCCCACGCCACCGTCGCCTGCGTTATTGAGCGCGACGGCGAGTTCCTGCTGGTCGAGGAGCAAATCAAGGGACAGCTGCTACTCAACCAGCCCGCCGGGCACCTGGAGCCCGATGAGAGCCTGATAACCGCAGCGCGCCGGGAAACACTGGAGGAGACGGGCTGGGAAGTGGAACCCACCTCGGTGCTGGGAATTTACACCTACCGCGCCCCGAATGGTGTTACCTACCTGCGCACCTGCTTTGTCGCCCAGCCGCTTCGGCACCACCCACAAAGAGCACTAGATCCCCCGGTGAAAAGGGCGCTCTGGCTCACCCCCGATGCCATTCGCCAGGCCGAACCGCGACTGAGAAGCCCACTGGTGCTGCAGAGCATTGAGGATTTTCTGGCGGGCCGGCACTACCCGCTGAGCCTATTTCGCGACCCGATCAGGGGTGCATCACCCGTCCGGTAACGGTAAAATCGGACCTTTTTTCACCACCTCCGAGTACCCCATGACAGATAACAGCGCCCTCAAGGTAATCGTCGGCATGTCCGGCGGCGTCGACTCTTCCGTGTCCGCCCTCCTGCTTCAACAGCAGGGCTACCACGTCGAAGGGCTGTTCATGAAGAACTGGGACGAAGACGACGGCACCGAGTACTGCACCGCCAAGGAGGATCTGGCAGACGCCCAGGCCGTCTGCGACAAGCTGGGTATTCACCTGCACACCGCCAACTTTGCCGCCGAGTACTGGGACAACGTGTTTGAGCACTTCCTCAGTGAATACAAGGCCGGGCGCACCCCCAATCCAGACATCCTCTGCAACAAGGAGATCAAGTTCAAGGCGTTTCTCGACTACGCCCGCCTGCTCGGCGCCGATTACATCGCCACCGGCCACTACGTGCGGCGCCAGGATCAAGCCGAGCGCAGCTTCCTGCTTCGCGGCCGGGACGCCAACAAGGACCAGAGTTACTTCCTCCACGCCGTGGGGGAAGCCGAAATCCGCCAGACCCTGTTCCCGGTCGGGGAGCTGGAAAAGCCGGAAGTTCGGCGCCTGGCCGAGACCCACGACCTCGTCACCCACGACAAGAAGGACAGCACCGGTATCTGTTTTATCGGCGAGCGCCGTTTCCGCGACTTCTTGCAGCAGTACCTGCCGGCCCAACCGGGGCGGATCGAGACCCCGGAGGGGGTGGATATCGGTCAGCACCAGGGGCTGATGTACCACACCATCGGTCAGCGCCAGGGGCTGGGCATCGGCGGCCTGGCCGACTTTCCCGACGAACCCTGGTACGTGGCCGGTAAAGACTTGGAACGAAATATTCTGATCGCGGTGCAGGGCAAACACCACCCCCTGCTTTTCAGTCGCAGTCTGACCGCCGGCCAAGTGGACTGGGTCGACGGTGAAGGCCCCGCCCTGCCGTTTCGCTGCACGGCGAAGACACGTTACCGCCAGCCCGACCAACCCTGCCGCGTGGAAGCCTGCGCCGAGGGTTACCGGGTGCTGTTCGACGAGCCACAGCGGGCCGTCACGCCCGGCCAATCGGTGGTGTTCTACGACGGCGAGCGCTGCCTGGGGGGCGGTGTCATCGAAACCACCGTGGGTCTGGACGCCGATCAGTAACTTCGGTGCCCCCGCAATCTGCGCGAAAACTGCCTGCAGGGCCTCTTCTGCGCCCCGCAGGCGGTCAACTTAGCTCAAAGACTGAGGTTGCGGTCGCTGGCGCGGATAAATTCGCGCTTGAGCGCGTCGAAATCGTGCACGGCAGGGAACTGGGGAAACTCCCGGATCACGTTTTCGGGGGCGTGGAACAGAATCCCCGCATCGGCTTCGGCCAGCATAGTGGTGTCGTTGTAGGAGTCGCCGGCGGCGATAACCCGGTAGTAAAGCGACTGAAACGCCAGCACCGACTGGCGCTTGGGGTTTTTCTGCCGCAGCTGATATCCGGTGATGCGGCCGCTTTCGGCCTCCACCTCGAGCTTGTGACAGAACAGCGTGGGAAAGCCCAGCTGGCGCATCAAAGGCTGCGAGAACTCGTAAAAGGTGTCTGAGAGAATCACCACCTGAAAGCGCTCGCGCAGCCAGTCGATAAAGTCCCGCGCCCCGTCCAGCGGGCTGAGTTTGGCGATGGTGCGCTGAATTTCCGGCAGGGTCAGGCCGTGCTCATCAAGGATGCGCAACCGCTGCTGCATCAACTCGTCATAATCGGGAATATCACGGGTCGTTGCCTTCAACTCTTCGATGCCGGTTTCCTCGGCAAAAGCGATCCAAATCTCGGGGACCAGCACCCCCTCCAGGTCAAGGCAGGCGACTTCCACAGGCATACTCCTCACTGTTGTTGCGGTTAACAGCAGCGGACTCTACCCTGCTTTAACAGAGCGCGCAATCGGGCTCAGAGCACCGGCAGCTCCATATCAGCGAAGAGCGCGTCCAGTTCGGCCCGGGTGGAGCAGGCCACGGCCTGATCCACCAGCTCCGGCGTCAAGTGAGGCGCAAACCCCTGTATGAAGTCGTACATGTAGCCGCGTAAGAAGGTCCCGCGGCGAAAGCCAATCTTGGTGGTGCTGGGCTCGAACAGGTGGGAGGCGTCAAGACAGACAAGATCGCTGTCGGCCTCAGGCTCGTAAGCCATACTGGCGATAATCCCGACCCCCAACCCCAGACGCACGTAGGTTTTAATCACGTCAGAATCCACCGCGGTAAACACCACCTTGGCCTCAAGCCCCTGGTGGGAAAACGCCTCGTCCAGCTTGGAGCGCCCGGTAAAGCCGAACACGTAGGTGACGATCGGAAAGCGGGCCACATCGGCCAGCTTTAACTTGCTGGACTGGGTAAGCGGATGGTCACGGGGCACCACGATGGCACGATTCCAGCGATAGCAGGGCATCATCGTCAGGTTGCTGAAGTGCGCCAGCGCCTCGGTGGCAATGGCGAAATCGACGGTTCCGTCGGCCGCCATTTCCGAGATCTGCACCGGCGTACCCTGGTGCATGTGCAGGGACACCTCCGGGTAGTCCCGGATAAAGCCGGCTATCACCCGCGGCAGCGCGTAGCGCGCCTGGGTGTGGGTGGTAGCCACCGCCAGGCTCCCCTTCTTTTCATCGCTGAATTCCTGGGCGACCTGCTTGATGGTTTCCACCTTGCGCAGGATGTCCTCAGCGATGCCGAGAATGGATTCCCCTGCCTGGGTGACCCGGGTCAGGTGCTTACCGCTACGGGCGAAGACCTCGACACCCAGCTCATCCTCCAATAACCGAATTTGCTTGCTGATTCCGGGCTGAGAGGTAAACAGACTCTGCGCCGTGGCAGAAACATTCAGGTCGTGTTTAGCGACTTCGCAGATATAACGCAGTTGCTGAAGCTTCATGGGCGCCGCTCAGGTTAAGAATAAAAGTGGGGAGAACTATACGTTTTTAGAATAAACGATAATCCCAGTGGCGCAAATTGCCCCTGCGCCCTACCCCCTCAGCTGTGCGGTAAGGCGACGGATCTGCTCTTCCTGAGAGGCATTTTTTTTCTGCAATCCCGACACTTTGGCCAGGGCCCGAACCGCCTCGTCTTCCCGCTCCTTGAGCGCATTGCGCAACTCAGACTCCTTACGCAACGCATCGGCGTTACACTGGGACAGGCGCTGATGCTCCTGACGCAACTGACCCTCCAGCTCCTTGACCCTCTCCTCCAACCTCTTGGCCTGGTTGGTGGCGCTCAGCAGCTTGGTATTGAGCTGGGTAATCTGCCGGGACTGGCTGCCAGTGTCAGAACGCATAACCTTAAGTTCCACCTCCAATCCTTTGATCTGGCCCTTTAGCGTCTCGATTTTCACCTCTTTTTTAGCCAGCTCGCTACGCAGGTCATGCAGATTTTTGGTAAGCGCAGCCTCCTTCTTGCCGGTTTCATCGCGCAGCTTATCCAGGTGCTGCCGGTACTGCGCAGTTTCCGCCTCAGCCTTGGCGACCAGCTCCTGGCCACGGTACTGCTCATCCCTTAACCGGTTATCAAACGTACGGCGCGCATCATCCTGCAGTTTGAGCTCACGCTTAAGGTCGTTGCGGGCATCGAGCAACTTCTCTTCCGCCTGTTTCCGCTGACTGACTTCACTGGCAAGCACATTTTTCAGGGTCGATATTTCCGCCTCCAGCACCTTGATCTGACTTATATTTTCATCGTTGATCACCTGCTGGCGCTTGTACCCATCCTGAAGAGTCTCATAATCCAGCTGACTCGGCCCAGGCACCGACTCTGACGCCTGGCTCAAAACGCTGAGCGCAGTTTCCAGGTGAACACGCTCGGACTTTAGCTGGCTCGACGCCTCACGCACAGCGTCCTGCCAAAGGATCTGCATGGCCCGGCTCAACGCATCAGGCGGACTCCCCGCCCCCGCAGGCGAGAGCACCATTCGTCCCCGAAGGCTCTGCCACCAAGCATTCAGTGTTTGCTCGAGAAGTGTATCCGCGGGTTCCAGATTAAATCGTTGAACCATGTTCTCAGGGGTCGGCTGTACACCTTGCCTTAACAGGCTGTCAGCCAGCTCGTGAACCAACTCGGGGGTCAACTGGGTGCCCATTTGCCTCAAACTCCCTTTGCCTCAAATTCCCTTTCTCGCCACCCTGAATGACAGAGCGCAAAAAACCTCAAAAACGACAACCGCACCTTAAGCCCGTGCCAATTCCTCTAATACCCGCTCGAGCCCCTCTTCCAGAGATGCGCGCACGCAGAGCCGTTCGCCGCTGCCCGGAAGACGGATACGCAACTCAGCCGCATGCAGAAACAAGCGCCTCACACCGGTGGATTTTAGCGTGCGATTCAAGACTTCATCGCCGTACTTTTCATCCCCAATGATTGGATGACCGGCATACTGCGTATGCACCCGTATCTGATGGGTTCGCCCGGTAATGGGCTTTGCCTCCACCAGGGAGGTTTCGCCATAATGTGCGAGCACCCGAAAGTCGGTCCGGGATTCCTTGCCGTCGGCCTGCACCCGCACGATTCGCTCCCCCGATTTGAGCTCGTTTTTCTTCAAAGGAGCCTCGACCTTGGTCTTGCGCTTAGGCCAGCGCCCCGCCACCAAGGCGTGATAGATCTTATCCACCCGGTTGCGGCGCAGATCCTCATGCAACGCCTTAAGCGCACTGCGCTTCTTAGCTACCATCACGCACCCGGAGGTGTCCCGGTCTAGGCGATGTACAAGCTCCAAAAACTTGGCCTGGGGTCGCATCTGCCGCAAGGCCTCAATCAGCCCCAGGTTGACGCCACTGCCACCGTGCACCGCCAGCCCCGAGGGCTTATTGATGACCAGCAACTGATCGTTCTCAAACAAAACGGCTCGCTCCAGGGCCTCACTCAAGCCAAGGCTCGGTTTGGCGACGACCGGCGACTCGCTAGTTCGCACCGGCGGGATCCGGATCATATCGCCCACCGCAAGCCGGTACGGAGCTTTTACCCGGCCTTTGTTTACCCGCACCTCGCCTTTGCGCAGGATACGATAAACCAGTGTTTTGGGGGCTCCTTTAAGACGGGTAATCAAAAAATTATCGATTCGCTGACCCGCTTGATCCTCGGTAACTTCGACCCACTGGACCTTAGCCGAGGGCGCTTCCGATTTTGCTGTCATATTAATGGGATATGGTTCCGTTGAGTTTGCTGGAGGGGGCAATAACTGCTATATTGCGACGTCGCCTGATAGGTTTGGTCCGGCCTGAAAATTCGGCCGAGATAGCCAGCCCGGCGATAACGGGTAGCATTGTAACGCAAACCTGCCGAGCCACGCAGGGGAAATACCGGTTACCCACTGACAGACATGTTCATCGGTAATAGCCCTCCGGGCTGTTACCTTAAAGCAAGTCGCGCCTCCTACAGCAACGCGATTGTGAATTGATTTATGCCTTGTGTTCAGGTGAAGACGCACGGCGACCCGAGGATGGTAGGCGCTCCGGCCAACTGCCGGACCCACCGCGAATATTAGTCTGAAACGAGAGACTTATCCGAGACGGTTGCTGATTCCTTCACTGAGAGGTTATTTAACGCCAGACAGCGCGCGGCCTTGGCCGCCCCATGCTTAGACTATTGAAATCTGGGAAAAACTGACTGCACGCATAAACATATCGATTCGTAAATTCGGTACCTGTTGACTGAAGTGAGGTGCGTTTATTCACAGTTGAGCTGAATAACCACCTATGAAAAGAATGCTTATCAATGCAACTCAACAGGAAGAGTTGCGCGTAGCCCTGGTCGATGGCCAGCGGCTCTACGACCTGGATATCGAATCCGGCGCCCGGGAACAGAAAAAGGCCAATATTTACCTTGGCAAAATCACCCGGGTTGAGCCCAGCCTCGAAGCCGCCTTCGTTGACTTCGGGGCCGAGCGGCACGGCTTCCTGCCTCTCAAAGAAATCTCCCGGGAGTATTTCAGCAAGACCGACACCAAGGGCCGGGTGAACATCAAGGATGTTATCCGCGAAGGCCAAGAGGTCATCGTCCAAGTCGACAAAGAGGAACGCGGCAACAAGGGCGCGGCCCTGACAACCTTTATCAGCTTGGCCGGGCGTTACTTGGTACTGATGCCCAACAACCCGCGCGCCGGTGGGATTTCCCGCCGTATCGAGGGTGAAGAGCGCAACCAGCTGCGCGAGGCGCTCAACGAGGTCAAGGTACCCGACGGCATGGGCGTGATAGTACGCACCGCCGGCATCGGCCGCTCCAGCGAGGAGCTGCAGTGGGACCTGGATTACCTGGAGCAGCTGTGGACCTCAATTAAGGACGCCGCCAACAAGCCCGCTCCTTTCCTGATCTACCAGGAAAGCAACGTCATCATCCGCGCCATCCGCGATTACCTGCGCCAGGATATCGGCGAGGTTCTGATCGACAACCCCGAGGTTCATCAAGAAGCGCTGAGTTTCATTCAGCACGTCATGCCCGGCTACCAGAACAAGATCAAGCTCTACGAGGACAGCACGCCGCTCTTCAACCGCTTCCAGATCGAATCCCAAATCGAGAGCGCTTTCCAGCGGGAAGTGCGGCTACCCTCCGGTGGTTCCATCGTCATCGATCCCACCGAGGCGCTGGTCTCCATCGACATCAACTCGGCGCGCGCCACCAAGGGCGGCGACATCGAGGAGACTGCCCGCCAGACCAACCTGGAGGCCGCTGAGGAGATCGCAAGACAGCTGCGCCTGCGCGACATTGGCGGCCTGATTGTCATCGACTTCATCGACATGACGCCGGTGCGCAACCAGCGGGAAGTTGAAAACCGCATGCGCGACGCCCTCAAGGTGGATCGCGCCCGGGTCCAGCTGGGCCGTATCTCTCGCTTCGGCTTGCTGGAGATGTCCCGCCAGCGGCTGCGCCCCTCCCTCGGGGAGACCAGCGGAATCGTCTGTCCTCGCTGTAACGGCCAGGGCACCATCCGCGACGTCGGCTCACTGGCCCTCTCCATCATGCGCCTGCTGGAAGAAGAGAGCGCCAAGGAGCGTACCGCCCAGATCCGCACCATCGTGCCGGTTAACGTGGCCACCTTCCTGCTGAATGAGAAACGCACCAACATCAGCGAAATCGAGCAGCGCCACCAGGTTGAAATCATCGTGGTCCCCAACCCGAACATGGAGACCCCTCACTACGAGGTGATCCGCCTGCGGGACGACAACGTCGTGGCCAACGGAAATGACGCCAGCTACGAAATGACCCCCGATGTTCAGGATGACTCCGAGGAGTTCAGCGCCCCGGCGCCCATCCAGCGCCCTGAAGCAGCCGTCAAGGGGGTGACACCCAGCACGCCGGCCCCCTCCCCCGCCCAACGCCCGGCCCCTCAACCCGAGCGCGCCAAGCCCCAGGAGCCCGCGCTGACCAAGCGCCTGCTCTCTGCCATCACCAGCTTTTTCAGTAGTGACGAGGAGCAGCCGCAACCCCGCAAGGAGACCCGCGACACCAAACCCGCCCCGGCCGCAAAACGCGAAAGCGAGCAGCGGGACGACGACGGACGCGGACGCAACCGTCGCCGCAGGGGCGAAGGGGATCGGCGCAACAGTGGCCGGGACGGCAGCCGGCGCCAAGAAAGCGGCCGCAAGGCCCCCGGTGAACGCAGCGAGCGCTCAGGGAAGCCCCAGGACGACACGGAGAAGAGCAGCCGTCGCAATCGCCGCAGCCGCAGCGGTGACAGCAACCGAGACCAGAGAGGCGATCGCCCCGAAAGCACTCAAAGCGAACGCAGCTCCCAAAAAGGCAGCCGCAAGCCGGTCGAAGCCAAGGAAATTGCTGATAATCTGCCGACCAACGACGTCGACACAACTAATGCTGCCGAAGACAAGCCAAGCCGCCGCTCACGGGGCGCCAAACGCCGTCGCGACCGCGCCGGTCGCCGTAGCGGCGAGCGCGGAAGCCGGGAGGCAGTAAAGGCGCAGATTGCTGCGGAAGATGCAGCCAAGCAGGATGCGCCGGCAGCGTCTAACGAACAGCCCCAGTTGGAGCAGGTACAGGCAGCGGCCGAATCTGCCAGCCCGCAAGCGAACAACGCTGCGAAGGCTGTCGAGGTCGATCGTGCGCAAAGCGAGCAAACGCCTAAAGCAGCGCCGGAAGCAGTCGAGCCGGAAGCAGTCGATAAGGGCGCGGTAGAGCCCAAGAAAGAGCAGCCAGAAGCAGAGGCTCCTGTAGCCAAGGCCGCGCCTCAGGACCAGAAATCCGAAAAAACAGCTGGGAGCGAAACCGATACCAAAGCAGTGGAACCTAAGGGCACCCGCGCCGAACCTAGCGCAGAGGCCGAGGCGGACAAGACCGCTGCCGCGACGGAACACACGCCCGAGCCTGTTGCGGAGCCGGCCGAAGCAACGGAAGAGAAGCCCCGGCGGCGCAGTCGCCGCGCGCCCAACGACCCGCGTGAGGTACGTCGTCGCAAGCGCGCCGAAGAGGAGGCTCGACGCAAAGCGGAGGCCGCTGCCACGGAAGACTCCGTAGCCAATCCGCCCGCAGCAAGCGGCGAGCCTTCGCCGGCCGAGGAGGTCTCCGGCGACAAGCCCACCGAAGCACCCGCACCGTCGGAACCGAAACCCGCGATCAAAAGCGAGGATATAGCGCCGGCTACTGAGGATGCCTCTGCCACAGAAGAAGAGCGTAACCACCCCGCGGCGGGTTAAAACCGGCGCTGAAGCGCGCCAACTCAGGTTCGCTTAGGCAACAAAAAATCCCCCGCGGCTCGCGCCTCGGGGGATTTTTTTATCAAGCGTTGCCGCTAGGGCACAGTGGCTTTCACTGCTTGCAAGGGGTGGCTACTGACACTCCGGATCTGCGCCATCTATCAATCCATCACCGTCGTTGTCGATCCCGTCGCTACACTTCCTCTTGCCTTTCTCTCCGCTGGCACCACCGTCACCACCCGTGCCGCCACCTCCGCCACCGCCGCCACCGCCGTCACCACCTTTGGCAACCAACTCGACGGCAATCTGCTGCACACCCACATTGTTGCTCGCATCGGCCGCACGGGCCTCGAGGGTATACACGCCAAGATTCAGCTTGCGGGTGTTCCAGGTGCAGTTCAGCTGAGCGGCATCCTGGACTGAACATAGCCGGGTCCTATTAACACCGGGACCGGAGTAGAAGATCTCCATTCCGGTAACGCCGACGTTGTCCGCGGCCTCCGCGATAACCGATACGCGGCCGGGTAGCACCTGCGCTCCCGCCGCGGGCTCCACAAATGCCACCGCAGGCGCCTGCGTATCCACGTTGTCGCCACCCGGGACGGTGGCAGAAGCGATGTTCGAGTAGGCGGAGAAACCGGCCTCTCCCTTTGCCTTTACCCGATAATCGTAAGTACTACCCGCAGTGACGTTCAGGTCCGAGTAGCTCAGACTGGTCCAGTCGGCGATGATAACGTTCCAGAGGTCGGCGCCGCTTAAGCGCCGTTCCAAGGTATAGCCCTGGGTCAGGGTACTGTTATCCACCCAGGACACGGTAATACCGCCCCAGGGCTCCTGCCCGGTCGCCCCGTGAGGCTGGGCCACTAGATCAGTGGGTGCGGGGGGCAGCGGCATATCACCTTTGGGCCGCAACAAGCTTGCGGTGGCCATGCCGCCGGCCACCCAGCCGGCGTCGTTGATAGCTCGTCCTGAGTTGACCACCGGTCCGGGCGGATCGATCAGGTCCTCCAGCAAGTGCGTTTGGTTGAGGCTCTTAATATAGATCGCCCCTCTCACCGCATTGAATATACCGAGATCCCCCACCAGGTCCCCCGAGGTATTCAGATCCCAAGCAACATCAAAGGCACTGCTACTCCAGTGGGTCAGCCACTCATTGGCCAACTGCGCCTGGCCTGCGCCTTTGATGACGCGACCGGCGCCGTCGGTGAAGGGAAAGACCAAGGTTGAGCCGACGGTTTGGACGCTGTTGATGGCGCTGACGTCAAACACTTGGGAATCAACCGGATTACCCAGCCCCTCTACGACCAACACAGCGCCGTTCGGCTGAATGGTCGCCCTGAGGGCTTGATTGTTATCGCCCCTGACGCTTCCCGCCACCACGTTGTTGTTGTTGATATCTACAGGGATAAAGGAGAGCGCCAAGGGGTTCAGCGAGCGGTTGGCGAAGTCATACACCATCGGCTGAGGCGCTGCCCCCAGTACCCGGGTATACCCCACCGCGACCCCTGCATCGTTGAGCGCATAGATCCGGCCGGCGTCCCCCCCGGGCAGCAGCCCAACGTCCACCGTCTCGGTCACCGTACCTGAGGCCGTATCGTAGACCCAGATCAGAGGGTTGCCGAGATCGCGGAGCTGGTCGGTAGATTCGGGACCTAAGGCGTCTCCCGCGATAATCACCTGCCCATTGCTGCGCTCGGTGATGTCCACCGCCACATGATGGGGCCACAACGCACTTAAATCAGGAAGCAAGCGAACACCGTTTTCCTGCGTATAAATGAAGGCTTCAAACTGACCGTCGATCAGCACATAGCCTACCGCATCGCCGGTTTCGTTGAGCGCCAGGGCTGAACTGATGCCGGCACCGGGAAACCGCTGGGCCAACATACTCCCCAAGGGGATGTGTTCATAAACAGGCAATGCATCCAGTGCGCGCCCGGGAGCGCTCACCAAAAGCATGACCCACAAAGCCAAAAAAGCAGGCAGGGACGCCACCCTGCGCCCAATCCACGCATCCTTCATACTCAAGATCCCTCTAATACATTTATGCGTATTTTCAGAATAGACACTGCCCCGCCCTTCGCCATTGGGCGAAAGGCCACTGCTGCGCCCTGCTTGCACCGCGCAGCAGCGGCCCCAAGCGCAAGAGGGAATTAACTCGAAGAAAACAATGGGGAATAACCGAAAAGCTAGGGTATTATGCCGTCGGTCATCGGCAGGGCTTATTTTTGGCTTAAAGTTGCCAGGAGACGAAAAAAAGAAGGCTCATCAGTAGACGCGGGGCTCAATCTCAAGGCCGACCCCAAAACGGGCTTGAATGTCCGCCTGAATGCGGCCGGCAAGACGCAAGACGTCCTCACCTCGTGCCCCCCCCCGATTCACAAGCACCAGCGCTTGAGCCTCGTGGACGGCGACACCACCATCGCACACCCCTTTCCAGCCAGCCTTCTCGATCAGCCAACCTGCTGCCAGCTTAACCCCCTTGGGGTCCGGGAAGGCCACCAGCTCCGGGTATTGCGTCTTTAACTGTGAAAACTGCCCCTCGGATACCACAGGGTTCTTGAAGAAGCTACCGACGTTAGGCAGTTGCGCCGGATCGGGCAGCTTGGCCCGACGCAGGGCCACCACGGCATTGAATAGATCCCGGGGGCCGGGAGACTCCAGATGGGATAGCGCCTGGGCCAGGGCGCCGTAGGCTAAGTTAAGGCGGGGCTTGCGGCGCAAGCGAAAGGTCACTTGAGTAATAACATAACGGTCGCGCCCGTCACGCTTGAAAACGCTGTCCCGGTAGCCAAAGCCGCACTGCGCTCGCGTAAAACGCCGCAGCTTACCGGTAGTGCGGTCTATGGCCTCCAGCTCGTGGAAAAAATCCTTTATTTCAACCCCGTATGCGCCAATATTCTGGATGGGCGAAGCCCCGACCGTGCCCGGTATCAGCGCCAGATTCTCCAGCCCGTACCAGCCCTGCATCAGGCAGTGCTCCACAAACCCGTGCCAGCTCTCACCAGCCGCAGCGCTGACCTCGACCCATTCGCCATCCAGCGGGCGATGGGAAATCCCGGCCAGCGCTATTTGCAGGCACAGACCAGGGAAATCCCGGGTCAGCACCAGATTGCTGCCACCGCCCAACACAAGCAGGGGCCAACGTTGTTCACGGGCGAGCTCGATCGCTTCGCGCGCCTGGTCAAGCTGATCGGCCCGCAGAAACCTGAGGGCCCGCGCGGGCAGATGCAGGGTATTCTCGTCGCGCAGGGCGCGGTTAGTTTCCAGTGAAATCACAGCCGCTGCAGCCGCTGGTTGATTTCGACCAGCAACCCCCGCGCGGCGCCTTCCACCAAGTCCAGAACCTGGTCAAAACCATCAGCCCCGCCATAGTAGGGGTCAGGCACCTCTGACGGCGCACCGGAACCGGCAAATTCGAGGAACAGCTGGACCCGTGCCCGCCCACCGGCGGGGGCCAGGTCGCGAAGATCAGCCAGGTTGCTGTTGTCCATTGCCAGTATGTAATCGAAGCGCTGGAAGTCCTCCGGCTCGACCTGGCGTGCGCGCAACGCGGAGAGATCATACCCTCTGCGCACGGCCGCCTCCCGGGTTCTCGGATCTGGTGCTTTTCCGATGTGATAGGCGGCAGTACCGGCCGAGTCAACGGCAACGCGCCCTTCGAGCCCTGCTTCCTCAATCAGCCGCAGGAAAACCCCGTGCGCAGTGGGCGAACGGCAGATATTGCCAAGACAGACGAACAGAACGGAGAGCGCTTTGCCGGTGGTCATGATAGCTACCTACCGCGGCAGAAGCTGGCTACGGCACGATCGCTGTTGAGGATGTGGCCGCTCAGCCACTGGTGCACGAACTCAAGCAGCTCAATACTCAGTACCTTGTCGCCACGTTCAAGTGCGGCGATCTTCCTCTGCACAGCGGCCAATAGCGCCTCGTGCTCCTGCTGGTGCTGAGCCAGCCCCGGGTAGTTCACCTCCCGCATCAACGACTCTTCGGCATAAAAGTGCTCGCGGGTATAGGCCACCAGCTCCTCGAGCACCGGCATCACGCTCTGGGACGCATTACCCTGACAAACGGCCTGGTAGAGTTCGTCCAACAACTCGAACAGGCGCCTATGCTGGCTGTCGATTTCCTCATTGCCAATGGCGTACTCGTCCCGCCACAGATATTTAGCAACCAATTAAAATTCCTCGTCGATCTGGATCAGCCGGCCAACAGCGCCCTGACCCGTGCCAGGTCTTCAGGCGTATCGACCCCGGCGGGGGGCGCTTCATCGGCCTCGGCGACGTGAATCTGGGCACCGTGCCACATGGCGCGCAGTTGCTCCAGGCACTCCGTCTGTTCCAGCGGGCACGGCGGCCAGCGGACAAAATCGTTCAGCAATTTAACCCGATAGGCGTAGATCCCGATATGGCGTTGAAAGCCATAACCTTGGGGCAGCGCCTCAAGCGCGTCGTCGGCCATGGCATCCCGCGGCCAGGGAATGGGAGCGCGGCTGAAGTAGAGGGCCCGCCCCTGCTGGTCAGCCACCACCTTCACCACATTCGGATTTTTAAACGTCGCCAGGTCCTCGATCGGCTCTGACAAGGTTGCGATGCTGGCAGCCGGCTCAGCGGCCAGGTTATGAGCCACCTGGTTGATAATCCGCGGCGGAATCAACGGCTCATCCCCCTGGACGTTCACCACGATGTCGTCCGCGTAGAGCCCGAGCCGGGTGACCACCTCCTGCAGACGGTCGGTGCCCGACGGGTGCGCCGCATCGGTCATCACCACCTCGGCGCCGAAGCCCTTGGCAACCGACTCAATCCGTGGGTCGTCGGTTGCAATTACCACCCGCGCCGCCTCGCTCTCCAGCGCCCGCCGGTACACATGTTCGATCATCGGCCGGCCAGCGATATCCTGCAGGGGCTTGCCCGGCAAGCGCGAAGATGCGTAACGGGCAGGAATGATGACGGAAAAGATCACCTATTTGCGCTCCCGCTCCGCCGGCGTCAGCTCACGCGCCTCGGCCTCCAGCATCACGGGGATACCGTCCCGAATGGGATAAGCCAGCCCGCTGGCGCGGCAGAACAGCTCGTTGCTTTCCTTGTTCCACTCTACCGGTGCTTTAGACACGGGGCAGACGAGAATATCCAGTAGTTTTTTGTCCATCGTCGATTTACCTAGGGTTTCAGGGCCGCTATTCGCCCGCTGAGGCTATCAAAAAACGCCGGCGAGATCTCCGCCTCAACGGCCAGATAATACCTGCCGGGCGCGGCAAAGGCCCTACATTTTACCGCATCTTTTTCGGTCATGATCACCGGGTGAGGATTGTTAAAGTCCAATTCGGTCTCGGTAAAGGGGTGATGGTCAGGGAAAGGGTGCTCGATGACCTGGTATCCCAGCTCCTTGAGCGCAGAAAAAAAGCGCTGTGGGTTACCGATACCCGCGATCGCGTTAACCGTCCCTAAATGCGGCGTACTCGCCTCTCCCGCCAAACTGTAAAACCTTGCCGGGCGCAACTGCATGCGGTGGGCATGGGGGTAATTCCAGCCCTGACCATTTACCACCACGAAGTCCACCTCCTGCAACCGCTCCGGGGGCTCGCGCAGCGGCCCCACGGGCAGGCAGTGGCCGTTGCCGAGCCCGCGCTGACCGTCCACCACTGCAATTTCCAGATCCCGGTGGAGCGCATAGTGCTGCAGGCCGTCGTCGCTAAGTATCAGGTCGCAGTCAGCAGTCTCCAGCAGCGCCTTGGCCGCCGCGCTGCGGTCGGCGTCGATCACCAGCGGACACCCGGTCCGCCTGACCAGCATCAACGGCTCGTCCCCCGCTTCGACCGGCGAGTCGTCCGGACTGACCCGCCAGGGGTAGCGGGGCGCCTTGGCGCCATAGCCCCGGCTGATCACGCCGGGGTTGAAGCCCGCCTGCCGCAGATGCTCGATCAGAGCCACTGTCAGAGGCGTCTTGCCGGTTCCGCCGATGCTGATATTGCCCACCACGATCACCGGCACCGGCGCCCGCCAGACGCTCTTTTCACCGCGACTAAACTGCTGCCGCCGGCGGCGCGCCAGGACGCTGAAAAGGTGCTCGAGCGGCGCAAGCGGCCGCAGCCAGGCGCGCGGGCCATACCAGGCCTGCTCCAGCCACCGCATAACTTAGGGGGTGGCCTCGGGGCTGCGGGTGGTGATGGAGAGATGAACGAACCCCAGTTGGCCGGCGGCGTCCATGGCGGTCACCACGCTCTGGTGAGGCGAGCTGGCGTCCGCCGTGATCACCAGAGGTACATCCTTATCGTTGCGGGCTGCCTTGCTGATGGCTTTTTTGAGCGTGCTCAGTTGCGCATTGACCAAGGTGTCGCCGTTAACCGCGTACTGACCTTCAGCGGTGATGCTGATGTCGACGATCCGAACCTGGGACTCCGCCTCCTGTCCCGAGGCCTTGGGCAAGTCAATTTTCAGGTGGGTTTCCCGAGTAAACGTCGTGGAAACCATAAAAAAGATCAGCAACAGGAAAACAACATCGATGAGCGGGGTCAGGTTGACACTGACCTCCTCGCTGGTCTGGCGTTTGAATTTCACGAGGCGGCCTGTTCAAAATCTACTTCGCGATCGCCGTGCACCACTTCGACCAATTTCACGGCTTCCTGCTCCATCTCCACCACCAAGGAGTCGACGCGGCGCAGGAAATAACGGTGCATAACCACCGCCGGGATAGCCACGCTCAGCCCCGCCGCGGTAGTAATCAGCGCTTCGGAAATGCCACCGGCAAGCACCCCTGCATTACCGGTCCCCTGAATCATGATCTCACTGAACACTTTGATCATGCCCACCACGGTACCCAGCAGGCCCAGCAGCGGCGAGACCGCGGCGATGGTGCCCAGCGGGTTGAGAAAACGCTCCAGCTCGTGAATCACCTTGGATGCCGCTTCCTGGATGCTCTCTTTCATCACCTCGCGACCGTGCTTTGAGTTATTCAGCCCGGCAACGACAATCTGCCCCAGCGCCGAAGAGGCACGAATACCCGCCAGTTGTTCACGACTCAGGGCGCCCTTCTGAATCTGAGCCCAGACGTCCGCCACCAAATGCTTGGGCGCCACGCGCTGGCGCCGCAACGTCCAGAAACGCTCAACCCCAATGCCCAGTGCGGCTACCGAGCAAAGCAATATCGGCACCATCAACCAACCGCCGGATTTCACCAGTTCAAGCACAGCTAACTCCTCTCGAAAAAACCGCGCTAATGTACCACAAAATCATTTCAAACCTTAGTCCCACCAGTACCGCAAAGTGCGCTCGGTATAGCCCTGGATGCGCTCCGGCTGACCCAGGTCAACCTCCAGGGTGACCGCCCCCAGGGAGGCTGTTTCCAGCAGCTCAGCACCGGCCGCACGGTAACGCGCCCGCACCTGGGGATGGGGATGATTGAACGGGTTTCGGTAACCGGCGCTGAACAACACCCTGCGCGGCTGAACCGCGGCGACCCAGGGCGGACTCGAGGAAGATCGACTGCCGTGGTGAGGCGCGACCAGGGTATCGGCCCGCAGCACCCCGGCCCCGCCGGTGACCAGCGCCGCCTCCACCGCCGCCTCGATGTCACCGGTAAGCAGCAGGCTGTGGCGCCCGTTGTTATCCACCCGCAACACGCAGGAGCGATTATTCTCGTTCCCCGGTGCCCTCGCTCCTGGGTGCAGCACCTGGAAACTGACGCCGTCCCAATTCCAGCTCTCTCCTGCCCGACAGGCCACCTCTTCGCCGGACCCGCTCCCCCGCCAAAGTGACGCCACCTCCACCGCATCGCGCACCGCGTGCAGCCCCCCGGCATGGTCGTTGTCATTGTGACTGATCACCAATCGGTCCAGCCCGGTAACACCCGCCTGACGAAGGTAGGGCACGATAGCCGCCTGTGCCGCGGTAAAGCCCGAGGGATAACCCGGCCCGGTGTCATAAAGCAGCCGGTGAGCTGCCGTTTCAACCAACACGGACAAGCCCTGGCCGACATCCAACATCACCACCCGAAATCCCCCGTGGGCGGGTGCCTGGCTGGCAGGAACCAGCAATGGCAGCGCCAGCACTCCGGCCAACCCGATACGCGCCTTCCCCCCGGGAGAGAGCCCTACCACTACCGCCAAGGCCGCCAGCACCAGCCCCCAGCCCGCGGCCACCCGTGGATGCCACGCCTGCCCACTGTCCCTCGATCAAGGCCAGCCCAGCCATGCCGTGTTCTAAAAGACTCGCCGCCAGCCCTAGCCCGGCAGAACCCGGGCCTGGAGCCAACGCCAGCACCAACAAGGCCGCCAACGCCAAGGGCAATACCAACAAACTGACATAGGGAATCGCGATCAGATTGACCAAAGGGGCCAGCCAGGGCACCTGTTGAAAGTAGAACGCCAGAGGTGGCGCGAGACCGACGAACACCGCACCCTGCGCCCCCAGGAGGCCGCGTGCGCGCCCCGGGGGCTGCAAACGACCGCAAAACAGATAAAGCAACACCCCGGTAGCCGTAAAAGAGAGCCAGAACCCGGCTCCCCTTGGCGCCAAGGGATCAATCAACAAGACCAGCACCAGGGCCATCAGCAGGCGCTGGCTCGCGCCAAAACGACGTCCGCCACCGAGTGCGAACAACAGCGTTCCCACCATCACCAGCGCCCGTTGTGTCGGCAACGAGAGACCGGCCAGCAAGGCATAAGCGGCAGCTCCCAAAAGCCCCACTCCAACCGCGAGCCGACGCCCCCTCAGCAGGCCGCCACCCCAAACCCGACTGACAGCGAGCCGGGTCGCCGAAAACAGCACCATCGCCACCAGGCCTATGTGCAAGCCGCTGATCACCACCAGATGGACGGTCCCGGTCTCCCGAAGGCGCCGCCACTGAGCTTCGCTCAAACCGCGCCGGTCACCCAGCAGCAACGCCCGCAACAGTCCGGCGCCCGCCCTCTTCGCGGGGCAGTCCAACCACCGTCCCCCGGGCTTCGAGATCGCGCCCCTCCCAGGCCAAAGGCAACCGGTGCTCGAGGGACCAGAGGCCCCACCCCAGCCCCCAGCACACACCAAAAACCAGCGGAATGAGCGGCCGTAACGGCGTGCAAAACAGCCCCAGAATTGCCGACACCAGCAAGGCTGCAAGCCCCCACACCGAAGGCAGTGCCGGCCAAAAGGCCACCGACGCCAATCCCAAGGCAAACCTGATCATCCGTGATCCCCAATTTCGCGGGCTTCCTTGGCTTAACGGCCCTTAACGTGCATAATTCGCCCATATTTCATGAAGAATAGCCCGTCACCCAACCCATGCCCCGTCGTATTATCAAGCGTTACCTACCCGACGAGGCGAAGATCAAAGAACACCCCCATCTCAGCAAACTGGGGTCGCTGCTTCACGATCCGAACCTCTGGCATTTAAACCGCTCGTCGGTTTCGCTAGCGTTTTTGGTGGGCGTCTTCTGCGCGTTTCTCCCCATTCCCATGCAGATGCTGGTCGCAGCACTGCTAGCCATCTGGGTAAGGAGCAACCTGCCGGTCTCCGTGGGCCTGGTGTGGATTACCAACCCGCTGACCATGCCGCCGATTTTTTATTTCACCTACAAAGTGGGCGCACTGCTGCTGGATCGCCCCGTACGTGAAATTCATATCGAACTTTCCCTGGCCTGGCTGACACAGGAGGTCTCGCAGGTGTGGTGGCCGCTGCTGTTGGGATCGGTGGTCTGTGGAGTGATCTTCGCGGTATTGAGCTACCTGGCGGTACGCTATCTCTGGGTTTGGCACGTCGGCCGAAGCTGGCGGCGGCGCCAGAAAGACCGCAGCCGCCGCGGCTAAACCACCCTTTTCGAATCAAGCCGGACGGATAACAGGTACTCGCCGGCGGGGCTCAGGCATCTTCCACCAACCGGCCATCTTCAAGTCGCAACACCCGGTCCATGCGGGCAGCGAGCTGGGGGTCGTGGGTGACGATAATAAATGCAGTATTGAGGGTCTGGTTGAGTTCCAGCATCAAGGACTGAATGTCTTCGGCCGTATGCCGGTCAAGGTTGCCAGTGGGCTCGTCCATCAGGACGGTCTCGGGGTGGGCCACCAGTGCGCGGGCGATGGCCACCCGCTGGCGTTCACCGCCACTGAGCTGGGCCGGCTTGTGCTCCAAACGCTCGCTAAGACCGACCCGGGACAACATCTCCTGCGCCCGCTGGCGCAGTTCATCAATTGGCGTACGGCCGAGCAGCAGCGGTATCGCCACGTTTTCCAGGGCAGTAAATTCGGGAAGCAGATGGTGAAACTGGTAAACGAACCCCAGGCTTCGGTTGCGCAGCGCCGCCCGCTGGTTCTCACCCAGGGGCGCGAGATCCTTGCCGCAGATCGACACCTCGCCCGCACTGGGCGTATCCAGCCCGGAGAGCAGGTTCAACAGGGTGCTTTTTCCTGAACCGGAGCTGCCGACGATGGCAATCCGGTCTCCCGCCGCCACCTCCAGATTGATCCCGCTCAACACTTCCAGCACCGCCTCGCCTTCGCTGTAGCGTTTGACCAGTTCGCGGCAGCGGATAACGATCTCTTTACTCATAACGCAGCGCCTCCGCCGGCCGGGTCTGGGCGGCCCGGTAAGCCGGGTAAAGGGTGGCCAACAGACTGATCAGCAACGAGCTGCCACAGATAAGCACGACGTCTTCCAGCCGCAGTTGTGACGGCAGATAACTGATGAAATAGACCTCCGCACTGAGAAACTGAATGTTGAACAGGCGCTCGATGGCGGCGACGAGGTCGGTCACCGTGAGCGCCAGCAGCACCCCCAGGGCCGTACCGGCAAGGGTGCCGACGACACCGATAAAGCCCCCCTGAATCATAAAGGTGCGCATGATGGTTTTGGAGCTGGCACCCATGGTACGCAAAATGGCGATATCCGAGCGTTTGTCGGTCACCACCATCACCAGGGTGGAAACGATATTGAACGCGGCCACGGCGACGATGATAAAAAGCAGCAGCCCGATCATCTTCTTCTCCAACTGAATAGCCTGGAAAAGGTTGCCGTGAGTGCGGGTCCAGTCACTGCTCCGGTAGTTCGGCCCCAGCTGGCGGGCGATGTCCCGTACCTGGTAAGGGGCGTTGAAAAGGTTATCAAACTTGAGTCTGACGCCTTCCACCGCCGTTCCCATCCGCTTGATCCGCGCGGCGTCCTCGATGTGGATGTACGCCATCGAAGCGTCAAGTTCAGCGCCCACCTTGAAAACACCGACCACGGTAAAACGTTTCAGGCGGGGGAACACCCCAGCCACCGAAATTGAGGCTTCGGGCAGGACCAGGGTGACTTTGTCCCCAAGCCGCGCGCCCAGGGAGCGGGCCAGGATATCCCCGAGAATAATGCCAAACTCCCCCGGCTTCAGGTTTTCCAGCCGCCCGGCGGGCATATGCTCCTGGATGATCGACACCTGCGGCTCCCACTGAGGGTCGATGCCGTTAACCAGGGTGCCGCGCACTTCGCCCCGGGCAGTGAGCATGCCCTGGGCGTGAATGTAGGGCGCCGCGCCCTCGACAGACGCCATGGGCTCGAGCGTGTCCTGGATCAGCGACTGCCAGTTCTCCAGGTCGCCCTGATACTGGGAGAGGGTGGCATGAGGGACCATCCCCAGGATGCGTTGGCGCAGTTCACGATCAAAGCCGTTCATGACCGACAACACCAGGATCAGGACCGCCACCCCGAGGGTCAGGCCGATCATGGAGACGAGGGAAATGAAGGAGATAAAATGATTGCGGCGTTTGGCACCGGTGTACCTGAGGCCGATAAAAAAGGATACGGGTCTGTACATGGCCCGCATTAAACCACAAGTCCCCGCCACCACCTAGGCTGGCGGGCGGATTTTCATGATATATTAAACCCTTGTATTCAAAGCAAGACGAAGAGTAACAGCGTGCCCCCCACCGAGCGCCGGGAACACTTCCGTATCGACGACGAAGCCCAGGTCGAAGTGCGGGTGATCGACACCCAAATTCAAGACCTTAACGCGTGCTTCCCCCCCTCTCCCGGCTTCGACCTCCAGGCTCAGCTGAGCGCGCTGGACGAAGAGCTGGAGCCGTCACTGCGCCGCATTGCCGAGCAGGACAAGGCCACTGCCAGCGGACTTCGGCTGCTCAACCGCAAGCTAGAATGTCTGACAGCGGCTTTGTGCAGCCACCTTAATGCGGAATCAGAAGGCGTAACCGGTCCGGTCACCCTCAGCGAAGGGGGAATATCATTTCTTCGGCCGCAGCCTCTTGAGGTCGGGCAACCATTGGCACTGCGCCTACGGCTGAAGGATGGCGCCGCCCTGCTCTGCCGGGGGCAAGTGATCTACAGCCAGGCGCAAACCGACAACCGGTTTCGCCTCGGCGTACAGTTTATCGAGCTGGACGCGCAGGCCCGCGACCGTATCGTTCGCCGCATGCTGGCTGTCCAGGGCCTGCAACGGCGCCAGGCGAAACGGAGACTCGGCTGATGGCAACCTCCCTGCCCCACGCCCGGGTGGTAGAGGCCTTCGAGTCACTGAACCGGCAACTGGACCACCTGAAGAACTGGCTGGACCGCTCCGACCTGCCGTTCTGGGTGCCGCTTACCGAGGAGGAGCAGGCGCGCGGGCTCGATCCTCGAACCCGGTTGGTCGAGCTTTGCTGCAACCTCTGGTACCGGCACGCCGGTGACGGCCGGCGCACCGACAGCCGCCACGGACTGGTCGCCGCGGACGCTGCGGGACTGGCCTGTGCCCATGCCGTCAACCGGGCCAAGCAGGAGTTCCAGCAGGCACTCGGCGCGCTTCGCCAGCTCGAAAAGACCGACTGGTCAAGGCAACTGGGACGACGCCCCAGCGATCTGCGCGAGGCGCTCAGCAGCAAAGGTTTGGCCAGGCTGCACCTGCGCCAGTGCTATCGCCAGATCCCCTGTACCGATCAGCACCCCGAACGGGTCGGATTTAACTGGTACTGCAGCGGACGAAGCATTCAACGGATCCGCGCGGACAAGGCCCACGCGGCCCTGCTTAAGCTGGATACCCACTCAGCTCATATCCAAGTGCAGCTGGACAAGGTTGCCCGGCTGCCGCCCCATACGGGGCTCGCCAGGGTCCAGCAGCAGGCGCCCCTAATGCGCGCCAACATCGTCCACAGCGACGGTAGCCGCCGGGCCTGCAACCTGTCCCTGCCGCTGTTTTTTGCCTGGGACCCGGCCAGGCCCTTTCCCGATTTCAACCAGCCGACGCTTTCACCGCCGCCAACGCGGCAACGCCGGGTTCGCAGCGATTGCCGCATTGAGGCCACCCCATTTTTACCGAGCCTTCGGGTTCACCGTTACGCTGAGGATATGTCGTGAGCCAGCCAGGACGCAGCGGTCTTCTCTATCACTTGTTGATGGCGCTCGGTTTCATCTTCCTTGTCGCCGCTTTCTACCTGATGCAGTACCTGAACTTTACCGGTTGGGTCGCATCCCTGGGGCCGGTTTCCCACCAGGGTGCCTTCAAAATGGTGGCGGTGATGATCTGGATGACACCGGCTTTTCTCGCCTGGAAACACTATGTCCGCTTCATCAACCGGCGCCTTGAGATCCAGGGACGGTATTACGAGGACACCTACTACGGTACCCAGCCGGACAACGCCACCCCGAAGCCCTCCAATGAGGGCGCCCAACAGGACACCACCAACGATGACCGAACTTAACCCCACGTTCTGCCGCCGGCTGCTGACCGCCTACCTGATTGCCACCGAGGACCGGCCGAGCGTCCCTTCGCTGATGCGGCTCACCGGCTGGCCACGACGCACCCTTCAGGACATCATCAAGGCGCTGCCGGGAATGGGGATCGAACTCCACTTTCAGCAGGATGGCGTGCGCAACAATGACGGTTACTACCGTATCGAGCAGTGGGGACCGATCAACCTGCAGTGGATTGAAAGCCACCACCGGGATCTCGAACAGCTGCTCGGCGTTACCCCCGCACCATGAAACCTGCCGCACCTGTCCGACGCAACTGCCGTGACTGCGCCCACTTTCGGCGCACAGAACAAGGACCGAGGTGCCGGTTCCGCGGCGGCAAACCCAGTGGCATCTGCGCCGTTTTCAAACTTAAATCCCTGCAGAGCCCTCCTTAAAACCGAGTTACGCTGAGCAGAGACGCCGATGGCCGAGCCCGAAGCGCTGTTTCTCGCCCTGGATCAAGGCGGCGGCAGCAGCCGCGCCGCCATTTTTGACGTCCGCGGTGAATGCCTCGCATCGTTCGCTGTTGCCGTCACGACGCGCCATCCGAGCCCCGGACGGGTGGAGCAGTCGCCCGAGGCTTTGGTAGAAAGCCTCCGTCAAGCCGCCGCCCAAACCCTCGCCCAACTGCCACCCGGGTTGCGCGTCAAGGTCAAACGCTTCGGTCTGGCCTGCCAGCGGGCCAGCCTGATCGCCTGGGACCGACTCAGCGGAGAGCCGCTGACGCCCGTTATCAGCTGGCAGGATGTGCGCGGCGCGTCCCCGTTTCATCCTTCCCCTGAGCAGCGCTTCCAACTCCAGCAGCTGACCGGGCTCTACCCCTCTGCCCACCATGGCGCAAGCAAGTTTCGCTGGTGCCTGGACAACCTGCCCAAGGTGCAGGCGGCCGCCAAAAAGGGCAGCCTGTGCCTCTCCCCCCTGGCCGGCTACCTAATGGCAGCGCTGACCGGGTTCGCACGCCCGGCGGCGGTGGACCCGGCATCCGCGCAACGTACCCTGCTTTGGGGCCAGCGGGAGAAGGATTGGCAGCCTGAGTTGCTGCGCAATTTCAACCTCAAACGCCGTTGGTTGCCCGCGCTTGCCCCCTGCATCGGGGACTGGGGACGCGCCTCTTTTGCAGGCACCGAATTGCAGGGAGGCTTCCTGGGAGGCGACCAGGGCGCGGCCCTGTATGCCTCGGGCCGCCCTGACCCCGACGCCCTGGTCAACCTGGGCACCGGCGGGTTCGTGCTCGCTCCCCTTCACGCCCCGCACCCATCCCCCGCACCTCTGCAGCAGTCCTTGCTCCTGACCTGTAGCAACGATGCGAACTGGGCGCTGGAGGGAACGATCCACGGGTGCGGTGCCGCCCTTGAGTGGCTGAGGCGCTACGCCCCCGTGGGCTTTGATGACCGGGACCTCGCCCACTGGCTGCGGGAGGTAACGCAGCCGGCCCTTTTTCTCAATGCCGTCGGCGGCCTGGGCTCGCCTGATTGGCGGAGCGACCTGCAGAGCCGTTTTGTCGGCCCCGCCAGCTTCCCAGCCCGGGCGGCAGGCCTGTTGGAGAGCATCGTCTTCCTTGTGGTGCGCAATCTGGATGTCCTTCAGAAAAAGCACCCGGTCCACCAACTTCGCCTCACTGGGGGCCTGGGAGCCTTGCCCGGTCTCGGGCAGCGGTTGGCGGATCTCAGCGGACTGCCGGTCCTTCGCCCCCTTGAGCGCGAGGCGACGTTAAGGGGCGTGGGTTACCTGTTGGCAGGGTGCCCCGACGGGTGGCGCGGCGCCTCCGCTGAGAGGATTGAACCTGTGGCCAATGCTTCCCTGTTACGGCGCTACCGGCGCTGGCAGACATGCATGGAGCGGCTGCTGAGCCACCCCTAGCTGCTGAACCCCCTTGTGGTAGCAACCTAGCACCCGGGCAGGAGCAGAGAGGCGGTATCCGCCCGAGGCGCGCGCGCCCCCAGGTGCCGTGCAATGACGGCCACCGTCTCCACCGCGGTGACCCGATAGGTGGTTAGTTTACCCCCGTAAAGAGTGATTACGCCCCGCATTCCGTCCCACTCTTCCAGGCGAACGGTGTCGCGGGGCCGGTCGAAAAAACCGCCGTCGGCGCTGGGCAACACCCGCAGTCCGGCATAACGGGTGGTAACCGTGGGGCGCTGGGCGTCAAAGTAACGCGCCAGGGTGGCGAGCAGGTAACGTTCCTCAGCCACCGTAGGCGTGCAGTCGTCGGGATCGCCAAGGTATTGCACTTCGGTGGTACCCAGCAGGGTCCGCCCCTGCCAAGGCATGGCAAACACCCCTCGCCGATCCTCCGCTTCCAGGTAATAAACGGCGCCGCCCAGTTCAGCATCAAGCACCAGGTGCGTGCCCTGCACCATCTCCATTGGGAGGCTTCGGGGCCGAGGGTTTAACCGGTCCATCACCCGGTTCACCCAGGGACCGGTGGCATTTACCAACACCCGGCAGCTTCCCTCGAGGCGCTCCGTGCCCTGCTGCCAGCTGATCCGCCAGCCCCCATTCACCGCTCGCGCTTCGCGAAGTTCCGCCCCCCGGTTCAACTCGACGCCCAGCCCGGCGGCGGAGGCAACCACCCCCCGGGTAAGCAGGCGGTCATCGGTCTGGGCATCCCAGTACCGAAACACCGCCCTCAGCCCGCCCCGTTTCAACTGTGCCGGCAGCGCATCGCTTTCAAGGCCCAGCCGTTCAAAATTCGAGAGATCAGCCCCGGCGGCCAGCATCCGGTACAACCGCAGCCCCAGCCCTACCTGCCAAGGCCGGCGTTGGCTGTTCCGGTACAAGGGAATGAGAAACGGCACCGGGCGCACAAGGCCCGGCGCAATTCGCAGCAATACCGACCTTTCGGCCAGCGCTTTGCGCACCAGGGACCACTGGCCGGACTCCAGGTAACGCAACCCCCCGTGGATCAGCTTGCTGGAGCGGCTGGAGGTTCCGTCCCCCCAGTCCCGCCGCTCAAGTAAGAGCACGGAGTAGCCCGCCGCCGCGGCCGCCTGGGCCACTCCCGCACCCTGGATTCCGCCGCCGATCACCGCAATTTCAAATTCCCGTGGTTCCACCTTTACTCCCCGCAAGGGCGGCCAGCATCTCGCCAATCGCATCGGTTTCGATAAAGTGAGAACCGCGGGCGGCCAATGCTTGCGCCCGCGCGGGATCGGAGATTTCATACAGGGCCAGGCGCGGCACCCGCGGCGGGTACTCGATCCCCAGCGGCAGGCGGCGCTGGTCAAGAAACACCACTTCCGGCTCCAGCTCCTGCACCGTGGGTCTGCGCATATCCGCCCAGCGGCTCAACACCGGCCCCAGGCGCTTCCAGCCGCGCGCCTTGGCCGCCCGCAGTACAAAGCAGGAGAAACTGATCAATACGGTGCGCTCAGCAATCGGCGCCAGTCGTGGCAGCACGGTTTCAAGCACCGCTGCCGTGCCGAACACCTTTAACGGCAGGCGCTTGATCTCCAGGTAGAGGGTAATCCGGGGGTGACCGCTGACCAGCGCCACCAGCTCCTCCAGGGTAAGGATCTCCACCCCCTTAAAGCGCCTTCCCAGGCGTTGCGGATCAAAGGGAGAAAGACTCTTGAGGTCTTCCAGAGCGTGGCGGTGCACTACCCCCTGTGCACCACAGAGGCGCTGCAAATTGCGGTCGTGAAACAACACCGGCACCTTGTCCGCACTAAGCTGGAGGTCCGCCTCCAGGTTAAGAGCGCCCGCCTCGATAGCCGCCTCAAAGCCGATGCGGGTGTTTTCCGGAAAGCGGGAAGGATACCCCCGGTGAGCGATGAGACGTTGCGGCCACATCAACCGGTCACACTCCCGAGGGCGAAACCATGGAGGGCGGTCACCTCGGTGGCGCCGGCCACGCCCCCGTTGATGACACCGCCGTGCAGCGCCTCGGCTGCGAAGAGGGCGAAAAGCCCCGACAGAAAGATGGCGTCCATCAAACCTGCCCCACCGATGAAGATGCCTCGCCGGGCAGCCAGGCGCAGGTGTCTGAGCTGGGCCAGGTGGGCCAGGTCCCCACCGATCAGTGTTCCCAGCACCGCTGCGCAATACGCCCCGACCAGGTAGCCTTCACCCTCGAGCAGGCTCGCCCCGAGCGATGCCCCAAGAATCGCCCCGGCCAGGTGAACCACCAGCCCCTGGCCCTTCTCAACCCGGCTGAGCGGGTAGACGATCGTCGCCACCGCCAGCACCAACGCGACCAGGGGAAGCGGCTCGAAGGGATAGCGGTGCAGCAGGTAGAAGCAGAAAAACAGCGGGGTGACACAACCGCCCAGGTTGATGCCAACCGGCACGCGGAGCGGCGATTTGATTTCACCCGCCCCCCGGGGGCCGCTCGCCCCGGGGCGAAGGCTGAACAGCTGAATATTGATGAGGCTAAGTAAAATCGAGAGCGCCATGGCGTAGCCCAGCTCATCGGCGGAGAGATCCAACCTGTGGAAGGCACTCTCCATCACCCCGGTGTAAAAAAAGATTCCCAGCAGCGCCAGGGTAATCACGTAATGCAAACCGCCCGTCCCCGTGACTCCTTCAAACTCAGTATGGTAAGGAGGGCGTGCTTTGTCAGCTTCAAGCACAACCGCGATCAGGACGGGCCGGGATCTGCCTCCAGCGCGGCCAGCAACGGGGTGAGCCCAGCGGGCAGGCGGCAGCGCAGAAAGGGCATCAAGCTGGCGCGCAGACGTGCCAGCCCCGCCTTGCGCCCGCGGCTCCCCGGCGGGTGGTCGGACCGGCAATCGCGCCAGGGGCGTCCTTGCAGTACCGCCTGGACCCACAGCAGGGCCACCTCGGGCTCAACCGTTACCCGCGCATCGGTCAAGAGGTCCAGGACCAGCCCCTGCAGGGCTGGCCGGCACTGCTCCAGCCCCCGTTGTCCCGCCGCAAAGCTCACGCGGTCAAGCCAGTCCTGGGGGTCTGCGCTCATCCGCGCCCTGGGTAGCCGGGCGAGCAACGCAACCACCGCCTCGGCCTCCATTTCTTGCAGCGGTGCGCCCAGTTGCGGCGGCAAGTGGGACACGAAACGGGCCTGGATCTTTTCAACCAGCGAGCCGGCTTCGAGGTTGAGCGGGCGGACCACCATCAGCGAGTGACAGCCGCTGCTGGCGTCACGCCGCAGCCCCAGGCGCAATGGCCGGAATCCGGCCTGGCCCCAGAAGTGGGCCAGATCCGCTGTCAGCCCGAAGCTCGAGCCGAGCATGTCCACACCTTCGCTTTCGGCCGAGGCCCCCAGTTGGGCCAGCATTCGAGTGCCCAAACCGCCACGCTGAACCGCCGGGTGCACGGCGATGCGCACTACCCGCCAGTAACGGAACTCCGGTGCCGCGAGCCAGCCTCCCTGGGCGGCGAGCACCTGGGGGAGGAGGTGACCGCGTGGACGCCGCCGCCCCGCCCATATTTCCCGAGCAAGGTCACGGTCAAAGCCCCCCTCTCGGGCCACCAGCACAGCCCCCAGCACGCAGCCCTGCTGAATGCTGACCCAGGTATCCAGAAAATCGCCGTTCAGCAGGTCCTGCAGGTCACCGGGGGTGGTCCTGTAGTGCGCCTGGACCAGCAGGGCAAACAGCTGCGACAGAATCCCGGGGTTATCGACCAGCTCGGCTGGCGACCATAAGCGGCACTCAACCGCCTCGGGCGGTTGCGCCGGCGGCAGCGTCACCGCCGGTTTGGCCGCCAACAACAACGTCCTGAATATCCACCGTTCAAGCGGGTCGCCAGGGGCCCAGCGCACCGGCGCCGCCAGCTGCAACGCGCTCCACCCCGGCGCCAAAGTATCCAGCTCACCCTGAAAGCGCAGCTCAAAGCCCCTGCCCGTTCCCTCGTAGCCGTGTACCGTGGTGGAGAAGACCACGCGGGCGTATTCCTGCACCATCCTGCGCAGCATGGGAGCAGGCAACGCCGCCGCCTCATCTACCAGCAGCAGGTCGGTGCGGGGGAGCCCGTGCAGCAGTTCATCGGGAGCCACGAAGCGCAGCTCGCCGCCGTTATATGTGATCTGCCCGCCAGAGGCTGCCTTGAGGCCCCGCTCCTGCAGCCAGGCATAAAAACTGGCCAGGGCAGCCCGGGAGGGTGCGGTGACCAGAATTTGGCGCGGCCCCTGCTGCAGCAAGCGCCAGACCGCGATGGCCAGGGCCACGCTCTTGCCGCGGCCGCGGTCCGCCTTAAGCACCAAAGGCCGCCTGCGATGGCCCTGCACCACCCTCAGAATAGCGGCCACGGCGCGGGCCTGATCCTCGGTGCGATAAGCCGCGTCCGAGGGGGTGGGCACTGGCTCAGTCGGGGGCGCCGCGTTCGGCAACGCGGGGGGCGTTTCCCCCTGCTGCCACAGCACGGGCTCCGGTGCCGCATGCAGCTGCCCGGCCAGCCAACGCCGGAACGGGCTGGCCGCTCCCTCGACAAGGTCGACCAACGGCGGCATCAGCAACACCATCAAACCGCCGCCGCGCAGGGTCCCAGTTGTCGCCGCCAGGGCGTCGGGGTCAATTTGGTCGAGGGCATCGAAGACCAGAAGGTCAAACTCCGCACCCAGGTAGCGGGTCGCCTGCGCCGCGGGAACCGCCTCTTCAGTCTCGCCGATCCACAGTGTGGAGGCCGACGACCACCACCCTCGCGCCTCCTTGGCCAGTACGCGTGCCCACTCGGGCGTGCCGCTCAGCACCAGCAGCTGGCGGTGGCGGCTGACCTCGCCCCGAGTCCTCAGGGCAGCCAGAAGCGTTTCGAACTGGGCGGTGGCCTCGGTCACCCTCGCTCTTCTCGACGGCGGATCGACCAGCAGTTGTGGATGCGCGGGCTGCGGGCGAAATCCCGATCGATGGTACGGGCGGTGATATCTTCCACCTGCAGGTCTGCCAGCGCCTCGGCATCCATGCGGAAACGACGCAGGTTATTGGAGAAGATCAACTCGCCGCCGGGGGCGAGACGAGCCACGGCCTGGCGAATCAGGCTCACGTGGTCACGCTGAACGTCCAGGGTTTCGCGCATCTTCTTCGAGTTGGAGAAGGTCGGCGGATCCATGAAGATCAGGTCGAACTGCTCCTCACACCCGTTGAGCCAGCGCAGGACATCGGCCTGCACCACGGTGTTGATCTTTTCGCTGAGGCCGTTGAGCGCCAGGTTTTTACGGGCCCACTCCAGGTAGGTGTTGGAAAGGTCCACGCTGGTGGTACTGCGTGCGCCACCAAGTGCCGCGTGCACGCTCGCCGATGCGGTGTAACAGAACAGGTTCAGAAAGCGTTTGTCCCGCGCTTTAGCCTGAATCTCGAGGCGCACAGGGCGATGGTCCAGGAACAGCCCCGTATCCAGGTAATCGTGGAGGTTGACCAACAGCCGCGCTCCGCCCTCTTCCACTTCCAGAAACGCCTGCTGCTGATCGAGCCGCTGGTACTGCTCGCGCCCGCTCTGGCGCCGGCGCTGCTTGAGAACCACTTTTTCGGCAGGCACCCCCATGACCGCTGGAATCGCCGCCATGGCATCCTCCAGGCGCTGCATCGCCTTGACCGGGTCGACCGACGCCGGCGCCGCGTACTCCTGCACCTGCACCCAGTCCTGGTAGCGGTCGATGGCCAGGGCGTACTCGGGCATATCGGCGTCGTAAACCCGGTAGCAGCTGATGTTTTCCCGACGGGCCCACTTGTCCAGCTGCTTAAGGTTCTTGCGCAGCCGGTTAACCAGCATCGGCGCCGCCGCTTCGGCGGCCGGGGCGCCTTCCGCACTCGCCTGCCCGCTCGCCTGTTGCTCACTCAGTTCACGATGATAGTGGGCGGGGTCGATATCGAACAGCAGCAGTTTACTGGGTAGCGCGCCATTGAACAGTTTGTACTGTTTGGTTGCCCGCAGGCCGATCGCCTTGCCCAGGTCCGGGTTGCTGGTGAAAACCCCGGCTTTCCAGCCCTCGAAACCGGCCCGCAACGCCTGCCCCAGGTGACGGTAGAGGTAGACGATAACCGGCGTTTCGCTGAGCCGCTCGCCGTAAGGCGGGTTGGTCAGGAGCAGCCCGGGGGGCAGGTCACGCTTGTGGGTCAGGGGCTTGAGGTCGGCCAGTTCCCGCTGGCTGACCCGAATATGCTTCTCCATGCCTGCCCGCTGAATGTTGCCACGGGCGATGGAGACCGCCTCGGGGTTGGCATCGTAGCCGTGTATTTCCGGCAGCGTCGCCTCCTGGGCCGCGAGACGCGCCTGCCTCGCTTCGCGCAGCAGCTGCTGCCAGAGCCCGGGCTCGTGCTTGAGCCAGTTCTCGAACCCGAACCGCTGGCGCAACAGCCCGGGGGCAATGCCGGCCGCCATCAACGCCGCCTCGATCAACAGGGTGCCGGAGCCGCACATGGGGTCGATCAGGGGGCGCTGTTCGGCCGCCATCGCCGGCCAGCCGCTACGCAGCAGCAGGGCCGCTGCCAGGTTTTCCTTCAGCGGAGCCGCCCCGCCACGACTGCGGTACCCCCTGCGGTGCAGGCTCTCCCCGGAAAGGTCCAGGCTCAGGCGCGCCTCGCCTTTACTCAGGTAAAGGTTGATTCGAAGATCCGGGGTGGCCTTGTCGATACTGGGGCGGGCGCCGGTGCGGCTGCGCACCTGGTCGACGATGGCGTCCTTGACCTTGAGGGCCCCGAAGTGGGTGTTCTTGATGCCACGGCTGGTGCCGACAAAGCCCACCAACAGGGTGCCGGTGGAGCGCAGGTGCTCAAGCCACTCGATGCTCTGCACCCCGCGGTACAAATCCTCGGCGCTGTCGACGGGAAATTTCGCCAACGGCAGCAATACCCGGTTCGCCAAGCGTGACCAGAGGCAGATCCGGTAGGCCAGCGCCAGCCCGCCTTCGCAATAGACCCCGGCGGCCGTGGCGGTAACGGCCTCCCCGCCAAGGGAGCTCACCTCCTCGGCGAGCAGGGTTTCCAGGCCTTTGGGACAGCTTATAAACAAACGAAAGGAAGGCGATTGTGATGACAAGGGAGGGGAACCTAACTGGAGATTGACTCAAAGCGCGGATAATACCATTTATTGCCGCCGGTTTCGCCGACAGGGCGCACCGCCAACCTGGCGGTGCGCGGCGGGCTATTAATTTTTTTCAGTTTCCCAGCCGCCTCTTCGAAAAGGCGCTTAGGTGCCTGTTCATAAAAATTTTTTCCCTTTGGTACACGCATGCTGTTTTTTTTGTAGACACCTTGACTCACCACACCTATCGACAACGCCCGCGAAATTGGATACAAGGAAGGAGTCGGCTCCTGCCGGCGCATGCGTTGTGACGGTTACAGTGGCCGTCAGCAGTTCTCACCGCATGGATAGACCGAGTGATTGGTAACAACAAGAAACGAGGCTATTGCTGAATGAAGAGACAAAAACGCGACGTCACCTCCAGGGCTTATGTTCGTGGCTATCGAGCCGGCCTTTCGGGGAAATCCAGAGACATCTGTCCGAGTGAAACCGGCGACATCCGCGAACATTGGATGAGCGGCTGGCGCCAGGGACGTTCCGATTTTTGGGATGGTTACCAAGGGGTGTCAGGGATCCACTGTACACCCAGTCGACCTTAGAACACAGCAGGGAGTTAGACAGGGGGCTCGCTAAGGCGAGCCCCCTTGCGTTTAGCCCCGGTAATCGGCCACCGCCTGCGCCACCTCGCCGATCAGGCCCGGGCCGCGATAGATAAACCCGCTGTAAACCTGCACCAGAGACGCCCCTGCCTGGATCTTTTCCTGGGCGCAGGCCCCGTCCTCGATTCCCCCGACGCCGATAATAGGCAGGCGCCCTTTCAGGCGCTCGCTCAAGCGGCTTACCACAGCCGTCGACGGGGTGCGCACCGGCATGCCACTCAAGCCGCCGGCTTCACTCGCCAGCGGGGAGAACTCGACGCCGGTCCTTCCGAGGGTGGTGTTGGTCGCGATCACCGCATCCATCTGCTGTTCCAGTAGCGTATCGGCCACCAGATCCACCTCCTCGGGGGTCATGTCGGGAGCGATCTTGACCGCAATGGGCACGTAACGCCCATAGAACTCGGCCAGCTTTGCCTGCTCCTCTTTCAGCGTCCGCAACAGCGAGCGCAGCGATTCACCGTACTGCAGTGTGCGCAAGCCCGGCGTATTAGGGGAAGAAACGTTAACGGTCACGTAACTGGCCCGGGTATAGACGCGACGCAGGCAGTAGACGTAGTCATCGTTGGCCCGTTCCACCGGTGTGTCAAAATTCTTGCCGATGTTAATTCCCAGGATACCCTGGTACCGGCTGGCATCCACCTGGGCAACCAAATGCTCCACTCCGAGGTTGTTGAACCCCATGCGGTTAATGATGGCGCGACTTTCAGGAATCCGAAACAGGCGGGGTTTGGGATTGCCGGGCTGAGGGCGCGGCGTCACCGTGCCGATTTCCAAAAAACCGAATCCCAGGGCGCCGAGGGCGTCGATATGGGCGCCGTTCTTGTCCAGCCCGGCGGCCAGCCCCACGGCGTTGGGAAAGCGCAGCCCCATGACTTCGACCGGCGCGTCCACCCGTGAGAACAGCATGTCGCTCAGCCCGCTGCGTTCGAGCACATCGAGTCCTCGTAAACTCAGATGGTGAGCGGTTTCGGGGTCGAGACGAAACAGCAGCGACTGCAGCAGGGTGTAACTCATGGTCCGGCTCCGGGCAAATAAAACCGCGATTATACGCAATGCGCCCCGGCTTTAAGAACCCCGCGGTAAAGTCGGATCAGACCCTGCGTATATCGTGAAAGCGGCCCCCGTCATCAAAACGGATGGCGAAGCGCCCCCGGATGCCCTCCCGGGTCACGAAAGGCTGCAGAATATTGGCGGGAAAACGCACCCGCTTGCCATCGACGCTGCGGGCGAACACATTGCGTGCCGCCCCCTTGTAGAGTTTCAGATACTCGTCGGCAGTGATGGTGAGATTGAGGTAGATCTCCTGCATTGGCAGTACGGCCATCCCTTATTTGCACGCTCATGGGGCGATGGCGCTCTCCTTGGCGAGGTCAAACAGCTCCCGGGTCGCCACCGTATACATGGAGTAGTCGTGATGATCCGCGGTCTTGAGCTCGCCGAGCATTTGCAGCCAGCGGGTGACCATCTGCTCATGCTCCTGCATCCAGCGGTCAAAACACTCGTCCGCCGGCTGCCCCGGGTCACAAAGCCGCAGCACCGCCTCAGCGATGGCGCGGACCTGCCAGTCCAGGTCATCACGAAACGCCTCCCGGGCCAGGGCCTGCCACTGGTTCTCGACCACAAGGTCGGTCACCTTATGGGCGAACCAATACAGATCGAGCCGCTCACCGAGGGTGCAGTAAACCGCCACCACCTGCGCCAGCTCGGTACCGGTCTCGGCGGCGACCTCAATAATCGCCAGTGCAGCATAGAGGCCTTCGGCACTGGCTACCCGGGCCGCCAGTGTATCCGGAACCCCCGACTGTTGATAGTAGTAATAGCGGTCCTTCCAACCCTGGGCCGGCGTTCCCTGCAACCAGTGTCCCATGTTGTCGCGCAGCAGGGCCACTTGCTCACCGAAGCGTTTCACCTCCCCCTCGGGGTCCAGGAATCGCCGCCGGTTACGCAGGAACCAGCGGCCGGAGCGTCGTACCAGTCGCTGGGTTTCGTTCATCATCCGCAACTGCACCTGGGCATCCACCCGGTTGTCGAGCGCCTCAATTTCGGACCAGAGCCGGTCCAGGCCAAACACCTCCCGTGCCAGCAGGTACGCGCGGGCCACCGCGGCGGTGTCAGCCCCGGTGGAAACCCGTAACCGGTGCACATAGGTGACTCCCATCTGATTCACCAGATGGTTGGCGACTTGGGTGGCCACCAGTTCACGACGCAGAGGGTGTTCCTCCACTGCATCACCGTATCGCTCCAGCAATAGCCCGGGAAACGCGGTCAGCGCCTCGCGCGCCAGGTAAGGGTCGTCCGGCAGTTCCGATACCACCAGCTCTTCCTTGATGGCGGCCTTAGCGTAGGAGAGCAGCACCGACAGCTCGGGCCGGGTGAGGCCGGCGCCGGCCGCCCGCCGCTCGGCCAGCTGCTCGTCCCCGGGAATAAACTCCAGCGCCCGGTCGAGCCGCTCACTGCCCTCCAAGGTTTCGATAAAGCGGCGGTATTCACCGAACTTCTCCATCACCTTGGACTGGGCCAGACTCAGGGCCTGGGCCTGGCGATAGCTGTTTTTGAGCACCAGCCCCGCGACCTCCTCGGTCATGTCCGAGAGCAGCTGGTTGCGTTGCTTGAGGGTGAGATCGCCGGCCGCCACCACCCGGTCCAGGAGAATCTTGATGTTGACCTCGTGGTCGGAGCAGTCCACGCCCCCGGCATTATCAATAAAGTCCGTGTTGCAGGCGCCTCCTTTGAGGCTGTATTCCACTCGCGCCAGCTGGGTCATGCCCAGGTTGCCGCCCTCGCCCACCACCCGACAACGCAACTGGTTGGCATCGATGCGCAAGCCATCGTTGGCCTTGTCCCCCACCTCCCCATGACTTTGTGTACTGCTCTTGACGTAGGTACCGATGCCGCCGTTCCACAGCAGGTCAACGGGAGCCTGCAGTAGCCGGTGAATCAATTCGCTGGGGGTCAGGCGGCTTTCGTCGATAGCAAAGCGCTGCTTCATTTGCGGACTGATGGGGACAGACTTCAGGCTGCGGGGAAAAACGCCGCCTCCCTCGGAAATCAGGCTGGCATCGTAAGCATCCCAGCCCCCGTTGGGCTGGGTGAACAGCCGCTGCCGCTCGGTAAAACTGGCCTGGGCATCCGGGTTGGGGTCAATGAAAATGTGCCGGTGGTTGAAGGCCGCCACCAGGCAGATATGGCGGGACAGTAGCATGCCGTTACCGAACACATCGCCCCCCATGTCGCCGATCCCCACCACCGTGAAGTCGGTTTTACTGGTGTCCAGCCCCTGTTCACGGAAGTGACGCTCGACCGATACCCAGGCGCCCCGGGCGGTGATTCCCATCTTCTTGTGGTCATAGCCCTGGCTGCCCCCGGAGGCAAAGGCATCCCCCAACCAGAAGCCGTATTCGCCGGCGATGGCGTTAGCAATGTCAGAGAAACTCGCGGTCCCCTTGTCGGCGGCTACCACCAGGTAGGGATCTTCGTCGTCATGGCACACCACCTGAGGCGGTGAAACCACACCTTCCTGGACCCGATTGTCGGTCAGGTCCAACAGTCCGCGTATGAAATCACGGTAACAGGCGATCCCCTCCTGCAAGCGCTCCTCGTGCCCCATGCCGTCAACCAGCCGCTTGGCGACGAAGCCCCCCTTGGCCCCGACCGGCACAATCACGGCGTTTTTCACCTGCTGGGCTTTCACCAGTCCCAGCACCTCGGTACGAAAATCTTCGTACCGGTCCGACCAGCGCAATCCGCCCCGGGCGACCCGCCCGCCCCGCAGGTGTACCCCTTCGACGCGGGGAGAGTAGACGAATATTTCAAACATTGGTCGCGGTTCGGGGATGTCGCGAATTTTGCGCGGGGAAAACTTGAACGAGAAAAACGGGCGCGGCGCACCGTCAGCCTCGGTACGGAAAAAATTGGTGCGCAGAGTAGCGCGCAGGATTTCCAGGTATTTTCGCAGTATGCGGTCGTCGGTCAGGCTGGGCACTTCTTCCAGGCGCCCCTTGATATCATCGACCAACGCCTTGGTTTTGCGACTTTTCTGGTCAGGGTCGAAGCGGCGCCGAAACAACTCTACCAGTTTGCGAGTAATGCCCCGGTGTTGGCGGAGGCTGGCGGCGATGGCGGTCTGGCTAAACGGGAAACCGATCTGTTTCATATAGCCGGCATAGGCCCGCAGCATGGCCACTTCGCGCCACCCCAGGGGCACGGTGAGCACCAGGCGGTTGAATTCGTCGCTTTCCGCCTCGCCCCGCCAGACATGGGCGAAGGCATCCTGAAAGATGGTTTTGACCCGTTCAAGGTCGATACTGCCCCCCTCCCGGTGGAGCATGCTGAAGTCATGGATCCAGTAGGTTCCCCGCTCACCGTGGATCGCATAAGGATGCTCATCCATTACCTTGAGCCCCAGGTGCTCCATGACCGGAATCACCTCGGACAGCGGCACCGGCCCCTGGAAATGGAACAGTTTGAAATTGACCTGGTCGTCGACCCGCTCCATGGAACGGTAAAAGCTCATCCCCAGGGGATTCTCGGCGTTTAACGGCTCCATGTGCCCGATATCCGCCACCGCGGTGCGGGGGCTGAAGTCATCCCGGTAACTGGAAGGGAAGCCCTCCTGGTAGGCATTGGCCAAACGAATGCCGTTTTCTTCGCCGTGAAACTCCACCAGGGCCTGGTAGAGTTCATCTCCCCAGCTGCGCGCCGCGTCCTGCACCCGCCGCTCGATATGGTTCACGTCCTGGTCCTGAGGTTCAGCGCCCTCCGGCAAGTGAACGGTAAAATGGGTGCGGGCGAGAATCGACTCGGAGAACTGGGTGGTAAACTCGATCAGCTCGCTCCCCAGCTCCTCACCCAGAATGCGTTGCACCTTGATTCGAAAGTCGGTGCTGTAAAGGTCCCGGGGCACGTACACCAGGCAGGAGTAGTAACGCCCGTGGGCATCCTGGCGCAGAAACAACCGCACCTGCCTGCGCTCATGAATATGCAAAATGCCGAGCGCTGTCTCATAGAGGTTGTCGACGTCGATCTGGAAAAGGTCATCCCGCGGGTAAACTTCAAGGATTTGCTGCATATCCTTCCAGTCATGGCTGCCCGGGTGCAGACCGGCCCGCTCCAGCACTTTCTCCACCTTACGCCGAATAACCGGTATCTTGGTGGCGCTCTGAAAATAGGCCGGTGACGTGTAAAGGCCTAGAAAACGCCGCTCGCCCACCAGCTCGCCGTTCTCGTCAAACTTCTTAAGCGCGATAAAGTCCGAGTAAGCCGGGCGATGCACCCGCGCCTTGCGCGGTGACTTGGCAAACGAGAGCACCTGGTGGATCTGCATCGGCCCCTCCGGGTGCATCTCCACCGGTGTGTGGGCGTCCGCCTCTTCCTGGGTTTTCAGCAAGCCCAGGCGCGTGCCCTCAATACTCTCGAGGAGCGAGCGCCCCTCCCGGTTCACGACCCGGCGCTCGTCGCAGCCCAGAAAGGTAAAGTGGTCATCGAGCATCCAGCGCACGAAGTCCTTTACCTCCTTGAGGTTGCGCTTGGAAAGCCGGCCCGGGTAGTGGTCAAGTTCATCAAGCAGGGCTTTCGCCTCGGCTTTCATGGCGAGGAAATCATCGGTCACCAGCCGTACCTCGGCCAGCACCGACTGCAGCGACTCCTGGAGGCTGTGCATCTGCGCCGGATCGGTGTGCCGATCCACCTCCAGGTAGATCAGCGATTCGCGGGGCAGCTCTGCCGCGGCACCCTGGGACGGCAGCAGCTGCTGCAGCTGTCCCTGCTTGTCCCGCTGCACCGCCATGATGCTGTTTTGAATGCTGTGAATGGTCAGATCGCGGCGGTTAATTTCGATCCGCACCGAGTCGATCATAAAGGGCATGTCCGGGTGCAGCAGTAAAATGGCGCTGTGGGTCGACTGCCACCCGTTCTGCTCAAGGTCCGGGTTGAACACCCGCACCTTACCGCCGCCACCCGGGTAATGCTGCAGAAAACGCCAGCACTCGAGGGTGGCCCCGTAAAGGTCGTCAAGGCGCCGTTGCGACACCTCCTCGGCAGAGGCGGAAACATAGAGAAGCGACGCCAATTGAAGCGCCGTGTCGGCCTCCTCACCAGGGAGGTTACGCCGCAGGAGCTCCTCCAGGCTGTCGAGAATTGGCTGGTGCCCACCGACCTTAGACGTTTTCATCCCCTGCCCCCTCTGGTGCCGAGCGACCCCGGCCCGGCAAGGGGGATCCCCCGTTCCTCGCCGCCACGAAGCCGCCAAGAAAGTGATGCTTCAAGACTGCTGGAAAGAATAGCAGCCGGGACGGGGCTAGCAGCGGGTTCCAGGCAGCCGGGACGGGGCTAGCAGCGGGTTCCAGGCCCCCGGTCAGGGGGTCTGCTGGTCCTCCTCGGCGGCGGGCTCCTGCTGCTCCATGAGCGCCCGGCTCTTTTCTGCCACCTCTTCGGGGGAACGCCTAAGGCGGTGCCGGCGCTTTTTATCGGCACTGCCTGTGCCAGCCTCGGCCTGGGCCGCGCGACGCTCGCGCTCCAACACCGAGGGCCGGCGCTTCTTGCGGTTCAGGGCCGCCTTCTTGCGCGCCTCGTACGTGGTCGGGTCATCGAAATTTTTGGGCGCACGCTTGGGCGGTTTGATGGGCACGAACTTCTGCCCGGCCACCGAGCGAACTTTTTTCTTCATACGGGTCATGTGCGATCACTCTCGTTTGTATTCTCAGTTTCTGCCTCTGCTTCCGCGGCCTGTAAGGCGGCGAGGCGCCGTTTCTCTTTCCACTCACCCACCGTTTCCAGGCTGATTCTGCCCAGCTTGCCCGAACGCAGGTCGCCCACCAGCAGCTCCGCCGCCTTGTGGCGATCCACGATCCCGCCGCTGCGCAAACAGCCGCGTTTGCGCCCGACGCAATCGAGCATGGCATTGGCGTCTTCCGGCAGCGCCTCAAGCTTGAAACGGGCCTGTAGCAGCGCGGGGTATTCACGCAGCAGAAAGGCCAGGGTGTAGAGGGCGACCTCCTCGTATTCCATCACCGTATCCTTGATCGCCCCGCTGGCGGCAAGGCGCAGGGTCGAGTCCGGGTCCTCAATTTTGGGCCAGAGAATACCGGGCGTATCGTAGATCGCCAGACCGTTGTGGGTAACGAAACGCTGCTGCGCCTTGGTCACCGCCGGTTCATTACCCACCTTCGCCACCTTACGCCCCAGCAGGCTGTTGATCAGGGTCGACTTGCCAACGTTGGGAATGCCCATGATCAGCACCCGCACCGGCCGGTCGCCATCCACCCGCCCCGGCGCCGCATCACGGCAAAGCTGGATCAAGCGTTTGAGCTCACCTTTCTGGTCCAACCGCAGGGGCATCGACTGGGCCCCCAACTCCTGAAAATAGCGCACCCACTTTTTGGTTCGATTGGGATCGGCCAGGTCACTCTTGTTGAGGACCTTGATCACCGGTTTGTTCTGGCGCAGGGTTTCCACCAGCGGGTTTTCACTGGAGATGGGCAGGCGTGCGTCAAGCACCTCCACCACCACGTCAATCTGGGGGATGACCTTGGCGATCTCCTTTCGCGCCTTGTGCATGTGTCCCGGGAACCACTGGATCGCCATTGCCTGTCCACTCTTTGTCAGGAAAAAAGCTCGATTATACCTCACTCCCCGGCGCCCCCGCTCCCCGTTTCGTTTTGATCTGGGTCCGTAGGATTGCGTTCCCTTATCGGCTATGATGCACAGCTCAACGGCTGCAGCAGGAATTGCATCGAACCATGAACCAGAATCTTGACCAATCCCAAACCCTGATGGCGCGCCAGCCCATCTTTGACCGCCAACTCAAGGTCATTGCGTATGAGCTGCTCTATCGCAGTGAAACAGGGATGGAAGCTGACTTTCTGGACGGAGACAAGGCCACCAGCGAGGTGCTGCTGCACGCCTACACCAGCATCTGTGACCAGGGCTCAATGAAGCGGGTGCCGGCTTTTATCAACCTCACACGGGACCTTTTGATTCGACGCAGCCTGCCGCAACTGCTGCGCAAGCAGATCGTTGTGGAGGTGCTCGAAGACATCAATGTCGACGAGGAGGTTGTCGCCGCGGTCAAGAGCCTCAAAGAGGAAGGCTACCGGGTGGCGCTTGACGACTTTGTTTACCACGACAGCTACATTCCGCTGCTCGAACTGGTGGACATCGTCAAGGTGGATGTCCTGCAGCTCAGTCACGAAGAGCTGAAAGAGCACGTGCGCCTGCTTTCACCCTACGGGGTCACCCTGCTGGCCGAAAAAATAGAAAGCCTGGAGCAGCTTTATGAGTGTGTCGACCTGGGTTTCAAGCTGTTCCAAGGACACTTTTTGAGCAAACCCCAGGTGGTCAAGGGCAAGCGCCTCGCCGGTAACAGCATCGCCCTGCTGCAACTGGTCCAGGAGCTCCAGGACCCCAACACCACGGCTGCCGACGTCGAAGAGCTGATCATCAAGGACCCGGTGCTGACCTTCCGTTTGCTTCGCATCGTCAATTCCGCTGCCTACTCCCTGGTCCGCAAGGTCGAATCCCTCAACCAGGCGATCGTCCTGCTCGGACTAGAGCAGGTTAAGAAGTGGGCGACCCTGATCGCGATGAGCAGTAACGAGGACAAGCCCGAAGAACTCTCCCGCGGACTGCTGACCCGTGGTCGGATGTGCGAACTGCTGGCCGAGGCCATGGGTTACCCCAACGTCAGCAGTTTTTTCATGGTCGGCATGATGTCGGAAATCGACGCCCTGCTGGACATGGAAATGGATGCCATACTGGAGAAAATCCCCCTCAATGACGATATCAAGGCCGCCATTTCCCGCCGCGAGGGCGTGATGGGGCAGGTGCTGAGCGCCGCCATGGCCTATGAGAACGGTGAGTGGGAGCGCCTGGGGGAGTTCGAGATCAACGACAGCCTATACGAGAGCGCTTACCGCCACAGCCTGCTGTGGGCCCAGGAAGCCATGCAGGCACTGGCCGACGAGTGACTTCGGCGGCGCCCCGCGGCGCCGCGCGACTCGGGCCATCATCGGAGCCGCCGGGATGGACCAACAGACACAGAGTCGACTGGAACAACGTATCGGCCGCCAGCACCTGCGCCAGCGCCTGGGGATCGAATCAACCCCCCAGCGCATTTTCGGTGGCGGACTCAACCTCTTTCACCTCGAGAACTGGCACCAGGTGCAAAGGCTGATCCGGGGCAGCCTGCGCCTGGTGGGGCTCTACCATCGCGGCTACCGCAACGCCGCCCGTTACCGGGTGGTGCGACGGGACATTTTCATCCCGGGTCTTCCCGAGGCTTTCCAGGGATATACCCTGCTCCACCTGAGCGACCTGCACCTGGATATGAACCCCGAGGCCACCGAGGCACTGCTGGAAAGGGTGGAGCAACTCACCTGCGACCTGTGCGTACTCACCGGGGACTACCGGGCGCAGACCGCCGGCGCCATTGATCCGGCCATGAATGCGCTGCAGCGCCTCAGCGCGCGCATCACCGGCCCGACCCTGGCTGTGCTCGGCAACCACGACAGCCTGTCCATGGTGCCGGCGATGGAAGCAATGGGCATTCGAGTCCTGCTCAACGAGGCGCACGTCATCTCCCGAGGGGAGGCCCAGCTATATCTGGCAGGCGTAGACGACGCCCATTATTACAGGGCTGACAACCTCCACCGCGCCGCCGAAGCGGTGCCCGAAGAGGCTGTCTCCATTCTGCTGAGCCACACGCCGGAAATTTACCGCCAGGCGGCGCACGCCGGCTTCGACCTCATGCTCTGCGGCCACACCCACGGCGGCCAGATCTGCCTGCCCGGCGGCACCCCGCTGCTGGTGGAGGCCCACTGCCCGCGTCGCTACTGCAAAGGCGGCTGGCAATACCTGCAGATGAAGGGCTACACCAGCGTCGGCTGCGGCACCTCGGTGGCGCCGGTGCGGTTCAACTGCCCGCCCGAAGTCACCCTGCACCGCCTGCTTCCCCAACCCTAGACGGTGCACGGGGCACGTCCTTATGCGACACTGGACAGCCCTGCGCCAGACTGGCATTTTCGATCCTTCAGGCTATTGATCCCGACACTCACCATGACCCGACGCCCTTCCCCACCCCCTTTCGATGTTACGGCCGTACGCCAGGACTTCCCCCTCATCGGCGGCCAGGCCCACTGTTACCTGGACAACGGAGCCACCACCCAGAAACCCCGCTGCGTCATTGACAGCCTCAGCGAGTACTACCGGGGTTATAACGCCAACGTCCACCGCGCAGCCCACCGTTTGAGCGCCCAGGCCACCGAAGCCTTCGAACAGGCCCGAAAACAGGTGCAGGGGTTTATCAACGCCGCCCAGCCGCAGGAGATTATCTGGACCCGGGGCACCACCGAGGCCATCAACCTGGTGGCGGCCAGCTACGGGGAGCATAACGTCGGGCCCGGGGATGAAATTCTTGTCAGTCTCATGGAGCACCACTCCAATATCGTGCCCTGGCAACTGCTCGCCCAGCGCCGTGGCGCCCACCTGCGGGTGATCCCCCTCACCGAGGGCGGCGATATCGATACCCGGGCGTTTTCCAACCTGCTCAACGAACGCACCCGCCTGGTGGCGCTCACCCAGGTCTCCAACGCCCTGGGGACCGTCAACCCTGTCGCCGAGCTCACCCGCCTGGCCCAGGCAGCTGGCGCTCGGGTACTGGTGGACGGCGCCCAGGCGGTGGCCCATTTCGGGGTGGACGTGCAGCAGCTCGGGTGCGATTTTTATGCATTTTCAGGCCACAAGCTGTTTGGCCCCACCGGGATCGGCGTACTCTACGGAAAGGAGGCACTGCTTGAAGTCATGCCCCCCTGGCAAGCCGGGGGCGAGATGATCGAGCGGGTCAGTTTTGAACATACCACCTTCAACCGCCTGCCGTTCAAGTTCGAGGCAGGCACTCCCAACATCGGCGGTGCGATCGCGCTGGGACGGGCCATCGGCTACCTCGAGTCCCTCGACCGCCCGGGCTGGCAGGCCCACGAGGAGCGCCTCACCCGGCTGGCGCTTGCGCGGCTGAGCGCGGTGCCCGGTGTCCGGATCATCGGCGCCCCCGCGCGACGGGCCGCCGTAATCCCCTTTGTGCTGGAGGGCATGCACAGTGCCGACCTGGGAGTGCTCCTCGACCGCCAGGGTATTGCCATCCGCACCGGCCATCACTGCGCGATGCCCCTGATGGAGCACCTGGGACTGCCGGGAACCGCCCGCGCCTCGCTGGCGCTCTACAACACCGACGCCGAAGTCGAGCGCCTGGCCCAAGCTCTTGAAAGCCAGCAACGGGCTGCAGCACAACCCAGCGCCCCGCTGGCCGCGAAGCCCCTTTATCAGCAACTGGGCGCCCTCAAAGGCTGGGATGCACGCTACCGCTGGCTGATGAAACTGGGGAAAAACCTGCCGCCGCTACCCGATAACGCCCGCACGGAGAAGAACCGGCTGCACGGCTGTGACAGCCAGGTGTGGCTGGTGCATGAGTTCGATGTGGAGCTCGGCGCTCACCGCTTCCGGGTCGACAGCGACGCCCGCATCATCCGCGCCCTGGGCGAACTGATGGTCGAGGCGCTGCAGGGGCTGAGTGCCGAGCAGATCGTCGATTTCGACATGACCGCCTATTTCACCGACCTCGGCCTGTTGCAGCACCTTAGCCAGTCACGGAACAACGGTTTGCATGCCCTGATGAGGGCGATACAAGGGATTGCCGCGCAGTACCACGATTAAACCCCGGCTTCAGCTTTGGCCTGTGCCCGCTCGGCCAGTTTCTGCAACACGCGGGATACGGCGACAAAACCGAAGGTCGCCGTCACACAGGTCGAGGCGCCGAAACCGCCGCTGCAATCCAGGCGCATACCCGCCTCGCCGGTGGTTTTCTGCTGGCATACGCTGCCATCCGCCTGCGGATACACCAACTGTTCGGTGGAGTAGACGCAGGGCACATCGAAACGACGTTTCGTATTCTTCGTAAACCCATGAAAACGGCGCAAATGCGACCGGACTTTCGCTGCCAGGGGGTCGTGCTGAGTACGGCTCAGGTCCGCCACCTGAATCTGGGTCGGGTCCACCTGCCCGCCCGCACCGCCCACGGTGATCAGCGCGATTTTACGGCGGCGACAGAAAGCGATCATCGCCGCCTTGGCCCGCACGCTATCGATGGCATCGATGACAAAGTCGTAACCCCGGTCCAGAAGGGTTTCGAGGTTGTCCTCGGCCACGAAATCCTCTTCGACCTCGCAGCGGCACTCCGGGTTGATCGAGCGGATCCGCTCGGCCATCACCGCCACCTTGGATTGCCCGATGGTTGTTCCAAGCGCATGGATCTGACGATTGGTGTTGGAAACGCACAGATCATCGAGGTCGATCAGGGTAATCCGCCCGACCCCGGAACGGGCCAGGGCCTCGGCCGCCCAGGAGCCGACCCCGCCGATGCCGACCACACAGACATGGGCCGCCCGAAAGGCTTCCACGGCCACCGTACCGTACAATCGCTGGACGCCGCCGAAGCGGGCTTCAAATTCTGCGCTCATGATATTCATCCCGGACCGACAAGGCGTGGCATTGTAACGCCAAACCGCCACTGCCGCAGCCTGCGGAAAACGGTGATCTTTTCTATTCTTAATGCAGATGTTCGAGTGCCACACGGGAGATACCGAGCATGAACACTCAGAGCCCTCAGGCCCTAACCCCGCAGCAACGGTCAGTGATTCTGGAAACCATGAATCAGGAGCGCGCTGATGACCTGCTCCTCTACGCCGAGGTCTACGCCAAGCAGCACGGTGCGAAAGCCGCACGACTGGTTGACCTGCACGCCGACAGCATGGATCTGGAGCTGGAGTTTCTCTACAGCACCCCGAAGCGGGTCAACATCCGCTTCTCCCACCCGATTGAAGACGCCACCACCGCCGAGCTTCATTTCGACCTCCTTGCCAAGAAGGCGCACGAGCTTCGCGGCGACGACACCGGCAGTTCGATGCGGCGCACCCTGTTCCGCATGCTGCCGGAGTGGATGAAACACTGACCTGAATATGGGGTTGGACGCCCTACGCGTTCGCTGTCTCGCTCAGGAGGGCGGCAAGCGCCGCCCTTGCCTCTTGCTGCGGCAGATGCCCCCGCACGCAAGCCACGATCACCGGCTCGCCCGCGGGGTTGCGCATGGTGACCTCGGCTTCCAGGCGACCACGGTCATCGACGCTGCGCACCGCAAATAGGCACTCGATCCGCTGCCCGGGGTAGACCGGGCGTACAAAGCGAAACTCCATCGCCGATGCCAGCAACCCCAACTGGCCACCGATTTCGGTCAACAACGCACCGACCAGCAGACCGTGGCAAATCACCCCGTCAAAGCCCTTGGCGGCGGTGAAACGGGTGTCGTGGTGCACGGGGTTGAAGTCCCGTGAGAGTTCGGCGAAGCGTTGGATGTCCGACTCGGTAAAGGTGCGCTCGATTCGGAAGCGATCGCCGCTCACCACACCCTTGATTGCCGTTTGCCTGATTTCACTCACCGGCGCCGCTCCCATCCATTAAAATACGGAACCGTATTCTAATGGTTTTCTGCAAATTTTGCCGTTAAGCTTTTTTGCCGCTTTCCCGTTATCCCGAGGTCGATTCTATGCCCCTTCCGCCGCCAGCCCCCCGCCGCAAAGCCCACCGCCGAGAGGTGACCTGCGAAGGTTTCGAACGGGACGACGGGCTCTGGGATATCGAAGGCCGGATGACCGACGTTAAAACCTACGCGATTGAAAACCGTGACCGCGGCGGCTTGATTCCGGCGGGGGAGCCGCTCCACGACATGGCCCTGCGACTGACGATCAGTCTTGACGGCACCATCCATCAGGTGGAGGCCGTGATCGACCACGCCCCTTTCAGCATCTGCCCGCGGATCACCGGCGCGTTCAAGCAACTGGAAGGGCAGCGGATCGGCCCCGGCTGGAACCGCCTGGTGCGCCGCCTTTTCGCCGGCACCCAAGGGTGCACCCACCTGATGGAGCTGCTGGGGCCGATTGCCACCACCGCCTTCCAGGCGACCAGCAGCGCGCGCAAGGCCAAAGCCGCGGCCGAGGACAATGGTCGGGAACCGGGGATCATCAACAGCTGCCACGCCCTGGCGGCAGACGGCGAGGTGGTGCGCGACTTCTGGCCAGCGCACTACCACCCCAAGGAGTAACCCCCTAGCCGCGCTGGCGGTAGTCCGAGAACCAGTCGATCACCGCCTCCCGGTCGCCGCGAAAAACGACCCGATCGAGTTTTTTCTGCAGCTGGTAGTCGTACATGGGGTCGTAGTAGTTTTTCAGTAGAAACTCGATCCAGGCCCGGTGACCCTCCAGCTCCCCGGTCGCCTGCTGACGCTGCAGCGCCTGTTGCAACAGAGCGCTCACTTCCTGGTGGCGGGCGCCACCCAGCCGCTTGCGGATCCGGTCCAGGCTCTCTTGCATATAGGTGGCGTAACGGACTTCCCCCGCCTCGCCGTAGACCCGGCGATATTCTTCGCCCAGATCAACCACGTAATCTTCGATCACGGTGTCGATCCGCACCTCCATCGGCTCCTCCAGCAGCGCCAGGGGCGCGGCTTTCATGCGATCGAACAACGACAGGGGCAGGCTGAGACTGCCGATCAGACGGCTTTCGTCCTCCAACATCAACGTCCCGGGCATCGATTCACGGAGTTTTAGCAGACGGATGGCCAGGGCATTCTCGAAATCAATCTGGGTCGGCTGGGGCGAGACCCGACGCCCGAAGCTGGAACCCCGGTGGTTGGCCAGTCCTTCCAGGTCCACCGCCGCGGCGACCCGCTCGATCACCTTGGTCTTGCCGGTGCCGGTACGCCCACCCAGGATCAGCAGGGGCCACGCGGCGGCCTCCTCCAGCACCTCGAGCAGGTAACGCCGCAACGCTTTGTAGCCACCTTCCACATAGGGGTAGTCAATCCCCGCCTCACGCAACCACTGCTGGGTCACCCGCGAACGCAACCCGCCCCGAAAACAGTAGAGGAAGCCCTCGGGATGGGCCGCAGCAAAGGCCTTCCAGCCCGCCACCCGCTGTTCTTTCAGTTCGCCGCAGACCAGTCGGTGACCCAGTTCGATGGCGGCCTCCTGGCCCTGCTCCTTGTAACAGGTACCGACCTGGGCGCGCTCTTCATCGCTCATCAAGGGAAGGTTGACGCTGTTGGGAAATGCCCCTTGCTGAAACTCGACCGGTGCCCGAGTATCGAATAGAGGCACGTCCTCAAGGAAGAGCCTGCGGTAATCCCGCGTATTGCTGCGACCCATCAGGCGCCCCGTACCTTAATCAGTGGCGACGCGCCGGAAGGCTGATCGATCAGCTCGCCGATGGGGGCCAGATCAAGCCCCGCCCCCCGGGTCAACGCGAGAAACGCAGCCTCGGCTTCCGGGGCAACCGCCACCAGCAGCCCGCCACTGGTCTGCGGATCACAAAGCAGCTGCCACTGCTCCGGCGCCAGGGCGCTGACCTGGTGGCCGTAGCTGGCGTAATTCCGCTCGCTGCCGCCAGGCACACAGCCCTGGGCGAGGTAGCGCTCCACCTCGGGCAGGCGCGGCACCCGGGCCAGGTCAATCTCGGCCCCGACCCCACTGCCTTCGCACACTTCAGCCAGGTGACCAAGCAGTCCAAAGCCGGTGACATCGGTGACCGCCTTAACGCCCTCAAGTCGCGAGATCTCGGCCCCGATCCGGTTGAGCTGGCACATGGAATCACGGGCGATATGCTGGTGCTCAGGCTGCAACCGTTTTTTCTTCTGCGCAGTGGTCAGAATGCCCACCCCCAGCGGCTTTGTCAGATAGAGGCGACACCCCGCCGTTGCGGTGTCGTTGCGCTTGAGCTGCGCGATCGAGACCTGGCCGGTCACCGCCAACCCGAAAATCGGCTCCGGTGCATCGATGCTATGTCCGCCAGCCAAAACGATGCCCGCGTCCTTACAGGCCTGGCGTCCGCCGTCCACCACCTGCTGGGCCACCTCGACCGGCAGCCGGTTGACCGGCCAGCCCAGAATGGCGATGGCCAGGGTAGGCGTTCCGCCCATGGCATAGACATCGGAAATGGCATTGGTCGCGGCGATGCGCCCGAAGTCAAAAGGGTCATCCACCACCGGCATGAAAAAATCGGTGGTGCTGATCACCGCCTGGCCGTTGCCCAGGTCATAAACGGCGGCATCGTCTCTTGAGCTGTTGCCCACCAGCAGGCGCGGATCCTCCAGCGGGGTAATCTGACTGCTGAGGATCTTCTCCAGCACGTTGGGAGCGATCTTGCAGCCACAGCCGGCGCCGTGGCTATACTCGGTAAGCTTGATGGCATCGTTCATCTGTTTATCCCGGCACGAAGCCGCTTGCAGGCACAATATTGGGCCGACTTTATACACCAAAAGGGCCGCCCAAGTCGAAAGCGCCCCCTTTGCCCGGAACGCCGGGTCAGCCATAATGCCGCCCATCGTCACTATTCACGGAGCCGGCATGCATCCCGTTCAACCCTTGCTCGACACCCTGGGCGGCCACGGCGACAGCGGACTGCTGTCCTTGTTCGACCTGCTGGAAAGTGCCTGCGAGGGCTCCGTCCTGGTGGACGCCAAGTGCCGCGTACTCTGGGTCAGTGAAAAATACCGCCCCCTGCTGGGCTTGGCCGAGGACCTGGAGGTGGAGGGACGGGAGATCGAAGAGATCATTCCCAACAGTCTGATGCGCCAGGTCGTTGAACGGGGAGAGCCACAACTGCTGGATCTCATGCGTTTCGGGGAACGCTGGTTCGTCGTCACCCGCCTGCCCCTCAAGGACCGCGCCGGCAAGATTCAAGGTGCCATCGGCTTCGTGTTCTATCAGCAGCTGGACAGGCTACGTCCGCTGGTCGACCGCTTCACCCGCCTGCAGGAAAAACCCACGCGCCGGGGAACAGACCGCACCACCCGCTACAGCTTTGCCGACATGGTGGGTTCGAGCCCCGCCTTGCTCCGGTTACGCCAGCAAGCGCTGCGTGCTGCCCACAGCGAAGGTACGGTCCTGCTGCTGGGTGAAACCGGCACCGGCAAAGAGATCCTGGCCCAGGCCATGCACACTGCTTCGCCAAGGGCCAACGGCCCCTTTGTCGGGGTCAACACCGCCGCCCTGCCCGACACCCTCGTCGAGGCGGAACTGTTCGGCGCGGCCCCCGGGGCCTACACCGGCGCCGACCGCCGGGGACGCCAGGGCAAGTTCGAACTCGCCCGCGGGGGCACCCTGTTTTTGGATGAGATCGGCGATATCAGCGCCGATGTCCAAAGCAAGCTCTTGCGGGTGCTGGAGGAACGTCAGGTCGAGCCCCTGGGCAGCAACCGGCTGGTGCCTGTCGACGTGCGCGTCATCGCTGCCACCAGTCGCGACCTGGAAGCGCGGGTGGCCGAGGGCCAGTTTCGCGCCGACCTGTTTTACCGACTCAACGTACTGCCGCTCACCCTGCCGCCGCTGCGAGAGCGCCTGGAAGACCTACCCGAACTGTGCGAAAGCATCAATCTGCATGTGGCTGAAGAGCTGGGCGGCGCGCCCCTGGTGCTGGATTCTGCGCTGCTCGATGCCCTACGCCGTTATCACTGGCCGGGTAATGTCCGCGAACTGCGTAACGTGCTGGAGCGGGCCCACCTCTTTGCCGAGAACGGTCGGGTTCCGCTCAGCGCTCTCAGCAGTTTTATTCCCGTTCCTATTGCCGGCGCCGGAAGCCTCCCATACACCGATGGCGGCTCGCTGGCCCGCGCACAGGAAGCCGACAGCGCGTCGGTCAGGCCGCTGGCCCAGGCCCTGGCCGACGCCGAGCGAGACGCCCTCGCCACCGCCTTGCGCCAGCACCGGGGTAATAAGAGCCGGGCTGCGCAGGCCCTGGGCATCTCCCGAGCGACCCTCTACGAAAAGCTCCAACGCCATGGCAACCTTTTAGTGTCCGAATAGCCAGACAGTGTCTGAAAGACCAGACATTCCGCACGCGGTGTGTGTACGAAATTCCAGACAGCAGCCGATCAGAATTTCCCTCAAGGCTTATAAATGACTGTTATAAAGGGCTTTTAATTTTTGGCATGGGTTTCGCTATATAGATCGTGCGATTCCATTCCCCCGCTTGGCGGGGCAACCCTAACACTGGAGATTTGTCTTATGATCGCACGCTGCAAAACTAACGAGGCCTTTGAAGACAACCTGACCGGCGACAAGCTCTACCCCATTCTTGACCTGCGCAACGGCTCCGTCCTGATCGTCAACGACCGGGAAGAAGAGCGCTGGTACGGCGTCAGCCGCTTCCAACTGGTCAGCGCCGCCAGCGTTTCCCAGGCAGCTTAAACTTTGTGTACAGCCCCAGAAGGAGCAGCGCCGATGAATGGAAATAAAATCGTATCGGCTCAGGAAGCCGTCGCCCTGGTGCAAGACGGAGACACCCTGGCAACGGCAGGCTTTGTCGGCGTGGGCTTCCCTGAAGCCCTCGCCTGCGCCCTGGAAGCCCGGTTTGAGGACCAGGCAAGCCCGCGCGACCTGAGCCTGGTCTATGCGGCCGGCCAAGGGGACGGCAAGCAACGGGGCCTCAACCACCTGGCTCACGAGGGCATGGTAAAGCGGGTGATCGGCGGTCACTGGGGACTGGTTCCCGGGCTTGGCCGCTTGGCCCGTGAAAACAAGATCGAAGCCTACAATCTGCCACAGGGCGTTATTTGCCAGCTGTTCCGCGACATCGCCGCAGGCCGCCCCGGCTGCCTGACCCACGTGGGGCTCAACACGTTCGTGGACCCCCGGGTCGACGGCGGCAAACTCAACGATGTCAGCACAGAAGACCTGGTCCAACTGCTTCCCGTCAACGGACAGGATCACCTTTTTTATAAAGCATTCCCGATCAACGTCGCCTTCTTGCGAGGCACCACAGCCGACCCGTTGGGTAATATTTCCATGGAGCGCGAAGCACTGCCCCTGGAAAGCCTGGCCATTGCCCAGGCAGTCAAAAACTCCGGCGGCACCGTCATCGTTCAGGTCGAGCGCGTAACCGAGCGGCACAACCTGCACCCCAGCATGGTCCGCATCCCGGGCATCCTGGTGGACCGGGTGGTAGTGGCCGATCAGGAGCACCACTGGCAGACCTTTGCCGAGGTTTACAACCCCTCCTATACCGGCGAGATTCAAGCCCATACGGATCTTGAAAAGGCCCCCATGGACGCCCGCAAGCTGATCGCCCGTCGCGCCCTGATGGAGCTTAAGCCCGGGGCCACCATCAACCTGGGCATCGGCATGCCCGAGACCCTGGCGCCGGTTGCCAACGAAGAAGGTCTGCTGGATGCGGTCACCATGACCATCGAACCCGGCGGCATCGGCGGCCTACCGGCCGGCGGACTGAGCTTTGGCGCCGTGATCAACCCGCATTCCATGATCGACCAACCGTCGCAATTCGACTTTTATGACGGCGGCGGGCTGGATCAGGCCTTCCTGGGCATGGCGCAGGTCAGCCCGGCGGGGGACGTGAATGTCAGTCGCTTCGGTGAACGAATTGCCGGCGCCGGCGGCTTTATCAACATCAGCCAGAACGCCCGGGAAATTTACTTCATGGGCACGTTCCTCAGCGGCAAACCGGCCATGACCATTGGGGACAACGGGCTGTCCGACCTGACCCCGTCGGGACAGCGCAAGTTCGTCAAGGAAGTGGGCCACCTGACCTTCAGCGGGCGCTATGCTGCCGAACGGGGCCAGCGGGTGTTTTATATCACCGAGCGCTGCGTTTTCCAGCTCACGCCCGAAGGGCTTGAGCTTATCGAAATCGCCCCCGGCGTTGACCTTGAGAAGGACATTCTGGCCCACATGGATTTCCGCCCCCGGATCGCCCAAACCCTGTGTCAGAGCGACCGGCGGCTTTACCGCCAGGGGCCGATGAATTTACGCCACCCCGGTAGCGCCGGTATCGACCATTTGCGCAAGGCGCTCGCACAAGCGCCCCATATGCTTCTATAATAACCATTCACACGGAGGGGCTTTGCATGTTATCGGAATCCGAACTCGAAGAGATCATCACCGAAATTAATAACGGTGAAAACGGCTTTTAACCGCCGAACCGCGCTAAAACGCGACCACGACATCACCCCTAAAAGGGGCAAAAAAAGGGGCTTAGCCCCTTTTTTAATGCCCGCCTTTTGCCTTCAACACACCAACGACCTCGCTGGGCGCCCCCTTGATCCCCCGCACAGCTGCCCAATCGCCCATCACGAATTGGGCCTCTGCAACCGGTACAGCGTTAACCCCCCAGGTTCAACAGCCCGCCCAGGATCAACATAATGATCACCACCGCCAAAGCGGTATACGCCAGCAATTTCAGTAACCGCATGGACACCTCCGGCCCGGATCAATCCCGGGCTTAAAGCAGAATCAAGGTGGCAAGCCCCAGAAAGGAAAAAAAACCGATGGCGTCGGTCGCGGTGGTCAAGACCACCCCGCCGGCAAGGGCAGGATCCACGCCTACCTGCTTGAGGGCCAGCGGGATCAGGGTGCCCGCTGCCGCCCCAGTCAGGATGACCGCCAGCATGGCCGCACCGAACACCAGCCCCAACTGATAATCCCCAAACCAGTAAAATGCCACCGCCGTCACCACCAAAGACCAGAAAAGGCCGTTGATTCCACCGATGGTCAGCTCGTGCCCCACCAATCGCCACAGGTTGCTCCGCCCCACCTGATCCAGGGCGATGCCGCGGGTCACCAGGGTCAGCGTCTGAGTGCCAGCCACGCCCCCCATACTGGCAACCACCGGCATCAAAATAGCCAGCGCCACGACCTGCTCGATGGACGCCTCGAACAGCCCGATCACCCAGGCCGCTATAAAGGCCGTCACCAGGTTGATCCCCAGCCACAAGGCGCGACGCACCGAGCTTCCTACCACCGGCGCAAACAGGTCCGGGTGCTTGTCCAGGCCAGCACGCCCCAGAATCTCGCGATCGGCCTGGTCGCGCATCACATCGATGACATCATCAACCGTAATCCGCCCAAGCAACCGCCCCTGGTCGTCCACCACCGGAGCGCTCAGGAGGTCTTGATCCTCGAAAATGCGCGCCACCTCAGCTGAAGGCTTAAGTGGGGTCACCGACGTTTCTCCCTGGACCATCACCTCAGAGACGGTGGTATCAACATCGTAGGAAACCAATGCGCTCAGCGGCAGCACGCCGACCAGTCGATTGTTACGGTCCACCACCATCAGTGAATCCAGATGCTCGGGCAAGGCGCCCTCTCGGACGCGGGCGCGCCGTAGGTAGCGCAGCACAGCCTTGAGCGTCACGTCTCCCCGTACCGCGGTGGCATCGGCGTCCATCAACCCCCCGGCGGTATCGTCCGGGTATTGCTTAACCAGCGCGAATCGCTGCCGGCGTTGGCTGTCCATGGCCTGCACCATGGCGTTGACCACCGGGATGGGAAGATCCTCCTCGAGATCCGCCAACTCGTCCATCTGCATGGCCGACAGGGTAATGAAGAGCGTGTCCTCGTCAGTATGGTTGATCAAGTGACGGCGCAGATCATCATGAACCTCCAGCAGCACCTCGCCCTTTTTATCCACCTCCACCTGGGACCAGAAAGGAAGTCGCAGCGAGTTGGGAAGGGACTCCAGAACGCGAGCCGCCTCTGCCGGCGACAGCGGCTCAATCAGCATCCTCGCCCCCTGAACGGGGTCCGACTCCAGGGCGGTACTGATCACCCCGAGCAGTTCATTCAGCTTTGTTTTCATCACACTTACTCGCCCCCCGTGTCAGGCGCCCCGGGCCCGCCTAAAGCTTAGACCGAGCCCGGGGTGCGGTTTGCCCTCGCCGGAAAATATTATTACACTTCTAATTATTAGAGCTCAAACTTTCTTAATGTTGGAGTCCCTATGGTAAGTCGATATAATTCCGCGTCAGCCCCTCTGGATATGTTTGAACCCATGGCCGAATCCCTCTACTGGCACGATGTTTTAATCTCTTTGCGGCGCATCATCCGCGCCACCGACCTGCAATCCAAGCGCATGGTCAAGAGCTGTGGCCTGACCATTCCCCAGGTCATGGTGCTGCGGGCCATTGACCTGCTGGGGGATGTCACCGTGAAACGGATTTCTGATGACGTTTCCCTCAGCCAGGCAACGGTCACCACCATCCTCAACCGGCTGGAAGATCGAAAGCTGGTGGAACGGGTTCGCTGTCAGAGCGACAAGCGGATCGTCAACGCACGCCTCACCGATTGCGGTCGGGAGATGCTGATGTCGGTCCCCCCCCTGCTGCACGAAAAATTCATTGAACGCTTCGACGCGCTTGAGGACTGGGAAAAAACCCAGATCATCTCCGCCCTGCAACGGGTCGCGACCATGATGGATGCCGAATCCATTGACGCCGCCCCACTGCTCGATATCGCCCCCACCCGCGTCTACTAGCCCCCTTACCTACAGGGCTTCTTCAATATTTTGTCGGCATGCGGCAGGGTGTTGCACGCTCTATTGACACCTGATTCGTTCTCTAACGATTAGAGAACAACATGATTCGACGGCCACCCTCAACAAAAGGCCATCGCATTCGTTTTCACTAGTCGAAAAAATACCTTTTTTTTCAGAATTTTAAAAACAAAACCCAGAGAAGCTATACTGTTTGCTGTTTGCCGCCAGTTAGTTAGACATGTAAGCTAATGCGGCTCATTTTAGCGGTAACGATCCCAAGCTTGCGATCCAGCCGCGCCACAGCGGCCCCCGAAGTTAAGTGAGAACCTGCTATGACCACCAAGCTTAACGTCAAGCACCTTTTCAAAGTGTTTGGTCCCAATCCCGAAAGAGCCTTCAAGCTGCTCGAAAAAGGGCTGGACAAAGAACAGATTTTCGAAAAAACCGGCCTGACCATCGGCGTCCAGGATGTCAGCTTTGAGATTCAAGAAGGCGAAATTTTCGTGGTCATGGGGCTCTCCGGCTCCGGCAAGTCGACCCTGGTGCGACTGCTGAACCGTCTGATCGAGCCCACCGAGGGCGAAGTCTGGATCGACGGCCAAAACGTCGCCGCCCTCAACGAGAAGCAACTGCGCGAAGTGCGCCGGCAAAAAATCAGCATGGTGTTTCAATCGTTCGCGCTGATGCCTCACATGAACATTCTGGACAACACCGCCTTTGGCCTGGAACTCTCGGGTACTGACAAGCAAGAACGCGAAGCCCGTGCCCGCGATGCCCTCAAGCAGGTAGGGCTCGACCCCTGGGAAGCCTCCTACCCGGATGAACTCTCCGGGGGGATGCAGCAGCGGGTCGGTCTCGCCCGCGCCCTGACCAACGACCCCGACATCCTGCTGATGGACGAAGCCTTTTCAGCCCTGGACCCGCTGATCCGCACCGAGATGCAGGACGAATTGCTGCGCCTGCAGGCCGAGCACCAGCGCACGGTGGTGTTCATTTCCCACGACCTGGATGAAGCCATGCGCATCGGCGACCGCATCGCCATCATGCAGAACGGCCGGGTGGTTCAGGTCGGCGCCCCCGATGAGATCCTCAACAACCCTGCCAACGATTACGTGCGGTCCTTTTTCAAAGGCGTGGACATCACCAATGTGTTCTCGGCCCGCGAGGTCGCCCAGAAAAAGCAGGCCACCCTGATCAAGCGCGACCGAGAGGACTGGTTGCGCAGCGGCCTCAAGCTGCTCGAGGACAACGACCGCGATTTTGGCTACGTGGTGGACCGGGGCAATCGCTTCGTGGGCACCGTCTCGGTGGACTCACTCAAAGCTGTGCTTCGGGATCGGCAGCCGCTCGAGGCGGCGCTGCTGGACACGCCCGAGCCCCTGGCCAGTGACACTCCGATCAGTGAACTGATCGGAACCGTCGCCCAGGCGCCGTGCAGCGTGCCGGTCATTGACGAGAACAACATTTACCTGGGGGTCATCAGCAAGGCCCTGCTGCTCGAAGCACTGGATCGGGAGGTAACGGCATGAGTGAACAGAATCCCTGGGCCACGACACAGGCGCCCGAACAACAGAACGATCCCTGGGGCAGCACAGAGTCCCCCTCAACAGAAGCCTCTCCCTGGGGCTCAGCCGGCGAAGCTGAGGCGCAATCCCCGAGCCAAGGCTGGCTTCAGGCCGACACCAGCAACACGGAGGTCGGCAACAGCCTGAGCGAGCCCTTCAACCAGCCCTGGATTCCCGTCGAGGAAGGGGTGGAAAGCTTTATCGACTGGTTTGTTCCCCTCTTCCGGCCCTTCTTTTCAGCCATCAAGGCGCCGATCGACGGAACACTGAGCGCCATCGAGTCGATGCTCAGCGCTGCCCATCCGTTGGTGATTATCGCCATCTTCGCCCTGCTCGCCTGGCAACTGGCCGGGCGGCGACTGGGTATCGGCACCGCGCTAAGCTTCACCGCCATCGGCGCCATGGGCGCCTGGCCCGAAGCCATGATCACCCTTTCCCTGGTTCTGACGTCGGTGTTTTTCTGCGTGCTGATCGGCATTCCCACCGGCATCTGGATGGCCCGCAGCGAATGGGCCAACCGGGTCATCCGCCCGGTGCTGGACGCCATGCAGACCACGCCGGCCTTCGTTTACCTGGTCCCCATCGTGATGCTGTTCGGAATCGGCAACGTGCCGGGGGTGGTGGTGACCATCATCTTCGCCGTGCCGCCGGTGATCCGCCTCACCAACCTGGGGATTCGCCAGGTACCCGCCAACCTGATCGAAGCGGCGCACTCCTTCGGGGCCAGCCAGCGCCAACTGCTGTACAAAGTGCAACTGCCACTGGCCATGCCAACCATTATGGCCGGGGTAAACCAGACCCTGATGCTGGCCCTCTCCATGGTGGTGATCGCCTCCATGATCGCCGTGGGCGGGCTCGGCCTGATGGTGATGCGCGGCATCGGCCGCCTGGACATCGGCCTGGCCACTCTGGGCGGCATCGGCATCGTCATCCTGGCCATCATTCTCGACCGCATGACCCAGTCACTCGGTCGAGACGCGCGCGAGCGCGGCACCCGCAACTGGTACGACACCGGCCCCGCCGCATTCATCATGCGCGTATTTGGCCGCAACGCTACCCATTCATCCAACCAAAAGGGATAAACCATGCTTAATAAGAAGTTACTCGTCAGCACTCTGGCAGCCCTGTCGATGACAGCCAACGTTCAGGCCAACGAGCGCCCGGGCGAAGGCGTCAGCGTACAGCCGGTGCAGAGCCCCATCGCCGAGGAAACCTTTCAGACCCTGGTCATCAGCAAGGCCCTTGAGGAGCTCGGCTACGAGGTCAAGCCGATCCAGGAGGTCGACTACAGCGCCGGCTACACCTCCATCGCCAACGGCGACGCCACGTTCATGGCCGTCAACTGGTACCCGCTGCACAACAGCATGTACTCGAACGCCGGCGGCGATGACGCTTTCTATCGCGCCGGGCACTACATCGAAGGCGCGGCCCAGGGCTACCTGATCGACAAGAAGAGCGCCGAGAAATACGGCATCGACAACCTGGAAGACTTCAAGGATCCCGAAATCGCCAAGGTGTTCGACACCAACGACGACGGCAAAGCGGACCTGACCGGATGCCAGGCCGGCTGGGGCTGCGAAGGCGTCATCGAGCACCAGCTGGACGCCTTCGGCCTGCGCGACACTGTCCACCACAACCAGGGCCAGTATGCCGCCATCATCGCCGACACCATCTCCCGCTTCGAGGACGGCGAACCCGTTTTCTATTACACCTGGACCCCGTACTGGGTCTCCGGCAAGCTGGTGCCGGGCAAGGATGTGGTCTGGCTGGAAGTGCCCTTCTCCGCCAACCCCAACGGTACGGACACCGCACTGCCCAACGGCAAGAACTACGGCTTCGAGGTTAACAGCGAGCGCATCGTCGCCAACCAGGCCTTCGCCGCCGAGAACCCCGCCGCCGCCAAGCTATTCGAAGTGGCCAAGCTGCCGATCGACGCCGTGAGCGCCGAGAACATGATGATCTCCAACGGTGAAGACAGCCAGAAGGACATCGCCCGCCACGCCGACCAGTGGATCCAGGCCCACCGCGGTCAGTTCGACGCCTGGCTGGACGCGGCACGCAAGGCCGCCAAGTAAGCTCGTCACCCCCTCAAAGCCCCGGCACGCGCCGGGGCTTTTTTTGCCAGCCTCCTTTCGACACGGCTCTCCTCGCCATTCCTGGCTAATCAACCCACAACCTTTCGAAGACGCCTCTTTTTTAGAACACCGACACTAGGCCGAGCATAGACGCCGAATCACACAAAACGCCTGCCTTTCACCGCTTACCCGCTTACTCATCAGGCTTTGAGCCTTGATGAATTTGCCGCCTTGGCGCAATGGCCCACTCTGGTGCAACCGAATAATTGCGTTTACCCCACTGGCTTGTTTGACGGCTGTCGTAACGTTTCCACGCAGCGATTGCCCCGGAAACCCCAGTATCCACCGCAACCGCGATGGCGCCGGCCATTTGCGCTCCGTAGTCTGTCGCCGTCCTGTCAATTCCTGCGGTTCCCTGCCCCTCGGGCGGACAGTCGCGGTTCGGAAAATTGATCTGGCGGAGTTCTTCCCAACTGGAATAAAAGTCGGCGTCCTTAGAGGGCCTAACCAACAGGTTATAGGCTGCGCCATGGGCCCAGCAAAAGCGCGTTCCGTCCCCCAGCCGCTCCACGATCGCCCGCGCTTTCCAGGTCCATAGTCCAGGGGCGGAATACCCCCTTTCTATTGCCGATCCGATAGCCCAGGTCAGGAAATCATCCTGCCAGGGCGCAATGGCTTTTCCCTCTTTGTAGCGAACTCTGGCGCCGGCCAGTCCCAACGCATTCATCGGCACCAAGTTTTCTTCCATCGAACGCAACGCATTCTCAACCGCTTCATCCAGCGTTTTTTTAAGGGGGTGCATATCGGGGGTGATTACTGCCCCATTGACCACGTTGCGAAACCCCCAGGCCAGGCCCCGCACCTGCCCCTGGTAGAATGGCCTGGGCCAACCGATATTGGATCCGGGGCGCTCCATGACCCAGTTGGCCACACTCCATAACTGGCACTGTTCCAAGTAGTCAAAGTCCGCGGTCAACAGGTACGGGACATAGGCACAGGGAGGCTGGTGAGCCATGTCGGTACGCAGTGGCTTTCTACTTCCTGGAGATGCTTGCAGGGCATACTTCCCCTCCCAGCCTCGCCCCCTGGCTGTGGGGTGCTGGGCCAAATCCAGAGGGAAGCCGGTGTTTTCATCCCGCGGCCGCATGGCGTATGTGTGCTTGCTCACCACCCAATGGTACGCATCGGCGTGAGCCAGCATAGAGTCATACGCGCGTCTGTCCGCCGATATCAGGTAGGCCGCTGTCCAGCGATCCAAAGGGGCCAGATAGGGCGCAGCCCCACCCGCATCCATTGCCCCGCGAATTTCCCCTCGGCCGTGCCACTCCAATTTTCGGGGAATGCGATTTAAGAACCGTTCTTTCAGCACCAGATCACGGTACTCAGGCACCAACCCCATGTCCTGAATCTGTTCAGTGTCGTGGCGGACCCACAACCCCGGATCCCCGCGCCACCAAACCCGCTTGGGATAGCGTTTGTCTGCCCCGATCAAGAAATTGTTAACCTGATATACCGGCTGATCGTCCACGCTTAAAACAACATCACCGACGACGTCTTTTAAACGATTGAATGCACCGGTGTTCTCAAGCACGAAAGTGATGCGAGCCCGCTCAACAGGGCGACCATAACCGCGAACGTGAAAATACCCCTGCAGAAACGGATGAGCCCGGCCGGTGCCCCCCTCTCGCAAGGCACCGCCTAAAGCGAATTCTGCCGCCAAAGGCCCGGCGAAGTGCAGATAGTTCTGCCGGGGAACGGGCTGCCCCCGCAGCAAATCCGCTAGGCTGATCGTGTACTTGATGTTATCCGCCAGGACCTCGATTCGGGCCTTCAAATCGGCGTTTCGCAGATCATCGAGGCTCAGCGCCCGCCCGCCTTGGGACGGACCGCGCCGCACGTAATAACGACCACCCTTGCGTGCGTTGAAGCTCATCACCCCATGCAACACGGTACCGTCGCTCTTCCATGAAGCCAAAGGGTTCCACTGAGAAGGCAAGACCTCCCCATCGGAAGCGGCGACGACGAGGTTGTCCTTCCAAGAGACATTCCCGGCCTTCACCGGCAGGCCAAAGGTGACCGGCCGAGATCCTTCAGCGCCCTCGTCGACCAACTCGAAATGGGCGATAACGTCCGGATCATTGGCAATTTCCGGCACGTTTTGAGAAACGTTACCCGCACTGGCCTGGATTGAAAGCCCAAGGGCCAGTAGCGCGCAGGTTAACAGCCTAGGGCCGTTAATCGCCAACTCGAAACGATTCATCAAACACCCATGAAAAAACCTTACGCTTGGTGACGTAAAGTCTTTTGTGAAAAAGCACGAGCCACCTGCAAAGACATGCGAACCCATAACCTTGCAGGGATCAGCGGTGTAGAGAAAAGAAGTCTAGGTAATGCCGGCAGGATTCGCTAAACGAGCGAAGGGAAGCCCTGGATACCTCAAGCCTCCCAGCTCACCTCGGCGGCAAACAGGTAACCCACGCCGTACACCGTTTTGATGATGCGGGGATTCTTGGGGTCGGCCTCGATTTTCTTGCGGATCCGCGACATGCGCACGTCGATGCTGCGATCAAAAGGCATCGACTCCCGTCCCATCAGCTTGCCCATCAACTGGTCCCGTGAGAGCACCTGGCGGGGACTACCCAGCAACACCTTTAGCAACTCCGCCTCAGCCGAGGACAGGGTCTCACTCTGTCCCTCACAGGATTCCAGCGTCAATGTGGCAGGATGGAACGTCCAGCGGTCAAAACGGGCGCGCGCTTCACTGTCCGCAACGGAATCCTCCGGGCGATGCTTTTCCAGGCGCCGCAGCAGGCTGTTGACCCGGGCCACCAGCTCCCGCGGGTCAAACGGCTTGATAATGTAATCGTCAGCCCCGATTTCCAACCCCAGGACGCGGTCCGGAAGACTCCCCCGCCCGGTCAGTATCATCACGCCCAGACCGCGGTTATCGCCCAGTTCACGAACCAGGCCGAGGCCATCCATGTCGGGCAAGCCCAGATCGACGATACAAAGATCCGGGCGGCGCTGGTTGATCTGGTGCAACGCCTGCCCCCCTGTACGAAATGTCGCAGTTTCAAAACCGAACTGGGAGAGCGCCTCTGCAACCAGGTCAGCTATGTCCTTCTCGTCCTCAACGATATAGATCAGCTTGCTATGATTCACGGATCAAGGGGGTCCTCGTTTCTGTGAGCAACGCGCGGCGCAATGCCTCACGCTCAAAGGGTTTTCTCAACACCGGAAACGCCGTCTCCTCGGCGCCGGACTGGTCAAAGGTGTAGCCGGTCATCAGTACGATGCGCGCAGCAGGATGCAGGGTGGCAACCTTCTCCGCCAGCTCAAAGCCGTCCAGGCTACCGGGCATCATCACATCGGAGAGCATGGCGTAGAGGCCGTTAAGACTGCGGGCCAGGGCCAGCGCTTCGTCACCATCTGCGGCCTCGATAACCGCCAACCCCAATTCGGCCAGCTGCAGGCGCACGACTTCCCGCACGTCCGGATCATCCTCCACCAGCAGCATCAACTTACCGTCAAAGGCCTCGCAATCGGGGCGAATTGATCGTTCCTCCTCGTCAGCCTGGCCTTGGCGCTGTGTTGCCACCGGTAGCAGCAGCGCAACCCGGGTGCCCTCCCCCGGCTCGCTTTGCAGGCGGATATAGCCGCTGGACTGTTTAACAAACCCGTAGACCATACTCAGCCCCAGGCCTGAACCGGCGCCGCCGCTCTTGGTGGTGAAAAAGGGCTCGAAGGCGCGCAGCAGGCCCTCTTCACTGAAGCCGACACCGGTATCGCAGACTTCGATCTCCACGTAATCACCGGGAAGTACAATTTCATCGTACTCCTCAGGCCAATCCACCCGGCGGGCCCGGGTGGCGAAATTCAGCTCCCCGCCCCTGGGCATGGCGTCGCGGGCATTCAGCGCCAAATTGACCAGGGCGTTTTCCAGCTGGCTGGGGTCGGCAAAAATCGCGCACCCATTTTCACCGCGGTAGCTGACCTTGATATTGCTGGGCAAAGAGCCTTTTAGGAGGGTAATGCAGTCGCCGATCAATTCGTCGACATTGATGGCGGTCGGCGTCAGGGCCTGGCGCCGGGAGAAGGCCAGCAACCGGCCGGTAATGTCGGCGCCACGGCGGCTGGCGCGAATCGCGGGGGCCAGGTAACGGTCCAGTTCCTCCAGCTCCGGATGACGCTCACGGGCCGAAAGCAGGTTCCCCAGCACCACGGTGAGCAGGTTGTTGAAATCATGGGCCAGGCCACCCGCCAACTGCCCCACCGCGCTCATCCGCTGGGCCTCGGTGAGCTTGCGTTCGGCCTCTTTCTCGGCGGTGATGTCCAACGACAGGTTCAGCATGCCGTCCACCTGCCCATCGGGACCCTTGTAGGGGATCAGGATCCGCTTGGTGATCACCTCCTGGCCGTCGGTATCAAAGACATACTCATACACCGTCTCCTTACCGGCCATCGCCAAATCGACCTGCTGCTTGATGTCGGCAAACATCTTGGCCCCCATCACCTCAGCCACCGGACGCCCGACAATATCCTCCTTTTCGCCACGGAACATGGTGGCATAGCCCTGATTGACAAAGCGGTAGCGAAGATCCGAACCCACGTAGGCGATTTGCGCCGGCAACGCATCGAGAATCATGCGCTGGCGCTCCTCGATGGCCGCCAGCTCCTCCCGCGCCTGCTGCTCCGAGGCCACCGCTTCACCCAGCTGGGTATTACGCAGCTCCAGCGCCTGGGTACGTTCCTGGACCTTCTGGTCCAGGGTCTGGATGTTGCTGCTCAGGCGCTCCACCATGGCGTCAAAGGTGCGCGCCAGCACGCCCAGTTCATCGTCCCGCTCAATCCCGCTCTGGGCGGTCAGGTCACCGTTGCGGACCCGCACCGCGGTACTGACCAGACGGTTGATGGGCGAGGTGACCTTATTGACAAAAACGTAGGCCAGCAGGATGGCAATGCCCATGGTGACCAGGGCGATGGTCATGATCCGTTCGCTGAGCAGCTCCGCGCTGGCCCGCAGTTCGTCTTCATACACCGATGAGCCGATGTACCAGTCGAAGCCCTCCAGGTGCCGAACCAGGGACAGCTTGTCATACACGTAGTTATTGGGGTCGGAGGGGCGGTCCCATTTGTAGCGCAGTTCCCGCCCGGTATCGGCGACTGCAATCAGCTCGTCGGCGATGGACTCGCCGGTTACCGGGTCCTCCAGGGCGCTGAAATCGGTGCCGTCAATGTTGGGGTTGGGGTGCACCAGCATGTTGTAATCGGCATCGAAGATGTAGAGGTAACCGGTCTTGGCGATGCGGATCTCCGCCAGCGCCGAGCGCAGTTCCTGAATGGCCGCCTGCTTGCGTTGGGCCACCTCCGCTTCGATGTCATCCAGATAGAGCCCGGAACCGATCACAAAGCCCCACTCGGGGAAATTCTTCACGTAGGAGATCTTGTCGATTTCCCGGGGCCCGCCGAGCCGGCGCCACTTGTACTGGTAGAACCCCTCCCCGTCACGCAGCGCCATCTCCACGACCCGGGGAATGATGATATCCCCTTCCTGGCTGCGCACCGACGAAGCGTCTGTTCCGTGAAATCGGGGGTCAGGATGGGAGAGCAGTTTGGCGTCGTATCCCGACACCCAGATGTAGTCGTTGTTACCGTAGGTAAAATGGCGCAGGCCATCGAACACCTTCCGCCGTGCCTCGGCTTCGGTGATCAGGCCCTGATCAACCTGGTCAAAAATGCTGCGGGTGTAGGCCTCTGCCAGAGAAACCACCGTCTGCAGCTGCGCTTTGTGAGAGGCCAGCGCCTGGGCCCGGTAAGCCTCCAGGTTGAAGTAGATCTTGTTGGCCAGCTCAAAAACATTGTTGAGGGCAATACGGCTGGCGTTGCGCTCGATCTGGTAGACCTGACTTTTGATCAGGGGAACGGAATAGAGGTAAACCGCCAGCGAAAAGAAGGCGACGATAACCACGATAACGGAAAAGAAACGCTGTACCAGTTTGGAGCCAAACATCTTTATTGTTCTGGTGACGGCTGAATCCCCCAATCATAAGTGATTGCCCGTAGCGATGCGACCACGGATTTAACGCCTCTGTTTGACTCATTACGCACTCGAAGATAACGGTATAAAAGCCCTCTCAACGCGACCCGTTACAATTGGTCACATTCCGGAGAAACTCTGGCAACACTCCTGTCATTAAATGCTTGGCACGCGCTGCCGCAATGGCCGCACATTCCTAACAACAATAACAGGCAGCGGGCCAGATCCCGATGCACAGGAAAAGCGACATGAGCCAGGATTACATCCTCGAGACGAGAAACCTCGTCAAAGAGTTTAAGGGCTTCACTGCCGTAGACGACGTCAACCTCAAGGTTGAACGCGGCACCATCCACGCCCTTATCGGGCCCAACGGGGCCGGTAAGACCACCGTTTTCAACCTGCTGACCAAATTCCTCACCCCCACCCGCGGACAGCTCCTGTTCAACGGCCGTGACATCACCAAGGCTGACTCGGCCGCCATCGCCCGGATGGGGGTAGTGCGCAGTTTCCAGATCTCCGCGGTGTTTCCCCACCTCACGGTACTGGAGAACGTACGGGTGGCCCTGCAGCAAAAGCGTACTGACAGCTTCGCCTTCTGGCGCTCAGAGAAGGTCCTTGACGGTCTCAACGAGCGCGCGCTTGAGCTGCTTGACTCGGTCGGCCTGCGCGAGTTCTCCCACGCCAAAGCGGTCGACCTGCCCTACGGGCGCAAGCGCTCTCTAGAGATCGCAACCACCCTGGCGCTGGATCCCGAGCTACTGCTGCTGGACGAACCCACCCAGGGCATGGGCCACGAAGACGTCAGCGTGGTGGCCGAGCTGATCAAGGAGGTGGGCAAAGAGCGCACCATCCTGATGGTCGAGCATAACCTCAACGTGGTGGCGGACCTCTCCGACACCATCACCGTGCTGCAGCGCGGCGCCATTCTCACCGAAGGCGACTATCAGGCGGTCTCCGCCGACCCGCGGGTCCGCGAGGCGTACATGGGGGTTGAGGCCGACGAAACCAGCCCGGCAGCCAGCAAGATGGAGGCGGTAGGATGAACGCGATGATGAATGTGCAATCTCACCGGGAAAAGCTGCGGATCAGCGATCTGCACGCATTCTATGGCGAATCCCACATCCTCCACGGTATCGACCTGCAGGTAAACCAGGGTGAACTGGTGACCCTGCTGGGGCGTAACGGCTCCGGTCGCACCACCACCCTGCGCGCCATCATGAACATGGTGGGCAAGCGCTCCGGCTCGATCAATATCAACGGGCAGGAAACCATCGGCATGCCCAGCCACAAGATCGCTCACCTGGGCCTGGGCTACTGCCCCGAAGAGCGCGGCATCTTCTCCAGCCTCAACGTCGAAGAGAACCTGATGCTGCCCCCCAACGTGCGCTCCGACGGCATGTCCCTGGAAGAGATCTACACCATGTTCCCCAACCTGGCCGAGCGACGCAAAAGCCAGGGCACCCGCCTTTCCGGGGGTGAGCAGCAGATGCTGGCCATGGCCCGGATTCTGCGTACCGGCGCCAACATCCTGCTGCTGGATGAAATCACAGAGGGGCTGGCCCCCGTGATCGTGCAGAAGCTGGCCGAGGTGCTGACCATGCTCAAGGAGCGCGGCCTGACGGTGGTGCTGGTGGAACAGAACTTCCGCTTTGCCGCCCCCATCGCCGACCGCCACTACGTGATGGAGCATGGCCACGTGGTGGAGCAGGTCGAGGCTCACGAGCTGAAGGACAAGACCGAACTGCTCAATACCTACCTGGGGGTCTGAAGCCGATTTCACCTCTCTCAGGAGAGGCTTGGGTGAGGGTGCTATCGCCGTTCACCCTACCCGCCCGGGCTTTGCCAAGGGCTGCAGTGCAACGCGATAAAACAAAAATAAATTTTGGAGAACACCATGAAACTGATGCGTAAAACCCTGATTGCCTCCGCCCTGATTGCCGCCACCGGCGCTGCGCAGGCCGCAGAAATTTCCGATGGAAAGGTCAAGATCGGGGTACTGGGCGACATGGGCGGTGTCTACGCCGATATTTCCGGCCAAGGCAGTGTCGAGGCCGTGAAGATGGCCGTCGAGGACTTCGGCGGCACCGTGCTGGGCAAGCCCATCGAAGTGGTCTACGCCGACACCCAGCTCAAGCCTGACGTCGGCTCCACCATCGCCCGCACCTGGATCGAGGACGAACAGGTGGACGTCATCAACGGCGCCGTGGCCAGCTCGGTCACCGGAGCCGTCACCAAGGTGATGACCGCCGCGGAAAAGATCACCCTGATCACCGCCTCCGCCAGTCACGCCTTTACCACCAAGGCCTGTTCCCCCTTCAACGCCCACTGGACCTACGACGTGGTCTCCCTGGCCAACGGCACCGTCAAGCCGATGGTTCAGAGCGGCAAGCAGAAGTGGTTCTTCATCACCGCGGACTACGCCTTCGGTCATGCCCTGGAAAGCGTCGCCAGCGGCGTGATCAAGGAGAACGGCGGCGAGGTACTGGGTGCGGTACGGGCACCGCTCGGCACCACCGACTTCTCCTCCTACATCCTGCAGGCACAATCGGCAGGGGCTGACGTAATCGCCCTGGCCAACGCCGGTACCGACATGGTCAACTCTCTCAAGACCGCGGCCGAGTTCGGCGTTACCGACATGGTCGACGTAGCCGGCCTGCTGGTATTCACCCCCAACGCCCAGGCGCTGGATCCGGCCATCGCCGGCGGCATGAAGCTGACCACCGGCTTCTACTGGGATATGGACGAGAAGACCCGCGAGTGGTCCGAACGCTACATGGCGCGTATGGACGGTAAGATCCCCGCCATGCCCCATGCCGGCGCCTACTCCTCCACCATCCACTACCTGAAGGCAGTGGAAGCGGCCGGGACCGACGACTCCAAGGCGGTCATGGCCAAGATGAAGGAGATGCCCGTAGAGGACTTCTTCTCCCGCAACGGCTACCTGCGCGCCGACGGCCGCATGGTCCACGACATGCTGCAGGTACGGATCAAAAACGCCGACGAGCGTAGCAGCGATAACGACATCTTCGCCATCGAGAAGGTGATCCCCGGTGACGAGGCCTTCCTGCCCCTCGAAGCCGGTGGCTGCGAATTCGCCATGGCCATGGCGAAGAAGTAAGCCCTGCCCGCGGGGGGCTTCCGAGCCCCCCGCCCCGTTTTTCCAATAACAACAAAAAACGGAAGCCCCGCTTCCTTTTAAACCCCTTTAGGTGTGGTTATGGCGACGATATTCGGAATCAACCTATTCGCCCTTTTCGGCCAGTTGCTGGTGGGGCTGATCAACGGCTCCTTTTATGCCCTGCTTGCCCTTGGGCTGGCTATCATCTTCGGACTGCTGAAGATCATCAACTTTTCCCACGGGGCCCTTTACATGCTCGGCGCCTTCGGTGCCTACCTGGGCCTCAACTACCTGGGCATCGACTACTGGTGGGCCCTGGTACTGGTGCCCATCGCCGTGGGGGCCTTAGGCATTTTGCTTGAGCGCACGCTGATTCGTCCCATCGCCAACGAGGATCACCTCTACAGCCTCCTGCTCACCTTCGGCATTGCTCTGATTCTGCAAGGACTCTTCACCCACTGGTTCGGCTCTTCCGGCATGCCCTACGCCATTCCAGAGGAGCTCAAGGGGGGCACCCGCCTGCCCTTTATGTACCTGCCCGATTACCGGGCCTGGATTATCGTCTTCTCCCTCTCCGTCTGTGCCGTCACTTGGTACATCATCGAGAAGACCAAGCTGGGCGCCTACCTGCGCGCCGGTACCGAAAACCCACAGCTGATGCAGGCGTTCGGCATCAACGTGCCGCTGATTGTCACCCTGACCTACGGTTTCGGCGTCGGTCTGGCCGGCCTGGCCGGCGTCCTCGCCGCCCCGGTCTACTCGGTCTCCCCGGAGATGGGCTCCAACATCCTGATCGTGGTCTTTGCCATCGTGGTCATCGGCGGCATGGGCTCCATCGGCGGCGCCATTCTCACCGGCCTGGCCATGGGCGTCGTCGAGGGCTTGACCAAGTACTTCTATCCCGAGGCCTCGACCACCGTGATTTTCCTGGTCATGGTGCTGGTGTTGCTGACCAAGCCCGCCGGACTGTTTGGAAAAGAAGCCTGATAATCAGCGCCCGGCCGAGTCGGGCGCCTCGACATCTCCTTTGAGGTAACCACCATGAAAAATAAGAAACTCAATTTGGTGTTGCTGGGCCTGGCGCTGGTCGCCCCCTTCGCCCTCTACCCCGTGTTCCTGATGAAGGTGCTCTGCTTTGCCCTGTTCGCCTGCGCCTTCAACCTGCTGCTAGGCTATGCCGGCCTGCTCTCCTTTGGCCACGCGGTGTTCCTGGGCACTGGCTCCTACGTCACCGGCTACCTGATGCTGACCTACAGCATCACCCCCGAAATCGGCATTCTCGCTGGCGTCGGCGCCTCGGCGCTGCTCGGTCTTGTCTACGGTAAACTGGCGGTCAAGCGCGAAGGCATTTACTTCGCCATGGTCACCCTGGCCCTGGCCCAGCTGGCCTTCTTTTTTTACCTTCAGGCCCCCTTTACCGGTGGCGAGGATGGGCTGCAGGGCGTTCCCAGGGGCGAACTCTTCGGCTTTATCGACCTCAACAACAACCTCACCATGTACTACTTCGTACTGGCGGTATTCCTGTTCGGCTTCCTGCTGATCCAGCGGACCATTCACAGCCCCTTTGGCCAGGTGATGAAAGCGATCCGTGAGAACGAGCCCCGCGCCATCTCCCTGGGTTACAAGGTGAACCAGTACAAGCTGCTGGCGTTTGTCCTCTCCGCCACCCTGGCCGGCCTGGCCGGCTCCACCAAAGCGCTGGTGTTTCAGCTCTCCTCGCTCACCGACGTGCACTGGTTCATGTCCGGCGAAGTGGTGTTGATGACCCTGCTCGGCGGCATGGGCACCCTCTGGGGTCCGGTGCTGGGCGCCGGCACCATCGTCTCCATGCAGAACTTCCTGGCCTCCAGCCCCCTGGCCAACTATATCCACGTGGTGATGGGGGTGGTGTTTATCCTCTGCGTACTGACCTTCCGCAACGGAATGGTTGGGGAGTTGCAAAAGCTGATCAGGAAGAATTTCTAAGTCCGTCCTACCCGGCGTTTAACCGCCGCTTTAAAACCGCCCGCCCGGGCGGTTTTTTTATTGGGCACTTCCTGATGCAAATCAAGACTCTCCACTTTCTCCGTTCAGCCCGAGGTGCGGCGACAAGCACCGTCCCGGGGGGCAGGCTAAGCTGAACATAAAGGAGGCGGCAGCGCGGCAATATGAAAAATGCCTTGATCTTATCCGGGGGTGGCGCGCGCGCCGCCTATCAGGTGGGCGTTCTCAAGGCCCTGGCCGAGATTCTCCCCGAGGACGCCCACAACCCCTTTCCCATCATCTGCGGTACATCGGCGGGCGCTGTCAACGCCCTGGCCCTGGCCTCCAACCCCGAGCACTTTCGCCAGTCCGTGGCAGACCTTGAGCAGATCTGGCGCAATCTGACCCCCGGCAGCATCTACCGTGCGGACACGCCAGCGCTGCTGGGCGGGCTGGCACGCCTGGGCGCCTCGCTGTTCAACGAGGGGGTCGGCCGCAAGCGTCCCCTGGCGCTGCTCGACAATGCGCCGCTACGAATGCTCATTGAGAAGACGGTCCATTTTGACAACCTGGAGCCGGCGATCCAGCGGGGCGATCTGGAAGCGGTCTGCGTCACCGCCATGGGGTACTCCAGCGGCGAGTCGGTCTCGTTTTTCCAGGGCCACCCACAGCTTCAGGGCTGGCGCCGCCACCGCCGCGTGGGCAGCCCCAGTCAGTTGAACAGCGACCACCTGATGGCCTCCTCGGCAATTCCCACGGTCTTTCCCACGGTACGGATCAACCGGGAGTATTTCGGTGACGGGGCCCTGCGCCAGCTGGCGCCCATCAGCCCCGCCCTGCACCTGGGGGCAGAGCGTGTGTTTGTGGTAGGAGTCAGCGGCAACCGCAACCCGCTGCGCTGGGGGCGCCGGCGCCCGATCCGGCACTCCCCCTCCATGGCCCAGATCATGGGGCACATGTTCAACAGCGCCTTTATCGACTCCATGGAGAGTGACATCGAACACCTGGACCGGATCAACAGCTTGCTGGCCCTGATTCCGGAACAGGCGCGACAGGCGCAGAACATTCACCTGCGCCCCGTGGACAGCATGATCATCTCGCCCACCGAGCCCCTGGACCGCATCGCCGGGCGCAAAATCCGCTACCTTTCCCGCTCCCTGCGATTCTTCCTGAGAGCCGTCGGTGCCACCGCCAAAGGCGGGGGTGCGACCGCGGCCAGCTACCTGCTGTTCACGCCGCAGTTCTGCGAATCCCTGATCGAGCTGGGTTACCGCGACACCATGTGGGAGCGCGAAGCCATTGAGCGCTTCTTCGCCCCGCAGCCCCAGGCCGAGCCCAGCGGCAGCAAATTCTGGAACCTGGCACGGCTGCGCCTCTCCGCCAGCGTCTGACCCCGCCCTCACGTCACTGGAGGTCTTCCCCGCCGGCGAGCTGCTCACTCCAGCGCTGGGCTAGCGTCTGCACCCGGGTGGCGCCGTAACAGGCCTGAGCCTCCCCGTGGGCGTCGGCCCAGAGCTGGTCGCCGAAATCGTAGTGCCACCACTCGCTGGGCAGGTTGCTAAACCCCACCGAGGCCATGGTCTGGTAAAGCAGCCGGCGGTTGTCCCGCATGACTCGCTCGTCCGCACTCAGGTTGGTGCGGGCTTCGAAATAGGCGGTATGGGCCCGGGCTGTAGCCTCGTCAAAACGCGACCCCATGGGGAGCAGCCGGCCCGCCTCGTCACACAGGGTCAAATCCACCGCGCCGCCGGTCAGGTGCGGGCTCGGGTGGTCGGCCTCGAAACTGGGCGGCGCCACCAGTTCCCGCGCCCAGGCCAGGCGGCGGCTGGGCGAAAGCTCGGGGCGCTGCTTGGCAAGAATATCGTTCAGGGTCTCGAACAGGTACTGCTGCACGGCGAATGGGCGCCAGCCGTCCAGCAACACCAGCCGAACGCCCTTGGGAAGGCTCTGCGCTGCCGCCAGCAGCCGTTCGTAGACGCCTTCCCGCAGGTGGCAATCGGGCAACGCGCCCGGCACCCCCAGCTGGTAGTACGCCGGGTAAACCCGGATCCTCCCGTCACTCAGCCCGCAAGGCACCAGCGGCTCGTGGTTGTCACGGATCGGAATTCTCGCCACCGCCGCCCAGTCGGGCATCGGCCGCTCGGCAATCGCGTCAGCCGCCTGGTGCTTCATCAAGCCTCCTCCTTCTGCACACGATCATTACTCTGCTGCAGACGCCACATGCGCGCGTACCGCCCCTCCTTTGCCAGCAACTGCTCATGGGTCCCCTGCTCCACCAGGGTGCCGCCATCCAGCACCAGGATCTGGTCGGCGTCGACGACCGTCGACAGGCGGTGCGCAATCACCAGGCTGGTGTGATTCGCCGCCAGCTGGTTGAGGGCGCCGAGAATCGCCCGTTCGCTGGCGCTGTCCAGCGCCGATGTCGCCTCGTCAAACAGAAGAATAGGCGGGCGCTTGAGCATCACCCGGGCGATGGCGATCCGTTGCTTCTCTCCCCCGGAAACCTTCAGTCCCCGCTCCCCGACCAGCGTCTGTTCCCCCTCGGGCAGCGAGGCCACAAAGCCCTCGAGACTGGCCAGGCGGATCGCCTCGCGCACCGCCTCCGGCGAAGCCTCGGGATCACCGTAGGCCACGTTGTGAAAAATGCTGTCGTTGAACAGCACCGTGTCCTGGGGGACGACGCCAATCGCCCGGCGCAGGCTGTCCTGGGTGACCGTCGAGATCGGCTGGCCGTCGATCAGAATGTCGCCACGGTCAGGCTCGTAGAAACGGAACAGCAGCCGGGCCAGGGTCGACTTGCCCGCCCCGCTCGGGCCAACGATAGCCACCTTCTGCCCGGGCTCCACCACAAAGCTCAGGTCCTTGATGATGGGACGGTCGCGGTGGTAACCAAAGTTAAGGCCGCGAAACTCCACCCGCCCCCGGGTCACCGACAAATCCGTGGCGCCCGGTTTGTCGCGCACTTTAGGCGTGCGCTGTAAGAGGCTGAACATGTTCTCGATATCGGCCAAGGCCCTTCGCACCTCCCGATAGACCATGCCCAGGAAATTGAGTGGCATGAACAGCTGCAGGACGTAGGCGTTGATCATCACCAAGGATCCCAGCGTCATCTCACCGCCGACCACCTCGGCGGCCGCCATCCACAGCATCAGCACCATCCCGGCGGCGATAATCAGCGCCTGCCCGCTATTGAGCGCCGCCAGGGTCAGCCGGGTTTTCAGCCGCGCCCCTTCCCAGCGCGCCAGGTTCTCGTCGTAGGCCGCCGCCTCGTAGGCCTCGTTATTGAAGTACTTCACCGTCTCGTAATTGAGCAGGCTGTCGATGGCGCGGGTGTTGGTTTCCGAATCCAGGCGGTTGGCTTCGCGAACAAAGCGGTTGCGCCATTCAGTGGTGATCACGGTAAAGGCGATATATACCCCGACGCAGACCAGGATGATAAGGCTGTACCAAGCGCTGAAAGTCACCAGCAGAATCACCGCCACCAGGGTAATTTCGATCAGGGTGGGTACGATGTTGAACACCAGCATGCGCATCAGAAAACCAAAGCCGTTGCCGCCCCGGTCGATGTCACGGCTGATGCCGCCGGTCTGGCGCGAGAGGTGAAACTCCAGGTCAAGGCTGTGGAGGTGGCGAAATACCCGCAGGACAATGCGGCGCATGGCGCGCTCGGTGATACGGCTGAACACCGCATCCCGGGCTTCGCTGAAAAACACCGAGCCAAAACGCAACAGGCCGTAGAAAATCAGCATTGCCAGAGGCACCGCGATCACCTGGTGTTGGGCCTTGTCCAGGCTGTCCACGATCTGCTTGAGCGCCCAGGGCATGGTGACCGTGGCCACCTTGGCCAGTACCAGCAGTACGAAGGCCACCCCCATGCGACGGCGGAACTCCCAGAGATAGGGCCAGAGGGTTTTAAAGACCCGCCACACCTGCCCCGGGGCCATTGAGTCAACGGGCGGCGTTCGGTGGTGATGACGGCCTGTGCTGCGGGGCATGGAAAAATCACGCTAAAGAAGGTGTTAGCGCCAGCATAGCCGAAGGCCCCGATGCTGGAAACTGAGCTCAGGGCGCAAGGCCGCCGGTTGGCTAAAAAAGCAGCCGTACTGCTCAAGTTTTCACCAGCGCGGCCGCTGTGAAGATCAGTTCACCCGTTTGAGGACCGCCCCGTGCAACTGTCTCCCAACTTTCCCGGCCTTACCAACCTGGCACCTCGGCAGGACGCACCCGCGCAACTTGGTTCCCCGGCAAAACCCACGGCAGGCACCGACAGCAAGCCCACCGACCCGTTGCTCAGCCAGCTTGCCCAGCGGCTGCCGGGGCTTGGCGCGTCCCAGGGCTTCAAGGCACTGGCCGGGGAGGATTTCAGTCCGAAAAAAGTGGCCGAGCGGATTACCGGCTTCGTTGCCCAAGGGTTAGAGCAGGCTCATCGCGATGGTAAGTCAGGGCTGCAGGTGGAAAACCTGCGCCGCCAGGCGCTGGAAGGGATCCAGAGGGGGTTTGAAGAGGCCCGGGGTATTCTGGAAGCGATGGGGCTGCTAAGCGAAGAGCTCGCCTCCACCATCGACCGAACCCAGGCGCTGACCCTGAAAGGGGTTGAGGGGTTGCAGCCGCAGGCCGCGCCCGAACACAGCGGCAAAACCGCTTTTATGGCCGCGGAACGTTACCAGTCCGCTGAGAGTCTGTCCCTCAAGGTGCGCACCCGGGATGGCGACGAAGTCACCATCCACTTTAACCGCGCCAGTGACTACCAGGCAGGCTTTGCCTCGTACAGCGACGGGCAGGTTTCAGCCGCCACCTTCAGCCTCGCTCGCAGCGAGAGCAGCCACTACCGCTTCAGCGTTGAAGGGGAGCTGGACGAGGATGAAATCGACGCCCTGCAGGCACTGATCAAGGACGTCAACGAGATCGCCGACGACTTCTTTGACGGCGATATTCAGGCCGCGTTCGAGCAGGCCAAGGAATTTCGCCTGGACACGACCGAGCTGGCCGCCATGAGCCTGCGCCTGAGCCAGTCGCAGAGTTACAGCGCCGCATCCGCCTACCAACAGGTGCAGGAGCTGGATAACCCCGGGGCCCAGCAAGGACGCAAGCTGGGACACCTGATCAACGATTTCGCCAACCGCCTCGCCAGTCCGGCCCTGGACTTCATGCAGTCACCCAAGGGCTTCGCCCAGGAACTCCTGCAGGCACTGACCACCCAGGACCTGCGCTTCAAGGACGCAGGCGAGAGCCTTCAGGAACGCCTCAGCAGCAACCTGGACAGCCTGAGCGGCCTGCTTGACCTTATCAACCGCCAGGCCCCACAGACCTCGGAACAACCCTGAACGCCGGCCAGCAGGGCCGTCTGCCGTGCCCTGCCAGCCCTCGGGCGGATACCCTACCCTCTCAGCGCCGCGATTTGATCAGCGGGGGTTGAGTTACAGGTAACGCTTGATGGTTCTCACCAGCTCCTGAGATTCGGGTTCCACCGCGCTGCGCCAGCTGCCGACCACCCGACCCTGGCGGTCCAGCAGGTACTTGTGAAAATTCCATTGCGGATACTGCCCCGCGGCCTCACCCAGGTCCCGAAAGAAGGGATGTGCATTAGACTGCGCCGCGTGGGTTTTCTCGTACATCGGGAACTGGACACTGTAGGTATCCCGGCAGAACTGCTTGATCTCCTCCTCCCCTCCCGGCTCCTGGCCTCCGAAGTCGTCGGAAGGGAAGCCGATAATCACAAAGCCCTGCTCACGAAAACGCTCATACAGGTGCTCCAGCCCCGCGTACTGATAGGTGTAGCCGCACTCGCTGGCGGTATTCACCACCAGGACAACCTTGCCACGGTGGACTTCGCACAGCCGCTGCGACGCGTCCCCGGCCAGCGGCCGGAAGCTGTGATCAAGCAAGGGGGGACAGTTGGAGGACTCGGCCAGGGCGCCCTGGGAGAGGAGAAGCCCCAGGCCGGTTATCATTGCCATCAACTGATTACGCATGGTTGCTCTCCTCAGATGTCAATTCCAGCCTGGCGCCAGTGGTTCTCCATCACCCGGTAGGCGGCGTCGATTTGTCGAGTCGCCTCCATCCACTCCCCGGCCTCGGCCTTTGCGCTGGCCTGTTGGTAGATGCGGTCCGCGGCCGCGCTGCCGGCTTGCACCAGGCTCGGATCAACCCCGAGTTCCTGGGCCGATTCGCCCATCCAGTCGGCAAAAAAACGCCAATCCGCGTAGCGGCGCTCCGCTTCTCGCCAGGCTTCGGCAGTCCCCGGATCGGGCTGGGCGATGACCAGCTCCTCACCACTGCGTAGCGCCACCAGCTGCCCCTGCAGGGCCCGGTAGGCCTCCGTCATCTGGCGCTCGGCCGCATCCAGGTCACCACGCTCCAAAGCCGCAAGGCCGGCATCGAACGTCGCCCGGGAGTCATGCAGGCGCGCCGGGTCTGCCCCCTCCTGCGCCGCGATTTCCTGGGCCACCGGTAGCAAGGAATCATAGCCCCGGGCCAGTTGATCCAGCCACTGGCGCTGCTTGTCACCGCTCAGGACGATATCGTCCCGGGGAGCCATCGGATAAAGCTTTCGCCCCGCCTCTTCAAGCTGCGCCAAGGCCGTTTTCTGGTTGCCGGCCTGGCTGTGGCGGCGCGCGCTTTCGATCAGATCAAGCTTGGCGTTGCGCTGCTCGGCACTGTAAAGCGGGGTGACCGAAGAGTCCGCCACCGCACGCTCCATCACCGCTATTCGGTGGCTGAGCTCCTGCTCGCTCGGCTGGTAGAGGTTGGCATGCAGCACCCCGGCCCCCAGCACCAGTGACACAACCCCTAAATGACTAATGACCTTTGCGTTCATGGCGCACCTCATTGTCGCTCGGTGGGACGTACAGCATACCCGATAAATATACTCGGATAATTTGGTTTGTCTAGGACAAAGTGGTATGTTCAGACAAAACCTGACCAGGAGCGCCCATGAACAAAGCGGCAGAGCCGAATGCCACCATCGACGAAGTCGCCCGGGACACCGGGATAGGCAAAGATACCCTGCGGGTCTGGGAACGGCGCTACGGTTTCCCCATCCCCCATCGCAACGCCCGGGGCGAGCGTCGCTATCCCCCCGAACAGGTGTCGCGACTGCGCACCCTGTCGCGGCTGCTGAACCGGGGCTGGCGCCCCGGCGCCGTGGTACCGCTCTCTGCCGAAGAGCTGAACGCCCTGGTCGAACAGGGGGCATCCGGACGCGAAGCCGCACGCCCCTCTGCGGTCAATGGCCTGATTGAGAACGCGCAACGGGGCGATTCCCGCCGACTCCAGCAGAGCCTTCAGGACATCATGCAACAGCAGGGCCCCCTGCAATTCATTCTCGATACCGCCGCCCCACTCCTCGAACAGACCGGTAACGCCTGGGCCAACGGCCAGCTCTCCATCTACATGGAGCACCTGATCACCGATCACCTGGGCCGGGCGCTGCACCAGGCCAGCGCCCGTGCCGCCAAACCCTCCCCCGGCCCCCGGGTGGTGCTCACCACCCTGCCCGGCGAGCGCCACGGCATGGGGCTGATGATGGCGGAACTGCTGTTGCGCTCCGAGGGTGCCGAGACCATCAGCCTGGGGGTTGAAACACCGGTGGACCAGCTGCTTGACGCCTGCCGGGACCTGCAGCCGCAGGTGGTGGCGCTCTCGTTCAGCGCCCTACAGAAGCGGACAAGCGTGATGGCCGCGCTACGCGAGCTCAGTGAAAAGCTGCCCTCCGAACTGGTGCTGCTGGCCGGGGGCGAAGGGGTCAGTCACCTGCGCAAACTCCCCCCCCGGGTCCGGGTCGTGCACCAGATGGAGCAGCTGGGCACGGAGCTCGAAGCCATTCGTCAAGCACTGGAGCAGCCATCATGAGCGTGCTGGTAACCGGCGCCGGAGGCGGGCTTGGCGCCGCCCTGGTCAGGCACTTTTTGGAAGGCGAAGAAGCTGTTATCGCCGTCAGCCACTCGTTGGCCCCGTCCCTTGCCGAACTGGCCACGCTACATTCGCAGCTGCGACTGATCGAATGCCAAGCGGCAGATTACCCGGAAAAGCTGCTTCAACAGCTACAGGCATATGCTGATAAACCCCGGCTGATTGTTCACTGCAGCGGCCTCTTGCATGAGCCGGGGCGGCTGCCGGAGAGACGGGTACTGGAGGTGGACGCCGCATTCCTCCACCGCAATCTGGAGCGCAACTGCCTGCAGGGCATCCAGCTGGTGCAGGCCCTCAGCCGCCTCTACTCACGCCGGGACGCCTTCTCCCTGGCCCTGCTGTCGGCACGGGTGGGGTCCATCGGCGACAACCGTCTGGGAGGGTGGTACAGCTACCGCATCACCAAGGCCGCGCTCAACATGTTTGTTTGCACCCTGGCGATCGAGTGGCGCAGGATGTTTCCTGCCGCTGCCGTGGTGGCGCTGCATCCGGGCACCACCGACACCCCGCTCTCAAAGCCTTTCCAGCATCGCATCCCGAAGCAGCAACTCAACACGCCGGAGCAAAGCGCACGCCGCCTGGCCCGAGTGCTCGAACACCTCACGCCTGAGCAAAGCGGGCAGTTCCTGAACTGGGACGGCAGCCCCCTGCCCTGGTAAGCAGCGCCGCCCCTGGCCGTACCCGCGCAGCGGCCAATCCGCAGCGCCGAGCCCCAAGTACAGAGAATCAAAACCTCTCGAATCAGAACCTAGCGAATCAGAACCTATCGAATCAAAGCAGCGAGAGCTGCCCCGAGCCGGGCGACTCCCCAAAGCGGCTGCAGTCCAGGCGCCCGCCCTGGCCGCGGGCCAACCCCAGCCGCGCACAGGCGAGCTGAAAACGCCGCTCCAGCTGCTCGGCAAGGTAACCGCCAGAGTGGGACTGGCGTGTACGCCGGGTACCCTCGGCGTTGCCCGCCTGACGCTGCACCAGCTGCATGACGTGCCGGGCGCGGCCAGGAAAGTGCTGCTGCAGCCAGGCCGCTAACCAGCTCCTTACCCCCGCCGACAGTTGCAGCCAGCCGTAGTCGGCACTACTGGCCCCGGCCCGGCGCGCCGCCGTCAGCACCGCTTCAACCTCCCCCTCATTGATCTGGGGAATCAGCGGGGCCATGCGAACCCCTACCGGCACGCCGGCATCGCTCAACGCCCGTATCACGTTGAGCCGCGATTCTGGATCCGGCGTCTGCGGCTCCAGCCGCTGCCAGAGCTGTTCGTCCAGCGTGGCCAAGCTCACCTCGACCCGACACAGGCGCTGTCGAGCCAGGGGCGACAACAGGTCAAGATCCCGCAAGATCAGCGCGCTGCGCGTCTGCACGACCAACGGGTGGCGGTAGCGCGCCAGCACCTCAATACACTGGCGGGTCATCCGCTCGCCCTCTTCAACCGGCTGGTAGGGATCGGTGCCCGCGCCCAGCACCAGCGGCTGACAGCGGTAGCCGGGCTGCTCCAGACAGGTTTGCAACTGTCTTTGCAGCCCGCTCGCCGCCTCCGTGATGACGCCCTTCGAGGCGTTTCCCCCGGTACCGGCGTCACAGTAACCGCAACCGTATGCGCAGTCCGGGTAGGGGTCCAGGGCATCGCGGTAGGGAAGTTCCGGGCGGCGATGGCGATAAATCAACGCATCCGGGTGTGGCCCGGGCTTGGGATTGGTGCCCCTTGCGGGCAGAGCGGGGGATTCCATCATCGGCTTGCCATGGGTTTTAATGTTTACATATACTGTACGCATATACAGTATCAACAAACGTACCGATCATGCAAACAGCCAACACCTCCCTGGATTCACTTTTGGACCGCGGCAACCTCTGGCAGGGAGCCCGCACCCGCACCGCCAGCAAGGGAATTCCCAGCGGCCACCCGGAGCTTGACCGCCGCCTGGCGGGGCAGGGCTGGCAGCCCGGCAACCTGATCGAACTGCTCTACACCGGCGAAGGCAGCGGCGAGCTGCGCTTGCTCTACCCCCTGCTGGCAGCACTCTCCCAACAGCCGCAGTGGATCATCTGGGTGGATCCGCCCCACGTTCCCTACGCCCCTGCCCTCGCCGCCGCCGGTATCGACATCCGCCGCATCCTCATGGTGCACAGCCGCGCACGCCAGGAGCAGTACTGGGCCCTTGAGCAAGCGCTCAAAAGCGGCGAATGCAGCGCCGTGCTGGGTTGGGCCGGGGCGCAGGCGGATGATCGCGCCCTGCGCCGCCTGCAGCTGGCGGCCAGCCAGGGCCAGGGGCTCGGTTTTCTGTTTCGCCCCAAGCGCTGCCGCCAGCTCGCTTCGGCAGCCCCCTACCGCGCCCTGCTGGAGGCGGACCCTCAGGGAGTCGCCCTGACCCTGTTTAAACGCCGCCAGGGCTGGTCACTGCCGCGCCTGCAGCTGCCGCTCCAAGACCCGTTTGGGCCGCAGGACGTGAACAGCGCCCCCCTCGCCATGCCCTGATGCATCAACCGCTCTGGATTCACCTGGATTTCCCGCTGCTGGCGCTGGAAACCCGATACACAACCCCCAATCCTGCGCCCGCGGTACTGCTCGACGGCGCCGCCAGGCGGGTTGAGCTCGCCAACGCAGCGGCCCGGCAGGCCGGTGTTCAGATCGGCATGGCTGTCGCCACCGCCTGCAGCCTCTGCCCCGAGCTGACCCTGCACGCCCCGGCGCCGACACAGGCCCGTGCCCAGCTGGAGTGCCTGGCGCTCTGGGCCGGCGCCTTCAGCGCCCAGGTCGCCCTGGCGCCCCCCCGAGGGGTCTTGCTGGAAGCCGCCTCCATGCTGAGCCATTTCGGCGGCGTTCAACGCCTCTGCCACCGCCTTGAAGAGCAGCTCGCCCGGCTCCACTTCAGCCACACCCTGGCCACCGGTCACACCCCCCTAGCGGCGGATTTGCTGGCCCGCAGCGGCGGCTTTGTCGGTGAAAGCCGCGACGAACATCGCCAGCGCCTGGGCACCCTCCCCCCGCAGCAACTGGGCCTGCCCGTGCGCGATAGCGAACGCCTGCGGGGGATGGGGATCGAGAGCCTCGGCCAGCTGCTGGCGCTGCCCCGGGATGAGCTGGGAGTCCGTTTCGGCGCCGCGCTGCTGGAGAGACTCGACCGGCTCTGGGGGCTCCGGGCCGACCCGCCCCGCTACTTTCAGCCGCCGCCCCGCTTTTGCCAGCGCCTGGAACTGGGCCATGAGGTCGAGAGTGCCCAGGCGCTGCTGTTTCCGCTGCGCCGCCTGCTGGAGGCGCTGGAAGGTTACCTGCAGGGGCGCCAGCAGCAGGCTCATGAGATTGAGCTGCAGCTGCACCAGCGCGAATCCAGCCTTCCCGCCAAGACCATCGGCCATCGTGGGGGCAGCAGCCGGGCCCAGGAGTGGTTGGAGCTGTGCCGTTTGCACTTGGAACAGGAGCGGCTGCAGCAGCCAGTGATCGCCCTGACCCTGAGCGCCGAACGCTTCAGCGACCGTACAAGCCGCAGCCTCTCCCTGTTCGATGCGCCTGCCGGTAACGACATAACCGGCGGCCTGCTGAACCGGCTGCAAAGCCGCCTGGGCCCCGGGCAGGTCAGCCGTCTGACCGTGGTGGCGGATCACCGTCCGGAGCGGGCCTGGAGCCTATTCTCTCTCGACCAGGAGCCGCCCCCCGCCACCGGCATTCCCGGTCGCCCCGGCTGGCTGCTGGCAACACCCCAGCCGCTGCCCCCCGCGCAGCGGGCCTTGATTCAGCTACTGAGCGGCCCGGAGCGGATCGTCAGTGGCTGGTGGGAGGGGCCTGCGCTGCGCCGGGACTATTACGCGGGACGCTGGCCCGACCAGCGCCTGGGGTGGCTGTTTAGGGACGACCGGGGCGAGTGGTACCTGCATGGCTGGTTCGGCTGAACGCCCCATGGATTACGCAGAGCTTCACTGCCTGAGCAACTTCAGTTTTCTGCGCGGCGCCTCCCACCCCGAAGAGCTGGTGGCGCGCGCCCTGGCGCTGGAGTACCGGGCCCTGGCCCTGACCGACGAATGCTCGGTGGCCGGTGTGGTCCGGGCCTGGGAGGCGGCCCGCGGCACCGCCCTGCAGCTAATCATCGGCAGCGAGTTCCGGCTCGAAGGCGAGACGCTGGTGCTGTTGGCCCCCGACCGACGCGCCTACGCCCAGCTCTGCACCCTGATTTCCAACGCCAGGCGGCGGGCCAGCAAGGGGAGCTACCAACTGGAATGGCAGGATTTCGACCCGGGCAGCAACCTCGACCACTGCCTGCTGCTCTACCGTCCCAGCGCCGATCTAATCCGCAGCGAAGAGCGCCTCGCCTGGCTGGCAAATCGTTTCACCGGGCGCTGCTGGCTGCTGATCGAACGCCTGCTGGACACGGCCGAGACCGGCATCGACTGTTTGCTGGCACTGGCCGCCCGCCAGGGCGTCAGCGCGGTCTGCGCCAATGACGTGCACATGCACCACCCCGACCGCCAGCCCCTGCAGGACATACTCAGCGCCATTCGCCTCGGCACCCCGGTGCAGCAGGCCGGCTTTGCCCTGGCCGCCAACGCCGAACGCCACCTGCGGTCACGCAACAAGTTGCGCCACCTCTACCCCCGCGCCCTGCGCGAGGAGACCCTGCGCATCGCCGCCCGCTGCCGCTTCTGCCTGTCAGAGCTGCGCTACGAGTACCCCTCGGAGCTGGTGCCGCCGGGGATGAGCGCAGGCGCCCGGCTGCGTGCGCTGGTGGAGGCCGGTGTCAGGCGCCGCTTCCCCGGCGGCCCTGAACCCAGGGAGCGCCAACAGATCGAACACGAGCTGCTCCTGATCGCCCAACTCAAGTACGAACACTACTTTCTCACTATCGAGGACATCGTCACCTTCGCCCGCCGCCAGGGGATTTTCTGCCAGGGGCGGGGTTCGGCCGCCAACTCAATCGTCTGCTACTGCCTGGGCATCACCGAAGTGGACCCACGCCAGGTCAATCTGCTGGTGGAGCGCTTTATCTCCACCGAGCGCAACGAGCCCCCGGATATCGATGTGGATTTCGAGCACACCCGGCGCGAGGAGGTGATCCAGTACATCTACGCCAAATACGGTCGCGACCGGGCAGGACTGGCCGCCACGGTCATCAGCTACCGTCCCAAGAGCGCCATTCGCGACGTGGGCAAAGCCCTTGGCATGGACGAGAGTCACCTGATCTGGCTGATCAGCCAACTGGACCGGCGCCACGGGGATCGCCCCTGGCTCGAACAGCTGCGGGCCCTGGGCGGCGCGGAGCCGGCCCCCATTCACTGCCTGCTGGTGCAACGGGTGGAGGAAATCCTCGGCTTTCCCCGCCACCTCTCCCAGCACGTGGGCGGTTTTATCATCGCTGCTGGACCGCTTACCGAGCTGGTGCCGGTGGAAAACGCCGCCATGGCCGGGCGCACGGTGATCCAGTGGAACAAGGACGACCTGCAGTCCCTGGGGCTGCTCAAAGTAGACATCCTGGCCCTGGGGATGCTGACGGCCATCCGCAAGACCCTGCACCTGCTGGGCAAGCGGGGCCCCGGCAGCATCGAGGCGATCCCGCGGGAAGATGCGGCCACTTACGAAATGCTCAGTCGCGGCGACAGCATGGGGGTCTTTCAGGTGGAGTCCCGGGCTCAGATGAGCATGCTGCCGCGCCTCAGGCCCCGCTGCTATTACGATCTGGTGGTGCAGGTGGCGATCGTCCGGCCCGGCCCCATCCAGGGGGACATGGTCCATCCCTACCTGCAACGGCGCAACGGCGCCGAGGCGGTGGACTACCCCAACGATGCGGTGCGGGCGGTACTCGAGCCCACCCTGGGGGTGCCGATCTTCCAGGAGCAGGTCATCCGCCTGGCCATGGTGGCCGCCGGCTTCAGCGGCGGCGAAGCCGACCGGCTGCGCCGGGCCATGGCAGCCTGGCGACGCAGCGGCAGCATCGCCGGCCACCAGCACAAGCTGCGGGCCGGCATGGAGGCCCGGGGCTACAGCCCCGCCTTTGCCGAGCGCATCTGCCGTCAGATTGAAGGGTTTGGCGAATACGGTTTTCCCGAGTCCCACGCCGCCAGCTTCGCCCTGCTGGTGTACGTTTCCGCCTGGCTGAAGCGCCACCACCCGGCGGCCTTCTGCGCCGGGCTGCTCAACAGTCAGCCCATGGGCTTTTACGCACCGGCTCAGCTGATCCAGGATGCCCGCCGCCACGGGGTAGAGGTTCGCCCCGTCTGCCTTAATGCCAGCCACTGGGACTGCACCCTGGAATACCCCGGGGGCCGCGAGAACGGCGCCCCGGCTCTGCGCCTGGGGCTACGTCTGGTCCGCGGGTTCAGCGAACAGGGTGGGCGGGCGCTGGTGCAGGCAAGACCGCCGAACGGTTTCGTCCACCTGGACGATGCGCGGCACCACTGCCCCCTGGACCGCGGTGACTGGGATGCCCTGGCAGCGGCGGGTGCCCTGGCCGAACTCACGGGCCACCGTCACCAGGCCCGCTGGGCCCTGCTGGAACCGCTGCCGGAACTCGCCCTGGGCCCGCCCGACACCTCGCGTGAGCCCACGGCATCGTCACCGGTTCAGCTGCCGCCGCCCAGCGAACGGGCAGAGCTCGAAGCGGACTATCGCCACCTCGGCCTGACCCTCAAGCGCCACCCCCTGGCCCTGCTGCGCGCAGAAGGACAGCTCAACCACTGCCTTCAGGCCGCGTCCCTGGCCCGGGCCCGGGACGGCCAGGCGGTGCAGGTGGCAGGGCTGGTCATCAACCGGCAGCAGCCGGGAACCGCCGCCGGTGTCACCTTCGTGACCCTGGAGGACGAGAGCGGGCAGATCAACCTGGTGGTATGGCGGGCCACGGCCCAGCAGCAACGCCGCGCCCTGCTGAGTGCCAGGCTGCTGCAGGTGGCGGGAGTGCTGCAGCGAGATGCCGGCGTGATCCACGTGGTCGCGGGTCGCCTCACCGATATCAGCCATCGTTGGGAGCAGCTGAAAACCCGCTCGCGGGATTTCCGTTAAGCTAGTCACAGGAGCGATCCCAATAAAAAGGAGGTCCCCATGCAGCGCCTGGCCAGTACCCTCGCGCATATCGACGGTCGCGGCTACAAGGCTTACAAGGCCCTGGAGGGACGTTACGATTTCGGCGACTTTACCCTGCTGATCGACCATGTCCAGGGCGACCCCTTCGCCGAGCCCTCACGCATACGCCTGTGCCTGAACCCGGCCCAGAGCCGGCTGCCCGATCACAGCTTCGCCAACCCTTCGCGCCGCCTGGCCCTGGAAGATTTTCTCTGCCGCCGGCTGGCCGCAACGATTCAGGCAGAGACCCGGGGCCGGCGCGGCTCCGGTCGCAGCGGCGAAGTACGCATCGCCCCCTGCGGCCAGGAGGTTCTGCTACGCGATGCGGTGGTGGTGCAGGCCGGCGCCGTGGAAGCCCGGCTGGGACTTGCCCTGCCGGCCGCCGGGCGCCGCATTTTAGCCGCCGAGGCCCACGCCATGCTGCTTGAAGAACTGCCCCGGGTGGTACACCAGGGCCTTCACTATCCGAGCCTCGACGCCAAGGCCCTGAACGCCCACCTGGGCTGCCTTGAAGACCAGCACGCCCTGCGCCGCTGGCTGCATCGGGAGGGGCTGGTCGCCTTCGTTGCCAACGGGGCCTTGTTACCACGTCGCAGCGGCATCGACGACCGCCCCCTTGGCGAAGGCGCCGTTCCCTTTGAAGCCCCTCCCTCGCTGGCACGTTGTGTCCAACTTCCCCACGCGGGCGAGGTCTGCGGCATGGCCATCGCTGCCGGCGTCACCCTGGTGGTCGGCGGCGGTTTTCACGGCAAATCGACCCTGCTGCAGGCGCTGCAGCGGGGGGTCTACGACCATATTCCGGGGGACGGCCGCGAGCAGGTCGTGTGCGAGGGCAGCGCCGTCAAGATCCGTGCCGAAGATGGACGTTGCGTCAGCCGGGTCAACATCAGCGGCTTTATCGACAACCTCCCCCTAGGGCGCGACACCCGCCGCTTCAGCACCGACAACGCCAGCGGCAGCACCTCCCAGGCCGCCAACATCATGGAGGCCATCGCCTGCGGCTGCCGCACCCTGCTGATCGACGAGGACACTTCCGCCACCAACCTGATGATCCGCGACCGCCGCATGCAACAGCTGGTCGCCCCCGAGCAGGAACCCATCACCCCGCTGATTGACCGCATTCGCGACCTCTACCGGCACCATGGCGTTTCGAGCATCCTGGTCACCGGCGGCTCAAGCGCCTACCTTGACGTCGCCGACCGAGTACTGATGCTGCAGCAATACAGGACCCTGGACGCGACGGGCCAGGCACGCGCACTGTGCGGCGGCACACAGCCAGTCGGCCCCGACGGTCCCCTGCCCCTTGACTCCGTGCGCCAGCGCCTTTTGGCCGCCCCCCCCGAGTGGGCAACACCCACAAAAGGACGCGCCCCCAAGGTCCAGGCACTGGACGGAGGATGGCTGCGACTGGGGGAACAACGCTTGGACCTGGGCCGGGTGGAACAACTGGTGGACGCGGGGCAAAGTCGGGCGGTGGGCCACCTGCTGCGCTGCTGGCTGGCGGACGTCGACCCTGAGGCACCGGTTCTGACCCAGTTGCAGGCCTGGATAAGCCGGCTTGAAGAAGAAGGAATGACCGCGCTTTCCCCCTTTGCACCCGAACCCCACGGCGGGCTGAGCCTGCCCCGCTGTTACGAAGTGTACGCTGCGCTGAACCGCTTGCGCTGCTTGGCTTGGCGCTGAGTCAAGCCCTTTTCCGGGCGATTTTTTTGGGGTTTGAGCTGCAGGATGGTCGAAAAACGACGATAATTGACCTGCTAGGAGAGGACTAAACAACCCCGCCCATGGACGGCAAGAGACGACCGAGTATGATCACCCAAGAGACCCATTCCGCCCCGGCCTTTTCGGCGCGCCTGCTGCGAGCGCTGCGAGGGGGCCTGAACCTGCGTCAAGTCTGGCACCGTACATTTCACCGCGAAGCCGAGCAATGGACCCTGGTCCAGTTTCGCGACGGCGCCGACAATTTTTACCACAGCTGCCACAAGGTCACCTGCCGCCGGTGCGGCATTCGCCATACCCAGAATCGACTCTGGCCCAAGTTCGACGCCGATCACAACATTGGCTATGAGCTGGCCGAAGCACGCCGCTTAGCGAGCGAAGTGGGCCCCGAACCCACCTCCAGCATGAGCGACCCGGTAGCATCCGAGCGCTCCCTTAACCACTGATCCCGATCCCCTGACCACACCGCGGGCTTGCGTTCATTCGGCAGGCGCCGCGGTGTTTTTTTACCCCTGCCTTGCCACTCTCAAAAAAACAAAAATCGCGACTAAAGTTGTAGGCTTTGCGGGCGATTAGTTATATATTCACTAATGTATCGCGGAGGGAATCGAATGAGCAGATACCAAGATCAGGACGAAGACATCGTCTACGTCCTTTCAAACAACTAGAGCAACCAGCTTCTACGAAAAACCCTTTGCCTCGCGGCAAAGGGTTTTTCTGTTTAAAGGGGGAGAACGCAGCGAGATGCTAGTGCAGGGTCACCCCGATCAGATCAATTTGCGGGCGCAGCTGGTCAAATTCCCCACGTAACCGGCTCAGGGGCGTGAGGCCAAAATCCAGGGGCTCCGCCGGCCGCTCGTACCAGCTGAGGGTCGCCACCCGGGTCATCAGGTCAAATTCGCCGATCAGGGCATCAAGAAAAATCATGACCGCTTCCACCGCGGGATTCTGTTCCTGGTCGTCGAGCCCTTGAAGGTAAACGCTCAGATGGAACTCTCCGCCCGCCAACCGGTAGCTGTACCAGATATCATCCATGCGGAAGTCTTCGTCGGCCACCCGAATGCTGCGCGGCAAGGGGTCGTGACGATTGTTGAAGGCCTTGATCCGCACCCCGTCGATGGTCGGTGCCGCGTCCACCAGACTCAACACCGCCGCAATGGACTGAGCGTAGCCGTCGCAGCCGAAAATCATCTCGATCCGCTGCCCCTGCTCGTCCCGCTCGAAGTGGAAGGTTAGGTTGCGGTCGATGCTTTTTAGCCGCTCCTCGTAGTGGCGGAGCATCTGGTGCGCGCTGGACTCGTCTGCCTCTTCCAGCAAACGGTCGATGGTGTTGACCACTTCGCACCAGAATTCGGTGATTTTTTCGTAACTTGGAATCATCAATCGCCTGTCAGGTCCGGGGCACCACGACACCGGTCTGGCCCATGTACTTGCCGCTGCGGTCGGCGTAGGAGGTTTCACAGACCTCATCGCCTTCCAGGAACAGCATCTGGGCAACGCCTTCATTGGCGTAGATCTTTGCCGGCAACGGCGTGGTGTTGGAGAATTCCAGGGTCACATGCCCTTCCCATTCCGGCTCCAGCGGCGTCACATTAACAATAATGCCGCAACGCGCGTAGGTGCTCTTGCCCAAGCAGATGGTCAGCACGTTTCGAGGAATTTTGAAATACTCCACCGTCCGCGCCAGTGCAAAGGAGTTGGGCGGAATGATGCAGACATCCGACTCCACATCGACAAAACTCTGATCGTCAAAGTCCTTGGGATCGACCATGGAGGAGTTGATGTTGGTGAATATCTTGAACTCGTTGGCGCAACGGACATCGTAGCCGTAGCTCGAGGTGCCGTAGGATACGATCCGCTCCTCTCCCCGGGTACGCACTTGGCCCGGTTCAAACGGTGAGATCATCTCCTTTTCTTCAGCCATGCGGCGAATCCAAGTATCTGACTTAATACCCATATGCTCGTTTCTTGACTGCTGGTGGTTGCACGAAGCCGCCTATCATACCCTCAACGCAAAAAAAATGCCGCCCCTTTTATGCAGCGCGGCATTTCGCGTCAACGGGCACTTCAACGGCGGTCAGTCGTTCTGAACCACGATTTCAGGGAACACGTTGGCGTAGTTCTTGCGCTTTTCCGCCAGCCGTGCACTCAGCGTCAGGGCGATATCCCGGTAAAGACGCCCCTCTTCCGAGTCCGGAGCCGATAGCGGGATGGGGTGACCGGCATCCGACTGTTCCCGAATGCTCAGCTTGAGCGGCAGCCGCCCGAGCAGCTCCGCCTGGTACTGTTCTGCGATCTGCTCGCCACCGCCGGTGCCAAAAATCGCCTCGCTGTGGCCGCACTGGCTACAGATATGCAAGCTCATATTTTCCACCACCCCCAGTACCGGAATCTCCACCTTGCGGAACATTTCGATCCCCTTTTTGGCATCCAACAACGCGATATCCTGGGGAGTGGTCACGATCACCGCCCCGGTGACCGGCACTTTCTGCGACAGGGTCAACTGAATGTCGCCGGTGCCCGGGGGCATATCCACGAAAAGGTAGTCCAGATCATCCCAGCGCGTCTGGGTAATCAGTTGCTGCAGGGCGCCGCTCGCCATCGGCCCGCGCCAGACCATCGCCTGGTTTTCATCCACCAGGAAACTCATGGACATGGCTTGAATGCCGTGGACTTGCAGGGGATACATCGCGTCCCCGGTCGCCTGGGGCCGCGTGCCCGGCTCGATACCCAGCATCCGCCCCTGGCTGGGGCCGTAGATATCCGCATCCAGCACGCCGACCCGGGCCCCTGCTGAAGCCATGGCCAACGCCAGGTTGACGGTCGTGGTGGATTTGCCAACCCCACCCTTCCCCGAGGCCACGGCGATGATGTTGCGCACGTTGGCCATGCTTTTCATGTTCTTCTGAGCGGCGTGAGCGAGCACCTTGAAACCCACCTCAAGTTCAAGCCCCTCGACTCCTTCGAGCGGTGACAGCAACGCCTCCAGCTCTTCCTGCAGCTGCGCCTCAAGGCCCCGAACCGGATACCCAAGCATCAACTTCAGGTGCACCTGGCTTCCCACCAAGTCCAGACTTTTGATCGCATTGGCTTCCTCTAAAGACTGCCGGGAGTAAGGGGGACGGTAGGCTGCCAAGACGCTTTCAACCGACTGCAGTGCTGCTGTCATGGGGTTCTCCAAGATGCTGTTGACTCTACTTGATGAGGATGAAGTTGCAATAACCAACCACTGACGTCAACTTTAATCGTTGCGAACCAGCAAAACCCCGCACTCCTTGTGGTCGGTATAGGGGAACTGGTCGAACAGGGCCAGGCGGGCGATACGGTGGGTTTGGGTCAGTCCCGCCAGGTTATGACGCAGGGTCTCAGGGTTGCACGAGATGTAGACTATCGCCGGATACTGCTGCACCAGGGCTTCGGTGCCGGCGTCCAAGCCCGCCCGTGGCGGATCTACCAGCACCGTGGAGAAGGCGTAGCTGTCCAGGTCGATGTGCTGGAGGCGGCGGAACGGCCGCACCTTGGCCATAGCCTGGGAGAACTCCTCGCTGGAGAGCCGGGCCACGGTGAGGTTCTCAATGCCGTTGGCGCGAATGTTGTCTTCCGCCGCCCGCACCGAACTTTTGGCCAACTCGGTGGCCAGCACCCGACGGAAGTTAGGCGCCAGGGCAATGCTGAAATTGGCGTTGCCGCAGTAAAGCTCCAGTAAATCGCCACCCCGCCCCGCGGTGGCATCCAGTGCCCAGCCCAGCATGGCCCTGTTGATCTCGCCGTTGGGCTGGGTAAAGCTGTTCTCCACCTGCTTATAAAGCAGTTCGCGCTCCCCCAGTTTGAAACGTTCAACGACAAAATCCCGATCCATCACCAGCTTGGTCTTGCGGCTGCGGCCAATGATATCGATGCCGAAGCGTTCGCGCAGCGGGCGGGCCGCCTGCTGCCAGTCGTCGCCCAGAGGGCGGTGGTACAGCAAGGTAACCAGCAATTCCCCACTCAGGGTGCTGAGAAAATCCACCTGGAACAGCTTGCGCCGAAGGACCGGGTTACCCCGAATCACCTCCAGCAGCTCAAACATCGTGTTTTCAATCCGCTCGCTGACCATGGGGCAGCTGTCAATCCGCAGCGGCTGGCGCTTGTCCCCGGGGGCAAACATCGCGTAGAAGATGTCATCCCCTTCGTGCCAGACCCGAAACTCGGCCCGCAGGCGATAGTGGCGTGGGGGGGAAGGAAACACCTCAAGGGGTGGCAGCTCGAAATCCCCCAGCAGGGACTTCAGTTGTTCGGCCTTCTCGGCCAGTAACGCTTGGTACTGTTCGGGGTAAACGCGGCCCTGATTCATACGGCGGTCCGGATTGCTGAAAAAGCGGCTTATTCTAACAGCCGGGGCGGCCCCTGAATACGGCGCCCGCCTTTGTTAACCGGCGCGATGGGTATACAATCGCCCCTCCGATCATTTCAACGCCTGTCACCCAAACGGTAGTCAAAGTCGATACTATGTCTTCACCCCGCAAGATTCTCGTCACCAGCGCCCTGCCCTACGCCAACGGCTCCATCCACCTCGGCCACCTGCTGGAGTACATCCAGACCGATATCTGGGTTCGCTTTCAGAAATCCCGGGGGGAAACCTGCACTTACGTCTGCGCGGACGACGCCCACGGCACTGCTATCATGCTCAAGGCAGAGCAGCAGGGCATCAGTTCCGAGGAGCTGATCGCCAACGTCAGCGCCGAGCACCAGCAGGATTTCGCCGCGTTTCTGGTGGGCTTCGACAACTATTACTCCACCCACTCGCCGGAGAACCGCGAGCTGGCGGAACTGATTTATCAGCGCTGCAAGGAAGCCGGCCATATCTCCACCCGCACCATCACCCAGGCTTTCGACCCCGAGAAACAGCTGTTTCTCGCCGATCGTTTTATCAAGGGCACCTGCCCCAAGTGCAAAGCCGAGGACCAGTACGGCGACAACTGCGAGGCCTGTGGCGCCACCTACAGCCCCTCGGAGCTAATCGACGCCCGCTCGGCCATTTCCGGGGCCAAACCGGTGGACAAGGAGTCGACCCACTTTTTCTTCAAGCTGCCCGATTTCACCGAGATGCTGCGCCAGTGGACCCGTAGCGGCACCCTGCAGGAGGAGATCGCCAACAAACTGGCCGAGTGGCTCGACGTTGGCCTGCAGGAGTGGGATATCAGCCGTGATGCCCCCTATTTCGGGTTTGAAATTCCTGGCGAACCCGGCAAGTACTTCTACGTCTGGCTGGACGCCCCCATCGGCTATATGGCGAGCTTCAAGAACCTCTGCCAGCAGGACCCGACGCTGGACTTCGACGAATACTGGCAGAAAGGCTCCGACACCGAGCTGTACCACTTTATCGGCAAGGACATCATTAATTTCCACGCCCTTTTCTGGCCGGCCATGCTGGACTGCGCGAACTTCCGCACGCCCACGGCCGTCAATGCCCACGGGTTTCTGACCGTGAACGGCAAGAAGATGTCCAAGTCCCGGGGCACCTTTATCAAGGCCAGCACCTACTTAGAGCACCTGGACCCCGAGTACCTGCGCTACTACTTCGCCGCCAAGCTCAACAGCCGGGTCGAAGACCTGGACCTGAACCTTGACGACTTCGTGCTGCGGGTCAATTCCGATCTGATCGGCAAGGTGGTCAACATCGCCAGTCGCAGCGCCGGTTTCATCACCAAAAAGTTTGACGGTGAACTGGCCGAGCAGTGCGCCGAACCCGGACTGATGGACGAATTCGTCAGGGCCGGCGAGCGGATCGCAGATTTCTACGAGCGCCGAGAATTCGGCCAGGCGATGCGCCTGATCATGTCCCTGGCCGACCAGGCCAACGAGTACATTCACCAGAAAGAGCCCTGGGTGCTGGCCAAGCAGGAAGGCCGCGAACAGGAGGTGCAAGCCATCTGCTCCGTGGGCATCAACCTGTTCCGCCTGCTGATGGTCTACCTCAAACCGGTGCTGCCGGCGATGACCGCCAAAGCCGAAGCCTTCCTCAACGACAGCCTGGACTGGGAAGCCTGCGGACGGGTCCTGCTGGGTCATCGTATCAATAAATTCAAGCCCCTGATGACCCGCGTTGAAAGCGCCCAAATCGAGGCCATGCTGGACGCCTCTCGCGAGGCGCTGGCCGAGGCGTCGCCCGCCGCCCCCGCGGTCGAAAGCCCCCTCGTTAAGGAGCCTATCGCCGAGGAGATCACCTTCCCTGACTTCGCCAAGGTTGACCTGCGCATCGCCCGCATCGCCAAGGCGCAGCACGTCAAGGGCGCCGACAAGCTGCTGCAGCTGACTCTTGATCTGGGCGGCGAGACCCGTAACGTGTTCGCCGGCATCAAAACCGCCTACCGCCCCGAGGACCTCGAAGGCAAGCTCACCGTGATGGTGGCCAACCTCGCCCCGCGCAAAATGAAGTTCGGGATGTCCGAAGGAATGGTGCTGGCCGCAGGGCCGGGTGGCGAAGAGATCTGGTTGCTGGAACCCCACGCCGGCGCCCAACCGGGCATGCGGGTCTGCTGACAAGGACTGCCCGCCGGGTTCGGCGGGCATAAACGAGCCCCGGAGATTGCTAAAGACTCTGGGTTACGGCAAACTGAAACGCATCGAACTGATCAAGGACGTAGTCGATGCGAACCTCCCCCCGGGATTCTTGTTCTGGTAGAAACCAGCCTTCCAAAAAGTCGCTGCTCACCCTAGCCGGACTCGGGCTTGTTCTGGTGCTGCTCACCGGCTTCACGCCGCTTAACGCGATCCACAGTACCAGCCACGACGTCCGCCACGCCCTTGGCATTCCCTGTCACTGATCACATGCTGAGACGCTTGCTATTCAATGCCCTCCTCGCGGGCCTGTGCTGCGGCTCCCTGACCACGCTGATTCAGCAAATTGAAGTAGTCCCCCTATTGCTTGAGGGAGAGGCAATGCTGAACAACTCGGGCATCGTGGTTCAGTTTCCCGCACCGCACAGCCTGCCGGCCGCCCCCCCTACCGATCCCAATGCGCGCCTCGTGGGAACCCTCTTCAGCAACGTGAGCATCGCCCTTGGCTTGGCGCTAATCCTGCTCGCCGGCATGACTTGGCACGATTACTATTCGGGCCGCTCGCGGACTGATCTTTTCAAGGGGCTCCTGTGGGGGGGCGGCGGCTTTCTCGCCTGTTTTCTGCTGCCCTCGATGCTACTGCCGCCGGAAACCCCGGTTACGCAACACCTTGCCCAGCATTCAGTGCTGCCTCGACAGTTCGCCTGGCTGCTACTGGTTTTCAGCGCCGCGGGCGGATTGCTACTCTTCGCCTATACCAAACGTGGGGCGCGACTGATCGGTCTGCTGCTACTTGCCACTCCGCAGGCGCTGACATTTTTTTACGACGTAAACAGCGCTGCGCCCGCACTGCACCCTGCAGACAGCCGTATGCTAAACCACCTCGAGGCTGGCTACTTTACCGCCGCCACACTAAGCAACCTGCTTTTCTGGCTGCTTCTGGGACTTATATGCGCCTACATGTGCCAGCGGGGCCGCCCTCCTTGCAGCGACCTCCCAGAACCGGATGCGGCACGCTGATTCTTTCAGGCTCACGGACGAGCCCATTTTCGGATACTTTCGACGCCCTACGAACAGCGGCTCGGAAGCCGCAAGGGCGTTTTCAAGCAGGATGCCCCAGCCGAGACACCGTGTCGGAAAGCTCTGCCTTGTTTATCTTCGGGCCTACTTAGTCAAGGTCAACGCCCACACCTCTAACTGCATTCTCCAATACCTTCAAAATCTCAACAAAACAAATTCTTGCCTCGCGTTTCCCCAGTTGTTGCTATGCTAGTTCAGGGAAGAAAAGAACGTCTTCATTAGAATTTGGAGAGCGCACACGATGAAAGGATTGCCAGCCGACCGTTTGACGGGAACGATGCTAGGAATTGTTCTCATAGCCCTATTGAACGGTTGCACCAATAACTTCTCCTACCCCCCGTTACCGGCCTCTGTTCCCAAACAACCCTTTACCACCGATCCAGACCAATACCGTTACCTCGTAGGCCCCGGGGACGACCTGAACATTTTCGTCTGGCGTAACCCTGAGGTTTCCGGTTCCGTCACCGTGCGTCCCGATGGCATGGTCACCACCCCTTTGGTGGAGGACATCCCGGTCAGCGGGCTAACTCCCACAGAAGTCGCGCGGCTGGTAGAAGAAAAGCTGAGCGTTTACGTCAAGGAGCCGATCGTCACCGTCCAGGTCGATCAATTTCAAGGCCCCTTCTCTGAGCAGGTCCGAATTGTCGGCGAGGCCAGCGAGCCTAAAGCACTTCCTTACCAGGAGGACATGACCTTGCTGGATGTAATGATTGCGGTGGGTGGGTTGACCGAGTTCGCCAGCGGCAACCGCGCCAGCGTAGTACGCATTGTTGACGGTGAGCAGCAGCAGTACGGAGTTCGGATCGACGACCTGCTGAGCGACGGAGACATCTCCGCCAACGCTGATCTCCTACCCGGCGATATCATCATTATTCCCGAGGCCTGGTTTTAACCGCACAACAACGGAGCGTCACCCATGCAGGATGTCATCGACCAGTTGGTCGTTTATTTAAAAGGAATTTGGGTCAGCAAGTGGATTGTGCTCCTAGTCGCCTGGACGGTCTGTCTGCTCGGCTGGCTGTTTGTTCTCAAACTCGAAGACCGCTACGAAGCCAGCGCCAAGGTCCATGTCGATACCCAGTCACTTCTGGCACCGCTACTTCGCGGACTAACTATACAGACCAACCCCGAGCAACAAGTGAGGCTGATGGTCAAAACTCTCTTCACAAGGCCTAACCTTGAGAACATCGCCCGCTTGGCAGACCTCGATATTCACTCCAACACCACTTCCGAGTTTGACGCTTTCATCGATAAACTGGCATCTGACCTCTCGCTCAAACGAGCCGGCCGGGAAAATATCTATACCATCTCCTACCACAGCAACTCGCCAGACCAAGCCAAAAATGTGGTTCAAGCGACGCTGACCTCGCTGGTGGAGAATACGCTCGGGGATAAGCGCGATGACACCAGCTCGGCGGCGGACTTTCTCGACCGTCAAATCGCCGAGTACCAGCGTCGTCTGGAAGCGGCCGATAATGAGCTGAAGGAGTTTAAAAAGGAAAATTACCACCTGATGAGTAGCAATCAGGACTTTTACGGCAAAATACAGGCCCTTCAAGGCCGTATTCGAAACATCCAGTTGGACCTGCGTGAAGCCGAAACACGGAGACGCTCCCTACAGCAACAAATCAAAGGTGAAATACCGACTTTCGGCATCCTGAGCGAAGGCTACGGGCGGCCGGACGTTGAGGTGCGCACGGTATACGATGAGCGCATAAAGGCGTTGGAATCCATGCTCGACGAGCTCCGGCTTAAATATACCGACCGGCACCCAGATATTCGTCAGGGGCAAGAGATGCTGGACAGCCTGATCGCCGAACGCGACGCCGAGTTGCAGGCGCGCCTGAGCAATTTGGGCGATTCAGTCAGCGCTGGCCCCTCGGTCGACCAAAACCCGGTGTACCAGCAGCTCAAGATTTCACTGGCTAACGAAGAGACGCTGGTGCAGTCACTCCGGGTACGGCTAAGCGACTACCAGCAACAGCTCGCGGATCTCGAAAGCAAGGTCAACACTATCCCCGAGATCGAAGCGCAGCTTAAGCAGCTGGAAAGGGGCTACGGGATCACCCAATCAAAATACAACGACCTGCTCAGCCGCAGGGAACAGGCCCGGATTTCCCAGGACGCAGACGCAACCGCGGACAGCTTTCAGTTCAGGATCATTGAGCCGCCCCGTACCCCGACGTCTCCTGCGGGCCCGGACCGCCCCAAGCTGCTTTCGTTCGTTTTGATCAGCGGCCTGTTAGCGGGCTTGGGAGGTGGTTTTTTTGCCAGTCAGGCCCGGCCCGTTTTCTTCAGTTCCAATCAGCTGCAAACCATAACCGGCTTCCCTGTGCTGGGTGTTGTTACCTTGGTTGCCTCACCCGATATCGTTTCAAAGAAGCGCCGCCACGTGGTCTGGTTCATCGCACTTAGCGCGATACTGTTGTCAGCTTACTTGGCGTTAATGGCGATACAGTTTTTCCCGGAAATAAATCAGGCTGTGATAAACCTTATACCTGATCTGCCCGCAGAGCTCAGCCTGAAGTCCGCACCAAGTCCGGCGAGCAATGCCTGAAAGCTATCCAGCCTGTTAAGTGAGGGATCATGAGTACTATCGAGCGCGCGCTTGAGAAACAGCGTCAACTGGAAGAAGCAAAGCAAAGAAAAATCCCGGGAGGCTCTCAAGAGGCGCCCTCCCTCAAAGCCCAGCAGGAGCTACCGGCAAAAAACCAGGCGCATTCGTTCGCTGAGCCAAAAGCGGCTGAAGACAACGGTAGTTGGTCTGGCCCCGAACGCCAGCCTTCCCGTCAGTGCACCATTGATCTGAAGCGCCTGGAGCGAATGGGCATGGTCAACCCCTCGGAAAACTTCAGCCAGATCAAGGAAGAATACCGATATATCAAGCGCCCCCTGCTAAACAATGCATTTGGGCCCCAAAGAGCGGATAACGCGAACCTGATCATGGTTACCAGCTCCTTCCCCGGAGAAGGTAAAACGTTTAACGCCATTAACCTCGCGATCAGCATGGCCCTTGAGCATGATCGTCAGGTGCTGTTGGTTGACGCTGACGTAATTAAGCCCCAGCTTGGAGAGCGGCTTGGGCTGGATGCATCACTCCCCGGACTGATGGATTATCTAAAGGGGGAAGTCTCGGTGGAGGATATTTTCCTTAACACCAACATTCCCAATTTGCGGGTAGTTACCGCAGGCGGTCGTTACCACCATTCCAACGAAATGGTGGCAAGCGCCAAGATGGCAACGTTTATGGAAGAGCTTTCCACACGCTATAGCGACCGGGTTGTCGTGTTCGACTCGTCGCCCCTGCAAGGTGCCAGCGAAACCAAGATCATCGCACAGATGACCGGTCAGGCGGTTCTGGTGGTGGAAGAGCTGCGGACCACGCAAAAACAGGTCGAGCAGTCACTTAACCTTCTTGGGCCTAATACAAAGGTCGGGCTAATTCTGAATAAGGCGAAGATTGGTAGAAAGGATTACTATGGTTATTACCACGCGTCGACAAACTAACTACGCGCACTCTCGGAAAGCCGTTCTCTTGAGTTCGTTGCTGCTGACGCTCCCTAATTCGCAACCGGTTTTCGCCGCCCCCGACTGGAGATTAACCCCAACACTAAACCTAACCCAAAGCTTTACCGATAATTTCAGGCTTAATACAAGTGACGGCTCAAGCGAATTCATTACCGAAATAACCCCTGGGGCGACCCTGACTCGCCAGGGCAACCGGGTTAATCTCGCCCTAAACTACCAAATGCAATATGTGGACTATCTGTCCACGCTAACCAGCGACCAGGTGAATCACAGACTCAGCCTCTCAAGCGAGTCCGAAATTATCGAAGACAGCCTATTTCTGGATGCAAATGCGCGCTACACCCAGCAACTGATAGACAGACGCAGCGCCAACACCGGCGACAACTTGCTGGATCCTGGAAATTTCACCGACACCTGGGTCTTTGACCTCCAGCCCAGCTGGCGCCGTCGGCTGGATACTCCGCTGGGAGCCAAGACCACGGTGGGTATTGATACGACCGTCAATACCGTTGGTTACAACAACCTCGGCGATGACAGTAGCGGGTACGGTATACGCGCTTTTGTAGAAACCGCGGCCGGAAAAACACCTTTTAGCTGGTCAATCAGCGCCGAACACCGCAGGGCTGATCCGGATCGATCCCTGACACAACAAACGGAGACCTACGACGCAACGATAGGCTATCGCATCAGCCCTAAAACCGAGGGGCGCTTGCGTTACGGATACGTTGATAACCATCTGGACGACCCGACAGATGAAGATGCCGGAGTCGGTGACTTTTGGGGCGCACAACTGTTGTTACACCCCAATGCCCGCACCACGCTTGATATCAACTATAACAGCCGGCTGCTCGGTACCAACGATCGTGGTTTCACGTTGACTCACAGACGGCGTCATACAACTTGGTCGCTGAGGCACTCGGAGAGCGTCAGCAGCACCCGCCAGGAATTTCTACAATTTACGCCCGCCGGGGCGCTGATTTGCCCAGCCGGAGACGATTTTTTGCTATCAGAATGCAGGCTGGTCGAGAGTGGGGAAGCCGTATTGCCTGGCCCCGACGAGCAGGTTTTTGTTGTTGGAGCCCCGCTGCCGACACTTCGTGAAGACCGCTTTATTCAAGAAAGCACCAACGCCAACTTGGTCATAAAAGTCAGCAAGACAACGCTTAATCTTGGCCTGTTTCAACGCGACCGCGAACTCCAGCAGCAGGTATCCAAAGAACGTGACAGCGGTACGAATATCGCTTGGACACTGCGTCTCAGCGGCCGCACGAAAACCACGGTTCAGTTTACCTGGACACGTATAGAAACCCTGGGGCTACCCACAGACTACCAGCGTGCAGTGGTGTTCATCGGCACAAAAAAACTGACTCCCGAAAGCGGGCTTAGCTTGACGATTCGCCACAACGAGCGGGATTCGTCGGACCCCAGACGAGCGTTTTCGGAAAACCGCGTGGCCATTGCCTACAACCGCACATTCTAACGAGAGGGTACAGGGTATATGTACGAATCCTTTTTTGGGCTGATTAGCAAACCCTTTCAGCTAAGCCCCGACCCCCAGTTCTTTTTTTCGAGCAAAGGGCATAAAAGAGCACTTTCATACTTGCAATACGGCTTGAGCCAGGGGGAGGGCTTTATCGTTATTACCGGGGACGTTGGAACCGGTAAAACAACTCTCATGCGTAACCTTCTGGCCAATGTTCATCGGGAAAACATCATTGCAGCGCAGTTGGTCACCACGAAGCTGGACGCCGATGACCTGCTGCGGATGATTTGCAGTTCTTTTGGCTTACCGGTCGAGGAGCGCTCAAAAGCCGTTCTTCTCCAGCAGTTTCAAGATTTTTTACGGTCCGCTCACCAAGCCCACAAACGGGTCTTGTTGGTGGTTGATGAAGCGCAAAATCTGCCAGCCAGCGCCATCGAAGAACTGCGGATGCTTTCTAATTTCCAACTGACCGACGCGCCGTTATTGCAAAGTTTTCTACTGGGACAGCCCGAGTTGCGCGCTATCGTTCAGGCCCCGGCAATGGAGCAGTTTCGCCAGCGGATTATCGCCTCCTGCCACTTGAAACCCTTGGACGCCGATGAGGTGAAGGAGTATATCCTCTGGCGGCTTAGCATTGCGGGCTGGACCCAGAACCCTCAATTTGCTGAATCGGCCTTTTCCCATATATACCGGCACACAGCAGGCGTTCCCAGGCGAATTAATATTTTTTGCGACCGCTTGCTGTTGTTCGCTTTTCTGGAAGAAGTCCCTGAAATCGACGAATCAGTGGTCAACGCCGTTGCCGATGAATTGGCCGAAGAGTTTTCTTCACCTACTACCCAAAGGGGCAGCGTTGTGCAGGCTGAAGCCCCGCCCCGGCAGCAGGAGATCCAGGCGCTTGAGGCGCAGTGCGCTCAGCTGAACCGGCACTTGACCGAACTATTGAACGAAAAGGTCGAGCTGATGCGGCTGGTAGATGGAAAACTTAAGGGCAAGCTCAAACAGCTGATCAATGAAAAATGACGGGCACGGCATAAGCCAAACACACTCGCGCCCGTTGTCAGCATTCTTTACAACCAGTACTTCAGTCGGAAAAAAAGATATAAAAAAACACTACTAATCAATTAGATAACATCATGGATCACTTTCTGCATGAATTTCAGCAATATCTTATTCAGCGCATACTACAATGGATGGTATAGATGCATAGACGCGGTGCCAGCTAGGTAGCAGACCAGCAATGGTGCAAGTAGCTAATAAGAAGTGCTTTGAATTTCTACTTTAGGGGCTCGATAAGGATGAACAGGAGAACCCAGTCACAGGCCCAAGGCCGCCGGCGCTTTCTGAAGAACAGCGCCGTAGCGTCTACAGTGATCGTTGGCGCATCCAGCCGGCCGCTATGGGCCGGCGTTAGTTGCTCAGTTTCAGGGACGATGTCGGGCAATCTCTCAAACCAAGTGGAAGACCCCTGTACCGCCGCGCCCGCCACGGCCTTGTCACCAGGCTACTGGCACAAATGGATAGAAGTCTTCGAGGCCGTTTCCACTTATAACAGCTACAACGAAGCCTGTGCCGGCTGCAAAAACATCAAGGATGCAGCCGCATTTGAAGTGGGCACGATGTCCAAGAACAAACTGGACTCTGTATTTGACACCCTCGGCGGAGAGGGTACCCCAATCAACGTCCTCTATAATTTTTTAAAGGCCGCCAAAAACGTTCCCAAGGAGACGCTTAACCTCTTTCCTGCCGAAGCAATGATGATCACCGAGGCAGGCAATGCCGTATTGGATACATCAGATATCCAGCTAAGAAATTTCTTCGCTGCGGCCCTTTCCATTGCCCTTGGCGGGGCGTTTCCTGAATTCCCCTTCCCTGACAATCCTTGGACCCTTGAATACCTGATTCAAAACCGCATTGACCATCCCGACGTACTGAACAGCCTCCTCGAAATTTTCTTTGAAGGCACTGACGGCGATCACCTGATACCGTCCAATTTGGGTACCGTCGCTGAAATCGGAATTACCGATCCCGAAGCAGCCTTCGACTGGGCCAAGGCGGAGTTGAGCGCCAGTTAGGCATGACACAAGGAAACTCAAAAATTTGGGGGGATTTCTGGGTACTGAGCGGCGACGTGTCAAACTCACATTGCGAGCTCGGCTCGGTTCGAGTGGTGTACCACCCGTGCACAGGAGACACCTTGCGTTTAACGGGATTGGCTGCGGAGCTTTTTGGCCGTTTGAGCCATGCCCGCGAGCCGCTCAACTTCCACCAGCTATGTGAGCGGAGTGATACAGATACGGTCCGGTCAAACTTGCCCTCGCAAGAAGTCAGGCAGGTTCTGGGGCAACTGGAAGACAACAATTTAATAGTCGCTTCAGTCGGCAAGTAAAGTACGTGCTGCTGGTTAAACGACACGCTCCCCGCAACGCTCACCATTTTCTTGTTGGCCCGTTTAAGGTCGCCATCAGCACTTCCGAGCGGCATCTCATTCAAACCGTTCAAGCCTTTGAGCAGTGCTACCCCCCCGGCAACCCCCGCGACTTCACCGATTTCCACCTTGAATACAAACGCCCCCTCTCAACCCGACGCTATTTGGCCCCCCAGATAAATTTTTTCTTCGACGGACAACAGCCCTTCAAGCCCCTTCCCGCCCGGGAGGCCTACCCGTTTTTTGAGTGGAGCCTTAACTGGTGTATCGCCACCAACGCCCACCAGTACCTTATGCTGCATGCCGCGGTGTTGGCCGCCCCCTCGGGTGGGCTGATTATGCCTGCAGCCCCAGGATCCGGTAAAAGCACCTTGGCGGCCGCGCTGGGTTTTAGCGGCTGGGACCTGTTCTCCGACGAATTCGCTCTGATAGACCGCCAAGATGGGCTCCTGCACCCTCTCATCAGGCCGCTGAGCTTAAAAAATGCGTCCATCGAGCTGATTACCCGGTCGTTCAGCGATGCCTGTATAGAGAGCTGTGTTAGCAATACCAACAAAGGGACGGTCGCTCACCTCCATCCACCGCGCGCCGGCACTGAAGCCCCAGGACCGATCGCCCCCAAATGGCTGGTTTTTCCAAAGTACCAGCCTGGCAGCAAGCTCACCCTGACCCCGCTAACTCCTGATGAAGCCCTTATCCGCTGTATAAACGAGAGTTTCAATTTCAACGCTCTGGGCGCAACGGGCTTCGAGGCTTTAACCCGTTTGATCACCCACTGCGAGAGTTACACGCTGGTCTATAGCAAACTGGACGATGCTCTCAACCTATTTTCAACAAAGTTTTACAGCCCATGAAGCCCCCTCTGCTCATCAACATCTGGCGGACCCCGGAACGCGCCTCGCAACTTTCGCTGAAAGAGTGGGAGCTACTTTTGCGTCAAGCCCGGGCCAGCGATCTGGGGGCTTCTTTATGGCTCAAACTACCCATTCAGGTGCGGCAACAGGCTCCCCAGCAAGCCCAAGCCCACTTTGGCAACCAGCTCATGCTCGCAGAGCGTCAGCAACAGTGCGTCCGGTTTGAAATCCAACAGATTGCCAAGGCGGTATCCTCTAAACAGCAACCCGTGACCTTACTCAAAGGGGCAGCCTATCAGGCCTTGGGATTGCCGGTGGCGCAAGGGCGCACGTTCTCCGACATCGACCTTTTGGTGGCACGCGAGAACATAGCCGATACCGAGAAAAACCTGATGCTGGCGGGCTGGTTAAGGGGCAAGATCAGCGACTACGATGAACGCTACTATCGCACGTGGATGCACGAAATACCGCCGCTCTACCACCGCCGGCGCGGTTCGGTCATCGACTTGCACCATAACCTGCTTCCCCCATCCACCACCCCACTCGATAGCCAGAGCCTGCGCTCTGCTGCCCGCCCTCTGCCCGGTTTCCCAAGCCTCTCGACGCTCGCGCCGGAGGATATACTCCTTCACTCCGCGTGCCATCTTTTTCACGAAGGGGAGTTTGAACGTGGCTTGAGGGGGCTATGCGACCTTGATCAGCTGGTCCGGCACTTTCAGTCAGCCCAGGAGGACCTTCTTCTACGCGCGGTAGCGCGGGCAGAGGAAATAGGCTTGGGACGCAGCCTGTTTTACGCGCTGCGCTACGCCGAGAGACGCCTGGGAACCCCGGTGCCGGCCGCCGTTCAACAGGCCTGCCGGCCCTTCGCTCCGGCTAAGCCGTTGCTGCGAATAATGGACTGGGCTTTCAACCGCGTGCTTGTTCCCCACCACGCCAGCTGCGACGACTTAGCTTTTCGAGTGAGCCGCTTTTTGCTCTATGTGCGCGGACACTACCTGCGAATGCCTCCGTCGCTACTCATACCTCACCTGCTGCACAAAGCCTTCCTTACCCCCATCATCAAATGGCGGGAGCAAAGGGTGGCCGAGCGCAAGGGCGCATCAACGAAATTAAATTCCCTTTAGGTTGTCAGGGCTGCAGACCGTGCTTTTCCAGCAACGCATATAATGTAGGCCGAGTTATACCGAGCGCATCAGACGCCTTGGATATATTGTGATCGCAAAAACTCAGGGCGCGGCTTATCACTTCCCGCTCGGCCTCATCCCGCGCCTGTTTGAGATTCAAGGGCGCCTGCTCCTCTACGGGGGCAAGGCCCAGGTCACGCTCGGTGACCTGGGTGCCGTCGGTCATGATAACTGCCCGTTTAACCTTATTTTCCAGCTCCCGAATATTTCCGGGCCAGGAGAAGGCGGTAATCGCTCTGCAGGCACCGTCACTGAAGCCCTTCACCTTGCGGCCTAAGTCATGGCTGTAACGGTTGAGAAACGCCCGCGCTATCACTAGAGCATCGCCCGGGCGCTCCTTTAGAGGAGGGATGGTAATGACAAACTCGCTCAACCGGTAATAGAGGTCTTCCCTAAACGCGCCTTCTGCTATCAGCGCCTCCAGGTTTTGATGGGTCGCGCTGAGAATGCGCACATCCACCGCTATTTCATCCCGCCCCCCGATTCGCTCGATAGTCCGCTCTTGCAAAAAACGTAGCATCTTGGGTTGCAGGGCCAGCGGCATGTCCCCGATCTCATCAAGAAAGAGCGTCCCGCCATCAGCCAGCTCAATTTTCCCTGGTGTCTGCTTATTGGCGCCGGTGAAGGCCCCTTTCTCATAGCCAAAGAGCTCACTCTCCAACAAGTTTTCAGGTATTGAGGCACAGTTGATCGCCACGAACCGGCCCTCCGCGCGGTTGCTCAGGCCATGAACCGCCCGCGCCAGAACCTCCTTGCCGGTGCCGCTCTCACCCAGCAGGAGCGTACTGATATCGGCCGGAGCGACCCTCTCAACTAACTTGCAGACTTCAAGCATTTCGGTCGAGGCTGCAACCACCCCTTCCAGCGGCGATTTACGGGCTTCGCGCTCTACCAGCCGCTGGTTCTCCTTTTCGAGCTCTCGAAGGCGGAAAGCCCGCTCCACGATAAAACCGAGGCTGTCCGGATCCATAGGCTTGTGATAATAGTCATATGCACCCATGCCCACCGCTTTAACAGCGTTGCTCTTGTCGTCATTACCGGTCACCACGATCACTTTGGCCTGCGGATGCAACGTGGTAATTTCTTCGAGCACCTTCAAACCGACGCTGGCGTTGGCCGGGTCCGGGGGCAGGCCCAAGTCAAGCGTCACCACATCCGGCTCGTAGCGGCGCAACTGTTTGAGCGCCCCTTCCCGATCCTCGGCGAACACCACCTGGTACTGTTCAAAGCTCCAACGCAGCTGTTTCTGCAGCCCCAGGTCATCTTCAACGACCAGTAAAGTTGGTTTGCTCTTATCCATGCTCAAACCGCTTCCTCCTTATGCGCGACTGGCTGGTATACCGGCAGACTGACGGTAAACACGGTCCCTTGCCCCGGGTTGCTATCAACGTGAATCCGCCCTCGGTTTTCGAGTACAAACTGACGGGACTCGTAAACACCGATTCCCATCCCCGCCCGCCCCTTGGTGGTATCAAAGGGTTTAAACAGCCGCTCTCGAATAAACGCAGGCTCCATACCGCAGCCGCTGTCTATGATCTTGAAGCTGACACTCTCATCGGCGGCGTCCACTTCCAGCTCCACCCGCCCGGTATCGGGCGTTGCGTCCTGCGCATTCTGAACCAGGTGACATAAGACGGAAACCAGCTTCTCCCTCTGAATTAGCAGCTTCGCCCCTTTAACCTTAGACCGCAACTGCACGCGAGGCAGATGCCCCTTCTGTTGAGCCAGCACCTCGCGCGCAATCACGTCCGCGCCTACCACCTCACGGCTTGAAGTCACCGCAGACTCCTGCTTCAGCTGGCTGAGCATGCGGTTCATCCTGGCTACCGCATTGGAGAGTGTCTCCAGCGCATCGTCAACAAACGCCGGATTATGCTTATGTTTTTCAGCATTTTTCACCACCAGAGAGAGCTGGGCCACCACATTTTTAATGTCATGAACCACGAAGGTGGAGAGTCGATGATAGGCTTCGAACTGCCGTGACTGGGCCAACGAATCGGTGCTTTTCTTCAAGGCGATCAACGCGGCTAACTGAGCACCGAGGGTTTTGAGGAGGTCGTGATCCTCCCAGTTAATGGTGCGCTCGGCCCGCGGCTGGGCGAGAGCCACCAGGCCATGGCAGTAGTCTTGGTGCACCAAAGGAACCAGCAGCCATACATCGTGGTTTTGACTTAGCCAGGTCGGCAGCTCGAGCTCCGGGTAATGCTGGGGGTGTCGGTTGTATTCCGCCAGCTCGATAACCCAGGCCCTCGACTCAGCATATCCGAGCAAGCCGCTGGCCTCTTTTAGGTCAATGGCTGGCAGGGACGGCAGGGTCCAATTCCCCCGCGTTTCAAAGCGCTCCTCTTCCCGGACCCAGATGACACCGCCCAAGCTATCCATCGGTTCGGCCAAGCCCAGAATCAACTGCTCGTAATACCCACGGTCGGCCGGAAGCGACGCAAATCGGTTGTTGGCGCGTATCCATTCCTGGCGGTAATCGTATTTGTAGGGAAAAAAATGCTTGGCCGCCCATACGGTGACCACAGAACGAAAGCGCCCGGAAATAAACAGCAACACGAAAAGCGATAACGCCAACACCACAAAGATGATTTGCAGGGCGCTTCCCAGCCCCCCACCAAACCATCGCAGGTAATACCCCACAAGAGACATCACCAGCAGATAGGTCCCTGCCAACAACACACCGGTGGAGAAGAAGACAAACTGGTGGGAGAAACGCAGCGCATGATCCCAATCCCGGCTCCGCGCGATAGACACCGCCATCAGAGGGGCCATCAGCGAGCAGACCCAGCCGCGCATGTCCCAAAGCGCCTGATCCAGGCGTTGGTAGAGCAGCGCCTCAGAATAAAGCAGGAAGTCATAGCCGAATATCACCGCCAGGCCCAGGCAGAAAAACTTGATTGTCCAGCGCTGCTCTACCGGGATATTCCGATACCACTGCTCCAGCAGAACAAGCACCGCAAAACCGGTAAGAAAGGGCCCGAGATGGCTGATGCTGACCGGCAGCTGCTCGGGAGAAAGTAGCCCGGCCGACTGCAACAGGTTCAACAAAATCAGTACCAGCAGGCCCAATCCAAACGCCCAAAGCCTGGGCTTGCGCCAGAATGCCTCTAACCCCTCGCCCTGGCTGGTGCTCAGCAGCCGCCACAGGAGCAAGCCCCAGGCGCCATTGCGCAATATCTCCAGAAAGAACTGATTAACCGGGCTTGGGGTCAGAATCCAACTGTTCAGAGCGGTAACCCCCGCCCAGGCCACCGTGACAACGAGGGCAAGCATCAGCCAGATACCCTGCAGACGGCCCCGCCAGAGAAACAGCGACAGCAGCAGTACGGTCGCAAACGTCAGGGTTGCCGATAGGTAGCTGAAAAGCGCAGCCACCGTTTAGCGTCCTTGTCCTGCAAAGCGAAGCATCAGCGGATCTCCTCCCGTTCCAGCAAGCGCGTCAAATACCGTACGGGCACCGCGTAACTAATGCCGCTGGGCTGGCTTAATACATCTTCCTTCGTCGCCTTTACATAAACCTGGTTCAGAATCCCGACGACCTGACCCGTTGCCGGATCGTAAAGGGGGCTGCCGCTGTTTCCCGGATAGGCGGTTCCGTCCAACTGATACACCGACACCGGGTTCTGCAGACGGCGAATTTTACGCGCATCCAACTGCACCGAAGAACGGGCGGGAATCGCCAGGGGGGTGATACTGGAAACCATGCCCCGGTGGGTCACCGGATAAAGCCCCAGCACCGCGCCGATAGGAAAACCGGTGAACGCGTAGACATCACCTTCACGGACCTCATGCGCCGTCGCCAGCGCCATTGCTGGCAGCCGCTCCCCAATTTTCAGCAAGGCCAGATCGTGCTCGGCGTCGACCCTTAAAACATCCGCCCCAACCACCCTTCCCTGGTTACCGGTACCTGAAAACACCACCAGCTCCTCGTACTGATCCTGTGCCAGATCTATGTCAACCACATGGGCATTCGTCACGACGGTACTGCCGTCACCAATCACAAAGCCGGTTCCCAACAACCGGGAGGGGGGCCGGCGGGTCGGCTGGTGAGTTCCCACGCCCACAACCGCCGGTTTAACGCGCGCAAGCGTATCGGCCAAAGGCCACTCGTGCGCCTGTACCGAGGGGAGCGAGCCTACAAAAGCCAGAATCAACGCGCAGCAGGTGACAGCCGGATGCGGGAGGGACGCCTGCAAATTCACTCCTTATTGCGACGTTTATCAGCCAGGTCGGAGCTGATCAGGGAAATAATTTCCGTGGCGGCTTTCACAATATGATCCGAGCCAAATCCCGTGTTCTGCATCTCTTTAAAAAAGCTCTTTGCCAGGGTCTTGGCCATGCGGTCGCCATTGCGGGTGATTTCGCCCAGAGTGCACTGGGGGCTCAAATGCGACTCGCGGGCCAGGGCCAGCTGAACAAAGTTGGATCGCAACAGGTGCTGCAGCTGGAACACCTGTATCGATTTGCTGACCATCACCGCGATCACAGAAACGGTTTCCAGATCCGACTCGGAGAGGGTTCGTCCATCAACGGGCGTACTCACGTTGAGAACCCCCACCACCTCATCGTTGATCATCAGCGGGCAGGAGATAAAACCATCGTCCCCCGCCTGTACCGGTCGCCTGGCGGCGATGGCATGGGGAGAATGACGAATTTCCGCAATCAGCAGCGGCTCGCCGGTGCTGGCGACAGAGCCGGAGATCCCTTCGCTAAGCTTGGTGGCTTCCTGATAGGCCTCTTCGGGCAGATAGCCGTGGTGGGCCAACACCCGCAGGCGCGGCTGGGATGATGCATCAACCGCATCCCGTTTGAGCAGCATGATGGAACAGTTTTTTACCCGCAGCAGGCGCGCCACCATCGTGGTCAGCTCCTTGAGGCTGCTCTCCAGGCTCTCCTGCCGGTCCAGAAAGCTGGAAAGGTCAATCAGCTCGGCAACGAAGTTATAGCTTTCATTGTCAAAAGCGCCTTCGTCCTTTACCTCTTGGCTATCGGTCATCATTTGAATACTCACTTTCGCATCGGAGACAGGCCTCAGCCCCTCAATGAACCTCATCTTCACGTTCCGATGGCCTGTTTCGTCCTATTTAGGCAACTGCTCCAACACCTGCGCCTGCACCGCCTCAAAAAGCACCCGGACATGGGGCTTCAGGTTCTGCTCAAAAACTTCGGGGGTTATATAGAAAGGGGCACGCTTACCGTGATAGTCCACCAGCTCGCCGGCGGATTCAAAGAGGATGCCGACCCGCGCCAGGTGACGCGCCAGGCGGGGTTCCATCATCACCATAATATAATTCAGCTCTTTGATAAGCACCGTCGCACAGGCCAGGTACAACCCCACCGCGATGTAGGGAAAGTGGGCGACGTCCTCGTCGGAAAGATAGGTACGTACACCGTCGATGACGAAGGGCCGTCGCTCTTCACCGGTTCTTCGACGAAACATTCGAGGCACGGCCAACCGCGAAGCTTCCGCCGTGGTTGCGCGATAATCTTGGAGGATTTTCCGGCTTTCGGCGCTCAGCGCGTGCAAGCAAAAGTGCTCCATCGGCAGTTTTTGCTGCGGCTGGTCAGGCAAAGGGCGCACCAGCCTCACAGTGCCGGCGTATTCACGGCTTTGTCTGTGTAACAGCAGAATATGGTCAGAGAAGAGGTCAAACGGATCGCTTTCCAGCTCTTCAGGAAAATCTGCTTTGTTCTCAAAAGAGAGTTCATCACAATACACGTTGTAGCGGATCTTGTAGCACTCTCTGCGCAAGGCGTCAGTATCGGCCACCACGATGCGGAAGTAGCGCATGAATTTGACCGCTAACTCGTCCCTGTTCATCCGGAACCTTTGTTCTGCATGACTCGACTCTCAAACCTGTAGGACAGGGTTTGACCCCTTCGACAATTCAGAAACTTCCCGCCGGCGACCGCAATCAGCCTTTGACTACGCTGCTAGAGTGACAACAGGGGAATCCTAAGTCGTTAGAAAGCATAGTCCAATTAACTGCGAAGCCTAGAATGGCGCCGAACTTTTGGCATCAGCCCAATTAGTGCGCAGCAGGCCCTTCCCGCCAGTCTTTCTGGTTGGTGCGGGAAGGGCGCAGGCTTGACGCCTCCTTGGGCCTGGAACGCCCTCAATAGTACTCAAATCCGACCGGAACACGCCTGAGCGGCTAGACTCAGCCCAAGCCCGCGAAAGGAGGAATGGCCCAGCGTGACCGATGACTTTGACTACCAGAGAGCATTCTCCCGCAACATTGGCTGGATAACCGAATCGGAACAGCACCTGCTCAAAGCCAAACGTGTCGCCATCGCAGGCCTTGGCGGCGTCGGCGGCGCTCACCTGCTGACCCTTACCCGCTTGGGGATCGGGCACTTCACCCTGTCCGACTTCGACACCTTTGACATTGAGAACTTCAACCGTCAGGTCGGCGCCAAGATTTCCAGTCTCGGACGTCCCAAGCTGGACACCCTGGTGGAGATGGCTTTGGACATCAACCCCGACCTCGACATCAAAACCCTCCCCGAAGGTGTCTCGCCCGACAACGTGGAGGACTTTTTATCCGGGGTGGATGTTTATGTGGACGGCCTCGATTTCTTTGTCATGCCGGTCCGACGGGCCGTATTCGCCGCCTGTCACCGCCTCGGCATCCCGGTAACGACCGCCGCACCGCTGGGGTTGAGTACCGCGCTGCTGAACTTCATGCCCGGGAAAATGAGCTTTGAGGAATATTTTCGCGTCGAAGGCCAGGAAGAAGCCGAACAATACCTGCGCTTTTTCGTCGGCCTTGCCCCCGCGCGCCTGCAACAGGGGTACCTGGTGGACCCAGCCCGTATCGATGTCGTCGCGCAAAAGGGGCCCTCCACCATGATGGCGTGCGATCTCTGTGCCGGCGTTGCCGCCAGTCAGGTGCTCAAAATTCTGCTCAAGCGCGGCAAGGTGCTCGCCGCCCCCTGGGGGCTGCAGTTCGACGCTTACCACAACCGTCTGAGCAAAACCTGGCGCCCGGGCGGAAACAACCATCCCCTGCAGCGACTGGCGATCGCGGTCGGCAAGCGCCAGCTCATGGGTATGAATCGGCCCGCCAGCGCCCCGGCAAAGCCTTTTACCCCCAGGACCCCCGCAGAAAAAGTCCTGGACATGGCCCGTTGGGCACCCAGCGGCGACAACACCCAACCCTGGCGCTTCGAACTACTCGATGAAAAAAGGTTTGTTATTCACGGATCCGACACCCGCGACACGGTCGTCTATGATCTCGACGGACGCCCCAGCCAACTGGCGCTGGGGACCCTGCTGGAATCTGTCGATATCGCGGCCTCCGCGCAGGGGCTCAAAGCCCAGGTCACCACAAGGAGCGATGCCGACGAGCGCACCCCCACCTTCGATGTCGCCCTGCACGCCGCTGACGCGGTCACACCCGACCCGCTGGCCCCTTACCTTCCGGTGCGAACCGCACAACGCCGTGCCATGTCCTCCCGCCCGCTAACCCAGGCAGAAAAGCATGCCCTGGAAGCCTGCCTGCCCGCGGGTTACCGAATCCGCTGGTTCGAAGGCTGGGAGGGCCGCTGGCAGGCGGCCCGCCTGATGTTCGCCAACGCCAAGGTGCGCCTGACCATGCCCGAGGCCTACCCCGTGCATCGCGATATCATTGACTGGGAGCGACAGTTCAGTGACGACAGGATTCCGGAAGGGGCCGTCGGCACCGATCCCGTTACCGGCAAACTGATGCGCTGGGCCATGGGCAGTTGGGAGCGGGTGCGTTTTCTTAACCGGTACTTCCTGGGCACCCTCCCCCCCCGGATCCAGCTGGAATTAATCCCTGGACTGCGCTGCGCCGCGCACATGGCGCTGGTGGCGCCCGCCCCCCCGGCGACCCTGGAGGACAACCTCGGCGCCGGTCGTGCGGTGCAACGGTTCTGGCTCACGGCCACCCGGTTGGGACTGTGTTTGCAGCCTGAGATGACCCCGCTGATTTTCGCCCGTTACCTACGTGAAGGACGCACCTTTACCCATGCTCAGGACGTCGTGAGCCGCGCGCAACGCTGCCGGGACCAGTTTGATCAGCTTCTGGGCGAAGCCGCAGACAAGGCGGTTTTCATGGGGCGCCTCGGCGAAAGCGCCCTGCCGCCGTCGCGCTCAACCCGCCCGGGGCTGGACAGTCTCCTCGTCAAGCCAAGCCCCCCGGAGTCGGCAGGCGGCTAGATGACCGGGAGCTCAAAGAGAACCACATCAGGGGCCATCCATCGGGTGCTATTTTTCGCCGAAGCGGCGACGCTGGCCCACGTCGCCCGCCCCATGGTACTGGCGCAGGCACTGGAAAGTGCGGGCTATTGCGTTGAATTTGCTGCAGACTCCCGCTACCAAGCCCTGTTTGCACCGTTGAGCCGCCCCTGGCACCCGCTGCACTCCATCAGCACCCGGGACTTTCTGCAGGCGCTCGCCCGGGGCAGCCCCCTGTACTCCGAGGCCCAGCTGAACGCCTATGTGGAAGAAGACCTCCGTCTTATCGATCAGGTTAAGCCGGACCTGGTGGTCGGCGACTTCCGCCTTTCCCTCTCGGTCAGCGCGCGGCTCCCGGGGGTACCGTACTGGACTCTTACCAACGCTTACTGGAGCCCCTATGCCAGTCCCCACTACCGGGTGCCGGAACTACCCATCACCCGGGTGCTCGGCGTCACCGCTGCCGACCGTCTGTTCCGCTGGATTAGGCCTCTGGCGTTTGCCTTGCATACCCGCCCGCTGAACCGGGTCAGGCGCGCTCACGGGCTGGCTTCGCTGGGGCTGGACCTCCGCCGCACTTACACCGACGCCGATTGCACTCTGTACGCCGACCTCCCGCAACTGGCCCCCACCTTTGAGCTACCAGGCAACCATCACTACCTCGGCCCCATCATCTGGTCGCCGCAAATCCCCCTGCCGCCCTGGTGGCAAGACCTCCCGGAACACCAACCGGTAATCTACGTCACCCTGGGAAGCTCTGGCGAAAAGGCCCTTCTCCCGTCGGTGCTGGCAGCCCTGGCGAAGCTCCCGGTGACAGTGATCGCAGCAACCATGGGCGAGACACTGGAAAGCCCCGGACCTTCTGTATTCCTCACCGACTACCTGCCGGGAGAAACAGCTGCCGCCCGCTCACAGCTGGTTATCTGCAACGGCGGTAGTCCCACCACCTACCAGGCCCTCGCGCAAGGAGTACCGGTAATCGGCATCGCCGGCAATCTGGATCAGTACCTGAACATGGGGTATCTGGAGCAGACGGGGGTCGGACGGCTCCTGCGCGCGGGCCAGCTCACGGCCACCTCCCTCACAGCCTGCGCACGTGCCGTGCTGGACGACGCGACCATGCGCGAACGGGCATTATCCACACAGGCCTCCATTGCCCACACGCCCCCCGGGGAGCGTTTTATTGGCCTGCTTCAAGACGCCGCCGTTAGCAACGGAACCGACTCTTAGGGACGGGGCAGGTCCTTGATTTTTTTCGCCGGCACCCCACCCCAGAGTTCATAACTTCCCACCCGGGTACCCCGCAACACCACCGCACCCGGTGCCACCACGCCGCCCTCACCCACTGACACCCCAGGCATAATGACGCTGTTGATACCAACCAGGGCATTACGCCCGATGTGAATCGGCTCCAATACAATCTCGTCGTGAGTAATGGCGTGGCCAACCACCACCGAATCCTGGCCGAGCGTGGCGTAATCCTCGATGCGAATCAGCGGGTGGTCACGCACGGTCCCTCCCAGCGCCACCTGGCGCCCGATATCAACACCCATCAGGCGGTACAGCAGCGGGGTGCTGAACACCAGGTTGAAAGGCGCGAGCGCCTTCCAGGCAAGATCTGCCAGCACGGCATTGAGCTTCCAGTATGTGAAGGCCTTTGAATCCATCCCGTAATGCCCACGCGGATAGGGTGAAAAGATACGGATCAAGCGCAACAAAAGGCCACTGAGAAGCCCGTAGGCCAGCAGGAAAACCGCCACGTCGACGATCACGTAGTAAGCGTGCGCGGGGGAAACCAGGGCCGTGATCAGCAGGGCCAGCGCCACCAGCACACTGATACAGACCGTGGACAGGACAAAATCGAGGTAACTGGTTTTCATGGGAAACTCTCTCTACCTATAACCACTTTCTAGATCCCGGTAACCACTTTCTAGATCCCGGCGGAAGCCCACCTGTTTGTGAATCAACAACCTGCAAGCAAGACCTTAGTCAAACGCCCATTCAACTACCATAGCCCACACCACAGTTCCAAAGGCGGTTGACGTTAGCACTTTTTGCTTACACCAGAGGCTGTCGTCAGCGACTTTCCATACTTTGCGCTTCCCAGGTAGCTCCAACACGGACAAAAAAATCCTCCATCCCCCCCCCCCTAAACCAGCCATGGCGTTTCGGCTCCGTGAGCGTCACTTTTTTTTACACCTTAGCCATTTGGATCGCCGAGAAGCATCCAGGCAGCCGCCTATACAACTGTTTCTAAATGATTTTATTTTTATGGCACTTTGCTTGCCTTATGTTTAGGTGAACGGTTCTCCGTGAAAAAATTCGCACCGGCCCCGACCGGGTAACAGAAAAATTGCACGGCTTTGGCAGTACGCAATTGATGAAAAACCAGGAGCTTTTCATGAACAGCAAAAGGAATAGACTCGCACTAGCCCTCACGGCTGCGGTCGGGCTGGGCGTCAGCGGCCAGGCCGCGGCGGATGTGTACGGCTTGGGCTACTTGGACTTCGATAACCTCAATATCGTCTTCAGCGATGATAACGGCCAAAACTTTGGGGCACTGAACAACTACACCTTCAGCACCAACGCCGATTCCGCATTGAACGGCGTAGCGGATGGCAGCGCAGGCAATGCGTCTTGTAACAGTCTTTTGAACAACTGCGGCACTGCAGGTGCTGCCACGGTGCTGAGCGGGACTGTCCAGAACGCTCCCGGTGGCGATGTAGCCCGTGGAGAGAATGACTTTACCGTGTTTGGCGGAGGCCTGGAGTACTCCAATGCTGAATCGTCGATTCTGGATGCTCAGGTGCGCGGGGATGCCCTCACCAGCACCGAACAGATTGCAGAGAGCAATCTGGTCTCCGGATCCGAGGCGCAGGCCAACACCACGGTAAACTCCAACACTTCCCTCACATTTGAGTTCACCAACGCTGGCAGCTTTGAGATCAGTTTCGATGCCTTGGTGAACGTATTTGCATCGGTCAATGGTGGCGACACCGGTCTGGCCCAGGCTAACTCAGGGGTATCCCTGTCGCTCTCTCTGGGCGGCGTTACCCTGGCCACTTGGACACCTGACGGGGTGGACGGAGCGGGTAACTCCTGTGCTGCCGGCCTGACCTGTGCGGACAACGAAGCCGACGGCGTCAGCCTTAACAACGCACTGACCAGTGCAGGAGGCAATGTGTTTGAGACCGGCAGCGGCTTCTACAGCTTTACCGTTACCGGCCTTGACTCCGGTAACACCTACGGACTGGCCCTGAACGCAACTACCTCCACCGACATCATCCGGCTGGTACCCGTACCCGAACCGAGCACCCTGTTCCTGCTGGGTGCTGGCCTGCTGGGATTCGGTGTGGCTCGCCGCAAGAAGGTACTGTAGCCTCTCACTAACAGCAGTTCATCTAAAAGCCCGCGAACATCGCGGGCTTTTTTGTTGTGACGTTTTACAAAGGGCATGCAGCAACCGACTTTCTCTTGGACAGAGTCGCGCGCCCCTGGAGACATCCCGATATGTCTGAGAGCAGCAGCGAGGGGAGTAACAGAACGGCCTAGAGCAAAGGCCTGTACCCAGTTCAAGGGAAATCGCCTTTAGGCTTTCTCGCTAATGAGTCCAGCCATTCAAAAGGATCTATCTGGATAGAAGGCATCCAGTGGTCGATTGTGCCAGGCGGTGACTTCATCCCATCAACGCGTTGGTCACGTGGGATATCAAGGTTGGCGATACCTCGACACCGTAGGCGTCCTGGAAATGAGCCTGAATATAGCGAGTTGTCATGCCACGGGCGTAGAGCGAGATGATTCGGTCATCGAAGCCCTGGAGCCGTTTCTCGCCTTTCCTGACTGACGAGCTTGGGCTCGAAGGTGCCATTGCGATCACGGGGCACTTCTAGCTCAAAATCACCGTGAACCGAGCGCACGGGCTTGCGGCTCTTGCCGTTACGGGAGTTGCCTGAGTTTTTGCCTGACGGCTCATGCTTGGAGTAACCGAGATGATCTTCCATCTCGGCTTCAAGGGCGCGTTCAGCGACTTTCTGGGTGAGCTGCTTGAGCAAGCCGCTCTCACCGAGGATATCTTCAGGGCTGTAGCAGCCCACCAGCAGTTGGTCTACGGTTTGTCTGTAATGGGCATTCTGTTGTCCTTTCAACAGGTTGGGCAGAATGCCACTTACACAGATTTTTTTACACTCTCTGCCCGAAAAGAAAACCGCCTACATCTACGGCCCCTCGTTTAACCGTCAGCGCGGTTAAGGCTCTCCAGCAGCCGTTCGGCGTCTTTTCTAGAAGCGAACGCCTCCTGACCCTCGGACCGGTTCAACGCCTCGGTCAGCAACTTTTTCGCCTGCTCAATGTTGCCCTGTTCGAAATTGGCCCGGGCCAGGTGATACTGCAAATCGAGCCGTCCCGGCAACTGTGCCGCCGCCCCCTCAATCAACTCCAGGGCGGCTTCGGTATCACCCCGATCCAGCAGAATCATACCGAGCGTATCCATGATTTGGGGGTTACCCGGGGCCAGTGTCCGGGCTTTACGCGCGTGGAACAGCGCCTGCTCCAGATCACCGTCCTGGTGTAGAAACCAGGCCAGGGTATTTTGGGCCCAGGCATTGTTCGGGGTCCGCTCCACGATAGTGGCGAATGCCTGCCGGGCCAGCTCGGCCCGGTCATCCATGAGGTAGAAATTGGCCAGCACATTCCTGACAGCCATATCTTTTGGGAACGCCTCCAGCCAGTCAGCCAGGAAACGAATCGCCTCATCCCTGCGCCCCAGGTTCCACCGCGCCGTGGCCAGCTGCATAGTCAACGCCGTGGTCTTGCGCTGGTCATAAATCGACTCAAAAAGGCTAACCGCCAACTCTGATTGCCCCTCGACAAGTGCAATCTGGGCCTCCAACTCAACAGCCAGCATGTTACCCGCTGCATGCCGTTTCAACCGTGCCAGCGCCGCCTTTGCCTCATCCAAAGCTCCACCTTTAAGCTTAATCCGACCCAGCACCAGCAGACTTGCCGGATAATCCGGCTGCAATACAAAGCTGCGTTCCACGTGTTGCGTAGCCAGTCCGTAGCGCCCGGTTTTTTCATAAATATCAGCCAGCTGATAGTGGCCGGCAAGGTGATCGGGCTCCTCAATCAGCAACTTCTTGAAAGTTTCCTCTCCTCTCTCGAAAGCCCCTGCTGCCTTCTGGGCACGCCCCACCAGGTAGAGCAGGTCCGGATCCCGCGGGTAGGTTGGCAGCACCTCTGCCCCAAGGTTCAGCGCGGAAACCGGCCGCCCGAACTTCAACAACTGGTCCATCATCAGCAGTCGAGGTTCCAGCGCCTTTGGATGAGCGCTTATAGCCTGTTGCAGCCATCCCAGCGCCGCAGCCAGCTGATTGTCCTGAGTCTCGACCTTGGCCAGCGCCACCAACCCTTTCAGGTTCTTGGGGTGTACGTCCAACAGCTGACCGAGCACTTCCCGGGCTCGCGCATAATCCTTTTGCTGCACAGCTAAAGCGGCGAGGTTCTGACTGGCGTTGGGTTCCCCCGGTTCCAACGCCAGGGCCTTCTCAAAGGCTTCTCGCGCGGCCTCCGGCTGGCCGGTAAACGCCATTGCCAAGCCTTCCATTGTGTAGCCATGGGGATTACTGGGATAGGATTCCTGCAATGCATGCGCCCGGTTCAACGCCAGATCCAGTTCACCGCTTCGAATGTGACTGAGCACCACGGCAAGCTGGGCAAACTCCGACTCCGACGACTGTTCCAGGCCCCGTGCCAGCACCTCAATCGCAGATTCGGTGTCCCCTAGTCCCAAAGCGGCGACCCCCTTGCGGAGGCTCAGGGTGGCGTCGTCAGGAGTCAGCTCCGAGGCCCGCTGAAACAGTTCACGGCTCATTTCATAGCGGCCCGAGTTCAGGGCCGCATCGCCCGCGGCAGCGACGAGGGCGGCGTCTTTTTCGGTGAAATCATCAGGCCTGATTCCACTCAGTGTCTCTATCGCCTCCGATGAACGCCCCAGCTTGAACTCCACCGCCGCTTTCAACTTCAACGCGGCGGGAGTGCCCGGGGCAAGGCTGGTAACAACGACGGCATGGTGATAGGCCCGTTCAAATCGCTCGGCCTGCAACGCAGCGACCGCCGCCAGATAATGAGTGGGAACGTGGTTGTCCACGGCCGCAAGAACGCGGTCGATGTAGTCGAGAGCCAGGCGATAATCTCCTTCCTGTATCACCAGATCGGCCATGTAGTAATTAGCTACGGGGTGCGCGGGCAGTGCCGACAGGACAGTCTGCACCTGCTGCTTGGCCGCCTCTGGCTCGTCCAGGCGCCGCAACAGCGCCGCCAGATCAAGTCGCACGCCCTGATTCCCAGGCTGCAACGCGAGCACCGCTTCGAAGTGCTTCCGGGCCTGATCCAAATCGCCCCTCTGGTTGGCCAGCAATCCTTCGTAAATAAGGGCGCGAGCATGATTCGGTGACTTGCCCCTCAGACGTGAAATCGCCGCCTGGCTCTGGTCAAACAACTCGTTGTGGAACAGGAGCATGGCCTGGGTAATCAGCACTTCTTCATCGTCAGGATGGCTCGAAAGCGCAGACTCTAGTATCTCTTGCGCCTGTTCAACGCGCCCCTGGGCGAGCTGTGCCTGGGCCTGCAGCGCTTGGGCACGGGGAGCGAGCGTCTCCGGCCAGAGGTCCACCTCGCCGATCAATTCTTCAAACTTTTCGTATTTGCCGATACGCAACAGGACTTTGGCGAGGCTGACCCGCACACCAAGATCGCTGGGGCTCAGGCTATGAGCGCGGTTGAGCTCCTTCTCTGCACTGGGAAGATCCCCCATCTCCAGGTAGATACTTCCCAGCAAGCTTCGCACTTGGGCATCTTGAGGCGCACCGACGAGAAAGTTCTTCAACTCGATGACTGCGCTCCGGTACTCACCTTCAGCGCGGTATTCTTCGGCCCGGGCCAGGCTTTCTTCAACGGAACTCTGGGGCTGGCTGCAGCCGGCGATTCCGACCAGCGCACAACAAGCAGCAAACTTCATCAACGCCCTGCCCCCCCGTCGCGGGTTGGCTTGCGTCAGGAAAGAGATTTCCATATTTCATTCCCAGTGGTAAAACCCGCGCCTGTTCCGTACATGGAGCTCCCACCGGAAACATCGCCGGATATATCAAGTCGTCCAAAAAGTGTAGGTCAAAATCGACATTTCCTGTGCAACCCTCTAAAACTCGTCAGGTTTCTGGGCACCCAAGGCCCCGGGGGTGCGCTCTTGGGAAAGGCACAGGCGCAAACACGCGCACAAAATCTGCAAACAAACTCCCCCACACTGCCCCGGGGTCTACACTATAAACCCAGACTGGCCGCCAAGGAGCTGGCGCGTTATATGCCCCAATATCAGCCGCAAACGGACACCCCCCCAAAAATCACCAATGCACTGTCGGTCGATGTGGAGGACTACTTTCAGGTCGCGGCCTTTGAAAACCAGTGTGCGCTCTCCACATGGGAGAGCATGGAGTGCCGGGTGGAGCGAAATATGGAGCGGATACTCGCGTTGTTCGACGAGTACAATATCAAGGCCACGTTTTTCACCCTTGGCTGGGTCGCGGAACGGCACCCCCGCATCGTTCAACGCATCGTTACGGAAGGCCATGAACTGGCCAGTCACGGTTACCAGCACCGTCGGGCCACCACCCAGTCCCGCACCGAGTTCAGAGAAGATGTTTACCGCGCCAAAGAGCTACTTGAAGCCATCGGCGCGCAGCCCGTGAACGGATACCGGGCGCCCAGTTACTCAATTGGTGCCGGCAACCTGTGGGCGCTGGATACGCTGCAGGAGATTGGGCATGAATACAGCTCCAGCATCTACCCCGTGCGCCATGACCTTTATGGCATGCCCGATGCACCCCGTTATCCCTTTCGCAGCCACTGCGGCCTGCTGGAGATTCCCATCAGCACAGTTCGTCTGGGGCGACGCAACCTGCCCTTTGGCGGCGGTGGCTTTTTCCGACTCTACCCCTATGCCCTATCCCGCTGGGGCATTAAGCGCATCAACGACGCTGAAGGTCAGGCCGCCGTGTTTTATTTCCACCCTTGGGAAATTGATGCCGAGCAACCCCGCATCGAGGGGGCCAGCCGACGCTCGCGCTTTCGCCACTACCTTAACCTGGACAAAACAGAGGCGCGGCTAAAGCGCCTGCTCGCAGATTTCAAGTGGGGCCGCATGGACGAGGTGTTTTCAAATGCGCTTCAAAACACCTACCGGCCCACCTTCGCCAGCCCGCCGCACGAGCTGGCGAAAAACTCCGTTTAACGTACACTCAATAAAATCTACTTAATATCGACTAGGAAGGTCCATGTTAATAAGCCCTTACGGTGGTACCCTCAACCAACTTTACGTGACGCCCGAGCGTGCAGAGCAACTGAAAGCCGAATCCCGGCAACTCCCCTCCTGGGATCTCACCCCCCGTCAGCTTTGCGATATCGAGCTGTTGCTTAACGGCGCTTTCTCTCCGCTTAACGGTTTCATGGGCCGTGCCGATTACGACGCAGTCGTTCAGGGAATGCGGCTGGCGGACGGAACCCTCTGGCCGTTGCCGGTCACCCTCGATATCAGCGACGCGCTGGCCGCGGAACTCGCGCCGGGAATGCGTCTTGCGCTTCGCGACGCGGAGGGCGTCCTGATCGCCATCCTCAGCCTGCAGGACCTCTGGCAGCCGGACCGTCACGCCGAGGCGCAACAGGTGTTTGGCACTCAGGACTGCTGCCACCCTGGAGTTGCCCAACTGCTGGAACGCAACCACAGCTGGTATGCCGGGGGCACCCTTGAGGGCGTTGAGGCACCGAACCATGTGGACTTCGTCACCCTGCGCCAAACCCCACGGGAGCTAAGGGCGCAATTTGAAAAGTGGGGTTGGCGGCGCATCGCCGCATTTCAGACCCGCAACCCCATGCACCGCGCCCACCAGGAACTCACCTTCCGCGCCGCCAAAGAGGCGGAAGCCAACTTGCTGATTCACCCCGTAGTCGGATTAACCAAGCCTGGTGATATCGATCACTACACCCGGGTCCGCTGCTACGAAAAAGTGCTCAAACGCTACCCCGACCAGACCGCGGCGCTCAGCTTGCTGCCTCTTTCCATGCGCATGGGCGGCCCCCGCGAGGCGCTGCTACACGCCATCATTCGGCGTAACTACGGCTGCACCCACCTGATCGTGGGGCGTGACCACGCAGGCCCCGGCAAGGACAGCAACGGCGAGGACTTTTACGGCCCCTACGAAGCCCAGGCCCTGATGAAGGAGCACGCGGAGGAGCTGGGTATCAAAATGATTCCCTTTGAACAGATGGTCTACGTGCGTGAGCGGGCAGAATACGCCCCCGCCAGTCGCGTCCATCCCGACGAAACCGTGCTGGCGATCTCAGGTACCGAGTTTCGCCGGCGCCTGCGCGAAGGGTACGAGATTCCGGAGTGGTTCTCCTATCCGGATGTAGTGGAGGAGTTGCGCAAAACCCACCCCCCCAAGGCACGCCAGGGCTTCACGGTCTTCTTTACCGGCCTGTCGGGGTCTGGTAAGTCCACGATCGCCAACGGCCTGCTGTCCAAACTGCTGGAAATCGGCGGGCGCGCCATCACCCTGTTGGACGGTGATGTGGTGCGCAAACACCTGTCCAGCGAGCTGGGTTTTTCGAGGGAGCATCGCAACCTCAACATTCTGCGTATCGGCTTTGTTGCCAGCGAGATCACCAAAAACGGCGGCATCGCGATCTGCGCGCCCATCGCCCCCTACGCGAGTACCCGACGGGAAGTACGAGAGATGATCGAAGCGGTGGGCGGCTTTATCGAAGTGCATATCAACACCCCTCTCGAGGTGTGCGAGGAGCGCGATCGCAAGGGGCTTTACGCCAAAGCCCGCGCCGGCCTGATCAAAGAATTCACCGGCATCAGCGACCCTTATGAAACGCCGGAAACCCCGGAAATGCGCATCGACACCACAGGGTCTACGCCGGAAAAGGCCGTTCAGGAAATTGTGCTCAAGCTCATCAACCTTGGTTATATCAAGTAACCACAACGGCCAGGGAAGGCCCTCACTTATCGCAGAAGGAGAAGGCGAAACTTTATGGAGCACGTTGTATTTCTCTGTCACCGGATCCCCTATCCGCCGAATAAGGGCGACAAGATCCGCTCCTACAACCTTCTGCGATACCTTGTTGAACGCTACAAAGTGCACCTGGGCTGCTTCGTCGATGACCCGGCTGATCAGGCGTTCACGGAAAAGCTGGCCCCCCTGTGCGAATCGCTGTTGTGCCTGCCGCTCAGGCGCGGTGCAGGTTATTTGGCCACCCCCGGCGCCCTGATCAGCGGTACACCGCTTACCCTGGCTTTTTACCGCTCACGACGAATGCAACGGTGGGTCGACGAAATCACCGCGCGCTTTGATGTGAGCCGCTTTCTGGTGTTTTCCTCATCCATGGCCCAGTACCTGGAGGGAGAGCGGTTCGCCCCCAAACACAGGGTCATCGACTTCGTCGATGTGGATTCGGCCAAATGGGCCCAGTACGCCGCCCATAAAAAAGGCGTGGCGAGCTGGATTTACAGGCGCGAGCATCGCACCTTGCGCCTCTACGAGAGCGCGATCGCGGCGCAATTTGACCGCGCAATCTTCGTCTCCGCGGACGAGGCCGACCTGTTCAAGCAGCAACTTACCCAGCGCGAGCGCCCCAAGGTCTCCTTTCTGCCCAACGGCGTTGACACCCACTATTTTGATCCCGAAAAAGAAGATTGCGCGACAGCGCCCTGCCCGTCACGCTACGTCGCATTCACCGGCGCCATGGACTACTGGGCCAACGTCGACGCGGTGGTCTGGTTTTGCCAGCACGTGTGGCCGACCCTAAGGTCAGAAAACCCCGACCTCCGTTTTCTTATCGTCGGCGGCAACCCTGCCAAAGAGGTGCTGGAGCTGCAGCAGCTGGCAGGCGTGGAGGTTACCGGGCGGGTAAAAGATATCCGCCCCTATATTGGCAACGCCACGCTGGTGATCGCCCCCCTGCGTATCGCCCGCGGCATTCAGAACAAGGTGCTTGAGGCGATGGCCATGGCCCGTCCGGTGGTGGCCACATCCATGGCGATGGAGGGTTTGAAAACAACAGCCAGCCTGTGCCTGAAAGTAGCAGATGAGCCCGCGGCATTTATCGAAGCCTGCTCTGACTACCTTAGCGGCGATACTGGCGCGGATGGGAGCCCCAACCGCACCCACGTGCTCAGGCACTACGGTTGGCCGCAAGTGCTGGAGCAACTCCCTTCCCACCTCGAAGGGGTTCAATGATGGACTCGCGGCGCCATATCGCCCACATCGTCTATCGTTTCGCCACGGGAGGGCTGGAGAACGGCATTGTTAACCTGATCAATCACCTTCCCGAAGACCGGTATCGCCATAGCATTATCAGCCTGACCGACGTCGACCCCGTTTTTGCCCGACGCCTAATACCCGAAGTCCAGTTGTTCACGCTGGACAAGCGACCCGGCGCCGACTGGAAGTACTACCCCAAGATGTGGTCGCTGCTGCGCAGGTTGAAGCCGGACCTGGTGCATACCCGTAACGTCGCCACTCTGGAATACCACATTCCCGCCTTCATGGCCGGCGTGGGCCGGAGGATTCACGGTGAACACGGCTGGGACATGGCTGATCTGAACGGCAGCAACGGCCGCTATATCCGCCTGAAGAAAACCCTGCGGCCCCTGATCCAGGACTTTATCGGGCTCTCCAGCGAGTCCTGCCAGTACCTGCGCGATCAGATAGTGGTGCCAGCTGAGCGCTGCCATCAGATCGTCAACGGCGTCGACACCGCCCGCTTCACCCCTGAGGGCCCGCCGGCCTCTCCTCCCTCTGGTTTTATCGACGATAGCACCCGGGTATTCGGCTCCGTGGGACGCTTAGCGACGGTCAAAAACCATCATCTGCTGGTCAATGCGTTTATGCGCCTGTGCCAACAAAACCCCGACCTCGCTCCGTCACTGCGCCTGGTGATCGTGGGGGATGGTGAGCACTCAGAGATGCTCAAAGAACTCATCGCCCAGGCCGGACTTGGGGATCAGGTGTGGTTTCCCGGCGGACGCGAGGATATTCCCGCATTGATGCGACTGTTCGACGTCTTTGTGCTGCCTTCGCTGGCCGAGGGCATTTCCAACACGGTGCTTGAGGCCTTGGCGAGCGGGCTTCCAGTTATCGCCACCCGGGTCGGCGGCAATGGCGAACTTGTCCAGCAACACCATACCGGCGAGCTGGTCGCCTGCGATGAGGCTGCTTTATGTCAGGCGATGGCGCGTTGGAGCCGTGACGACGTCAAGCGTCACCAGGCGGGTCTGGCCGCACGTCAGGATGCTTTACAACGATTTAGCCTCAATAACATGGTCGAAAAATATACTAGGCTCTATCAGGGTCAATAGCTTTTAGAGGGTGTTTTATGTGCGGTATCGCAGGAATGCGTAACTTTGAGCCCGCCCCCGTGGATGCACAACTGCTGCACCAGATGAACGATACGTTGTTTCATCGCGGGCCTGATGAAGGAAATGTTTTTCAGGAAGGCCCGGTAGGGCTTGCCCACCGCCGCCTCTCTATTATCGACATTGCTTCCGGTCAACAGCCACTGGTCAACGCAGATAACGATGCTGTCATCGTATTTAACGGTGAGGTTTACAATTTCGCCTCGCTGCGCCGGGAGCTTGAGGCGCTAGGACACCGATTTAACACCCGCTCAGATACGGAAGTCATCCTTCAGGCCTGGCGAGCCTGGGGGCCGGATTCAGTAAAGCGCCTGCGGGGCATGTTTGCCTATGCCATCTGGGACCGCAAGGATGAAACCCTGTTCATCGCCCGTGACCGGCTCGGCATCAAACCACTCTATTACACCCTCCTCGGCGGCTCGCAGTTCGCCTTCGCATCAGAACTCAAAGCACTGCACTGCCTACCCGGGCTCGATCGCACGCTTGATGAGCGAGCCATCGCCGATTACTTCACCTTCGGGTACATCCCCGACCCCAAAACGATTTATAGCAGCGTCCGCAAGTTGGCCCCAGGCCACACGCTTTTGCTAAAGGCCGGCAGCAATGCCCCCGAGATCAAGCCGTATTGGAACCCCAGCTTCGCCGGCACCTTCGCTCAGCCCGATACCCAAGCCCTGCAGGAAGAGTTGATTGGCAGACTGCGTGAAGCCATCGATATCAGGTTGGTTTCCGAAGTCCCCATTGGGGCATTTCTATCCGGCGGCGTTGACTCAAGCGCAACGGTCGCGCTGATGGCGGGGCTGATGGATAAGCCCGTCAACACCTGCTCGATCGGCTTTGATGTGCCCAGTTTCAACGAAACCGAATTCGCCCGCCAGGTCAGCCAACGTTACGCAACCGATCACCAAGAACAGATCGTGGCATCGGACGACTTTGAGCTGATTGATCAGCTGGCGGGCCTCTATGATGAACCCTTTGCCGACAGCTCCGCGATCCCCACCTACCGGGTATGCCAGGTAGCGAAACAACGGGTCACCGTCTGCCTGTCCGGTGATGGAGGGGATGAGGTTTTTGCCGGATATCGTCGCCACCGCTGGCACATGCTTGAGGAGCGCGTGCGCAGGATGGTGCCCGCCCCTATCCGCCAGCCGGTTTTCAACCTGCTGGGGAATTACTACCCCAAACTAGACTGGGCGCCGAAATTCCTCCGTGCCAAGTCGACCTTCCAAGCCCTGCAACGGGATGCAATGAACGCCTACCTGCATACCATGTCGGTGATCCCGGAGCAGATCCATCGAAACCTGTTTACCCCGTCCTTTAACAAGCGGCTGGACGGATACCGACCCGTGGATATTTTTGCGGAGCATATGCAGCAGTTCGATGGCCAGGACCCCCTGTCACTGATTCAATACCTGGACATGAAAACCTATCTGCCGGGCGATATTTTAACCAAGGTGGACCGTGCCAGCATGGCGCACAGCCTTGAGGTGAGGGTGCCCTTGCTGGATCATGAGTTCCTCGGCTGGTCGAACCGGATTCCCGCTGACCTGAAACTCAAAGGCAGGGAAGGCAAACACATTTTCAAGAAGGCATTGGAGCCACACCTTCCCCATGACGTGCTCTATCGGGACAAAATGGGGTTCGGCGTACCGATCGCCAAATGGTTCCGCGGGCCCCTCAAGGAACGGTTGCGTTCGCGGGTTCTAGACGGTGCCTTGCAGCCCTTGGCTATTTTTGATCAGAAAACCCTTGAGCGGCTGGTCGACGAGCATATTCGGGGCACCGGCGAACATAGCGCCGCGCTCTGGGCGCTGATGATGTTCGAAGCCAGTATGCGCAAGTCAGGACAAATCTCAGCTCGCCAAGCCGCGTGAGCCCCGTCAGTACCGGGGTGCCCGTTGGTCTATCTGAGCGGACCGGGGTCTCACAATTCAGCCAAGGGCTAGAGCGCAATACAAGGAACGTACTATGGTTTTTTGCCCTGATATATTTTTGATAGGTGCGCAAAAAGCGGGCACAACCACTCTTGCAACATTGCTTGATTCGTTCCCGAATATAAGCCTATCGCGTCCAAAGGAGCCCCATTTTTTCACCAAGAATTATCATTTGGGATTCGACTGGTATGCCAAGTGCTTTGACAATAAAGACAACATTCTAATTGATGCCTCCACAAGCTATACCCAAGCATTTTTGTCGAACCCGGAAGCCCATGCCGAGAGCCCATTGATGGGCGTCCCTGAGCGGATTAAAGCAGCCAACGCTAATGCGAAATTTATCTACATCGTTCGCGACCCCGTGGACCGGGCCTACTCCGGCTACTGGCATGCCGTGCGAGTAGGCGACGAATCACGACCTTTTGAGGAAGCAATAAGGGCAACCAGCCACTATCTTGACCAAAGTGATTACGCGGGGCAGATTGAGTTATACCTTCGCCACTTCAAACTTGAAAACTTCCTTATTATCAGGCTCAAAGACCTGAATCAAAACCCAAGAGAAACACTAGCGAGATGCGCTTCATTTCTAGAAATAGATCATAGTCAAATACCTGACAACCTTAATAGCGAAGCAAAAAACGTCTCCTACAGATATAATAAGACAGGGAGAGTCATATCAAAGATTCTGAACGAACGGGGCATTTTTAAAAAACTGACTAAACAAGCCAAAAAAACATTGCCCAAAAAAGTATATCTGCGTTTAGGCAATCTTCTTACGCAAGAAATACCCGATATGAGGAAGGAGACTCGCGCAGAACTCCGCCAGAAAACCGAAGCCAGCGTGAAACGTTTTGAAGCAATATCTGGCGTCAGGTTCCAATGATCACAAGAGAAAAACAGCCGCTTATACAAAAGCCAGCCATAGATCTGCGAACAGATGGATCAAGCAAAGGTGATCTATCAGCCTTCCACACGAATCAAACGGAATAAAAGCGCTGTGAAAATCCTAACCATCACTACTCTTTTCCCAAACTGCCAAGACCCGAAACACGGTATTTTTGTCGAGAGCAGGCTAAAACACCTGGTTAGCCAGTACCCGGATATTGAACTGACTATAATTGCTCCAATCCCTTGGTTCCCATTCGCAGGTAAACATTTCGGATCCTATGCAAAGTTCGCCAAAGTGCCGCGACAAGAAAGCCGAATAGGGGCTGTCGTTTATCACCCTCGTTACCTCGTCATACCTAAAATAGGGATGTTAATCACACCTTTTACGCTAGCTATTAGCATCATCATATGTTTAAAAAAACAATTCTCGATTGATTCAGATTTTGATTTAGTTGATGGGCACTACTTTTATCCGGACGGGGTAGCAATTGCTATATGTAAACCATGGCTTAAAGTCCCACTATTCCTAACCGCTCGGGGGACCGATTTGAACTTAATCCCTAGATATCGTCTCCCTAGGATGCTCGTCCAATGGGCATCTAAACGCGCTACCAAAGTATTCACGGTGTGTGAAGCATTACGACGGGCCGCTATCGGCATCGGTTTTCCAGCCAACCAGGTCGTAACCTTGAGAAATGGAGTAGACCTCGAGCTATTTCACCCCCCGCGCAGCCGAGAGAGTCTCAGGGAAAATCTTGGAATCCAGGGTAATGCGATTCTCAGCGTCGGTCATTTAATCGAACGCAAGGGGCACCATTTAATCATCGATGCCTTAGTCGGGCTTCAGGGTGTCACCCTTTACATCGCTGGCGACGGTCCCCTCCGATCCCAGCTTCAAAAGCAAGCTGCGGATCGAGGAGTGGCGTCAAGAGTGCGTTTTCTTGGCAGCCTCTCGCAAGCCGAGTTAGTAACTTACTATGGAGCGGTAGATGCCCTTGTCCTTGCATCCAGTCGAGAAGGCTGGGCAAATGTATTGTTGGAATCGATGGCATGCGGCACACCAGTGGTAGCCACCTGCGTATGGGGTACCCCCGAAGTGGTTCAACCAGACAGCGGTGGAAAGTTATGCGAGCGGTCTGCCCACTCGATCGCTACCGCCATTACCGAATTGTTTGAGCACCCACCCGAGCGAACGAATGTCAGGAGCTACGCCGAACGATTCGATTGGGCCCAGACATCATTCGGCCAACGCACCCACTTCGAAGAGGCCATAAGGGTCGCATGAAAATACTCTATCACCACCGGATAGCTTCTAAAGATGGGCAGTACGTTCACGTTGAAGAGATCGTTAAGCAGCTAAAAGCCCAGGGGCACGAAATCATCATGGTGTGTCCAAAAATCGCCCAATCTGCCGCATTCGGAAGTAGTGGAGGCTTCGTACACGACCTTAAAAACAAATTACCCGGGTCGATATACGAACTACTTGAACTGCTATATAACCTTCTGATTTTTTTAAAACTAACAAAGGCCATCATCACCGAAAAGCCAGATGTTATTTACGAGCGCTACAATCTTTTTACCGTCGCCGGGATCTGGGCAGCAAAGCTTTTTAAACGCCCTCTACTACTTGAAGTCAACGCTCCCTTGTTCCAAGAGAGAAGCCGATTCAACGGAATCTCACTGAAGCACATCGCAAAAGCCACAGAAAACTACTGCTGGAAAGAAGCCGACCATGTGCTGCCCGTTACTCAGGTACTGGCAGACATCGTTAAACGAACCGGCGTCCCGGAAAATAGGGTAACGGTGATTCCGAACGGCGTTGATACCTCTCGCTTCAACCCAGGAACGCCCCCTGCAAAGCTACCGCTGAATGCCGAAGACCGGCTTGTTATTGGCTTTGTGGGCTTTTGCCGCGAGTGGCACGAACTAGAACGCGTAGTGGAATTAATAGCCCCAGCCGAACTGTCTAACCTGTTTTTGTTGATCGTCGGCGACGGCCCTGCCAGGCCGATGATAGAAGATACGGCGAAGGCCCTGGGTGCGGCCGACCGAGTACACCTGACCGGTCTGATATCCCGTGAGCAAATGCCTTCATTTCAAGCGGCTATCGACATTGCACTGCAACCGGCAGTGGTGGACTACGCGTCGCCACTGAAAATACTCGAATACATGGCCAGCGGGAAAGCGATCATAGCCCCCGATCAAGAGAATATTAAGGAACTGCTGACGAACGAGAAAAACGCCCTATTATTTCGCAAAGGTGATAGCCAATCATTTCATGATGCCATCACCCGATTAGCAGCCGATACGAAACTGCGAAGCCAGCTTGGGAATGCCGCCGCTGTCGATATCGAGAGCCGCAGTCTCAGTTGGGACCAGAACGCTCGCCGCATTATCAAGCTATTTGAGGCTAACATGGGAGCCCATAAATCCCGGAGCCTCGCATGACAGATAATACCGGACGAATAGTCAGCGGCATTCGCTGGTTAACCTTCGGCAAGTTCGCCAGCCAGATGATATCTTGGATCATTACCATAGCTGTGATACGCCTACTTGATCCTGCCAGTTACGGCCTAATGGCTGTTTCTATGGCCTTAATCGGAACCCTTTGTGTTCTTGGATCACTTGGGATGGAAGAGCTGCTTCTTCTTCGCCGGGCAACGCCGGTGGATTATCAGCGTGAAGCATTGACCCTATTACTTTCTTTTAACCTACTGTTAATGCTTTTCGCCGTAACCATCGCCTCACCGTATTCCGCTTTCCTGAATATCAAGCCCGCAGAAAATGTAATCATTGTTCTTTCCCTTCTTTTACCGATCACCGCCTTAACGATCCTCCCTAGTTGCTTATTAGAGCGCGATTTCAGAATGCGAGAAATCGCGACAATCGAAATACTGGCGCTCGTCCTATCAAGCCTGACGTCTTTGTTATTAGCGTATCTTGAAAAAGGGGTTTGGGCCCTTGTATCTGCAGCATTGGTGAATCAAACAGTACGGTCAATCGGGCTAATATACGTTTCCAATGCCCCCTGTAAGCCATCATTGTCGTTCAAACGCGTATTAGGAGATTATCATTTTGCCGGATACGTTACTGGAAATAGATTAACTTGGCAGCTAACCCAAACGGTGGACGATGTAATTATCGGGCAGCAGCTGGGTGAGAGCCACTTAGGTGCCTATAAAGTTGGAAAGAACTTCGCTTTTCTTCCTCTCCAAAAAGTCGCTGGTATTATCCACCAAATAACCTTCCCGGCGATCACAAGCGCGAGCGAACAGCTCCGTCCTAGAATGGTGACCTCTGGGCTCTCGTTGATCTGTCTAGCGACATTCCCGGTCTTCTTCGGAGTGGCCGCGATAAGTGAACCCCTCGTCGAAGTTCTGTTTGGCGAAAGGTGGCTAACTACAGCGCCAATACTAGAGGCTTTGGCCTTGTTGATGCCGGTCAAAGCTATTAACAACTTCCTAGGTACAGCGACCTCCGCAAGCGAGGCGCCGGGCAGGCGGTGGTCAGCACAGGGGCTGTTACTAGCCGCAACGATAATTGCGGTCTCATTGGCTACCAACCAACAGGAACAGATCAAAGACACCGCTCTATTTTTGATGTACGCACATTACATCGTTTTGCCACTGCTCCTTCTAAATTACCTCAATGTGCTCCGGATAAGAGTCCAGGAAGCCGTAAGGGTACTGCTCCCCCCGTGGCTCTCTGCTTGCGCATGCTTCGTTTTTATCAAGATGGCGGAGTTGGAGCTGCAAGATGGCATCTCAGAAATCATGGTCAAAACTCTGGTTTTCGGGTTGCTCTATTTATTGCTATCTGGGCTTTTCAACCGCCCTGCTTTAAAGCGTTTACTACCCTTGTTTAGAACTCGGACGGAGTAGGGTTTACTGCCATGGACTTACGCGGAATCGCTCTTATCTCAGCAATTGGCCTTCTTTCCTTGCTAGCCCTTAGAAAACCCTATGTCTCAGTACTGATGCTCGCGTGGATGAGCTTTATGAACCCCCATCGAGTAGCTGGTCACTGGTCCTTCGTTTATGACATGCCTTTATTTGCGGCAATCATAGCACTCGCACTCGCCCTTAGCGGCTGGTCTTTTGTTAATGGAAAGGCCCGCTTCCCAAATATTGGTTTTGTAGGCTTTCTTTTAATACTTTTTGTTGCTTGGCTTGGAATTACGACCTACACAGCTTATTACCCAACGGCAGCTCTAGAGGGCTATAGTCGCTTTTTGAAAATACAGCTAGCTATTGTTTTGACGCTTCTGATGATCGATAGCGACAAAAAACTAAAAGAACTAGTTTGGGTTATTTTCGGATCAATTGCTTTTTTTGGAATAAAGGGAGGGATCTTTGTTGTACTAACGGGAGGTAACTTCCGGGTTTGGGGGCCGCCACAATCATTTATAGTAGGAAACAATGAGCTAGCCCTAGCTTTGATAATGACCTTACCGCTGGGTTACTTCCTATATCAAGACACAGAGAAAAAATGGCTTAAATCCTTAATGATTGGTTTCCTAGGCATCATGACGATTTCAATTCTAGCCTCGTACTCCAGGGGCGCCTTTCTAGCGCTCGGCTGCACCGGAATATTCCTTTGGCTTAAAAGCTCAAAGAAGCTTCCTATTGCAGCCATGATGATCCTCACGGTCCTAGTACTTATCCCATTTATGCCTGACAAGTGGTTCGACCGAATGGACACCATCGAAAGCTACGAAACCGATGCGTCTGCGCAAGGCCGCATAAACGCTTGGCATATGGCTTTTAACCTAGCCTCAGACAGAATCACTGGTGGGGGTTACGACACCTGGAGCCGATACACGTTTGCGCTCTATGCCCCCAACCCAACAGATGTAAAGGACGCCCATAGTATCTATTTTGAGGTGATGGGTGAGCATGGATTCACCGGACTGCTATTATTTTTTATGATCTTCTCTTTAACGTGGATGAAAGCCAGTGGAATAAAGCGCAAAGCGCTCAAGACAGATGATCAAAAATGGATTGGCCAGCTCATGTCCATGTGTCAAGTGTCTCTCGTCGCCTACGCCACCGGTGGCGCGTTTTTGGGACTGGCCTTTTGGGACCTACCGTATTACCTAATAGCAATAGTAATCATCAGCGGAAGCCTTTTGGAACGGCATAAAATACATCCCAAACAGGCACCACTCGCAAGGACTTCAACAACAGCAGAACTCCCTCAGCGACAAGACTTTCTACCTGGTTTTTGTCAGAAAACAAAGTGAAGAGCCATGAATAACTTCCTGAAAAGAAAATACAGATATTCAGCCATCATTCTTTCGGCATGGTTAATATCAGCGGCAGCCCAAGGGTGTGATTTAGAAATAGATATGAACGTTTTTGGCCCGTGGAACTATTTCGATCCAAAAAGTCATAGGCCTATTCCAGGACACCCAATGGGTCCGGTAAAGCGGGTCACCAATGTACACTTAAAACCGAGAATGCTGGCACTAGAACGAGGCGGAACCTCACATCGAATAGGGCCAGACCTAAACTACACCCTGTCACGGATTCCCAATCATCCCCAAGCGTTGGATTTGGCCTCAAGGCTAGAAAAGGCTATCGAGACCAGACCAAATAAGCATGCGGACGAAAGAATGGCTTATTCGGCTGATTGTTACTTTCAACGCGCATTAAAGTTCACCCCGAGCAAACAACGCGGTGTTGTTTATATGTTATACGGCCTGCATATGCAGCGGAATGGTGAGCACCAAAAGGCGTTAGAACTATACCTTGAATCTGAGAACAGCGGCTATGAAAGCATTGAATTAGACTACAATATGGGACTTGCCTATTTTTATACCTCCGATTACGCCAACGCCAAAAAAAAAGCTCAACTTGCCTACTCAGAAGGATACCCCCTAGAGGGTCTAAGAAACCTTCTTAAGGAAGCTGGAATTGATATTACTGAACCCGCAAAACAGTAACCAGCCGTTACTAATTGAGCGCACATTTAAAGCTCTATTGACTCAACACCAAGGAAAAACATTTCCCATATGCCATTTACGATATATTGACGTCTCTATCAAATCAACCTTTAACGACGGCTTATTAACAACAACCCGGGCAATGAATTCCAGATGAATTTCAGAACTTCCTTAACCTGGGCCTTCAGCCAACAAGCGCTCACTTTTATACTTCAATTCGCCGGTTCCATAATCATGGCGCGCCTTTTAACGCCGGAAGAGTTCGGCGTATTTGCCATTTCAATGGCGGCAAGCCATATTTTGATCGCTTTTCGAAATTTTGGTATAGGCTCTTACTTAGTCAGAGAAAAAGAAATCACACGAAGCAAAAAGGACACCGCTTTTACCCTTTGGCTCTGTTTCTCTTGGTCGGCAGCGCTGATACTCATACTTATAAAAGACTGGCTTGCAACCGTTTATGGAGCGCCGCCCATTTCTGATGTGATGACTCTACTGGCGTTTTCTTTCCTTATAACACCTTTTGGGCAAACTCATTACTCGCTGCTGACCCGCGCCATGCGATTCGACGTTCTGCACCATATCAACCTGTTCGCTCTATGTACCGGGTTGGCGACAAGTATAATTCTGGCCTGGCTGGGGCACAGTTACATGTCGCTAGCATGGGGGTTTTTGGCGGAAAATTTAACTCGCGCTCTGGTGCTTATGGCCATCAATCGCAAGGAATTCAGCCTGCACCTATCCTTGGCCCACTGGCGCAGCGTGATGCGTTTTGGGGGCTATCTGACCGGCTCTTCGCTAGCCGGAGAGTTAAATAGACAGAGCGTGAAATTTGTATTGGGTGGACTTATAAGTCCGACATCGGTTGCTCTGTATGAGCGGGCAATCCAAATTCCAGTCCTGGTACGGAGAAGCATTTTTACTCCCCTACGCGCCGTTCTTTTTCCGAAATTTTCAGAAGACATTCGCAACGGAAAATCAATAGGGCAAGGCGTTGAACAAGTGGTCGCCATGACCACTGTCCTTGTTATACCTGTTTTTCTTGTGGTTGCCCTTTGCAGTGAGGCGCTAGTCGTTTTGCTTTTTGGTGAAAACTGGCGTATTGCCGGGACGCTACTTCCTTGGTTCCTTCTTTCCAATGCCATTCTGACATTGCTCCCGCAGCCAGAACAGGTTCTCACTCCCCATGGACGGGTTAAACGATTATTCAAGCTCCGATTACTCGGGCTGATTTCTAACCTTATTGTTGCATTCATCGGTGCCAGCCAAAGCCTTGAATTATTTGCTGCCCTACGTCCCCTACAGACGATTATTTTTTTCACATTAACTTACTGGAGCATTAGAGATTTTTGGGACACCCGTCTAATCAAATTATTTCCAGCCTATAGTCAGGCGGTAGTGATAGCCGCTGCCAGCGCCTTACCCGCCGTCATATCATTCTATTACTATGGCTCCGATCCCCCGATACAGTCCTTGCTCTTAATAACTATCGCTTCTACGTTGATATGGCCGATTGCAGTCTATTATGTAGGACACCCTATCAAGGAAGAAATCGAAAGGATTAGATTAGCAATCGTTCGTTACTCGACCACCTAAACAGCTAGATTTTTGATTAACAGGAATCAGCAAAATTTAGACCATAAATAGAGCGCATTGGGACAGAATTGAGCATAACTGCAGGAGATGAATCTTTATGAGCGCACATAAAATTATTGGCATCGGCTTTCATAAGACAGGTACAACGACCTTGGGAAGTTGCATGAGAATGCTCGGCTACAATCATATCTCATGCAATCGAGAAGCTTTTTTACTATATAAAGAATCTGAAATCTCAGCTCTTATCAAGCTAATGAAGTATTTTGACTCGTTTGATGACTGGCCCTGGGCTCTAATTTATAGGGAAGCATATAAAGCCTTCCCCGATAGCAAGTTCATCTTAACCACTAGAATAGACGAAGAAAAATGGTTTGAAAGTTTATCGAAACATGTTGAGAGAGGCGCTGGCGAGCGCTTTCCTTACCGAAAATACATTTACGGCTATGAAAAACCAAATGAAAACAAGCCATTTCATATCAAAAAATATCAAGAGCACAACTCAAATGTGCGCGATTTTTTTAAAGACAAGCCAGAATCATTCCTAGAAGTATGCTGGGAAAAAGGAGATGGTTGGAAAGAGATAGGAAACTTCCTAGGCATCGATACCACGGGGCTTTCACTCCCGCACTCAAACAAGGCTGACGCAAAAGCTAGCAAAGTAGAAAAACTTTCCAATAGAATAATAAATGTTGCAAGAACTATCAGCAGAGAAAAAAGTAAATCATAGGACTTTCGTCACCCATCAAACAGCCTGACATTCACTTATCAACTGTTTCTAGGCAGAAGATTCAAGAATGCTTTTCAAATTATCAATAGATTTATCCATGGAGTAAAAATGCCTAACTCTTTTTGCTCCACGCGAACCCAGCTTTCTCGCTTCGGCAGGCTCCCTCAATATATTTACCATGTGTTTCGACATGGATTTTATATCTCTTTCTTCAGACAGGTATCCGGTTTCATTATCAACAATTACATCTGCTATTCCGGCATGTCTGGTTGCAACTACCGGCAACCCCATTGATTGAGCTTCTAGAATGCTGACTGGGGTGCCTTCGCAATCACCGTCCTGAGCCTTAACGGAATGCTGGACAAACCCCCTGCTTTTTGCCATCTGTTCTTTCACCAGATCTTGATCACATTCTCCCATCAGAAAAACGGATTCAGTTAAACCTAAGGAAACAACTAGATCTTTACAAACGCCGTCAAGAGGCCCTCCTCCAAGCATAAATAACTTTGCATCTTTGACTTCTAGGCGAGCGAAGTAAAAAGCCAAAATAGTTAAGTGAGGCGCTTTTTTTTCAACAAATCGGCCTACCGAAACTAGGCATGGCGGATTCAATGCGCAGTTGATCTCTTCAAAAAATTCGAAATCAACACCACACGGATTCAAAAATATTTTACTCTTATCTACCCCAAGCCCTATTAAGTCATCTACCATTTTTCTTGAGACCGCAACAATGGCTTTTGAATAAGCAAACACATCGCTGTATTTTTCTCTATATTTCTCTATGACAGAGTCCACCGACGCATCAAAACCGTGAAAATGGGTAACAAGAGGTACGCCAGACCATTTAGCTGCCTCGATACATCTTGAAGCAGTTGGTCCATATTCAGCCAAAATCACATCCGCACGTTCAGAAAAAGTAGTTTTTAATGCCCACACAGCCTCCCACTTCCACTCCTTTCTTTTAAACACTCTATAGATTTTTCTCATCAATCTTGACCAAGGGCTTTGAGAGAATATCGGGGCATCATCAACGTAAGGAACATTCCCCTCAAAATAAACAACCGTAGCGTCATTGCTCAATAAAGTAGCATGAGCCGTCAAAAATGTTTCTGAAGGCTTCGGTTTTGTCGGTAGTACAATGCAGAGCCTCATGGAATATCACATCCTTCGTTTATTTTTTTCGCCAACTCTGAAAACATTTCCAAAGCAAGCCTCTCGCCTCTCTTCAGAGCCAGCAGATATTCTTCTTTTAAAATTTCGTAATCACTTCCAACGAAACAATCTATTTTGCTCAAAATACAATCAATATCATCACTAATCTCACAGCAATATTCACCCAAGCCGACCGTCTCAAAGACCCCTTTGGTTTTAGGCTCATAGCCAATGTTAAACGCTGGCGTATTAGAGAGAATTGGCATTATTGCACCATGCATTCGCATTCCAATGTAGTATTTTGCCTTCTGGACCTGATCTATAAACTCATCAGGAGAATGCCTATTGTGATCTATCTCTATCCTAACGCCATGCTGCCTTTCCAATCTTGACTTTATGCTTTCACCCAGGTCAGTATCATCAACATAACCTTCAACCCCTTGGCACGTCGACATAAACACCACGTCATACCCCTTACCACTTAGGAATTCAATTATAGAGGCAGCCTTGTCGATGATAACGTCATCAGAAATCGCTCCTTTTTCCCAACTTCTGAAATTAACTACTACTTTTTTTGAATTTGAATTGTCAGCTACTTTTTTTACTTTTGACAACCGTCCATAGGCGAAGGCGACATCCGTATACACCTCAGCGTGTTTTTTACCAGCGGGGCCATAAAGGCTTTCAACATAACCTTTTGAGTAGCGCTCTCTAAGGAACAAACCAGCGCAGTTATCGAATATGTTTTTTGCGATGATTTTGTTCTCGGCCTTACCAAAGGGTCCGACAGAATGACCAACAAAATATATAGGTTTTCCATAACCCAAAATCTTCTCGTACACTTTCGAGAATTTTTTAAAACCGTAATACTCGTGCAAAAATCCTCCTGGGCATATAAACACTATATCCACTGCGGAAATTGCTCGTTTGAATTTCCAGATATCATTATCAAAAATCCGAGCCAAAAACACCCCAATACGATAAGGAAAAAACGGTATCCTTCTAATCAACGCAGCAATAAGGGAATCATTTCTCGCTATACCAAGTACAGTCTCATTCAAAAATGGCTCGCCATTTCTTATAAACGGAAAGGACAACTGGTTATTTGTGGTTACCGCTACAACGGTGATCCCACAATGCTCTTTCAATCCCAGCGTCAGTGTTTCTAAAAGTAGCTGATCTCCGCAGTTTGCTGCCACACTATGGACAACCAATGCCCTCATATAACACTCCAAAAAAATGCTAAATATTAACTTTTTGAAACCGAACCATCTTTACTAATTCGTGGATCAAATACGCTCTTCGATTGAAACAACTTGCCCTTGCTTACGTTAACACTCCATTTGTATTGATAGACAAGCTTTCTGTTTAAAGACATATAGCTGAGTAAATATTTGACGTAGCAAAAGAGCAATTCAATGCAAATATATATTGGATAGCCAAAAAAACGTTTAGGCTGATAATGAGTAGGCGGGGAGAATAAACTGCGGCCGTAACGAATAGCACGACCATAGATCCAAACAGGTGCCATCTGCCTAGCCCTGATTATGTGCTGTACTGAGGGTGACGAAATATGAAAACTTTTATATCCTTTGGCAGCCAGCAAGGATGTAAAACTCGTTTCCGACCCCATCATGTAGTTATTTTCCCCGCTATTGGGTCCAACCTGTTCATCAAACCGATAGCCGGCGCTGAATACCCGTGCCCTAATCGCCATATTCGGACCCCATATGTTGTATGGAGAACAAGGGCCGTCCTCCCATTCATGTCGAGTCAGGGCATATACCGGCCCCTGGGGGACGCATTCGAGGTGTAGCTCTGAGGGTTCCCCCTCCCAATAGGGCCGTATGGTTCCGCCGAACACATCAAAATCGGGTTGTTGATCCACAGCCGCACGGTAGTTGGTTAACCAGTCTGGGGCGGCAATAACGTCGTCGTCAGTCAGCACCACCAAGTCGCCCTCTATACAGGAGAGTGCTTGATTAATCGCGGCATTTTTTCCTTTTTTAGCTTCGAACAAGTAGGTAAGAGGGAGGCGATCCTTGTAACTTTTGATTATCCGCGCCGATTCATCAGTACTGGCATTGTCTACCAACAACAGCTTCCACGGCTCGTCCGTGCTCTGTGCAGCCATGGAATCCAAAAACCGTGGCAACGTGTGGGCGCCGTTATAGGTCGCAGCGATCACCGTGATCATAGGACTCCACCGTATATCACCACGCTCGCACCCCCAACTTAACCGATTTCAGCCACATAATCGGGCGGTCAGGAAAACGCAACCAAAAATTCAGGAAACCCTCTAGCCTGACTCCTTTTGCCCGTGCTTTTGCCGCGGCCCTGCGCGCTTCCGCGAGCGCATTCGCGTACCAGTAAATTTTGGCGAAACGAGCGTAGTTGGTACCGAATACTTTTTTTTCATCCTCCCCTTCCGCGGCGATCAGGCGGTGGGTACCCGGAGTGTCGTGACGGGTCAGAACACGTTCCAGGCCCGCCGCCCAGGTTGCATTAGATATGCTGCTTAAATTCTGGCCATGATTCTGGCGTTTCCTTACCAAAACCTCGGGGACATAAAGTATGCCGGCTTTCAGAGCTAGACGAATCCAGTAGTCACGGTCTTCACCAATTTGCAGGCCAGGCTCAAAACCTCCAACCGCTTGTGCCAACTCGCGGCGCATTAAGACACTGGAAGTGCTTACAAAGGGTTCGGTGATCAGCCAGGTGACGGGTTTTGCCATCATGTCGATGTCTTGGGGAAGTTGACTCCTGAAACTACGGCGTCCCATGCCGGATTCGCAGTACACCTGCTCGTCGAAGAAGCATTCATCGGTCACCACAAACCCTGCTTTCGGAAACCGGTCAAGGGCATCCAACTGTCGCGCCAGTTTATTAGCTTCCCACAAGTCATCGGCATCGACGAGGGCAATATAGTCCCCCCTGCAGGCCGCGAGACCTGCATTTCGCGCCCTGGAGACGCCACCATTTGCCTGGTTGATCAACTTTACTTGCGGATAGTGATCGGCTATCAACTTCGGCGTGTTATCCGTCGAACCGTCGTTGACCACGATCACCTCCAAGGGAGGCTCGCTCTGAGCTAAGACCGAGTCCAGTGTTTCACTGATAAAGGTACTGGCGTTATATGCAGGTATTACCACGCTGACACTGTTACGCATTCCATCTGCTCTCCCTAGTAATGCAGGTTACGGAACTTGGGGTCAGTCGTTTTGGTATCCCATCACTTTCAAGGCATCCCCGGTTAGTTCTTCAAATAGCCTGATGTGGTCACCGCTGAACTCATCCCGCCACTGCCCCGGCTTGCCCGAACGTAGGTGGCTTTTGCTGTCGTTGCTGCCGATTTCCCTCTTGGCAACATTCTTGAAGCTGAATTTCCTGGCTTGCTCCAGGCCCACCTCAACGGCTTCATCAGTAAAACCATAATGCCGAAACAGTTTTTCGAAAATCGTCTGCTCGTCGTTTATCAGCTCTTCGTATTTAATTTCATAGAAATTGGGATCCTGATAGTTCCAACGGGCCATATCTTTGATGTTTTTAGCCGTGCGTCGAATTTCAGCGGCGATGCCTTCCTCCTTGGGCAACGAATTCAGGTATTTCTGATAGCTGATAAAACCAAGTTCCGGTACCGGAAGGTGAGCCCAGTCTTCCTTTGTCCAAAGGTGGAAGTAGTAGCCTGAAACGATCATATCGCGGGGGTCGCGAATTAGGTGGGAGCCCCGGTGGCTGGGCAGCAGATCCTTGTCGATGTAACTGTGCTGTTCCATGAAAAAAGAGGTTTCGGACTTCAGGTAATACTGCTCACAGTTCTGAAAGTCCAAGCCGTAATGTTCTGCGATACCATTCAAGATTCTGGCAAACCAGTAGGTCCCAACTTTGTGGTGACCACAATGCACAACCAAGCGGTGACTCACTTCCGGTGTAAAGAGAACTCGATTTTTACGTAGGATGGGCTTGATGGTGGCGTTCTTAACCACATCAGTCAGTTTAACAAAATTCGCTTGCACGACTCCCATAGAGGTAACGTCCCTGATTCTATACCTGCTGCATCAGCCGCCGGCCGATGTTGTGTTCCATTTCGCGCTTCGACGATCAGACAGCTAGTCACGCTCACTAAGCCGCCCATTGCGCCTTATCCAGCATGGGGCTGGAGGCAATATGCCCACACCGGTTTTCAAGACATCAGCAACACCGAGCACTGTGTATGCTGGAATTGAAGCTCTCTAACCGTTGTAGCGCTTGGATAACCTTTGGTTCTGGCGTTCTTGCTTCCTTGCATATGGCCTAAGCTCCCGGCTGTAAGCCCACTGCGATTGAGTGTTGCACATACTCGTGGATGTTGCTAGTTTCCGGGTTGGATATGCGCAGGGACCCGCGATGACCGCCAAGACTGCGATCAAGTCAGGACTTAAAAACCTACTCCTAAAGACCTTATGGCGATTTGACGCCGCTGCTTTAACTTCACACCTTCAAAGACTCGGCATCGAGCCCGGCGATACATTAATCGTTCACGCGTCCTGGCGCACTGACTCCGGCTTTTCGGGCACGCCGCTTGATATGATCACGTCGTTGAAAGTTGCCATCGGCTCCGAAGGGCTGCTGGTAATGACCTCCATGCCGTATCAAAACGAGTCATCCCGCGATTTCTTGCAGCGCAAGGGCTCCATCAACATAAGACGTAGCCCCTCCAAAATGGGGCTATTGACGGAAGTATTTCGGCGCAATGCCCAGACGGTAAGAAGCCTAAGTCCCACCCATCCGCTGCTGGCAAGCGGCCCTGAGGCACGCACTTTCATAGAGGGTCACGAAGCAGCGCTAGTTCCATTTGGCCCCGACAGCCCTTTTCAAAAGTTACTTGACCGCAACGCCAAAATTCTCTGCATCGGCGCTCCTTTTTCCACTGTAACTTTCTCCCATTTTGTGGAAGATCGGATCGCACCCTACCTACCCTACTCTCTATACGAAAAAAACATTTTCCAGGGCGTTGTGATTGATACCGATAACAATGAACAGAGCATTCCCGTAAAGGTGCTCTCTTCCCAGGCAAATCGACTAAGACGCGAGGAACGTTACGTCGCCGCTCTGGAGCAAGCTGGCGCCATTAAGTGCTCGCGTATTGGGAACTGCCGGCTGCTGCTGCTTGAGTGCCGGGATATGGTAGACGTCGCCGAGACGATGTATCGCCGCGGACAAAGCTTTTTTGATGTGCCAGAATAAAATTCTGCTTTCCACTTTGCACAATAAAGGTTAAGGGACTCAGCCTATGCCAGTGGTCGAGACACTCAAACTCAAGAAACGCAGTTTCATGGAACTCTCCGGATTCAGCCGGACCAAGCCAGAATCCAACCAAACCCATTTACAAGCCACGATTGCGTGGCTCAAACGAGCGCAAGACAGCTCGCCGGATGACGGGGTCTCCCAGACCTACCTTGTACGCTATAAGAAATGGGCTAACTCGTACCCGGAGACTACGGGCTACATCATTCCAACGCTTTACCGCTGGCACCAAGTCAGCGGCGATCAGGATGCCCGAGAACGGGCAGTTCGCATGGCGGACTGGGAGTGTGAAATTCAGTGCCCCAGCGGCGGTGTATTGGCCGGCGCCTTGGGAGACTCAGATCAGCCGACCATTTTCAACACCGGCCAGGTACTGTTCGGATGGGTAACCGCCTTTGAGCAGGAAGGTACCGAGCGCTATCGTGAAGCGGCTGCCAAAGGAGCATCCTGGCTGTGCGCGGTGATGGATGATGACGGATGCTGGCGACAGTTTGGCTCGCCTCTCACCACGCGGAACATTAACCTGTATAACACGCGCTCGGCTTGGGGCATGGCTCGGGTTCACAAGATTACAGGCGAACGACGCTTTCTCGACGCTGCCATTGCCAACGCCGAGTGGGCACTTCGACATGTACACGCCAACGGTTGGGCCGAACATAATTGTCTGCAGAACGATGCCCAGCCCTTTCTTCATACCATCGCCTATGCCATGCGTGGATTTCTTGAATTAGGGGTCTATGCCGATCGCGAGGATTTCATCGCTCAGGCCATCAAGATGGGCGATGCCATAATTCCCCATATTGGTAAAGGCGGCTTCGTCCCCGGCCGCTACGACGACCAATGGAACCCCACCGTAAAGTGGTCCTGCCTGACAGGCAATGCACAGATCGCGATCAACTGGGGTCGCCTCTACCAGGTGACCGGCGATGAGAAGTACCGCGACGCTTTAACCCGGGTTAACACGTTCACCAAGAGCACCCAAAAGCTGGAGGGTATCGAGGCTGAACGAGGCGGTATTAAGGGCTCCCACCCTATCAACGGAGGTTACCATCCATGGCAATATCCGAACTGGGCCGCTAAGTTTTTTGCCGATGCGCTGATGATGGAAGAGACTGTCCGCAACGGTAAAGGCGCTTATGCCAGCTGGCCAAAACGCTGAAGGTTTCACATCGCCTAGTTTCCTGAGGGTAAACACACTCTCAGGAGACTTCTGTCACCACGCGGAGCGGATAACCAACTCACCGCAACCTCGGTAAGCGTTCGTTCTCTATACTTTTCCCCTAAGGAGTTCCGCTAGGTTTAGAGTGGAAGACCGGTGCTCTTTCAGGGACCCTCCATCCGGTCATCAACTGGGAATTCAATGTTGGACTGGAAAATCCGACGGCATTCACTCGTGATTGCGGCAGTTTTCGTCTCTTCAGCGTTGGGGGCTCCCTTTTTAAAGGCGCAAACCTGGCTTGAGCGACTCCCAATAAACCAATGGGTCAGACTCCCCCCATCTTCAGCACACCTCTACCAGATGAGCGAGCCAATCTGGGTACCATCCCGACGACAAATTCTGCATTGGGGCGCTGTCAACCGGGCGGGCGGTGGCGGTGGATTCACCGACGAAAGCCCTCTCAGAAACGACGTGGTCTCTTTCAACGTGAAGAGCGGCACCTGGGAGTCGGATTACCCTTCAGATAACTCACCACAGGTCAGCTTCTCAATCCGAGGGGTTGGAGAGATTCTGCCCAGTGGTAATCCAGCGCCCGGGAATATCGTCAACGGCGTCGCCTGGAACTCCAAGCAGCAACGCCTGGTGTATGCCATGCCGGGACTCACCGCCGCCTACGATCCGGCAACCCGTCGTTGGACTACACTCGCCGCCAGGAGCGAAGTTCCTTCACACCAGGGCGGTGAGGCCCCAAGAGCGTACGGAAGCGGAATCGCCTACGACCCAATCAACGACGAGCTTGTAATGTTTCCCCACTGGGGGCTGCTTGACCAAACCATGATTGGCGTCACCGGAGAGGTGTCAGGCCACGCCGGTACACTCGCCTACCGCTTTGCTGATGGCACTTGGAGGAGCCTGCGCAGGGAGTTGGGTACGGACAGTCAACGGGGCCAGCGCGAGGCGGTCAAGCGTATACTGGCGCGTGTCAGTGCGGGGCTGGACCTCGCGCACGCCCTCCATGCAGGCGCAGAGGTCACCGTCGCAAGTGTGATGTGCGCATTTGACGCAGCAGCCGACGCCGCTGATAAACTCGCCGAACAACAGCCAAAACTAGCCGATTTACTTGAAGAGGCCAGCGCCAACCTTCGGGCAGCCGCCAAGGCGGTCTCCAGCGATGAAAATTCGTCCGAGCACCCCTTTGGCCGAAACGCCCTATGGGCACTCTATGCACTGCTCGACGACAGGTTGCGTATCGAGCCGCCACCTCGCTCCGCAGCAGACATGGAGTGGCATCCTGAAAAAAAGGTCATCGTTATGTACGGGGGCATTGGTAGTCTGGTGCGAACGGACCTCTCTGAGAACAGCGCGCAGACACCGGGCGCGCTTTCCGATACGTGGCTCTACGATCCCCAAACACGCTCTTGGCGCGAAATCGCCATCCGCCGCCAACCGCCACCCCAGGCGCGTTCTCATTTAAGCTACGACCCTCAATCCAGAATGATGTTGCTTGTCACGCGCTCCATTCAACAGGGAACCATCGGCATCTGGGCCCTCGACCTGGAAACCGAGTCATGGTCACTCCTGCAGCAAGAAAAGTGGGCCTTCGAATGGAACGACTCCCTTCGGAATGTTACAGGCCACGCCCCCTTCGAAGTGGCATTCGATCCGGAAAACCGCCTTTTCATGTTGACCCAGGGTACCGATACCTTCGTGATGAAGTTGAATCTCGCGGGTATGCATCCCGAACAGCCGGAGCCTACTCTGTCAGAGCCCCCCATCAAACCGCTAGAGGTTCCAAAAGAGAATCCCTCCTGGCTGGCAGAGTTGGCGGAGCTCCCCACCAATACCTGGCACGCTGCTCACCCGGAAGGCGGAGAGCCCGCATTTCGACAATGGGGAAACCTAGCCTACGATCAAGTGCGTGGATGGGTCTTTTACTTTGGTGGCGGCCACGCATCCTACCAAGTAAACAACGTTTCCATCTATTCAGTCGGAGCCAATCGTTGGGTCACGGGTCCGGGAGAACACAACGACCACATCCCGCCGATAAACTGGGGTGGTAGGCCTATGAGCTTTCGTGGCGGGCCGCCTGCGGCGCATCAGCGTAATACCTACACTGCTGTCGATGGCAGGATGTATCGCGCTAACGGCGGCACTCGCTATTATTCCCGTAAAAAACAAAATAAGTCAGCATTGGCAGACGTACCGCGCCACAACTGGTTTTACGACGTCGACCGCGGGGGGCTTTGGCGGCAACAGCGGGTTTCGGTGAAACGGCACGACCGGGTTAAGGGGGTTTACGGCGGGGCACAGTTAAGCGATCCACGGGGAAGGGTTCTGGGCTTTCAAACCAATCGCGGCCGCTACTATGGTAAGCGGGCCCGGAAAATGTGGCTCGGTATTCACGATATTTACTCAAATAGTCTGGAAGTGCGTGAAATCCCCCCCCCCTATCCGCCACTCACCCGTGAGTCGGTACCTTTCACCTACATGAGCGATCGTGATCAAGTATTTTTCTATACTCACCCAGGCAAAAAAAACGGCGCTGACACTTGGATCTACGACATATCCGAAAACCGCTTCAGCAACCTAAAAACGACCGGTTCACCCTCCGGTCAGCCGGCCGTTGTGGTCTATCTCGAAGGTCAGAACGCGGTCTTCGCAGCCAGCCAGTCTCCTAAGGAAGAATGGCTTTTCTCACTCCAACATCTTGAGTGGAAAAAGCTGCCAACCGCCAGCAAAGCCGTCAGAATTCAAGAGCCGTACGGCCAAATGGTATACGCATCACGCTACGGAGTGCTGATTAATGTGCGCAAGCGTACATCTGTCATGCGCATTGACGCCACAGAATTTTGGCCGGACTTGAAGGTTAACCCTCCCGGTAAAGTTTGGAAACCGCTAACACCCCCCCGGCGTGGACAAGTATGTGCGGCTATTCAGCTACCTAGCTTAAAATAGTTCTATGGACGGCCCGAGGTTTCGCAGGCACTCTTTGGCAATGTTTTCCTTGCAATGTCTTTGTATAATAAACATTATTAAGCACGCTGTTTTAATTTTGATTGGCGCGCCCTTCAACCCTAGCCTTGTGGTGATTTAGCTTTGCTTCCAATCGCCAGCCTAAACAGGCTACGTTTAGGGCAGTATTTTGACAATTTCTGCCCTGAAATAGCCAAATAGAACTTACGATCAAGCAATCTATTTTTCAGATCTGACAATAAAGTTCCATCATCAAACTGTTTTAGCTCATATCCAAACTCCGCCATCTGCGGACCGGCAATCCAATTAAAGCGCTCATGCTTTTTCTTATCCCAACTATCGAATCGATCAAGTGGTGAAAAATCTTTGGTTTTTTTAGCCCCTCCCCAATGAACAACACCATTTTCTTTTTTGAGGTCAGATGAGCCACGAACGTCAACGTCACGTGCTTTCTCGAAGTCATATCCTTCTGCTCCGACGCCCAAGTAGTCAAATATCTTTCTCAACGTCGCCGTCTCGTTTGACACGACATCTTCGTACCGTACAATCAAGAATTTTCTGTCCGCATGATCGAATCTATTTTTAAAGTCGATAATCATTTGAGCTCTTTCGCTCCATCGCCTCATAGATCTCTCATAATTCCAATCGAACGATCGAACCCCTGACTCCACAACAGAGCGTCCATCCCTAACAAGCAAAATAAGGTGAGAATTGGGGAAAAAAGTGAAAAAGTTATCAAGTCCTTTAACGCTTGGCGTCTTTGTCAGCAATACTTTTGGCTTATTTTCTTTAGAGCCTCCTTTATCAACCTGACAATCAGAAAAGCTTTGTTTTTCAAGCTGCAGCCTCAGAAACTTTTCAATAGCATCCCCAAATAACCCCAAAAGAACCTCTGGCTGACCCAGTGATTTCTCAACATTCCACCTAGGATTCCAAGAGGTAAAGATCTTCCTCGCCCACTCGGCAATTGATCCAGAGTGCGCCACAAAGCGGTCTTCCCAGATGGGGCCAGGACCGACACAATCCGGATGCTGATCCAGAAGTTTAAAAAGGAAATTCGTCCCACTTCTTTGGTCAATGCCCAATAGAAAACATATTTTTGGACTTTGTGAGGTATCCATATATTCCAAAACCTTTTTTATGGCATAACCAAAAAGCGGTCGCCGATAACACCCAACTCAAGTCAAGCGGTCGAATAACGCCCCAAGCCGCCGCGATAGGTTTCGTCGTTCAAACTGACTCAGATAAGAACTATCAACATCGATTAGCTCATGATCAGTCCTATCAATAATTCGCTTCAGCGCATCCTTGCATCCCGTGCGGTCTTCCGCCCCGACAACCTGACCGATATTGGCACGCTGGATAATTTCCCGGGTCGCGCGGCTATCACAAAGAGCCAGTATCGGACGTTTTGAAGCTACGTACTCAAACACTTTTCCTGGAATAACGCCATCGGTGGTCGCACCGGTATCAACAATCAACAACAGGTAATCTGCCGCAATTTGGGCCCGCTTTGAGCTCTCGTAATCGACGTCGCCGTGAAAAACAAATACTGGCTCCAACCCGTAGAGTGCAATTAACCGCTGGTACTCTGAAAAAATGCCCGGTTCAATTTCTCCGTAGAAGTGAACACGCACCCGCCGAGTCACGGATTCATCCTCAGCGGCCAATTCTCCCAAAGCATGAACAAAGGCGTAACCACGCCGATTCTTAAAAAGACGGCCAGCATAGACAAAATCGATTGTGGCCTTGTCGCTATGGCGTTCACCTAAAAGATAATCAAACGACTCGGGATCATAGCCGTTGGTGATAGTTTCCCAAATCCGCTCGCCGCCTATATGCTGGCGTAGAAACTCCGTTTTCTGCTCGCTCACGGCGATTACTGCGTCGGCGCTGCCGATAATCTGCTTTTCCAACCGCCCCTCAAACCGCTCACGTATTGGCGGAAGCCACTCACGCAATACATCGCCTATCCAGAGGTCACGATAATCGACAACCCACGGGAGTTTGGTCTTGCGTTTGAGCAAGTATCCAGCTATCGCACTGCTGAAAGGCGGCAGGCTGGTATAGATCAAGTCCACACGTTGAGTTTTACAGATCTTGAGCGCTTCGTAATAGGCACGAAAGCCCCACAAAATGTAATCATCCGGCACATGAACCCAGTTGCGTACAAAGTGCTTGAAACGGATTGTCAGTCGATCAGTTCGCGCCGCTCCCGGCCTCCTTTCAAATTCGTTTTTGCTGGGGGCTTGTACCGCTTTCGAATTCAGTCTGTCAGAGTTCCGATTAAACAAGCCCAGCCCGCGCTTAGCTGCGCAGAGAACCCAATCGTCTAGCCGCTGATTAGCAACGCGGATCACTTGGACATCGTCCGGTATTTCAGATTCCAGGTCAGCGAAATAGGTTGGATCATTGCGATTGAAATCAAGGGTTACCACGACAGGCTGCCAACCAAGGTCACGAAGGTGCTCTACAAATTTCGCGCTGCGGATCCTGCCAATCGTTTTTAAAGGGGGGTATTCACCGGCTAAAACCAGTACGGTCTTTGCAGAGTCAGAGCTTGTCACTGATCGGCCACGTCCTTGCATAATTTTTGGAATTCCTTCGCGCAAAACTGGAAGCTTGAGCCGCGCGCCAGGGTCAGACCATTATCTGCCAAGTGCTCAGACAGCCCCGGTTCGGAGAAAATACGCTCTATAACATCGGCAATTTCCTGGGGGCTATTGCCATCCACGGACAGGCCGTTATATCCGTTTCTCACGGCCTCCACCGCACCACCGGCCAGCCCGCCCACTACCGGTTTCTGGCAAGCATTCGCTTCTAAAAATACCAAACCGAAACCCTCGGTATCCTTATCCGGCATCTCCCGATTTGGCATCAGGAACAAATCACATAGCTGGTAATGTAATACCAGTTCGTCTTCGGACACTCTGCCTGCAAAGGTCACATGGGTGCGCATCTTATGCTCATCCACCAGCCTTTCCAGCTCAGCGCGGTAAGGGCCTGTGCCGACAATAAGGTAATGGAGATCAGGCATACGCTTGACGAGCATAGGCAGTGCTTCGATGGTTTTGTCGATCCCCTTACGGGGAACCAACCGCCCAACGGTCAACAGAACTCGTTTGCCCTCTAATCCATATCGCTGCAGTAAAAGTGCTGGCTTTTCACCCGGAACAAACTGCTCAACATCGACACCGTTAGGAATCAACCTTACTTTCTCGGCCGACAACCCATAATGTTCCAGCAGATAACGCTTGGTGAACTGGCTCACCGCTACCACGGCATCAGCCTGATGCAAGTAGCGTTTACGTTTACGGCCAAAGCGACGATAAACCGTCTCCGTCGTCACCTCCTCTCCATGGATATAGTTGACCACCTTAACGCCGGTCAGACTTCGGCACAGCGATCCCAACCAGCTCAGGGAGTTAAGCTCGCCGATGCAGAGCACCTTAACTTTATGCTTGCGAATCAGACTCAAGGTGGTGAACAACACCCTCGCCCTGAGTGGCATGTCATGTGTCAAGATCAAGAACAGCGAATGCCATAGTGACTTTGCCTCCAGCACCCAAGGCCGAAGCAGATTTAGCCGCGCCACTGGATAGGGCACCCGTAGATCAAACTCCTGCCAACCTTCCAGCGCCTCCCGGGTGGCGCAGTGGTATTTGGGGGCCAACACCATCATCCGCGAACCCGGACTGTAGTAGGCCAGTTTTTCGTACACCACAGCGGAGCCCCCATTGATCGGTGGAAAGATACTGGTCACTAGAAGGCAATCGATCTCTTTGTTCAGATCTTCATAGGCGATGGTTCGCTGACTGGTGCGGTAATTCCACAGCAGCCTCGCCAGGAACTTAACCGGATTGTCATCCCAAGGCGTAAAACGCTTCAAAGCATAGCGGTTGGTGTGGCAACTGTTGGCGCCCCATGCGGTACTGAGTGCAGCGCTAAAGCCAATTTCTTCGACGAGTTTCTCGTGGCTCGGCTGAAAGTGCTCGCAAGGCTTGCCATAAGGATAAGCAAAAAGATCGACCGGGGCTGAAATGATCCGCTCCAGCTCATCCTTGGCAATGTTGATGTCCCGCCTGGCGTACTCCAGGTCTACCTTGGTGAGCATTGGGTGATTCATGGAGTGACAGCCAATGTCCATTCCCTGATTGTGAAGTTCACGAATCTGATCTTCAGATAAGATCAGTCTCTCCTTTATCTGAACTCCCGCGGCTTCAAGGATCCGATCCAACGTCCGCCGCTGCTCTTCCGGGTGCATAGGTTTGAGCGTTTCAAGCAGGCCTGCGATCGCCCGCCGGCGTTCGCCCGCGGTTTTCAGAGAAAAAACCCCCAATTTGAGCGGGCCTAAATCAAGGCTCTCCAGCGGCGAACGGCTGATCGCTTCAATCAATTTGTCGTTCCACAACCTGCCCTCTTGAACCCCTACACCGGCAATAAAGCAGGTGGCTTCGATACCGTATTTTCGCAGGAGGGGCATAGCCAGAGTCAGGTTATCAGCGTAACCATCATCAAACGTAACGGCCAGCGCCCTTGGAGGCAGTGTTCCCGACTGAAGTTGCTCAATCGCTTGGCGTAAAGGCACCGGATTGAAAATTTTGCTGACAAGGTACATTTGCCAGTCTAGAGAGGACTCGGGGAAGTAGTCGAAGCCTTGCTCAGACGTTTCCCTGTGGATACGGTGATAGATCAGTATGCTTAAAGTGCCCTTTTCTCCACCTGGAGACAGGTGGGTGGCCAGAGCTCGAACGAGGCGCCAACCCCATTCTGGGACGTAACGAATAGACCGCTTCAATGAAAGCGGCGCGTGTGCTTGCGATATCCTTAGCTGCGCATCATTGGCCATCCTTGCCCCCCATGTTCGTGCGAGCGTATCACAATCTACTAAATCGCCAACGCATTCACTACAAGTTTGTGATTTGGGTTACGACACTGCTACCGTTACTCAACACTCTTTGCACAGGGAATAGAAAGCGTGCTGCAACGCTTTGATAGCATAACAGATATTTCTCCCGAGTATCGCGAGGCCATTCTGGATGCATCATCCGGAAACCCATTTATAGCCCCCTCTTGGTTTCTCCTCTTCGAGCGATACCTGCTGGAGTCAAAAGAACGCCCTCGGTATTACCTGTTGCTTGATACAGACAAAAAACCACAGGCATTCTTAGCCCTGAAGTTATCGGGAGCAGGAAAACGCCAAGCTGATAAGCTGCGGCCGCTAAGCAACTTCTATAGCGGTCACTATGACCTGCTGACGTTCCCCGGCACCGCCCCGTCCGCCGCCATTGACGGAGTGCTGAGCTCACTTTCGGCGGTTGAAGGGCGCTGCTGGCAACTGGAACTGAAACCACTATTGAGAAACTCCCCGACCTGGGCGCCATTGGATCTTGGTTTGCGTAGGTACGGCTGGTACACCGAACCCTATTTTTGTCACGGCAATTGGATACTGCCCAGCGCAGAAGGCGGCTTTGAAGCCTATTGGGAGAGACGCCCCTCCCGACTAAAAAACACCTTTCGGCGTCGACGAAACCGGATGCAAACTGACCTCGGCTACGATGTCGAAATCGTTCAATGTGCCGGTGCGAGGTTGGAGCTCGGCCTGAAAGCGTTTACTCGCCTCTACAGTCTCAGCTGGAAAAGAAAAGAACCCCATCCCCAATTTATCGCCGAGTGGTGTCGAGAGCTAGCAGGAGAAGGGCGCCTCCGGCTAGGTATTCTCTTTGCGGGTGCGCACATAGTGGCGGCCCAGATATGGGCCGTTTCAGGTTCGAAAGCCTACATTTTCAAACTTGCCCACGACCCAGGTTTTAATCACTACTCCCCCGGCACGCTGCTCACCCACGCGCTGATGGAGCACGTACTGGACATCGACAGAGTGCACGAAGTCGACTTTCTGACCGGTGATGACAGCTATAAACAAGACTGGATGACCCTGCGTCGCGAGCAATGGGGCATTCGGGCCTATCGGATCAACTCCCTTCGCGGAGCCTTGGCAACCCTAAGCTGCCGGCTTCGCAAAGGATTCAGGAAACGCTTAAAACACGGGTAGTACGTTGATAGCCAAGCATTCCACCCGCTGATAGACTTATGCCAGAGTAATCAAAAGCACGGAGCCCCACACCGCCCATGGAAGCTAAAGTCATCGATTTGGTCAGTGAAGCACTCAATACCACCGCTGAGAATTGGACGAGGGAAACTGCGCTTCTAGGCGCACTTCCCGAATTTGACTCAATGGCAGTCGTTACGCTGTTGGCCGCCATGGAAGAGACCTTCGATGTGGAATTTTCCGATGATGAAATTACCGCCGAGGCTTTCGAGACGATTGGCAGCCTGACAGAGTTCCTGCAAACCAAACTCTAATCACAGTGCCCCCGCATAATTTCGCCGAACCACCGGATCCCATTCTGATGGTGGCTTTTCACTACCCTCCGGCGGGGTTTAGCAGCGGGGTTCACCGAACCCTGTGCTTTGCCAACGACCTGGTTGACCTCGGATGGTCACCCACCGTGCTTACAGCCTCCCCCAACGCTTACCCGACTCGATTCGATGATACCTGCGCGCGCATCCGCCCCGAAGTCACCGTAACACGCGGCTGGACGATCAACAGCGCGCAGACACTCGCCGTTGCCGGACGTTATCTGCGGGGACTCGCTTTACCGGACCGTTGGTCAAGTTGGATCCTGAGCGGTGTGATACGAGGCCTGCAGACGATTAGACGGCAACCTCCAAAAGCGCTCTGGTCAACCTATCCGATTGCGAGCGCCCATGTGATAGGCCTGATTCTACACCGCCTTACCGGTCTCCCCTGGGTCGCAGATTTTCGAGACCCCATGTATGACCAGCACTTTCCAAACCACCCCTGGGAGCGGCGCAGTCACCAGTGGATCGAAGCCAAGGTAATGCGCCATGCCCGGTTTGCGGTGGTAACGACCGAGGGCACCGCTAAAGAGCTCGCGCAGCGCCATGCGACAAAAAACCACGACGGTGCGCGCTATGAAGTGATTGCCAACGGCTACGACCCGCAACTATTTGTCCAAGCGCCTAAACACCCAGGGCCGAGAGAACATATCACCTTGCTCCACAGCGGCTTGCTAGACCCCGCCGACAGGCCGCCACAGGCGTTGCTTAACGCCATCAGAGTACTCAACACAGAGAGGCATCTCCCCCCCATTCGGCTGCATTTAAGGGCCCCTGGAAACGAGGGCCAATTAAACGCCCTTATTAAAATGGCCGGCTGTGACGATGCCGTGCGACTGCTCCCACCCCTCCCCTGTCAGGCAGCCATCAATGAAATATGCCAAAGCGATGCGCTGGTCCTGCTGCAAGGGCCTAGCTGCCCGAATCAGATACCTGCCAAACTCTACGAATACATGCGAAGCGAACGTCCTGTCCTCGGACTCTGCAGCCCAAACAGTGAAACGGCTCAATTACTACGCCATGCCGGTGTAAGCCATGTGGCCCAAATAGACAATAATGAGGCGGTCACCAAGCAGCTGGCCCGACTTCGTCTGCAACTGGTCAGAGGTGACGCGCTCGGTGTCAGTCAATCAGTGGTCGAGACCCACAGCCGGACGCAGCGCGCCCGGGAGCTAAACGCACTGCTTCGCACGCTTTAGCCACCGCCAGAGTCGGCAAATGAGGGTGTAGGCTCGCACAACGAATGTCTTTGAAAGCGGGTAAATAGTAAGATGTTGATCAGCCAGTAAAACAACAGACTCGCTCGAGCGGAATCAAGAGGGTTCCCCATCACGCCTACTACCAGCACCGACACCACACTTAACCAGGCGGCCAACGCCAGCGGTTCGCCAGACAGGGCTTTCCGAGCCCCCCGATAAACAGCCATCCCGACAACACCACCGACCAGGATCACGCCCAACACCCCAAGCTCGAAATATATCGCGAGGTACAGGTTTTTGATGTGCCATTGCAAATGCTTGAAATCATTGTAGTAAAACCAATAATCCAATCCTTGTCGAAAGCCTCCGTTGCGAATTGAGTTTGCCGGCTGCCCATTCGCCTGGACCCAAACATGTTCAATATCAACAGCTACGGCACCCGCATTTTTAAGATAAAAGACCGTTGGCCAACGCTTCCATGGGGGCTTTCGGCCAACCCTCTTGCTTTGGATCCTGACCTCATGTTCAACCCAGTCCCCATTGGTGCTCCTGACCTTTACCCAACGAGCACTACACATCACGTTCATGTCACTGGCGTAAAGGATATTCCGTTCGCAGAAACCCAGCGTCAGCGACGAGTCTTCAGTGGCCCGCAGACGTATTCTGATTTGGTAACGGGTGTCCGGAATGACCTTCACCCGTTGCGCCAATTTCAAATCACTGCCGGTCACCAACCGCAGATAATCGCCTTGTTCCGGGTCGGAAAACACCCGCACCCCTCCCGCAGACTTAGCGCTGTTCGGGTGAGCCAGCGCGTAGGCGTAAGGAAATTGCCCCTTTCCCATACCAAACCAGATAGTGGCAGGCCCTGCGTTCATGGCCTCCAACACCCGCGACCAGTGATCGACACGTTTCTCAAGGTCAGTGGTGACCGTAGTGACACGCTCAGACATCCGATGGCCACCAAGCACCGACCCCATTAGTGCCGATAGCATCAGCAGGGTCACCCCCACCCAAAGCAAAGGTCCGGGCGGGCAGGAAAATCGGCGGACAAAGAAAACGCCAAACAGCGCGATCAGACAAAAGATTGCCGCTAAAGTCAGCGTTGGAACAAGGCCTTGATCGGCCCACTTGCTGGTCAACTGCCCGTATACACCGAGCAGCGCCAAAAGTCCGTAGGCAGGCAATAACAGCCAGAGACGGCGCCCGTAACGTGGATAGGCGCTGGCAACCAACCCAAGTGCCAACATTAAACCGCTCGCCAAAACACCTATATAACCACTGAGCCGAAAAACCGTTCCCAGCAGACCAAGGACGGCTAAATTGGCAGCCAGCGTCAGCCAGTCGTAAGCATGCAGTTGGGCCAGCGTGCTGCGTCGACGAGCTAACAACACACCAAAAAAAAACAGCAGGCAAACGCCGTATGCGGCGTAGGTCGTGCGCGTAAAGGACGACGCTACCCCATAACTTGAGCCAAGAAACGCAAGCATCGCCAGCCATTGCCAGGGGCCTCGAAAATAGAGCATGGACGCCAAGCTAAACGGTACCACCCACATCAACACGCCATCGATGGTTTCCCCTCCGGTATGCATCTCCGAAAAACTTCCGGTAACACGGTAGGTTGATGAGAAATCCAATAAACTTCGTAGTCGTTGGTAGTAAGCGCCACTCGAGAGCAAGTCGTTAAAGACGCCCCGTTCCCAAAGTATTACCAGCGCCAAAGCCGACGCCCCCAGACATGCCCCGATCAGGGTCCAGCGCTGGCAGCGTCTCGGATCATGACCGTAAAGAGGAAACCAAAGAGTCGAAAGCAGCAGGCCGTAGAGCATCCCGCGGGTCTGCAGCAACGTGATATCGGGAGCGTAATAGACCAGGGTGTGCATAGATCCGAGCTGGGGCAATCCTTGTTGCAGCGCTACCACCAACAGCCCAGTCAAATAGACCACCCACACGGCTAGAACATTGCGATTGCAGACAACAGGTCCAATCCCGGGCTTGCTCTTTGGAACGCGCAGCCACCCAAGAGAGAGCGTGACCAGCAGCAGCATGTCAAACTCATTCAGGCCGGCGCGTCCACTCCATGGGGTCAAGTCATAGGTTAACAGCAGCGCAGGGAGCGCCAGCAACCAAAAGTACGGTGTGATCAGACAGGCGGCGGAGTACAGTGCCAGGATGAGGTAGAGACTAGTGAAACCGGCCGGGTAGTCGAGCAACAAAAAAAACAAAGCTGCAAGAGCCGTAATCGCTCCCAACCAGCGCAACATCGGCAGTCCGCCGCCGATCAAGCTGCCATGAGGACGATGATGCCGCTGGCCCGTCTCGCCAGTCTCCCTATCAGCGCCCGCACCGACGCTAACGCTTTTATTCACGGCTGCGAGCCAATGGGTAAAGCACCGTCCAACAAGCGGCGAATTCCTTCTAGGCTTGGATAGGACGGCAGTCCGATCGCTGCGCGATCTTCCAGGTGCAAAGCAACGCCATCGATTCCCTGCCGGTAATCCCCCACTATGGTGTTCAGCGAAGAATCGACCCGGACAGTTTTTGGTCGCGCAGACAGAATGCGGGTTTTTTCCTGGTCGATAACAAAAACGTTACGGTGCAACTCAATCCGATTGAGGGGGTATTTAACACCCTCGAGACCGAAGCCGATCATATCGTTGTTGGCCGTGCGCTTGCCCTGTTGCAGTACTGAGTGATTGACAATCAGCTCCCCCCCATTGGCGATATCCAGCAGCCGGCTATCCATCGAATCCAACGAGGCTATCAGGCTGCTTTCGATCACCGTGCGTCGCGCGCGCGACTTAACCTCGTGTCCTTCGTCCTTAGAAGCCAGGATTTCACTGTTGATGATCTGCAGTTCTCCACCGCCCACATAAATGGCGTGGGCCCGCCCCCTCTTACCCAATCGCTGAAAACGGCTGTTGCGAATCACCACGAAACCCGGATTTTTTCCTGTCAACACCCCCTGCTCGCTGTCGTGGAAATAGACTTTATCCAGCTCAAGGTTACTTCCCTCGAGGCGCACGCAAGCGCCGTTCTGATCTTTCACCTGTATGCCGTGACATTCGATTTGGGCTATCAGCGTATTGCTCCCTTTGATAACCAAGGCGGCTTTGCCCTCAACCGCAGTATTGGCGATCACCGTACCAGGCTCGCCAACGATAGACACGAAGTCGGCACGCAGCACGCCTGCTTGCTCGTATACGCCCGGCGCCAGCTCGATCCGACTGCCAACTTCTGCCTTCGACATGGCGTCAGCGAGGCTTGCTGCAGGCTTTCCGTCCAGCAGCACCGCCGGCTGAGCGACGGCATGGGCCGCCACGAAAAACAGACCGCAGAACAAATTTCTGCACAGTATGCGCATCCCAGCCCTCGCTAGCTTCTGGATAGCCTTTTGACAAACGCCAGAGTACAGTCGCCAAGCCAAGCCTTCCACTCGCTGGAAGAAAAGGTATGGTCTGCTTCCGGATGAATCTCAACGCTTACGCGCGTGCTGGTACTTAAATGACGCCAATGGGGCTCACTGCGGTACTGGCGTTCAAACGTCTTTGCCGTCAGATCGTTGGCGCTCAGCACCAGCAACACCGGCTGACCTTTCTGGGTATAAGCTTCGAAGGAGTCACGCATCCGCTGTTGATAGCCCCCTTTTTCATTACCCGTTGTGGACGCCTGCCGTGCAGCACTCCCCACGCCGCGCAGGCTATCGGCAATTGCTACCCGCCCGCCGATAAACTTGCGCCAGAATCCCCCGCTTGAGAGCCGTTTCAAATAGTAGTGGATAAGACGGGTTCTAGCCTCGGATTGGACGTTTTCCAACCATGGATTCACCAGCACGAGACCGGCCACCCGCTCGTCTTTATCGGCATATAGCAACGCCGCCGATGCGCCATCGCATAACCCCCAGAGCACAACGCCTTCAACCCTTGGGGCTCTACTGCATAAACCGTCAAGCGCCGCGCGAATGTCTTCATCCAAGTGGTCAAAGGGCTGTTTGTCACCGCTCGCATCACCCATTCCCCGCGCATCAAAACGCAACACGGGTACGCCGGCAGCGGCCAGCCACCGCGCCAAGTGCAAGAACTGTCGGTGACTGCCAACTCGATATTGCGGCCCTCCAACGACAATCACCACTCCGACACGGGAGCTGCTTACTCCTGGATGAAAAATCGCCGGAAGCCGCTGATCCCCTAGCGGCAGGGTCACCGCCTGTTCCCGACTCACACCGCGCCCTCCAACCATGCATGACTGACCGCCTGTAGAGCCGGTGCGTGGTAAACGTCCGGAACCTGCCAAAACGCCGGGCCTTCGCATGTTTGGACTTCTAGCCCTGCACTTACCGGGAACCCTAGCGCCCCTTCAGAGGGTGGTTGACCAACCTCCAGCCACAGCGATGCTCCCACGCGAAGCGCGTGTCCTTGCCAAGATAACGCACATATTTCCCTGACCAATTCAGGACTCAAGCGGTAACCGGATACCTCTACGGTGTCTCCTTCCAACGCGCGTGCGAGCCAATCCACCCGTTGCTTTCCGGAAAATGCCTCTTGGACTTGTCGCAGCCGGAAAAACTGACGCATCATCCGCCGCCCCGAAAGCTGGGGTTGCCAGAAAATAAATTGTGAGAGGTTCCTAGAAGGCTTAACCGATAGGTAGTAATCGATCAGCAGGGCCCCGAATCGTAGCCCCCAGAGAGCGACCGGCGTCTCATCACAGCCGACCCAGGATAAGACCGCATCCATGTCTGCAAGCCAGTGATGTAACCGAACCTGCTCCAGGTCACCACCGCTGTCACCGGTTCCCCAGTAATCCACCAGCACCACGTACCAGCCTCTAGTGGCGAGGTGTTGTGCGGTGCGCGCCACGACCGCACGACTGTAATTCATCTCTTCTGCAAAGGGCGGCGCGAATACGAGGCGTTTGGAAGCCTGCATATCACCAAAACAAGCTAGGTATATTGTCCGCTCACCCGCTTGAATAAAATGCCCCTGGTAGCTAGCCAAGCCCCTCTCCGCTACTGCTGATTACGATCTAACCATAGCGACAACACCATAAGTACCCATACCAGTTCACCGTAATGCTTGGCATGTTCGTGCTGATGCAGGCGTTTAACTTCATCTAAAAAGCGCGGCTGAAACAGGTTATACGCTTTGAGCCCATCCAACGCAGCATGGGCCTGAGCCCGCAGCTCGGGATGATTCTGCGTCCAAAGCCCGAAAGGTAACCCGAAGCCATGTTTGGGTTTGTTGATAATACGCTGGGGTAAAAAGTCGCTCATCGCCACCTTGTAAAGGTGGCGCAGATTGTTCGGGGTAAGTTTGAGACGAGCGGGTAAGCACAGCGAGAGATCCACCAAGCCATCATCCAGCATGGGATAAGCCACCTCGATATTCGCCAGGCGACAGGCGCTGGAGACTTTGACTAAATCGTTATCCGCCAGGGTGTGTTTCCAGTCCATGTAGAGCATGCGATCCAGGGTATCAGCCTGGGGCAATTCATCATAAAGACGTTGACACCTGCGCTCTGGCTCCTTCAAATCCAGGCTTCCCAACAGCGCTTCGGCAAAGACGCTGCGACGATCAATGAGGTTGAGAAAATTAAAGTATTCCAGGTTTTCGGTAACGCTCATGCGTAATTGGCGGACAAAGCTCTTGCCCTTGCGCAAAATTGCGGGCCGGCTCGGTACCTGGGAATTCAGCAGCCCGCCTGCCAGCAACGGCACCAGAGGTCCCAGACGCTGGCGCCAGCGGTCCATTTGCAGTTGCTTGCTATAACGAACGTTACCCGCAAACAACTCGTCCCCGCCATCACCGGCAATCAGCCTGTCCACCCCGTGGGACTTGGCCAGGCGTGCGCAAAAATAGGTGGGCAAGACGGAGCTGTTGCCGAACGGCTGGTCCATGCTGTCGATGATCGTGGGCAGCGCCTCTACCACATCCTCCGGATACATACAGTACTCGTGGCCGGTCAAACCGAAACGTTCGACCGCACAGCGGGCGTAATCCAGTTCGTTGTATTGTTCCAGGGGAAAGCCGATCGAAAAGACCGGGACGCCCGGTCGCTTTCGGGCAACCAGACCCGCGATGGAAGAGCTGTCGAGCCCGCCGCTCAAGAAGCAGCCGGTGGGCGTTTCATCAAGGGTATCGGTAACCGCGGCTTCAAGAGTGCTGAAAAGCAACCCAGCCTGGGCCTGCTCGTCAGCATGCGTGTCTGCGGTGAATATCGGCTTCCAGTGCCGGTAGCGCTCAAGTCGGCCCGCTTTCACCTCGGCCACTTCCGCAGGAGCCAACGCGTAGATGCCCTCGTAGATAGTATCGGGACTGGGAACCATGTGGAAAAAGAGATAATCAAGCACCGCCTGGGGCGCAATCGACGGTGAGTCCGGCAGTGCCCGGCGCAGGCAGCTGATTGAATCAGAGACCCAGACTTCACCTTGAACGAGGGTGTAATAAAGCCGCCGGGTCACAAACCGGTCGGATACGATTCGCACCCGCGCGCCGTTGCCATCCACCAGCACCAGCGCGTAATGCCCTCGCAGCCCGCTGATACCCGCTCCGGTAGCGACCCGCTGACAGAGAGCTTCAGGGGACAAGGCGCGTCGATCTTCATCAAACACCTGCCCCCAAATAAAGGCACGGACACCGTTATGGTTTCCTTCCAGGACACCGGTGGACTCCTCATCCAGCATGAGCCGGAGTGGCGGGGCCGATCCATTCAGCACATCAGTGGCAGTTGCGAGCATCTGCTTTCATTCCTTTGACCACGTAGAGCGCGACGCGAGCGTGAGGCCGCAGCGGCATCGTCCAGACTAACCCAAAAAATGAAAATCTGCATAAAAACAGCCACCCCCGAATGAAAGCGAAAGCACGGCGGAACTCGATTTTGGTGCCCCGCCGCAAAAACTGTCTATTCTTATGCTCAGCATGGAAACAACGCAGTTAGAAGGGAACCCACTCTTTTATGATCGTCGAGACGCTCACCCCCGAGAAAGAGGCAAGCTGGGACGCTTACGTTAACCGCGCACAAGACGCCACTTTTTTTCACTTATCCGGGTGGCTTCGGGCCATCGAAAAAACCACCTCCCACCGCAGCTACGCGTTGTATGCGGAAAAAAACGGAAAACTCACCGGCGTGCTGCCACTGGTTCACACCAAGAGCCTGCTATTTGGTAACGCGCTGGTCTCTACGCCTTTCTGCGTCTACGGGGGAGTTGTGGCCGACGACCCCGAAAGCAAGGAAGCGCTGTTAAAGCGCGCACAGGAGGTGGCGGAGCAAATCGGGGTCGACTATCTGGAACTGCGCCACCGGGAGCCTCAGACAGCCGGCTGGCCGGCAAAAAACCTGCACGCCACCTTCCGGCGCCAACTGGACGATGATGACGAGGCCAATCTCAAGGCCATGAAGCGCAAACAGCGGGCGGTTATTCGCCAAGCCATCCGCAACGGCCATGAAACCCTGAAGGCCGACGATATCAACGATTTTTTTACCATTTACTCCACCAGTGTGCGTAACCTGGGCACACCGGTTTTCTCCCGCCACTTTTTTGAAGCCCTGCGAGCGGAGTTCCCCGAGGCCACCGAGGTGGTGACGGTACTGCATGACAACCGCCCGGTCTCGGCCCTGATGAGTTTCTACTTCCGTAACGAGGTGCTCCCCTATTACGGGGGCGGCCTGCCTGAGGCCCGGGACCTGAAGTCGATGGATTTCATGTATTGGGACCAGATGTGCAGGGCCCGCAAGCAGGGGGTAGAAATCTATGACTTCGGCCGCAGTAAGGTCGACAGCGGGCCGTACCACTACAAGCGTCACTGGGGGTTCGAACCCGCCTCGCTGTGCTACGAGTACCATTTGGTTAAAGCCAAGGCCCTGCCCAACCTGAGTCCGAATAATCCCAAGTACCGGTTTTTCATCAAGCTTTGGCAAAAGCTACCGCTGAACCTTTCTCAGTTCCTTGGGCCAAGGCTATCAAGGCACCTCGGTTAACAGCCGTTGATGGAAACCTTGGCAGCCAAACAGCCATTCGCCTACGATCGGTCCGTAACAGTCATTCTGATCGGCGTCGGCCTCGTCTATATTGCCGTGTTCGGAGAGACACTGCTCTCCATGGCGACCATCTGGCTTCGCTCCGACACCTACGCCCATGGCGCGCTTATCGCACCGATTTCACTCTGGCTAATCTGGCGCCGGCGCGACGCTTTGCGATGCACGCCGGTCATGCCCTTTCCGCCCGCCCTTCTCCCCTTGATGATCGCATGCGCCGCCTGGCTGGCGGGTCGGGCGGCCAACCTTCTGGTGATCGAGCAGTTGGCGGCCATCCTGGTCCTCTGGTCGTTAATACTCCTTATCCTGGGACGGCCTGTTTTTCACTGTTTGCTCTTTCCCCTGTTGTACCTTGTGTTCGCGGTTCCCTTTGGCGAGGCCCTAACCCCCGCATTACAACAGGTCACCGCGAGCATTACGGTAAAGATGCTGCAACTGACTGGCATTCCGGTCTTCATGAGCGGGCTTTATATCGAAATTCCCAGTGGACAGTTCGAGGTGGCAGAGGCCTGCAGCGGCATCCGCTACCTTATCGCCTCGCTGGCCTTGGGTACCCTCTACGCGTACCTGGCCTACAGCAGCACGAAAAAGCGGGTTCTATTTGTCGCCGCCTCCCTGCTGGTACCGATTCTGGCCAATGGCATCCGCGCCTATATGATCGTGATGATCGCCCATCTCTCGGACCTGAAATACGCCACCGGCGTGGACCACCTGATTTACGGCTGGCTGTTTTTCGGCGTGGTTATTGGGTTGATGTTCTGGGTCGGTGGATTTTGGAGCGACGCCAAGGCCCCCGCTGCCAGGCCCCGGAAAGATGATCCGCCTCTCCCGCCCAGGGGGCGACTGATTGGAACTGCCGTCGCCGGTATCGGAGCGTTGCTGGTGAGCGCCCAGCTCGGTGCCGGGCTGGAAGCCGATACCCCGCCGACCCCGCTGGCAGCGTATGACCTGCCCCTCGGGGCTTACGAGAGCGCCGAGGCGACCGCGATGTCCTGGCGCCCCGATTTCAAAGGCGCAGACCGAACCTACCTGCACACCTATAAAGCCCTTGAAGGTGAGCCCATCAGTTTTTTCATTGCGGACTACCAGACCGAGGGGCAAGGCAAGGAGTTGATCAACCACCTTAACCAGTTCTTCGACAAAAACGCCTGGAGTCTGGCACAGCGCAGAACCCGAAACCTGGTGATCGCAGGTTCCAATCTACCGGTTAACGAGCTGGATCTACGCAGCCCCGACGGAGAAAAGCGACTTATTTGGCAATGGTACCGGGCTAACGGGCAGGCGGCTGTCAATCCCGCGACCGTCAAGGTCCTGCAAGCCTGGTCACGGTTTGAAAAGGACTCGTCGTTGAGCTCGGCTTTTGCCCTGGCTACCGATTACGAAGACCCGCAGGCGGCCGAACGGCATCTGCAGGCATTCATCACCCACCTATGGCCGGAAGTGTTAAACACCTATGAATGAGCCTACTGAGCCAGCCGCAGCTAACTACCTCCTCCACCACCTCATAGAGGCACAAGCACTCCGACGCCCCGACGCCCCGGCGCTGTGGCACAAACATGGGCAACGCACCTATACCCAGTTGCTAAGGGACATCCAGCGTGCTGCCGGAGGGTTCAGGAAGCTGGGGGTTGAACGGGCGGAGCGGGTCGCGGTTTACCTGCCCAAACAGATCGAAACCGTGACCAGTTTTTTTGCCAGCACCCTCGCCGGGGCCTGTTTCGTGCCAGTCAATCCGGTTCTCAAGCCGCCGCAAGTACAGCATATACTGGCCGACTGCAACGTGCGGGTCCTGGTCACCAGCAGCGCCCGGCTGGAAACACTCAAACCCATCCTGCATGAGCTCAGGGACCTGCGCCAAGTGGTGCTCGTCGACGCACCCACCACTCCAGGGCCCATGACCACCCCCTGGGATACGCTTCTGGACACCGAGCCCTGCCAGTCGCCGCCACACGCCCTGACCGATGGCGACATGGCCGCCATCCTTTACACATCCGGCAGCACCGGCAAACCCAAAGGGGTCGTACTCAGCCACCGCAATCTGGTGGTGGGCGCCCAGAGCGTTGCCAGCTACCTGGAAAACACACCCGAAGACCGGGTGCTGGCGCTGCTGCCGCTCAGCTTTGACGCCGGTTTAAGCCAAGTCACCACCGTTTTCCGTGCAGGTGCCTGCTGCTACCTGATGGACTACCTCCTGCCCAACGATGTCATGCGTCAGGTGGAAAAGCATGGAATTACCGGAATCACCGCCGTTCCCCCTCTCTGGAGCCAAATTTCCAGCCTGAAATGGAACCCCGAGGCTGCCCGCTCGTTACGCTACTTTGCCAATACAGGCGGTCATATGAACGCCGCCTTACTGGCGCGCTTGCGGGACATTTTTCCGGATGCGAAGCCCTTTCTGATGTACGGCCTCACCGAGGCTTTCCGCTCCACCTACCTCCCCCCGGACCAGGCTGACAAGCGCCCCGGCTCGATCGGAAAAGCCATACCCAATGCAGAAATCCTGGTGCTGCGGGAAGACGGCAGTCCGTGCCTCGACAACGAACCCGGCGAACTGGTGCACCGGGGTCCCCTGGTCAGCCTGGGATACTGGAACGCCCCGGAAAAAACCGCCGAACGGTTCAAGCCCCTGCCCAAGGCATCAGGGGGGCTGGTATTCCAGGAGATCGCCGTCTGGTCGGGCGACACGGTCACCCGCGACAGCGACGGCTACCTTTATTTCGTCGGGCGTAAGGACGAAATGATCAAGACATCGGGCTATCGAGTCAGTCCCAGCGAGGTTGAAGAAGTGGCCTACCAGACCGGGTGCGTGCGCGATGCCGCAGCGCTCGGCGTGCCGCACCCGGCCCTGGGCCAGGGGATCTTGCTGCTGGTGACGCCGGCGGAAGCCAGCGAAGGAGTATCGGAGCAGGTGCTCGGCGCCTGTCATCAGCAGCTGCCTAATTTTATGCAGCCCAAAGACTGTTGCGTGCTGAGCGAGCTGCCACGCAACGCCAACGGCAAAATCGACCGCCGCAGCCTCGCCGAACAGTACGCCGATTTCTTTACCCTGGACACGCCCAATGAAAACTGACCGCCCCGCTACCCACGCCAGCCAGTGGCCGGACATCCGCAATAACGAGTATTACGTCGGCGGTAAACCACTGACCCGTCACGCAGCAGTTGTAGGAAGGACGCCGTTCTACGCCTACGACCGCGGGCTCATTCGCCAACGCATTGATACCCTGCGCCAGCAACTGCCCAAGGGGATCAAACTGCACTACGCGATCAAGGCCAACCCCATGCCTGCCCTCGTTGACTTCGTGACCCCCCTCGTTGACGGGCTGGACGTGGCCTCCAAGGGCGAGATGCGAATCGCTCTGGATGCCGGCATGGAAGAGAGCGAAATCAGCTTCGCCGGGCCGGGTAAAAACCAGGAGGAGATTGTCTCAGCGGTGGCGGCCGGCATCGTGGTGACGGCCGAATCCTTTCTTCAGGTTGAACAGATCGCCAAGGCCGCCCGGTCTCTTAACCTCAAGGCACGCCTTGCGCTGAGGCTGAACCCCAGCTTTGAACTCAAGGCTTCAGGAATGAAAATGACCGGTGGGGCCAAGCCCTTCGGTATCGACAGCGAATGCTTTGCTGACCTGATCGAGTACGTGCGCGCACAGGGACTCGAGCCCGAGGGGCTGCACCTGTTTACCGGCTCCCAGAACCTTAACCCCCAGGCGCTGTGTGAAGCCCTGCAAGGCGTCACCGATCTGTGCTGCCAGTTGGTTCCGGCGCACAATCTGGACCTTCGCTTCATCAACATGGGCGGCGGCTTTGGCATTCCCTACTTCCCGGGCGAGCCCGTTCTTGATTTGGCACCCGTTATGGCAACCCTCGGCGAAATTCAGAGCACCGTGCACAAGCTAACGCCCCAGACCGCAATCGCCCTGGAATTCGGCCGCTATATTGTCGGCGAGGCCGGAATTTACGTATCCCGAGTGATCGACAAGAAATGCTCCCGGGGGACCACCTACCTGGTCACGGACGGTGGACTGCACCACCACCTGGCGAACTCGGGCAATTTTGGCCAGGTCATTCGCAAGAATTACCCGGTACAACTGGGTAACCGGGTCGAGGGGAATAAGACAGAGGTCGTCACTGTCGTCGGCCCCCTGTGTACTCCGCTTGATATTCTCGCCGAGCGGGTCGAACTCCCGGAAGCCCAAATAGGGGATTTGGTAGTGGTCCGCCAATCAGGCGCTTACGGGCTGAGCGCAAGCCCCACCGCCTTTTTGAGCCACCCCCTTGCCGCTGAAATTTTGGTCTAGCCTGAAGGGTAACGGCCTCCTTCGATAAGTAGCGGCTGCCCAGTAGACCACCGTGGTCACTCAGACCTTTTACGCAGGCTCCTGACCGCTGGAGGAGCAATTTGGAAGCCAAGGATAGCGGGCAACAGTCAAGGATCGACATGAGCAACTTGAATATCAAGAATCTGGATCGCGGTATGCCGGCTCTGGGAATAAACAAAGTACCTGTGCGCTATCGCTACATGGCCCTGGCACTTTGCGAAACGGCCGCCATGCTCTGGTGCCTCTACCTCGGGTTCAGTTACTCAACGACGCCGCACTACGTCGGGTTTTTCGACCACGTCCTATGCTTGGAGTGCATGACGTTCGTGGTGGTGGCGTTTATCTGCATGGCGGCCATGGGCCTCTACCACGCCCGGCTTCGCGGCGCCCCCCGGGAAGTGGTCGCCCGCGTCTTCCTGAGCTTCGTCATGGCCTCTATCGCGCAGGGGGTGATTTTCTACTTTATTCCCTTCCTTCAAGTCGACCCCAAAGCCATCGCCCTGGCATTGATCTTTTCCTTTTTTATCGTCTGCCTGCTCCGCTACGGCTTTTTCAAACTGCTCGGTGCCGAAGCCCTAAAGCGGCGGATTCTAGTACTGGGCGACGGGGAGCGCGCCAGCATCATTCAGGACCGGATGCGACGGTCCGCCGACCGCCAGGGGTTCCAGGTACTCGGCTTTGTACCCATGCCCGACGATAGCGATCGTATTCGTCACGAACAGCTGCTGTTTTTAAACCTGAACGACTTACCCGAATACGTCCGCGCTAATCGGGTTGACGAGGTGGTGGTCGCGGCAGATCAACGGCGCGGCAACCTGCCCATGGAGGCGCTCTATCGCTGCCGAATCGGCGGCGTCAAGGTGATGGATATCGCCACCTTTATCGAACGGGAGAGCGGCAAAATTCCGCTGAAAACCCTGCGCCCGAGCTGGCTGGTTTATGGAGAAGGCTATGGAGGCGCGTCACTGCTGGTACGGATGGCCAAACGGGGCTTCGACATCCTGATCAGCCTGCTGCTGCTACTGCTGGTCTGGCCCCTGATGGTAATCACCGCGCTTCTGATCAAGCTCGAAAGCGGCCCCGGGGCACCGGTGCTCTATACCCAGAAACGGGTGGGGTTGCACGGCGTGCCCTTCAGTATTTTCAAGTTCCGCAGCATGACGGTGGATGCCGAAGCCAACGGCGCGGTCTGGGCCCGCCAAAATGATCAGCGAGTCACGGCAGTAGGCGCCTTTATCCGCAAGTACCGTATTGACGAGCTCCCCCAGCTGTTCAATATTCTGCGCGGCGACATGAGCTTCATCGGCCCCCGTCCGGAACGGCCGGAGTTCGTCGAGAAGCTCTCCCAATCCATTCCCTATTACGGCGATCGACACCAGGTGAAACCCGGGCTTACCGGCTGGGCGCAAATCTGCTACGCCTACGGCAGCAGCGAGGCCGACGCCCTGGAAAAGCTGCAGTACGACCTCTACTACATCAAAAACTTCAGCTTCTTACTGGATACCATCATCCTGATACAAACCGCGGAAGTAGTCTTTTTCGGCAAGGGCGCGCGCTGATCGGTACCCGCCCGAGGCGGCTCACCGCCCCAGGTAACGAAGGCGGATCTGTTCCACCACGCCTTCCTTGATCAGCGCTTGCAGCACCTCCTGCATATGCTCGAGCATGCGTGGGTCGGTTTCAGAATGAAAGGCAAAACCCAGATCCCCTTCAAGCAGCGAATAGACGATCTGGTAATCCGTTGGATCCATACCCCCGTTCAGCATGGACCAGACGGCCACATCGTAACTGTAGGCAATCGCATCAACACGGCCGTACTCCAGCAACCGCACCAAGTTGCGGGAGGAATTGCTGAACACCAGGTTCTGACTCCCCACCCCCCGGGTTCGCAGCAGTTGAGCGCCGATATCCTCGCGCACGACCCCGATGCGCAGGGAATCCAACTCCTCATCCCGGGTCAGTTTCAGGTGCGCTCGACGGGGCGCCACCAGCACCACCCGGGTATCGATATAGGGACCCACAAAACGGAACAGCCGTTGCCGCTCGGGCGTATAGGTGGTGGAGAAAAGCGCCGTGTTGGGTTCGCGTTGCAACAGCGCATACCCCCGTGCCCAGGGCAAAAACTCGATCGCCCCGCGGGTCAGTCCAACCTCCAGTCGTCGCCAGACCTCAGCCAGCACATCGACGGCAATTCCCCGAGCCTCACCATCCGGGTCGGTGTAGTTGTAGGGAGGGTATTGCTCACTGATCCAGCGAACCTGCGCCAGGTCCCCCTCTGCGCTTAACGCTGACACCGGAACCCAAAGCAGCGCAATGAGTCCTATGGTAAGCAGATGCTGCCACCTGCCGCGCAAAAAGCGTCTCGTGTGCCGGACAAAAGTCACCATCGGCTATAGTTACTCCACTCGTCGCTGCCGTGAGAAATTCGTTACCATGATTTTAGGATTCAGAATACTTGCGCTGCTACTTTGCCCGGGCTGGTTCAACCGACAACAGCCCGTCGCCGACCATACCCGCTCGCCGCGGTACCAGGCGAAAAAGCGTATTGTCAAAGGGATTTGGATCGCCTCCGGCCTGATGATGCTGGCCTATCCCCTGCTTCCCTTCATCGTCACGCTCGGGCTTTTTACCACCTTTCTCTCCTTCACCATCCTGGATGAATCAGGCTGATTCAGACCCTTTCCAGAAGCACGATCAGAACTGGCAGATAGATCAAACCGCACAGCAGTGAAAAGGAGACCACATTGGCCGCATAATCCCGGTCCAGCTCGGCGCGGGCAGCAAAAACCAGGGTATTGAAGCCCACCGGTGCTGCGCACCCCACTATCAGCACTTTCTCTGCCAGCGGTGGAAGCCCCAACAAAACGGACAGCAACAACCCCACCAGCCCCCCGGCCGCCCCCCGCACAACCGCAACCGCCAAGGTCTTTCTATCCGGTTTCAGCGGCCAGCGACTGTAAACGCCCAGCGCCACCAGCACCAATAACAACAGCACCGCGGCAACCCCGCCCCCGACCCGCTCCAACGCCAGGGGAAGGCGCCAGTCAAATGCGTTCATGGACAGCGCCACCCCCAGCGCCCACAAGGGCGGAAAACGTAGCAACAACCCCATGACCGTTCGCAGGCGCCCTCGCGCATAGCCAAAGCCGCAGCAGAGCATATAGACCAGACTCAGGGTCAGCAGCGCGTTGCCAAGATCAAGCAACAGCAGGAAGCTGGCGCCCGCCAACCCCCACACGGCGAAAACGAAAGGGTAGACCACCGCCAAGTTCATAATCATGGCGCCGCTGATCGCCACCCCTCTCTGGCGAGGATCGTTCAGCCGGGGCGCGAGCCAGATCCAAGCCAGGGCGCCGGTCAGAAGGTGCCCCAGCAAGGCGGCCAGCGGCAGCCAAAGCAACTCGCCTTTCAGGGTCAGCCCTGGCACGGTGCTGAGCACCAGGCACGGCAACCCGATATGGAGCGCAGCACCGAAAACCCCATCGACCTGAGATGGTCTCACGCCACAGCGAGCCAGACATACGCCCAGCAGGTAGCAACCGAGAATCGGTGCAAGCCGTATCAGCAGCTCAGCGGTCGCCACGGGCGGCTACAGCGGCATTTAGAACAGCAGCCCGTGAAGCAGGGTGCGCAGGGCAATCGCCACCACCGCCCCCCACAGTGCCGGGCGCAGCACGCCCGCGACCCGTCGGCCGGCAGCGGCGAGCACCGCGATGCCGGCAAGGTCGAGGGGGTGAATCAGCAAGCCCGCGAGGCGGTTGAAGTCAGCCGCGCTGATCAGCCCCTGGTGAATGTAATCCACCGCCACCCCCATCATAGCGGTGCCGCCGGCGATAAACTTGGAGATAATCGGCAACAGCGATGCGCCGGGCAGGCCCAGCTGAGAGAATAACGGAGCCAGCGTGCTCTCGAGCGCCTCGATAAGGCCAACAGCACGCAGGACGTAAACCACCACCAGCGCCAGCACCAGCATCGGCAGGGCCCCGATCGAGATTTCAAAGGCATCTCGACCGGCCCGGTTGATCACGCCTAGCAGCCCGGTCGGGCCTTCGCCATCGCTTTGGGAAACGGTGCAGCCCTGGTCCTCGGCGTTCAGGTGACGCCCGAACAGGTGGTAGGTCAAGGCAGCGGCCAGCAGGCTACAGAGCAGAGAGATCAGCAGCGTCCCCCAGACGTTGAGTCCCACCGCCGCCATGGGGAACACCACGTTGGCCTGGGCCAACGCCAGGACCATGGCGAGGGTCGCCGCGATATGGCGCTGAGAGACACCGCCACGGTCCATCATCGCCAGGGTTGCCACCGGCGCGGCAAAGCTGACCAGGAGAATCTGGATCATGGCAAACACCCCGAGTCCGGGGATTCCCAGAGGCCGCAGCACCGGCGCGGCCACCCGCACCACCCGGTCAAGCACGCCCCAGTGCTCCAGCAGGCGCATAATCGCCAGCATCACGATCATCACCGGCAGCAATACAAACAGCGCCAGCTCGATCCCCGCGCGCCCGGCGTCCAGGATCAGCGCAGCAATATCGGCCATGGTCTCCCCTCAACCCCTTCGTAATCAAAGCGGCGCAGTGTAGCACGGTGCCGGCAGGAAGCCTTAGCCAGCGCTATGGAGGCCAGCCCTATGGGGCAGGTTGACAGTACCCGTGAAAGAACTGCGGAGGCTGCGGGTCAGGTAACAAGTTGAGATTGCTTAGTCGGTTAAAGCGTCCGGTGTCCCGGTTGACCACGGCCAGGGTCAATCCATCCATCAATATAAATACCTGGAAGCTAGGCGTCGCTTTGAGCAACTGGTGGGGATGGAGTAAAAAACGGTCGTCACTGCCCTCAACGCGGCAATCGAGGGGCGCGTCCAATGACGCCCCTGCGGCCGCCAGGCCCGTCGCCAGTCCGACGGCCGCCAGCCACATCATGAGCGCCGCTTCTGGTGCCGCTCGAGGTTGTCCTGGCGCGCCCGGGGACTCTTTCGCAGCAGCAGGTAGGTGGCGCCCAGCCCCCCTTGGGCCGGTTGGGCGCTGTGAAAAGCCAGCACCTCCTCCAACGCCGGCAGCCAGCGGGTCAAATAACTGCGCAACAGATTACCCGGCGCCTGCGCCTGCTTGCCCCGGCCGTGATGAATCAGGGCGGTACGCACTTCCAGGCGCAAGCACTCGCCGATAAAACGAAGGAGTTCATCACGGGCCGCCGGCACCGACAGTCCGATCAATTCAAGACGGGCATCACTGGAGTATCGCCCCAGGCGCAAATTACGGTAGACCCCGTCCTGCACCCCATCCCGATGCCAGGCGATCGGATCAAACGGGTGAACCGGTTCGATGGGGCCAACCCCGAGCTCCTTCGCAGCCTCGCCTTCGGCAGCAACCCGGCGCGCCAACTGGGCTGCACTGGGCTTTGTCCGGGCCTGCCGAAGGGCCGCGCGGTTGCTCTTGGCCAAGGGGCGGACGTCGGCCACCGCCTGCCGAAAAAGTTCTTCCTCGCTGGCCATAAAATCCTCCCTAGCGACACGCCCGCCGCCCCCGCCACCTGTCGGCGCACGAATCATCCTGAACCCAACCCGGGCGCTCCGCAGCCGGTGCTTTAAGGTGCCACACTTCAAGCATGCTACGCCCGCAAAGTGAAGTGCAAGCCTATATCCTCGCCCTGGCGATCACCAACAGCCGCCGGGAGTCGCTGCGCCTGGTCAGGGAAGCACTCACTGCCCTGGGGGAGAGCCTGCCGGAAGAGCCGCACCAGGTGATGCCGCGGTTTTACCTTTTACTGGTCAGCGCCCTAAAAGACTGGCAATGGCGGCGCCGCTGGCTGCCCTTCCTCAAGCCCCCCTCCGACGAGCCCTCCACGCCACCTAGCACCGCCCTTGGTCATTTGCCCATCACCTGCCGCTTTGCTTACCTGCTTCGGGCACTTACACCGCTCAATGCAGCTCAGGTCGCGGATATTGTCGAGGCCCCGGTTTCCCGGGTTCAGCACCCCGCTTGGCCCGCTTCGCTCCACACCAATCCGGACAATAGGTCTGCCTACCGCCGGCGCCTTCGGGCGATCCGGGTCGAGTTGGCGCAGCTGAAGCAGGCTGTATCTCCCGAGACTGTCCGAACACTCAAGCAGGCGCGCAATGAAAGCCAGGCCCAGCCACTGGCCCTGGCGCACCGCCCTCTGAGCCTCTGGCGGCGAGCCTTGCAGCGCCAAGCGCTGCCCACGGCGCTGAGCCTCCTGTTGCTGCTGGGCATCTGGCTCCTGAGCAAACTGGTCACCTGAACAAATTGGTCACCTGGCAGAGTTGCGAGCCCCCTCTTTCGAGAATGCCTCTTTGATTGTCCTTTCGCCAAGTGTTAAGTTCCCCATAACTCTATGTTGCACCGCAACGTAAGATACGGTAATCGTGAGTGAAAAGGGCCTATGCAAATCCCACTGAAGCAGTTTCTCGGCGCGGCCACAGGGCTTCTGTTTTCGACACTGCCACTGTCCGGCCAAGCCTGTGCCCTGGGCTCAGTCAACGTAGGCCTGTTTGACTTCCCTCCCTATTACCACCAGACCGACGATGCCCGCCCAGAAGGCCAACTGGTTGACCTCTTTGACCACGTCATGGGTCAGGTCGGGTGCCCCTGGCAAGCACGGTTTTTCGACAGCGTGCCACGCCTGCTGGAGGCCATGACCAGCGGCAGCACCCAGATTGCCATGCTGATCCATCACCCCTTGCTGGAGCGCCATGCACTGTTCGGCACCCGTTCCCTTGCCCCGCTGGTGCTCAACACCTACCACCTGCCGGACCGTTCTGCGGCCATGCACCTGAACGATCTTCGCAACCGGCGCCTGATTCTGATTCGCGGGTACGGCTACGGCGGGCTCGTAGACACCCTGCTCGACCCGGAAAACGGCATCACAGCGGTCATCGCCGAAAGCCACCGCGACGGCTTTAAACGGCTGCAGGCCAACCAGGGGGACTACCTCCTCAATTACGAGGGGCCCGCCACGGAGACCCGCAATGCCATGGGGCTCTACCACGTAGAGCACTCGGCGCTGCGCACCTGGGACGTCGTTTTCGTGATCTCTCGACAGGTACCCCAGGCGAACAAGCGCCTGGCCGAGCTAGAAGCCGCGTTGGACAGTGCCTCTCCCCCCCGTGGCTTGGCGTTGACGGCAACGCCTAAGCGCGGGCCCCAACTCAAAACGCCTGGCGTTGACGGCCCCCCCTAAACCCGGCCCGGCTCAGAACGCCTGACGATCACGACCGGCCCAAAGCGCGTCCGCCTGTTCCCGCGCCTTGGCATCGGTGTCCGCTTTTGCCAAAAGCCGCAGGCAGATGGCGAGGGTTTCCACCGCCGCCGCCTCGCCGTACTCGTGCTGTATCTCACCTCGCCACAGGCGAAGAAGATCCTGGGGATCCAAAGCCTCTTCCTTGATCAGGCGCCGTTCAAAACGACGAGGCCAGACCTGATCGCAATATTCCCCCTGGCGCAGCCACTGCAGGCTGCTCTCACCGTCGGGCTTGATCTCCGCCTCACCGCCATCGCCCCGAATGGTGACGCTGTTGGCGTGGCCGAGCAAGGCGGCGGTCTGCTGGTGCAAAGGGCCGTAGGCGGGGTGAAACACACCGTCCACCCGGTAAGGGGCATCAAGGGGGTTAAGCAGACGGCACAGGGTGTGCACCGGCGAGCGCAGCCCCAATATCGGCCGCAGGTTGATGATCTCGGCCAGGACCGGACTGAGCATGGTGATGGGTACGAAACTAAAGTTTTGCCGGGCGAGATCCAGCTCGACGTCGAGCCAGCTGGCTGCGGCACGCAGCCCCAGGCGGGGTAGCAGGTCTTCAATATAAAGCCGCCCCGGCGTGTGCCCGCGGGCGCCATGCATCAGAATGCGCACCCCCTCGCCGGCCAGCACCAGGGCGCTGAGAAGAAACCAGGGAAGCCGGTTTTTTTTGCCGGCGTAGGTGGACCAGTCCAGGCCGACACTGAGCGCCGTAGGTGCCGACATCCGCGCCCGCACGGCTTCTGCGAACCCTGCCAGCTCCTGGGGGCTCTCTTCTTTCACGCGCAACAGCATCAAGAAAGCCCCCAGTTGCTCCGGTCGGACCTCGCCAGCGAGGATCATGCTCATGGCATCACGGGCTTCGTCGACACTGAGCGAGCGGGTGCCTTTTTTGCCTTTACCCAGAATCCGTACAAAGGGTGCGAAGGGGTGCTCCTGGTCAGACATGGCGAACCGGTACCTGCAAAAAAGAGATATGTCAGATTATGGCCGCATGATGCCGCCAACAGCCCCTGGATTCCAGCCGTTTCCCTTAAAACCATTGACCCCTTGACCACCGGGCTTTAGGCTTTTTTAATTTTTCCACCAAGGTATTCCTATGCTGTTGTCGCGCCTGCCCGCGCTCGCGCTGAGCTTGGGGCTTTCGCTGAGCCTGCCGGCGATGGCCCACTTCCAGGAACTGATCCCGTCCGCCCCGGCCCTGACCCAAAACCGCCACCTGAGCCTTGAACTGACCTTTACCCACCCCATGGCGGGTGGGCCGGTGATGCCCATGCAGCGCCCCGAAGCGTTCGGCGTAATCATCGCCGGCGGCAAGGCGGAAGACCTCAGCGGGCAGCTGCAGCCGCTGCAGCGACAGGGCGCGGACGCCTACCGGCTCGATTACCAGGTCCGCCAACCCGGGGACCACCTGTTTTACCTGAGCCCGGCCACCTACTGGGAGCCCGACGAGAACAAACTGATTCGCCACTACACCAAAGTGGTGGTCGATGCCTTCAGTAACCACCAGGGCTGGGACACGCTGGTCGGTTTTCCCACCGAGATCGAGCCCTTGACCCGCCCCTACGGGCTCTGGACCGGCAACCTGTTCCGCGGCCGCGTTCTTCGCCATGGCAGCCCGTTGCCTTTTGGGGAGGTTGAAGTGGAATGGCGCAACGACGGCAGCATCACCGCCCCCACCGACGCCCATCAGACCCAGTTGATCAAGGCTGACGCCGCAGGCGTCTTCGCCTACGCCCTGCCCCGGGCCGGCTGGTGGGGGTTCTCGGCCCTGAGTAAGGCCGAGGGGCGGGAAGCCGCGCCCGACGGTACCCAGGTGCCGGTCGAAGAAGCGGGGCTGATCTGGATCCACGCAAGGGACATGCAGTAGCTCGTGGCGCATATTCCAGACGGCGTACTCTCTGCCCCGGTGCTGACCACCGGCGCTGTCCTCAGCGCCGGCGCGCTTGTCTACGCACTGAGACGGCTGGATTATGATCGCATTCCCCAGGCCGCGATGCTGTCGGCGCTTTTTTTCGTCGCCTCCCTGGTCAACGTCCCGGTCGGAGCCAGTAGCGTTCACCTGATACTGAACGGGCTGATGGGCATCTTGCTGGGCTGGGCCGCGGTCCCGGCGCTGCTGGTCGCCCTGCTGCTGCAGGCGATCTTTTTCGGCTACGGGGGGCTTGCAGTGCTTGGGATCAACACCCTTAATTTGGCGCTTCCCGCCCTGCTCTGCGCGGCGCTCTTCCGGGGCGCCATTCACCGCTGCCACTCCCCCCGCCAGCTTTTCTGGCTGGGCGCGCTGACCGGCTTCAGCGGCATCGCCCTGACCGGTGTGCTGGTTTGCCTGGCACTGGCCCTGAGCGGCCCGGAGTACATCCCCGCCGCCAAGGTGGCGCTACTCACCTATGTCCCCCTGATGCTGGCTGAAGCCGCCATCACCGGCACCATTCTCGGCTTTGTACAGCGGGTGGCCCCCGAGCAGCTTCGACTCCAACAGGTGACCCGTGACTAGACCCCTTACCCTGCTCGCCCTGTTACTGCTGAGCGCATCTGCCTGGGCCCACAAACTGCACCTGTTCGCGTTCGCCGAAGGCGAACAGGTCAGCGGCCAGGTCTATTTCGCCGGCGGTGCGCCGGCTACCCAGGCCACCCTCGCGGTGAACGCCCAGGACGGCACGTCCGCCGCGTCACCCACAGTGGACGCCAGCGGCTCATTTACCTTCTCCATCGCCTCGCGCCAGGATTACCTGATCACCGCGGACGCCGGCGACGGCCACCGGGCACAGTGGACTCTTCCGTCCCGGGAGCTGGCCGTCGACCTGCCCCCGGCCCCCGGGATCTCCCTCGAAGTAACGGACGATCCGGCTACGTCTCCGACCGCCGGTAAGGTCGCCGTCACTGCCGAGGTCGAGCGCGCCGTGGCCCGACAGGTCCGCCCGTTGCGCGAACAGTTGATCGCGCTGGAGCAGCGGCTGCGTTTTCAGGACATCCTGGGAGCGCTGGGCTATATCCTCGGGCTGGCCGGGCTGGCCCTGTGGTGGAGAGCCAAACGCCGGCCGGCGGCCCCCAAGTGAGCAGCCTGCCCCTGCTGGCCCCGCTGGCCACCTCCTCCTTTCTGAACACCCTGGATCCTCGCCTGCGGGTCCTCCTCTGCCTGGCATGGACCGGTAGCTGCCTGAGCCTGGAGCGCCTTTCGCTTCAGGCCCTCGCGGCGCTGGCCGCCCTGGGCGTCGCCCTGCTGCTCGGGCTGAGTCCCCGGGCACTGCTGCGTCGCCTGGTGGTGATGGAAGGCTTCATGCTGCTGGTGCTGCTCCTGCTGCCCTTCAGCATGCCGGGCAACCCAGTGTTCACCCTGGGGAACCTGGAGGCCACCGATGCCGGCTTCGCCCGTGCGCTGGGAATCCTGTTCCAGGCCCACGGCGTAATTTTCATGGTGCTGATCCTGCTGGGCACCCTGGAGGTGGTCACCCTGGGGCATGCCCTCGCCCGCCTGGGCGTCCCCGACAAACTGGTTCACCTGTTGCTGTTCACCGTCCGCTACGTCCAGGTGCTCTATGAAGAACACCTGCGCCTGCGCCAAGCCATGCGAGCCCGGGCCTTCGTGCCGGGCACCAACCGCCACAGCTGGAACAGCCTGGGTTGGCTGCTGGGGATGCTGCTGGTGCGCAGCCTGGAGCGCGCCTCACGCATTCACGAGGCGATGAAGTGCCGCGGTTTCCACGGACGCTTTTACCTGCTGGACGACGGCGCCTGGGGCCGGCACGATACCCTTATCGCCCTGGCCGCCGTGCCGCTGGTGCTTGTCCTGCCCCTACTGGAGTCTGTTTTATGAGCGAACCGCTGATTCGGCTGCAAGGGGTCTGCTTCGACTACCCCTCGGACCCAGTACTCAGAGACGTGGATTTCACCCTCAACCCCGGCGAACGGGTAGCACTGGCCGGAGTCAATGGCGCCGGCAAAAGCACCCTGCTGCGATTGCTGGTGGGACTGGTCAAGCCCCGTGCAGGGCGCATCCACGCCTTTGGCCAGGAACGCCGCTCGGAAGCCGATTTCAGGGAGGTGCGCGCCCGTGCCGGGTTACTGTTTCAGGACTCGGACGACCAGCTGTTCTGCCCCACGGTACTGGAGGATATCGCCTTTGGCCCCCTCAACCTGGGGCGCAGCGCTGGAGAGGCCCGGGCCATTGCCGAGCGCGTGCTGGATGAGCTGGCCCTCTCTCACCTGCGCGACCGGGTCACCCACCGCCTTTCCGGGGGCCAGAAACGGCTGGTATCGCTGGCGACGGTACTGGCGATGGAACCCGAGGTGCTGCTGCTGGACGAGCCCACCAATGCCCTGGACGAAGCCACCGACGAACGACTAACCGATTACCTGAAGCAGCTGCCCCAGGCCATGGTGTTTATCTCCCACGACCGGCTGCTGGTAGAAAAACTGGCCAACCGGGCGGTGATTCTGGAGGCGGGCAAGCTCAAGGAGGCGGTCATGCACCGCCACCCCCACCAGCACAGCCACCTGCATATTCATGCCCCGGGGCTGGCCGATCACAGCCACCCGCTGCCCGGCCACAACGACCACGGCCACAGCGGGCTCTGACCCGCGCCCCTCCTCCCGGACTCAACCCCCTGGCTAGATCCACAGCTCCGGCACCACCAGCCGTTGGCCCCGCTGCCGCTGTTCCGCCTCGGGCAGCACGTCCATACTGGGCCAGCAGCCCGACACCAGCGCCCGGGCGTATCCCTCACCCAAGCCGGCCGCCGCCAGCTTGCGGCTCGCCGTGTCCGCATCGTACACCAGGCGCTGCCAACGACAGCGCAGGGCACCGCCCCGGGGCTCCAGCAGCAGGTACCAACCGTCCCGGGTGCCATCGTTGGCGGGCAGCCCGATCACCCCGGCGTTGAGCCAGGCGCCGTCGCCGATACGCTCGCCAAAGGGCAGCCCCGCGTGGCCTCCCACCACCAGATCAGCCTCGCACGCCGCCCGCTCCTCAACTTTCACGGCGGCAGGGGTGGAGGCGAAGATAAACCGGCTGATCTGACTGACGCCGCCGTGAATCACCGCCACCCGCCGCTCCCCCAAGGTAAAGCGGACCCGCCGCGGCAGGGCGCCCATCCAGGCCCGCATGGCGGAATCCATCTGCCGGCGGGCATAGCCGTACCAGCCAACGGAGAGCAGCTGACAGGCGCTGCCCTCGGTAAACCCACACCCGCAATCGGCGGAGTCCCGGGCCAGGGACTCTTCACAATTGCCCATCACCACGCTGATTCCCCAGTCGCGCACCAGCTCCAGGGTGACGACCGGATCCGCGCAGTAGGCAATCAGGTCGCCGCTGCAGATCACCCGCTCGGGGGGCAGCCCCAGACGTTGCGCCTCGCTGCGCATGGCCTTGGTCGCTTCCAGGTTGCTGTAAGGACCACCAAAAATCAGTACCGGCCCTTCGATCCGTCCCAAATCCTGCACCTTCACCTTCACCTTCACCTCCATCTCAAGCCACCTGGGGCCGGGAGACGGTTTCCACCCCCAGGCGCCCCCCGAGCCAGAACAGCAGGCAGCCGCCCCCCAGCACCGTGGCGGAGATATAGAGCAGCTTGGTGTATTTGTGTAGATCCCCCAGCCACTGGCTGTAGCCGGCGGACTCGAGGAAATAGAGCGCAGCGCCCCCCAGAGCCAGGACAAAGGTGGCCAGGTAACTCCAGACCGGAATATCCGCCCGCCCGCCCCAGAGGCAGAAAAAGATCACCGGCGCCAGGTAAAGGGAGGCCGTACCGCTGACCGCCACCGCGCTAAACAGATCCTGGTTGCCCCCGTAGACACAGGCCAAGCCTAGCAGCATAAACAGTGCCATCACCGCCCGCCCGTTGCGCAGGGAGCCATCCACCCACCCCATGTCCAGCGCCACCAGCTTGGCCGAGCTCGAGAGCGTACTGTCCAGGGTGGACATGGCGGAGATTACCAACGCGGCATTGAACAGCAGCATCGGCAGCGCCCCCAGCAACCGCTCCAGCGCCTGGGGCATGGCCTCACCCTCCAGCGCGTTGGCGCCGGCAAGCACGCCGAGACTGCCAAAGGCCGCGATGCAAAGGACACCGATCCAGGTGGCGTGCAGAAAGCTGCGGCGGGTGGTCTGACGATCCGCCAGAAAGCCCCGGTCCATCATCACCGGGTCGTGCATGGGGTAACTCCAGATCTGCAGCAGGGCCACGGCGAGCAGCACGGGGCCGGGCTGGTCGTAGACAAAAGGGACAAAGCCGAGTTGGCCGAGGCTGACCGCCCCATTACCCAGGGCCAGCACCAGGAGCACGCCCAGTACCAGCATAAACAGCGCCATCTGAAACAGGTCGGTACGAAGGGAGGCATGCAAGCCCCCGAGCATGGAATAAAGCAAGGTCACCAGGGCGAAACCGGTAATCGACAGGGCATAGGCACCGGAACCGGCGGCGCCGAACAGCAGACCGATTACCAGCAGATTGGCGAATACCTCGCTGATCAGGCGTACACCGACCACGGTGTTATAACAGAGGGTTCCGCTGCGGCCGAACCGTGCCCGCAGGAATCCCTGCACGCTGCTGTAGCCATGCTGAAAGCGCAGACTGTCGATAATCCGCCCGCCAGTGAGAAACGAAAGGTAGTAAGCCGCGTAGGCCAACGTGCCCCAGATGCCGTAGTAAAACCCGAGAATGGCGGCGTTCATCAGCGAGCGGGCAAACACCCAGGTCGTCACCTGGGAGAAGGTGAGCAACCAGAGCCCTGGAGCCTCCCCCCCGGGGCCGGCGCCGCGGAAAAACATGGCGGCGCTCCCGGCGCGCCGGGTCAGCAGAATCGAGCCCAGGGCCACCACGGCGACCAGAATTCCCAGCGAATACTCCATAACCCGTCCCTATGTTGAGCGTTGCGTTAGTATCACGACCCTTGGCCGTTTTTTACAAGACGCCGGCGGAGAACCGGCGTTACAGTAGGTCGAACCGGATTATCTGCTACCCTGCTAACTTTTTTGCGAACCGAGGGGAGCAATCAGCCCTTGGAGAGGAGCCTTCAGCCTTAGAGAGGAGCCTTCAGCCCTTGAAGATGCCCGTCGGACGTTTTTTTGATACGGCCTCCCCGGCCCTGCTGCTGGTGCTGGGGGCGCTGGCGGCGACCGCACCGCTGGCCGTGGATATGTACCTGCCGGCGCTGCCGGCCATTGCCGAAGAGCTGCAGGCGCCGATCAGCCGCGTCCAGCAGACCCTGGCGGTTTTCATGCTCGGGTTTGCCGCCTGCCAGGTGCTCTACGGCCCCCTTTCCGACCGTTTCGGGCGCAAGCCGGTGATCCTGTTCGGCCTGCTCCTCTTTGCCGTGGCCAGCCTGCTCTGCGCGCGGGCCGGGTCGGTCAGCGAGTTGCTCACCTGGCGCCTGCTGCAGGCTCTGGGCGGCGGCGCCACCTCGGTGGTGGTCGCAGCCCTGGTGCGGGACCTCTACCAGGGCGACGAGGCAGCCCGGGCCATGTCCCTGGTAATCATGTCCATGACCCTGGCCCCCTTACTGGCGCCCCTGCTGGGGGGCCAGGTGCTGCTCTGGTTCGACTGGCGGCTGATCTTCTACCTGCTGGCCGGCTTCGCCCTGCTCCTGGCGCTGCTGATCTGGCGCCGCCTGCCCGAAACCCTGTCCCAGCCCCGCACGCTGTCGCCGGGCAATCTGGCGCGGGGTTACCTGGCGGTACTGGTTCATCGTAGCGCCTTGGGCCACTTGCTCTGCGCCGCGTTTTCCTTTGCCGGCATGTTCGCCTTCATCGCCGGTTCCCCGTTTGTCTACATCGGCTATTTCGGGGTCAGCGAACAGTTCTACGGCCTCCTGTTCGGGGCCAACGTGCTGGTCATGATGCTGCTCAACTGGATGAACCGCCGCTGGGTGATGACCCTGGGCGGCGCCAGGCTGATCCGGGTCGCAACCTGGGTTCAGCTCCTGTGCGGTTTGGGGATGGTGGCGCTGGTGGTGATGGATGCCGCGACCCTCGTTCTGCTGGTGCCCCTGCTGGTGGCCTTTGTCGGCATGATCGGCCTGCTGGGGGCCAACACCACCGCCGGGGTATTGACCCCCTTCGGCCACAGCGCCGGCAGCGCCTCGGCCCTGCTGGGGAGCCTGCGCTTTCTGACCGGCGCCGGCGCCGCCGCGCTGGTAGGCTGGTTCCACGACGAAACGCCGCTGCCGATGGTGGCGGTCATCGCCGGCTGCGGCCTGCTGAGCTTTGCCAGCTACCGCCTGCTGGTGCCGCCCCGCTCAGAGCGCGGCGAAGAGCAGCCGCAGGGCGAGCAACAGGAAAATCGCGCCGGTTAAACGATCAAGCCACGGTCCAAACCCCGGATTTGCCGCCAGGCGGGCGCGAAGCTGCCCGGCCAGCAGGCTGAAGCCGGCAAAAAGCGCCAGGGTTACCAGAATAAAAAGCCCGCCCAACACCAGCAGTTGCCCCTGCGGGTCGCCCTTGTCCGTCACGAACTGGGGCAAGAACGCCAGGAAAAAAAGCAGCACCTTGGGGTTGCTCAGGTTCATCAGCACACCGCGCCGATAGAGCTGCCCGAAGCCAAGATGCGGGGCCGCGTTCGACCCGCCTGCCCCCCGCCCAAACACCGCGGCTTGCGCCAGGTAAAGCAGGTAACCGGCGCCGAGCCATTGCAGCCCGGTCAGCGCCGCAGGCGAAGCGGCGACCAGCGCCGCCACCCCCAGGACAACCGCCGCAGTGTGGACCACGAGCCCCGTGCACAGGCCCAGGGTAACGGACATCCCTGACCGCCAGCCGTGACGGGCAGACTGGGCCAGAACGTAAAGATTATCCGGCCCCGGCGCCACTCCCAGCGCGGCACTGGAGAGCAGAAAGAGGAGCAAATTGGCGGGCTCACCCATGATCGTCGTTGCCCGGAAAAACTCGCTGGAAAACGCTGGCCAGGCCGCGGCTGGCCCGTTGCCAGAGACCTTCGCTGGGAGCGCAGGCGCTGTTAATTTCCAGGGTCAGGGTGCCCCCCTCGTAACGGGCACCGGGGCGCGGCGCGGCCCGCGTGATCAGCCCGCTCTGGGTGCGGTAAACCCGATAGCGCAGGTCCGGATCCATCTCCCGAAAGGTGGAGCTGCCGTAACGGCTGTCGAAAAAAACGTTCAGCGGCCCCAGGGCTTCGGTCAGGAGGCGCGGATCCAGCTTTGATTCACCCAATGCATGGGCCAGCAGAGGCCCCCGGTTTTGCTGTTCGATATCCTGGTAGCGCCCTTCCAGCCGCTCCAGGCGATAACGGGCATCCAAACCCAGCAGATTGGCCCAGGGCTTCCACTTCAAAAAGCGCGCGTCGAGACGCCACTGGTCACCGAGCATCAGGTAGCGCTGTACCCGGCAGCGGTCGCCGCTGAGCAGGATGGCCTCGTAACGCTGCGGGCCCAGGTTATCAAAGGTCAGCTCGGCCACCAGCTGCTCGTCGGTGAGGCGCTGATACCCCTGCCAGCCGATACCGAAAAACAGGAGCAGGAGCAGCACCGGAAGCAGCGGCAGGCTGACCCAGAGCAGAATGCGCCGCACGCGCTTCACCCCGCCTCCCGCTGCAACAACCCGGTGGTCAGCGCGGTCGCCAGGAGGGTGATCAGAATTGCCGCGGCAAAAAGATAAAAACCGTAATGGAGCTCGATCGCCACCAGCCCGCCCAGCTTCACCACCGCCACCAGAACCGCCACCACGAACACGTCCAGCATCGACCAGCGTCCGTAGCGCTGCATCCATCGCAGGTAGCGGTGCGCCCGGGGGGATGCGGGGTGCTCCCCTGCCAGGTTGGCCAGCAGCAACAGTTTAGCCACCGGCAGCAGCACGCTGAACAGCCCCAGCAGCAGGGCCAGCGGCCAGTGCCCGCCGCGGGCCAGTTGCAGCAAGGCCGATAACAACGACACCCGATCTTCCCAGAAGTAAAACTGTTCCAGGGTCATCATCGGGGCGGTAAGGCCGCTGCCCAGCGCCAGCAACCCAAACAAGATCAACGCCCGCGCCACTCGGCGCTGCAGGGCAAGTGACAGCCGCGGTGACATCAGTGGGCGAACTGCTCGCGCAGGATCCGCTCCTCCAGGTTGTGCTCGGGGTCGTAAAGCAGACGGCTCCACAGGCTTCGATCCTCGAAGACCTTCACCCGCAGCACGTTGCGGATTTCAGTGGAGTCCGCCGAGGCCCCCACCGGCCGCTTCTCGGCGTCGAGCACCTCCATCTCCACCGCCGCCTGGCGCGGCAGAATAGCGCCCCGCCAGCGGCGGGGCCGGTACGGGCTTACCGCGGTCAGCGCCAGCACGTTGGTGCCTAACGGGAGGATGGGGCCGTAGGCCGACATGTTGTAAGCGGTACTGCCTGCCGTGGTTGCCACCAGGACCCCGTCGCAGACCATCTCTTCCAGACGCACCACACCGTCGATGCTGACGCGAATGTGCGCCGCCTGGCCGGTTTCGCGGAACAGGGAGACTTCGTTGAACGCCAGGGCGTGGTGACGTTCGCCGTTATTGCAGAACGCCTCCATCCGCAAAGGGTGCAGATCGATGGAAGCGGCCTGCTCCAGCCGCTCGATCAGCCCGTCGGGGCGAAACTCGTTCATCAAAAAGCCCACGGAGCCCCGATTCATGCCGTAAACCGGTTTCTTCAGACGCAGATAACGGTGCAGGGCCCGCAGCATAAAGCCATCACCGCCAAGGGCGACGATCACGTCCGCCTCCTGGGGGTCTACGTGGGGGTATATCCGGCAGAGAATATCCCGCGCGCCCTGGGCCGAGGGGGACTTTCCGGCGACAAAGGCAATTTTTTTCTTGGCGCTCATGGAGTGGTCCTGACAGCCCGCGATCAACAGAGGGCGTACTTTAACCAACCCCGATTCAATCGCCAAGTCAACGCTCCCGGCGGGCCTCCGGCACCCTTTTACAAAATCCACAGATTTTGTGGATAAGTTTGTGTGTAACTTTTGGGTATCCGCGTCTAGGGCGCACTAACCGCGGTGCCCCTGCAAATTGGGCGTTTTTTGCTCACAAATATTTTTTTCTTTTGTTTTCAAGGCTCTGCGTTTGTCAAGCCGAGTTGTTAAAAAAATTTCAACCTATTGAACGCACCCGGTGTCAACTTTTTTTTCACCCTTCAATCTTGTGCATAAGCGAATTTTAATATCCCTTGTCAACGCTTTTTTTGTCCACCGGGAGGGCCGGGACGAAGCAAAAACTCGCTCAGCAGAAAAGGGTCGTCGAAATGGCGCTGCCCGGTAAAGCTGATCAGGTGCTGGCCCCACTGGCGCATCGCCCCTGCCGAAGGCACCCCCATGGGCCATAACAGAAAACGTTCCAGCCGGCGGGAAGACGCTACCCTTCCACCCGGGTCAAACAGGCTTCGGGTGCCCCCCTGCCCGTCCGGCAACCGCAGCAACGTTTGGTAGGGCTGGAGACGATAATCACGCACTTCCGTCCCTTGATCCTTTTCAAGGGAAAGGCCGACCAGGTAGTGATGGCTATCCGTGATCCGAACCGACAGACGCTCCTCATCCCGGTCCGGGGCCCCGAAAAAGATCAGCGGGTTTTCCTCGTCCGGGTCCAGCGCATGGAGGCGGACCTCCTCTGAAACGGGAAACAGAAAGTGGTAGCAGCCGCAGGCATGAATGCTGTCGTAGGCCAGCACCTGCCCATCAGAATCCAGGGTGACCCGCCAAATCAACCCGTCCAGGTGACCGGCATAGATATCCAACAGACCCTGGGCCGGGCGCGCCCCAAACCAGACCTGGTAATTGAGCTGTAACAGAATCTGGCCTTGGAAACGGGTATAGGACGGCAGCTGGTACACTACCGGCCGCGCTCCGTCGACCTGGGGTCGCCCGTCCTGCCCCCAATACAGTGCGCCGATCCGGTCTGCCGAACTCGCCTGCCGCACCTGCCAACGGGGGGCGAAATGGTGAAAAAGCGCTTGCAACCGAGCGTCCGGCAGTTCCGGGATCGCCAGCGGGCTGGCCGCGCGGGCCTGGGCCAGCCAGGCTCGGATCCGGTCCGGTTCCAGTGTCACCGCTTGCAAGGGGCGGTACTCGATGCGCACTCCCTTTGCAAAACGGGGGGCGTTAAACGCCGGCTCCCAAATCGCATTCCACCGTTCAATCTGGTGCAGCACCACCAGGCGGGTCAAAGGGAAAAGACCCAGTACTCGCTGGGGCGTGCTGTAGCCACTGGGGACCCGGGCCTGCTGTTGAACCCTTTGGTAAAAACCGGGGGCGGCTCGGTCCGCATCCGCCAGACGCCGAATGCAGGTTTCAATCGCCTGGCGCTCGGATGCAGTGAACGGCCGCGGCAGGTTATCCAGCTCCAGGGCCCGGGCCTCGCTGCCCAGCGCCAGAAGACGCCCGTGCCAGGCGCGCCTTTGCGCCGGCCCCGCCAGTTGTCCGGCGAAGCTGGCGAGAAAGCGGTCCACCCGCAGGTAGGGAAAATCGTCCAGGGGGTGGGCGCTGCGATCCCGGGTCCCGGCGGTGCGGATGCGCCCTTCCATGTCAGCCAGCAGCTCCCGGCAACGGGGCTCATCCTGAAGTCCCGTCAACTGGGTGTAACTTCGCGGCCCCGCGCAACCGGCAACAAACAACACCAGCAACAGGGTGGCGAGCAGTCGGGTCATGGCTTCCTCCTGCTCGAAGTGTAGTTCGCTGGCACCGGCGACCGGGCCAGACCCGGTCATCGCCGGCTAATGGCGATGATGGTGCCCGTTGGCTTGCGCGCTGGCGGTCGGAATGGAGCCAACCGGCCTTACCTCGGCGTCCACGCGAATATCCCCCGCCGACTCGAAGGTGAGCCAGATGGGAACCCGCTCGCCTACCGCCGGAGCCCGGGTCATGCCCTTGAACATCAGGTGGTAGCCGCCGCTTTGCAAAGTCGTACAGGAACCGGCAGGAAGCGGGATTCCGGGTACCCTTTGCATACGATAATGGCCGTCCACTTCTTCGCTCTTATGAATTTCGACCTCCCCGGCCAAATCAGAGCGCACTTTAAGCAAGCGATCGCCAGCGTCACCGTGGTTGTGGATCACCATGTAGCCACTGTTGACCTTGGAAACCGCCGGCAACGAACGCACCCAGACATCCTCGATATGGATCTTCGAATCCGCCGACGCCGGGGGGAGGAGCAAAGCGGCTAACAACAGCGGCAGAACCCGAGGCCACACAGCTCGACGGAACACGCTCATACCGTCTCCTTATTCATCATTGAGTGCCTGGATATCGTCCCGCATCTGGGCAATGGGCGTACCACTGAAATAGGTTGCCCGAACCCGGCTGCGTTTATCCAACAGGTAGATACCGGCACTGTGGCTATACAGGTAGGCGAGCGAACCGTCGCCATCGGTTTTCTTAACCTTGAGTTTTTTGTAGGCGGTGCTCAGCGGCTGCTCACCCTTGCGGTCGTAACGGGCTTGAAACAAGGCAACGATCTGGTCAATCCGCTCGCGACGGTCGCTGATGCCGATGTAGCCGGGGTCGAAATGGGCCAGGTAGGCCTTGAGGTGCGCGGGAGTATCGTACTCCGGGTCAACGGAGACAAAGAGCACTTGAACCGCGACCTCATCGTCGCCGGTGAGTTCGGCAAGATGCCCAAGGGTCGCCGGGCAGATATCCGAGCAGTTGGTGTAGCCGAAAAAAAGCAGCACCGGTTGGCCCTGAAAGTCCGCAGGCCCCACCTCGCGGCCCAGGGTGCTCATGGCGGAAAAATCACCGCCGAGCCCGCGCAATACAGGCAGCGCCGCCGTAGCCTCAAACGAGGCCAACCAGAACAGCAGGCAGACGGTGCCGATTTTCATGCCTTTGTTGATCATGGAATCTCCTAACACTTGATACGGGCGCCGTTACCCTGCAGCGGCGCAAGATAGCGCTCGCTCAGCCGGCGTATTCGCAGCTGGCCATCCGGCATCTCCCCAAGGGTGAGCTCCACATCAAGCCGCGCCACGGCCGCCAGGCCATCGTCCTGCGTACCCTGCCAGTCCAGCTCCACCCAGACGCGGAGCAGGCCGTTCCCGCGTGGCGCCGTCTTAAAGTAAGCGATCCGGTAACGGCTGGCGCTCAGACCGTCGAAACGCTGCCCGAGTAACGCTTCAAGCTGGGCGAAGGAGCGGGCCTCGCCCTCCACCAGCTGGATCTCCCAGCCTCGTTCGACCACCAGCGTGCGGTAACCGTCAATTTGGGTGGTGCGCTGATGCTGGAGTTCCAGCCAGCGTTCGACCAGTTCGCGGGCGCTCGCTGCCGCAGTGTCGGCGTCCATGGTCGAGGCCGTGGCCGGCAGCACCAGCCCCCCTAGCCATAAACAAAGGCCGAAGGCCACAGAGCGCATGATGGTCACGGCCATCCCTCCCCTCTGGGTGATTAAATTTGAGCGGGGGGATCACTCCCCCCGTCACCGGATCAGGCCTTGATCGGCCCGGGCGCTCTGACCTGGGTCATCAGGTCGTCATTCCAGGCGCCCTCCACCTGGAAGTGGGCGGCGGCGCCCAACAGGATCGCCTCGATCAGGTTGTGGTTGACGTAGGCGTAGGTGCCCGGCTGATGGAAGGTGTAGAGGGCCGCGGCGGCGGCACCGCCGGGAATGTGCCAGGTCTCAAGGTTAGTGGAGGGGGTATCGTTGAACGAGCCGCCGGACCAGACCAGGTCCCCGTGCCCGCCGATCAGGTGCGGACGGGTGTCACGGTTGGCCTGCGAATGAACGATCAGCACCGACTCACCCACTTTGGCCTTCATGGCGTTTTTGCCGGTCAGAGCGCCGACGGCACCGTTGAACACCACGTGAGTGGGGGTCAGCCCCTTCATCACCTCCAGCATTTCCGGCATGCCCATGATAATGCTGTCGTAGACCTTGTACTTGCCGTTGGCGTCCTTGGGCAGGTAGAGGTCCTGCTCGCCCACGTAGTAGGCGCGGTCGTAACGGACCGGATTGCCCTGGGGATCTTTGAGTCCGTCACGGGGCAGCACCATGATGGCGCCGTTCATGCCGCTGACCACGTGGAAGGGGATCATCTGGCCACCGGGGGCGCAGTGGTAAACAAAGGTGCCGGCCTTGGTGGCCCGGAACCGCAACACCACCTCCTCGCCCGGGGAAACTTCGGTGAGGGCACCGCCACCCAGCCCGCCGGTAGCCGCGTGGAAATCGATGTTATGCATCAGCTGGTTGGAAGCCGGATTAACCAGGGTCAACTCAACGTAGTCCCCTTCGTGACAGACGATCAGCGGCCCGGGCATGCTGCCGTTGAAGGTGCAGGCCCAGACCTTGGCGCCGCTGCCGTCCACGTCCATCAGTTTCTCTTCGACTACCATCCGCACTTCCACCACCTTGGGGCCCCCTGTAGCCACCTGGTCATGGACGGGGGCAAAGGGGGGCGGCACCAGGGTCTGCTTTACTCGTCGCAGAGAACCGATCTCCTCCGCCGGCACAGCGGCCCCCACCGGGCGGCTGCCGGCGGCGGCCTGCGAACTCATCAGGCTGGCCGCAGCCGCAACGCCCACCGTGGCGACGGTCGCGCCGATAAAACCGCGTCGGCTGACGCCTTCAGGTTCCATGCAATCCGTTGTCTGTTTTTTCATGCTCTTAGCCTCTTGCTTAACGATAATCTGACTCCGAGTGTAGGAGCGAAACGAGGCTCCCGACTTGATTCGCATCAATTCCGATAAAAGCAGTATGTTTTTTGGTTTTGTTTTTTATATCAGCGCCTTAAAGGGCACACACAGAACCAAAAAAAGAAAAAAAAGGGCTTCACCCGGCACCGTCTTTCAACGGCCGGGGAAGCCCAAAAGCGCTGCTCACCTAGAGCGATGTAAGCCGGATTACCACCTCCGGAAACAACCACCCCAGGGCGATCAGCGGTGCCAGTACATAAAAGTACGCGAGCATGCTCCGCCGTATCGCGCCTTTCACACCCGCCAGGCCCACCAGGTACTCGACAACCAGTTTCCCCTTAATCGCCGCGGCGGCGCACACCAGCAACACCGGAACGGCGCCGGAAGCCGATACGTCCGCCAGCAAGGCGCTGATCAGGGTCACCGCCAGCAACAACAGCCACACCGACACCAGCAACTCACGGTTCAACATTGGTCACCTCAATACGTACAGCAGGGGGAAAATAAGAATCCACACCAGATCGATCATGTGCCAGTAGCAGGCCGCCCCCTCCAGGCCTTCATGTTCACGGGCGTTGAAGTGCCCCCAATGGGTGCGGGCCATGGCCCAGCCGATGGTGCACATGCCCACCAGAACGTGCAGCAAATGGTTGAAGGTCAGGTAGTAATAGAGGGTGAAAAAGACATTGGTCCGTGAATCGAACCCGGCAGCGGCATTCCACTGGTACTCCCACCCCTTGACCCCAAGATAGGCCGCACCTATCAGCAAGGTTCCGCCGAGCCAGTGCAGACAGCGACGCGCCCGCCCCTGCTGCATAGCGGCCACCCCCCGGGCCACACAGAAGCTGCTGGTCAGCAGCAGCAGGGTGTTGACCAGCCCGGCCAGGGTGTTGAGCTGCCCCGGGCCGGCCGCAAACACGTCAGGGTTGTGGGCACGCACCACCAGCAGCACCAGAAAGAAGAGCGCGAACTCGGTCAACTCCGCCCAGACAAGGATCCAGACCGCGATATTGGCCGGCGCCCGGCGCGACGCGTTCTCGGCGGCGGCGAGTGCCAACGGCGAGGCGACGAGGCTCAACATAATCAGAAGTACGCCTGGATGAGGCGCTCAATAGCGCTCAGGGTTTCAGCCTCATCGCTAAGGGGTTGCGCCAGGCAGGCAAGACAGGCTTCCCGGGGGCTGAGGCCGGCACCGATCATGCGGGCGGCGTAGATCAGCAGGCGGGTGGAGGCGGCCTCCTCGAGGTCATGATCCTTCAGCCGGCGCAGGTCGTTGCCCAGGGCAACCAGCTGCTGGGCCTGCTGCTTATCGACACCGGACTCCTGGCAGACAATCACCACCTCCTGCTCGGGGTCGGGGTAGTCGAAACTCATGGCCACGAAGCGTTGTCGCGTGCTGGGCTTGAGCCCCTTCAGCAGGTTCTGATAGCCCGGGTTATAGGAGATCACCAGCATAAAATCCGGATGCGCCTCGATCATCTCCCCGGTGCGCTCCACAGGCAGCACCCGGCGGTGGTCCGACAGCGGGTGCAACACCACGGTGGTGTCCTTGCGTGCCTCCACCACCTCGTCCAGGTAACAGATCCCCCCTTCGCGCACCGCGCGGGTCAGCGGGCCATCCTGCCAATAGGTTCCCTCGGCCCCGATCAGGTGGCGGCCCACCAAGTCGGCTGCGGTGAGGTCATCGTGGCAGGCCACGGTGTAGACGGGACGTCCCAGCCGCTCGGCCATATGTTCGACAAAACGGGTCTTGCCGCACCCGGTGGGCCCTTTGATGAGCACCGGCAACCGGTTCTCGGCGGCCAGGGTGAATATTTCAATTTCCCGCCCCTTGGGCAGGTAGTGACGCTCTTTCGACATGGATTACTCCTGAGGCGGGCGCACGGCCTCGCCTGTCCGATTAATGCTGTTCAGGGCGCCGTAGCGCCGGTTATTCCCATTAAGATAACGGTATAAAACGCATCGAGCTCCCGGGTCGCGTCTCACCGCCCGTTCCCGGTGAGGTTCAGGTAGAGCCTGGGCAGCATGACCGGCAACCGGTCCGGGTCGCTGATCACCGTGTAACCGCGGTCACCGAACAGGTACGGCAAATAGTCGTTACCGGCATCATCAATGGTGACGCAGAAGGGCTGCAGCCCCTGCTGGCGTGCCTCCAGCACCGCCTGGCGCGTATCTTCAATGCCGTAGCGGCCTTCGTAACGGTCGATATCGTTGGGCTTGCCGTCCGAGAGGATCAGCAGCAGTCGCTGCGATGCCTTCTGGGTCTGCAGCACCGCCGTTGACTGGCGGATTGCCGCGCCCATACGGGTATAAAACCCGGGCTTGATAGCCAGCAGGCGACCCCGGGCTTCGTCGCCGTAGCGTTCACCGAAATTCTTGAGCAGCTGGTAACGTACCTGCTTGTTCTTGATCGAAGAGAAACCGTAGATCGCAAAAGGGTCGCGGCTGCCGGAAAGCGCCTCGGCGAAGAGCACCAGGCTGTCGCGGATCACATCGATCACCCGCTGATCGCCCCCAAGCCCCGCCTCGGTGGACAGGGAGAGGTCCGCCAGCAACAGGCAGGCCAGATCCCGGTGAGGCTGGCTGCGGTCCAAGTAGAGGTTGTGACAGGTTTCGGCACGCGTGGGCTGGGTACAGAACTCCATCCAGGCGTCTAGGTCGATCTCCTCCCCCTGGGGCTGACGGCGCTGCATGCGCCGCTCGGGGCGCAGCAGGGCAAAACGGTCCTTGAGCTGGCGGGCCTGACGGCGCAGGTGTTCAGGCAGCGGCGCGGGCAGCGCGTCATCGGCCAGCATGGGTTGCAGCAGGCAGTAATCGTTGATCAGCGCCTGGCGGCGGTGATCCCATTCCGGCAGCCGAATGCCCTCCCCCAGCGGCAGGTCATCCTGCTGGGGCGCCGGCAGATCCAGGTCGAACTTGATGCGGGCGGCGCCGGCCCGACGCTGCCGGGAGAGGCTGATGATGTCAAGGTCCTCTGCCGCCGAGCCCGGGTCCTCCTCCAGGTTCTCTTCCTGGCAACGATCCAGCTCCACCTGCTCGGCCCAGCTGAACAGGCATTCGAGCTTGAACACCAGCAACCCGTCGGTCTGCTTACTGTCGTCAAAGCGCTCGGCCTGCTTGCGACTCCCTTCCAGACTCTCTTCGGCACGGCTACCGTCGCCCTGATCCTCAAGGTCATCCCGGGTGCTCGGCGCCAGGGCGCGCAGCGGCGCCGGATAGACCCAGAGCGGCACCGGCAGCGGATCCCCCTTGGCAAGGGGCAGGCGGTCCACGGAGCCCGGCTGGCGGATGGCCTGCTGGATCACCATTTCCCGCTCCCGCTCGGCACCCTGGAGGGTGTCCAGTGAAGGCCGGGAGACCAGGGTAGCGTCGGCGAGACGCCAGTACCCTTCAGCCAGGCCCGGCCGTTTCTCCAGCAATGCCAGGGTGGCCCGCTGGTTATCCACGAACCAGTGACCGATACGGGGCAGCTGGGCGCTGAGGGCGGTGAGCCAGAAGTAAAGGGAGGTATTCAGCTCGGCCTCGGGAAAGCAGGCGATGCTGGGGGGCAGCCGCAGGCTGCGCTCGTCCTGCCAGCAGACCGGAAACCGACGGTGTGTGCCGGCGAGCCGCTGCACCAGACGACGCCGGGTCTCCAGCAGCCGGGAATCGGCCCCTTCCAATCCCTTACCGGGATCGCCACCCAGGGCACGAAAATAGAGGCCCAGCTGCGTTTGCAGCTCGCTGAGCTGCACCCGGGCCGCCTCAAAATCGGTACGGGCCTGGCGGGTGATCAGCTTGTGCCAGAGCTCGCCTACAAATTCTTCCATGGTTCGGTCTCACTGTCGGTTGGGTTCCACCCCTTAGCTCTGCATCCGTCGGGCACAGAGCTAAAGAATCGAAGCGGGATGAAGGCGGGGACCCATGGTCCCCGCCTGACGGATCAGCTACAGCTGCCGCAGCAGACCGCCGGTCGGGCTTCACCCTCGACCAGGGATTCTTCGTCACTGACGGTTTTGCCGCCGACGAAGAAGCTGGCGAAATAGGCCACGAGCCCCGCAAAGAAGATCAACCCGAAGCCCAGGCGCACCCAGTAGAAGGGAATCAGCTTCTCCTGGGTCATCATGAAGCTCAGCGCCAGGCTGTCCTCGGGCAGGCGCTGCAGGGCCACCTGGTAGGCACCGGCCACGGTGAGGGCCAGGGTGATCCCCAGCATGCTCAGACACATGGCCCAGAATCCGAACCGCTCCACCGTCTGCGCCGACGCCGGGTTGCCCTGGGGGCGGCCGCGCATGATCGGCATGGCGTAGGAGATAATGGTCAACACGATCATCGCGTAGGCGCCGAAGAAGGCCAGGTGGCCGTGGGCGGCGGTGATCTGCGAGCCGTGGGTAAAGTAGTTCACCGGTGCCAGGGTATGGATAAAGCCCCATACACCGGCGCCCAGGAACGCCATGGTGGCACAGCCCAGCGCCCAGGTGGTGGCGATGCGGTTGTTGTGCTCGTAACGGCGCTGGCTCACCATGCGAAACGCGAAAAGCACCATCATGAAGAACGGAATCGGCTCCAGCGCGGAGAAGATAGAACCCAGCCACAGCCAATATTCACCCGGGCCGATCCAGAAGTAGTGGTGGCCCATGCCGATGAGGCCTGAGATCAGCGCCATGGCGATGATCACGTAGAGCCACTTCTCGATCACTTCCCGGTCAACGCCGGTGACCTTGATCAGGGTGAAGGCCAGGATGGCGCCCAGAATCAGCTCCCAGACTCCTTCGACCCAGAGGTGTACGACCCACCACCAGAAGAACTTGTCCAGCACCAGGTTGTCCGGGTTGTAGAAAGAGAACAGGAAGAACACCGCCAGCCCGATCAGACCGGTTATCAGCACCATGTTGATGACGGTCTTACGCCCCTTGAGGATGGTCATGCCGATGTTGAAGATAAAGCCCAGGCAGACCACCACGATCCCCATCTTGGTGATGGTGGGCTGCTCCAGGAACTCCCGGCCCATGGTCGGCAGCAGGTGGTTGTAGGTGATTTCCGCCAGCTCGGCATAGGGCACCAGCAGGTAACCGAGGATGGTGGCGACGCCTGCGGCGGCGAACACCCAGAACAGCACCCGCGCAAGCCAGGGGCTGTGCAGCTCGGTGTCGCACTCCTCGGGGACCAGGTAATAGGACGCCCCCATAAAGCCGAACAGCAGCCAGACGATCAGCAGGTTGGTGTGAACCATACGCGCGACGTTGAACGGCAGGTACGGGAACATAAAGTCGCCGATGATGTACTGCAGGCCCATGATCAGGCCAAACAGGATCTGGCCGGCGAAGAGGGCCAGGGCGAAGATAAAGTACGGCTTCGCCACCGCTTGTGATTGAAATTTCATGAAATCCCCCTCTTAACCCTGCTTGTTGGGCGGCCAGTCGTTATCGTTGATCCGCGACGTCCAGATCAGGAACGCAGCCAGATCATTCACTTCGGACTCCGTCAGGTGGAACTGGGGCATTTGCCGCCGACCCTCGGTCTTAAGCGGCTGCATCGCCATCCAGGCCTGCAGAAACTGGGTGAAGGTTTCCTCGCTGCCCTGGCCGTAACGGTCGTAAACGTTGGCCAGCTCCGGGGCAAAGTAGGCGCCCTCGCCCATCAGGCTGTGGCAGCCGATGCAGTTGTTGTCTTCCCAGATCGCCTTGCCGTTGGCCACCGCCGGGGTGATGTTTTCCCGGTGGTCGCGCTTGGGCAACTCGAGCATGGTGTCGAAGGTCAGCCCCACCAGCAGCAGGAAAAAGAACACGCCCCCGCCGTAGTAGATGTTTCTGGCCATGCCTTTGTTGAAGCTGTCAGCCATGGTGTACTCCTATTCCGTTGAAAAAGACGTCGGCGGTTGTCGTGCTCAACCGTTCCGCCCCGACGGGGTGCGGATCGGGAATGCCAGAAGCACTGGCTTGGTGGTATGTCATGGTGGCTCCTCGTATTTTTTAACCTGTGCCCTCCCTATACCAAGAAACGTGCCAGATTTTATTTATATGTTTTTATTGAATTTTTTATTTTTGTTGTCTTTTTGACAGCAGCCGCTATGCTGTCCAAATGACAACAAGGAGTCACAATGACAACACCCGCCTTTTTCCACAGCCTCACCTCTATCGTCGAAGACCTGTCCCGGGACCTCCCGGCGCCCAGGCGCTACCGCCGCCTCTTGGAGGCCATGCTGCGGATTTTTCCCTGCGACGCGGCGGCCCTGCTGCAGCGCCAGGACGACCACCTCAAACCCCTGGCGGTCGACGGCCTCAGCGACGACACCCTGGGGCGGCGCTTTGTCGTGGCCGAACACCCCCGCCTGGCGCGCCTGCTGTCGGCGCGAGAACCGGTGCGCTTCCCGGCCGATTCCGACCTGCCCGACCCCTATGACGGGCTGGTGGAGAACGACGACCAGCAGCTGCACGTGCACGACTGCATGGGGTTCGCCCTGCACATCGACGGGCATCCCTGGGGGGTACTGACCCTCGATGCGATGCAGCCGGGTACTTTTGACGGCATCGATCCCCTGGAGCTGCAGACCTTTATCAGCCTCACCGAGGCCACGGTGAAAGCCGCCGAACGCATGGACAAGCTCGCCGCCCGGGCCGAACGCGAACACCGGGTCGCCAAGGCCCTGGCCGAAGAGAGTTCGACCCTGGAGATCATCGGTGACAGCGAACCGATCAAGCAGCTCCGGCAGGAGATCGCGGTCGTCGCCCGGTCCCACCTCACCGTGCTGGTACTGGGAGAAACCGGGGTAGGTAAGGAGCTGGTAGCCCGCCAGGTACACCACCAGTCCCCCCGGGCCCAGGAGCCCCTGGTCCAGGTCAACTGCGCGGCCTTGCCGGAAAACATCGCCGAGAGCGAGCTGTTTGGACACGTGCGCGGCGCCTTTTCCGGGGCCGTCGCCGACCGGGCGGGCAAGTTCGAAATTGCCGACGGCGGCACCCTGTTCCTGGATGAGGTGGGGGAACTGCCCCTCTCGATCCAGGCCAAGCTGCTGCGCGTGTTGCAGAACGGCGACCTGCAGAGGGTGGGGAGCGACAACGCGGTGAAGGTCGATGTACGGGTCGTCGCCGCCACTAATCGCGACCTGCAAAGGGAGGTCGCCGAGGGGCGGTTTCGCGCCGATCTCTACCACCGCCTCAGCGTCTACCCCGTCAACGTTCCTCCCCTGCGGGACCGGGGCCGCGACATCCTCCTCCTCGCCGGCTACCTGCTGGAGAGCAGCCAGCGCCGCCTCGGGGTCCAGGGGCTGCGACTCTCGGATGCGGCCAAGAGCGCCCTGCTCAGTTACGACTGGCCAGGCAATGTCCGCGAGCTTGAGCACCTGTTGAGCCGCGCGGCCTTGAAAGCGATCGCCGCCCAGGGACGGGACAGCCGCACCATCATTCTCCACCCCACGGAACTGGATATCGCGCCACAAGCCCTGCCGGCCACAGTTCTTCCGGATGCAGAGCGCGTCCACCCCGAGTCGGCGTTTCAATTGCCCCCGGGAGTGGCCTTGAGCGAAGCGGTTGATCAGTTTCAGAAAGATTTGGTGAGGGAAGTACTGAGCCGCCATCAAGGCAATCAGGCAGCGGCGGCCCGGGAGCTGAACGTCAACCGGAGCAATTTCTCCCGGCTGTTAAAACGACTGGCACTGCGCTGAGGGGATGCAGGGATGATCGGGCGATTTAAAGTCCGCCGCGATCGGACAAGTGGCAAGCCACCGCACAACGCGAAGATAGAAGGAAAAAAAACAGAGAGGAGGAGGAGAGACAAACAAAGAGAAGCCCCGTTCCCTGCATAGGAACGGGGCTTTCAGATTTCAGGAACCGTCTTTTTTCAGGAACCGTCTTTTTCAGGAACCGTCTTTGGGGCCGGAGGCCACGGCTTTGTGAGACCGGCCTCCCATAAGCTGGCGGTAAAGGCCAGAAAGGTCCATGGATGCGGAGGCTAGCAGATAGAGGGCGACCGCGGTCATTATCCAGAGAAATATCGTCATAGGGGCCATCCTGAGCCGCTTGGAAACATACGCTTACCAATCCGTTGGTTTTTGTCAAAACCGGCAGCGTGGTTAAACCTTAGTCCTCACTGCCCGAATTACAACCAATTGAGCTGGAGTTATTTTCAACTCACTTGCCGCTTTCTGGCACAGGTTTCGCGTCACCGGCGCGCTGAAACTGGCCGCGGTCTTCCAGCAAGGTACAGACCCGCTGCCTGATCTCCTCGATCTGATCCTGGCTGTACGGTTTGGCGGTGTGCTTACCCCAGACGGGGGCCGGCCAGGCGGGATCGCCCTCGTAACGGACCACGTGGTGGATGTGGAGCTGGCGCACCACGTTACCCAGAGCGGCGACATTCATCTTATGGGCGGCGAAAATATCCGCCAGATTCTGCGATAGTACGCTGGACTCGCGCATCAGCATGCGCTGATCCTCTTCACCCAGGTGGTGAATTTCCGTGACGTCCGGGCGCCTCGGCACCAGGATAAACCACGGGTAGTTGGCATCCTTCATCAGCAGCAGATCACAGAGCGGGAAAGTCCCCAGCAACAGGGTATCCGCTGCCAGTTGCGGGTCCAGGCCAAACCGGTGCAGTTCCGGGTCCAGCAGGTGGGCCTGATCATCAAGTTCCAAGTCATCCATCGCCACTATCCTCTTGCGCGCCCTTTGAACTATCAGCCGGTAGTATAAGCACGGGATTCAGCTGGCACGCAACAGGCGCACCCCGGGCGCCGCTCAGCCACGGGCCGCCCGGCGATAACGGGCCTTGGTCTCCTCCGCCTCCTCGCGATGGTCCACCATCGGCGCCGGATAACCCTCGATCGCCCCGCCCTTTTCCAGCCCGTGAATCTGCGCGGGCTCCAGCTCGGCGAGTTCGTCCACCCAGCGACGGATATAGGCTGCCTGCGGGTCGAAGCGGCGCTGCTGACGCCAGGGATTAAACACCCGGAACCAGGGCTGGGCATCGCAGCCCGTGGACGCCACCCATTGCCAGTTACCGTTGTTGAGGCAGGGGTCGTAATCCACCAGTTTGCGGGCGAAGTAGGCCTCGCCGCGCCGCCAGTCGATATGCAGGTCCTTGACCAGAAACGCGGCGGTCACCATTCGCAACCGATTGTGCATCTCGCCGCTGCGATTGAGCTGACGCATACCGGCGTCCACCAGGGGAAAGCCGGTGCGCCCTTCGCACCAGCGCTCAAATGCCGCCTCGTCGTTATTCCACTCAAGGGCATCAAAACGGCGGTCAAAGGCGCCCTCAAACACGTGGGGCCAGTGCCAGGCGACGTGGACAAGAAAGTCCCGCCAGTAGAGTTGCCGGACGAACGAGTGGTCAGCGCCCAGGGCCTCACAAGCCCGGTGGTAGGCCCGGCGCACCGAGCAGGTGCCAAACTTCAGCGCCGGCGAGAGGCCGCTGGTGCCATTGATGGCAGGCAGGTCGCGCTGGTTGTCGTAGTCGCCGAGCTCATCCAGCCGTGCCAGTTGATCCTCGGCCGCCTTGGCGCCTGCCGCGGTCATCGGCCAGCGTTCGGCCAATGCAGGGTCGCGGGGCAGTTCCTCGGCGGCGGCGTCGCTCAGCCAGCGCCCCTCGGGCATCGCTTCCGGCGCATCGATATGGAGCTGGCGGGCACGGCGGTAAAACGGGGTGAAGACCCGGTAGGCGCTGCCGTCGCTTTTCGCGATCTCCTCGGGCTCGGTCAGCAGCGCATCGGCAAAGGGGTGAAATCCAATGCCGAGCGACCGGCATGCCCGGGCGAGTCCCGCATCCCGGTCCCGGCTGAAGGGGGTGTAATCCCGGTTCACAAACAGGGCGTCGATGCCCAGGCGCTCCACCAGGCTGGCGAGCAGAGATTCAGGATCGCCACGGTAGCAGTGCAGGCGGCCACTCTTTTCTCCCAGCGCCTGATCCAGCGCCGCAAGGGCCCGGAACAGGAAGGCCAGCCCCGGCTCACTGCGATAGGGGTGCGGCGCCTGCTGGCGTGGATCGAGAATAAAGGCCGGCAGGACCTCCTCCGATCCTACCAGGGCGGCGTTCAGCCCCCGGTTGTCGTCAAGGCGCAGATCCCGGCGAAAAAGAAAAAGTGAACGTTGGTAGCCGGCCATACTCATTAGCCTGAGGGATTTTTTGAAGGATAGCCCAGGGTGAACTCGTCAGTGGAAGCCGACATTCGCGACCAGTACCGGCGCCTGAGTGACATTACGGCCATCGCTCGCGACCAGTGGGAACGCCTTTTCCCCCAGGGCGCACCTTTCCTGGATCAGCGCTACCTGCAGGCCCTGGAGGCGTCGGACAGCGTCGGTCCGGTCCAGGGCTGGGAGCCGGCCCATATTGCGCTGGGCGCGACCGCCGAGGCCGCGCTCCCGCTCTATCTCAAGACGCACTCCTACGGCGAATACGTGTTTGACTGGAGCTGGGCCCGGGCAGCCACGAGCTACGGCATCGACTATTACCCAAAGCTGGTGACCGCGGTCCCCTACACCCCCGCGAGCGGCCCGCGGCTGGGTTATGGGTCCGCCACCGACGTCCGCAGGCTGCTGCAAGCGGTTCAAACCGAGGCCGAGCACCAGGGCGCCTCTTCCTGGCACCTGTTGTTCGCGGACACCCGAACCAGCGAACAGGCAAAGGCGGCGGCTCCCGGGGACATGCACCTGCTGGAGCGCCATGGATGCCAGTTCCGCTGGCACAACCGTGATTACCAGGATTTCGACGACTACCTCTCCCGGTTCGCCTCCCGCAAGCGCAAGGGGATCCGGCGCGAGCGGCGCAAGGTACATGAACAGGGGGTGCGGCTACGCCGGGTGGAAGGCGCGGAGATCGACGACGCCTTGCTGAAGCGGTTTTACCGTTTCTACCGTCAGACCTACCACGTCAGGGGGCAGACGCCTTATCTCACCGCCGGTTTCTTCCGTCACCTGCGCGACTGGATGCCCGAGCACCTGATGCTGGTCTGCGCGGAAACCGAGCGCCAGCCGGTGGCCTGCGCCCTGTTTTTGAAGAGCGCGCGCGGCCTCTACGGGCGCTGGTGGGGCGGTGACCCGACCATCGACTGCCTGCATTTCGAAACCTGTTACTACCAGGGCATCGAATACGCCATTGAGAAGCGGCTGGCCTACTTCGATCCCGGAACCCAGGGCGAGCACAAGCTGCTGCGCGGTTTTGAGCCGGTGATCACCCGCTCCTTACACTGGCTGCGCGACCCCGGGTTATCGGCGGCCGTGGCCGCCTGGCTGCGCCGGGAACGGCAGCACATCGCCGCCTACCGCGAGGAGGCCCGCACCTACCTGCCCTTTAAATGCGACCTTTGACGGTTTCTGGGCAGCCCTAGCTCTAGCACCCCGTTGCAAGCCCACCCACTGACGCGCCCCCGCCCCCCGCTAACGGTTGATTACGAGGGATATTCCGACCCTCGACGCAAACTCCCCCCACGTCAACTATCTTTGAAAAACAGCAACTTGATCTACCGCCACGGTAGCGGTTTGACGAGGCGAAAACGAGTGAGCGACAAGGCGGGAGTCGACAGATGAAGGCGCAGGTTCTGCTGGTGGATGACGAGCCCAACATCCTCTTGTCCCTGGAGTTTCTGATTAAGAGAGCCGGCTACACGGTGGCCACCGCCTGCGACGGTGAACAGGCCCTGACCCAGGTGACGGCACTACAGCCGGCGTTGGTGGTGCTGGACATCAACATGCCCAAGATGAACGGGTACGAAGTGTGCGAAAGAATACGTGCCAATCCTGCCTGGCAGGAGATCCGGATCATCCTGCTGACCGCCAAGGGGCGCGATGTGGAACGGGAGAAAGGGCTGGCCCTGGGCGCCGACGACTACGTGACCAAACCCTTTTCCAACCAGGAGCTGATGACCAAGATCCAGTCCCTGCTTCCCGCCGACTGAGCGACCATGAAGCCCCTCAGAACACTTGTCATCACCCTCTTCGGCGCACAACTTCTGGTCGTCGCGGGGGCGGCGTTCTGGCTTCGCCTTGAACAGGGACAGGCCCTCGCCGCACTGCTGGGCGCCGCAGCGTTGATGCTGTTGCTGCAGGCGGTCTGCGCGGGGTGGCTGCGTAGCCGCCTGTTCAGGCCCCTGCGCGGGCTTGAGCGCGGTAACGAAATCATCCTCAAGACCCACGCGGCCCACGACCTGGAGCTTCCCCGCCACCACCTGCTGGGCCGGCTGCCCGAGCAGATTCACGCCCTGGGGGACGAAATTGCCCGTGGGCGCAACGAGATCGCCAGCGCCCTGCGCACCGGCGCCGAGCGGGCAGAACTGCAGCGTCGCCGCCTCGAGCAGGTGATCCAGGGGCTCGAGGAAGGCGTCATCGTCTGCGACACCGACGCCCGCATCCTGCTCTACAACCCGGCGGCGCACCGGGTGCTGGAGCAACACCCGGCGCTGGGGTTGGGGCGGTTGCTTTACGACCTGCTCCCGCGCACCCCCATCGAACACACCCTGGACCGGCTCAACAGCCCCGACTGCCAGGACGCCCAGTTTATCAGCGCGGTGGTGGACCGGGAGTTGCTGCTCAACTGCCGCCTGGGGTTGCTGCGCGCCGTTGACGAGCACCAGGGCAGCCCCTCCCGACTGGGCAGGGGCTTCGTCCTCACCTTTGAGGACGTCACCGCCCGCCAGCAGACCCTGCAACGTCGGGACCGCCTCTTCAGCGCCACCCTTGAGGCGCTGCGCCGGCCCCTGGCGAGCCTGCGCGCCGCCGCCGAAGCCGTGACCGACTACGGCGACATGGGCGCCGAACAGCGCCGCGCCTTCGTCCAGGTCATCAATGATGAGAGCCAGCGGTTGAGTGAGCAGGTGGCCGAGCTGGCCGGCAACGAGCGCACCCTGGTGGGCCAGAAATGGCAACTGGCGGACATCTACTCCGCCGACCTGATCCACCTCCTCACCCGCCGTTTCGGCGACGAGGACCCGCTGGCTGTGACCATGACCGGCATTCCCCAGTGGCTCACCACCGACAGCTACGCGCTGGTGGCGCTCCTGGAGCACATCACCCGCTTTGTCGCCGACAAACTCGAAGTCCAGGCCTTTGACGTGGAAGCCAGCGGCGGCGGCCAGGGGGTCTACCTGGATCTTTCCTGGTCAGGCCGGGCCTTGAGCACCTCGGAGCTGGAGGCCTGCCGCGCGGCGACCCTCGGGCAGGTGGTGGGCAAACCCTCGGCGGACGAGCTGCTGCAACAACTGGGCAGCGAACTCTGGAGCCAGCCCCATCCGCGACTGGAGAGCCGGGCCCAGGTGCGCCTGCCGCTGCCCGCGCCCGAGCAGTCGGCCGAAGATGCCGCCCCGCCTTTGCCGACCCGGCCCATGATCTACGATTTCAACCTGTTCGAGGAGCGTGACCGCCACGGCCCCCTGATGGAACGCCCGTTACGCCAGCTCGACTTCGTGGTGTTCGATACCGAAACCACCGGCCTGCACCCCGAGTCCGGCGACGAAGTGGTCTCCATCGCTGCCGTGCGCATCGTCAACCAGCGCATCCTGCCCGACGAGAACTTCAACGAACTGGTCAACCCGGGCCGCCCCATCCCCCGGGATTCGATCCGCTACCACGGGATTACCGACGAGCAGGTCAAGGACGCGCCCGATATCGTCGAAGTGCTGCCCCGCTTCAAGGCCTACGCCAAGGACGCGGTGCTGGTGGCGCACAATGCCTGGTTCGACCTGGCCTTCATCCGCCGTCGCGAGGCCCAGTCCGGGGCCTACTTCACCAACCCCATTCTCGATACCCTGATGCTCTCGGTGTGCCTGCACGGCCAGGAGGTGGACCAGTCCCTGGATGGCATCGCCAACCGCCTGGGCATCGATATCCTGGGGCGTCACTCCGCCCTCGGCGACAGCCTCGCCACCGCCCGCATCCTGCTCTCCCAGATCGACCTGTTGGAAGCCCGCGGCATCATCACCCTGCGCGACGCCCTGGAGGCGTACCGCTGAGCCCGGAGGATTTGCCATGAAAGCCCCAGTCAGCCGCGCCCCCCTGCTACCCTTTGCCGCCACCACCCTGCTGCTGCTGCTCAACTACCCCTGGCTGTCCCTGTTTGACTCCAAGCACCTGGTGGCGGACATCCCGCCCCTGTTCCTTTACCTGTTCGTGCTCTGGCTGGTGTTCATCCTGACCGTCCGGTTCCTGCTCCACCCCGGCCCGGTGGACGAGGGCGATTCCCCCGTCCGACCGCGGACAGGGACCGACAAGGCGCGCGGGAACCGCGGTGCTTAGCACACCCGTGGTGGTCGTCACCATCGCCCTCTACCTGGGGCTGCTGTTCGCCATCGCCTTCGTCGCCGACCACCGCGCCAAGCAGGGGCGCTCGCTGATCGCCAACCCCTACATCTATACCCTCTCCATCGCGGTCTACTGCACCGCCTGGACTTTCTTCGGCAGCGTCGGCTGGGCCGCCAAGACGGGCCTTGGATTCTTGCCCATCTACCTGGGACCCACCCTGATGGCGGCGCTCTGGTGGCTGGTGCTGCGCAAAATCGTCCATATCTCCCGCCGCCAGAGGATCACCTCCATCGCCGACTTTATCGGCTCACGCTACGGCAAGAGCGCCCAGCTCACAGGACTGGTGACAGTGATCGCGGTGGTGGGCATTCTTCCCTACATTTCCCTGCAGCTCAAAGCGGTGTCGAACAGTTTCATCCTGCTGCAGGGCTACCCGGCCCTCGAGGTTCCCGTGGGCAGCAGCCCCCTGCTCTGGCACGACACCGCGTTTTACATCGCCCTGCTGCTGGCCGCCTTCACCATCCTGTTCGGCACCCGGCATATCGATGTCTCCGAGCGCCATGAAGGGATGGTGGCGGCAATCGCCTTTGAATCGATATTCAAACTGGTGGCCTTTCTCGCCGTCGGTCTCTACGTCACCTTTCACCTGTTCGACGGTCCCGGCGACATCTTCCGGCAAGCAGCGCACGACCCCGAGCTGGCGAAACTGCTAACCCTCGAGGCCCTGCCCGGCGGCTACGCCAGCTGGCTCTCGTTGATGCTGATCTCCATGTCGGCGATTCTCTTTCTACCCCGCCAGTTCCAGGTCGCCGTGGTGGAAAACGTCAACGAGGAGCACCTGCGACAGGCCAGCTGGCTGTTTCCCCTCTACCTGCTGCTGATCAATATCTTTGTGCTCCCCCTGGCCCTGGGCGGCCTGCTTCTGCTTGACGGCAGCGTCGACCCCGATACCTTCGTGCTGACCCTCCCCATGGCCCAGCAGGCCGAAGGGTTGGCGCTGCTCGCCTTTATCGGCGGCGTATCGGCGGCCACCGGCATGGTCATCGTCGCCACCATCGCCCTGGCGACCATGATCTCCAACGAGCTGATTCTCCCCACACTGCTGCGTACCCGCCGCCAGGAGGAGGCCAAGGGACTGCTGCCCGAGGGCGACCTGAGCCGCTGGGTGCTGCGGATTCGCCGTGGCAGCATCCTCGTCATCCTGCTGCTGGCCTACCTCTATTTCCGCCTGATCGGGGAGTCCTACGCCCTGGTCTCCATCGGCCTGGTCTCCTTCGTCGCCGCCGCCCAGTTTGCCCCGGCCATCCTCATCGGCATCTACTGGAAGGGCGCAACCCGGCAGGGGGCGCTGGTGGGATTGCTGGCGGGCTTTGTGATCTGGGGCTATACCCTGCTGCTGCCGGCGCTGGCCAAATCCGGCTGGCTCCCGATCAGCATCGTCGAGGAGGGGCTGTTCGGCATTGCGGTGCTCAAACCCTACGCGCTGTTCGGACTTGCCGAACTGGACCCGATCACCCACGCGGTGTTCTGGAGCCTGCCGATCAATATTTTCCTGCTGGTGACCGTCTCCCTTTACAGCAACCCGAGCCTGATCGAAAAGGTCCAGGCCAGGGAGTTCGTGGACGCCTTCAAGGATGTGGAGCCGGGGCGCGGGCGGATCGATGTCTGGCGGGGCACGGTCACCGTGGCCTCCCTCAAGGCGCTGGTGGCCCGCTTTACCGGCGAAGAGGCGGCCGAACGGGCCTTCAACCAGTTTGCCCTGGAACGGGGGTTCAATTTTGAGGATCAGACCATTGCCGAGCCCCACACCCACCTGGTCAGCTACGGGGAGCGGCTGATCGCCGGGGTGATCGGGGCGGCCAGCGCCCGGGTGATGATCTCCACCCTCTACAAGGGCCAGACCCTCAACATCGACGACGTCATGGATATCCTCGACGAGACCTCCCAGGTGGTGGAGTACAGCCACCAGCTGGAGGAGAAGACACGCCAGTACGAAGCCGCCACCGCCAAGCTGCGCGCCGCCAACGAGCGCCTGCAGCAGCTGGACCGGCTCAAGGACGACTTTGTCTCCACCGTGAGCCACGAGCTGCGCACCCCCCTCACCTCAATCCGCGCCTTTTCCGAAATTCTGCTCAGCGAGCCGGACCTGGAAATGGACAAGCGCCAGGAGTTTCTGCAGATCATCGTCGATGAAAGCCAGCGCCTGACCCGACTCATCAATGATGTGCTGGACCTGGCCAAGCTCGATGCCGACAACTTTCAGTGGACCCTGGCCGACACCGATCTCAAGCAGCTGGTCCACGACGCCACCAAGGCGGTCTACCAGCTTTACCAGGAGCGGGGCATCCGCCTTCGCACCGAGTTTCCCGACGCCCGGGTGATGGCGAAAATGGACCGGGACCGGATCCTGCAGGTGGTCATCAACCTGCTCTCCAACGCCGCCAAGTTCTGCCCGGAGAACCGGGGCCGGGTGAAAGTCAGCCTGCGGGCGGACGCCCACTGGGTCACGGTCTGCGTCGACGACAACGGCCCCGGCATTCCGGCCTCCTTCCACGACCGGCTGTTCGACAAGTTTCAGCAGGTGGAGGATGAGCAGCAGGGCAAGCCGAAAGGCTCGGGCCTGGGGCTGGCGATCTGCAAGGGGATTATCGAGCACCATGGCGGTCGCATCTGGGTGGACAGCGCGCCCGGCGCCGGCAGCCGTTTTTACTTCAGCCTGCCGCGCCGGCAAAGCGGCGCGGATACGGGCCCCTAGCGCAGGCGTTGGCGATGCGCCGTTAACGCGCCGGCGGCGGCGTCTAAAAAATCACCGCCGCGCCCCGTCACCCGCTCTGCGGGCGCTCGGGCGCTGACTTCAGTGCTTGGCCACAACCTTATCCACAGCTTCCGTGGATAAACCTCCGACGCTTCAATCATCCCCCTGGGGCGGCTCGTGTCCCTCCTCCAGTTGCTGCACCTTGGGCTTGCGCTTGCGTCGCGCCGTGAGCGGTATCAGCTTGCGCATGGACTCCATCTTGCCGAAACAGAGCAGCTTGTCCCCCGGCTCCAGCACCCGGGAGTACTTGGGATTGGGAATCACCTTGTTGCCCCGGTAGAGGGTGAGGACGTTAACATCGTGCTCGGGGATCCCCGAGTCGGTGATGGTCTTGCCGACGAAGGTGGACTCGCCGGGCACGTAGATTTCGGTGACGCCGTAGCCACGGCTGACGGTCAGGCGCTGGCGCAGGTCGATCTCGGGAAAGTCCACCTGGGCGGCGATGTAGTCGATGATGGCGCCGGCCACGTCCAGCTGGGTGCAGGTTTCGATGCCTTCAAGGCCCGGCGAGGAGTTCACCTCCATGATCTGGGGGCCATCCTTGCCTTCGAGCATGTCGACCCCGGCCACCTGCAGCCCCAGGATCTGGGTGGCGCGCACCGCCGTCTCCCGGTATTGCTCATCCAACTCCACGGGCTCCGCCACGCCGCCCCGATGCACGTTGCTGCGAAACTCCTGCCCCTGGGCGACCCGGCGCATGGCCGCGACCACCCGGTCACCGACCACCAGGGCGCGAATGTCACGCCCCTTGCTCTCGGCGACGAACTTCTGCACCAGCACGTTCTGTTTCTGGCTCTGCAGCAGCTCGATAATCCCTTCGGCGGACTTGGTGGACTCGGCCAGCAGTACACCGATGCCCTGGGTTCCCTCGATCAGCTTGATGATCACCGGGGCGCCCCCCACCCGCTTGATCGCCGGCAACACATCTTTCTTATCGCGGGCGAAGTTGGTCTTGGGAATACCGATGTGGTGACGGCTGAGAATCTGCAGGCTGCGCAGCTTGTCCCGGGAGTTGGCAATACCGTGGGCGGTATTGGCGCAGTAAACATCCATCTCCTGGAACTGACGCACCACCGCCGTACCGAAATAGGTGATGGAGGCGCCGATCCGCGGCAGCACCGCGTCATACTCGCTGAGCTGCTTCTGCCGGTAGTAGAGGTTGGGCGAGCCCCGTTCCAGGTCGATGGAAAACTTAAGGGTATTGAGCACTTTGGCCACGTGCCCCCGCTCCTCGGCCGCTTCCAGCAGGCGCAGGGTGCTGTAAGCCTTGGGGGCGCAGGATAAAATCGCGAGTTTCATGATGGTTTATCTCAACTTACCCGATCTATTTGAATTGACGTCTGTGAATTGAAGCCTAGCAGGGAGCGGCCAAAGCGGGTGCCGGTGAAGGCGGATTTTCCAGTCCGCCGCCCTTGTGCCAGAATAGGCGCCTTTTGATGTGACCTTCGGAGTCCAGACCGATGAACCTGAACGATCCCTTTGGCCGCATGGCGGCCCGGCAGGAACGGGATTACGCCTCCTTGAGCAAGAGCCTGAAGCAGGCTGAAATCACCGCCCCCGAGCAGGCCCGTGACATCCAGGCCAACCTGGCCAGACGCTGTCGGCTGGCGCTGGCGGTGGTGCTGCCCATCGCCCTGGCGGCCGCCATTTTGCTGCCAGAGGTGCGTATCCTGGTGATCGCCCTGGGCGCCCTGTTCACCCTCTGGATCGTCAACGCCACCCGCAAGGGGCAGCAGTTTCTGGAACGTTACATCCAGGAAGAGCTGGGCAACGGCAAGTAGCACCACTGTTGTAGTGCTACTACAGATACAAAAACAGGCCCTAGCCCCACACAGCTTTCTGAGTGCGCGAAGAAAAACAAACAACTTATTGTTACAAAAGACAAATAACGCCAAAAACCCCATCGTCTCCCGAGCTGAAAGGCCACGCTGTAATTAATGCCCGGCTTATCTTTTAGTAGAATCTCGCCACGAAAAGCCGCCGGACTACTTCAGTATGGCCCCCAAAGTGCCCTACAATTCGCCGCGGCATTTCTAATCCTTAGGCCTGTCCGAAAGCCGTCAAAAGCGGGTTCCAGCCACAGGCCCTTGGCTACCAGCCGGAAACTACAGGGGACATCATGACTAAAACAGCAAACACCATTTACTACACCCTTACCGACGAGGCACCCTCGCTGGCGACCTGCTCGCTGCTCCCGATCGTCAGAACCTTCACCAGTGCCGCCGGTATCGACGTCAAGATCACCGATATCTCCCTGGCCGGCCGTATCCTGTCAGCATTCCCCGAAAAGCTCAGCGACGAGCAGAAGGTCGAAGACGGCCTGGCCTTCCTGGGTGAACTGACCCAGGACCCCAACGCCAACATCATCAAGCTGCCCAACATCAGCGCCTCCGTACCGCAGCTCAACGCCTGCATCAAGGAGCTCCAGTCCCAGGGTTACGACATCCCCGACTACCCTCAGGTGGCCAAGAGCGACGAGGAGAAGGCGGTTCAGGCCCGTTATGCCAAGATCCTGGGCAGCGCCGTCAACCCGGTGCTGCGCGAAGGCAACTCCGACCGTCGCGCCCCCAAGGCGGTGAAGAACTTCGCCCGCAAGTACCCGCACTCCATGGGCAAGTGGAGCATGGCCTCACGCACCCACGCTGACTACATGCGCGACGGTGACTTCTACTCCGCCGAGCAGTCCTACACCATGCCCCAGGCCGGCGACGTGCGTATCGAGTTCGTCGACAAGGCGGGCAACGTCACCGTGAAGAAGAAGCTGCAACTCGAGACCGGCGAGATCATCGACAGCATGCGCATGAGCTGTAAAGCCCTGCGCAGCTTCCTGGAAGCGACCATGGAAGACGCCAAAGAGTCCGGCGTCATGTGGTCCCTGCACGTCAAGGCCACCATGATGAAGGTCTCCCACCCCATCGTCTTCGGCCACGCCGTCACCGTCTACTACAAGGACGTGTTCGAGAAGTGGGGCGAGCTTTTCAAGGAGCTGGGCGTCAACCCCAACAACGGCCTCTCCAGCGTCTACGAGAAGACCGCCGACCTGCCCCAGTCCAAGCGCGACGAACTGCAGCGCGACATCCTCGCCGTCTACGAGAACCGTCCCGAAATGGCGATGGTCGACTCCTACAAGGGCATCACCAACCTGCACGTCCCCAGCGACGTGATCGTTGACGCCTCCATGCCCGCCATGATCCGCAACGGCGGCAAGATGTGGGGCCCCGACGGCAAGCCCAAGGACTGCAAGGCGGTCATGCCCGAGAGCACCTACTCCAAGATCTACCAGGAGATGATCAACTTCTGTAAGACCAACGGCGCCTTCGACCCCACCACCATGGGCTCGGTACCCAACGTCGGCCTGATGGCCAAGAAGGCCGAAGAGTACGGCTCGCACGACAAGACCTTTGAGCTCGAAGCCGACGGCACCATGCGCGTGGTCGACGCCAAGGGCAACGTGCTGATGAGCCACGAGGTCGAGAAAGGCGACATCTGGCGCGCCTGCCAGACCAAGGACATCGCCGTTCGCGACTGGGTCAAGCTGGCCGTTACCCGCGCCCGCCAGTCCGACACCCCCGCCATCTTCTGGCTGGACCGCAACCGTCCCCACGACATCGAGCTGATCAAGAAGGTCAACTGCTACCTGCAGGAGCACGACCTCAGCGGCCTGGATATCCGCATCCAGACTTACGAGGAGGCGATCCGCCGCTCCATGGAGCGCATGATCCGCGGCCGTGACACCATCTCCGTCACCGGCAACGTACTGCGCGACTACCTGACCGACCTGTTCCCGATCATGGAGCTCGGCACCTCCGCCAAGATGCTCTCCATCGTGCCCATGCTCAAGGGCGGCGGCATGTACGAGACCGGCGCCGGCGGCTCCGCGCCCAAGCACGTGCAGCAGGTTGAAGAAGAGAACCACCTGCGCTGGGACTCCCTGGGTGAGTTCCTGGCCCTGGCCGTATCCCTGGACGAGCTGGGCATGAAGCAGGACAACGCCCGCGCCCGCGTGCTGGCCAAGTGCCTGGATGCGGCTACCGAGCAACTGCTGGAGAACGAGAAGTCCCCCTCACGCAAGACCGGTGAGCTGGACAACCGCGGCAGCCACTTCTACCTCGGCATGTACTGGGCCCAGGCCGTCGCCGCCCAGACCGAGGACAAGGAGCTGGCCGAGCGCTTCGCCCCCGTCGCCAAGCAACTGGCCGACAACGAGGCGAAGATCGTCGAGGAGCTGAACGCCTGCCAGGGCAAGCCCGCCGAGCTGGACGGTTACTACCACGCCAAGCGTGAGACCGTGAAGAAGGTGATGCGCCCAAGCGCCACCCTCAACGGAATCCTGGCCAGCGCCGCCCAGTAAGACAGGCCCGGCCTGCTAACAAGCCCGGGGCACCTCAGGTGCTCCGGGCTTTTTTTGTGCGTGCCGCAGACAGGTCATTGGCGGCGGGCCGCCCCCCGGCAACCGCCGCTTTTCCGCGGCGAGCCCCTCCTCCCCTCTGCTAACCGAACGACCACCGCACGATCTATACTGCGGATGACTATTGAGCAGGCTGCGCCGAGGATCGGGAGGGCGCTCCCCCTCACGACGGCAGGCCGCGCAAGCCACCACCGACAAGGCCCCCGGGTTAAACCCTGGGCGCGCCGGGCACACGCGTTAGCAGCGCCGCCGGCGGCGGCCATGGCAGTTGGCGATTCTCACGGGATCGGCTCACCAACGGAAATGACAACAGCACTGGAGGCTGCCATGTCACCGGAAAACAACCTGCTGACGGACCCTTTCATCGCCGACTGGATCAAGAGTCACCAGGGTTCGGTCAAGGAGGTACAACGGGCCGCCGAGTGGTTATCCAATAAACAGGACGCCCCCACCGCCCTGCGAAAGCTGTTGCCCGCCCTGAGCGAGAAAGCCGTCAATGTCTTTTTCAGTTACAAGCAAAAGGACGAGATCGCGGCCAGAGAGGTCGTGCGCCTGCTCAGGCTTTTTTCCGCCAACAAATTGCGCATCTCCTTCGGGGCCGACAACACTGAGGAGATTCCCGGTCAGGAATGGCGCGACAAGATCAAGGAAGATATATGCCGCGCCAACTGGTTCATACTGCTGCTGCCCGACCCCTCTGACGACTGGGACTGGTGCCTGTATGAAACGGGGCTGTTTGACCGGGAGGTCTGCTCCTGCGACCGGGTGATCTGCCTGCACCACCCCGACACCCCCATTCCGGACCCGATCAGCACCTATCACCACGTTAAAGCGACGGTCCCGGAGGTCGAGAAATTCCTGCGCATGGTTTACGTGGAAGACAACCCGATACCCGGGTTACCCCCCATCAACCCGGAGGCGGAACCCGATATCGGCGAACTCGCCCAGAAGATAGTGAACGCCATCCGCCCGCCGGAGAAGGTCTATCACGACGTCTTCGAACCCTCCGTGGTCATCAGGGTCGCCAACCCCGGGGCCCTTGAGAACCCCGATGACCTGGACAGCGGCGTTATCGAGTACGCCAACCCGTGCGCCCTCGCCCTGTTCGACTTTGTGGAATGCCCCGGGACCTGGGGCGCGTTGCGGGCCGAACTCGCCGAGAAGTCCGACGACGCCCGCTGGCTCTCCGAGCTGTTCCACGTGATCCGAAGGGCCGCCCAGGGGCGCCGCTTCTACCCGGTTCAGGCGGTGTTCAAGGCACTCAACGGCCAGTTCTACCGGCCGGTTCTACACGCCGTGGACAGGGCCAACAACTCCCAGGGCGCGATCCTGAATTTTCACCTCACCTTTTCAGAAGATGTGGTGGCGATCGATAACTCCTCCATCCCCAGGGAGCTGGCCAAGCTCGCCGCCGTCTTGCGCTTCGCCTACCGATTCCGCTGGGAGGTACTGGAGGGATTTGCCGGCAAGATGGCGTCCGAAGAGGACGTCGACCGCCTTGATGTCTCCCTGCGCCGGCTCAACAAGGACTGGGAGTCCAGGGATATCGGTGACCGGGCGGACATCATCAACCTGTTCGATAAAGCACACCGGGACAGCGTGTTCGAGATGTTCATTGCCTGGAATAACGCGAAGAACCCGGAAGGCACCGGTGAGCTCAACCGCGCCATGGACAGGCGCGATGCCAGGGCGTGCTCGGAGATACTGCAGCGGTTCGCCCCCATGAACCAGGAGTTTCTCGGCCTGGTGGTGGAGCGCTTCTGGGAAATGATTGCCAACTCCAAAAATACTGACAACTAAAAAAGATTACCGCTGCGCGCGGGTATGAGAGAACCCTACGCCGCAAGCGGCCAGTTACCGATTCGGGAGGCGACCGGAATGGCGGACAACAACGGGTCGGGAATGGACGCGAAAAACATCCAGGAACTGTACTGCTTCTACGCTGAGCACACCGAGTTACTGATCGAGCGCCGCACCGCCAATAATCGCTATTTTCTCACCGTCAACACGGCCTTTGTTGCCCTGCTTGGGCTGGGGATCGAGCACGCGCCGACGGGCAGCGGCGTCTGGCTGGCCGGCCTGCCGGTTGCCGGAATCCTCGCCTGCCTGGTCTGGGCCCGCATGACACGCTCCTACCAGACGCTGACCAAGGCTCGCTACGAAGTGATCCACGAGATGGAGCAACGACTGCCGTATGCGCCCTACACGCGGGAATGGGCGCGGATCAAAGGTGACCGGAATTACCGCGCTTACCGGTCGATCGCGGGGCTCGAGGCCCTGATCCCCCGGATTTTCGCTGCCCTTTACGGGGTGATGATGGCCGCCTACGTGCTGGCGGGGACCAGCTGATGCCGCCCGCCGGGGTTGCCAGCACTCGGGGCCCCGGTTTCATCCAGGAAGAATCGATATGATAGACGGACGCGCCGCGGGGTCTGCCTCAGACGACCCGCTGCGGCCGCCAGCCGATTCCCGCCCATCCCAGCCGAGGGTTAAGGCCTTCGGGTAAAGGTCGGCTGTTCGTACTCCCGGTAGTCCAGGGCGCTTTCCTGCCACGCGACCGGCCGCTGCGCTTCACGCTCCTTGATGGTTTTGCCGAATATTGAGACGTGAGTCGTTTCCATCAACTGCTGGAGCTCCTCATTGGACGCCAACCCGAGGAACACACCGGCCTGCATAAAGCCCTCCAGTCGGTGCCTCTGAACCGGAGGCACCTTGTAACCATCCCGGGCGGAGCCGAAAACCTGCTCGAGTCTTCTGGTGACTTCCTTTAAAAAAGCATCTTTATTCATTTTTCGATTAACGCCTCAATAACGGGCCGGAAAAACGCGCAGCGTTTTGGAGGTCCGAGCCCGAAGGGCGATCGTTGATTGACTTGTTAAATTGCAACTAACTCAAGTCCCTACCGAATATTTTGGATAGTAACGCAACGATACCACGCTCTTTGTAGCCTGCTTGGCTCGACCATAGATAATTGCGAACACCAAAAAACAAACCCACCAAACCGCATGCGATACCGACCCACTCAAACCAATGGATACGCCGACCGAACGTGGCCTCAAGCATTGGATAAAATCTGCTAGATTCTTGTGCTGCAAGCTTGGACTCAAGCCATGCTGGGGCCATGAAATAGAAAAGAATGAATGCCGCCAAGCCGAAAATAAGAGCGCCCCACCAAGGCAGCCTTGAGCCGATATAGCCCGTATCGAATACGATTGAGCTGGCTGCACTCCTTCTCCTATAACGTCGTCCCATGACGAACTCTCCGTTGCTATTTAACGCCCCAGGTAAGGGGCGCGTAGCAGCAGCGCTGCGAAGCGTCCCGCCCGCAGGGCGAACTTGACCTGTTTGTTATGTTTCACGTGGATGTCTGTATATATGCCAGTTTGCACCACGGAACAGAACCTCTTTTTCGAACTTTGCTCCAATCGCGTGCGCTAGCCGTATAGACGCCGTATTCTCAGCGTTGATGAAGCTGATGAGAGAAATGTCCGGCAAGTGACTAAGCCCAGCATTTTGCACAGCTCGTGCAGCCTCACTGGCGTAACCTTTGCCCCAATGCTCAGGAGCCAGCGCCCATTTTATTTCAGGGCTTGGCCAGTCGTTCGGATACCAGAAACCAGCCGTTCCCAATACCCTACCACTGGATTTTTCTTCTAAGGCGTAAGGACCGTAGCCACGGACTTGCCAATGGCCGACCATGCCACACATGGTTCGCCACGTTTCGCCTTCGGTGAACTCGCGACCCACTGTGAATTTCGTGGCTTCAGCGGAGGAGTAGTAGTGGTGAAGGTCTTTCCAATCCTCATCCCGAAACTGCCGGAGGATCAGTCTTTCAGTTTCAAGATGGTCAGGAACTAAGAATTCCATTTCGATGGCTTACTCCATTACTTGCCTTGAAACATAACGCCGCACTAACGGGACGGAGCCGCGTAGTGGCGGAGTTCCGAGCCCAACGCAGTTGGGCTTAAAGTTGAGTGCCTTGTTAGGGGGCTGAGGCTATAGTACTGAACTTCAACCCCTTCACGTGATTCATTTTTTTTGAATTGAAGGCTCTCTTCCGGTGCCATGATGTGGACTTCATTGTTGCTGTACCACTCCACAGCGATTGGTGGGGGAAAGAATACCAAACCTTCGCTTTGGTAGGTCTTTGCCTCCCAGCTTAAAAGTACCGCAAACTCATCTGGTGTATCACGGTGCCCAAGCAATACAGTTGATTTTGAACCAGTATTTGAACAGTTGAGGTGTTCGACAGTTAGGCTGCGAACTCTGTCTGGAGATGGGTACACATTTTGGAGAGTACCATTGCAGATATTTGCACCAGAGACGCTTACTGTACCGGTGACTAATTTCAGAGTTACCAGAATTCCAAGTGCTGCAAATACCCCAAGGGCTATTTTTGGTGCGTTGGTCATTGAAGCCCCCTAACGACATAGATCACGAGTCCCACTTGCGTTTTCTGCAATTGGGATCTCGTGTATCGATTTGTTGTTGTGCGCCGACCATGCCATAACGGCCAGCAAAGGAAAGTAGTCAGATTTGGTGTCACGGACTCGACGGTTCACACAGTCTCCCTAGCCATCGCGGACTTCAACAAAAAATAAAGCCCATATCAGGCTGTATTCCTTAACCGTGACCGATGACGCCGTCGGTTGAACCCGTTCAAACGCGTCGTTTGCGGACACGGTAGCATGAATGAAAACATCCAGATATTGGACATTTTCTGAATCACACTGGTGGTAAAAAGTTTTCAGTTAACGCCAAGTCCTCTTATATATCAGACCAACTCTTAAGCAACCTATCTCTTTGTTTATAAAGCGATAGACGTCATCTGCAACAGCTTAATACTGAGCCGGCTCGTTTTGTCGTATTCACAAGATGAATAGATCCAACTTAACCAACTGAACCTAAAGACATTTAGTAAAACGTCCGTCATTCCTTCCCGGCAAAAACGAGCCGGCTCGTTTGTCCCGGGGTCTTGGCGCGTTATCTCGGCGCCAATCAGCTCTAATACACTGATAATGCTGGATTATCGTTTTCGTTTCCACTGTAAAACGAGCCTGCCTTACAGACAATTCGAGCCAGTTCACTGGAAACCTCTCAACATACTGTATATACATACATATAATGACACGATCTCCAAAGGGCCCAAACCATGACCAAGAGCGCCTTGCTGGAAGAGGTTCGCCGCGCTATCCGGCTGCGCGGCTACAGCCTGAGGACGGAGAAAAGCTACCTGGTCTGGATCAGGCGCTATATCAATTTTCATCACCAGCAACACCCCGCCACCATGGGAGCAAACGAGGTCACCCGGTTTCTGTCCTGGTTGGCCAACGAACGACAGGTGGCGGTCAATACCCAGAAGACGGCGCTGAACGCGCTGGCCTTCCTCTACCACCAGGTTTTGTCTGCTCCGCTCGGCAAGCTGGATTTTCAGCACGCCAAGCAGCACCGGCGCCTGCCGGTGGTACTGACCCGCGCCGAAATCGGCAAGCTGCTGAGAGAAATGAAGGCGCCCTACCGGCTGATTTTTTCGCGGCTCTACGGCAGTGGATTGCGAATTACCGAGTGCCTGCGCCTACGGGTGCAGGACGTGGATTTCGATCACGGCGCCCTGACGGTCAGGAACGGCAAAGGCGGCAAGGACCGCACCACCCTGCTGAGCCGAAGCCTCCATGACAGTTTGCGGCATACCATCGAGGCGGCGCTGGACGTTCAGCGGCAGGATAACAGCCGGGGGCTGGGGCCCGCGCTGCCCGACGCACTGGGGCGAAAATACCCGAACGCGTTCCGTCAGCCGGCCTGGATGTTCCTCTTCCCGGCCTCCGGCCTGCGCGAGCACCCGAATACCGGGGCGCTTTGCCGCTACCACCTTCACGACTCGGCCCCTCGCAAGGCATTAAAGCAGGCAGTCAAACGCGCCGGTGTGCTGACCAAGCGGGTCAGCTGCCACACCTTCCGGCATTCGTTCGCCACCCACCTGCTGGAATCCGGGCGGGATATCCGGACTGTCCAGGAGTTGCTCGGCCACAGTGACGTGGCGACCACCCAGATCTATACCCATGTGCTGGGGCAGCACTTCGCCGGTACGGTGAGTCCGCTGGATAGCATCGGGCACTGAAGTACGGGGATCACTTGCAGGAGCCCCACCTCGGAGCGTTTCCAGAGTAAAGCCGGCACTTTTACCTCTCGGGTAAGATCTTTTGTTAAGGCGTTTTAAGCGCATTAGCGGTGTGTTTTGATGGTTCCGGTTGCGCCCACCCGGGCGCCTTCATTTCTTTGCCGCGAGGCAAAGAAACGATTGCCAAGGGAATGGCGAAACATTCCCTTGGCCCGCCCGGCCGGGGCGGAACAATGCTTCGAGCAATGCCGATGATGAGCTTTAAAGAGCACGACCCAACGCCGGCAATGCACTGTGGATTTAACCGATTGCTGCCGTGGCGCCACCTTGCGAATCACCATAAAAAAAGCCACGCGGAAACCGCGTGGCTTTTTAACTCGAAGCTTAAGCTCCGATCAGGTGCGGATTAGCCTTCCAGCGCCGCCTGCAGGCCGCGGAACTCCTTCTCCCAGCGCTTGGCCTCCTTCTTGGAAGGGCCGCCCAACAGGTTGAGGGCGTGGCGAACGCGGGCGCGGCTCAGGTCCGGTCCCAGGATCGCCATGGACTCGATCACCGAGACGGTGGAACTGGTGCCGGCGATGGCGATAAAGAGCGGAAACAGGAAGTCGCGGATCTTGAAGTCCATCGCCTTGGAGAGCCCGCTGAGCCCCGGGAAGATATGCTCCTTGTCCCAGTGGCGGGTCGCCTCCAGCTGCCACAGGGCGTACTGCAGAATGCGGCGCACGTCGTCGCGCTCCAGGCTCTTGTGCTCAAAGGCCGCCTCGTCGATCTGGGGCATGCCGGAGAGGAAGAAGCCGGCCAGGGGCATCACGTCGGAGAAGGTCTCCACCCGCGGCTGGATCAGGGGCACGATGGGCATCAGGTAATCGCGGTTCAGCGCCCACTCCTTGACCCGGTCGGCGAAGGCCTCGGGGCTGAGTTCCTCGCGAATCCAGAGGCCGTTGAGCCAGCTGAGCTTTTCCTGGTCGAAGATCGGCCCGCCCAGGGAGACCCGCTGAATGTCGAAATTGGCGAACATCTCCTCGCGGGAGAACTTCTCCCGTTCGTCGGGCATGGACCAGCCCATCCGCCCCAGGTAGTTGAGCAGGGCCTCGGCCATGTAGCCCATGCGCTGGTAGTAGATGATGCTGGTGGGGTTCTTGCGTTTGCTCAGCTTGCTCTTGTCGGGGTTGCGCAGCAGCGGCATGTGGCAGAGGGTGGGTGCCTCCCAGCCGAAGTACTTGTAGAGCAGCAGGTGCTTGGGCGCCGAGTTGATCCACTCTTCCCCGCGAATCACGTGGGTGATGCCCATCAGGTGATCGTCCACCACGTTGGCCAGGTGGTAGGTGGGCATGCCGTCGCCCTTGACCAGCACCTGCATATCCACCTGCGACCAGTCGATCTCGATGGGGTCGCGCAGCATGTCTTCGACGCGACAGGTGCCCTCGGTGGGTATTTTCATACGCACCACGTGCTCCTCGCCGGCGGCCAGGCGGCCTTCCACCTCGGCCTTGGGCAGGTGCAGGCAATGACCGTCGTAACCGGGGGTCTGCTTGTTGGCCATCTGCTCCTTGCGCAACTCATCCAGGCGCTCGCTGCTGCAGAAGCAGTGAAAGGCGTGGCCGTCGTCGATCAGCCGCTGGGCGTGTTCGGCGTAGATATCGCCGCGCTCGCTCTGGCGGTAGGGACCGTGCTCGCCGCCCACGTCAGGGCCTTCGTCCCACTCCAGCCCCAGCCAGCGCAGCGAATCCAGGATCATCTGCTCCGACTCTGGGGTGCTGCGCGCCCGGTCCGTATCCTCGATGCGAAGGATGAACTGGCCGCCGTGCTGGCGGGCAAACGCGAGGTTGAACAGGGCAATGTAGGCGGTGCCGACGTGGGGGTCACCGGTGGGGGAAGGCGCGATACGCGTGCGAACAGTCATCGTAATCCCAATCGTGCTGTCTGAATGTGAGGGCGCATTATAGCGACTGCCCCTGCCCGCAGAAAGCCATGGTTCGCCCTTGCAAAGGTTACTCTATAACATTACCGTTGCCTGCCCCGTTTTCCCGAGGAATCCCCCATGCTTCGAGCCCTAAGCGTTGCGCTGCTGTCGTTGTTGTCACTGCATTCTCTCTCCGCCCAGAGCGCGCCCCAGGTCGTCACCACCATCAAGCCGCTGCAGCTGATTGCCGAGGCGGTCACCGCCGGCGTTACCCAGCCCCGGCAACTGCTCGCCGCCGGCACGTCTCCCCACGACTACCAGCTGCGGCCCTCAGACCTTAAACAGCTGAACGAAGCCGACCTGCTGTTGTGGATCGGGCCAGCCATGGCGCCCTTTCTGCACAAGCCGGTTCAGCAACTGCCGCAAACCCGGGTGGTCCAGTTGCTGCAGACAACCAAGCAAGAACATGGCCGAGGGCATGACCACGATCATGGCCACGACCACGCGGCCGGCGACCCCCACATCTGGCTCGACCCCGTGCAGGGCATCGCGATTGCCACACGCCTGAGCGAGGCGCTGGTCGAGCTGGATCCGTCCAACCGGCCCCGCTACGAAGCGAACCTGGGGGCGTTCGTCGACCGGGTGAAAACCCTGGACCGAGCGTTAGCGCAGCGCCTGGCGCCGCTCAAGGCCGGCTACTTCGTGTTCCACGACGCCTACGGTCACTTCGAGCGCCATTACGGGCTCAACCACCTGGGGGCCTTTACCCTATCGCCGCAACGCCCGCCCGGTGCCCGCCAGCTGCAGCATATCCGCCGGCAGCTGGAAACCTCCCAGGCAAGGTGCATCTTCAGCGAGCCCCAGTTCCGCAGCGATCTGGTGGAGCGGGTGGCCGAAGGGCTGCCGGTGAAACGCGGCAGCCTCGATCCGCTGGCCACCGATGCCGACAGCTACACGGCGTTTCTTGAGCAACTTGCCGGCGAGTTTGCCCGCTGCCTGCAACAAGCAGACTAAGCAGCGCAATCGGGCGGGAACTTTCTGAAAACGCCTGCGTCTATTGGAGACACCGATAACATCGGTCTTTTCTTCTCCTTCCTACTCTTGGCCCCGTGAACGCGGGGCTTTTTTTGGACGCCGTTTTTTTTGGGGTCAGTTTTTTGGCCGTTCGCTCCCCCTGCCAACCGTTTTGCGCTGCGCAACGCCACGCGCCGACAACCTGGGGCCGAAAACGCGCGGGCATGGACGCCTGAACACAAAAAAAGCCCCCTGGGGGACAGGGGGCAAGGTCACAGGGCACTGGGCCACTAGGAGGATGAAGCACAACGTACAGGGTAAAAGTAGTCCGCTTTGTTGTGCGCCGCAACAAAAGCGCAAAAAAAAATCCCTACGCGCAGCACGACAACGCTTTCCTGTTCTCCCCCGGGCCTCTAAAATGCCTTCATGCGTGCTGCTCTCCGCCACCGGTTTTTCGTCAAGAGCCTGCTGCTGATCGCCCTGGTCGGCATGCTCGCGGGCTGCTCGGGGCGTGCCTTCAACGTCAAGAACCTGGCCAAGAGCGACGTCGACATGGTCGCCGACGCCCATATTCGCGAGCTTCGCAATCTCAGCCACGAGCTGCTGGTCAAGCTCTACAAGCGCAATCCTGTACAGTTGTCGCGGGGCAAAGGACGTTCGGTCACCCGCCGCATCAACCAGCTTTTCAGCCAGCCCAACAACTACCGTTTTATCGAACTGGGTAACCGCCGGGGCAACGACGCGGTGCGCCTGGCGTTTGACGAGGACTTCAAGGGGGACCGGGTGTTTGCGCTGATGGTCGGGATCAACAGCATGCTCAACGCCGCCTACGACGGCAAGACCGAGCTGTTCCTGCTGGACGACCTGGACCAGCAGAAACTCTACGACAGCGCCCGCAATCTGGAGATCATCACCTGGCGCCTCAACAACCGCCATAATTCGGCGGGTGAGCCCTTCCTGCTCAGTAACGGTTACACCGGCCGCGTGCCCAACCTCAGCTTTGAGCGGATATTCGGCAAGATGATCGTGCTCCAGGACATGATGGCGAAGATCGTTGCCGACCGGAACAACCGCGCCATCAACAGCGTAGTCCACAGCATCGCCTCCTCGACGCTGCTTCCCGTGGGGATCTGAACCTAGTCTGAACCTAGAATGTGCGCTGGTTACAAACCAGCGGACTGTTGATCTGAATCTGGTGGATCTTGTGGTTGTTGTTGAGGTGCAGGGTCACGTCGGCACGCCCCGGCATCTGCGCCAGCATCAGCCGGGTCAGCCGCTCGTAGTGCATGATAAAGCGCCGGATCTGCGCCTCGTCCATGATCCGCAGGGGCTCGCTGGGCTGCTGGGTGCGATCCAGGTATTGAACCCGCTCGGCCAGCTTTTTCTCCTGCAGCGTGCGCCACTCGTAAACCGCCTCCATGCTCGGCACTTTCAGCATCAGCAGCACGTCGAGCATTTCAAACAGCTCGCTGTAGGGACCTTTCAGCTGCTCGTTGACATAGCGACGCCAGGTACCGTCGGGGTCCTCTTCGGCCTCCAGGGCGTTGATCGGGTTTGCCAGCGCCTCGTCGTCCTCGGGCAAGGCCCCCAGGCACCAGCCATCCAGCACCACCACGTCCGCCGGCCCCAGCCACTCCTGCCAGACCGCCTCGGGACAGCGCTCGTCAATCGACTTGTCAAACACCGGAATCTTGGTGATCTGTCCGGGTCCGGCCTCCTTCAGCGCCTGCAACAGGCCAACCCCCAGGTCCACGTCGTGGGTGCCGGGCACACCACGGGTGGCAAACAGCGGGTGCACGCGCTCGGCCAGCGCCTGCCGGTCGGCGCGGGTCTTGTAGAGATCGTCAAGGGAGAACCCCACCACCCGCTGCCCAAAGCCCTGGCTCAGGGTAACCTCGAGCAGGGTAAACAGGGTCGATTTCCCGGCACCCTGGGCGCCGTTGATGCCGATGATCAGGGGACCTTGCTGGGCGCTTTTCCGCTCCATCAACCAAGCGCCCAGGGGCACGTAGATGGCATCAAGCATCTCCACCAAGCCGATATCCACTTTCAGTGACTTCAGGGTGGAGGAAAACGCCGCTTCAACGGCATCCACCGCCTGTTGGCGCCGTTCATCGCTCAGGCAAAGCTGATCCCGGGGCCAGCTGGTCAATATACTCATTCCGTTACTCCGTCTTGAAGCCGCCTGCGGCAACGCTCAGGCGGCCCGCTGGGTTCGTAGCCACTCCACCAGCACCTTGATCTGCGCAGGCTCCATCAGGGAAGGCGGGTGGCCGATTCCGGGCCAGGCGCTCAGGGTCAGGGAATCGGGCCGGGTCGCCTGCATGCGGGCGACGGTTTCGGCGCTCAACACATCTGACTCCTCGCCCCAGAACAGCAGCTGGGGGCAGGACACCTGCTCCCACAGGTCCCAGAGCTCCACCGCCTCGTCGGCGGCCTGGCGCAGGTGTTCACCAATGGCCGGATCATACGCCAACGCCAGTTTACCGTCTTCGGTCTCGCGGCTGGCGTGCCGGGCCAGCTGCTGCCAAAGGCGCGGCTCAATCCCGTCAAAGGCCGGATAAACCGATCGAAGGTAGGCTTCCACCTCGGCGTGGTCTTGAAACAGGGGCGCCCGCCCCACGTATTCGCCGATTCGCTTCAGCGCCGCGCGGCTGATGCTGGGACCAACATCGTTGAGCACCAGGTGCTCAATGGGGGATCCCGGTAGCGCGGCCATCGCCATGCCGATCATGCCGCCCATGGAGGTGCCGAGCCAGTCGACCTTTTCCACGTTAAGCCGCGCCAACAGCGCCGTCATGTCGCTGACGTACTGCTGAACCTGGTAGGTCGCTCCCGGCGGCAGCCAGTCGCTGTCACCGCGACCGACCACGTCCGGACAGACCACGCGATAATCCCGGCTCAACGCCCGGGCCACCTCGTCGAAGTCGCGACTGTTGCGCACCAGGCCATGAACACAGACCAATACCCGCTCGTTCTCCCGTGCACCCCACTCCCGGTATACCACCCGGTGAAACCCCTGGGGGTTGAGCGCCAAAAAGCTTTCGGTTCGCATAGCTCTCCTCACCTGTCAGTTCCCGCGCAATCCCGGCCTGCCCGGGGGCGCGGACGTTTTACCGCCTGTTAACCTAAAGTTCGGTAAAGCTTAGGTCCCTGTCCGGACACGGGGGAATTATTGCGTTATTCTGAAGTCCTTTCAAAGGTGTCGCCAAGGCGACTCTTTGGTTTTTATTCAAACAGATAGCCCTTACACCTACAGCCGGATATCGAAACACCCCATGCCAAGCCGCCTGACCTATCGTCGCGCCCTGCCCTACCTCGCTGCGCTCCTGATCCTGCTGCTGGCCGTGCTGGCGTTCGCCGCCATGGTCAAGAGCAAACCCACCCCGCCGGCCCGGCCTGCGGAGGAGCGCGAATGGGCGGTCAACACCCTCGAGGCCAAACTGGAGACTGTCGCTCCCCAGATCACCCTCTATGGCAGCATCGAATCACCCCGCACCGCCGAGCTCTCGGCCGCGGTCACCGCCTTTGTCGAAAGCCTCTCTGTGCGCGAGGGCAACCCGGTGCAGGAGGGCGAGCGGCTGCTGCAGCTCGATCCCCGCGACGCCAAACTGGTGGTAGCCCGGCGCGAGGCCGAACTGGCGGATATTCAGGCCCGCATCGACAGCGAGAATAACCGCCACCGCGCCGACCGGCGCGCCCTGGCCATCGAAGAAGAGTTGCTGGCCCTGAGCCGCCGCGCCGTGGCCCGCTTCAAGGAGCTGCAGGGACGCCAGGTGAGCTCCCAGACCCAGCTGGACGAGGCCGAGCGCAACTACCAGCAGCAGGCGCTGGCCCTGAGCAACCGCCAACGAGAGATCGACGAACACCCGAGCCGTCTCAAGCAGCTCCAGGCGCTGCAGGTGCAGGCCCGCAGCCAGCTGGAAGCGGCCCGGCTCGACCTGGAACGGACCGAGGTTCGCGCCCCTTTCCAGGGTCGGGTCGCACAGGTCAACGTGGCCCCCGGAGACCGGGTGCGCAGCGGCGACCCCCTGGTGCGCCTGTATGACACCGGTGCGCTGGAAGTGCGGGCCCAGATTCCCTCGCGACGCCTCGGCACCATCCGCGCCGCCCTGGAGCGCGGCGATACCCTGCAGGCCGTCGCCACCCTCGATGGCCAGCCGCTGACCATGAGTCTGCAACGTCTCTCCGGCCAGGTGGGCGGCGGCAAGGCGGGGGTGGATGCCCTGTTCCGGGTCGACTCGGCCCCGGGTTCGCTGGAACTCGGACGCCCCCTGGAGCTGGAGCTGACCCTGCCGCCGCTTGAGAACGTACTCGCCATTCCCGCGCAGGCGCTCTACGGTACCGACCGGGTCTACCGCATTCGCGAGGGGCGGCTGGAGCCGGTTAGCGTCGAGCGGGTCGGGGAAACCCGGCGCGACGGCAACCCCCGCATCCTGGTGCGCGGCGAGCAGATTCGGTCCGGCGACGCCATCGTCACCACCCAGCTGCCCAACGCCATCAGTGGCCTGAAAGTACGCCGGGCGGAGGCCTGACATGACCCGTCCCAGCGGCATGCTCCACGGCTTCATCCGTCTCTTTGCCACCCACCGGGTGGCCGCCAACCTGTTGATGTTCCTGATGATCCTGGCGGGAAGCTACGGCATCAAAAAGCTCAACACCCAGTTCTTCCCCACCTTTGAGCTCGACATCATCACCATACAGGTGATCTGGAGCGGCGCCGCCGCCGAGGACGTCCAGCGCAATATCACCATCCCCATCGAGCAGGAGCTCAAGAGCGTCAACCACGTCGACCGGATCCTCTCCACCTCCAACCAGGGCGTCGCCTCCCTGCGCCTGGAGCTGGACGAAGGGGCCGATACCGGTGAGGTGCTGGACCAGGTCAAGCAGAAGATCGACGGCATCCGCAACCTGCCCCAGGATGCCGAGGAACCGGTGGTGCAGCAGATCACCCGCTACGAGACCATCGCCAGCGTGGTGATCAGCAGCAACGACTCCCTGGAGGAGCTGCGCCCGCTGGCCCGCCGGCTGGAACGGGACCTGCTCGCCCGGGGGGTGCGCAAGGTGGATATCGCCGGGCTGCCGGAACAGGAGATCGCCATCCAGGTCCCCACCGACCGCCTGCACGAGCTGGGCATGACCCTGAACGAAATCGCCGCGGTGGTGGACCGGCGCAGCCAGGACCTGCCCGCCGGCACCGCCGGACGCAGCGACGGCGCCCGCCAGATCCGCAGCCTCAGCCAGGCCCGGGAAACCGAGGCCTTCGCCGAACTGCCGCTGGTCACCCAGGCCGACGGCCGGCTGGTGCGACTCGGGGATGTGGCGCGGATTGAACGCCGCCCCCAGGACAACCAGACCTACCTGGAGTTTCAGCAGCGCCCGGCGGTGGAGCTGATCCTGCAACGCACCGAGAACGACGATACCCTGAAAGCCGCCCACCTGCTCCACCAGTGGCTTGAAGAAGTGCGCCCCACCCTGCCCGAGGGGGTGGAGCTGACCGTTTACAACGAACGCTGGAACTACCTGCAGGACCGCATCAATCTGCTGCTCAAGAACGGCCTGGGCGGGCTTATCCTGGTCGTCGCCATGCTCTTCCTGTTCCTCAACGTGCGGGTCGCCTTCTGGGTGACCATGGGCATCCCTGTCAGCTTTCTCGCCACCCTGGCGATCCTCCATCTGATCGGCGGCAGCATCAACCTGATCAGCCTGTTCGGCATGATCATGGCGCTGGGGATTATCGTCGACGATGCCATCGTGGTGGGCGAAGACACCCTCGCCCACGTGCAACAGGGGGAGCCCGGGGTCTACGCCGCCATCGGCGGGGCCCAACGGATGCTGGCGCCGGTCATGGCCTCCTCCCTGACCACCATCAGCGCCTTCCTGCCCCTGCTGCTGGTCGGCGGAACCATCGGCAACATCTTGATCGACATTCCAACGGTGGTGATCTGCGTGATTATCGCCTCCCTGGTGGAGTGTTTCCTGATCCTGCCGGGCCACCTTCACCACAGCCTGAAGCGGGCCGACAAGGTCAAGCCGGGGCGCCTGCGGGCCTGGCTGGACAAGGGCTTCAATGACTTCAAGGAGCACGGTTTCCGACGCCTGGTCAAGGCCGCCATCCGCCTGCGCTGGGTCACGTTCAGCACCGCCCTCGCCAGCCTGATCCTGGCCGTGGGGCTGGTGGCGGGCGGTCGCGTCCCCTTTACCTTTTTCCCGGTGGTGGACGGGGATGTGCTCACCGCCAGCGTGCAGTTCACCGCCGGCACCGAACCGCGGCGGGTGGATGACTTCCTGGATCGCCTCGAGGCCGGCCTGTACGAAGCCGAGGAGGAGCTTGGCGGCGGATTGGTGGAGTCGGTGATACAACACCAGCGCCGCTCCCTGTTCGAGCGCGACAGCGCCGCGGCGAGTAATGGCGACGAGTACGGGGCCCTGTTCGTGCAACTGGTCAACGCCGAGCAACGGAACCTGCCCAACGAGACCCTGCTGGCCCGCTGGCGGGAGAAGTTACCGCAGGTGGCGGGTCTTGAGCGGCTCAGCATCACCCAGCAGAGCGGCGGCCCGCCCGGCAAGCCCATCGAAATCAAGCTGGCCGGCGGTACCACCGACGCCCTCAAGTCCGCCTCCCTGGAGCTGCAGGCGCTGCTCAAGCGCTACACCGGGGTGAGTAACGTCGACGACGACCTGCCCTACGGCAAGGAGCAGTGGATCTACGCCCTCACCGGCACCGGCAAGGCCGCAGGGCTTGACCTGGAAACCGTGGGGCGGCGCCTGCGGGCGGCCTTTGACGGCCAGCTGGTGCAGATCTTCTACGACCAGGACGACGAGGTGGAGGTACGGGTTATCCTGCCCGATAGCGAGCGCGATCACCTGGCAACCCTGGATCGCCTGCCGATACTGCTGCCCAACGGCGACTCCACCCCCCTGAGCAACGTGGTGGAATTCCGGGCCAAACGGGGGCTGGACACCCTCAAGCGCATCGACGGCCAGCTGGCGCTGGTGGTTTCCGCCGACGTCGATGACAAGGCGGCCAACGCCAACCAGATTATCGACGAACTGCGGGCCGGCCCCCTGCAGGAGATCACCGGGCGCTACGGCGTCCAGGCCAGCTTCGAGGGGAAAAAGGCGGACGAGCGGGAGACCCTGGCCGACATGAAGACCGGGCTGGTGATCGCCCTGGCGCTGATCTACATCATCCTGGCCTGGGTGTTCTCCTCCTACAGCTGGCCGCTGACCGTCATGGCCGCCATTCCGCTGGGGCTCACCGGCGCCATTATCGGCCACCTGGTGATGGGCAAAGCGCTGACAATCCTCTCGCTGTTCGGGCTGTTCGGGCTTTCGGGGATCGTGATCAACGACTCCATCGTGCTGATCACCTTTTACCGCAAACTGCGGGAAAAAGGCATGGAAGTAGAGGAGGCGATCGTGGAGGCGGCCTGCCAACGCCTGCGGGCGGTGCTGCTGACCTCCCTGACCACCATTGCCGGCCTCAGCCCGATCCTGTTCGAGACCTCCCTGCAGGCGCAGTTTTTGATTCCGATGGCCACTTCCATCGTCTTCGGCCTCGCCTTCGCGACCCTGCTGATTCTGCTGGTAGTCCCCTCGCTGCTCTACATGCTGGAAAACGCCAAGCGAATGCTGGGACTCAAGGGGACGGTCACGGCCGCCGCCTCATAAGTCGAGACTGAGCTGGCGCAACTGCCCCGCCGTCGGGGCTGCCTCGGCCAGATCCTCGAGCCGCACCCCCACCCCCAGCAGGCGCACCGGCCGCTCTCCCCGGGCCACCCCCTCACCCAGCAGCCGGCGGTAGAGGGCTGCATCAGGGGTCAGGCTGCGCTGCTCGACGGTAGTCTGGGTGAAGTCGTCAAATTTCACCTTGACCAGGGCGCCCACCACCCGGTAACTGCTGTCCAGCCGCCCCAGGCGCCGCTCCAGTGATTCCAGCAACGCCGGCAGCCGCGCTTCGCAGCTGGCCAGGTCCGGCAGGTCATGGGGGTAGGTGTTCTCCACGCTAACCGACTTGCGCCGCCAGCTGGTTTTCACCGGGCGCTCGTCAATGCCCCGGCAGAGCTGATACAGACGCTCGCCAAACCGCCCCAACCACTGGCTCAGTTCAAGCACCCTGTAGGGACGGACGTCGCCGCAGGTTTCAATGCCCCGTGCTTTGAGGCGCGCCGCGGTGGCAGGCCCCACCCCGTGCAGCCGGCTCACCGGCAAGCGCTCGACAAACTCGGGGACCTGGTCGGGGGTGATGACGCACAGCCCATCGGGCTTGTTCCAGTCACTCGCCACCTTGGCGAGAAACTTGTTCGGCGCCACGCCAGCGGAGATGGTGATGCCCACCTGGGCCCGGACCCGTTGCCGGATCTCCTCGGCGATCAGGGTCGCGCTGCCCTGGCAGGCGTGGCAATCGGTCACGTCCAGGTAGGCTTCGTCCAGGGAAAGGGGCTCAATAAATTCGGTGTAGTCGGCGAAAATGGCGCTGATCTGAGCGCTGGCCTCGCGGTAGGCCTCAAAGCGGGGCGGCAGGATGCGCAACCCTGGGCAGATCGTGACCGCGCGGGCCGACGCCATTGCCGATCGCACCCCGAACGCCCGCGCTTCGTAGTTGCAGGTTGAGATCACCCCGCGCTTGTCCGGCGCCCCGCCCACGGCGATGGGAATCCCCCGCAGGGCGGGGTCATCACGCATTTCGATGGCGGCATAAAAACAGTCGCAATCACAGTGAATGATTTTGCGCTGGCGACCGGCGGACGGAGACAGATGCAGCGGTGACATAGGGGCAAAACCGACGCTTAAAGCCTGGCTGGGGCACACGCGGAGCACTGTATATAATTACAGTCATGGAGACAAGTCCGCGCCAGCCCCGCGGGGAAGGTCATTCGGGTGACGCAGCACCGTCGCCATCACGCACCTGCTCAAGCAGCTCCACCGCCTGATCCCGGGCCTCTTTAGCCTGCTCCAGCTCCTCCAGCGCCCGTACGTGCTCCCTTTTGACCTCTTTCAGCTCGTCGCGCACCGACTTCAGTTCTTTGCGGGTCTTATCGACCTCTCTGGAGGCTTCCTCTAGGGTCTTATCCAGCTTTTCCCCGGCTTCTTCCGCCGGCCCGTCGCAGCCGACCAGCAAGGCGACCATCACCGCTGCGCCCAGCAGGCCGCCAACCCTCATCCCTTCCATCGCAGGCTCCTTTTGCGTATCCGTACTCGCACCCGCTTGCCCTCGCCTTTATGCCATGCCGAACCAAAAAGCCTGGGATCATGGCGCATCAGGTTTTAGGTGTCTCCTCCATTAATAGCCCAAGGTGAGCGCCAGAGCATCGGCCCTCGGCACATGCATCGGGGACGGAGCATCGCGACGAACCGGACTATGCTTAAAGCAGGTGATACTAGGCGGCTTGAGCCACGCACTCAACGCTTGTCCGCGCTTGCAGGCAGCAGACTCAAGCCCCCAACCACAAACCAGTAATATCACCTGCATCAACACCGAAAAACCAGCGTTTAATCTAGCAAAATCCGAATTAAACCAACATTTTCTCCTGCTAATTCTCTACGATAGCAACATTATTCCAATGAACTCGTTAGGAGAATAAAAATGCTTATCGGCGTACCCAAAGAGATAAAGAACCACGAGTATCGCATCGGCCTGACCCCTGCCGGCGCCCGCGAACTGATTGCCAACGGCCACCAGGTCCTGATCCAGCGAGACGGCGGCAAGGCCATCGGCCTGACCAACGAACTCTACGAGGCCGCCGGGGCGCGCATCGTCGACACCGCCGAGGAGATCTTTGCCCAGGCCGAGATGATCATTAAGGTCAAAGAGCCCCAGCCCAACGAGTGCCGCATGCTGCGCGAAGGCCAGATTCTCTTCACCTACCTGCACCTCGCCCCCGACCCCACCCAGACCGAGCTGCTGGTCGAGTCCAAGGCCGTGGCCATCGCCTATGAAACCGTGACCGACGCCCGCGGCGGCCTGCCGCTGCTGGCCCCCATGAGCGAAGTGGCCGGGCGCATGTCCATTCAGGCCGGCGCCCACGCCCTGGAGAAAGCCCAGGGCGGCAACGGCACCCTGCTGGGCGGTGTACCCGGCGTGGCCCCGGCCAAGGTGGCGGTCATCGGCGGCGGCGTGGTCGGCACCCATGCTGCGCGCATGGCCCTGGGAATGGGCGCTGATGTGACCATCCTGGACCGCTCCCTGCCCCGCCTCAAAGAGCTGGACAACCTTTACGGCCCCGGACTGAAGACCCTTCACTCCAACGCCGAGACCGTCGAGACCAGCATTCGCGAAGCCGACCTGGTAGTCGGTGCGGTCCTGATTCCCGGCGCCGCCGCCCCCAAGCTGGTGACCCGCGAGATGCTGAAGCTGATGAAGCCCGGCGCGGTTCTGGTAGACGTGGCGATCGACCAGGGCGGATGTTTCGAAACCTCCAAGCCCACCACCCACCAGGAGCCGATCTACGAGGTAGAAGGCGTGGTCCACTACTGTGTCGCCAACATGCCCGGCGGCGTGGCCCGCACCTCCACCTTCGCGCTGACCAACGCGACCCTGCCCTACGCCATCGCTCTGGCCAACAAGGGCTACAAGCAGGCCCTGCTCGATGACGAGCACCTGCGCAACGGCCTCAACGTCCACAAGGGACAGATCACCTATGAGGCGGTCGCACGCGACCTGGGCTACAGCTACGTCCGTGCCGAAGAGGCACTGGCCGGCTAACGCCGACTACCTGCTGCACCAGGGGCGCCTGAAGCCGCCCCTGGTGCAAACACCTGCGTTCCCTGCTCTCTCCACTCCCGCCGCTTCGCGCATCAACGAAGCCTTGTGCTTTCTTTTTGACCTTCGGGACAACGCACCACCCTGCCGGCTGACAGTTCGGTATCGCTCGTTATTGAGCTATAATGGCCGAAGTTGTAACCAGGCAAGCCGACACTCCGTTCAAGGCTAACCATCTCGAACCCAATCGCCGTATCGATCTTTTCTTTCTCCACGCATTAACTTTCAGATTTGACGATGTCCCACTCCCTATTACCCCTGACAGATCCTGACACGCTGCGAAGCCTGTGCACCAACCTCAGCCGCAAAGAGCTGGAGGGTATTCAACGCAACCTGCAGGCGCTGATCGAAGAGGCCCGCGAGCAGGCAGAACAGCGAACGCTGAAACAGAAAGGCGAACGCTCGCTAAAGGAAATGCGGGGGCTGATGGCCCGGGCAGGAATCAGCATGGAGGAATTTCAGGCCGCCCTTGGGAAGCTCTGAGTGCTTCAGGGCTTGCACCGACTCAAAGCTGTATTTTCTTGACCACTATCGAGCATTAATTGTTGACCCGGCTGAACAGCGTCTATAGTATGCGCTTAGCTTGAAAGTACGCCTTATATTTATGTACACCATTTCGACCTTCCCTAGTTAGTAGCTCGACCTGTTTTTCATAAGTTATCGCAAGACTTCCAGCTAAATCCCGCCTTTTATGGCAAAAACTTCTGATTTTACAGGATATTAATATGTCTACTACTACTGGTACCGTTAAGTGGTTCAACGAAGCTAAAGGTTTTGGTTTTATCGAGCAGGAGTCCGGCCCCGACGTATTCGCCCACTTCAGCGCGATCACCGGCTCCGGCTTCAAGACCCTGACCGAAGGTCAGCGCGTTGAGTTCACCGTAACTCAAGGCCAGAAAGGCCCCCAGGCTGAGAACATCACTGCCATCTAAAGGCGTGATGCACCGATAGGACAAAAAGTCCGATCGGCAAGATAAAAAAGGCGCTCTCGAGGCGCCTTTTTTTGTGGCCTAGCGGCAGCCAAAATCCAAGCATGGCACGACGAAAACGCCTCGATCACCTCCAAACCTCTTTGTAACAACCCACAACCATGGCTGAACACTTACTTATTCTGAGCAAGCAGGCGGCCCGCTACAAGGCGCTGCTCACAGACGCGCTACCCGAGGATCTCCGGGTGACGACCTGCACCGATCCCGACCAGGCCACCGCCGGGCCCGAGACCTTCACTCTCCTGCTCGCCGACCCGGACCTCGCCAGCCAGGCCCTGCCGGATCTACCTTGTTTACGCTGGCTTCAATCCACCTGGGCCGGCGTCAGGCCCCTGGTCGAGCGGCCGGAGCGCCACTACCGTCTGACCAATGTCAAAGGTGTTTTCGGCCCACTCATGTCCGAGTACGTCTTCGCCCACCTGCTGGCCCACGTACGCAAACTGGACGCACAGCGTCGAGCCCAGGCCAGCCAACGATGGCAACCGGTGGCCCCGGGGACATTGCGCGGTAAAACCATGGGGCTGCTGGGCCTGGGCAGCATCGGTCAGCACCTGGCCGGCACCGCCAAGCAGTTCGGCATGCGCACCCTGGGCTGCGCCCGCACCCAACGCCCCCTCCCGCAGGTCGATGAGCACTACACCCCCGACCAACTGGCCGACATGGTGAGCCAGGCGGACTATTTCGTCGCCTCCCTGCCCAGCACGCCCGCCACCCGTGGCCTGCTGGACCGATCGGTACTTGAGCAGTTCAAGCCCGGCGCCCTGTTAATCAACGTCGGCCGCGGCGACCTGATTGACGATGCCGCCCTGATCGACAGCCTCAACGACGGCCACCTGGGCGGCGCCGTACTGGACGTGTTTCGCCAGGAGCCCCTCCCCCCCGAGCATCCGTTCTGGACCACCGAGCGCGTCACCCTCACCGCCCACACCGCCGCGCCCAGCTTCCCCGAGGACATTACCCCGATCTTCCTGGAAAACCTGGCGCGCTACCGTGCCGGCGAGCCGCTGATGCATGAGGTCGACTTCGATCGCGGTTACTGACTTGACGCAGCTGGCCGGGAAATGCGCTTAACCTGTTTCTAGATAGCACCCACAAACAGTAGTAATATCGACGCTTTAGCCCGGAGCCGTCGCTGCCGGGGAAAGCAGGCCCAGACCCGGCCGGTAGTGCAGCATGCAGGAACGGATCATGAGTTCAGAGAAAACCCAAACCGACGCGTTCAGCCAGCTCAACGAACTGACGCACAAGCGCGCCGCCCTGGAAAAGCTCATCACCATCGCCGCCAGCATCAACAGCCAGCAGGCCGCGATGGGCGACCTCTCCGTGATCGCCCGTCCGTCCCAGGAAATCCCCTCCAAGACCGTACGCAACCTGCACGCCTTTGAGGAAAAGCACGCCCGCCTCAGTGACGAGGAGCTGCGCCAATGGCTCGCCTCGGCAGAGACGACCATTAAGAAAACGGTGGAACACCTGGCGCAAGTCGCCCAGCTCGACCTTCACCAGTTACGGGAAGGGGCCCTCAAGGGGCTCGACCTTGAAGGTTTCAAGAAGCTGGTCGTCGACTTCGACCGACGCACCCAGACCGCCCTTGCCCTGCGCTACCTGCTTAAGAATCGCGGGGTCATGCTCGAAGCTTTCAAGCTTCCGTTTCCCCAGGAAACCGTGATCGAGCGCATCGAGGTGCTAAGGCGGCAGGAAAAATACTGCATCACCCAGATCAAGGCCGAAGCCAAGAGCATTATCGACGATACCCGCGCCCTGCTGGGCAGCCCTGCCCTGTCGGACAAGCAGAAGCAGCAATTGGTGGCGGTGGAGCAAGCCATGCAGGCCAACCTTGAGCACCTGGCCCGCGGCGGCTCCGTGGCAGATTTGCCCAGCAAGTTTGAAGTGGTGGTCGTGGATTCCGAACTGCCCGCCGAAACGCCCATCCCTGCCACACCCAAGCCTGAAGCGACGCCCGGCCCCGCCCCCCAATCTCCACCCGAATCGCCCCCCCCTGCTGCCCAGGCAGCGGCCACGCCAAAGCCGCCCCACGCCGCCCCTCCTAAAAAACCGCAAGCAGCCAAGAGCCAAGCCGCTCCAGCGCCGCAAAAGCGGCTCTCCACCTTCCGCCTGTTCATCAAATGGCTGACCACGCCTGTCAGCACCAGCTGGAAAGAGCTGAAAGAACAGAACGACCGCGCCCAACGCTGATCCGCCGCAACCACGGGCCCTTGGCGCCCGACTCCCGCGCCGCTCTCCAGCCGCCCGTAGGCAATTCGTCAATTTTTTCGAGCATTTCTGTCAATTTTTTTATGATTTTGTCTATAATGCGGCGCTTTATCACTGCGGGCAGCACAAAAACAAACGCGCCCGCCCGTATCATCAAAGGGAGTTTCGCATGCAAGAGTTGGTTGACTTTATCAACGGCATCATTTGGAGTCCGGTACTGGTATACCTGTGCCTCGGCGCCGGCCTCTTCTATTCCATCCTTACCCGCTTCGTTCAGGTACGGCACTTTCGCGAGATGTGGCGCCTGCTCCTCTCCGGCAAAAGCGGCGACACCGGTATCTCTTCCTTCCAGGCCCTCTCGGTCTCCCTGTCCGGCCGCGTAGGCACCGGTAACATCGCCGGCGTCGCCGCCGCCATCGGCTTCGGCGGTCCGGGCGCGGTCTTCTGGATGTGGGTGGTCGCCTTCCTGGGCGCCGCAACCGCCTACACCGAATCAACCCTGGCCCAGATCTACAAGGAAGAGCGGGACGGCGAGTTCCGCGGCGGTCCGGCCTACTACATCGAAAAAGCGATGGGCCAGAAGTGGTACGCCTGGATCTTCGCTCTGGCGACCATCCTCGCCTGTGGCGTGCTGCTGCCGGGCGTTCAGTCCAACAGCATCGGCAACGCCGTGGAGATGGCCTTCGGACCCGGCCAAATGATCCAGACCGGCATGGGCGAGCTGAGCTCCGCCAAGATCGTTTCCGGCCTCGCCATCGTCCTGGTACTGGGCTTCATCATTTTCGGCGGTGTTAAGCGAATCGCCCGCTTTACCGAAATCGTGGTTCCCTTTATGGCGCTGGCTTACATCATCACCGCCTGCACCATCGTGGCCCTGAATATCGAGCAACTGCCCGGCATCTTCGCCATGATTCTCAGCGATGCCTTTACCCCCATGGCGGGCCTGGGCGCGGCAATCGGCTGGGGCGTCAAGCGCGGCGTCTACTCCAACGAAGCCGGCCAGGGCACCGGCCCTCACGCAGCGGCCGCCGCCGCCGTGCAGCACCCCGCCCAGCAGGGCCTGGTGCAGGCCTTCTCCGTCTACATCGACACCCTCTTCGTCTGTACCGCCACCGCGTTGATGATCCTCATCACCGGCGCCTATAACGTGCACGGCCCCGAGGAGACCTTCCTGGTACAGAACCTGACCGCCAATGTTGCGGCCAACAGCCCCGCCTTCACCCAGATGGCAGTGGATAGCGTACTGCCCGGAATCGGCAAGCCGTTCATCGCCCTGGCGCTGTTCTTCTTCTCCTTTACCACCATCCTGGCCTACTACTACATCGCCGAGACCAACGTGGCGTACATCAAGCGCACTTTCGAGGTTCCCGGCATGACCGTCGCCCTGAAGATCACCCTGATGGCCGCCACGTTCTACGGCGCCATCAAGACCGCCGACCTGGCCTGGGGCCTCGGCGACGCGGGTGTCGGCCTGATGGCGTGGTTGAACATCATCGGCATCGTGATCATCTTCTTCATGTCCAAGCCCGCCCTCAAGGCCCTGAAGGATTACGAGGCGCAGCAGAAAGCCGGCGTCACCGAGTTCACCTTCGATCCGGAGAAGCTGGGCATCGAGAACGCGGATTTCTGGACCGGCAAGGCTCAGCCTGCCCCCGAGCAAGAGACCGCGGGCAGCCTCAAGCCCAGCCCCGCCCAAGCCTAAGGAACAAGACCGAGCCCAAGGGCAACGTCACGACAAAAGAGCGGCCACTGGCCGCTCTTTTTTTTGGCCTTCACCCGGCCCGAAACCCACAAACAGTCCAGCGGTAGGTGGGCTTGCCGACGCCCGGTGCCCGGCCGCGGTTGACTGCGCAAGCTATCAGCCAACGCTGCACTCCCATCGACGGTCGCCGAAAAACCTATCCGTGATGCTCATCCAGGTAGGCATCAACGTTGACCGAGAGAATGCGCTTAAACGTCAGCCACACATAAACCAGCATGCCAACCATCATTCCCACGAGCGAATACTCCGGTTTCGGCAAAAACGTGCTGGCGACGGTAATCCCCACACAGATCACCGTGTTTGAAATGATCGCCCCCCGCCAGGGTGGAAAGGCGTACCAGTAAGGTATTTGCTTGCCCAGGTAAAACAGGCACAGCCCCGTGACCGCCAGCAAGCCAAAGGTGGACCTGTTCAGGTCTCCCAAGATGGCATGCCGGATCATATTGGCCAGAATCAAAAGCCCCATGCACAGCAGCAGGTGGGTGAAGATAAGCACGTTGCCCGTGGTCACCCGCGTAGATCGCTCCAGCTTTGGAAAGCTATCGAAGTAAATCCACCAGATCGCACCAATCAACAGAAAGCCGGTGACCGCCGAGACGATATCCAGCAGGTTCCATACCTCATGATCCAGTGAGGCCACCATCGCGATGACCGACTCACCCAGGATAATAATGGCCAGCAACCCGATGCGTTCAACGAAATGCCCCCGGTCGATCGGCTTGAGATTGAGCTTATCACGCAGAGCGATCTGCCAGCCGGCATCGATCACCAGCCCCGCGTAAAAAACCACGAACTTGGCAGCGCCGCTAAAAAGCACTGAAGTCGCGCTGACGGCCGCCCCCACCGCAATCGCGACCGCAACATCCTTGGCAAAAACGTCATCATTTTCCGCGCGGCGATGGACCGTCCAGTAGAGATACGCCAGCATCAGCCGCACCAGACAATAGAGCACCACAAAGGGGGTAAAACCTGCGTCCAGACTGTCTTCGGCAAAGGTGGAGAGCACCACCATTAAGGCCATGATCGCCAGGCTGAACAGGCGGTGCTCACGACTGTCGTTATCAAAGCGGTTGGCATACAGCGTATGGGTCATCCACACCCACCACACAGGAACGAACACCAGCGGAAACCGCACCAGTTGCTCAACACCAATGTGGCCATCGTGGGTGTGGGAGAGATCATGGGCGATCACCCCGATAACGGCCACAAAAACCAAGTCGAAAAAAAGCTCCAACCAGGTCGCATGGCGGCCTTCGGTTTTATAGAGGGAAACCAGCATGTTAACTCCTGGGCGTATCGCTCTGAGGAGCAAGCCGGGGCATGCAGTTGGTGATTTTTCAGGGGCGGCGCGCCCCGCGCCAGACAGTTGCCAGTGGCAACATCGGTGGTGACAGGGCCGGTGGTGACAAAGGTATAGCCGCCGGCACTGCGCGGCGCCACCCAGGGGCAAGAATCTAGATGGCGATCCCGCCTACGCGCCCTCCAAACGCGGTCCGACCGCTAAAAGCCCTGGGCGCTTGGTGAACACCCGATGCGACTCCGGCAGCGGTAACGATCGGCATCCCATGATGGGTGCACATTTTAAAAAACAGAAATCATTCAGTGCCCCTCCCCCCACGCTACCCTCAATCCGCTGCGAATAACAAAATCGAAATCCTGTGTTAAAGTAGCCGGGAAACTGCCCAAGCGTATTCACGCATAAAAAAGAAGCCCATATAGGCAGATAGAAAAGGGTTGGCAAAAAACAACCTAAAAAATAAAACCCATTCTAGAAGTAGGAAGTTTGAGCAATGTGGGAAGATCTCGGAAGAATTGATCTCGTCATTTCACTCACCGGTGTTGTTCTATCAATCGCCGTTTTCTTCATCACCCAACAGCGAAAGATAATTTCGTTATCCAGGCAGCTTGAAAACATGGAGTCCCAGGAGGTCACCAAAAACGGCAACCTGCTGTTCGACGCCGTATTGCCGAATGTCGATGCTGCCAAAGCAAAAATAATTGAAATATTCGAGTCGTCAAAAGAGAGCCATAAACCGCTGCGCATAGACAACTTCGGGCTTGACCTGGAGACCATCGGTTCGATGTTCCGCTATACCTTCAAAGAAGAGATCACCAAGCGGGAGACCATCTACCGGGGCCTTGTCATCGACTACAGTGACCCGCTGATAGAGAGCGTCTGCAAAGGGCGCAGCAACCTTTGTTGTGATACCGCCAGGAAGGCGGTAGAGGCGGTCAGGTCAGCCATCGACTCCGGAGAAACGACCATCGACATCGAGCTGCACAGCTACAACACCCCCCCGGTGATCCATGGCTTTCTGATCGATGACGAACATCTGTTGCTTGGCTTTACCCACTTCAGCGGAGGAGGCTTGGTTGGAGGCGCCACGCCTTATATCTACATCAAGAAAGATTCAAACTCTGAGCTGAACAAGGCGTTGTTCCTCACGTACAAATCCTGGTTTGATTACTGGATCAAAAACGGCAGAAACGAGCTAATCGCCGCTCCGGAAATTATAATCGCGGGGACTCAGCATGCTTAAAAGGATCGCGCATCGTTTTTTCCCCAGCATTCACCCGGAGAACAGCCTGTCCGGAATCAAATTCTGCGCGGAGAACAATGCCTGGGCAATTGAAACAGACATTCAACTCACCCGTGACAATGTGCCTGTCCTGATGCACGACAAACTGCTTGACAGGACCACAAATCAAAAAGGCTTTGTCAAAGATTACGATTACAAAGCGCTGGACGAAACCTGCCGGCTCAGCAACGGTGAAAAAGTACCGACGCTTTATGACCTGTTCGATAACCTCAGGGATAAACGCACCAGGATGTACCTTGAGCTGATCGATCAGCGCGCCCTCGGCGCCACCCTGGATGCGATCGAAAAATATGGCATTGAAGATCGCTGCATCATTTCATCATTCCACCACTCGACCCTTCTGGAGGCCAAGCGGCAGAACCCTGCACAGGCCACCATGGCCCTGTTTGAATGCTGCCCGATCGACCCCCTCCACCTTGTCAATGCCTGCAAGGCGAACCAGGCGGGCATCGGGTTTGACTCGGTGTGCGCACACACCATCAACACGCTTAAGGCCGGTGGAATTGAAGTCTACGCCTGGACGGTAAACAACCGCAGCGAGATCAGACTCGCCGAAGCGCTCGGTCTACACGGCATATTCACTGACGAAGTTTGACAGGAACAGCGAGATGCCAAAAGAGATCACTCACTGGGTGGCCGCTGAGCAAGTTTTAAAAAGCGGCAGACTCACACCCGAGATCACCAACCTGGACGAACACCGGGACGTATTGCTGATAGGCGCGGTCATTCACGATGCGCTCTATTACTTCACCGGCGACTCCAAAGAAGCATCAGCGCTTCCCGACAAGCTGCATGGCTCCAATCAGGAGGACACCCACTCCCTGGTTAAGGCAATCCTTCAGAAATCCGAAAAATCCCGGCAGAAGGACATCCTGCTCGCCTTCGCCACAGGGGTCGCCAGTCATATCTATGCGGACATCAACTTCCACCCCTACATCTACTACCACACCGGAAATTACTACGACCAGAACCCCGATCGAAGGGCCGTTGCGCAGTTACGACACCGGCAGTTGGAGTCGGCCCTGGATAACTATCTGAACAAGAAATTCAGCCCCGAACTGAACTTCAGCAAGATGGTGAACAGCGGCCTTGCCAAACTCCGCAATGTCCTGGCAGATGGACTGGATGCACCGGAAATAGACACCAGGATAGAGTGGGCTTGGATAGAGAGCGCGTTCAAGAACTACGTGCTAGCCAGGCGAATCTATGGCAACAGAGCCATGGTTAGCGCCCTGTCCTTGTTCGGGGGCTTTCTGCCACAGACCCTCCAAACCGTTCTCAGTCTGTCGTACTTTAAATGCGGGGCATTCACCCACTACGACTTTGGCCAAGAAATCAGATACAAAAACCCTGAAAGCGGGGAGTGGCTGGAGACAACCATCGACGGCCTGCTTAACAAGTCCATCAGCGACAGCATCGAATTTTTGAACGCCGCTTTAGACGAAGAGCGCATATCGACAGGACGCTCGCTCGAGACCGGCTTGGAAAGATCCCGCGCCATTGATATGCGCCACTTCGACACCACTGTTCACAACGAGGTCTGATGAACATCCTGTCGAAAACCGCCGTGAGTCTTCATCAGCACGAAACCGCCGTTCTCTAGCCCGCATTTTTCATGAAGGGGTAAACAGAAACGGCTGAAAGCCTTATGGTTGTTGGTGTCGAGCCTACTTCCACGCAGCTACAGCCGTGAGCAAAATGTTACCACAGTCGTTTCAGTTTTCACCCCT
>NZ_JAEMGS010000029.1 GCF_017309075.1 Motiliproteus sp. SC1-56 | reverse complement strand
AGCTCATCAACAGATTGCCCTTCAGGCGCTCCTCGGCACCCATCTGAAAGAAAGACATCGATCAACCTCCGTGTTGTCGTCAATGCTCAGATTATGCTGAATTTTGGGCAGTTATGCAGGAGTCTTAATACTGCTGCATTGAAGCGAGTACGGAAGCGCGAATCACGGATGGTTTTGCCAAGCCCGGGAAACTCTGTACCCAGCACCACCTCAACCAAACAACGCTGATGATTTTCGACATCTATCTTATGCACATTGCCATTGGCGGGTTTCAACCCACGAACACGTCGAAGTTCGTTAGCACACTCCGGTGCGCCAATAAAAAACAATCGGTCTTGGGCCCGAAGGGTGCGATCCGGCTCAACGGCCGTCAGCAACATACCATCACGCTCAATCTCAGCTAGGTAGCCATAACCTAAGTTACGCAACCCCGCAGCAAGGACGGTTTTATTCACAAGAGGGCCGCCCGCCTCGACCTCAACTTCAACCGTATATTCACGGACTTTTTCCAATTGCTCCACCATACTCTGGCGATCAGGCAGCAGTCGGTCGCCCGAAAGATACAGATACACTGCTCCAACCAAAAGCAACGGAAAACCGATCAACGCAATATCAAACAATCCCAGCTCAATACCGCTATGCGTTCGCAGCAATCCATCAACCACCAGATTTGTGCTGGTTCCGATTAATGAGCAGGTGCCGCCGAGGATAGCAGCATAACTAAGCGGTAATAGCAGCTTGGAAGGAGCCAGATTCAATCGTCTGGACCACTCCTGAACGATAGGAATGAACATCACAACGATAGTGGTATTGTTCATCAGAGAGCTTAATAAAGAGGTCGGAAACACCAATCTAAACTGGGCAGTCTTCAATGAGGCAGGCAACCCCAGCAAACGAAGAGCAAGCCACTGCACTGCACCGGTCTCTTTCAGAGCGGCAGCGACAACAAATAACGTCGCTATCGTCATAACGCCAGGGTTGGCAAAGCCAACAAGGGCTTCAATCGGTGTAAGAATGCCAGCAACAATAAGAAAAGCCATTGCCGCCATCAGAATGAGGTCTGCTGAGATTGAGGTAAGCGCAAGCGCTATCAAAACAACGACTACGACAGCGATTGTCAAAAGCGCATTAAGCTCCAATACCACATCCTTTTATGCACCAACTCGAAACATACATCGTTTCAGGCCCGTTTCCATACAGCCAGAGTATTAAATCCAAGACGCTTTTTGACCATCCATACTGCCAGCAAGTTTTGGCTCGCTAAAGCAATTGCTGTGGCAATCGCACTACCCACAGCACCGTACATAGGCGTCAAGATTAGGGCTAGCACAACCGCTAGCGGACCACAGAGCAGCATCACATTACGCATATCCTTCTCATGGCCTGACATCATCAGCAGATACCCCACTGAACCAGTAACTACGTTCACAAACTGCCCCAGTGCTAGGATCTGTAGCAAGAGGCCCGCTTGCCTAAATTCAGGACCAAATAAACCCATGATAAAGCTCGGAAAGGCGAGCATCACGATAATGATCGGAAAGGCCACTACTGCCATCAGGCGCACGGAGTTAATGGCCAATCGCTGAACCCCTGCCTTATTACCTTGCTTATAAAGCGCAGCAAAACGTGGGGCAACGATCAAGTTAACAGCGATAAGAACAAAGCTTGTTAGCATCGCCGTCCGTTGCGCTACCGAGAGGAATGCGACTGATGAAGCATCCAACCAAGCCCCAGCGATAAATTGCCCTGACCACTGAATCAGCTCAGCCATCAACATAACTACCCATAACGGCATACAGCTTTTGAAAAGCTCATTCCAGCTAATAGTGCTCACTGTCGAATGACCACCGCCCCGCCACCAGAGAAGCCCACCTAGCGCCAGAGTCATGAAGGTAGCCACCGAATAAGCGCCCGCTGCAGCTTCTGCGTTATTAATACCAAGTACTAACAGGGCACAAATCAGCAATAGATTCACGCAGATATTCACAATGAAGACTGAGGAAACGACTCGCCGAAGCCCCTGCAAGCTCATCGCGATCAAGGTAAGCAGAGATAAACCTATTATGCCTGGCGCCATTAACTGGAATACTCGCGCCATTTGGGGCTTATCAAATACCGAGAAGGCGAGCCAACCGGATGCTGCCCACAAGCCAAGGGCAACCATCGACCCTACGCATCCAGCCAAGAACAACGCCTTTTGAATAACGGTCCTGATATCACCCCAGTTATGGTCCGGAAGTGCTGCGCCGGTAAAGCGCAGCACGGTATTATCCAGCCCCACGCGAGACACAGCGGCTAAGAACATGACCATAGTCAGTCCTAGAAAATAATAACCGGACTGCTCTGCCCCCATCACACGCGCTGAGATAAGGCTCATCACAAATGCAGCCAACGCTCCGACAATCCTCACACCAAAGGCCATAGCTGAATGCATCAGCAGACTGCGGTTATCAGTGGACAATCGGGGAAAACGGTGTTTGAAGAGGGTAAGCATTTTAAAAAAGCGCTACCCTTTAGAAGAAAGACGGTTCAAAACATGATCAACGCCGAAAGCCCAGTTACCGTCATCAACACCGTAGCTTGTTTTTAACTTACTGCCTGATAGAACGGAATAAGCAGGACGCTGAGCTGGCGTAGGAAACTGTTCAGTAGAAATCGGATCCACTGACGGAACTGGCGTAAGCAGACCTAAAGCATTACTTCGCTCAAAAATTGTTTGTGCAAACCCATACCAAGTAGTGGCATCACCACCGCAGTAATGGAAAACGCCGTGCGAATTAGTCGCTATCGCAGAGCTGGCAATATCTAACAAGGTATCAGCAAGGTCTCCAGCATAAGTCGGGGTTCCGTGCTGATCGGCTACCACGCTAAGGCTTTCACGCGCAGCCCCCAACCTCAACATCGTTTTAAGGAAATTGTTACCGTATTCACTAAAAACCCATGCGGCGCGGACGATAACATGACGAGGGCATAGTTCCTGTATTCGGTGCTCGCCATCCAATTTGCTGGCACCATAAACACCGAGCGGATTGGTAGGTGTTTCTTCGTTATAAGCCTCAGAAGCGATGCCATCAAACACATAGTCCGTCGATACATGAATCAACAGCGCATCGTGCTGCGCACAGGCTTCAGCTAGATTGGCGGGACCGTTGGCGTTGATTCTGTAGGCCTCATCCGACTCCTGCTCCGCTTTGTCAACCGCAGTATAAGCAGCGGCATTGATGACAACGTCAGGCTTATACTTAGCCACCATCCCCCGAACATCGCCAGCATTAGCAATATCCAACTCCCCCCGGGTTAATGCGACATACTCCAGCCTATTACCACGGTCAATTCGCTGATTAAGTCGATCCTGCAAACAACGACCCAGTTGACCATTCGCACCGGTTACAACAATTTTCATGAGAACAGCTCTGCTAGGGTTTGACCTGCCCGGTCTTTATCTGACAGGAGCGGATCCGTGACCGGCCACTCGATGCCGATTTCACTATCATTCCAGATCAAACAACCTTCATCGGTTGGGTCGTAATAGTCGGTACACTTGTACTCGAAGTCGGCTGTTTCCGACAGCACCACAAAACCATGAGCCAGCCCAGGTGGTACCCAAAACTGGGTTTTATTCTCTTCGGAGAGGATAACCCCTTCCCAACGCCCAAAAGTGGGCGAATCACAACGAATATCGACCGCGACATCAAAGACCTCACCCCGTACAACGCGTACCAATTTACCCTGCGGCTTATTGATCTGGAAATGCAGGCCGCGCAGCACGCCTTTACTCGAGCGCGAATAGTTATCCTGAACAAAGGGTAGGTCGATACCGCATTCCGCATAGCGGGCAGCTTGAAAAGTTTCCAGAAAAAAACCTCGGTGATCGCCAAACACTTTGGGTTGGATGATCTTGCACCCTTCTATGGAGCTAGCGATTACTTCCATCAGTGCTGCCCCTCCAACACCCGATAAAGGTATTGCCCATAACTGGTCTTGGACAACGCTTGGGCCTGCTCGGCCAGCTTCTCTTTCGTCAACCAACCGTTCTGGTAACCGATCGCTTCAAGACAGGACACTTTTAACCCTTGGCGGTTCTCGATGGTCGCTACAAATTGGCCCGCATCCAGCAACGAATCATGAGTTCCGGTATCCAGCCAGGCATAACCCCGGCCCAGCAGTTCGACATTCAAGTCACCGCGTTCAAGGTAAGCCATATTTACATCGGTGATTTCCAACTCGCCCCGCGCAGAAGGTTTTACCGCCTTGGCAATCTCAACTACATCGTTGTCGTAGAAATAGAGTCCCGTCACCGCGTAGTTGGACTTCGGTTGGGCAGGTTTTTCTTCAATACTGATCGCCTTACCATCCTGATCGAACTCCACAACTCCAAAACGCTCAGGATCACTAAGGAACCTACGATTAAGTCCCATCTCCTGAGCTACTCCGCTGCTCAAGCCGCATTTGCGGCGTAATAACCCGGTTTTTGATCATTTCACACCGCCTGCATGCCCGTTTTCCGGCAAGCAGACGGAGCT
>NZ_JAEMGS010000028.1 GCF_017309075.1 Motiliproteus sp. SC1-56 | reverse complement strand
ATACCGTATCTGGCGCTGCAAACCAGCGCCAGATGCCGAAAAACAGGGAGCTACAGCAGTTACTCGTAGCAAAGCTGGGGTTTGCGGGGAATACCGAGCGGTAGGCGCGGGTTACGCAGGAGTCTTAAAAAGTGTTGTGAAAATTCCGTCTCAAATCTGTCTCTGATTCAGGTCGGTAGATCTAACCATCTGAAATATTTAGCATTTCTGGATGTTGTCGATGGTCGCCTATAGAGAGGGAAGTACTGGGCGGTGAGGTTCAGCGTTTAACATGAGAAGCGAAATCTGAGCCTGGCACTGAAACCCTAGAAATGATTGAGGTCATCCGTGTGTTACATCGTCGTCAAGACCCTCAGCGGCATTTGAAATAACTTTGCGCTGCTGCTCAGCAGAGGATGACAGTACTGGCTGCTTTATCAGCCCGCTTTGTTTCAATTATGCTGCGTGCAAGGGATGTACACGGCTACGATCAATCCGTAGGCGGGCTTCTTCAAGATCGTAGTCATCTTGCAGACCAAGCCAGAATTTCTCACTGTTCCCAAAATAGATAGACAGACGTACAGCGGTGTCAGCCGTGATGGAGCGTTTTCCATGCACGATTTCGTTGATGCGTCGAGGCGGAACGTCGATGGCGCGAGCCAAAGCATTCTGGCTGATGGACAGCGGCTGTAAAAACTCCTCGAGAAGCACTTCGCCAGGATGGATATTGGGTAGCATGTGACACTCCTAGTGGTAATCCACAATTTCAACGTTATAAGCGTCGCCGTTACGCCAGTGAAAGCAGATTCGCCATTGCCCGTTAATTCGGATGCTGTGTGGACCGATTCGATCACCTTTTAGCGCTTCTAGCCGGTTGGCCGGCGGAATACGTAGATCATCTAAGGTAACCGCATTGTTGAGCATACGGAGCTTGCGTCGCGCAACGCTCTGAATAGTTTGGGGCAGTTTTCGCGCCCCTTTGCCTGTCCATATGCGCTCAGTTTCGCTACAACGGAATTGTTTAATCATCGGTAGACTATAACGCCAGTTGTTATATGACGCAAGGCGTTATAGCGTCCGTCTGGTTAAACAGCGCTTGCTCTGTCGGAATGTTTTTAGTGCTTAGCTTCGATCGGCAAGGCGGTTGAGGGGCGAACCTGCTCGTCTCAACCTGATCTGCACGGTTGACAAATTGTCTCGACGGTTATGCGCCAACCGGCGTCAGGCCTGGCGGGATACCGGTTTGGCCCCGAGGGCGCCACGGTTACCGCTATCGGGCACTATACGCGCTCATGTTGATCCGCGATAATGCCCTTTTTTTAGCATGACAGGGGATTGTCGCCCGTTTTATGAAATACTCCGGCTTCTTAAAAGAACACTCGCCCGCCCTGATGTGGGCCCTGCGCGTTACCGACTGGCTGGTGCTGGTCCTCTCCTGCTGGTTAGCTATGGCCATCGCCATCGATACTTGGACCTTTCACCGCATCTACACTATCGGGGCCATCGTCGCGTCCTTGGCGTCTTTCTCCATTTATCCCTTCTTCTCTATCTACCGGGCCTGGCGGGGGGCCACCAAGTTGGAGGAGGTGCGGGCGCTGTTTCTCGGCTGGACGGCGCTCTTTGCGGTGTTGGCGCTGTTGGCGGTTTTCAGTAAGACCTCCCACGATTACTCGCGTCTCTGGTTTGGTACCTGGTATCTAATTGGCTTGGTCGGTTTGATCGGCTCACGTTTCCTTCTGCGCTCGCTGCTCTCCTTTATTCGCGAGAATGGGTTGAATACCCGCTCGGTGGTGATCATTGGGGCGGGGGAGCTGGGGCAACGGGTCGCCACCACCCTGAAGATGGAGAGCTGGACCGGTCTTAATGTAGTCGGGTTCTTTGATGACGATGAAAACGTTTCCTTGGCCACCTTTGTCCGTGATATTCCGCTGCTGGGGCGGGTCGATGATTGCCCGGAGTATCTCCACCGAAACAAGGTCGATCAGGTGTGGATCTGCCTGCCACTTTCACGGGAGGAGGAGATGCGGACGTTGTTTCAACGGGTCGACGATGTACCCGTGGATCTGCGTTTCGTGCCGGACATCTTTGGTTTCCAACTGCTGAATCACTCCATTACTGAGATCGCCGGACTGCCGGTGATCGATCTTTCCGCGTCGCCCATGGATGGCATCCACCGGGTGGTCAAAGCCGTCGAGGACCGGGTACTGGCGGCGATCATCCTTGTTTTGATCAGCCCTTTGTTGGTTGGTATTGCAGTTGCGGTAAGGTTGACGTCGCCGGGGCCGGCGGTGTTCAAGCAGCGCCGTTACGGCATCAACGGCGAGGAGATTAAGGTCTACAAGTTTCGCTCCATGACGACCCAGGATAACGGTACCGAGGTCAAGCAGGCCCAGAAGGGGGATGCGCGGATTACACCGTTTGGTGCCTTCTTGCGCCGCACGTCCCTGGATGAACTACCGCAGTTCTTCAATGTGCTTCAGGGGCGGATGTCGATCGTGGGACCGCGTCCTCATGCAGTGGCACATAACGAGCAGTATAAGGGGCTGATCGGGGGCTATATGAAGCGTCATTTGGTTAAGCCGGGCATCACCGGTTGGGCCCAGATCAACGGATGGCGGGGCGAGACCGATACCTTGGACAAAATGGAGAAACGGGTCGAGTTTGACCTTTACTACATCGAGAACTGGTCAGTCTGGTTTGATCTGAAAATCATTTTCCTAACTGTGTTCAAGGGGTTTTTGCATAAGAATGCATACTAATCCCCGGCTGAGCACTTGCTTCGGCTTTGATTGGTTTTTCTGAAGATTGTATGGGATAGATGCCGACATGAGCTTGGCGAACGGGCCGGGTTAGTTTTTGCCGGGCGCCTCTGCCAGGCTGGCGTTTCGGTATTGGTAACTGAGCATTCCACCAAGGATCGCGAGGGTAAACGTAAGAAAGGTCGTGCTGATATTGTGCTCTAGCATCGCTTGGGTCAGGCTAAAATCGATATAGCCGAAGCAGAGTACCAGCCCGGCCGTGGCAAGTCGTAGGTCCAGTTCGCGTCGCCGAGTGAAAAACGCCAGCATGAAACTGTAGAAAAGGGTCAGGGCAAGCCCCCCCAAGATGCCCAACTCTACCAGCACATTTAAAAAGTCATTATGGGCATGGGTGAACACCTGTCCTGGGTTGATTTTCCCTTCTTTTATCAAGGCGCTCAATCTTGGTCCATAGGAATCCTTGCCGCCCCCGGCCCACGGTTCCTCCTGAAATTGGAGCCAAGCCCCCCGCCACATTTCCAGCCGGGTACCTGCAGATCCCTGCACTTTGCCCTCGTCGAAATAGGCTTGGGTGGTGATTACCGCTCGGTCCACCTTGTAACGAACCAGGTCATTGTTGAAGTAGACCAGTATCAGTGCGGCGATTAACGCTCCGAACATGCTCCACCGAACCAGCCGTCGCTCAACTATCGCCGAGAGTATCAGCCAAGCAACGAAGGGAATGGCTATCCAGCCGCCCCGGGTGCCCGAAGCTATTGAACCCAGTAAACCAAAGGCAGCAGCGACAAGTACCATGACTTGCAGAAACCTATTACTACAATGGGAATGTCGTGGAATCAGGTAGGTGGTGGCCAGTGCCCCCAGAATGAGCGAGATATCACCGAAAGGGATTTTGTGGGTGTAGCCGGAGGCCACCGTAAGCCCTTGCACGTACTTCTGGTAATAGCCGAAAATGCCGGCCCCGATAGCGCCTACCACCAAGCCCCAATACCAGAAATTCTCCGAAGTGCCGAACTGCCGCAGGGCAAAAAATACTGGTAGTGCCAACAAAAACCGGGAGGGTTTGTCGAAATGGGCCCAAACCCACTCTCCATGAAACAGCATAGAGAGCGCTGCCGCTAGGGGATAGGCCAGCATTGCTATCACAAAGAGCCATTCCGTTTTGTTCAGCCGCACTTTGGAGTAACGGCCATAAACGCCAAGCAATACCGCGCTCAGTATCAACATTGGTAGCGCGCCATAGCCCACGCCCCTTTGCAGCGTTAAGACAGCGGCGGGGAGTACAAAAATAGAAAGTGACAGAAGCCAATTCAGGACTCGCTGGGGTACCGCCATGGTGTTTTCTTGCAGGGGGGAGGATGTCTCCGGGGCGTATTTATGCAGCATCGGGGAGTTCATCGTTATTACTTCAATATCCTGGTTGGCGTTGGTCTGCCGCGTTACTAGAGGGTGAGGCCCTATTGGTCATAAGATCCAACATGATTAGGCGTGTTTGAGGCTGTTCCGGTACTTGGTCAATATCGGGATTGGTGCTTTTAAACGATACAGAGCGCAAGCGTTAAAAACGCTGTGCGGTAGTGTCCAGTGGCCGTATTTGCCCGTTCGGAACTCCCTTTATGCCCCTGGATTTTGTCGGACACGTATAATTTTCGTTTGGCGCCACGGGGCGTCTGAACAAAAATCGACTATACCGGATCTGGCGAGTGCACGCAGCATTCTGCTAAAGCGGTTCAGCGTGTTTTGTTGCCATCTCGGTGGTGACTCCTCTCAAGCGGATTGCTTGACTAGTCGGATTATGCCGGGCTCAGGCGCCACTTGAATGAACCCTTGTTGCGGCTTGGTTCGCTGAGTTTGAATACGGTCAGGTGATCCGTAAAACCAGGGGGTGGGGTGAAGCCTTCCGCCAGGGGCAGTCTTTAAGACCGCCGAACTGGCTCATGATACTCCCTCCCAGGTGTCGTCGGACTCAAAGCCTGGGCAGGGTGTTTGTGAGAGTGGTCCCGTAGGTTCATAAAGCCTGCTGGCCGTCTACTTCCGCTGCTGTCTAATTAGCACGTTGGCGCTGGTGGGTCACGGGAGGGCAGACCAAACGGTCGGTCTGCTCCCCCAGTCGATCAGACGCCCCTAACCCGCATTTTTCATGAAGGGGTAAACAGAAACGGCTGAAAGCCTTATGGTTGTTGGTGTCGAGCCTACTTCCACGCAGCTACAGCCGTGAGCAAAATGTTACCACAGTCGTTTCAGTTTTCACCCCT
>NZ_JAEMGS010000027.1 GCF_017309075.1 Motiliproteus sp. SC1-56 | reverse complement strand
GAAAGGGGGCGCTATGTCTGCAGGGCTGAAAATGGGCCAATCTTGGCCCAGAAAGCCGCCAAATAGGGCCATCAAGCCCGAATCACCAAAATCCGACGCCCAGCCGAAGGTTCATGAAAAATGCGGGTTAGGTGTAGGGATTTTACTCAACTACTTTGTTTGACAAACTCAATACAGACACGGCATTCAAAAAGCACAAAGCTTTGATAAATAAAATTTTTCTATGAGCCTCGAAGGGTTTGTCAAACACCTTAAAATGACAAAAAAGTTTTTGATATCATCGAAACCGCTTTGAAATGCTCTAAACACACCTGTCGGGGCATTATCATAACCGCCCCATCATTTGTTCCGCCGGTCCTGCCGGAATGTAAATGGCCTACAAAAGAAGCGTTTCCTGCCTAGAATTCGTTGATTCTGCCGGCTCTATACAATACCCCATCGCTCGATAGCCACGGCTACGCCGCGTAAACATGCGCTCGAACATTGGGTGCCCCATGTCGATGTAATCGTAGATGTGAACCTCGGTCTTGGATGCACAAGTCCTGTGAATACGGCCTGCGTACTGTGCCAACGTTCCTTTCCAGGAGATAGGCAGCGCCAGAAACAATGTATCGAGTCGGGGAAGGTCAAAGCCCTCACCGATATAACGCCCGGTTGCAACAATGACCTGCGCGGTAGACAGGTCCTCTTTCGCTTGCCGGCGCTCCTTCGCCTTTTGACCACCGATCAACATGGCGGTCGTAATGCCTTCAGCCGTCAGCAGGCTCTTGATGGTCTCTGCGTGCGTTTTTCGTTCCGTCAGGACCAGGCAATGACGTTTCTGTTGTGTCGCGCGGATCACATCTCGGATTATCAACCGGCTTCGCTCATCATCCTCTGACAGCCATCGCATCAGCTCTGTGACGTGAGGTTTGGTGTCCTTATGCTGTAGTGACTCGGGTAGCACTCCGGCCAATTGTCGGGTGAACACGTACTGTTCAAACACAGACTCGCTATCTACTCGCGCGCGGTGCCTGATCGGCCCTGCTTGCATAAAAATGATCGGCTGATGGCCATCTTGTCGCTCCGGGGTTGCGGTCAGCCCTGTCACATACCGCGGGCGAATTTGCGATAGCAGCTGCTCGTATCGAGGAGCCGACAGGTGATGGCATTCATCGATCACCACGTGTCCGTAATAGAAGGCCTGAGGCTGAATGGTGTTATCACCCCGGCTGAGCAGGCTCTGATAGGTAGCCACGTCGATCTGCCCGGTGGGTTTGCGCTTACCTCCATAGACCACACCTACCTCAGCCCCGCCTAGGAAAGTTTCCAGCCGCTCTTTCCACTGTGTCACCAACTCTTTGCTGTGTACCAAAATCAGCGTATTGGTTTGACGTTCGACAATCAGGCCGATGGCGGTGACTGTTTTGCCGAAAGCCGTCGGTGCATGGAGGATTCCAAAGTCCTCCTGCCGAATGGTGTTTACGGCATGCTGCTGATCCGGTCGCAGTTCGCCCTTGAAGACAAGCTCCGGCAGCACTACACCTGCTTGTCGCTCGTCCGTCCAGTTAACCTCAATACTCTGCTTTCCCAGCAATACCTCGAGTTCATCACGGCAACCACGGGGGAGACACAAATATCCGTCCTCCAAGTGTGCGCAGCAGATATGCCGAGGCACACCCTGTGTCGAAAAGCGTAGAGCCTGCGTTTTGAAGAACGCTGGATTGGCAAAGGTGGCCAGCCGTTTCAGACGCGCCAGCAACTGAGAGGGTAATGGCCCAGTGGATAGATAGATCGCATTGGCGAGAACAGCGTTGATCTGCTTTGGGCAACCAGCTATTGGACGGTCAGAAACGGGTAGCAAGGCATCCCATGGCACCTCTTCGGATAACCTGAAATCAGGAGGCTGTATGCGCTGGTAGCCAAGCTTTGAAAGCTGCGTATTCAAGGTTATTGCAGCAAATGACTTCACCTGAGCCAAGTAACTCCATTGGTCGGGGTAAGGCACAAACTGATGATCAACAAATACGGAGCAGCCTTCTGCTCGTCGAGCTTTCTGCAACGGAAGTGCAATCAGATTGCCAAAACCTCCGGCAGGCATCGTATCCTGATTGGGGAACAGCCTGTCGTAGGAGGCAAAATCAAGTTGCGGGTAACTCTCCATCGCTTTATCCAGTAGAGCAAAGCCAAGAGCGCGCGCGTCCTCTGCAGGAACCGGGGCATCAAAGAAAATCCACACATGAGCACCGTTACCGGAGCGGGAAATTTCAACGGCGCATTCGATATCCACTTGGTCGCAGGCGTCGCGGTAGGCCGCAACAGCGGCACGCCAATCCGACTTGTCGAAATCTGCCGCCAGGAACCAGCAACAGTCTCCATTGAGAAGGGGATAAACCCCCAACGTTTCGCGCCCCGTGAGATGATTATGCAGTGCCTCTGTATCGAGTGGCTTGTAGTTGCGATGCGAGCAGTCGCCACATTTCACCTTAGGCTTTCGACAGATGCCCGGTCGCCATTCATTGGCGCATGCAACGGAATAGCCTGACTTGCCTGATTTATTTTCCCACCGCTGGGCATGCACATCGCGTCGTCCATGAAACAGACGCTGGAACAGAGCGAGCTTTTGCTCCGTGGTCATGAGGCTGTTGGTTGTTGATGACTGCTGGACGAGTAAAGTGGCTTTTTCCTGCTCTAGCAGATGACGCTTATGATCCAGCTGTTTAAGCGCATGCTCTATCTCGGCTACCCGCTGTGGAATGTCGTCGCTGCCACTCATGTCGAAAGGTGATTAGTCCAAGTCCAGCAAGGACATAAATTCATCGAACTTGGCAGGCTCGCCCTCATGCTCCGACCAAGCTCTAATCGCTTCGAGGTCGTACTCCCCTCGTTGGTCTTTTGCAACCCAAAGCGCTTGCTGCAGAGCCTGCCGATCTCCCCAGTGAAAAAAAGCCGCTAAGCGGTCCTTGATGCAGTCTTCAGCGGTGATCAACGAGAACGTTCCCAGCGGTGTGGTCAGCGTGACCCACTGACGAATCGGCTGATCACCTACGGAGAGAGGGCCTGGCGGGAATTCCACTAAGAAAGGGCAGCGTGGATGTTCGTAGTAACGACCGACTGGTGTAAATCCGAGCTTCGCCATTGCCGCTTTTAAGTGCTTGCTCGGAGTGTAAGAGCGATCGACAAAGTCGAGATCATCTGACTGATAGAGGTTATCAGAATAGATCGATACGCAAGTACCGCCGACCAGGGTGACATCGATGCCCTCGCTTGAGAGATGGGAACCAATCAGCCCGGCGAGATCGCGTGCGCTGATGGTGGAATAATCGAGCTCGCTCATGCTGTTTCCCGCCGTTGTAGCGGCTTATCCGGCTTGCGTGGCCGGCGGCGATTTTCCAATAACGCCTCTCGCAACGTTTCTGGGTAGAACTCAAGAATTCGCTCGATCAATGCCTTCAATTCGCCGAGATAGACGCAGCGTGGGTTCAAGCTAAATAGCCGTGTGCGACCTACAAACCGGCTACACAGGATGCCAGCGGTCTCGAGCTTCTCGGCTTGTGCCTGAATCGGCGTTAGCGGTGCGTCAAAGAAGGCAGCAATTTCTCTTGGATAGCCTTCCCCTCGAGCAACCAGATAGACCAATACCCGCTCTTTGTTGATGTTTCCAAGGAGTCCTTCAAGCATCACAATCTCATTATAGGGTTATATGACCCCAATTATAGTTCACATGAGCCTAAAATTAACCTTTCCGTAGAAAGTTATTGCATCGAAACATCCGACATTGAGACCTGACCATTACTTAATTATCTTTAAATATCTTTATGTTAAAGGTTTATCTCGAACCTTAGGATGCCTAGCAAGGCGCTAAAAACAAGAAATGCTAGCTCCTGATAGCCCACCACAACTCACCAAACTAGCCGTACTTGATACGGATGAAACCATAGAGCAAAAACCCGGACTGCTCAAGCAGGAATATAATCAATGTTCGCCAAACGTGCTTGCATCATTGCGGAAAAAGCGCACAAAATGCCGGCATCGTGACACCTTGCCGGCCTTGCATTGACAGTGCCATGCTCTCCAGCTATGAATGATTCACGAAGATGACCAAATCGGAGATCGACATGGCTCGCGTCACGAAAGCGGCTCTTGCACACCGAGTGGTGGCCTTGGTTTGTGATAAATGTGGTGCTCGCTTTGATGCTGAAGCCCTATTGCGTCCCGCATCCGATCCAGATAACCAAATGGGGCTGGGTACTTTCCTCTTGAATAAGATTTCGCTGATCCATTCTTCTCTTCCTATCTCATGTTGAGCCCAAGTAACACGTATACCGCCTTAATGGCGCAGAAATATTTTGCCGTAAATTTCGAATAAAATTTTCCAGAAAGTCGGCTTTTTTCGGGTTACTTTTGACATTTCGCGTTAATCGCCACCAGATTGGTGTTCATTAGCCCCGCTCTTTAAGCCTTTTCTACTGCCAGTTGTTAACAACTTGGGTGCTTTTGAATGAACTCTGATCCTGATTCATAGGACTATGATCCTATGCCCGCATATATTCATGCCGATCGATACTGGAAAACCCCGTCAATCGTGCTTACATAATGTAAATAAAAGCGTACAAATGACGCCATCTACCGTAATTGCAATGCGTCTGGTTGACGCAATCTGCTTCCTCGCTAATACTCATATCATGAGCTGAGCTCATGACTACGGAGAGAGTATGGAGTACATTGTGTTGGTCGGATTCGCGCTGCTCACCTACGTTTTTCTCACATGGCTAACCCCCAAGGCCTAACCGTGTTATTCGGAAACTGTCAATGTCGCGGATCACTGAACCAGTAACCACGGAACATGTGGTTGCCATCGTCTGTGATCGATGCCGTACCCGCATCGCAAGGGGGACACCGGGGTTCAATGCTGTGACACGCATCGACCATAATTGCGGCTACGGGAGCGCGTGGGAGGATGGATCTAGGGAACCTACGATTAAGTCCCATCTCCTGAGCTACTCCGCTGCTCAAGCCGCATTTGCGGCGTAATAACCCGGTTTTTGATCATTTCACACCGCCTGCATGCCCGTTTTCCGGCAAGCAGACGGAGCT
>NZ_JAEMGS010000026.1 GCF_017309075.1 Motiliproteus sp. SC1-56 | reverse complement strand
ACGCCTTCGGTCTGTGCCATCCAGAGGCCCAGCAACTCCTTCTCGCCATCCATGTTGATGCCCAGGGCTGTTGATCAGCGTGCCGGATTGACCACTTTCAGCTTCGAACGTTGATCAGCCTAGAATTGGCTAGAGGCATCGATACGGGCGGCTTGTAAGCCAGTCACCCTGGTCAAAAATGGACGCTGAAACCTGGTCAATCAGGCATGCTGAATGACAGCTGGCGTGTTTCCTTTGTAGTCATATAGTACCTCGTTTAACGATTTTACTCGCTTAACGAGGTGTCCAGTCCGGACGGAGCGCATCAAGTGTCGGTAATACCTTAATTGAGACATTTGCCACTAAAGGCGGCTGTTGATATATTCTTCTAATGATGTATCTCAGGGACTGAAAATGAATTCAAAGAGCAAAACTAACATCTTTTTTAGAATCATTAACTCCATTGTTAATTTGATTTGTGCACTTGAGAATACAAGCTATGTCTTAGCGGTCAGGTCTCAAGTGAGTCGTGCAAAACTCGAAGACGAAATAGATGCGGATTTTGATAGTTACGAAAAAACCCTAGATGAATTAGAGGTTAATAAAGCTTCTATATTAGGTTCTCTTAAAAAAGCCGCGATTATAATTTTTCCGATAATTGTCATTGTGATTGTTTTGTTCTAAATATAATTCCTGCTGGAATTAATAGCAGGCGTGTCTTTTGTTCTGTTTGTTATATTTAATAAGGTGAGCCAATGAGCGCATATCTAGAGAAGTTGAAAGATTTTAAAGGTAATACAAAAGCGCAATGTGAGCAGTTTATTCTTGAGAATTCTAAAAAATCTTTGGCAAATCAGTTGAAGGAAGCCGGAGTTGATATCAACGATGTCCAGCCAGAAGAGATGGAGGAGTTGTTAGCTGCCGAAGTTGAGAAACAAAAAGAGTATGCAAAGGGACTAGCTGTCGGCGCCGGCGGTATCGCTGTGTTACTAGAGTTGATGTGACAGTGTTTAGGCTACTCAGCCCCGTACTAATACTGGCTATATGGCACCGTAACAAGGGGAAAATTAAAAGACTCTTACTCTTAGCCGCTCTGTATGCAGTGATCATCTTTGTCATAAAAGACTTCGAGTCCGTAGTCGATGGCAGCGTGCTCATCTTACTCAAAACGACTAAATGGCTTGTTCTAGTGATCGCTCTTTTTCATATATCTTTGGCAATGAGAAATGAAAAAGGGAGGGGTGAGTTATCGAGTGATCAAGAGGTAGCTAAATCTATAAAAAGTCATGAGCCGACTAAATTGCTGACAAAATCCCAGAAAATAATCAATAAATACAGGAAATAAGCCAGCTTATGTGCCTGGAAATTATTGAAAAGAAGCGAAATGAAACACTTTTTTTCTCTGAGTCAGGTCTGGCTTTCTGTATGGGAGTAAGAAATTCGATACTACAGAATGATAAAGCAACGTTGCTTGAAGAAAAGGTCGCAAGCATAGGGATGGCCGCTATATTTACCTGGGCTCTTGGCGGTTTGTTCGCTTTTTCTGGAGCTGGATTTGTACTCTTTATTATAGGCCTTGTTGCATCAAGAATTATCAATAGGAAAGTTTATGGTAGGGAGAGAGACGTTAAGGATATATCTGAGATAGAGGAGAGGCTATTAGCAGTTATTGCAGAAAAAGAGATGATGCTAAATGCTCTTAGATTAAAAATAAAGTTAAAAAATACGTACAAGGAAGTCTTGTTTGTTGATTTTCATAAAATATACTCTGAGGTTGGTGAATTTTTAGAATTGGTGAAAAGTCATGATTCATCAAACCTCTCCTTAAAGTATAGGTCCGTTTATGAATCAAATGTTAGAAAGTCTGGCGAGGTTTTAATGGCTTTAAATAAGGCATACTGTATATGACTATTGGAATCATGGTTACCGTTATCTTTATTGGATTGATATCGTTCCTTTTTGTCAAAAGTGTAACCAATAAAGATACTAACTACCGTAATGAGTGCGTTGCGGTCGGCATACTAGGAACTTTTGTTGGTATAACGATAGGCTTGTTTAATTTTGATTCAAGTAATGTTTCGGATTCTATTCCCGCTTTTCTAGATGGGTTAAAAGTGGCCTTCATTACATCGGGTGCGGGAATGATCGCTTCGGTATTTCTCTCTTTTAGAAAACCTGATTCTGAAGTTAGTAATTTAGAAGTGCTTGTTAAATTGCAAAAGAAGAATAACGACGTGATTGAAACTGCGCTCAACCACCTGAGTGCAAATGCAACAAGCCAAATCGTCGATTCTCTTGAGCAAGTAATTGGAGAATTTAATAAGCATATCGAACTCCAGCTAGGGGAAAACTTTGCTGAACTTAATCAAGCGTTCACGAAGCTGGTAGAGTGGCAGGAAAAGCATAAGGATATGATTGATAATCAATACCGCCTTATGCAGCAACAGCATGATATCTCGATAGCCAAGTTGGAAAGTTTTGTTTCGATTGAGGAGGAAAGGAGTGAAGCTTTAGGTCATCAGCTTAATGAATTTCTGAATGTGCTGAATAGCCATGCCTCAGAACTTAGCGCGCAGTCTAAGTCGATGAAGAGCACTATTGAAACAATGAACAGTCAGTCATTGAATATCACGAAGTCATTAGAAAGTAGTGTCTCCAGCGTGAATAATAAAATCGATAAATCGGTAAAAATTGCTGAAAGTAATATTACTGCACTCATTGGAGTTGCTAATGGCAAGTTGAGATGAATCGCACTTCTAGCATAGGCCTAGCTGACTTGATGTCAGCACTTATGATGACCTTTTTATTCATTGCTATTGCTTTCCTTGCTAAACTAGAGCAAAGCACGATCACTTTTGTTGAGAAGTTGAACCATGCTTTGCACGAAGAATTCGATCCGGACCTTCAACGTTGGAAAGCGGAGATCACTCCTGACAATGTTGTACGCTTTCATTCTCCATTTAAGCTGGGTAGTAATGAGATCCCAGAAGTATTCAAAGCAGTGATCAGTGAATTTTGCCCCCGCTATATACGAGTTCTAGCAAGCGATAACTTAAAGCAGGGCATCAAAGAGGTGAAGGTTGAGGGACATACTTCTCATGGTTGGAATAAAGGCACCGCATCCGAGGATGCCTTCATTAACAACATGCGACTCTCCCAAGAGAGAGCGACGAATGTGTTGTCATATTGCTACTTGATGGAAGATCCAGTCATTAAATCCAATCGTGACTGGCTGGAAAAAAACTTTCATGCTAATGGGTTAGCTTACTCCAAGCCGATATATATCAAAGGTAGAGTTTCGTCGAGGCTCTCTAGAAGGGTTGATTTTATGGTGATACCAAAGATCAACGGGAAATAGAACCAATTTTTTACTCCTTCTAGAAGCATAATCAAGGATGACGTCTTGTGAAAGATATCGCTCTAGAACATTTACGAAAGATGACAGGGAGTCCTCAGGCCTCATTTCATGATGGCCAGTGGGAGTCTATAGATGGGCTTGTAAATAAACTTAACCAGTTACTTGTCGTACAGAGGACGGGTTGGGGTAAAAGTGCTGTTGCCAAGTCGAGACCGATACGCATAATTTCCATGATGGGCTCCTTCTTGTCGATTGGTTGCGTCAACATCCAATCTGGCACATAGATGCCGTAGGAGGGGGAGTCCATCCCATTTCTCTAGCCATTATCGCCCTGGAGCATATCGCCGGAACGTTGTCTGGAGTGTTGTTGCTGCTGACGGCCATGCTCGTGGGATACATGAGATACAATTACCGCTATAGGTAGAGCCGCTGGCCCAAAGAGGAGGGTCCAAGAGCGCTCGTTTACTTTGAGTAATCGAGAAGGCCAGAGCGACGGAGCGGCTACTTAAAGCTACCGCATCTTTTCAGCGATCTTGCGAGTTCTTTCCGCTTCTCTTTCATCCACTGGGTCTAACCGGTCCCACGCGGCGAAGAGCTTCGTTTGTGTGTCACTGATCCTTAGTCCGTATGCATCTCGCATATAGAAGTAGATACGAGCAATATCCCCTTTTACGGCGTCAGTAGGCCGGGCCTTTCGGGCTTTGAAGTCGACCTTGAAATTGCACGTTCCATATTGGTCGGCTGGGCCTTCCAACTCTGCGAAGGAGTAGTTGGACCTGTTACCGTTGATCTCGCCAATGGTGGGGACGAGGTTCATTAAGTCAGCTTCCATGAGGCGAAACTTCTCACTGGTCTTTCGGCAGTTCTTGCGCCCCCCGTCCTGCCAGCACTGTAGTTGATGACCAAAGGCCCAGGCCGGAACCACATGCTCCCACTCGATGCGGTTGGCTCGACGCACTTCCTTTCTGACCTTGTAGCCACAGGAAGCCAAGTCAGGTACTAGTTTCTTACCCTTAGCGTGGTAGTCGCAGCCACAGTAAAAGCTCTTCTGTTGGTCGGCATAGACCTCAGCAGCCAATTTCTTCGCTTGGTAGAAGCTCTCTGGTGGGGCTGCTTGGAGGGGAAATACCGATAGAGCCAACGCCGATGCGAGCAGTAATCGTTTCATCGATTATTCAGGACCGTAATCAGGCGGGTATAGAAGGGGTCAGTGGCAGGGTTGTAGCCTTCTGTTCCGCCCCAGTAGTACCGGCCAAGAACGGATTTCATATTCTCATAGTGGCGCTCTGTTTTCGATCGCCGCCGCCTTGGTGTTGTACCCAGTTGGGTAGCTATCTTCTGCTTCCATGGGTGGTTGCTGCCCATGATGTTTTCATTTCGCTTGATCAACTTCTCTACAAAGTGGGGGCCCACTAGGTAGTCTCCCTTTTGGAGGTTGCAGTCACCATGCGATAGTACCAAGTTCCACACCTCGTCATGGCTAATTACCTGCCGGGGGAGGAGGTGGTCTACATGTATTTTGCCGTCCATCGGCTGGCCGCAGTAGAAGCAGGTGTTGCCCTGATAGCCCTGTAAAAACTGGATATTGTGGGTCAGGGGTTTGCGGTCATAGCCGCTTGCTAAATAGATCTCACGGATGTCATTGGCCAGTTGGTACTCTTGCTGCGACTGACTGATGGCAAAGGCCCCTTCTAACAGGTTCCAGCGAGCAGTCAGTTCGCTATCAAGTTCTGGGAAAGAGGTGTCGCTGATAGTCAGCAACTCATCGGTCAATACCAAGCGTTTGCCGAAGTGCGCCTCGTAAAACAGACTGCCGGCTATCTGCTTATCAGTCCCGATGGTTTGGAAGCGTGGTACGACATCGTTGAAGGCGTCTTCACTGACCTTCTTGACCGCTCCCGCATAGGTAATCCGCCCCGATGCGAGGTCTCCGCAGATTCTTTCCATTACGGTACGCCTAGCCCGGTTCGCTTGCTGGGGCATCGGGTTGGAATCAAGTCGTAACCTGTATTGATCAAGGAAGTCTGAAGCCAACTGCGCCCATTCAATGGTGTTACTGCCTTGCCGGGCATGGTCGAGAAGCACCCGACCAAGAGCCATCTTATAGGTCGCCGCATTGAGCCCGTAGAGAACGATTCCCTTCCAGTAGTCAGTAGGGGAGAAGTCAGACACTCGGCTTCTCCAGTACCACAGTCTGCCACCAGACATCGTCACGGCTGTATGTGTCCTCGGCCTTCTGAACGCATAGAGACCACAGGCCCAGTTCTTCTCCATCCCGCAGCAACTCTTCTGCACTGACTTCGTAGACTTTACGTCCCTCAGGAGGTGGTCCGTGACGCAGGGATATCATCAGGCGCCCTCCTACTTTGATTAGGGGGCCAATATTACGGAGCGATTCCTTACGCTGTGGAGTCGGTAGGTGCATCCATACGGCGCTGATCCAGACCAGGTCGAAGGTGCGTCCCGCCGCGACAGTCTGTTGTAGCTCGGGTAATGAATCTTCGATCCAGGTGATGCTGGGTGAGGGGTGTAAGTCCTGCGCCTTCCTGCGCAGATCTGAGGCAGGCTCTACGGCCACCACTGTGTACCCCTGAGAGGCGAACCAGGCGGCGTCCCTACCCGAGCCAGCGCCTATCTCAAGCACTGTTCCTGGGGCGGAGGGGAGGTGAGGCCGAGCATGCTCGTGGACCTGCTCAAACGTTCGGGACTCGTACTGCTTGATGAGCTTGTCAGAGTCCTTGTTGTAGATGCTTATGGTGTTGGTATCCATTCCTGCTACCCGAGGAGTCGTTGGATTGATGGTACGGGTTTTTGATAGTACCGGGTAGCTTGGCTCCAAAGTACAGGGGAGACGGTCAAGGGGCTGAACACTGTTGATCAGCGTGCAGGATTGACTACTTTCAGCTTCGAACGTTGATCAGCTTAGAATTGGCTAGAAGCCTCGATACGGGCGGCTTGTAAGTCAGCCACCCTGGTCAAAACTAGACGCTGAAACCTGGTCAATTAGGGATGCTGAATGACACCCGCTGAACGCCGCGTCGAACTCCGCGTGTGTGCCCAGGCGGTAGCGCGGATGCGTGGTGCACTGATCGCCGACGCGATCGCTGCCGCAGACCGCGCAGCAGCCATGCAGCCGATTAGCCAGCAAGCGAGCAAAATCCTTAAACGCCTCACTGCCGGCGCAGTCGATCGCTGCCACATCGTTTTCCAGCCTAATCTGCGTAATTCGACCGTGTACGCCGGCCACCATCAGTACGCGGGCGAACCGCCACAAGTGGGCGGCATAGCCGACCGGGCAGTCATCCAAACTCCCTGGCGTAAACAACCCGCCCCCGTTCCCGACCAATTCATTCGCCAACCGCTCATCCATTTTCACGCCCCCCAGAAACGCGAAAAGCGCCCTGGTGCGAGCCGGGACGCTTTCAAATAACTAGTTGAATTATAAGCATTTAATTGCGTTTTGTCAAGTTGGGCCGGTCGTCGTTTAAGTTATTCGGCAAGGTATTCGCTGGCTCAAGACCCTCTCGTTGTCGTCAAAACTCAAAAGCGTCGCTCGCCGCTGGGCAGGGGTGCAGGCTTTTACTGCCTGCACGCGGTTGATGAGCATTTCAAAAAGCGGGCACCGTCAACCCGACCGTGTCCTCGCTCGTGCCGAGCTGCGGGCCGCACCCCTCGGGTGGACTGTGCGTGCTTGCCTTCAAGGCGTTGCGCGGCGATACGCTAAAACCGCTGCGCCTAATCCTGCATTACGTTCAATGAACGTGCCCATTACCAAAAATCGCAGAGGCAAAAACGGCTTTTGGCTTGCCGCCAGCCATTATTGGATTATTGGAATCGCGAAACCTACTCAGCAGCCAAAATCGATTTTTGGTAATGCACGTATCTGATGCTTAATGAGTTGATTAAAAGCGATATTTCATTTGCTCATACAAGAGTTTTTGGATTAAACCTGCATCGAGCGCCGATGACAGAAGTCGCCGACCGGGATTTTATTTTTACCGGGATTGGTCTTGTTGCTCACGAGAGTCATTGAGTTAACTAGCGATAACGTACTTTCCTTACGTCCCAATCTCGGTAAGAAAGAGAATTCCGGGAGCGGTCATACCGGACTGCTCGGCAGACGCCACTTCTGCGACTTAGCCGCCAACCGATAGAGTCTAGCAAGACGTCTGGTTCTGGCCCCATTGCAGACTGTTCGGTATAGCTCATATAGCACTTTCGTCTGCAGTCAAAAGACAAGACCTGACCCCGTGCCCCTACGCGTTTATACAAGGTATAACTTCAAATTATTCGACTGTTTGCGAATGCGGCATTTCGGCGTATTTGCACCCATTTTTAAAGGAATAAGGGTGGTCAACCGCCAATTTCGAGCACAAACGGATTGCAGTGAGTGCGGGATGTCAATGAAACATAAACAGTTTGCGCATTTTGGCATGATGCCTGCTCTAGGTGGGGGTCTGCGTTCAAGGCTCTAGCGAACGCTACTGATGTGACACAACAATAAAATCACATGAGGATACTGACATGAGCCCCAGGTTTATCTCCATCGCAGTGGCAGCGGTCGTGCTGCAGGTCCCAGCACAAAATGTACAAGCTTTTAACTTGCTGGATCCTTTTAAGATCATCCCGCAACCGAACGAGACGCCGGTCACTCCTGCTGTTGTCCCGCCGGTGGTGGTTCCTGCTGTTGTCCCGCCGGTGGTGGTTCCTGCTGTTGTCCCGCCGGTGGTGGTTCCTGCTGTTGTCCCGCCGGTGGTGGTTCCTGCTGTTGTCCCGCCGGTGGTGGTTCCTGCTGTTGTGCATGGGCTGTCGGAGCCCAGCGCGCCCAATGCAATCGAAGTACCTTTGCTCAATCCCGACATTCAGACGATCAAGGAGAACCTTCGTGAGACCACCGCGGGGGCTGAGGAGATTGCCGAAGGTGTTGCAGCTGTGACTACGCAGGCGGACTCTTTGATTGCGGACGAGGTCACCGAACGGTTGTTGGGGAGTGACGCAAAAAAACTTCATAAAGATTTCCACGCTGTGGCGAACTTCGGACAGCAATTTGGCGCTTCAGTAGCGGCTGGGGCCAATGCTGCCGTTGAAGATGAAGACCTCAATCACCTTAGCCCCGTCGTGATCGTTGCCGAGGCACACATTCGCATGGCCCGCGACCAATACTGGAATGCGGCCTCTCCTCTTCCTGACTGGGTCGTAGCGCTGATGCCTCCCGAGCTGGTGGCCTACGCGAAGAAAGCTCGCTATATCGAGCAATCCGAGATCGGGGTTTTAACGTGGCCAAATGTCGCCTTGAAGGAACGTCACGCAATCGTTATGGGTGACCTGATTTTTGTGGATTCTCTGACTCCGCACGAGACCGAAGAAGAGAACAATTACTTCTGGGTGCACGAGGTCTATCACGTAAAGCAGTACGACGAAATGGGGATGAACGAGTTCACCACTGCCTACCTCGGCGAGCAGCAAAATCCTAGTCCGGTAGGTCACGACGAAATTAACCGGTTCGAACGCGAGGCAGATCTTATTGCCTGTGCCAAGTACCCGGTCAATACCGGGATTGCGTATATTTCCGACTGCGGCGAGCTTGGCGCAGATCCCGCGCCTTCCTCTGAACCTTACGCTCACCGCTGACCGAGGAGTGTGAGTAAAAACAGGAGCCCTCCCCCTCCCTGACCTTCTATGAGAAGCTGCGGGGAGGGGCTGGGCGAAGGCGAATCATGGCACGTCCAATTGCCGGAGCATATCTTCGATCACACCGTAGCGTAGCTGGCGGAGAAAATGCAGCTCCCCTTCCGAGAGTGTAAAAAAATCTGTGTAAGTGGCATTCTTCCCAACCTGTTGAAAGGACAACAGAATGCCCATTACAGACAAGCTCGTAGACCAACTGCTGGCGGGCTGCTCCAGCCCTGAAGACATCCTCGGTGAGAGCGGTTTGCTCAAGCAGCTCACCAAGAAAGTCGCTGAACGCGCCCTTGAAGCCGAGATGGAAGATCACCTCGGTTACTCCAAGCATGAGCCGTCAGGCAAAAACTCCGGCAACTCCCGTAACGGCAAGAGCCGCAAGTCCGTGCGTTCGGTTCACGGCGATATTGAGCTTGAAGTACCCCGTGATCGCAATGGCACCTTCGAGCCCAGGCTCGTCAGAAAAGGCGAGAAGCAGCTTCAGGGCTTTGATGACCGTATCATCTCGCTCTACGCGCGGGGTATGACCACCCGCGACATTCAGGCCCATTTCCAGGACGCCTACGGCGTCGAGGTATCACCGACCTTTATCTCCCAGGTTACCAACGCGGTAATGGATGAAGTCACCGCTTGGCAGAGCCGACCACTGGATACTGTCTATCCCATTGTTTATCTCGATGCCCTAGTGGTCCGCAGCCGTGACTCCGGCCAGGTTCAGAACAAGTCGGTTTACCTGGCCCTGGGCATCAACATGGATGGCGAGAAGGAGTTGCTGGGCCTCTGGATGGCACAGACCGAAGGCGC
>NZ_JAEMGS010000025.1 GCF_017309075.1 Motiliproteus sp. SC1-56 | reverse complement strand
GCGAGAAAGACACGGGCGGTGGCCGCGAGTCCGGCTCCGACGCCTGGAAGGCCTACATGCGCCGCACCACCAACACCGTCAACTACGGTGGCGAGCTGCCCCTGGCCCAGGGCATCGTGTTCGAGTAAACACATCGCCCACACCGCAAAACCTGTCGCCCCGCCCCTCCCCCAACCGGGGGCGGGGCGACCGGCCTTGCCGGGCGTCTGCCGTTCTCCCGCCGTCGTTGCACTGCCCGATCACCTGGCATATACGCTCCGGCAATCGCTCCTCCCCAAAGCCACCCCCTCTTCGCCCATCTAAGTGCACTGGAGCTTATTTGAAACTCGCCAGAGACACGGCCTAAGAAATCAAGAATCAATATGATCACTCTTGACGTGCCGGATCTTGATGACGGTCAAGCAGTGAAGTCTACACTCCAGAGTGCGACCCCCATTATTCCCGATCCTGGTCCCAGACCGAGGAGGCCCCATGAACCAAACATGTGGTTGTAGTGGCAAAGGCGGGCAAGACATTAGCGACCCCAAGCAGGCATCCACCACCGATATCAACAGCGCCGCTCCAGTGCAGCTAATTCACCGGATCGGCACCGCTTTTAATCCCGCACCTCCAAGCGTCAAAGCCAAGCATTTCTGGCCTGTCCTGGGGGAAGGGCTGATCACCAGCGCGGCCGCCTTCGACGAGTTCGCCAACCGCTTGGATGCCCCCGTCGAGGGGCTCGACACCAGCCGCCGCCGGCTGGCCAGCCAGTTAGCCAAGTCGGTAAACCGCTGCTCCGAAGCTTGCCGCGATGCCGGCCTGCTGATTCTGGAGCGTGAGGCCCCAAGGCTGCCAGAACTCAACAAGCCCGCCGAAGCGCTGGCCAAGCACATGGGGCGGGTCGCCAAGCACGTCATCAAGCTAAGTTACAGTGGCGAAGGGACCGCGATGTTCGGTGTCTATGCCCAGGCCTTTGGACGAATAGGCGATCAGCTGTCACGCATGCTGGCGACGCTGACGCCGTCCGAGACAACCGGTAAGGTGGCGCCTGCCGCAGCCTTTGCTTACTTCGAAACCGCTCAGTCGCTGCAATTTCTCAGCCGCTATGTCGAAGCCAGTCTCTCCAGCGGGATTCTCGCCGTGGTGACTCTGCCCGGAATCACGGCCTGCGCGGCTCCCTGTCCGATTCAGGGTTGTACCTTCTACTGTACCGACCATTACGAATCGATCATCTCCTGTACCCCGGCCAACTGGCAGCGGATTTTCGGCGCCATCGGTGGCCCGCAAGGGCTGTATCACATCACCTGCCGTTGGAATGTACGCACCCGCAAGCATGTGGTTTGCGCTTGTTACCGCGACCGCTGGGACAGTTTTTGGGCGGTCAATGCCTGCTCCAGCTCTTCCACAGTCGTGTGGACCAGCGCCCGCGCCGAAACCTACAACCACTACACCAGCGCCTGGACCACACCACCGGCGCTCCCGGCTCCCTTCACCCGGGGCGTACCCTTCTGTAGCTGAGTTTTGGCCAGGCCGCCCCGAAGCTGGCTTCAAGCAACGGTGCCAACTGGGCGCTGGCCAGGCACAACTGCGCCAGGGACTCGCTGACCTCGGCGCGGCGGCGGATCAACAGCGAATCGTTATACAGCGCCTTTCTCTGCGACGAGGTCAAGGAAGGAAGCGGCAAGGTGCGCCACCCCTTGACCGCCTAGTCGCCGGACAGACACGGCTGTTGACACCGGTCCGGCAATGCGACATGTGCCGCATGATCAACGGCTTAGGGGTGACTGGCACCGAGATACTGCGCCGCACCACCAACACCGTCAACTACGGTGGCGAGCTGCCCCTGGCCCAGGGCATCGTGTTCGAGTAAACACATCGCCCACACCGCAAAACCTGTCGCCCCGCCCCTCCCCCAACCGGGGGCGGGGCCGGCAACCCGCCCGGTCTTGCCGGGCTTTATCATCGCTACTTCCCTTGCTATTCCCTTACCGCCTGACCGTTGAATCCAAGCGCCCCTAAAAGCGCTCTTACCCACGGCAGCCCGCCCCCATTGCGGGCACTGCCGTCCATTCTGCTCATTTTCGGGCTCGCCAGAATGGGGTCTCACCTTATCCACAAAAAACGCATGGCTTTACCTAGAAACTTTGCTTATTTTGCTTCATGCTCAACAACCTGAGCAGTGCACCTACAAAAATCTGATCGATTCGCCAAATGAAAAAATCAATAAAAAAAACCAGAGAAGCGATACAGCGAGAACAACAGGAGAGCGCAATTAACACCCTCGCGCATATGCACAGTGAAGGTGACGGTGACATGTATTCAACTTTTCATATTCCGGGCTCGTATGATGAGATCAAGCACACGCGGATAAAAGATGCTCTCTGGAAAAATCTAGGTGAAAAAAGTCCGGAGAAGCATAAACACACACCTCACCCAAAATTAATTTCTGCTTTCCAGCTTGCCTTAGCTATCAGCCTAATAAGCTTCTTATTATGCGTACTGTGGGAATCTTAAATCGACTTGGATGTATATTTGAAAAGCCATTCAGCCACAGTCGGTCAGCCCTGGGCCTCCAAACCTACCCCATCCCCTGGCATAGCTCCGCGCAGGTCTGAACCAGGCTGTCGTTGGCCCGGTGGCGCTTGAACGCCAGCCCCACCTTACGCGTGAACGCATACCCGTCGACGGCTTTGAGGACGATATCGTCCCGCGACCGGATCTCTTCCCAGTCCGGGAGGAACGCGGCGCCCACACCGGCGCCCACCAGCGACTGGGCATACTCGACGGTGCGGATATTGGCGCGAACCTGGTAGCTCACGTCCGCCCCATCCAGGGCCGCCACCAGCTCATCCAGGGCGAGGCAGGGCGAGCGCTGAATAAAGGGCAGCGAATCAAAATCACTCAACACCACCTTCTCAGCAAGGCTCAGGGGGTACCCCTTTGGAATCGCCAGCTGGTACTGGTCCGTCCAGATCGCCACAAAACGCTCGTTGCTGGCCACGCTCTCGGAGTCGATGATCCGCAGGTCGCAAGGCTCATCCGGATCCACCAGGGTGAGCTCCAGGTTCGGGACCCTTCGCGTGAGCTCTTTCAGCAGCAGGCTTATGCGCTGGGCGCCGATGGAGCGCATTAATCCCAGCCTCAGGCGGGTGCAGGCCGGCCCCTCGTTGAACAGCCGCAAGATGGCCGTGGCGTTGCCGGTCAGGTCCTTGGACAGGGGGTAGAGTTTTTTCGCCTCGGCGGTGGGGGTGACCCCGCGGGCATGGCGCACGAACAGCCGCGTATCCAAAGTCTGCTCAAGCTGCTGGATGGCGGCCGAGATGGAGGGCTGGGAGATAAAACAGGTGCGCGCGGCAGCGCTGACGCTGCCGGTTTCGAACACCGCTTCAAAATACCTTAGGGAACGCAGATCCAAGAGACGCCTCGCCTGGAGTTGAAAGTGACCGAGCCGCTAAGCCGGCCGCGCCAGAAAAGGAGCGAGATAGAGGATGTTTACTGCTATCGCGGCCACCATCACCACGGTTTCGAAGGTATTCACGCTGCTTCCCTTGTACGGCTTTCGGGTTATCGAAACGATATACAGGCGCCGCTTACAGGAAAACCATGAAATTTCTGGAGGTGCTATAGGTCGTGCGTATAGCCGTAATTCCTAAGCCGCTGTCCTATAGGAGCGACCGCCTGCGCAGCGACGGCGACTCCCTACCCGCCCCCTTCCCGCTCCTTTCCCGCTCCTTTCTCGTTCTCTCCTGCCTTCGGTGCGCGCCAGACCCGACCGAGGCGCTATCCGCAGGCGCGATCAGGCCATCAGGGGCCGGGCATTGCGCATAGCAAAAACATATACCCAGCATAGAAATTCGATATTTTACATATATCAATTTCAAAAATAGGCTCCGGATAACGTCCTAACCCCCAATAAAAACCAGTCGAAAAAGAACCGCCCTATGAATATTTCAGATTTCTTTGATTACCTGTGGAAGGATTACGTGAGCATCACCCCGCAGGCAGAAAAAATTCATAACCTGTTTGGCCAGCACGGCGAAAAGGTGATTAACGACCACGTCGCTTTTCGCACCTTTTCCCACTCGCCCATTGATCTCAACCACCTTGAACCGATCATTCTGAAACTGGGGTACCGGCTCCAGGAGACCTATACATTCACCAAGAAGAAACTGGTCGCCCGAAGTTACAGCCACCCCGAACCGGGCGTGCCCCGAATCTTCCTGAGCGAGCTCCAGCGTCACCTGCTGTCGGACGGCGCCCAGGCGATCCTCCGGGGCGTGGTGAGCCAGGTTCCCGCCGCGGCGGTGAACGGCCCCGAGGTGTTCGCCCGCGGCCTGCTGTGGCAGCCGATCAGCTTTCGTGACTACAAGCAGCTGCTGCAGGAGAGCGAGTACGCCGCCTGGCTGGCCTGCATGGGGCTGCGCGCCAACCATTTCACCGTGAGCCTGAATCATCTGCAGCGCTTTACCGAGATGGAACAGGTCATCGAGCTGCTTGAGCGGAATGACTTTGCAGTCAATCAGGTCGGGGGAGCCATCAAGGGCAAACCGGAGAACCTGCTGGTGCAGTCATCCTCCCTGGCCGATAAAACCGAGGTGTGCTTCGCGTACGGTCACACGGCGCAGGTCCCCTCCTGTTTTTACGAATTCGCCAAGCGCTATCCCAGCGCCGACGGCGCGCTGTTCGAAGGGTTTATCGCCGATAACGCCGATAAGATTTTCGAATCCACCCACGCAGCCTGACCCCGCATACAGGCCCTCGATCCCCCGGCGCGATCCAAGCCTCACCAAGCGCCGGGGGATTCAATAAGCCATAGGCGGCCCCTATACGAACCATCAGAATTAAGTATTTCACAAATACCCATATAAAAATTACGTTAAAGCCCGACCCGATTTAATTAAGACCTTTTAACGCGATGGCCGATTTACAGTGCAGGGGATCCGCTGTGCCCGAAAAAAGTACACCGCCAAATGATTTCAACGATCTGACGGGGTTGAGGGCGCTTGGATTTAAAGACGACAGGTATGTCATCGAACTGGATATTCATTCGACTCACCACAACGTGATGGGCGCGGTGCACGGCGGAGTGATCTGCACCCTGCTCGACGCCGCCATGGCCCGCGCTTTTTTACAGCCCGCCGACGCTCCCCAGAGACAGGGGGCGACCCTCGAGATGAAGGTGAATTTTCTCCGGGGCGTCGTCGACGGCACCCTCACCGCCTACGGGCAACTGATCAACTCGACCCGGCGTACCGCCTTCGTGGAGGGCTGGGTCGAGAACCAGGCAGGGCAGTTGGTCGCCAAGGGCGCCGCCACGCTGATGCTTTTTGAAAACCCTAACCGCAAATAACAACGAGGCCGCTACAGGAATCTCACATGAACGCACCCCAAACCGCCACGCTGATCTCCTCCGACCAGATGGAGGAAGCCAACAAGCCCCACCTGGTGATCCAGCCCGCCGACATCCAGGCGATGATGGACCGTTACCAGTACGCTGAGGATACCCGGCGTATCATCGCCCAGGAGAACCTGCTGCCCATCGGCCTGCTGAGCCGGCTGCACGCCTCCTTCCCGCAGCACTCCGGGCTCAAGGAGACCAAGCCCTTCCTCTTCCACGGTCGCCAGAACTACACCGGCATCAAGGGGTTCCGCCGGGTGCTGGACACTCTGGAAGAGAACGGCATCGATATCGGCCACATCGAGGACCGCGAACTGTTCGTCGAGGTGTACAGCTTCCTCGCCACCCGCCACACCCTCAACAGCATCAACTGGGACGACTTCGAGAACGACTCCGTGTTCCAGCTCTGCCTGGCCCAGCCCGGCATGATCAACAAGGACACCGTCGAGAAGTACAAGGCCGCCACCTCGGCCGAGGCGCGCGCCGACATCGCCTCCGTCTACATGGAGCAGACCAACCCCCACGACGGCAACCAGCAGCTCAACAAACCCTGGTTCGTCAACGACGCGGGCGAGGTGGAGTTCCTGGACGGCAGCCAGCACAAGTACCCCCAGTGCCAATTGGTCTTCGACAAGACCACCCAGAGCTGTTTCTCCTTCTGCACCTACTGCTTCCGTCACGCCCAGGTGCGCGGCGACGAGGACATGTTCCTGCAGAAGGACGTGGAGCAGCTGCACCGCTACCTGAAGCAGCACAAGGAGGTCACCGACTTGCTGATCACCGGCGGTGACGGCGGCTACATGCCGGTCAACCGAATGGCCGAGTACGTGATGCCGATCATCGAGGATCCCGAGCTGCTGCACGTCAAGAACATCCGCCTGGCCAGCCGCTCGCTGACCTTCCAGCCAGAGATGATCCTCTCCAGCAAGTACGACAAGATGCTGGAGCTGTTCAAGACCCTGCGCGACAACGGCGTCCAGCTGGCCTGGATGGCGCACTTCTCCACCCCCCGCGAGCTGCTGAACCCGAGCACCCTGGCCGCCATCCGCCGCCTGCAGAACGCCGGCGTCAACGTGCGCAGCCAGAGCCCGATCATGAACCACATCAGCCTGTTCACCCATGAAGACGGTTCTGTCGATGTGGAGAAGTCGGCCCAGAACTGGATCGACCTGGCCGAGCTGCTGGGCATGATGTGCATCGGTTTCCACTCCATGTACGCCGCCCGCCCCACCGGCGAGCACCACTACTACACCGCGCCCCTGGCGGACATCCAGCGGATCTTCAACCGCATCTACCGTTCGCTCTCCTCCATCAACCGCCCCTCGCGTCACCTGTCGATGACCATCTCGGCCGGCAAGCTGGCGATCCTGGGTTACTCCTACGTCAACGGTGAAAAGTGCTTCGCGCTGCAGTTCACCGAGGCCCGCAACATGGAGTGGATGGACCGGGTGTTCATGGCCAAGTGGGACGAGGCGGAGAACAAGATCAACCTGCTGGAGCCGATCGAAGGCGAGAAGTTCTTCTTCGAGGACGAACTGCAGGAGATCGAAACCGCGCTGGCCGAGGCCCTGCAGAAACGCCTCAACTAATCCACCGCCCACACCTCCCGGGCGGACCCGGGAGGTGCAGCCCAATCGACAGGGACATCCCGATGATCAACAAACACTATGGTTCGGTCGCCAGCGCAGTGGCCGACATCCATGACGGCGCCACCGTGATGATCGGCGGCTTCGGTGAGGCGGGCAGCCCCATCGAGCTGATCCACGCGCTCATCGACCATGGCGCGAAAAACCTCACCGTGGTCAACAACAACACCGGCAGCGGGCACGTGGGTCTTGCGGCGCTGATCGAGAACAAGCAGGTCGGCAAGATGATCTGCTCCTTTCCCCGCACCGCCAACTCCACGGTGTTTCCGGACCTCTACCGGGCCGGCGAAATCGAACTCGAGCTGGTGCCCCAGGGCACCCTGGCCGAGCGGATCCGGGCGGGCGGCGCCGGCATTCCGGCCTTTTACACCGCCACCTCCGTCGGCACCCCGCTGGCCGAGGGCAAGGAGGTGCGCACCTTCGACGGACGCGATTACATCATGGAGCGGGGCCTCAAGGCGGACTTCGCCCTGATCAAGTGCCAGCAGGCGGACCGCCACGGCAACCTGATCTACAACAAGACCGCCCGCAACTTCGCCCCGATCATGGCGATGGCGGCCACCACCACCATCGTCCAGGCCGGCGCCTACGTCGAGGCCGGCGAGATCGATCCCGAGGCGGTGGTCACCCCCGGCATCTTCGTCGACCGCATCGTCACCGTGGCCGCACCGGCCCAGGAATCCCTGCTCGTCGCCGCAGGAAGGAGCTACCCATGAGCACAGAGAGCGTCACCGGCTGGAACCGGGAAGCGATGGCCAAGCGGGCGGCCCTGGATATCCCCAACGGCGCCTACGTCAACCTGGGGATCGGCATTCCCGAGAAGGTCGCCCAGTACGTACCCGAGGGGCGGGAGGTGATCTACCACACCGAGAACGGCCTGCTCGGCATGGGTGTCGCCCCGGAACCCGGCCAGGAGGATCCCGAGCTGATCAACGCCGGTAAAAAGCCGGTCACCACCATCCCGGGCGCGGCCTTCTTTCACCACGCCGACAGCTTCGCCATGATCCGCGGCCAGCACATCGACATCTGCGTACTGGGCGCCATGCAAGTGGCCGAAAACGGGGATCTGGCCAACTGGTCCACCGGCGCCCCCGACGCCATTCCCGCCGTGGGCGGGGCCATGGATCTGGTGGCCGGGGTCAAGACCATTTACGTCATCACCCAGCACTGCACCAAGGACGGCGAGCCAAAGCTGGTCAGCCAGTGCAGCTACCCCTTGACCGGACAGGGGGTGGTCAGCCGCATCTACACCGACCTGGCGGTGATCGACGTCACCGCCGCCGGCTTCGAGGTGATCGAACTCGCCCCCGGCATCAGTTTCGATTACGTCCAGGCGCGCACCGGCACCAGACTGATCGCCGGCAAGCAGCTGGCGGCCTGAGGGCAGCGCCGCTTTCGATTCTCTTATGCAACGAGTAACCCCATGACACAGCAGAAACTTTTCAAAAGCGCCCGACTCTACCAGCGGGCCCTAAACGTGATGCCCGGTGGCTGCAGCCGCAACACCGTGCTGCGCAAGCCCCACCCCCTCTACGCCGAACGGGGAGAAGGCTGCTACGTGACCGACATCGAAGGCACCCGCCGCATCGACTTCGCCAACAACATGGCCTCCCTGATTCACGGCCACGCCCACCCCGAGGTGGTTGCCAGGGTGACCGAGCAGGTTCAAAAGGGCACCGCCTTTACCCTGGCCACCGAGCAGGAGATCGAATACGCCGAGCACCTCTGCAGCCGCAACCCCGGTTTCGACAAGATCCGCTTCGTCAACTCCGGCACCGAGGCGGTGATGAGCTGCCTCAAAGCGGCCCGCGCCTTCACCGGCCGTCCCAAAATCGCCAAGGTGGAAGGGGCCTACCACGGCCTGTATGACTACGCCGAGGTGAGCCAGACCGCCAAACCCAGCAACTGGGGCGATATCGACCGGCCCGCCAGCGTACCGGTCGCCCACGGCACCCCCGCGACAGCCCTCAACGACGTGGTGGTAATCCCGTTCAACGACCCCGAGCGCGCCATCGCGATTCTGGACCAGCACGCGGACGAACTCGCCTGCGTGCTGGTTGACCTGCTGCCCCACCGGGTCGGCCTGATACCTGCCACCAACGCCTTCGTCCAGGCCCTGCGCAAGTGGACCCGCGACAACGGCGCCCTGCTGGTGTGCGACGAGGTGATCACCTTCCGCTCCACCTACGGCGGCGCCCAGGAGTGGTATGACGTCTGCCCGGACCTGACCGCGATGGGCAAGATGATCGGCGGCGGCTACCCGGTCGGCGCCCTGGCCGGCCGGCGCGACGTGATGGACGTGATGGATCCGCTGGCGGACAAGGTGCTTTTCCCCCACTCCGGCACCTTCTCCGCCAACCCGATCACCATGACCGCGGGCCTGGCTTCCATGCAGCTCTTTACCGAGCAGGCGGTGGAGCAGCTCAATCAACTGTCCGACTATGCCCGGGACGTGATTGCCGAGGCGATCCGGGTCGCCGACGTGCCGGCCTGCGTCACCGGCGACGGCTCCATTTTCCGGGTGCACATGAAACCCCAGGCGCCGTCCACCTACCGCGAGACCTTCCCCACCGAGCAGGAGAGCGGGCATACCAAAGTGCTGCTGGACCACCTGTTCGATAACGGCATCATGATGATCAACACCTGCTCGGGCACCCTCTCCACCGCCATGACCCGCCACGAGATCGACGTGCTCGGCGAGGTGATGCTGTCCGGATTCCGCAAGATCAAGCAGCACCGGGCCGCCTAGGAGGAGAGAGGCAATGAACGAAGTCTTTATCTGTGACGCGATCCGCACCCCCATCGGGCGCTATGGCGGCGGCCTGGCCCCGGTGCGGGCCGACGACCTGGGGGCGATTCCTCTGAAGGCGTTGATGGAACGCAACCCCCGGGTGGACTGGACCAAAGTGGACGACGTGATCCTGGGTTGCGCCAACCAGTCCGGCGAGGACAACCGCAACGTCGCCCGCATGAGCACCCTGCTCGCGGGCCTGCCCCAGGAGGTTTCCGGGGTCACGGTCAACCGCCTCTGCGGGTCGGGGCTGAACGCCGTGGGGGACGCGGCCCGGGCCATCAAGACCGGCGAAGCCGAGCTGGTGATCGCCGGCGGCGTGGAGAGCATGTCCCGTGCCCCGTTCGTGATGGGCAAGGCCGAAACCGCCTACGGTCGCGCCCAGGAGCTGTTCGACACCACCATGGGCTGGCGCTTTATCAATAAGAAGCTGGACGCCGAGTACGGCACCGAGGTGATGCCCAAAACAGCCGAAAACCTGGCTCAGGAACACCGCATCAGCCGCGAGGATCAGGACAGGTTCGCCCTGGCGAGCCAGATCAAGGCGGCGGCCGCCCAGGAAGACGGGCGGCTGGCAGACGAGATCGTGCCGGTGGTCATTCCCCAGCGCAAGGGGGATCCACTTGTGATCGACCGGGACGAGCACCCGCGTGCCACCACCCTGGAAAAGCTCGGCCAGCTCCGCCCCCTGTTCGAGCAGGGCACGGTCACCGCCGGTAACGCCTCGGGCATCAACGACGGCGCGGCCGCGCTGCTGCTGGCCTCACGTCAGGGCCTGGCCGACCATGGCCTCACGCCCCGGGCGAAGGTGCTGGGGATGGCCACTGTCGGGGTTCCCCCGCGCACCATGGGCATCGGCCCCGCGCCGGCCACCCAAAAGCTGCTGCAGCAACTCGGCCTCACCCTGGACGATATGGATCTGCTGGAGTTCAACGAAGCCTTCGCCGCCCAGGCGCTGGCCTGCACCCGGGCCCTGGGCCTCACGGACGACGATCCCCGGATCAACCCCCAGGGGGGCGCCATCGCCCTGGGCCATCCCCTGGGGATGAGCGGCGCGCGGCTGGTCACCACCGCCGTCAACCAGCTGGAACGCACCGGCGGCAGGCGCGCCCTGTGCACCATGTGCGTGGGCGTGGGTCAGGGCATCGCCCTGGTGATCGAACGGGTCACGGCTTAACCGCCGGCAGAACTGACCGATACAGGCGCGGGGGTCGGGGCAATCCGGCTCCCGCGTTTTTGATTAAACGACTACTTTTATTCTGCGCTTGAAACGACGGGCTGGGTTGATCAGCCGGATCTGACGCATGCCCAGATTGGATTGAAGAAGATTCCGGTCCCGAAACCAATCTGGACGGTTAAAAGCTGCCGATTAACCGTCTGCTTCTGGCCCCATTCCGGACACTAGAAAGGGATGGGGTAGGCGGCAGCTAGCAACACAAAGGAGACGTTGGGACTTCAGTGATAAAGCAGCGCTAACGGGATGGAGTCGCGTAGCGGCGGAGTTCCGAGCCCAACGCAGTTGGGCTGAGCGTTGACGGCCTTGTTAAATTCATCTGTGGATGACTGTAAATTTTTCTGTGTAAGTGGCGGTTGATCAATCTGATATTCGATCGCCGAACAGGATCATGAATTGGCTCATCGCCTGCTTCCAGTCCCGCATCGGCATGGTCCACTTCTTGGCGATCTGGTGGAAGGCCAGATAGAGAAGGGTTTACAAACAGTTGGAATTCATGAAAATAGACCCTTTTAAATGAAAGGATAATTAGAAATGGATTTCATGAAGATAGCTTCTCGCTTGTTCAGCCTATTACTAGTAACTATCGTACTTACAGGTTGCCTTTCATCCACACCATCTGATGGTGATGTTAAAGCAGCTATTGAGATAAGCCTTTCCGAATCGGGAAGCGATTTCATGTCAATTTCGAACTTTAAAAAAACGAACGGCATGGAAGTATCAGATAACGTCTATAACGCAGATGTTTCCTACACCTTAACGTTCACCAAAAGTGCCGACCAAGTGCAACAAGATTTAGCATCAGGCCTTCGTAACGCAACTCCAATGGAGCGCATGGCTGCTGGCATGACGTTAGCGGCCCTTAAAATGTCAATGGGAGGGGACTGGAAGACAGGTGATACCCGTCAAGTTAGCAATAGCTATAAACTGAACAAAACAGAGCAAGGGTGGAGGGTTGCTGAAGGGTAACCTGTTCCATCCATAGGGAGAGGCTGTATTAGCTTCTCCTCACAGGCTGCTTTGGGGCGCTTCCCGCCATTCAGGTATAGCGCTTAAGGCGTCCGCTTTGTTCGCAAAGCCGCCCCTACACCCAACCCGCTTTTGAACATAACGGCTCGTAGCAGTCCCCTCCTGTCGACCGGGATTTGCACGAAACAACGGTCGGGCCACGGCCGCCAGAACGGATGACGCCAACCCGATGACCCCAACGGCCGATTCAACGCCGACAGTTAGCTCAGCTCCGGCTTGATGCCATCGATCGCCGACAGCAGCCCCGGCGGCAGGTCGCTGTCCTGGGTGTGAGCAAGCCCCACCACCCGCTCCAGCGGCGGTCCGTTAAATTCGCGAATCACCAGGTCGTCGCGGCCATCGGTGGAGTGACGGGGCACCACGGACACCCCCAGCCCCGCGGCCACCAGGTCAAGGGCATACTCCTCGGTCCGCACCGTGGCCTTGACGTTGAGGTTGATCCCCTTCTTCTGCAGGGCATACTGCCAGGCGTCGGTAATATCGCAGGGCTTGCGGCTGATAAAGGGCAGGTTGTTCAGTTGCTCCAGCGCCACGAACTCCTGCTGCGCCAGCGGGTGCCCTTCGGGCATGGCGAAGACGTAACGGTCCACCCAGAGTTTGTGAAAGGCTTCGTTGGGCTCCAGGATGGTGCTGGAGATAATCCGGGCGTCCGCCTGCTGGGCCGTATCCACCAGCGTCAGGTCCAGCCCGGGGACCTCCTGAATCAGTGCCTTGATGATCAGACTCACGCGCTTGCGTGACAGGAACGGCATCAGCCCCAGAGTCAGCGGCAGGTGCTCGGGCCGCTCCTGGAACTGGGCCTTGATCGACTGAATATCACTCAATACCCGGCACGCGTCCGGATACAGCAAGGTGCCTTCCGGCGTCGGGGTGACCCCCTTGGAGTGTCGCACGAACAGCGGGCACTCCAACTCCGATTCCAGCTGCTGGATCGCCGCGGAAATCGACGGCTGTGCGACAAAACAACGCTTGGATGCCGCGCTGAGACTGAGTTCTTCATAGACGGCGACAAAATAGCGCAGAGATCGAAAATCCATAACCCGCAACCCTAGCTTGGTTAATTTTCACGAAGGAATTTTTGACGCGCCGATTTTAGTTGAAGCTATACCAAAAGCACAACGCCATAGGCTGCATCGATAGCCCCCTCAGATATTCTCTGCTTTTTGCACCGCCCCCGCCCTCGTTACCATGGCCTCAAGTTGCTATTCATTCGCATTACCAAGGGCTTTACGATGAAAATGACCTTTCTTGAAAACCTCGG
>NZ_JAEMGS010000024.1 GCF_017309075.1 Motiliproteus sp. SC1-56 | reverse complement strand
CCAAGACTCGCCGATCATTCCCGACGGACAAATCAGTGATGAAGGTGCTCTATCTGGCCTTGCACCAGATCGCCAAGAAGTGGACCATGCCGATACGGGACTGGAAGCAGGCGATGAGCCAATTCATAATCCTGTTCGGTGACCGGATATCACATTGATCAACCGCCACTTACACAGAAAAATTTACAGTCTCCCCCTTCCCTGCATGGGCCCCTTACCCCGGCTGACGCAGTTCTGCAATGCTGGGCCGCATTTTGAGGATCACAGATCGATGTGGAGCTAACGCTTGGCTCTACACCTTTGCTGAGCCGCAAATGGTTGAGTTCGCTAATCGGGTGGCTGAAGAGATTCCTCACCACGGGGTGCTGAGGTTTGAATCATTGCCCGAAAGGTCAGGACAATGCACCTTGGAACAGCCCGGCACGGAAGGAAACTTGCCCGAGTTAATCTGGGATGATCCGAACTCCGCTGCCCATTACCCAGTACATAGCCATCCGATTAGTTGCGACGTAGCAGTCATCCCAGATTATTATAGTTTTCTAACCTGTATCGGAGAGTTCAGGCAGAAATTGATCGAATTATTTGAGACCGAGGTTGGTTCCACCAATCGGGGTCATGTTCCAATGACATGTTCCGATTCTTGGTCCAAGCCGTAACCTGATTAACTACCTTCAAGATTAGTTTCCAGCCAACTCGCTACTTGAAGGTGTTACCATCGACTTTGAAGCAGTAAGTGCTGGGACAGACGAGCATTTATTAGCACCCCGATATCGACACTCACGCTTTTGTTTGGAATCCTTATTTTGCCTAACTGATGGCTGCCAAGGGATGGTACTCCGTCTTTCGTTTTGTCCAAAAGTGTTCTGGCTGAACCCGGTGCCATGCATCCTAGCGAGACAGCCTTTTGCAGATCAACTGTCCGTTTCTTTACGCATAAGCTGTCATTCTTCGCCATTTTTGCGCATAAATCTCTAGCCCTTGAACAGTAGGCGCTTCGAGAGACCTAAGTGCATACCCAGCGCCTAGATAACAACTCGTAGCACAACCACATACCGATAGTTTATAAAAAACATTAAAGATCGCTACTAGAAAACACTATTTTTATCTTCGGCATTTATCTGTATGGTGGGGCATATGGCATGATAGAGATCCTACCAATCCATATTTGCTGTGGAAAACCTCTCCTGCCTCGTTAAATATAAACCTACCATTTCTTACGGAAATCTGATATAGAAATGGGTCTCCATATTCTCTATTAACTTCAGAATACTGTTTAAATTTTTGGTCATCCACATCAAAAAAACGGTTAACTATCGTGCTGGAATTGATCCATGATTCATGATGATATTTTCTATCGGAGTAAAATCCAGCAACCTTCCACTCCCGCCTTTCCTCTTCAAACTCCAAATAATAGCACCGCCCCTTCCACACTTCATAGTCAGGGATATTTGACGTTGAAAATATTCTAAGAATCGATATTTTTGGCCTAAAAACCTCTTTTGTTATATATGTCCTCCAAGATTTCTCTCCACTTACCCAAGGGCAATTTTTGTTGTTAATAGGCGTCTGACCTTGTGCATCAGAAACAATAAAAATAATAGCTGCAAAGGTAACTATACACCTCATTTTAATTATCCTATTACGTTGGCCCAGGAATAGGGGTAGGTTGCGGTTGCGGTTGCGGTTGCGGTTGCGGTTGCGGTTGCGGTTGCGGTTGCGGTTGCGGTTGCGGTTGCGGTTGCGGTTGCGGTTGCGGTTGCGGTAGGGTACGCAGCTGTTGTCGCAGACGTTCTAAAGCCTCTCTCGATCTTTGTATCTCTTCTAGGCGCTTTCTCTGTAACTCCTGGCTCTGCACATAACCTTCAACGATTTTCCTGTGCTCAGCCTGGCGGCTTTCTCTTGTTAATTCAATCCTCTTATTTTCTTCTTGCAAAGCCTTGGCGCGATTAAGTAACTTATACATCCTCTCCCAAAAATTGCGTTTATTATCTTCTTCCAGTTCGTTAAGCTGATCTTCCAAAATATTTATATATTTTTCAGTAAGCTCTATGTTTTTCTCTAAATCTTTAAGCTCGCTTTCCATGGGCGACAGGTCTGTAGGATCTAAGATTTCATCTATATATTTTCCTTCTTCATTCTTATACCTCAAAAAACTTGCAGCGCTTTTCATCGCATGCCACGCCCGCTTTAAAACATTTATATCCAGCCCTCCCTTTCTTAGATTATTCAATGCCTCCTTAAAGTTTTTTTCAGCCTCTTCCCTAAGGCCTTTTAGATCAGAATATTTTTTGTAATACGCATACTTTTTCTCGTAATTGTCACGCTTTTTACTCAACTCCTCACTGAGATCGTGATGATAATCCTTCCAGGTATCTATGGTGTTACTTATCTCATCTTCATTCGAGACGACACCGTAACTAAAAGGTGCGAACATCAAATAAGTAAGAAGTAGTATTACTCTAACCATATCTCACCTACCGATAGTTCGGAATGCCACTATCGATCCGCTTAAAAACCTCATCCAATTTTTCCTTAACCTCAGAAAGAACAACGTCAACTTTTGATGCAGATTCTAGACTAGACCGTCTTAATTTTTCACTCTGATCCGAAACAACTTTTATTCTCTTATAAATATCCACTATCTCAGAGTTATTTATCAAACCAGCTTCTAAAGATGTTTTCAATCCCCCTCCTTGCTCGGCAACGATTACTTTTATCCTTTCAAGGTCATCTGAAATTTTATCTAATTCTTCATCTATTCGACTAGATAGATCTGATATTTCAACCTTTATTTTTTTAAGCTCGTCTGAAATTTTATCTATTTCTTCATCCATCCGATTAGATAGATCTGCTATTCCGGCCTTATTAATTTGAATTGACAATAAAATCTCGCAACCAGTTAAGCTTGGTGAAATCGCTATATCTGGAGCGTAATACACTAAACAAGCACTTCTATATAATTCACCACCTATACGCAAATAAGCAAAACCAACTAAATCAATTAAATCATCTCCATAGAAGGAATAAGCCTCTTCCGGGCCACTAAAAACATACAGGGCCACACGGCCTTTTTTTCCGTCGTACGGAATCGCCCCCTGCCTTTCCGCATTAGAAATATCTTTCTTCTGTAGAGAAATTATTTTTTTTTGATCCGGATCCAAAGGAAGGCCTGAGCATGCCGTCAATAAAAAAGAAACAATAGTGATAAAAAAATGCCTAAGCTTCATCATGACCCTCGCCAATTTCGTTAGAATTCTTCAAATTTAAGAACAAGCCAATCCCAAAAAGTATCGATAACTCCTGCTGGTCTGGTGTCGGAAACCATAGGCACAGATAGAATTAAAAACTTATCAAGACTACAGCGGAAACGAGAGGCTATATCAGAAAAGCGTTCCTTGCCCACACTCCCCTCCTGCTCTTTGGCGGTAGAAGAAAGTATAAGGCGTCAGACATCCAACGGCGATGTAGTGGGTAACAATAGGTCACGAATTTAAATTTTGCGACACTTTGAATATCCGCTTCGGGGCGCTTCCCGCCATTCAGGTATAGCGCTTAAGGCGTCTGGTTTGTTCGCTCTGCGGCCACTGTGCAGCCTCGCTTGGGGCCTACTAACCATACTTAATGACCTTTCAACAGCGGAGGGTCATCACTATGGAGCAGAATCTAAGTAACACCACCTCGGCATCGGTGCCTTGGAACAAAGGCAAAATACTCGGGCAAAAGCGCCCCCTCAAGCTAAAGGAAATATGGGGGATTCGTATTCGGCTGGAGATTGCGGGCAAGACTCGTGATCTCGCCATGTTCAACTTGGCGATTGATAGCAAGCTTCGAGGGTGCGACCTGCTAGGACTACGTGTTCGCGATATTTGTCACGGTAACCATGTACTTCATCGAGCAACCATCATCCAACAGAAGACAGGATTGCCTGTCCATTTTGAAATAACCGAAGTGACGCGATCGTCTGTCGCTGAATGGATAGCGAAGCGGCAGTTGCAGAGCCAAGACTATCTATTTCCGGGATTGAGCGGTGTCGATGTGCATCTTACAACCAGGCAGTACGCACGGATTGTAGATAACTGGATCGCGAGCATTGGACTCGATACCTGTGATTATGGAACTCACACGATGCGGCGAACCAAGCCAACGCTGATTTACAGGCGTACAGGCAATCTCAGGGCGGTTCAGCTGCTACTTGGGCACACGAAGATGGATAGCACGATTCGCTATCTTGGTGTTGAGCTTGATGATGCGCTTGAGTTGGCCGAGCAAACTGAGGTGTGATCGACCTCAGTGGGGGGCTGACTTGGTTCAGCCCCTGGCCCCATTTCGGACACTAGAAAGGGATGGGTTAGGCGGCAGCTAGCAACACTAAGCGGCCACTGAATAAAAACGATAACGCCTTAATCAGCCGCGCCGCTTTTTGGCGTCGGCTGGCTTTGTTTGTTAGGCTCTTCTTGCCAAGGCCATTTGCCAGCCCCTAACTTATATGAGCTACCTGCTACCAAGGCGATGACTGTTGCTATTACTCCAACCAAGCTCCATAGCTGGGGTAGCGATAACATAGATACTAACTTTCCAATACTAATCTTGGACAGATCAACTTCAGTACTTGAAGAAGATTGTTTTTTCTCTTCTACCGCTTTCTTCCAACTTTGAAGGAAACCTTTAAAGCTATCGGACTTAACAACATCGGGATGGAGATCAGTCCAATAAACTCTCCAATCGTAACCGTTCTCAATGAGCCCTTCAGACTTAAGACCATTTTCCGCAACAACCAAAAGGGGGAGTTCAAATGAGTAAGCCATGGAGGCTTCAATATGATTCCAAGTGGTTGGTAGTTTAATGTTTGATATTGAAAATGTTTGGCTCTTCTTGAGCTCTATACCTTCATTAAATTGAGTACGAGTAAAAGCTATTATTACTGCGCCATCACACTCTCTCATTATTTTCTTAATGGCTCTCAGTGGTTGCTCATGAGACCATTCGTTCTCTCCCATAATTCGCGCAGACATACCAACTGTATCAAGCATTTCCAGCACAGCATCAACAAATGCTCTTTGTTCATCTGTCGCTGCACTACCTTTACTGATAAATACTTTCGTCATATGTATGTCCGTGAGTATTTTGGAGTCTAACAGCTTATTCTTGAGCGCACTCGTTTTGCCGTATTGATGTCCTGAATACGGTTTCGCAAGCAACTGAAAAGATGAAGAAATTCGAAAACACCTGCTATCTTCCTCCGATGAAAACGAGCGTGCGCATATATCTTGGTAGGGTGGCACGGTATCTCCGTGCCTGCTTTTCATAAGTCACTGATCATGCAGCAATCACTTCAATGTTTCCAGACTAAACCGTGCATCTCACGTGGACAAATCGTGCCTGCTCACTGGCAAACCCGAAATAAGCTGTATATACATACAGTGCAAGTTATGGAGGTGATACCATGGGCAAGAGTGCTTTTCTGGAGAGCGTACGCGGCGAGATCAGGCTGCGCGGCTATAGCATGAGGACAGAGAAAACCTATCTGACTTGGATACGCCGTTACATTCGCTTCCATCAATTGAATCACCCGGCCAACATGGGCGCGGATGAGGTTCGCGCCTATCTATTCCCTACGCCATGTCGGCCGGCTAGATAAGAGGTTGGCTGTCCGCGCGTAAGGCGCGCCGGGTTAAAATCGCGGAGGGTCCGGCGCCAACCTGTTGGCGATGGAGACCGCTATTTTTAGTCGGCAGGGCCGCCGCGCACCAGCCTAAGCGCTCGGGGCAGAAGATTTCGACATAAAAAACATGGCCCGCCAAAACTTCTGCTCCCTGAGCCCCTGGGGCGGCACCCAGCGCGGGTCCGGGGCGCGCAGCCCCGGTTAATAGGCGCTTCGCCTCCGTAGGTTGAAAGCCTTCGAGCGGCGTTCGCTGTCACGCCTGCGTGAAGCGAATTTCCCGCCTCGCGGGAGATAGCAGCGGCCGATAGGTGCCAGGCAGTGGGCTGTTGGCGTGCGGGGTGATGAGGACTCGCTGCATAAAAAAGGGCGGCCCTCGAAGCTGCCCTGATTATGTCGCGTTGAGAGGCTGCGCTAGCTGTCTTTCAATTCGGTTTCTGGATGTCGCTTGGCTTTCACCCACTTTCCAAGCGGCAGGCTCAAAAGCTTCTTGATCCGTTCGAGTCCACCGTGGAACACGCGTTTCGCCTCAAGCATCCGCACCCAACTGGCAATGCCCTCCGGCTGCGCCAAATCATCCAGCACGCGAGTTGGCGTTTTGGATACCTTCTTGGCGGCTGAGCGAAACTCGGTGACCTGGTCCCGTTCCTGTTGGGTTCGCTTTTTGGAAGGTGTCTTTAGATACGGGGCCTTCCGGTCGACGTCGCGTGATAGCGTCCTCGCGGCGATGGGCAGAAAGCGCTGAGCGGCCTTCAGCTCCCGCTCGAGCGATGCCACGTGCTGCTGAAGTGCGCCGATTTCGGGTTGCTTGACGGCGCGCTCCTGTGCCTTCAGTTGCGCATAGGCGTGTTGTTCACGGGTGAGTTGTTCGGTCTTCTGGTTGATACCGCGCTGGGTTTCGGCTTGCTCCTGGCAGAGCCGATCCCGTTCCGCGTCCAAGCCCTCGACCAGCGCCCGCAGTCTGCTGAGTTCCCGTTCTTGCTCGGCGATAGCGGCCAGCTCGTCGGCCTTCAGGGCATCCCCGTCGGCCAGTTGCTGTTGCCGCTCGGCGGCCTCAATCTCCAGTGCGTCGAGGTCCGCTTCGAGGGTGGCGTGCAGTTCGGCGACAGTCTTGTTTCTTACGTTCGCCAGCTTGAAGAGGCGCCGGGTGTAATCATTCTCTGATTCACCTTCTTGGCGGGGGTTCTCGGTGGCGGTCTGTTTGAGCTTTTCTATTGTCTTGGTACCGCGCTGGATGCCCAGGGGCGAGAAGGCATGACCCGCCATGTCCTGGAGGTTCGATAGATCTCCTTTCTTGATCGATTTGGTAATCGGCCTGTGGGTTTTATCGCTGAGCGCGGTGCATAGACAGTGATAGTGCACCTTGCCTTCATCGTTGTGTCGCTGGACGGCGATAACCCGTACGTGGTGTTTTCCGGCGAAGGTATGGGCCAGTTTGAAGGTGCACTGATCGAGTGCGTCGCCTTGGGAGTGAGGATCCACGGATCGACTGAAGGTAATCAGCAGCTCGCAGAAATGGTTGGCGTTGCTCGGCAGTTTCCGGTTGTTGTGCGCCAAATAGCGTCCCGCCTGATCGTCCATGACGGTTTGGCTGGTAGCTTTCAACACCGCGTACTGCGCTTTCCCCGATGGTTCACCGCGCCGGTAGCGGTGGTGGGTCGCTGAGAGCGGGTTGGCCGGATCGAAGACCCAAAGGTCGTTTTCGATTATCGGATCGACATAGTTAGGGGCATGATTGAGGCCGTGGTTCAGTGGCCGGTGTGCGTCTTTGTGCCAGTGAATTCTGGCCGATACCATTTTATTCATGATAAGCACCTCCGTTGTGCTCGTGGGTGAGGCCTGCCTGGGGCGATCCGTGCCCGGCGGTCAGGCAAAAAATCTTGTTTACAAGGTGTAACCTACTAGACCCCTGCCCTGTGCCCTCCCCCAAGCGATGAAGCGGGGGGAGGGAACAGGGCAGGGGTCTCTCCGGCCAGAGGGGGGAGAAGACCCCCTCTGGACACCCCCAAAAGCCACGGCAAAAGCGTCTTGCGTTGTAAACAAGGCGCTGTGGGCCTGTGAGGATCGGTTTGCGTGAAACACGGTTGCAATGTCCTCCGTATCAGATGGCGTGGGCGTCGCCACGCATCAGATTCACCGGCAGGTACTCGCCGATCTGCCCGCACCACCAGCTGAACTCGAGATGGTGGATGGCATACTGGTTGTCATTGCCCTGCCAGAGGCCCGACGCATCGAGCTTCACCTCAAACGGCCGGCCGTCGCGGGGATTCTGGTAGGCGTACTTGCAGGTGGATTTGATCCGGGCATAGAGGGTGAAGCTGCCCGGGGCGGGTAGGTCGATGATTTGCTCTTCCATCAGGGGTTCTCCATTTGAGTGGACGGGGGGCTGCCTTCCCCCGGTGGGGGAGGGCGTTTTGGGGGTCAGGGGGTGTGCGGCGTACGCGCCTGTTTGGCCCGGTAGGCGCGCAGCAGGTGCGCTTTTTTCACCGGACGTCCGACACAGGCCTGGAATTCCTTGTAACGCGCCCAGTGGATGTGGTCGGTCGACACGCCGTAATCGATCAGGTCGATTTTGGATTTGAGCCAGCGCAGCGTGGTGAGGTTGATATCCTTGCCGTACTTCGAGGTGGTGGTCTTGCCCTCGTGCCCGACGATGCAGGCGATCTTTTCGTCAGGCTCGTCGTGTTCCGAGTACAGGTGCTGGGTGACCGTGTGCCGGTTGCTGTGGAAACACTTGCGCTCGGGCGTGGCGAGGCCGATCTTTTTCAGAAATTTCTCGTTGTACCAGCGGCCGGCTTTTTTGCCGAATTTATTCTTGGGATCCCAGGTGAGGTCTTCGAAAAGCTGGCCGTGCTCGCCGTCGGCGGCCCGCCGCTCGGCCAGGAACTCTAGGAAACCGGCGTTGAGAATCGCCGCGTGCAGGGGCACGGAGCGACGGGACGCTTCCGTCTTCAGGCTTTTTTGCCTTTCTTTATTGGCCTGCGGATCGTCTTCGGTAATCGACAGATACCAGATCCCGCCCAGGCAGCGAACGTCCTCCACGCGCAGCTGGCACAGCTCGTTCAAGCGCGCGCCGGTGTAAGGACCCAGCAGCGGGAGCCAGAAGTAGGCGGAAATATAGGCCTGCGGGTGGTGCCCGGGGATCTCGGTGTTGGTGTACAGGTAACTGTGGAGGATCTGATGAATGTCTGAGGCCTCGAAGGAGGGATAGGCGTTCGAGGACTTGGGGAGCGAGAGCAGCAGGTGCCTGGCGATATCGCGGGTGTGGTAGCCCTCGGCCCAGGCGAACTCGACCAGGCTTTTGAAGAGCTGGAAATAGGCTTCGGCCGTGCGTGATTGGAGCTGTTCGCAGTCGGCGCTGTCGTTTAGGTGCGCCTCGTAGCACGTGATCAGGTGTTGGCGATAGCGTTTGGCATCTTGGCGCGTCAGTTGACTCCACGGGGTATCGGCGCCCAGGTGGGAGACGATCTGGTCCAGGCGATACAAACGGTTCTGGCGGGTTGATGCATCGTTCCATTTACCGGCGCTAACCTGCTCCTCGGCGAACTCCTTCGCCACCTGGCGCACCGTGATCGCCTCACCGGTGGGCCCGTGGTGATTGCCTTGGGCGAGCAGGCCGAAATAGGCGGCCAGCTCGCGGTTGGCGGCGTCGGGGTCGGCGAGGTCGGAATACACGCGCTGGGCGCCGTCGGGCAGCACCTCGATGACAGTCCTGTTTTCAATGGCGTGGCCGTGCGGCGTCGGCGGTGTCTGTTCGGCGCCGCGGATGATCTGGATGCCGGGGTGGAAGGTCGGCGGGTTGGCGCGGGGGCGCTCGGGCATTGCTATGGGCATAAGACGGTTCCTTGTCAGTGATTGCTTGAGTGCATCAATTCTTTCGGCCACCTGATCCATGGTGGCTTCGCTGCCCATTTTATCAAAATTAAAGCCAATAAAAACAACTAGTTGGCGGAAAAGACACATTGCATCATATATGATGCGCCGCGCCTCGTTTGTGTGCGCCGTGGCCAGGCTGAAGGTGAGTTCGGGGCCCAGATCGGGCAGTTTTTGGCGTACCGACGCCGGCCAGTGCAGCCGGGCATGGTAGATACCGCTCGGGCGGCGGCGGACAGTGTGGGGAACGCGTGCACCCATAGTACAACCTCCATCTTCGTGGCAGGTTATCGGTGCACAAGGTCAGTTGAGGAGAGAGTGGCTAAGCCGCAGGCCACGGGCCATGCGGCTTTTGCCATTTGTTGGTGGAGCTGGCGGGACTTGAACCCGCGTCCACGATGTTTCCGAACCAGTGATCTACATGCTTAGTCAGTCTATTCGTTAACCCTCAGGACTCCGGCTGACAGGATTCCTTCGGGCGAGCCGGATTGGTTTTAACGTTTCAGCTCCCGGCGAAGCCTACGCGCGATCCTGTATGGGATGACCTTCCGAACCCCAGTCTACAGGCAAGCATGGGTGGAAGGGCTCTACGCAGTTGTTTAGGCTGCTAGAGCGTAGTTTTCGTCGTTTGCGACTATATGTTGGTAAGGTTGATTTACGTGATCACTTACCGCTCACGGCATGCACACAGGACATACGCACCATGTCGAAACCAAATCAGCCCCGAAAATCGATGTCTGTGTAGGTGTCCATAATGAGGGCGCGGCGCGCCCGATTCAACCCTTGGAGGCGCAATAGGCGCCAAAAGTTCATCAGCTGTTGGCCATGATCCGGCGTTTCTGCCGGTTCCAGTCCCGTTCTTTCTCGGTCGCCCGCTTGTCGTGGAGCTGCTTGCCCTTGGCCAGGGCGATCTCGCACTTCACCTTGCTGCCTTTCCAGTACAGCGCCATGGCGATGCAGGTGTAGCCCTTCTGCTCCGTGTGGGCGAAAAGCCTGGCCAGTTCGCGCTTTTTCAACAGCAGTTTGCGGGAGCGCTCGGGGTCGGCTACCACATGGGTGCAGGCCGTCTGCAGGGGGCTGATGTGAGCACCCACCAACCAGGCTTCGCCGTCTTTGAGAAGCACGTAGCTGTCGCGCAGCTGGGCCTTGCCGGCGCGCAGGCTCTTCACTTCCCAGCCGAGCAGGGCCAAGCCCGCCTCGTACCGATCTTCGATCTGGTAGTCAAAGCGCGCTTTCTTGTTGAGGGCGATGGTGCTGCCGCCGTTGGGGGATTTTTTCTTCTTTGTCATAGCGCGGCGATTATATAGGCTGCCCAGCCCTAAGTCATCGGCGGGACGGGGACATTTGCGGGTGAAATGCGCCTTTCCTGTGTCCTGCTCCGCCGGAGGGGTGCCTTGTTTCGTCAGTTCAGTACGCTACAATCGCGCATCTTTTAGACAGTAAATAGCGGACGGCAGTAGGTAGATGCACGATCAACAATCAGTACATGGCTCCTGGAGCAGTCGCTGGGTCTTTATTCTGGCGGCGACGGGCTCGGCGGTGGGTCTGGGTAACATCTGGAAATTTCCCTATATCGTCGGTGAGAACGGCGGCGGGGCCTTTGTGCTGGTCTACCTGGCGTGTATCGCCCTGGTCGGGGTGCCGATCATGATGGCGGAGGTGGTGGTCGGTCGCCGCGCTCGCCAGAGCCCGATCAACGCCATGCGAGAAATCGCCGCTGAAACAGGCGCCTCTCGGCACTGGTCGCTGGTGGGCTGGTGCGGTGCGTTGGCGGGGTTCCTGATCTTTGCCTTTTACAGCGTCGTTTCCGGATGGGTGCTGGCCTACGTTTTCCATGCGGCCAACGGCACCTTCACCGGCGCCGGAGCCGAGCAGGTGGGGCGGCTGTTCGATAACTTGTTGGCTGACCCCCAGGCGCTGACTATCTGGCATACGGTCTTTGTGTTGCTGGTGATGGGGGTGCTGGCCCGCGGGGTAAACCGGGGCCTTGAGCAGGCGATCCGCGTCCTGATGCCCTCCCTGTTCGTGTTGCTCCTGTTGCTGTTGATGTACGCGCTCATGACCGGCGCTTTCAGCCAGGGGCTCGATTTTCTTTTTAGCAGCGACTGGTCCAAGCTCACCTGGAACTCGGTGCTGGTGGCGCTGGGTCACGCGTTCTTTACCCTGAGCCTGGGGATGGGGGCGATCATGGTCTACGGCTCCTATATGCCGAAGAAATCGTCGATTGCTGGCACGGCGATGACGGTTGCCGCCCTGGATACGCTGGTGGCCCTGGTGGCCGGCATGGCCATTTTCCCAGTAGTGTTCGCCAACGACTTGGATCCGGGGGCCGGCCCCGGCCTGATGTTCGTGACCCTGCCGGTGGCTTTTGGGCACATGGCTGGCGGCCAGGTGTTCGGCTTCCTGTTCTTCCTGATGGTGGCCATCGCGGCCTGGAGTTCGGCCATCTCTCTGATGGAACCGGCGCTGGCTTGGCTGGTGGAGCGCTTTAAGATCTCGCGTCCGCTGGCCGCCCTGGCGCTGGCGGTACCCGGCTGGTTGCTGGGCCTGGGCGCTCTGGCCTCCTTTAATATCGGGAGCGAGTGGCTGTTCCTGGGCATGACCTTCTTCGACCTGCTCGATTTTGTCACCGCCAACCTGATGCTGCCGCTGGGCGGGCTCATACTGGCGCTGTTTGTCGGCTGGTTCGTGAAAGCAGAGATCAGCAGGGACGAGCTGGCCATGAAGAACCCGGCCTGGGTGACGCTCTGGCGGTTCCTGCTGCGTTTTGTGGCTCCGGCTGCGGTGCTGGTCGTCTTCGTGGCAAGCCTAGTAGACAAGCTGGGTGGTTGAGGGCGTTGAGCCGTAGGTGAACGGATGACACAAGTCGATCGCAGTGCGCTGGTGCTCCACTCCGCGCAGGAGATGTTCAACCTGGTGAACGATGTGCCGAGCTACCCGCGCTTTCTGCCCTGGTGCTCCGGGGCGGAAATTCTCGAGCATGCTGACGGTGTCATGGTGGCCCGCCTGGACGTGGCCAAGGCGGGCTTCAAGTACAGTTTTACCACTCGCAACCGGCTGTGCTCGGGGTCGATGATCGATATGGAACTGGTCGACGGGCCGTTTACCGCCCTCAGCGGTACCTGGAGCTTTACTCCCCTGAGCGAGGAAGCCTGCAAGGTGGGGCTGAGCCTGAACTTTGAGTTTTCCGGCAAGCTCACCGGCCTAGCCATGGGCAAGGTGTTTAACCAGATCGCCGTGGCCATGGTTGATGCCTTTTGCGCCCAGGCGGATGAGCGCTACGGGAGTTGAGAGAGGTTGCCATGATCAATGTTGAAGTCGCTTTCGCGCTGCCTGACGAGCAGAAGATTATTCCGGTCAAGATTGAGGAGGGCGCTACGGCCTACGATGCCGTGGTGCGTTCGCGCATCGTGGAGGTGTTCCCCCAGATTGATATCGAAAACGCCAAGATGGGCATTTTCGGCAAGGCGATCCGCGACCCTAAGACCGAGGTGTTGCGCGAGGGGCAGCGGGTGGAGATCTACCGGCCGCTTAAGATCGATCCCAAGGAGGCCCGGGCTAACCGGGCCGCCAAGCTGAAGGCGCAGCAGAAGGGCTGAATTACTCGGACGCGGCGGCGCCCAGGGGGCGGAAGTTGCCGTTGAAGTGGGTCAGCGCATCGTCTTCAAAAAACAGGGTCAGGCGCTCCTGCTGGCGCGGTTCGCCACCCTCTTTGAAGGTGAAGAGGTAATCCCAGCGCTGTTGGTTGAAGGTATCCATGATCAGGGGGGTGCCGAGTACGAACCGCACCTGGCGCTTGGTCATCCCGGGCCGCAGCTGGTCCACCATTTCCTGGGTCACCAGGTTTCCCTGCTGAATATCGATCTTGTGGACACCGGGAAAGAACGAGCACCCGGCCAGACCAATGATAAACGAAACGATAATTATTGCTTTTTGCATTTGTGAACGGGTTCCACTATAGCCGCGAAACCCGGATAATACAGTACAGCAAAAGCCGGTCCAAGCCAGGAGCCCAGAGAGCCATCATGACTGTTGAAAACCAGGAACTGCGCAAGGCGGGACTCAAGGTCACCCTGCCCCGCGTCAAAATCTACCAGATTCTAGAGCGTGCCGGCGAAGGGGATCACTGGAGTGCCGAGGACATCTACAAGCTGCTGATGGAGTCGGGCGAGGACGTGGGCTTGGCAACCGTCTACCGGGTGCTGACCCAGTTTGAAGCGGCGGGCCTGGTGGTGCGGCATCATTTCGAGGGTGGGCACTCGGTCTTCGAGCTGGCTGCCGACGAGAAGCATGACCACATCGTCTGTGTGAAGTGTGGCAAGGTGAAAGAGTTCAGTGATCCGGTGCTCAAGCAGCGCCAGGATGAGATCGCCAACGAGCTGGGTTTTGAAATCTCAGACCGCACCGTTTACCTCTATGGCGAGTGCAAAGGCGGTTGCGACAACGACGCTTCCTGATCGCCGTCCTTTCCGGGGCTATAAAAAAACCGGGCTGAGGCCCGGTTTTTTTGTGGCGCCGCTTGTGCTGCGCGCTCCCGTGCTGGCGTTTTTACTCTAGTGCCAGCATCTCTTCGGCATGGTCCAGTGAGCGCTGGGTGATGTCGATGCCCGCCAGCATGCGGGCGATCTCCTCCACCCGCTGCTTTTTTTCCAGTCGAACCACCCGGGTGGCTGTTGAGTCCGCATCGCGCCGTTTCTCTACCTGCAGGTGCTGGTGCCCCCGCGAGGCGACCTGGGGCTGGTGCGTGACGCAGAGCACCTGGCAGCGCTCGCCGAGACCCCGCAGCAGCCGGCCCACGACCTCGGCGATCGCGCCGCCGATACCCACATCCACCTCGTCGAAGGCAAGTACCGGGGTGGCTGCCACCTGGGCGGTCACCACCTGTATCGCGAGGCTGATGCGCGAGAGTTCGCCCCCGGAGGCGACCCGGGAGAGGGGTTTGGGGGGCTGGCCGGGGTTGGTGCTGATCAGGAATTCGGGCTCTTCCAGACCAAAGGGGCGGGGCGCGACCGGTGCCAGGGCAGCTTCGAAGCGGCATGCCGGCATGCCCAGCAGGGCGAGCTGCTCGTGTACCCGTGCCTGCAGTTGCTCGGCGGTGGCGCGGCGCTGTTCGCTCAGCTCCTCGGCGGCACTGCGGTAGTCTCGTTCGGCCTCGCGGGTCTCTTCTTCGAGCGTGGCCAGGGCCTCGTCGGAGAGGCTCATCTGCGCCAGTTCTTCGCTCAGGCGCAGGTGCAGAGTGGGCAGTTGCGCCGGGTCCTCCCGGTGCTTGCGGGCAATCTGGTAGAACAGGCTCAGGCGCTCTTCAACCGTCTGCAGCCGCTGTGGGTTGAGCTCCACGTTGCCGAGAAAATGGCCCAGCTCGTTTGAGGCCTCTTCGACCTGGATCAGGGCACTGTTGAGCATTTCGGCGGTGCTGGCGAGGGCCGGGTCGTCCAGACCCAGGGCATCCAGTTGCTGCAGGCACTGGTTGAGCAGGCTGGCACAGTTGTCCGTATCCCCCTCGGTGGTGAGCTGGCGGACCTGCTCGCCGCCCTGCAGCAGCTGTTCGGCATTGGCCAGCTGTTTCTGTTCGGCTTCCAGCGCGCTCAGCTCGTCCTCTTCTGGGGCGAGTTGGTCCAGCTCCTGTACCTGGTAACGCAGCAACTGCTCCCGGGCGCTGTCTTCATCGCTGCGTGAACGCAGGGCCTTGAGCCGTTCGTCCAGCTGATGCCAGTGACGGTAGGCCCTGGCGGTGCGGGCGGCGAGGGGGTCGAGGCCGCCGAAAGCATCGAGCAGGGTGCGGTGATGCTCCTTGCGTAGCAGGCGCTGATGTTCGTGCTGACCGTGCAGATCAGCTAGGTGTTCGCTGAGTCCTTTCAGGCTCTGCAGGGGGCAGGGGTTGCCGTTGATGTAAGCTCTTGAGCGGCCGTTGGCCCCGACCACGCGGCGCAGAATGCAGTCATCACCGTTATCCAGATCGTGCTCCTGCAGCCAGGTTAGCGCCTCGGGCACCTGGCTGATGTCAAAGCAGGCGCTGATTTCCGCACGCTTGCAGCCGGTACGCACCATGTCGGCTTCGGCGCGATCCCCTAGGGCCAGGCCCAGCGCATCCAGCATGATTGATTTGCCGGCCCCGGTTTCGCCGCTGATCACGGTCATTCCCCGGTTAAGCTCAAGCTCCAGGTGGTCGATGAGGGTGAAGTCGCGAATGGTCAGGTGGGTCAGCATGGGCGTGTCCTGATGATGATACGAACATGTGTATATATACAGTAGTTTGCCGCGGTCTGCCAATGAAGAAAATTTCGCCTTGAATCTTCGCACGCCATCCCCATATAGGGGACTCAGACCTGTTGAGGTATCACGGCAGTTAGGGGAGAAACGAATGGCAAACGAAGACAAGGCCAAGCCTGAACAGACCGAGGAGCAGCCTGCGGCCGCTCAGACGGAGGAGAATCAGACGGCAGAGGCGGCTGAAGCGGAGTCCGGACAGCTGGAAGCGGACAGCATCGAGGGCCTCCAGGCCGAGCTGGAGCAGGCTTTGGCCGCCGCCAGTGAGGCCAAGGATCAGGCGCTGCGGGCTACGGCGGATGCGCAGAATGTGCGCCGGCGCGCCGAGCAGGATGTGGAAAAAGCACGCAAGTTCGCCCTGGAGCGCTTTACCAACGAGCTGCTGCCGGTGGTGGACAGTCTGGAGCGGGCCATCGACTCGGCCCAGGATAACGGCGCCGAAACCTCGGTCAAGGCCATCCGCGAAGGGGTTGAAATGACCCTGAGCATGTTTGTGGCGGCGTTGAAGAAGTTCAATGTCGAGGCGGTGGATCCGGCGGGTGAGCCCTTCGATCCGCAGCTGCACCAGGCGATGTCCATGGTGGACAACCCGGACGTGGAGCCCAACACCGTGATCCACGTGATGCAGAAGGGTTACCTGCTCAACGAGCGGCTGGTGCGCCCGGCCATGGTGATGGTGTCCAAAGCTCCTCAGGATGCACCGAAAATCGACGAGCAGGCTTGAATCCGCAGAAACCAGACCAATATAGGTTAACAGTCAACGAATCTTACCGGTGTTGAAGCGCGGCTTTTTCACCGAGCAACCGCTAACGGAGTTTAACAATGGGCAAAGTGATTGGTATCGACCTGGGTACAACCAACTCCTGTGTCGCGATCCTCGATGGTGACAAGAGCAAGGTGATTGAGAACGCCGAGGGCGATCGTACAACCCCCTCCATCATCGCCTACACCGATGACAACGAAATTCTGGTCGGCCAGTCTGCCAAGCGTCAGGCGGTGACCAACCCCAGCAACACCCTGTTTGCCATCAAGCGCCTGATCGGTCGTCGCTTCAAGGACGACGTGGTGCAAAAAGACATCAAGATGGTTCCCTACAAGATCATCGAGGCGGACAACGGCGACGCCTGGGTCGACGTCAAGGGTAAGAAGCTGGCCCCCCCGCAGGTCTCTGCCGAGATCCTCAAGAAAATGAAGAAGACCGCCGAGGACTACTTGGGTGAGCCCGTCACCGAGGCGGTCATCACCGTGCCGGCCTACTTCAATGACTCCCAGCGTCAGGCCACCAAGGACGCCGGCAAGATCGCCGGTCTAGAGGTCAAGCGGATCATCAACGAGCCCACCGCCGCGGCCCTGGCCTACGGTATGGACAAGAAGTCCGGCGACCGCACCATCGCAGTTTACGACCTGGGTGGCGGTACCTTCGATATCTCCATCATCGAGATCGCCGAAGTGGACGGCGAGCACCAGTTCGAGGTGCTCTCCACCAACGGCGACACCTTCCTGGGTGGTGAAGACTTCGACCTGCGCGTCATCGAGTACCTGGCCGAGTCCTTCAAGAAGGACACCGGTATTGACCTGCACAGCGACCCGCTGGCCCTGCAGCGCCTGAAGGAAGCTGCCGAGAAGGCCAAGGTGGAGCTCTCCTCCAGCCAGCAGACCGACGTCAACCTGCCCTACATCACTGCCGATGCGTCCGGTCCCAAGCACCTGAACGTCAAGTTGACCCGGGCCAAGCTCGAGTCTCTGGTCGAGGACCTGGTGCAGAAGTCCCTGGCCCCCTGCGAGATGGCCCTGAAGGACGCCGACGTATCCGCATCCGACATCGACGACGTGATCCTGGTGGGCGGTCAGACCCGGATGCCCTTGGTGCAGGAAAAGGTTAAGGCCTTCTTTAACAAGGAAGCCCGTAAGGACGTCAACCCCGACGAGGCCGTGGCCATGGGTGCCGCCATTCAGGGCGCCGTGCTGGCCGGTGAAGTCAAGGACGTGCTGCTGCTGGACGTGACTCCGCTGACCCTGGGTATCGAGACCATGGGTGGGGTGGCGACGCCGCTGATCGAAAAGAACACCACCATTCCTACCAAGAAGTCGCAGACCTTCTCGACTGCCGAGGACAACCAGACTGCCGTGACCATCCACGTGGTTCAGGGTGAGCGCAAGCAGGCGAGCCAGAACAAGTCCCTGGGGCGTTTCGACCTGGCCGACATTCCGCCGGCGCCTCGCGGCATGCCCCAGATCGAAGTGAGCTTCGACCTGGACGCCAACGGCATCCTGCACGTCTCTGCCAAGGACAAGGCGACCGGCAAGGAGCAGTCCATTGTCATCAAGGCCTCCTCCGGTCTTTCCGATGAAGAGATCGAAAAGATGGTGGCTGACGCCGAAGCGCACTCCGCCGAGGACAAGAAGTTCGAGGAGCTGATTAGCGTTCGTAACGCCGGTGACAGCATGGCGCACACTGCCAAGAAGACCCTCGAAGAGGCTGGTGAGCACGCGACCGAGGAGGAGAAATCCAAGATCGAGGCCGCCATCAGCGAGCTGGAAGAGGCGCTCAAGGGCGACGACAAGGAGGCCATCGAGGCCAAGACCAGCGCGCTGACCGAGGCGGTCTCTGCGGTGGCCCAGAAGATGTATGCCGCCCAGGCCGAACAGGGGCAGGCGGAAGCCGCCGGCGAGTCCGAGCAGGCGTCCAGTGACGACGCCGTTGATGCCGAATTCGAAGAGGTGAAAGACGACAAGAAGTAACCCTGTCGTCTCAGCCCTTCGAAATTCGAACGGAGCAGCGCGGGGTCACCACCCGCGCTGCTGTTTGCGTTATGCGCGGCGGGTTTTCGTGACCCGAGGTATTCACTGACAAGGTTGGTTATGTCCAAACGAGATTATTACGAGGTGTTGGGGGTCTCCCGGGACGCTTCTGATCGCGATATCAAGAAAGCCTATCGGCGCATGGCGATGAAGTACCACCCTGACCGTAATCCCGGCGATAAAGAGTCCGAGGATCGCTTCAAGGAGCTCAGCGAAGCTTACGAGGTGCTCTCCGACTCTCAGAAAAAGGCCGCCTACGATCAGTACGGTCACGCCGGTGTTGACGGCCAGGCCGGGCCTGGCGGTGCGGGCGGCTTTGGCGCCGGCGGCTTTGGCGATATCTTCGGTGATGTGTTCGGGGATATCTTTGGCGGCGCGGCCGGTGGCGGCGGGCGACGCTCCCGGGTCCATCGCGGTGCGGACCTACGCTATAACCTGGAACTGGATCTTGAAGAAGCAGTGCGCGGGGTTGAGAAGCAGATCCGCATTCCGACCTTGGTTGCCTGTAAGCGCTGTGATGGCAGTGGCACCAAGGCGGGCTCCAAGCCCCAGTCCTGCGGCACCTGCGGCGGCATCGGCCAGGTCCGGATGCAGCAGGGGTTCTTCTCCGTGCAGCAGACCTGTCCGGCCTGTCATGGCGAGGGCACAGTGATCAAGGATCCCTGTCCCGACTGCCGTGGCCAGGGGCGGGTGCAGGAGAGCAAGACCCTGTCGGTAAAAATTCCGCCTGGCGTTGATACCGGCGATCGCATTCGCCTGGCCGGCGAAGGCGAAGCGGGGGTTCACGGCGGGCCGGCCGGTGACCTCTTTGTGCAGGTGGCGGTGCGCGAGCATCCCATCTTTGAGCGCGATGGCCGCAACCTCTTCTGTGAGGTGCCGATCAGCTTCGTGGACGCCGCCCTTGGCGGGGAGCTGGAAGTGCCGACGCTGGACGGCCGGGTCAAGCTCAAGGTGCCGGAAGAGACCCAGAGCGGCCGTCTGTTCCGTCTGCGCGGAAAAGGGGTTACCCCGGTTCGCGGGGGCGCGCCCGGGGATTTGATGTGTCGCGTGCTGGTGGAGACGCCGGTTAATCTCAGCAAGCGCCAGAAGGAGCTGCTGCGCGAATTTCAGGCCAGCCTGGATGAGAAGTACGAAAAGCACAGCCCGAAGAAAACCAGCTTTTTCGACGGTGTGAAAAAGTTTTTTGAAGACATGTAGCCGCCAGCGCGGTTTACAGATCAAACGGCGGCCTTGGGCCGCCGTTTTTGTTTCAGGTGCTCAGTCGTCTCCGGAGGTGTGTAGTTCTCAGCCAAACGGAGACGCTTTGGCTAGCCCGCATTTTTCATGAAGGGGTAAACAGAAACGGCTGAAAGCCTTATGGTTGTTGGTGTCGAGCCTACTTCCACGCAGCTACAGCCGTGAGCAAAATGTTACCACAGTCGTTTCAGTTTTCACCCCT
>NZ_JAEMGS010000023.1 GCF_017309075.1 Motiliproteus sp. SC1-56 | reverse complement strand
AGCTCCGTCTGCTTGCCGGAAAACGGGCATGCAGGCGGTGTGAAATGATCAAAAACCGGGTTATTACGCCGCAAATGCGGCTTGAGCAGCGGAGTAGCTCAGGAGATGGGACTTAATCGTAGGTTCCCAAGTGTGTTGCGCTGCTTCAAACCTGGATTAGTGATAGCGATATCATTTTGAAGTCATTGATCGTCGATACATGCCAGGATAGCAATCAGGCTTTTGAGGGTGCGGATGCAAAGGTCGATGAAGACGGAACTCTTTATTTTTACGATGACCCGACAGACGGTCATTCCTATTTTGGTTATCGAGTTTTAGGCAAGATCGGTAATGATGCTTTTGCTCTGTTTCATGGTGGTTATGTAGGGCTCTATCGGCTTTACGAAAAGGAAGTCGATTATGACTTTCTTACGGTTGAAAAAGGGCGAGCCAGAATCTTGGAAAAAATATCTCAATCCTGGATGCCTTGCTTTGAAAGCGGTACGGTGCAAGGTGATGTGCTGGTAGTGCGCAAAAGGATATGGGATCAGAATGCATCACGCTCATCACAGTGCACCAAAAACTACGAAACATTAGAAATTGACCTTGGCTGGCTGCGGACAGAAGGCCCTCGCCCAGCTGACTAATTGCTTGATAAGCAAGGATGCCCGATGCGGGAATATACATCTCTCATTTACCAAATCACCTCAGTAAACAGGGCATGGAAGCAAGCCAGAGAGCGCTGGGGGGAAGAGTCACCTACCGCGTTGATGCTTCGAAAACGGAAGTCTTCCTTGCAGGCTCGCCTTATCAGAGATCACCGATCATCCGTTTACCTCAAGGCTGATCATGACAACACGGAGGGTGAACCTCTCTACAGCGTTCGCTTGATAGAGCCCGTCCGTCTTCCAAATAACATGACACGTAACGATGCTGAGCACTTGCCGGTGCGTTTGGCTGAAGAGCTTTTTTCTCAGGCTGAGCTGTCTGAGCTTGTGAAGCAGGGAAACAGATATGACGTTTGAGACTATTTTCGCCAATGAGCTGACTAATGGATTCTATATAGCGATTGCCGCAACACTTCTGTTCTTCGTTGTCGCTGAGCTGAGGCTGTCAACTAGGTACCGAAAAGGTCTTGTCGCGTGGAAAGAGCTGAGAGCCATGCTGCAAGGCGGAAATATAGATGTTGATCTCGCCTCTTTATCGACAAAACTAAAAGCGTTGCTTCACCAGTTTTTTGTGATTGAAGAATCACTAGAGCTGTCAGATTCCAGTAATGCTATTCGGCTGGCGAAAAGCAATGATCACTACATGGTGACAGTACCCACCACAACACTAGTACCCCATCAGCCTACTTCTCCGTATCGATTCGTTCCGGCCCTGCTCACAACAATTGGGGTATTAGGAACTTTTCTAGGGATATCCCTTGGCCTAGCCGATTTCCAGTCCACGGGCAGCGGATCAACAGAGTTGATGAACTCTGCAACAAAGCTGTTGGAGGGGATGAAAACTGCGTTCTATACCTCCCTGGCGGGCCTGCTTGGATCCATTTTGTTCATGGCCTGGCATGCGGCGTTGAGCAAGGGAAGAGAAATGCGGCACCGCAGTTTGTCATTAGATTTTCAGCAGCTTTGCATCGCTCAGTCCCCGGTAGCGCTTCTTCACAAACTTAATCCAGCTAACCAGAAAGATCTGCTTTCACGGCAGCTCGCTGCCGCCGATGCCACGATTCAGTCAAATCATCAGCTGGCATCGGTGGTGTCCGATCTTGGTGATGTATTCAATCGGTTTGATTCTGACACGATTGCTAACTCGGTATCGAAAGCTGTTTCGCAAAGTGTTGAGAAAGAGATAGCCCCTCATCTTGCCTCCATCAGCGAGAACATTAAGGAACTCAGAGACATCAAGATTCAGAGCGCTAAGCAAGTGGTTGACCTAATAGTCACCTCGCTACGATCTGAGGTTGTGGAGCCATTTGCAGAGCAGTCGCGTGAGATATCACAGCAAACGAGCGCAATGTGTGGGGTAGTCGAGAGCTCATCGGCTTCTTTGGATCGTTTGTCAGAGAAACTGGATGACATGATGAATGGGCTGGAGTCTACCACTGGCACGCTGAATCAATTCCAGATGGATACTTTGACCAAGCTGCAACAGTTTGCCGAATCGCTGCGAACCATACTTTCGCAGTTTAAAGATGATACGGAAGGTGCCCTTAATCGAGTGGCGGAAGAGATTCAGCATGCTTTGGATAACTCGATTGAAGGGATGAATGCTCAACGCGGAGCGTTTGAAGAAAGTGCGACTCGGGCCGCTAGCGCCTTTGCCGAACAGAATGAAAGTTTGAAGAACGTCGGCCGGGAGTCTAGTGCGCTCATGAACGAGGCCAAGAAGAACCTACAGGATGGCCTGAGCAACATCGATGACAAAGTGAAATCTATGTCTTCAGTCGTGCAACAAGAGCTTGAGCGTTTCCGGCTTGAATATCAGCAGAATCTGACGGGCTTCTTCGATAAGCAGGCCAACCTTCTTGAAAAAACGCTAGGCGAGCAGCGTGAAGGGTTAGCTGGTGTTGTTGAGGACTTCCGATCCGCATTCAAAGAAGAGAATGAGATCAGAAGGCAGCAGTATCTGGCGATCGACCAACAGCATACTCAGCTTAAGGAAGGGGTTTCTTTGGTAGAGGAACTGATTGAAGCGGTCGGGATGAACAAGGCGGGCGCCTTCAGTCAGTTGGAGGATGCCTCCAAAGCCATCAGTGCTCAGGTGGGTATGCTCCGGCGTTCCTATGAAGAGGCTGCAACCCGCTTTAATAGAATGACCGAGCAGATGCCTGAGGCAATGAACGGCTACTTTGAGAAAGCCAAAGTCAGTAACGAGCGCTTCTTTGATAACTTTGATGAAGCTGCAGCCCAAGTGCACGGAAAACTGGCCGATGCTGCGAATTTGTTGGTCACAGCAATGCAGCAGATCGAAATGCAGCTCATTGAAGAAAAGGTGAGCTAATGCAGCGGCATGAGTTGAATTACCCAGAAACAGATATTGATGAAACGGGAGCTTGGTTATCTATCGGCGATTTGATGTCCGGCCTGCTGATGATTTTCGCTCTTTTGCTGATACTTGCTCTTTTGCAGTTAACGGAAGCAGCCGAGAAGGCTAAGAACAGCCGGATCGTCATCATTCAATCACTTCAGGAAACCCTGGCGGAGAAAGGAATCAACGCTCAGGTAGACCCACAAACTGGAGATATCAGTATTCTCGATTCGGTGCTATTTGATTTGGATAGTGCTGAACTTAAGCCAGAGGGGCTGCAGTTTTTGGAGCTGTTCGTTCCCGTGTACAGCAAAGCGATCTTTTCAACTGAGCAGATAGCGCAACAGATTCAGCATGTGGTGATTGAAGGTCACACCAGCTCGACTGGTAGCTGGGATCACAACATGAAGCTAAGTCTTGACCGAGCAAATAGTGTTTCCCGAGCTGTTTCGGACTTGTCATTTGCAGGCAAAAAGGGCTTTCGTGAACGTATGCTGGTTGCTGGCCGTGGGGAGTCAGAGGCCGATCAGGAGGTCGATAACTCAAGTGATCGAAAAGTGATATTTCGCTTCCAATTCAAGAGTGATCGTTTCCTGCGCTGGTTTATGGAACAGCGGGGGCTTTGAACATGCCTAGTACGGATATGGGGGTTGTTTTTTCCCCTCCTACTTTAAAGCCTCCTAGGAAGATGCAAAGACTTGCTAAGGGAATAGAGGAGAAGCCTTGGAAGGCTGGGTTAGATATCAGCACCTTTCCTCCCAAAACGGTCAGTGAAATTCTGCTGTTGTTAGATTCAGGGCAAGATGAACTGATATCAATTTTGGATTGGGTTCACCTACTAGATCATAAAGCTGCATGGGATGCGGTACATTCCGATCAAGACATCGCTAGGACTAGCGCAAAGATTTTCAGGGCAATCGCGAAAGACAACTCGTTAACGCAGTTGGCGCTCTTTAGGGCCGCGCTGACTATAGACGGGTCCGGTACTCTCTTCCCTCCGATATTGCTTGAACACCTCCATTTGTTAAGTGACTCAGTGCTTGGTAGGCAAAAAGAGTTGCTTGATATCGTATTGCACTCAAAGCATGAAGACTTTTTGGCAATTGCTGGGCTTGTTGCCACTGCAGACCTTTCAGTAGAAGAGTTTTTTAGTCGATACCGGCTACCCAGGTGCACCAGGCTGAAGCAGGAGACGATGAACAGTTTGCCTCGCTTGTTCGAAGAGCTTGACCTGTCTTCGCGAGCAGGGTGGTGCCTGTACATGCTGAAGGAAACTGATAGGTCCCTTTCAGTTGCGATGCTTGAAGTCTTGCTTAGCAAGCGGCAGGGGGATGTCCAGAAGGTGCCTTACGTCTTGGAGTGGTTAGATGAGAACTGCCATCCACGACACGACGAGGGGTATTGGTTTGAGTTATCGGAATCTTCTCATAGTGCTCTTCGCGAGCTGATAACGATTTCAGACTTCCATTACTTTAGGAAGCTGGTAGATCTATTGCGAGATTCGACTATATCAAACGCGCTTAGGTTAGATGAGCATGGTTTGAAACAGATCAAAAGCAGGAGCCTTTTCTGGGCGCATTACGAGTCTCGGATTCTATCGTTGCGTATTTTAGTACCTGGCGATACCTACCAAAAGTTGCCGATGTTTATTCAGACAGCAGACTGGTTGGAGCGGTTTGAAGAACAAGGAGGGAGTGAGGCGGTAGTTTTTGAGTTTGAGCATGTGCTGATTTTGGAAGTGTTAAGGGATGTGGCCAGTGAGATACGGGTGTTTCTCAAAAACACACGCAACGTCAATCTACTCTTGAGGAGCAATCCCGCATCGCTAGAGAGGTTTCGAAATGCTCATCAAGATGGGGTTCATGATCATGCTGTTTGTTGGCAGTGGGCATGTGAACAGTGGCTAAGAACCAACTATAAAATCTTGCCTGACGATAGAGTGACTCGTTTCAGGGGGCTTCCACCGGCAGCATCATCATATTCAAGACTTCATGGGTTGCCTGCGCCTGATGGCGATATGCTGGATCGCCGGTCAGACGAGTTGGAGTATTGGAGCGCGTCTTTTTATGCACGTGAGCAGTCTCTGGGTAAGCACGGCGCCGAATTAGATCGTGCTCACGGACAAACTTTCTCGCTGAAGGGGATTAATCACCGAGAGCGAGGGCGTAAGGATGAGTACAAGCGTTGCTTAAGTAAGGCTTCAGAGCTTGGTGATCGCTATGCTGCCGACGAACTGTGTCAGCCTCTTATAGAGGAAGCAAAAGCATTTGGGCGTCGAAGAAATATTGCAAAAATGAGAGCTTTATTGGAGAAAGCTGCGGGTCAGGGGAGTGCGGAAGCAATGGTTGCATTGGCTTTGGCTTCTTCGCAAACGGAATATGACCGTCGACAGGGTGATGAGTGGCTAAAAAAGGCCGCGAGACTGGGGCATCCGAAAGCTCGAAGAATTTTACGCATGGATTAACCAGCAGTTGGTTTTGGTGAGGGAACGCAGGTGCCGAAGCAAAATAGAGTAACGCCCCATGGCGAGATTGTTGCGGTGGATGCCAGGGGAACAGTCATGGGTAACCGTGGCAATTTGCACGATAGTCGCGGAAACATTGTTCGTTCTTACTCACGCAAAGCCTGGATAAGCTGCAAGCTCGACTACGCCGGCCGGCAACGGCAGGTCATGTCACCCGGGCAGTACACAGAGCTTTTCTTCTTGGATGAAGCTACAGCCCTTGCTGCGGGGCATCGTCCTTGCGGTACTTGCGAGCGCAACAGGCTCAATGAGTTCAGGCAAGCATGGAGTGCCGAACGCCCCACTGAATCGTATTCATTGGAGGATATCGATAAAGCGTTGCATGAAGATCGAAGCTCCATAGGTGGCTCTAGGCGACTATGGGAAGCGGAGGTCAAGGATCTTCCGGAAGGGGTTTTTATTGTATCTGACTCTGGGGACCTATCTACCTGGTTGCTGTGGAAAGGTTGCTTTCATCGCTGGTCTCACGACGGTTATGCAGAAACGCGGACTATTGCTGGCTCAAAGGTGGTTAAGGTTCTCACCCCTCCATCCTTAGTTGCTTTGATGAAACGCGGATACTTGCCAAGGGTGCATGCAACAGCTGAGAAACTAGTCGAAGAGAGTAGTAGCCCAGCTAAATCTGTCGAGGAGCTTCAACCAGCTTCAGCAAACGCCGAGTTGAGTAGCCAGCATTTGGTAGTGGAGAAAGCTAGGTCAAGCTCTCCTTCCGTCAGCAATGTTTCGATAGTCAGTTTACACAAAATGCAAACGACGCCTAATGGCCGTGCACTTGCGGTTTACTTCGCGGCGATCTTGCGAGCGACGGGAATGAATCGTGGTGAAGTCTTCCCATTGAAAAGGTTCCTTGGAAATTTTTCTGGCCACCTATCCGCTGGGCGCATCGAGCGGTTTGGAGATGGTTATCGTCTCACTCAGCTAGGAAAGGATTACTTCTCGGACCGAGAGCGGCGCCAAGGAATTAGCGAAGCCGAGATCCAGTCTGTAATACGTAATATTAGAAGTGGCGGGCCTGGTTGGGTGGGGATCTAGAAGATGTAAAAAAAATTACTATTCTGAGCTTATTTTACCTAACCCTCCGGTTTCGCTGCTTTGCATTTCGCATAATATATTGTTTTTAAAGCAAAACAAAAGTTGGCATTAGGGCTGCAATATCTACATCAAATGTAGAGAGGATTGCAGCCATGAAACAGCCAACACTCCTAGATAGTCAGCTCCCCCTTCAAGAGCATGAGATCACAAGCCATGCATCCGTTCGGATGCATCAGCGTGGCTTATGTGAACGTCAGATTGAACTAGCACTTCTCTATGGACGTAAGATTCATGCTCGGCGGGCGGTATTTCATGTTATCGGCCGGAAAGAGATAGCTCGTTTTGGCGAGCTCGATCCCGAGCTAAATGGCATACAAGTGGTCACCAGTAGTGATCACTCCACCGTTCTAACGGCATATCGAAATCACGATCTAAGGGCTATTCGCCCGACTAAGCGAAAACACCGCCATATGCACTGACTCATGTATGCCCTTGAAAGGAGTTCTTGGGCGAGGGAAGAGTGTGGGCCAAAGGATGGCTGTTAGGGATAGGGAAGTAATCGGGCCATGGACGGCTCATCCAAAATTAATTCTTGCGCAGGCTGACCTGCAATGAGGTTTAAGATGGCCAAGCCAATTGAAATCTTGTGTGTGTTGGATCGATCAGGTTCTATGGGGTCGATCATGGATGAGGCTATCGCTGCCTTTAATCACTTTGTTGAGCAACAAAAGCAGCTGCCAGGAAAGGCCAAGCTGACCTTGGCTGCATTTGACGACAGGTATGAACTCATTCTCAAGCGGGTAAAAATTTCGGATGTTCCATCGCTGAACAGAAGTGCAGTAGAACCGCGTGGAATGACAGCCCTTTATGATGCGATTGGCCGTACCATTTCAAGCGCAAAAACAGATAGGCAAACAATCTGTTTGATCCAGACCGATGGATATGAAAATGCCAGCCAGGAGTATTCTGCAAAGCAGATAAAAGAGCTGATCAAGCAGAAAGAAGGCGATGGTTGGGAGTTTGTGTTTATTGGTGCTGGTGTCGATGCGTTTACTGCAGGTACGGATTTCGGCCTAACCGCAGATAAGTGTGTGAGTGTTGCAAAGTCATCGGTAGGAATGGAGGCTTTTGCATACGAGCTAGGCAGCCGCACCACTAGCTTTCGTCGGTCAAAGTCATAGGAGGTGAACGCAGTGTTTGATCTTGGTATTCAGAACTTCTTGGAGTTCATCGCCGAAACAGACTTTCGATGTGCAAGCCGTCTGCCTGAAGAGCTCAAACTGAGTTCAAGTGGTCAAATTGAGACGTTCTACGCTCCTTTTGAATACGTTAACCCAGAGGCGCGTATCGTTATCTGTGGAATAACTCCCGGGCTTCAGCAGGCACTGATTGCTTTGCAAGTCGCAGGCGAGACCATCAGAGCAGGAGAGTCGGTTGATGCGGCTCTGCTAGCGGCGAAGCAAACGGCTAGTTTCGCTGGAAGCATGCGCAGTAATTTAATTAGGATGTTGGACTTTGTTGGCATCAATGTGCATCTGGGGATCGAAAGTTGTTCTGATCTTTTTGGATCTCACAGGCATCTGCTGCACACCACTTCGGCGCTTCGGTACCCGGTGTTCAAGTCCGGAAAGAATTACAGTGGCGCTCCCTCCATGCTGAGGCATTCGGATCTGCGGGCTCAAGTTGACCTTCTTTTGGCCAAAGATCTGGCTGCCATGCCAAGAGAAACCATTTTGGTTCCCCTTGGTGATAAGGTGACTGAGGCACTGGAGTACGTTGCGGCGAAAGGGACTATTGATGAGCGACGAATTTTGTCAGGGCTCCCTCACCCTTCTGGTGCCAATGCTGAGCGTATTAAGTTCTTTCTGGGTGAAAAGCCTCTGGACCAGCTGTCTTCAAAGACCAATGGGCAGGTGATTGCTACAGCAAGGAGCACCCTGTTTAGGCGTTTGGAGGCCTTTTGACTTAGTGCATTGCATTTTTGTTCTTGATTGATACTGTTGGTCGAGCGGCTAAGCCACGAGATCTACCAGCCGCATATAAAGGAGCAGTGTTATGAGCAAGGAGCGCGAATCTAGCCCTATTTCTTGGATGAAGGCCGTTTGTGAGCGCAGCGGCATAACCTCCAATCCTCTCTATGAAATCCAGCAGCTTTCGAAGCCAATCTATCGTTGGCGCATTTCCGACTCTGAATATGAAGCTGCTCGGAAGTTACTTCGCAACGCTGGTCTGCTTGGCTTTGGCATGGCTTCAAAGCAGTTGCCCCACTTACCTGCAGTATTTGTCGCATATGCCTCAGAATGGTGGCGTCGTGAGTACGATGGTCATAGCTTTTCGTGGGAAGGGATTTTTCGGTCATTCGAAATCGAAATCGACGAGATTTCCCCCTCCCAGCGTAGTGAGTTAGTTGAAGAGGGGCTTCGTTTATGGGGGCGCAAAGTTCGAAGAGGAGAGCACGGTCGCAATATTCTAGGCACTATAGCGACAGAAGGCGGGCTCCCGCTTAAGCACCTGGCTACTTCCGGAGGCTGGTTGGAGCGAGTGCTCAAAGGAGCAATTACTCGGCATGTAGAGAGCGGTGTCGATCCTCTGCTTGTAATCCAGTTGAGTGAGGCTTACATCCCCGTTTCTTATCAAAATGAATCTCTCTATCAAATCCTCAAAGAAATAGTTGAGCTCTTAGCTTTCTTTAGATCCGAGTACTCGCTGGATGACAAGCAAAGCCCCGTGGCTTGGCTAGATCAGTCGCAACCCAATTGGCGTGACCACTTCCCTCTGCCCTTAGATGATGAGAGTGGTCGAGAGCTCTTGTCTCGCCTGATTAAGGGTGCCGCATCTGCGAAGGCGGGAAAGAAAAGTCATCTTCTTTTGGAAAGGAAAGTTATTGCTGCTGATGATCAGCGGTTCACTCTTGGGGCGTACGTGTCTAGCCCGCAATACATTGCGCTGGAAGATATGGAGTTAGCCACAGGTGGGTCGTTCCCTGCACGCTCTGATTTAGTCTTGCTTCGTTCAGATGGCTGGTCACAGCACATTGGTGCTGCTTATCTCACAGAAAACTCAGGTCAGCGCTGTGTGAAGTTACTGCAAAGAGCGTTCTCGTGCAGTGGTATCGAGGCCACATATGAATTTTGGGCCGAGCTAAGATTACGAGGAGAGGTAGTATCTCGCATTCCCATCTCGTGTGCTGAAGCGTTGGATCAACTCTCTCCTTGGTTGTTTGAGGAAAAGAACGAAGAGTGGTTGTTCACTGGCCAGGCTAGCCAGACAATCAAATCATCAGAAGCACTGATATATCTTCCTGAAAACATACAGCCTGACATTGATGCTGATGTTCGGCGAATCGGTTATTTGGAGTTGGACGGTTTCCAAGGATCGCTGCTTCAGTTCTCTGGCGAGCTAGTTTGCCATGGTGGTGATGGCGAACAGTACAGGATTAAGACTGGCTCAGAGCAAGAAAACTACCTCCATTATGAGTTGGTAGGTAAGCGTTTCCCATTCATTTCATCTCCTCGCCAGTGCTGGCTTGGAGCCCCAAAGGTCAGAACATTTAACACTATAACGAATACCTCTTCCATGGCGGGTATCGAGCAGCTATTGGCGAAGAGGATCGGGACTTCTGAAGGGTGGCGACCCGTAAGTGCAATGGCTCCTGGTGTCTATCATCTGAAGTTGATGAATGGTCAGGGTGATGTACTCATGCGCAAGCAAGTTGGCATCCTAAGCGAGTACTTTGACCTGTCATCTTACCCTTCAGAGGAGGCCTCTTCCGGTAGTATTAAGTTCCATGGATTACGTGGGGTTGAGGTTGCTTGTAGTGCTGAAGGGGTATCCACCAGTCAGCAGCAGGAACCAAATGGTGATCTAAATGTACATGTCTTAGCCGATCAGCACCCACCGGCACTACTGGATGTGACGTTGTCATTTGAGCGGCAAGTCCAAACTGTGCGCTTTTCTTATCCATACCCATCAAGAGGAGCTTATTTAGTTTCACCTGACTTCCAACGGTTAGGTAAAGCTCCCGAACTTTATCTGGAGGAATTGTTCGGTTATCGACTTCACCTCTTCTCTCCAAGCCATGCCCAAACTGCGTTCAAGTTTCGAATGGAACTGTGCGATTCGGGTTTGACCGACGGAAGAGATGTATACGTTAATTACGACCGCACGGTAGAAGGGGGACATGCTGAGGTTTCCCTGGTGGATTGGCTCAGTTCTTTCCAGGAACTGATGACAGCCAGTCGTAGCCTTGATTCTCATGTCTGCATGTATGTCAGCAGTCACGGCAGAGAGCTCCTCAAACTGAGGATTAATCGATATCGGTGGAGGCTCATTCCTGATTTCGAGTTTGCCAAGGTTCAAATAGAAGACGCCGGCTACAGTGGACAGGAGCTTGATCAGCTTGATGCAATTAGCCTTGAGCTGATCAAGCTGAGCGAACCCGATAGCGAATTTCCTAAGCTACAACCTGTTTTATCCGAAGGGGTGCATACAGGGGGCTGGTATATGCCAGTCGACTCGCTGACGCCAGGAGCTTGGTTGGTGTATCCCTCTAATGACACCTCTACTTCTTTCAGACCTCTTTTGTGGAGCATTAAAGGGGTCCGTAGTGAAGATCAGTGCGACCCTATTGAAGAACTAGATACCTTAGAGCAAGTGGTTGCCATTCCTGATCCGAAGCTCCGAGGTGATTTAATATTGTCTGTGCTTAGGCAGATGGTACAAAGCCCAGAACATGGTAGCTGGCGCTATCTAGAGTCCTTGGCCAGCAAATGTAATCACCTGCCCTTATGTGTATTTGATGTATGGCAGAAGGCTGTTTGTGACCCTCTGTTTCTATCTCATCTTGTTGTACGTAACCCTTCGGGTATCACAGCAAAAATTTCCACTGAGATGCCGGTCATGTGGGAGTTTATTCCTCTTTCTTGCTGGGAAGATGCTCTGAATACATATCGTTCTCAGAAGCTTCACCAGCTTGGCGAAGATGACAAAGAGTTTGTTGATCAGCTGGTCGAAAAGAAGATAAAGCAGATTGGATCACTCTCTGATTCGATGTCAGCTGTGCAAGGCCTGTTACTGGGAACAGTTCTCCAGAAGTTTCCTCAAGATACCAAAGCGTTCCGTTTACCGGGTATGGACCAGATCATTCTCGCTTGGATTGGTGAAGCAAGAATGGATCTGATGAGACGACAATCTGAAAGCGATTGGCCTCAACTGCTTGGCCGGCGTATTGCCGAACTAGCGGCTAACGGATTGCCTTCTTTCACAACATTGATTGATGAATCTGGTGGCGACTACAGGGATGCTGTCATCAAGCTTCCTGTCGTGGCTGCAAACCAAGCTCTAGGCTTGTATGGCGCAGATCAGGCGTTTTCATTGGAACATAGCGTGGTGGAGTTTAAGTTACGCCAGCTAAAACGCTTTGACGAAGAGTGGTTTAACAAGATCTATGGCTACCTCATGACTTACGGCTGGTTCGAAAAGTGGCGGATGGGGAAATAATCGGAAGTTCTTATGCCTAAACCTTATTTTGAATCGTTGATCGGACAGCTTTCAGAGCGATCCTCTCAGGCCACATTGAGCATGTTGGGGATTACAGATCCGGGTCTTAGAAAACACCTTTCCCACGAGTTGGAGTTTCTTCCGGGTAGAACCGGATTCTTAGCAGATCCCGTTTTTGAGGCCACATTTCCATGGACGGAAGCTGACATCACAATGAGCGCTTTGAAGGGCAGCCTTCTTCAACCATCTCTCGTTGATGCCCTAGATCAACCTCCTAAAGAACTCGCTGGAGAATATGCATTCAAATCTAGCTGGTCCCCGTACGTTCATCAGCTAAAGGCATGGAAAGCTCTTATTGAAGAACCGAATAGGTCTGTCGTCGTTACTAGTGGAACTGGCTCTGGTAAGACCGAATGCTTCATGGTTCCAGTTCTAAATGACTTGGCTCGGGAGTACGAAGCTACTGGGTCTTCATTGGTCGGTGTCCGAGCTCTTTTCCTATATCCGTTGAATGCGCTCATCAATAGTCAGCGGGATCGTCTTACTGCTTGGACTCATGCCTATGGCGATGCAATGCGGTTTTGCCTATACAACGGCAATACAAAAGAGCAGGTAAAAGCTCACATTCAGGCCCAGACGAAGAATGAGGTTCTCTCAAGAAAACTGATGAGAGATAGCCCCGCTCCCATCCTGGTTACTAACGCTACGATGTTGGAGTACATGCTAGTCAGGCATGTAGACGCGCCAATAATTGAGAAGTCTCAAGGCGCGCTTCGCTGGATTGTTTTGGATGAAGCCCATACCTACATCGGCTCTCAAGCAGCAGAGCTCTCTTTGCTGCTTAGACGTGTGATGCACAATTTTGGAGTTTCGCCATCAGATGTTCGCTTTGTTGCAACTTCAGCGACTATCGGAGATTCAGATGGAGCCAATGAACTGCGCCGCTACCTTGCAGATCTCGCAGGCATTTCTGAAAGTCAGGTCACCGTCATCGGAGGGAGTCGTCATGTTCCATCGTTGGATGGGCAGATCAAGCAAGCAAATAGTTTTCATGAGTTGCGGCTGATTGATGCAGATGAGGCCTCTTCTACAGAGCGCTTCAATGCTTTGTCGGCCCATACAGTAAGTAGTCGCTTAAGAGATGAATTAGGAAAAAGTGGGCGGCCAAAAACTCTTACACAGCTTCAGAGCATTGTTGGAGAACTGTCGAATCAGGGAAGTAGCTCTATTGAGCACACTTTGAGGTGGCTGGACCTGTGCTCCGCTACCTTGGAGAAAAGGTCGAAGCAGCCGTTCTTACCGCTTCGGGCACATTTGTATCACCAAACTGTAAACGGCCTATGGTGCTGTGCTGATTCAAGCTGCAATGCAAAATCCCCAGATCTGCTGGATTCGAGCTGGCCTTTCGGGAATGTAACAGTAGAACGGAAATCTGAGTGCGCTTGTGGCGCCCCAGTTTATGAACTCGTTTTCTGTAGTGATTGCAACACTCCATACCTCGTGGGAATGGAGAAAGGTCATCGCTTAGTCCAGTTTGAGCAGGATAATGTTGATGAATTTAGCCTTCAGGTTGAAAGCGAAGAGGTTGAGGACTCCGAGCCAGCGCTCTCTTTCTCAGAGGTGACTTACCTGAGCGGGACTTGTTATCAAGATAAAACAATCACTTTGCCACTTCACCGGATAACTCGGGAGCTAAATACGCCAGAGTCTGAAGACTCTATACAGATCGAACAGATAATCCCTCCAGGGGAAGGCGAAGGGTGGGAGTGTCTGCATTGTGGGAACGAAGGGTTTAGGAAAACAACTCCCTTTAGACATAGCCGGTTGGGGGCTCCCTTTTATATCAGTAATACCGTCCCCTCTTTGCTTGAGTACTGCCAAGATCATAAAGAAGCTAATGAGCGTCCCGGACGAGGTCGTAGGTTAATTACATTCACTGATAGCCGACAAGGAACCGCAAGAATTGCGGCTAAAGTGCAGCAGGACGCTGAGAGGGAGCGTCTAAGAGGATTGGTCTACGGAGCGCTTGCAGATACATCGTCCGGCAAAAAGACCGAATTATCACCAGAAACTGAAAAGCTCAAGGAGAGAATCCAGAAGGCTAAAGATAGAGCGCAAAAGTTTGAGGGTCTCGATGATGACCTGGTAAGCGAGTGTCTTGATATGGCACGGGAGCTTGAGGAAGAGTTAAAGGAGATCCTTGAATCCGGGCAAGGTAAGCCCATACCCTGGCGTGAAATGGTGCTATCCCTTGAGGCATCGAAGGATTTGTCTCGTTGGATGTTTAACTACTACAAATCAGTTAATCCGATCTTGTTCAGTGGGGACGGGGCTAGAAAAAGCCTTGCTGAGATATTGCTAATTCGAGAGTTTGCTCGGCGTCCAAAGCGTCAAAACAGTATGGAGACTCTTGGACTGGCATCTGTACGCTACCCGTCTCTGGATTCATTATCGGCATCGAATGAGTGGTATCAGCTTGGATTCGATGATGATGACTGGCGTACCTTCTTGAAGGTCGTTGCAGACTTCTATCTAAGGGCTAACTCCGTTCTGGATATTCCTTCTGACTGGATGCGCTGGTTAGGAATAACTATTCGCCCAAGGACAGTTTTACATCCGCATTCTCTGGAAAATACATCCAAAAATGCGATTCGTTGGCCACAAGCGAGAGGTGTTTCAAGAGAGCATCGCCTCGTTCGCATACTCAATCAGGTAACGGGACGAACAGCAGAAGAACCAATTTACCAAGACCTTGTGAATAAGGCCTTGTTGTCAGCATGGGATGCGTTAATAAGAGCAGGGGTTCTAAAGCAAGCGCTAGGGTCATTGGAGTTCCAGCTATCTCGTGAGTCGATCGCCTTCGCCCCTTGCCAAGAGGCGTGGGTATGCCCCATTACTCACAGGTTGATTGATAACTGTTTTAAGGGGGTAACACCTTACCTTCCGGTGAAGCTTGCCGGTGTCGAGGTATCCTGTAAGAAAGTAAGCATTCCCCATTACGTATCTGATCTCACGCACGTAACGTCTGATGCAGATCGCCTTGCGCGAGCGCGAGATTGGGTACAAAACCAGAAACCAATTACTGAACTACGCAGTGTAAACCTGTGGTCTGACCTAAGTGATCGTGTAGTAGAAGGAGGCAGCTTCTTTTACGCTGCCGAACACTCAGCGCAACAGCCTCAGCCTGTACTTCAAGACTATGCTGCGCGGTTCAAAGATGGCTACCTCAATGTCTTAAGTTGTTCGACCACCATGGAAATGGGCGTTGATATTGGCGGTATTTCAATGGTGGCTATGAACAATGTACCACCACATCCAGCCAATTATCTTCAGCGGGCAGGTCGAGCCGGGCGCCGAGGTGAAACAAGGTCTGTAGCCTTCACTCTATGCAAGGATAATCCTCATGAGAGAGGTGTCTTTGCAGACCCTTTATGGCCATTTACTACTTCTATTCCTGCTCCCTATATCACGTTAGGCAGTGCAAGGATCGTACAGCGTCACGTCAATTCCCTAGTCTTTGGCTATTTCCTGAAAACGCGTCTCTTAAGCTCCGATACGGAAGCGACACGACTTACCTGTGAGTGGTTTTTTTGTGGTTCAGAAGGAGAAGTGTCTCCGAAAGAAAAGTTCTGTGGGTGGATTGAACATGTTGCTCAGGGAGAAAAAATACCCGAAAGTCTTGCCTCAGGAATCAAAAGACTTGTAACTGGGAGCGTGTTAAGCGGGTATTCGCCAAGTCGCCTGTTGGTCCGCGTGGGAGAGCACGTCAATGCAGTGTCTAAAGCTTGGCTTCCCAGCTACTCAAAACTTGCGCAAGAGTTTGAAAGTATACAGTCGCTATCGGAATCAGATCCTTATCGCCGGCGCGTGGAAAAAGATTTAAAGAGGTTGGGGCAAGAGTATCTGCTTTCAGAACTCGCAGCGAGGGCCTTTCTACCTGGATACGGTTTTCCAACCGGGATCGCTACTTTCGACCCTTTCAGTATTACTGATTACATCAGCAACAGGGCTAGCAAGGAGCTACACGGTCGTGATGATAATCTGCTCAGAATGCAGGGTAAGCCGTCTCGTGATTTGCCTGTCGCAATAAGAGAATACGCGCCAGGAGCAGATGTTGTTCTCGATGGAGTTGTCTATCGGTCTGCAGGAATTGTTCTTAACCGGTTTGACTCGAACGCAAACTGGAGTTCACCCCAAAAGCTTGATACGGAGTATCGCTGTGACCACTGTGGACACATAGGAAACTTGCTTGGGAAGAGTGATGCTGAGTTAGGTTGTGAGCATTGTGGCACGACGATTAAAGAGTCGAATAAGCGAGAATATATAGAACCTGTAGGTTTTGCCGTCGATTTTTATGAGAGCCCACATAACGATGTTACGACACAGAAGTACATCCCTGTGCAGGACCCTTGGCTCTCTGCTGGAAGTTCCACGATAGCACTTGCTAATCCTGCTTTAGGGGTCTTTCGAAGCAATAGTGAAGGGCATATTTTTTACCATAGCTCGGGAGAGTTTGGACATGGGTTTGCTGTTTGCCTGCGCTGTGGAAGAGCCGATTCGATGCCAAGCGCGACGGAGTATCCTAAAGATTTAGCTCCAAATAAAACTCATAAAAGGCTGCGTGGAAAACCTGACAATCAAGAGTCAAACGTATGCGAGGGTTCTGAAGAGCAGTATGCCATCAAAGGTGGGCTTCATTTAGGGCATGTCGATCGCACTGACATCTTCGAGCTCTACCTGAAAAACCCACATGAGGGCAGGTATCTTTGGGGTAAGGATAAGCGTACAAACTCGCTTCTTTATACCCTCGCAGTTGTTCTTCGACAGGCCCTTGCGGATACCCTTGGCGTAAATGCCGATGAAATGGGGTATTCAGTCAAAGAAACATCGCTTCCAGATCAAGATGCTGTTTCTGCAATCGTGCTGTATGACAAATGTGGAGGAGGTGCAGGGTTTGCAACCTCTGCTGGTAAACATATCGGCAAGATGTTTTCTGTTGCAAAGCGGTATCTCAATTGTCCAGAAAATTGCGGCACATCTTGTCAGAGTTGCTTGCTGGGGTATGACACCCGGTTCATATTGGACAAGCTTGACCGGCATGTTGCGCTGGAATACCTCGACTTGATAGAGCCGTTTTTAGGTCTTCCAGATGAACAGATGGTGTTGGGGGCCGGAACCCAATACTGTCATGAAAGCCTTGAAGCCGAATTGCTCCATGCCATGCAGAGTGTGGATACCACTTTAAAGATTCCCTTTACTGGAGCCCCTGAGAACTGGGAAATCTCTTGCACGAGAGTGAGAGAACTCTTACCTGCTTGGCTGTCACGCTGTAATGGCGTTGAGATATTTCTAACTCAGTCTGCGTTCAACGGTCTTAATGAAGACCAGAAAAACGACCTACATGTACTTCAGCTTTTGGGCGCTAAGTTAGCCTTTGGGAGTCAGCCTTTATGTAGCGATTCAGGAGCTGGGACTTTGTTAGCTCAGTTATGCAGAAACGATGGCACCAGTGTAGCTTTTGGGTCACCGAAGCTAGAAGCTTCTGTTCCGAATACCGACTGGTGGAAAATCGAAGGTGAGCTACTTGTAAAGAGTGATGATGTTCCCCCTCTGGTTGTCGATGAGTTCTTAACTAAAGACCATTTTGAGAAGCTGGCTGCGGGCGATGTTGAGATTGATCTAACCGATGATTTGGATGGATCGCTGTCGGGGTTTGGTCGAAGGCTTTGGGATCGGATTTGCTCCGAGCATTCTGGAATCGGTAGTCAGTTAAAAGCAGATGACCCATTGGAGTCAATTGAGTACTCGGACTGCTTTGTGAGCTCTCCTTGGAATGTTGCTGTTCTTGGATCCGTCTTTGTGGGGCTTCGAAATGCCAGCGGAGAGGTTTGGGCTTCACCTGATATAAAAATAAGTACCGGCAGTTTTACCGGTAAGCACATAAAAGGAACCGGTTTCTTTAATGATTGGGCGGATGATGCTGAACGAGAGAAAGTCATTGAGGCTTATTTCGGAAGACTCGGGTTCAAGTGCTTCGCATACGTTAAGGACAAGAAAGGATTGCCTCATGGGCGCTTTTTACTTCTCAAGTGGAAGTCTGGTGTCGTGATGCGGGTTAGGTTTGACCAAGGGGTTGGCTACTGGGCTGCGAAAACTCTTGGCTTTATTAAATTTAGCCAGAATGATCAGATCGTACAGCAGGCTCATGACCTAGAGGCAAGTTGGGAAAGACTCCAGGTCAAGCATGGTAAGAGTCAGCCAACCCAAATATTCGTTAAAGGTCTTTCGGCATGATTGCGGATTAGCAGGTCAGGTCATAGCCTACAGCCCTTTTTTTAAAGGGAGAGGTACCTGTACTTCCCAGTGCCCATGTTCATCGTGTTCAGCCCGCCACGCATTCAGAGAAAACCCAGTCTAAACGGCTGGTTTTTTTCGTTTTTGGAATGCTGAAGGCCGTAAAGGGAGCGGCGCTTGGCGCGGGGTAATCGCGTGCGCGGCAAGAAACGGATGGACTGCGGTGTTCAGGCAGGCAAAATAGTAGGCCCATTGGATACAACACCTGCTGCTATGGTCCATTTTTCTCAATCCGCCAGCCCTGATCAAGAGGGGGATGCTCAGGGGGCATCGCCCCCGCCCTCCCTGCTGCGCGTCGCCCGCTATATCGAGACACATGCGCACGAGCGCCTTTCCCTCGAGCGGCTGGCCAAGGAGGCCGGGCTCTCGCCCGGTCGCTTCCAGCGTCATTTCAAAGCCGCTTTCGGCATCTCTCCCAAGGTATACCAAGATGCGGTGCGCCTCGGTGCGTTGAAATCGGCGCTAAAGACCGGGCACACGGTCACCGAGGCGATTTTCGAAGCCGGCTTTGGTTCTACCAGCCGTGTCTACGGAGCGTCTGCGAGGCAGCTGGGAATGCCCCCCAAGGTTTATCGTCGGGGTGGAGAGGGTGAGTCCATCAGTTACGCCTGCCGGGAGACCGCGCTGGGCCCCACGCTGATGGCCGCAACCGACCGGGGCGTCTGTTTTCTTCATTTTGGTGATTCGCCGGAGGCATTGCGCCAGGCCCTGTTCGAGGAGTTTCCCAAGGCCGACATTCATCGCTCGGAGGCTGAGCAGGACTCCGAGCTGACGGCCTGGATAGTGGCCCTGGACCGGCACCTGAAGCAGAACGGGCCATGTCCAGAGTTGCCTTTGGACATGCGCGGCACGGCGCTCCAAATGATGGTGTGGCGCTTTCTACTGGGGGTAAAGCCGGGCCAGGTGCTCAGCTATAGCGAGCTGGCGTCGGCCGTCGGCCGTCCCCGGGCGGTGCGGGCGGTGGCCTCGGCCTGCGGGGCCAACCGGATCGGGGTGCTGGTGCCCTGCCACCGGGTGTTACGCAGCGATGGCGGGCTGGGTGGATACCGCTGGGGGCTGGACCGCAAGCGCTGGTTGTTGCGACGCGAGGGGGCCGAAGGCGCGGAGTGATGCCTTCGGCTCAGGCGATGAACTGGAGCAGGGTTGATGGGTCTCGCTCTGCTTTACCGCTGCTGCGAAACGGGGCGGCTTGCGTGAAAAAGCCCATCACCTCCAGATTCAGTGAGCCCTTGCTGACACACTGGTCAAACTGGTGGCGACAACCGGCAAGTTTTTTCAATACCAGGGGGGTTTCCAGGTCTCGTCTGGAGAGGGCTTGGGCCATGGCCTGTACCCAGCGTTCAGCCCGCTGTACCCGGTGAGCGCCTTGTTGGGCGTCCACCCGGGGGCCTTTTCGCAGGGCGCGGTCGCGGCGGCAGTCTCGCTCGCCGACGAACACCGCCGTGGGTACGCACAGGGCGGCCTCCAGCAACCACAAGGGCTGGGGCTGGCGGCGCTTGGCCGCCAACCCGCGGGGGTAGGGAGCGCTGAAGTCGGGGAACGTGTAAAAGCCGGCGGAGGCCAGGGCCAGGCGATGGATCCGCTCCGGGTGCAGGAGCGCATAGCGCTGGGCGAACTGGGCCCCGCCCGAGAAGCCGAACAGGTAGAACTGCCGGCTGTCGACGCCGGTGCGCTGAGTGAGGTCCGCCAGCAGGGTGTTGAGGGCCTGGTCCGCCCTGACCCCGCTCCCTCTGTGTCCCAGTCCCAGCCACTGGTAATCGGGAAACTGCTCGCGTCCAAAGAGCGGCGCCATCACCACCCAGTTCAGCCGCGCCGCCATTGCGGCAAAGGCCTCGGCGTGGGCCCTGGCATTGCGGGAGATGCCGTGAACGCTGACCAGGATGCGGGTGGACGCATCGATTGTCGGTGGGCAGTAGAGGTAGTAAACCTGCCCGCTGATCTCTATCCGCCGTACCCGGCATGCGTTTGGGACAGCATCAGTGAGTCCCTGCCCGCCGGCGATCGGCGCAAGGTGGGAGCAGTCGGCGGTGTCCGCACTTGAATTTAATGGTGACATGGTTTTCTCCGTTGATCTCAGCCGGCAGCAAGGCGGGGGAGGGTGGCGCACTGTGCGCTGGCCATTCCTAAGACTCCTGCGTAACCCGCGCCTACCGCTCGGTATTCCCCGCAAACCCCAGCTTTGCTACGAGTAACTGCTGTAGCTCCCTGTTTTTCGGCATCTGGCGCTGGTTTGCAGCGCCAGATACGGTAT
>NZ_JAEMGS010000022.1 GCF_017309075.1 Motiliproteus sp. SC1-56 | reverse complement strand
AGGGGTGAAAACTGAAACGACTGTGGTAACATTTTGCTCACGGCTGTAGCTGCGTGGAAGTAGGCTCGACACCAACAACCATAAGGCTTTCAGCCGTTTCTGTTTACCCCTTCATGAAAAATGCGGGCTAAGGTGTATTGAAACACCTCAGGGAGACCAGCCTCATAACCACATTTCGGAAGGCCGAACAGTAACTTACTGTTCGGCCTTTTCCGTTTCATTGGTCTGAAAAGGGTGGCTTACGCTACTTTGAACAGGCCTGTCCTCGCTTTTTTGAAACCTGCCTTCCGGCGCCGACCAAGTGCAACACCAGCCCGCCTTGAAAACGACTAGAAAGTCTTCTCATTGACCGGTTGATTCCGCGGCCAAGCGGCTTGATCGCGCCCTTGCTCTTCTTCGGCAGGAATTGTTCCCGATCTTTCCCAGTTGTCAGCATTGATTTGAATCAGTATTAACGCCGAATTTCGGCAAAATTCCCACGAAATACAGGTGTTTGTAAAGGCTGTTGTCCCCGGTCAACGCCTTCCTTAACCGCTTCTGCCTAGAATGGCCCATCGCTTCATCAAATTAGCTGCGGTTGTCAAGTCCCGGCGGTCTTGCGCGGGCGGGGAAGGGGATCTTCGCGATGGACGCTCAATTCGGTTTTCTCATCAGGCGGATCAGCTGTGTGTCCGCTTTGGCGGCGTTGTTGGTCGGTTGTGGCGGTGCTGGCGGTGGTGGCGGAGGCGGCAGCAGCGCCAGCCTGACGGGGGCGGATACCACGGCTGTGGAGCCCAACCGGGTTGTACTGGGCCCCCTGTCGGGGGCGACCGTTCGCGCCTATCACTTGGAGCAGCCGGAGACGGTCATTGAAGGGCCGTTACTGACTTCCCAGAGTCTGACCAGCCTCACCCGTGCCGGTAGTTTTCATCTCGCCCTCGACGGCGTTCCCGACGACGCCTGGATTTTGGTGAAAGCCACGGGCGGACAGGACATCGACGCTAACGATGACGGTGTGCTGGATGCGGCCCCCACCGCCAACACCGGAACGATTCACGCGTTGGCCAAGGCTGCCGACTGGCGTAAGGGGGGGACGAACGTGACCCTGCTCTCGGATATCGCCTGGCTTTATGCCCAGGACGTGGCCGAGGACAGCCAGGCGCTGGAGCAGCGGATGAACAGCGTGGCGGCGAACCTGCTGCGCGAGGATCTGAACAACGACGGGGTGATCAACCGTCGCGATATCGATGCCTTTGCCCCGGTGCAGCACAAGCACAGCACGCAGCAGAACTATGCCGAGATGCTGCCGGACGACGATCCCGAAACTTCCACGTTGGTGGAACTGATCCACGGTAATGCGCCGGATCACGCGAAGAATCAGAAGTTCCGTGAGCAGGTGGATGAAACCAGCTGGCAGAATATCGAGCCCACGGCGCTGGCAGAAGCGGACCAGGCAGTCGAAGAGCAAACGCTGGTGACCCTCGCGGGTAAGGTCGGCGACAGCGACGGCGAAGTGGCTGTCATCGCCTGGTCTCAAACCTCAGGGCCGGCGGTCAGTCTGGCCGCCGCGAACAGCGCTACTGCCTCCTTTATAGCCCCGGTGGTAACCGAGACCCAGATCCTGCGCTTTACCCTGACGGTGACCGATGATGGAGGAGCCGTTGCCAGCGATGAAGCGCAAGTGACGGTCCATCCGGTTAACAGCTTGCCCACGGTTAATGCTGGCGGTGACCTGAGCGTTAATGAATATGCTGCGGTAACGCTGACTGGTGAGGCGTCTGACCCGGACGGCACGATTGTCGATTACGCCTGGAGCCAGACCGGCGGGGAGCCGGTGCAGATGAACGGTGCCGACAGCGCCAGCCTGAGTTTCAGGGCGCCGATGGTCGGCCAGTCACAGCTGCTGAGCTTTGAGTTGACCGTGACCGACAACGAGGGAGCCAGCGCCCGCGACAGCGTGGCGGTGGTGGTGAATCCCTTCAACGCACCGCCCACTGCCAATGCTGGCGCGGATCAAGCGGTGGACGAGCAGACTCCGGTGACTCTGAGTGGCGCGGGTGCAGACAGCGACGGTAGCGTGTTTGGCTATGGCTGGCGTCAGCTGAGCGGGCCTCAGGTAGCGCTTTCCGGCACGGATCAGGCGCAGGCGTCTTTCGTGGCGCCGGTGCTCACCAGCAGTGCGAGCCTGGTGTTTGAGCTGCAAGTCACCGACAACGAGGGGGCGGTTGCCAGCGACAGCGTGCTGGTGACGGTGAACCCGGTCAACGCCGCGCCCACAGCCGACGCCGGTGCCGATCAGGCGGTGGACGAGCAGACTTCCGTGATCCTGAGTGGCGCGGGTAGCGACAGTGACGGTTCCGTTGTGGCCTACGCCTGGCGTCAGCTGAGTGGGCCCGCAGTGACGCTCGAAGGCGTCGACCAGGCGCAGGCATCTTTCGTGGCGCCGGTGCTGACCAGCAGTGAGAGCCTGGTGTTTGAGCTGCAGGTCATCGACAACGAGGGGGCGGTTGCCAGCGACAGCGTGCTGGTGACGGTGAACCCGGTCAACGCCGCGCCCACCGCCGACGCCGGTGCAGATCAGGCGGTGGACGAGCAGACCCCGGTGACCCTGAGTGGTGCGGGTAGCGACAGCGACGGCACCGTGGCGGCCTACGCCTGGCGTCAGCTGAGCGGCCCCGCGGTGACGCTCGAAGGCGTCGACCAGGCGCAGGCGTCTTTTGTGGCGCCGGTGCTCACCAGCAGTGCGAGCCTGGTGTTTGAGCTGCAAGTCACCGACAACGAGGGGGCGGTTGCCAGCGACAGCGTGCTGGTGACGGTGAACCCGGTTAACGCAGCGCCCACCGCCGACGCCGGTGCGGATCTGGCGGTCGAGGAACAGACCACCGTCGCGCTCAATGGTGCGGGTGGTGACAGCGACGGTAGCGTGATTGCCTACGCCTGGCGTCAGCTGAGCGGGCCTGCGGTGACGCTCGAAGGAGCCGACCAGGCGCAGGCGACGTTTGCCGCACCGGCGGTGAGTGTCAGAGAGGTCTTCAGCTTTGAACTTGAGGTGACTGATAACGAGGGGGCGAGTGCGACGGATGGCGTCGTGGTGACCGTCAACCCGCAGGTGCGGGTCACCGTCAGCGGGACCGTCACCGCAGGCCCGGGCCAGTTTGTCGATAGCGACGTGAATGACCCTGTCGCTCCTTACCAGCCCAACGATGTGCCGGCAGAGGCCCAGCCTGTATCGAACCCGGCCACGGTGGGGGGCTTTGCCAGCGCCTTCGGCACCGGCTGGGCCGATGACCGCTTCGGCGCCGTTGGCGATGTCTACGACGCCTACGAGGTGTCGCTGTCGGCTGGTGATAATGTTGTGCTCAGCGTTGCCGACTTTGATCCGCTGGCTCCCGGCCTCAACGACCTGGATCTCTATCTTTACGACGCCTCGAATCCTACGAGTCCGCTTGCTTGGTCGGCTTCGGCTGTCGCCGTTGAGTCGCTGCAGGCACCCTACACCGGTAATTTCCATGTGTTGGTTCACGGCTACTACGGCTTCAGCAACTACACCCTGACGTTGGGGCAGGGCGCGCCTGCCGCCAGTGCAAAGGTTAATAGTTTCTCCGCTTCCGAGGAGAGCTTCCTGCCCAGCGAGCTGATCGTGGAGATGGAAGAGGCGGTCGCCTCCGACCCACGGCTGACCGGGCAGCAGAAGATGCAGGCGGTGCAGCAGCGTCTGAGTGACCTGGGGGTGAGCGCCAAGGCCGGTGGGCCCGGCCGCCCGCTGCTGGTCGATCTGGGGGATGCGCAGAAGCGGCAGCAGACCCTGGCCACTCTGAAGCCCAGGCGCCAGGTCTCCAAGCAGCCAGCCTGGAGCTACGGCGACCAGCAGGAGAAGGTGGAGACCCTGCAGATTCTCAAGTCCCTGCAGATGCAGCCGGATGTGAAATCAGCGAGCCTCAACTACCTGCGCCGGTCTCAGGCGGTGCCCAATGACTCCCTGTACGGCTACCAGTGGCACTATCCGCTGATCAATCTGCCCCAGGCCTGGGAGCTGAGTACCGGCAGCAATGTGGTGGTGGCGGTGGTCGATACCGGGGTCTTTATGGCGCATCCGGATCTGGCGGCCAACCTGACCAATAGCGGGTACGACTTTATCTCCCAGACCTCCATCAGCGTTGATGGAGACGGCATCGATAGCAACCCGGACGACCCCGGCGATAACAGCAACAGCTTCCACGGCACCCACGTGGCCGGCACCGTGGCGGCGGTCTCCAACAACGGGGTGGACGTGGCCGGGGTGGCCTGGAACGCCAAGGTGATGCCCGTGCGGGTGCTGGGCTGGGGCGGCGGTACCGACTACGACGTCCTGCAGGGGGTACGCTATGCGGCCGGCCTGAGCAACGACTCGGGTACGGTGCCGGCAGCGCCGGCCCAGGTGATCAACCTGAGTCTGGGTGGTCCCGGGTACAGCGAGGCCTTCCAGAACAGCATCTACGAGGTGCGCAGCGCCGGCAGCATTGTGATCGCGGCGGCGGGTAACAACGCCACCAGTGCACCCAGCTACCCGGCGGCCTACGACGGCGTGGTGTCGGTGAGTTCGGTGCGTTACGACAAGGCCCTGGCCTACTACTCCAACTTCGGCTCCACCATCGATATTGCGGCGCCGGGTGGTGATATGAGTGTGGACCAGAACGGCGACTATAACGGCGATGGTGTGCTCAGCACGCTGGTGGACAAGAGCTCCGGCACACGCCAGCCCGTCGCAGCTTTCTACCAGGGCACCTCCATGGCTGCGCCGCACGTGGCGGGGGTTGCTGCGCTGATGAAGTCGGTCTACCCGGGGATGACCCCGGCGGAGTTCGACAGCGCCATCAGCAGCGGGGCCATCACCGAGGACCTGGGCTATGACGGTGCCGCCGTGCGCAACGACAGTTACGGCTACGGGCTGATCGACGGACTCAAGGCGGTGCAGTACGCCAGCGAGCTGGCCACCGGCGAGCCGATGCCGCCGCAGCTGGCCGTCGACAGGTCCAGCCTGGACTTCGGGGCCACCGCGACCAGTCAGGTGCTGACGGTGAGCAACGCCGGCGGTGGGGACCTCTACATCACCGACGTGCGTGGGGATGCGAGCTGGCTTAGCGTCAGCGCCGGCAGCGTCGACGCTAACAACCTGGGTACCTACAGCCTGAGCGTGGATCGCACGGGGCTGAGCGACGGCGACTACAGCGCCACGCTGACGATCTCCTCCGACACGGCGGGCAGTCTTGATGTGACGGTCAGCATGCGTGTCACCACCGTGGCGGCCCCGACCCCCGACGTGGGCTACCAGTGGGTGCTGCTGATCGACGCCGACACCCAGGCCACCATCAAGGAGGTGGGGGTGGCCGTCAGTGGCGGGCAGTACAGCTACAGCTTCAGTGACGTGGTGCCCGGGACCTACTACGTGGCGGCAGGCTCCGACTCGGATAACGATTACCGGATCTGCGATCCTGGCGAATCCTGTGGCAGTTACCCCGAGGCCGCCAGCCCCGAGCCCCTGAGTATCACCAGCGATACCAGCGGTCTAGATTTCACCAGCCGCTACGGTGCCGAGCTTGGCCCCATGGCCGTGGAAGAGGGCGTCGATGAGGGCTTTCAGCGCCGGGGCGGGGGGCGCTAGCCAGGGATCGCGCCGGCTCATCCGGGTCGGCGCGAACCCATAACTTTCGCAAGTTCACATCCTTTACAACCCCGCGTCTTTACAAAACCGCAGCCTTCACGAATCGGTCCGCTTCCAGTAACCAGCGGGTAGGGAACCGCATTTCTTTCTTTTTGATTTTAATCAATGGCTTGAGGGGCATAGACATTGCCCTAGATCAATCCCGAAGGGTGATGCTCGATCGCCAGTTGATGTAGAATCAACCGTTAATTCAATGCCCACGGCAGCACCATGAATCAGGCCCGCGCAGGTAAAAAAGCAGCATGAACCGGCATATCGGCTACAAAATTCTTGCCAGCGTGGTGGTCTGCCTGTTGCTGGCCATGGCGGCCATCGCGGTCTATTTCACCCAGGAGCAGGAACGCAGCATCCTGGAGCAGAACCGGCGTGCGCTGCTCAACCTTACTGCGACCACCAGCCAGAGCGTGCAGACCATCATGCTCGCCGGCTACGCCGATATCGCCATTGACCTGGCCCGCAACCTCAAGAAAGTTGAAGGGGTCAGTGATTTCCGCATTCTGCACCGCGAGGGCCACGAGGCCTTTCAGCAGAATGACACCATTGACGTAGTTAACGAGCGCATCGGCGACGAAGAGTTCATTCCCCGGGACGAGGAGCAGCGGGTGGATGTCCTCGATAGGGACCATCCCCAGTTCAAGGCTGCCCTGGCCACCCTGGAAACCCAGAGCTACCGGGAAACCGGCCCCGACGGCGAGCCCTTGCTCACCTTCCTGACCCCGATCAAGAACCAGACCCCCTGCTGGGAGTGCCATGGCTCCGACCACGAGGTGCGGGGGGTGATCAAACTTACCACCTCCCTGGCGCCGGTCCACGCTGAAATCCGCAATACCTGGATCGCGCTGGCCGTGGGCATCAGTCTGGTCACCCTGGTGGTGATCGCGGTCATCGGCTGGCTGGTGCGGCGCATCTCGCTGCCGATTCTCGGTGCGGCCGAGCAGATGCAGGAGATCGCCACCGGCGAGGGCGACCTGACGGTGTCGTTGCCCGAGAAAGGGCAGGACGAGGTGGGGCAGCTGGCCAAGGGGTTCAATACCTTCGTGGGCAAGATCCACGACACTATCGGCGAGGTGGCCAGCTCGGCGGCCTCGCTCAATACCCTGGCGGACCAGGTCCAGTCGATCTCCTCTGACACCCAGGCGGCGGCCGAGCAGCAGCGCCGGCAGATCGAGCGGGCTGTCTCCTCGGTGACGCAGATGGCGGCGACGGTGGAAGAGGTCAACGCCAGTGCCGAGAGTGCCATGGGTGAAGCACGCCGGGTCAACGACATTGCGGAGGCCGGGCGTGTGGACGTGGATCAGACCGTCGCGGCCATTCACCACCTCAAGGACAAGATCGACAGCTCCAACAGCGCCATGGCAAGCTTGGGCGAAGACGTGGAACACATCGGTGCCATCCTCACCATGATCCAGGGGATTGCCGACCAGACCAACCTGCTGGCCCTGAACGCCAGTATCGAGGCGGCCCGGGCCGGCGAGCACGGCCGCGGTTTTGCGGTCGTGGCCGACGAGGTGCGGGACCTGGCCGGACGCACCCGTAAGTCGACGGTGGAGATCCAGGGGCTGATCGAGCGTCTGCAGGCCAACAGCACCACTGCCAACGAGCTGATGGCCCAGTGTCTGGACGAGGCCGATACCAGCATGGCCAAGGCAGACCGTTCCGGGGAATCGCTGGTCAATATCACCGATGCCGCGCGTCAGATCGTCGAAATCAATACCGCCATCGCCTCGGCGATGGCCGAAAACGCCCGGGTGACCGAAGAGATCAACCTGGCGGTCGTCGGCATCAGCGGCGAAGCCGAAGTCACAACCGCCCAGGCCGAATCGGCCTTTGCACGTAGCGCAGAGCTTGCGCGCCTCGTGGACCAGCTGGAGCGGCTGGTCGGCCAGTTCAAACTGGATTCAGCCCGTATTCAGCGGGCCGACGCTATCAATCAGTAAGCCAACCAAGACGTGGAGCAACAACAATGAAGAAGACTCTGACTGCCGTAGCCGGCGCCCTGGTACTTTCCGGGGCCAGCCTGGTTTCCGCCGCCGACTATGTCGAGAACTACAAGGAAATCGTCAAGAACGCCGACTGGGACGGCATGCAGACCGTCACCGTTAACATCGACGAGTTCTCCTACGACGCCAACCTGACCTTCAAGTCCGGCCAGGCGTACAAGCTGGAGCTGAAAAACGTCGGCGAGAAGAAGCACTACTTCACCGCCCCCGAGTTTTTCAAGAACATCGCCACCCGCAAGGCCGAGGTGAACGACCAGGCCGAGATCAAGGCCGACTACTTCACCGCCCTGGAAATTCTGCCCGGCGGCCAGCTGGACCTCTACTTCGTCGCCCACAACAAGGGTGAGTACGAGGTTTACTGCACCATCGACGATCACCGTGACGAAGGCATGGACGACGTCATCGTCGTCGAGTAAGAGGCCCCTATGAAGCGACTGAATGCAAGTCTGCTGGTCGCTGCTGTTGCCTCTACACCCTTGATCGCACCCGCGGCTCTGGCCGAGACGCGGGTTGCGGTCAGCGCGCTTGCAGCAGCGCCTGCCATCGATGGCGATCTCTCCGACTGGGGCGACAACTGGCAGAAGGTCCACATCAAGCCGGCCCTTGCGGACGACGACAAAAACCGCACCGGCGAGCTGGAGGTGGAGTTGCAGGTGGGCGTGGCGGGGGACGAGGTGTTTTTCGCCGCCCGCTGGCCCGACGCCCAGGCGGACCTCAAGTACCGCCCCTGGGAGTGGAACAAGCGACGCAAGAAGTACAGCCGCGGCAAGGACCGTGATGACATGTTCGCGGTGCGCTTTGACATGGCCGGTGACTTCAACACCTGCATGATCGAGGACGCCGATTACGAGGTGGATGTCTGGCTCTGGTCTGCCGGGCGCAGCAACGAGCGCGATTACGCCACCGACATGTGGCACAAGATCACCCTCGATCGCTTGGAGAACGCCGCCGAGTACGAAACCCCCAGCGGCAACACCGTCTACATCCAGAAAGAGGCGGATGCCGGCCTGCCGGGCTTTGAGAACACCCGGGTCAAGCGGACAGATTTCCAGGGCGATGAAGTGCCCGGTATTGAGTTCACCCCCGGACCCCGGGGCAGCATCGGCGACGTCGCGGCCAAGGGCGTCTGGAAGGACGGATACTGGCACCTGGAGCTCAAGCGCAAGCTCGAGACCGGGCACGACGACGATGTCGTGCTGAAGCGCGGCGGAACCAAGAAAGGGCAGATCGCCTTTTTCAACGAGAACTACGCCGAGCACAAGAGCGTCAGCGACGCCCTGGTGTTCGACTTCAGCGGTCTTTGACCGCGACCGCCCGTTCCTCGCGGGCGCCTCTTTTATCATTGGCGCCCGCGTTATTCCTTTGTTAACTTCCTCCCTTTCGGGCCGTTTTCCGGTGCCGTGCGCCGGGCTGCCGGCAGCGCAAGCCTGCGATGCGGCCCGTGAGCGATGTTCAGCGGATTTTTTTAAAAATTGCGACACACCGTGTGCATTATTTTAAAAATCCGTGCAGAATATTGCGCCTTGTAACCTTTGATCACCTCAAAAGCGAGAGATAAAAATGAAAAAAGTATTACTTGCGCTTTCCCTGATGATGTCCGCGGGCCTGGCCTCTGCCAACGATAACGATCTCTGGGAGAAGTCCACCCTGAACCAGATCGTCCAGGAAGATCAGCTGGAGGTTTGTCTGGAAGCGGGCTACATGCCTTTTGAAATGCGTGACAAGAAGGGGCGCATCGTCGGTTTTGACGTCGACCTGGCCAAAGAGATGGCCAAGGCCATGGGTGTCAAGCTGAAGATTCAGAACACCGCTTGGGACGGGATCATTCCGGCCCTGCTGACCGGCAAGTGCGACATCATCATGTCCGGCATGACCGTGACCGCCGAGCGTAACCTCAAGGTCAACTTCGCCGACCCCTACCTCGTCGTCGGCCAGACCATCCTGCTCAACCCCAAGCTGAAAGGTGAGGTGAAGAGTTACCGCGATCTGAACGATCCCAAGTACACCGTGACCGCCAAGCTGGGCACCACCTCTGACTTTGTTGCCAAGAAGTACATGAGCAACGCCAAGCTGAACCTGTTCGAGACCGAGTCCGAGGGGGCGCTGGAAGTCATCAACGGCAACGCGGACGCGTTTGTCTACGACCTGCCGTTCAACGCCATCTACTCCGCCCAGAACAAGGGCAAGGTGGTGCACCTGGGCGACTCCTTCACCTACGAGCCCCTGGGCTGGGCGATCCGCAAGGGCGACCCTGACTTCATGAACTTCCTCAACAACTTCATGGCTCAGATCAAGGGTGACGGCACTTACGAGAAGTACTACGACAAGTGGTTCGCCAGCGATGAGTGGCTGGAGAGCGTGCAGTAACCTTTAACGTCTGAAAACCGAACCGATGGACAAGCAATACAACCGGCTGTTCTGGAACGGGGTATTTATCGTGATCCTGCTGCTGCTGGGCAGCGGGATCTACCTCTCCAGCAAGAGCATCGACTACACCTGGCGCTGGGAACGGATCCCCCAGTATCTGATCAACACCGACCCCACGGAGATCCGCGCCCCCTTTGACGGCACGGTGGTGGTGGAGAACGGTGGCAAGCGGGTGCTGGTGGACCCCGACATGGGCGGGGAACCCTTCGTGGTCGAGCGGTTTGACGTCCTCTCGGTCGGCGACGGTGACATGGTATTCGAGGGCGATGCCGTGGCCGGTATCGAGGACTGGCGCCTGGGACCGATCGCCTGGGGGTTGATCATGACCCTCAAGCTGTCGGTGGTGGCGCTGGTGTTCGCGGTGGTGATCGGCCTCTTTGCCGGCCTGGCGCGGATATCCTCCAACCCGGCCCTGAAGAACCTGGCCATCACCTACGTGGAGCTGATCCGCGGTACGCCGTTGCTGGTGCAGATCTTCATCTTCTACTTCTTTATCGGCACGGTGCTGGAGCTTGACCGCTTCACCGCCGGGGTGGCGGCGCTGTCGGTGTTTACCGGCGCCTATATCGCCGAGATCGTGCGTTCGGGTATCCAGTCCATCGCCCCCGGGCAGATGGAGGCGGCCCGCAGCTTGGGGATGAACTATGTCCAGGCCATGGTCTACGTGATCCTGCCCCAGGCCTTCAAGCGCACGCTGCCGCCCATGGCGGGGCAGTTCATCAACCTGATCAAGGACTCTTCCCTGGTCTCGGTGATCGCCATCACCGACCTGACCAAGGCGGGCCGCGAGGTGGTCAGCTCCACCTTCGCCCCCTTCGAGGTCTGGTTTACGGTGGCGCTGCTCTACCTGGTACTGACCGGGGCGCTGTCGTGGCTGGTACAGAAACTGGAACGGAGGTTGGCAGCCAGTGACTGAACATATTGATCCCAGCATTATCGTCGCCCACGGGGTCGACAAGGTCTATCCCAACGGCTGTCACGCCCTGAAAGAGGTCTCCCTGGAGGTCAACCGGGGTGAGGTGGTGGTGGTCATCGGCCCCAGTGGCTCGGGCAAGTCCACCTTCTTGCGCACCCTGAACCAGCTGGAGACCATCTCCGCCGGGGAAATCCGCATCGACGGGGTCAGCCTGACCGACCGCAAGACGGACATCAACAAGGTGCGCGAAGAGGTGGGCATGGTGTTCCAGGCCTTCAACCTCTTTCCCCACAAGACCGCGCTTGAGAACGTGATGCTTGCGCCGATGAAAGTGCGCAAGCAGTCGCGTAAAGAGGCGGAGGAGAAGGGGCGCGAGCTGCTCTACAAGGTGGGGCTGGCCGACCGGATGCACAGTTATCCGTCGCAGCTCTCCGGTGGTCAGCAGCAGCGGGTGGCTATCGCCCGGGCCTTGGCCATGATGCCCAAGATCATGCTCTTCGACGAGCCCACCAGCGCTCTCGACCCGGAAATGGTCGGAGAGGTGTTGGACGTCATGAAGAGCCTGGCCAACGACGGCATGACCATGGTGGTGGTGACCCACGAGATGGGCTTTGCCCGCGAGGTGGCCGACCGGGTGGTGTTCATGGAAGCCGGGGAACTGGTAACCCAGGACACCCCCGAGGCCTTCTTTGACGGTACCCAGAACACCCGCCTGCAGCGTTTTCTCGGGCAGGTGCTCTAAGCTGTGCACTGGCGCTGCCCCGGCGGGCGGCGCCTCCTTTCCTGTTCTGCACTTTTCTTGCGTTTTCCTTCTCTTGGGCTCGCCCCATACTCTCCCCCCGGATTCTCTGGATGGTTCCGTCCGATACAGGGCTTACCCTACTTTAAAACAACCATTTATTGTGGTTGATGCTGGGTCTTACCCCTAGATGTAGTGGTCGTGCAGGCGAACTAATCTATACTTTATGGTTTTATTTGTTTGGTTTTTTATTCCTTAAAGTATTAAAAAGGCGCTGCGGTTGGTGACCACTTACCCTAGTCTCTGCGTGGTCTTAGGCGGTGGTGAAAAAAGCACCAAGGTGCGGTCAAAAAACTGGCGAGGCGGGCTCAACTACTAGATGTTGTATGCGTCAGGGGGGCACCATACAATATCTGCCAGCTCCGGTAGCGGGCCCTCGATAAGCCTCTAAGGCATTGTTAGTTCAGGATAAATAAGGTTATTTGCAAATGACTGCTTCTCTTAAGGTCGTATCTCAAGAAGAAAAAGAGATTGCTCACCAGCCCGCCTCCCTTGATATCTGGGATTCCAAGTACCGGCTCAAGTCCAAGTCCGGCGAAGTGCTCGACCAGAACATGGATGCCACCTTCCAGCGGGTGGCTAAAGCCCTCTCCGAAGTGGAGACCAGCAAGAAGAAGCGCGAAGAGTGGCAGGAGAAGTTTCTCTGGGCCCTGCGTCGCGGTGCCGTGCCAGCCGGACGTGTGATGTCCAACGCCGGTGCCCTGGCCCACAAACCCGCCACCTCCACCATTAACTGTACGGTGTCGGGTACCATTTTCGACTCCATGGACGACATCCTGAGCAAAAACCTGGAAGCGGGCCTGACCCTCAAAGCCGGCTGCGGTATCGGCTACGAGTTCTCCACCCTGCGGCCCAAGAACGCCTACGTCTCCGGTGCCGGCGCCTACACTTCCGGCCCGCTGTCGTTCATGGATATCTTCGACAAGATGTGTTTCACCGTCTCCTCCGCCGGCGGCCGCCGCGGCGCCCAGATGGCCACCTTCGACGTGGGCCACCCGGATGTGATGGACTTTATCCGCGCCAAGCGCGAGGACGGCCGCCTGCGCCAGTTCAACCTTTCACTGCTGATCACCGACGAGTTCATGCAGGCGGTGAAGCAGGACGCCGACTGGCAGCTGGGCTTCCCCATGACCGAGAAGGAAGTGAAGCGCGATGGGATCGACCTGACCGATACCGGCCTGGTGGCCTGGCGCGAGTGGCCCACCAAGGAGGGCTACGTCACCAACGAGCAGGGGCTGGTGGCGTGCCGCATCACCAAGACCATCCGTGCCCGCCAGCTGTGGAACGTCATCATGACCTCCACCTACGATTTTGCCGAGCCCGGCTTTATCCTGATCGACAAGGTCAACGAGCAGAACAACAACTGGTTCTGCGAAAACATCCGCGCCACCAACCCCTGCGGCGAGCAGCCCCTGCCGCCCTACGGCAGCTGCCTGCTGGGCTCGGTGAACCTGACCCGCTTCGTGCTCGATCCTTTCACTGACGAGGCCCGCTTCGACTGGGACGGCTTCCGCAAGACCGTGGCCATCTTTACCCGCATGCTGGACAACGTGGTGGAGATCAACGGCCTGCCGCTACCCCAGCAGCGTGAGGAGATCATGACCAAGCGCCGTCACGGCATGGGTTACCTGGGCCTGGGCTCCACCCTCACCATGCTGCGCATGCAGTACGGCGACGACGCCTCCGTGGCCTTCACCGAGCAGGTGACCAAGGAACTGGCCCTGACCGGCTGGCGCACCGGCCTGGAGCTGGCCGAGGAGAAGGGCGCCGCCCCGATCATGGAGCAGGAGTTCGAAGTCACCGGCGAGATGTTGCGCAAGCGCCCCGAGATGGCCGAGGACGGCTACAAGGTGGGCGACAAGGTGCCGGGCAAGGTGCTGCACGCCAAGTACAGCCGCTACATGCAGAAAGTGGCCCAGGAAGATCCTCAACTGGTCGCCGAACTGGCCGAGAAGGGCTGTCGCTTCACCCACCACAGCTCCATCGCGCCCACCGGTACCATCTCCCTGTCGGTCGGCAACAACGCCAGTAACGGCATTGAGCCCAGCTTTGCCCACCACTACGCCCGTAACATCATCCGTGAGGGCAAGAAGACCAAGGAGAAAGTCGACGTCTTCTCCTACGAGCTGCTGGCCTACCGCGAGCTGGTCAACCCCAAGGCGATGCCCTACAGCGACAACGCCGAGGAGCAGCTGCCGGAGTACTTCATCACTGCCGACGACATCAAGCCCAAGGCCCACGTGGACATCCAGGCCGCGGCCCAGAAGTGGATCGACTCCTCCATTTCCAAGACCGCCAACGTGCCCACGGACTTCCCGTACGATGACTTCAAGGACATCTACCTCTACGCCTACGACCAGGGGCTGAAGGGCTGCACCACCTTCCGCTTCAATCCCGAAGCCTTCCAGGGCGTACTCGTCAAGGAGAAGGACCTGGAGAACACCACCTACCAGTTCACCCTGGAGGACGGCAGCGTGGTCGAGTTCAAGGGCAACGAGGAGGTGGAGTACGACGGTGAGGTTCACCACGCGGCCAACCTCTTTGATGCGCTCAAGGAAGGCTACTACGGCAAGTTCTAAGGCGGATCAGCGACAGGATTTAGGAAACACGACATGACTATCAAGATCGAAAAGAAAATCACCGGCTTCAAGGTGATCTCCGCCGAGGAGAAGGCGAAGCAGCAAGCGCAGGCGGTCGAGGAGGCCAAGAACGCTCTCGAGCGGGTCCACGAGGATATGGAGCGCCCGGAGTTCCTGATGGGCTCCACCTACAAGATCAAAACCCCGATGTCCGAGCACGCGCTCTACATCACCATTAACGACATCGTCCTCAACCTGGGCACCGAGCACGAGCAGCGTCACCCCTATGAGATCTTCATCAACTCCAAGAACATGGATCATTTCCAGTGGGTGGTGGCGCTGACCCGGGTTATCTCCGCGGTGTTCCGTAAGGGCGGCGACATCACCTTCATGGTGGAAGAGCTCAAGGCGGTGTTTGATCCCAAGGGCGGTTACTTCAAGAAGGGGGGCAAGTTCATGCCCTCCCTGGTGGCCGAGATCGGTGAAGCGATCGAGACCCACATGAAGATGATCGGCCTGCTCGAGTCCGAGGGCCTCGACGAGCACCAGCAGAAGCTGATCGCCGAGAAGCGCGCCCAGTACGACGCTGCCAAGAACGGTGGCAAGAGCGCCAATGACGCCAAGTCCGGCGACTTCCCGCCCGATGCGCAGCTGTGCGGCAAGTGCAACGTCAAGGCCGCCATCCTGATGGATGGCTGCTACACCTGCCTGAACTGCGGCGACAGCAAGTGCGGGTAAGTAACCGCTGAGGCTTCGCAAGCGCAGCTGTTGTGGTTTTGCGCATAAGCTGTCCTCGAGAGGACGTAGATTCAAAGGCTTATAAAGACTTTTTGCAGATAAAGTGCTTGCGATTGTTTTTAAAGGTCTTTTTTTGAACAAAAAAACAGACAGGTATCGTGACTCTGCTTTTTTGCGCATAAGCAGTCCGATACTCTCAAAGCCGAAGCATTGCTTCGGCTTTTTTCATTTGAAATGGAGCGAAATTAGCAATCGGATGCGCGCACTAAGTAAGAGCTGTGATGATTGGCTACTTGAACGCTAAGTGTATGATTAGACGATAGATATGCATCTGTAAGAATGTTCCTATAAATCAGCCGGTTGTGTTAACGTACATTATCTATAGCTGAACACGCGCGAATACATGATGTTGCGCTATTGAGCAGCGATCTAACCCGCATCTGATTCATGCGCGCACCCAGGGCTCGCCCGTAAATTACTGGCGGCTCGAGTCCGTCGGTTTTCCCGCGGAGGCGCTGGCCGCATTCGACCTGGCCAGTTTGCTCAAGCTAGTGAAAAAACTGGCCCATCAGGTGCACGAGTCGCCGCTGACCGCGGAGGAGCCCCATTGGCACGCGATCCAAGTGGCGTCCCAGGCGCTGGCCAATTGGCCTCGTGGCTTTCACGATTACTTGGATGTCGTGGAAAGTCAGCGCACTGCCGTTCCGTGCTTGCTTGGCTTGCGGGCTCAGAATGCGCAGGTGTATACCTCGCTGTCGAAGGGCGACTTTCCCCAGGGCAGTATCGATTTCTTGCTTAAGGAGATCTGTGCCTGGGGTGGGGGACGATCGCCAGCACGACTGCACCCACGCCAGCGCCAGCAATTGGATGCCCCACCGAAATACCTGGGCGTGACCGAGGCGGCGAAACAGATCGGTGTTCAGGTGCCGACCGTCAAGTCGCTTATCAGGCTGGGGATTGTGGCGGGCCAGCAGGCACCCGACGGTCGTACCTGGTTGATCGATGCCAGCGGTGGGCTGCCGAAAAAGGAGGCGCACTGTGACAGCCTGAGTGCGCGAGAGGCCGCTGCGTGGTTGGGCTTGCCTCAGTCGGTGCTGGAAGCGCTGCGCCGCCAACGTGTCTATCAAACCTGGCTGATCCCCGCGCGCTCGTCGTCGTTCAGCGTGCGTGATCTGGTAAGCTTTCGCGACCGATTGAAGGACCGCATTAGGCCCATTGGTGAGGCGCCGAGCGGTGCCCGGTCGCTTAAGCTGGTGATGCGCGGTAAGCACGGCGATCCGTCAGTTCGAGCCGCCGTGGTCGGGGCGGTCCTCTCCGGTGAGCTGGTTGCCTACGGTGTTCCGGCGGCGCCCGTGAATCAGATGGTTGTGGCGAGCGATGCGGTGACTGCGCTGATCGAAACCCATAAATGCGGGCGCGAACGGCTGACCGAGCATGATGCGGCGAAGATGATCGGGTGTGACGTGCTGGTAGTGAAAGAACTGGTCGAGCGAGGGTATCTGGGGGTGCCTGAACAGACAGGCAGGCGATCCATTACCCGGCAGGCGGTGCAACGGTTTCGTGAGTCTTATACACCGTTGGCTGTATTGGCCCGGCATGCCCGCACCAGTTCTCAAAAGCTGAAAACGTACTGCGAGGATTACGCTATCCCGTTGTTTGTGGTTCCTCGGCGCGGGCGCGACAGCGCACAACCTTTTATCACCACTGCGCACATCATGTGGCTGGAGCCGCTAATTGGGGTGCCTCTCCTTCGTGCCTGGCTCGAAACGTTGACCGAGCCGCCTGGCGCGCCGTTAGCGCTGGCAGCGTAGCCGGCGGTGTGTGATGTGCGCGTAATAGGCGGCTATGTTTAAAACACCCCGCTCCTTAGCTGGATGGGAGCCAGAGTGGAGTACGTGGGCGCCAAACTAGCACAAAGTGGCTCCGTTGGTTATTTAAGGGCTGGCTTCAGATCAAGACCCGCTCACGGATCATTTGCTTGAAGGAGTTCGTTTCGCGGCAAGGTCGGCGGCTTTGGTGACAATGCGGCGACGCAAACTAACGAAAAATGCGATGTAGGGTTACGAGGGGATTTTAAGTAGCGATCTGCTGCCCTGTCAGCTTCGCCTGGAAGAGCACGGGTTCTAGGTCTCCTTGTCGTATCAGGTCAATCACCGTTTGTTCTTCGCATAAATTTCCCTTCCTATCTCCGAATTGCACCGTGCTGAACAAGAATTGGACGCGGGATATCGGATCTAGATGACGCAGGGCCTGCCCCACCTCGGCGATACCCGGGAGGACCGAGCCGCGCTCGAACTGGATGTTCGGGTAGTGCCACTCTGCGTTCTGTTGGAACGCGAACAACGGGACTTGCTCGCGTAGCTCATCCAGCGATTCGAGAGAGCATCCCAGCAAATCTGCCGTTTCAGCGGCCGACAGCGCTCCGCCGTGATTTTCAAGCAGCGTACGAAAGCGCTCCTCTCCTTTGCGCTTCATCCGTTCCAGACGATCCGCCCAACTTTCATCAATCATGACGTGCTCCTTGTTGGTCGTTTGATGCGGTCTGCAATGGCATATCCGGGCCCGAGGATGGGGCTGCGCGTTTCGAATGCGAACTCGCTCGGGTGTTGTCGGCTACGCGTGGGCACCGCTCTAGCACTATTTTCGCCGTCTATGAGGCGTCGAGCAAATGGGCGTGATTGACAGCGCCTTGGCGCGGCGGTGCTGTGCTTCCCTTGCGGCATCATCCGCGAGTCGAGCGGTGCGCGTAATAGGCGGTTATGTTCAAAACACCCCACCGTTTCTCAGGGCGATGGAGACCAGGGCGAACAGAGTGGGCGCCACATCCCCACCCCGTGGCTGACCCATACTGGGGGAAGCGGATGCAAACCCAACCGGCCCCCCAGGAGCGCGCCATGAAACGGCTCAACGAAGACACCCTCGAGATGTTGATCGCCGCCCACGCCATCCGCGAGTTTTTAATCGTGCGCGGCGACGGCGGCTATGTCATCCAAGCCAAGATGGGCACCGAAACCTTCCAGCTTCGCTCGCGTCGCGAAGCGGTGCGTCGGTTCCGTAAACTCGATACCGCCGCGGCGTACCTGCGCACCCGTGGCGCGCTGCAGGTCACCTTGGATCTGGCCTAGCGATCCGGCCGCGTCACTACCGTTTACACATCCCAACGTTGATCGGAGGATGCTCGATGAACCAACCCCCGCTGTTCACACGGCAAGCCCTGTATGACGCGGTCTGGGCAACCCCGCGCACTCGACTCGCCGCACGCTGGGGCCTCTCCACGGCTCAATTGACCCACCTGTGTCGTACTCAGGACATCCCCTTACCCAAGGCCGGGCACTGGAGTCAGGTTACCCATGGCACTGCGGTGGAGCCTCCGGTCTTATCCGGTAACCAAGAGGCACGGGTTGAGCTACCCACGCCAACCCGTGGTCGCGGGGCTAAGGCGGCACCGAGCGACCCGGCAGTGCCGGCTTCCTCAACGAGAAAGCCCCGCAAACCACGCCCGATGCGGGTGGAGGCGATCAGCGAGGCCTTACCCCTAATCCGTCGCGCCTATCGCTCCTATGCGTCTCCCAAGTGTCCGCGCCATGATCGGCATCGTTATCTTACGCCGGCGGTGGAGGGCATCCCGGTGGTGCATGTATTTCCGGCAACGTTGAAGCGCGCACTGCTGCTGTTCGATCAGCTGTTGCGGGCGTTCAACGTCCGCAAGTGGCAGCTGCGGGTTGGCCCGGGTGACGATCCGCGCAAGGTCACCAACTGGGCCCAGATCGGTGATCGGGAGGTGGCGTTCGTGATACGCGAACATCTGACGCCCATCCAAATCCCTTCCTCGTTTTCGTTTCGAGAGACTGAGCGCTCCTACCAGGGGGCAGGGTGGCTGAAGGTGAAGATCGGCAATCGCTGGCAGGCTGAGTTTCGGGAAGGTAAACGGCTCACGCTCGACGATCAGATCGCGGAGATGCTGCGAAAATTTGAGCAGGAAGTGGAAAGCGAAATTGCGGCGGAGGAAGCTGAGCGGCAGCGAATCATTCGGGAAGATCAGCGCTACCAGTTACGAGGCCTGGTTCGAGACGCTGTTCAACAGCAGGAAGCGTGCGAAGCCAACTTAGAAGACTTGATGGCACGGCACCGGCAGGCTGAGAGGTTGCGAACCTTTTCAGACAAAGCACGGGCAGCCTTTGCGGCTTCGGGTGTCATCTCCCAGGCACAGACCGACTGGCTAAGTTGGATCGCGCGCAAGATCGAAATGCTGGACCCGTTGCAGCGACCAGAAAACATCAATCTTACCCGCCCGATTGGTGTGATGGCCCATATTAATCGGCAGCGACTTAAGCAGGGTGAACGCTATGCATTTCTGGACGACTTGGAACTGGATAGGGAGGTGGAAAAGGCTCTGCAAAGGTTACTGCTTGAAAGAGGTGCTCTTGGTTCTGAACGATTTACGGCCAGCCGCTCACTAGGATCGATAGCCGGCTTATCAAGGCTATGATGTCGACGAATGATTACAAATGGCTTTCGATTTCAGTGTGTTATCAGGCTATTATCAAGGGGTGGCGCTCGATTTCGAATGAGGGGCGTCCGGCTGAATTGAGGAGTACAGGGACGTATGCTGAAACTGATCAAGCGCTGGCGCGCACGCCATGATCAGCCCTCTTTCAATATCGAGCAGCGGGTCGGCACGTACCTGTTGACGCTGCCGCGCTGTACCCGCCATGTGGTGGTGGCCAGTCCTCGTTATAAAGACTCGCACTACCGTGGCGAAGTATGGGCTGATGCGGCCCAGATCCTGCCGTGGGTAGAGAAGCACGCTAATAACGTATGGAGCGTGTGTGGCGAAACCCAAGCCGCTCGTCTGACGCTGCCACTATGGCTGCGTGGAGCTGACCTCGACAATCCCCAGCCGTCTTATTTACCTTCGTTTTTTGTCAAGGTTCTGGAAGATTATGTGTTGGATTTGGTGCATCACGGCTGGGTGACATTTTGGTGCCCGGAGTGCGCGGTACATCATCGCTACATTTGTCTTGATCGACGAGACCAAAAGTCCATAGGTGATTGGCGGTTCTGGACGTCGGAATAGCAATGCCCCGAAGGGCATCAGCTGTATTACGAGGAGCATGAAATGCGCCTGTTTATCTCACGCTAAGCGTTGTACGAAATAGTAATGAGTCAAGATGTGAAATAGAGCGTGCTAAGTCATGGGTTGCAGCCAAGGAGGGAAGGATGGCGACAGGCGGTATAGCGAAAAGTTTGTTGAATCTCGGCCTGATGCCGGAACTCAGTCAAGATCTGGACGTCCTGCTGAATTGGTTGCATGAGCAGGAGCTAACGGCCCAGGGAGGCTGTATGGACGTAGTACCCGGCTCGCTGAATGCTGAAAAAGCTGAGTGCTATTCCGGTGAGCGTGTCGCGATCGCACAGGCAACCGGCCGACAATCGGTGCAGCGCTTGAAACAACGTGAACTTAAAGCGCTGAAAGAGCGCTTTAAGAACACGCAACCCAGCGGAGTGACCGAAGAGGCAGTGTGGGGGGCCGTTCAAGACCCCCGCACGGCGGTGCGGGTGTTGGATTGGAACAAGTTACCGGCCGATGCCATGGCGTTTTATCGGCCTTTTCACTACCCGCCCTTCGATCAGTGGGGTATCTATCTGTTGATAGGACCCCTACTGAGTTATCACCGACGCCTGGTCGAACTCAGTGGCAAGCAGCGTTTGTACTCACCTGAAGTGCTGATGCATTTGGTGCTGTTCGAAGTATTTAACCACGAGTTTTTTCATCATTTGGTAGAGTCGACGGCAACCACACTGGAGGTGTTAGGGGCAGCACGCGGAGATAAGATACCCCTTTACCTCAACTACCGGCAGTGGGCGCGTGGAGAGCAGAACACCTATCCTCATGCGCCTTTGGAAGAAGCATTGGCTAACGCCTACGCCTATAACTCGCTGAGCTTCATCAGCCGAATTAAAGCAGGTTATCGGACTGCTGCGATCAAGACCTACCAGGCAGCGATACGTAAGCATTGGCACCTCGAGCCGAAGGGATATCGTGACGCGGAGTACTATATCGATGGAGCCTATGTACCCGGCGGGGCTCATCTCTTGGCGCAGCTGCTGGGGCGGCCAGCTTCCACTGTTAATGAAACCCCGTTAAGTTGTATCGCCAAAACCGTGATGCCGAATGGCTTCACCGCCATGATGGCAAAACCTGATATCCCGACGTATCTGGTCGGCAACTCAGAGGAGCTGATGCTCTTTAATAAGCTGATACCTGCTCCTAATGAGGCGTACACGCAGCTTTTTTGGCCCTACAATACTGAAAAATTTGATCGGTATGTACAGGAGAAGAAAGAGGAAGAGAAAAAATCGAAATTGCTTGCTAAACAGCGAATTAGCTCGAAACAGGGGGTGTTTCCATGGTGAATCGCCACCCGACTCCAGTCAGAATTGCTTGATAAGGCCTGAGAGAAGCTCGGCTTGTTTGTTGCGCTGCTATCTCGGTTCTTTGCTCCAAGCGTAATAGCCGCTGGGATGCAGATCCAGCAGTGAGCACAGCCTGCGAACAGGCCAGTCCTAGTGATTATCGCGGATGAAGGTGCACCTCAGTCGGACTGGCTGGCGAAGTACACCGCGGCTCTTTCTTGAGGCGTTTGATCTCTGCCTGTTCATCCGACTTGGCGTGGTGCTCCGCAGAATCGGGCCCGTACTTCTTGATCCAGCATACAAGGCTGTGAGTGGCGATTCAGGGGGGCACACTTCATCGATCCAAGCATATCAATTTCTAATCCACCCCCTAAGCTGTTCAGAGGCAGTGCTGTTTATAAGATCTGCCAATCCTTCACATTCGTTAAGTCCTTTCAAAACAGCAGCCTGCCAATGATTTTTGCCCCAAGATGCCGGTATTGATTGATATTTAGCCATAAGCTCATCCTCAAGTTGAAGTGCAGAAATTCCTCCAGGGTATCTCAATGAAAACTCTTTTATTATAGATGAGATATAAGATCCAGATTCCTTTATATACAAATCCCTTAGTTCAAAAGCCAAAAAGTGCCTTTCCAATAATTCGGCACAATCGCTTGAGTCGTAATTGTTTATATAGAAATCAGCATTGGGTATATGATCTTCATCAATATTTATTCTACATACCAAGCGACAGTCTTCGGGGAGCTTGTCAAAATATGTATGAATTACCTCCTTTACATTTTCAACCAATCCGTCTGATTTTTTCTGGTTGCACTTGTTACATACCCATATAAGATTTGGCGAATAAACAGAAAACTCAGGAAATTTTGACTTTGGAAGGTAGTGATCCCATGTTTCCGGCTCTCTCATTAGGCAATACGGGCATTTTGATAGATATATTTTGTCTTGATTCTCTAAAGATTTTATTAGATCATGTTTAATTCTATTAAGTTCGCTTGTTTCTCCATCATAGCAATGCTCTAGGGCATCTTTTTCTGGATTTGAAAAAAGCTCCCTCCCGATTTCGTGAAGAAACTTTCTTCTGGTGACAAAAGCTACAATTCTATTATTAACTCTATCAATCAAACTTTCCAATATTCGCTTTCTAGGCTGGCTCTTTGATTTGAAAACTTTATGAACACGCTTTGATGGCGCTGCCACATCATGTTTTTGGTTGATCATTAAGAGTTCCTCGCTTTTGAGCGAAGATATATCCTAGCGTTCATTCCTAGTTGGCCATCAAATATTTCTTCTACAGATACAGGGTTGTTAGAATTTTCTTGAAGCAGTCTGTCAATGACTTGTTCGTAGTCTCTGTCACTTTCTGTGGTTTGAAACAGGTTTCTAGATATATCGCTGAGGTTTTCACCAAAGCACTCTATATGGGGGGCTTGCACCACTGGTTTATTATCTATCCTCTTCAAAATTTGAACGTACCTTGAGGGTACCTGCTGAACTATTATCGGAGAATGGGTAGCAACAACGGCAAAGGAATCATACTCATCAAGGATATCCAATATGGCCATGTAAAGTGTGGTCATAAGTTTTGGATGCAAGTGAGTCTCGGGCTCATCCAACAAAATAAGAGATTGTGGCGCTATCTTATCAACAATGTGCATTAAAATATTGGTTACTATTTTTTGTCCCGCACTTAGGCCTTTGTAGTAATCTATATCCTCATGGTCATCGAAGTCTTCAAAACCTGTAAGGGAGGATAAATGTTTTATTGCCAGCTCTCTCTTTTCACTTTTCATAGAGTTTGAAAGCTTGCTGATGTTGATAGCTAGCTCATCTTCTGAAAAGAAACCGCCTTCAGAATTACGTAACCCACAATAGCTATAATTAAAGTCTTTTGATTGTTTTATATTGGGTAATTCAAAACTGTCAAACGCATTGAAAGAAACTGCGACTACATTGTAGAGAGACGGCCTTGGGACAACCTTGCCTGAGTCCATAAGGCGCTTTAGACTGGATTTTTCTTTATCGTTTTCATCTTGTGCAAATCGACTCAACAAAATGGCTAGCTTTGCCATAGTTTGTGTTTTTCCAACGCCATTTGAGCCAACTAGTAGATTTACCCTGTGTGGAAGCCCTTTGAACGGGTTGAAGTCAAATTTCAAAGTATGTTTTTTTTCTTCTGATAAAGGTATTTCTGCGACAAAGCTTATTTCTCTTGTTGCTTTTTTTCCGAACAGAGACCCTCCTTTGTCGAGAGCCTCCTTTGATTCGCTAAACCTAAGCAAAGAGGCGTTGAAGCAGGGGTCATCATAGAAGCGGTCTTTTATTGATTCATCATACGATGCGTCACATAAGGCGGTTAGTAATTCGACAGCTATATTTGCACCAATGCTCTTTAGGTCTTTGTAATATTCTAAATTAACCCCCAAAGAGCAATAGTCTGATTCTAACAAGCTTAGACTTTCAAATTTTATAATGTCTGCTGCAAATGTTTTTTCGTTTTCCTTTTGTCCCAGCCTCATTATCTTTACATCGCCGAGAGGGACCGGATCATCAGAATCTGGCATATAGACAAAAGCTTGGAATAGAGTGTAATAACTATAGTCGTTCCAGTTGTCTTTCCGGAGAACAACATAAGGTTTCGGGAGATTAACGGATTCTCCCCCTGTTCTATCTCTAATAACGAAAAACATATTCTATATTTCCGGTATAATGTGCTAATGATTTAGCATCACTGAAATTATAACCGCGAAAACGTCACGACTATTCTGCTTGGAGGTTTAATGCATTGGTTGTAGCTGTCTTGTTTATCCAGAAATTGTTTCGCGGTAGTTGATATTATTTGATTTTAAAAGATGTTTGTTTAGTAGGTTTTCTCGAAACTATCTCATGAATCGTCACCAGTACTCTAGACACACTCCAGCCGTTGCTCGTACTGCTGCTCATACTCTAAAGGCGACAGTTTATCATTAAAACTGATGGCTATTCAGGCCGGTTTTGCCACTAAAAGCTATGGATTCGATATCTTGATAAGCATGAGGGGTTTCGCGTGAACAACTAGGGAACCTACGATTAAGTCCCATCTCCTGAGCTACTCCGCTGCTCAAGCCGCATTTGCGGCGTAATAACCCGGTTTTTGATCATTTCACACCGCCTGCATGCCCGTTTTCCGGCAAGCAGACGGAGCT
>NZ_JAEMGS010000021.1 GCF_017309075.1 Motiliproteus sp. SC1-56 | reverse complement strand
GAGAAACTTCTCTTTGCGTGTCTGGCGACTCTTGCTGGTGAACTCGCTGTCAGCGAAGGAGAGTTGGTGATCCATGGATAGCCCTCAGCACATCAGAGCGCGGATTGTCTCATGCCAAGGGACTTAATCGCATGCTCCTTAGGTAATCCGCGTGACAGCGGATTTGCGGACTATCTGATAATTGCCGGGCCGATAAAGCGTGAAGCCCCTTCGTTTCTGCCCCTGCCGGTGGAGATTCGAAACAGCGGCGGCGAAAAAGCGGAGGGAATTGAGCTTGTCACTCGACGGCACAAGTGGCTGAATCGAATTGAAAATGATTTCCTGGCGCGGCAGTCTCCCGAGGTTGCAGACAGAATCACATATCACTGCATTGACTCCCAGGATCACCAGACCGCCTTGCTATCCATCGGCGCTGTAGGCCCGGGGGAAGCCCTGGTGGTTCAGGATGGATTTACCTTTAACGATGCCTATCCCCTTTCGTTAGAGAAGGAGGCTGGAGTGATGGATTATCACCAATTGAAGGTGCCCTACCATCGCTTTCTGGCCCATGACTTGACCTTCTCGTTATTTGTGAAGGGCGAGGAGCCGGTGCAACGCAACCTGAAGGTCATTATCGTCGATACGGCGGAAAGCCCGCTCGCGCAGCAGCTGGACAAGTACAACCGGGCTGTCGAACAGCAGCACAAGCAAAACAGTGTGCTGAAGCGGCTGTTTGGCGGTAAGGCTGAGCCTGAAAGCCTGTCGCTGCTCGAGTTTGATGAGCGCTGCTACCAGGAGGGCGATGCGGATATGGCCACGATCAGTCTGAACAACGCGGTGATCCGCCATGGCTATTTTGACCCAAGCGGCGCCGTGGTCATCCGCCCTGGGCAGCCTTAACCGTTCCGTCCCCCGGTCCTGATCGCGTTTGCCGGCCAGGCGGTTCGATGCCGGGCTGAACTACCCGGTTGCCGGCTACGGGAGTGAGACCTGGGATCGGTTCTTTGGCGCCTGCATGGCAAAGCGCGTGTTCGCAACCATGGAGGGGCCTGAAAGGGGGGCCTCCTCGGCCTGCCGTCGGTAAATGGACTGATCTTCCTTGATGGCCTCCAGCACTTTGATGCCGGCCAGCCGGTCCTCTGCGATAGACAGCGGGTTTTCGGAAAGAATCACGAAATCCGCCAGCTTGCCCACTTCGATCGACCCCTTGGTCTCTTCTTCGAAGTGCTGCCAGGCGGGCCAGAGGGTCATGGCTTTGAGCGCCGTGGCTACCGGCACCCGGTGTTCGGGGCCCAGTACCCGTCCGCTGCGGGTTTTGCGGGTAACGGTGGCGGAAAGCACCCGCATCGAGTCGGGCAGCGCCACCGGAGCGTCGTGGTGCGTGCCAAAGCGCATGCCCTGTTTCAGCACCCAGCCGGTGGGGGAGATGTTCTCGGCCCGCTCCGGACCCAGTACCGAGCGGCGATGCCAGTCACCCCAGTAGAAGGTGTGCATGGGAAAGAGGGAGGGAAAAATGTCGAGTTCGCGCAGTTCTTCGACCTGATCTCTACGTAGCACCTGGCCGTGAATGAGCACCGGGCGGTTGTTCACCCGCGGGTATTTCTCTTTTGCCAGCCGCACCGCCTCGATGAAACGGTCGCTGGCGGCATCCCCATTGGCGTGGACGAGAATCTGCCAGCCCCGGGCGAACGCTTTCTCCACCGCGTCGATCGTGGTCTGCGCGTCGATGGCCGGGTAACCCCGGTAGTCGGGCCGCTGCCCATCGGGGGGTACGCGGTAGGGCTTGGTCAACCAGGCGGTTTTACCCTGGGGCGAACCGTCGATGGTCAGCTTGACGCCGCCGATTCGATAGCGGTTTTTGTAAACCGGTGAGGGTTGCGGGTTTTCTACTTCCAGCACATCGGGGTAGGCCACCAGGTCGATGGCCAGCTTGCCGGCATCGGCAGTCCGCTGCATGGCCGCCAGCGCCGCCCCCATCGCCCGCCCTTCCTGGCCGGTGGTGTAGCCGAACGAGGCCAGCAGCTTGGTGCCTTCTTCCACCAGGGTGTCATTGACCCCGTCATCGAAATTGGCGGCCAGCTTGCTCATGAGATAGAAGAAGGCATATTCCTCCGCCACGCCGTTGGGCTCCTTAGAGCCCTCCCGGCGTCGGAACACGCCGCCCTCCGGATCGGGGGTGGCAGCCGTCACGCCGGCCAGCTCCAGGGCTTTGCTGTTGGCCACCCCGAGGTGACCGGACTGGTGAATGATGATCACCGGCAGCTTGGTGGATATTTTATCCAGGTCGTCGCGGGTGGGGTGGCGTTGCTCGGCGAGCTGGGAGTCGTCATAACCAAAGCCTGCGATCCAGCCCACTTTTCTCACCGCGCTTTCGCTGTTGTCGGCCCACTCTTCCAGCAAGTCCAGCAGGCTTTCAATGTTTTTGCCCCCGCCGTCGGGTGGGGGCAGCAGGTTGGCCGTGGAGGCCTGGAGCCCGATCATATAGGCGTGGCTGTGGGAATCGACGAACCCCGGCAGCAGGGTATTGCCATCAAGATCGATGATTCGGGTCGTCTCCCCCTTGTGCGCCTGTTCGATCGAACCAAGCGGGCCTACTGCCAGAATCTTGCCGTCTTTTACCGCCACCGCCTCGGCGCTGGGCTGGGCATCATTCACGGTAATGATGGTGCCGCCGGTGTAGATGGAGTCGGCGATGGCGGGCGGGCGCATAAACGCGCAGCCGCTGACCAGCCCGGTGGCGATCATGAGCACAAGGGCAGTTAGAACTCGCCGGGACATTGTCTATTCTCCTCGAGGCGGTGAGTCGGGGACAGCCACGTCGCTTTGGCCGGCTTCGGCTATCGGGCGGGGATGGTGGCCAGTAAGAGCATAATAGATGAATCCGCGAGACGGCTGCGGGCGCGGGCTGACCGTCGCTGAGCGAGAGGAACTGCCCCTCGGCCCCGTTAGCCAGGCCAGGTCAACCCGGACGATTGCTGCGCTATATTTGAATACGCCCGGTTGCGGGGGCGCGTCGCGGTGCCCGGTACTGTGCGCTTTGTGGATCAGGGAGGTCGGTTGTTCGCCATGGATGGGACGTCCTGCGTTCTTTTCTGGCAGGCGGGCTCTTCGGGTTTGCAGGGACCGGGCGTTTGGGCCCGCGCAGGTGCCGTGCTTTTTGACCCCTAGCAAGGCAAAGGGGCCAGGACGCGGGCAGCAGGCAAGGACGACTTTAACGCGAGGGTACTGCACAGGGAGCGGCGTATGGCAGGCGTGGACAAAAAGCCCAACCCCTGGATTCCGATCGTCATTTCGATTTTGTCGCTGGTCGCGGGCGGGGGCTGGATCAAGTACTACCTGGAAGCGGAATCCAGCGCACAGGAGAAGAACCAGCAACTGGTGGTGGACTACCTGGCCCCCATCGAGGCGTTGCTGTCGGACAACTTAGCGATCAAGAACCGGATCTACGAAAAATACCGGGAAGGGGGCTGGGGCATTCTGGAGTCCTACGTGGTCCGGATGCAGCGCGGCACCAGCCCGGAGGAGAACCGCCTGATGACGGCCGATATCGTGGTGCTGGTTGAGAACAACAAACGGATCATGACGCTGCTGACCAAATACGCCGGTTATACGCTTACCGATGACTTCAAAACCGAATCCACCAAGTTCCGGGCCCACGCCCAGGAGTGGGTCAACCGTTGGTCGGCGGTCCAGTCCTACATCGATAACGACGCTCAATTGGCCTGGGCTGCGCCTTTTCCCGAGGGGTTTCCGGGGGCGCTTGAGGCGGAACTGGCAAAAAGAGGCGCCTTGTAAGGCGCGTCTCTGAGAGTTTGAGAACAAACATGTCTTTGCATGAGAGCTAAATAGCGATGCCGGAGAATAGCAAAAAAGACGTCTGGGACCGGTTCGGCGCCATCTCGACGTTCCTGTCGACGGTGGTGATCGCCGCTTTAGGCCTCTATTTCACCCATTCCTACAATGAACGGCAGGGGGCCAGGGATTTCCAGGCGCAAATCCACCAGACCCGGGTCCTCGAGATGCAGACTGTCGAGAAGTTTATTCCGCACCTCTCCGGCGATGAAGAGACCAAAAAAATCGCCTTGCTGGCCATCACATCGCTCGGCAGTCCCGAGTTTGCGACCAAGTTTGCGCAGCTCTCGCCCTCGGAGGGGACGGAAGCCGCGGCCGATCAGATCATGCGCACGGCCACCCCGGCGGGCCAGGACAAAGTCCCGGAGGCCGTGGTCTCCTCACCCACGCGCGAGCGAGAAGGGTGGGCTTACGTTGGCCATTACGTGGATTCGAGCGGACGCTGGAAAACCCGTTACTTCGATATCAACGAAGCCATTCAGCCCGCTTCTCTGGTTGGACAACGCTTGACGGTCCGAGCACAAACCGGGGCTTTGAACGTGCGCGAGGGCATGCCTAACCTGGGCGGCAGCTTCAAACCGGTTATCGGCGCTTTAAAGCCCGGGAGTCAGGTCGAAATCGTCGAGGTAAAGGAGTGGCTGAGCAGCGGTTACATCTGGGCAAAAATTCACTACGGCACCTAAACAAAGCGGCGCTGCGGGTGAGCCCGGGTAGCGGTATTGCTTAGATGCCCAATAAATTACGCCAAGGAAGGGGATAGACGATGGCAAAGTATGAAACGATCAGGAGCAAACTGAAAACCGGCGATATCGTGCTGTTTTCCGGAAAAGGGGCGATCAGTCACGGCATTAAGCTGTTTACCCTCAGTAAGTGGTCCCACGTGGGGATGGTCATTAAACTCCCCGACACCGATACGGTGTTCATTTGGGAGTCCACCACGCTTTCGAACCTGGCCGATGTCATTGACGGGAAGAAGAAAAAGGGCGTGCAACTGATCCTCCTGAGCGACCGGATCAGAACCTACAGCGGTGAGGTGTCGATCCGTCATCTGCAGGGGTACGTGGTGGATGAAAAAAACTACGAGAAGTTGATGGCGCTCAGGGCCTCCCTCAGGAACAAGCCCTACGAGAAAAACGAAATTGAGTTGATCAAATCGGCCTACGACGGCCCCTGGGGACACAACGAAGAGGACCTTTCCAGCCTGTTCTGCAGTGAGCTGGTGGCGGAGGCCTATCAATGCCTGGGGCTGATTTCGAGCAAGCTCTCATCCAATGAGTTCACCCCCAAGGATTTTACCGAGGAGAAAAAGCTGGAGCTGGCGCAGGGGGCCTCGCTCAGCAAGGAAATAGCGGTCACTATCTGAGCTTAAGCGCCTGCCGGGGAGGCGCCAGCGGGGCTGCATGAGGGGCCGTATCGGCACGTTGTTCGTCCCGCCGCTATGCTTTCCGGCAACGAGTGGAGTAATACGGGGAGGCTCCGTTGCCCGCATCCAAACGCCTGCGCAAGACCTACCGTCACCTGAGCGATCGTGCCGAGCGGGGCTTTGATGCGACCCGCCAGCAGGTGCGGCGATTGACCGAGGATCGGGTCTGCATCGGGATTACCGGTCTGAGTCGAAGCGGCAAGACGACCTTTGTCACCAGCCTGATTAATCAACTCACCCACTACGATCAGGCCAACCTCAGCGGCTTCTCTCCGGCGCTGGGGGGGCAACTGCTGGGGTGCCGCGTACGCCCGTTGGAGGATCGGCGGCTGCGGCCCTTTCCCTACAGCGGGGCGATGGCGGCGCTGGCGGCGACGCCTCCGCAATGGCCGCAGCCGACCGAGGAGCTCAGCGGCTGCCTGCTGGCGCTGAAGCTCAGGCGCGGCCGCGGCCCCCTGGGCGCGTTGCGCGGCGCTCGACGTACCCTGTTCGTCGAGATTCGCGATTACCCGGGGGAGTGGCTGCTGGACCTGCCGATGATGGGGCTTGATTACGCCCAGTGGTGTGGGCAGTGCAAGGAGCTCTACGTCCGTGAGCCGCGTGCCTCGCTGCTGGGCGAACTGGGGGAGACACTGGCCGGTCTCGACCCGAGCGCCCCTTACGATGAGGGGCAGGCCCACGCCCTGCATCAGCGCTATCTGACGTTTCTGCGTCGCTGCAAAGGCTCGGAGCACCGACTGAGTTTGATTCAGCCGGGCCGGTTTCTGATCCCCGGCCCCGATGGTCCCCCGCTGCACTTTCTGCCTTTGCTGGGGCAGGAATTGAGTTCCCGGGCGCTTCAGGACGCGGACCCGCAAAGCTACTTCAAGGTGTTCGAATCCCGCTATCAGGCTTACATCAGCGAGCATGTAACGCCTTTTTACCAAGAGTTTTTCCGTCCGGTACAGCGCCAGATCGTGCTGGTTGACCTGGTCAACGCCCTCAACGGCGGCCCGGCCTACGTGGAGGATCTGCGCGACGCCCTTGGCCGCATCAGCGACAGCTTCTCCTACGGGCGCCGCAGCCTGCTGGCGCGGTTGTTCAGCTCGCGTATCGAGAAGGTGGTCTTTGCCGCCACCAAGGTCGACCAGGTGGTGTCCCGGGACCATGAGCCGGCGCGGCGCCTGCTCGGCTCCATTGTCAGCCAGGCGATTCGCAACGCCGCCTACGAGGGGGTCACTCCCGCTGTGGAGGCGATCGCCTCCATTCGCTCCTCCATCAATATTCAGGATCAGGGGGACGACGCCCTGGCCGGGCGGGGGCCGGATGGCAACCTGGCCTACGTGCATCCGCCGGTGCCCGAACAGCTGCACACCGAAGCGGACTACGGCGAATTTCGCGACTGGAAAATTCCTCCCCTGCAGCCGCCACCGGGCATTCGGGAGTCGGGAGGGCCCGCCATTCCCCATATTCGGATGGATACGGTTTTGGAAATGTTGATCGGAGATCTGTGCCGATGAGCGAACAGGAGAACAACACACAAACCGCCCCCCACCAGCGAACGGCGCGCACCTTCGTCCCCGGGCAGGAGCAGACCCTGGCCGGCCCGCCGGAAACGATCAGTGGCGATCCGGCCGCGACAGGCGTTGATTACGCCGACCGGCCCCTCGATGCCCGCCCGGTTCGTGGACTCAAGTGGCTGCTGGGGCTGCTGGCCATCTACCTGGTGGTCGCGTTGGGGGTGGACGGCTACGGCCTGGTGCATCGGGCCTGGTCCACCCACTGGATCTGGGGCGGGCTGGTGGCGGCGCTGCTCCTGGGATTGGTGGTGGCCGCGCTGGTGGTGGCTGCTTCCTGGCTCAGGGGAGGAGACAGCCTGAAGGGGGTCATTCGGCTGCAGGGGCAGGCGCAGCAGCTGCGGGCAGCGCGATCCCAAGGGCAAGCGGGGGGGTGGCTGGCGGCCCTCGGTGATTTCTACGCGGAAAAGCCCCAGGCGGCAGCGCTGGCTCGTGCTGTGGACGGACTGCCGGATTACGTCGATGACGGCGAGACGGTGGCCCACGTTGAACAGGTGTTTCTGAAACCCCTGGACCAGCAGGCCTACCGCCAGATCACCCGCTACAGCGCCCATGCCGGGGTGGCGGTGGGGCTCAGCCTGTGGCCGTTGCTGGACATGGCCCTGACCCTCTGGCGCAATGCCCGCCTGGTGGAGGCGGTGGCGAAAACCTATGGCGTACGCCCGGGCTTTGACAACCGGCTGCGTATCCTGTTGTTTGTACTCAAGAACATGGCCTTTGCCGGGGCGACCCAGATGGCCAGCGACTACGTCACGGCCCAGAGCGCCAGTACCGTGCTGCCCAAGGTGGCCGGTGGTGTCGGCCAGGGGCTGGGGGTGGCGTTGATCTCCGTGCGCATCGGCCTGCTGACCATGCGCGCCTGCCGGCCGGTGCCCTTTGAAAAGGGCCGCCAGCGGGGCATGGGAGGCTTTGTTAAAGAGGTGGGAGAGGCCGTGCTGGCCTCACGTAAGGGGTGAGTGAGGCGGTGGGGGTTTTACGCAAGGAAGCGTGTCCGGGGAAAGGGGTAGCGGGGAGGCCGACGACGGGGGCCGTGAAGTCGTTTGTATCCCTGACCGGCACGGAGCATCGGGTGCGTAGGGCCGCAGGGCCGCAGGGTTTTAGGGCTTTAAGGCTTTAAGGGGGAAGTGGGACCCGCCAGCCCCGGTCCGGCTCCAGTGCCTTCAGGCGTTGAATCCGGGCCTCGGTCGAGGGATGGGTGCCGACGTCGGCGGGGCGGGGACGGCGCCGGTGGGGTAGAAAGAAGCGGTGCAAGGGGCCGTCGGGGGCATATTCCAGCAGGCGCAGAGCGTTGATCAGGGGTAGCGGGGTGCCCAGCAGTTCGGCGCTGCCGCGGTCGGCCTCGAACTCGCGAGTTTGCGACAGGCTCAGTTGCAGGCGCCGACAGAGCAGGGGGGCGAGCAGCAGCAGTATCGGCGCTAGCCAGTTGATTTTAAGGTCGGTGAGCAGCACCAGCGGCAAGGAGACGCCGATCAGTACCAGCCCCACCAACACCAGGTAATTGACCAGGCGTCCGATCAGCTCCGCAAAGGTGAGCAGTTGCACATCCTGGTGGCGAATGTGGGCAAGCTCGTGGGCGATGACCCCCAGCAGCGGCTGCCAGTCCAGTTGGCGCACCAGGCCGTCGGAGATCGCGATGGCGGAGTCCTTGCGCGTACCCACGGCGATGGCGTTGGGCTGGGGACTGTCGATGTAGTAGAGCACCGGTTCGCGGGGCAGACCTGCCCGTCGGCTCAGCTCCTTGAGGGCCCGGTGCAGGTCCGGCGCTTCTTGATAAGCGAGGGGACGGGCCCGGTAGAGCCGCATCAGCAGGCGCGGGGGCAGATGGCGGTTTAGCTGGTGGGCGAGGACCAGTACCAGGAAGGCGCCGAGGGCGGTGTAGGGCCCGGCGAGCAGCCAGGCGATCAGCGCCAGCAAGCTGCCCATCGCCAGCAGCAGCACCCAGGAGTGCCACCGGTTTAAGCGGCGGCTGCTCTCCAGGGCCTCTCGGTGCATGGCGCCCCCGTCAGCCCGACAGGGCCAGGTAGAGGGTTTCTCCCTGCCGCTCGATCAGCAACAGCAAGCCGCCGCGTCCTGCGCTTGCTGCCCTCGCCAGGGCTGCAAGGGTTTCTACGGCGATGCGGTTGGCGGCCAGAATGCGGTCGCCGGGGCGCAGGCCTCCCCGGGCGGCGAGGCTGCCCGGTTCGACACCGGCGACCATCACGGTCGAGCGCTCAAGGGTCTCGGCCAGCTCGGCCCCATCCAGGTAAGGGGAGAGCCGAGTGCCCTGGGCCCTGGCGCCGTAGGGCGAGCCCATCCGTGCGGTTAGCGAGAGGGGAGTGCCGTCGCGCAGTAGCTCCAGTTGTAATGTGTCGCCCACTGCGAGCATGCCCAGGCGGGTCCGCAGGACAGCGGGGTCGGCCACCGGGCGCCCGTCAATGGCGAGGATGACGTCGCCGGCGCGCAAGCCGGCCTGCTCCGCCGCAGATCCCGGCACCACCTGGTTGATCAGCACGCCGCCCTGGTCACTGCCCAAGCCGAAGGCTTCGGCAAGGTCCGGTGAGAGGTTCTGCATCAGGATCCCCAGGCGCCCCCGCCGCACCTGCCCCTCCCGCGCCAGGTGCGGGGTAATTGCTGAGGCCATGTTGGCCGGGATTGCGAAGCCGATTCCCACGTTGCCGCCCCCCGGGGCGATGATGGCGGTGTTGACCCCCACCAGTTCCCCCTTGAGGTTGACCAGCGCCCCGCCGGAGTTGCCCGGGTTGATGGAGGCGTCGGTCTGGATAAAGTTCTCGTAGCCCTCGATACCCAGCCCGGTGCGGCCCAGGGCGCTGACAATCCCGGTGGTGACGGTTTGGCCAAGGCCGAAGGGGTTGCCGATGGCGATCACGAAATCGCCGACCCGCAGCTGATCGGAGTCGGCCAGCGGCAGGGCGCTGAGGTTGTCGGCCGACACCTCCAGCAGGGCCAGATCAACCTCCGGGTCGGCGCCCAGCAGCCGTGCGCTCAACTGGCGGCCGTCGGTGAGGGAGACCTCGATCTCGTCGGCGTGGTCGATTACATGATGGTTGGTGATCACCCAGCCGCGCTCGGCGTCAATGATGACCCCGGAACCGGCGCTGCTCGAGCGCCGTTGCCGGGGTTCCGGAACATTGAAAAAGCGTCTGAAGAACGGGTCTTGAAGTAGGGGGTTCTGCGTTCTTCGGTGGGTGTACGTGGCGATGTTGACCACCGCCGGGGTGATCTCTTCCAGCAGGGGGGCCAGGGAGGGTAGCTCGCGCCCCTGGGCATCTGCCGGGGGCAGTGCGGCCCAGAGGGGGGACGCCCAGCACAAAAGGCTGAACAGGATCAGTTTTGCTGTTTGCACCGGAAACCTCCTCCCATCAGCATAGCCCGCCCGATGGGTTTCATGGCAGGGACATGGGGGGCAAGGAGCCCGGTTCGGGCTCCTGCTTGCCTCGGCGGGCCGGTAACAGGCCCGCGGGGGGAGCCGCTAGGCGCCGCTCTGGATCTCGATGTTGCGCGGCTTCATGGCTTCGGGGATTTCCCGCACCAGGTCTACGTGGAGCAAGCCGTTTTCCAGGGTGGCGCCGGTGACCTTAACGTGATCGGCCAACTGAAAGCGGCGTTCAAAGCCGCGTTCGGCGATGCCCTGGTAGAGGAACTGGCGATCCTCTCGTTCCGCAGGCTTGTTGCCCTTGATCAGGAGGGCGTTGGCGTGGCTCTGAATATCCAGGTCGGTGCGCGAGAAACCGGCTACGGCCATGGTGATCCGGTAGCTGTTTTCGTCCAGCAGCTCGATATTGTAGGGCGGGTAGCCCCCCTGGCTGTTGCTGTCGCTGGCGCTTTCAAGCTGGCTGGCCAGGCGGTCGAAGCCGATGGACGAACGGTAAAGGGGGGAAAAGTCGACGTGCATTCTCATATCCTCCGCTGAGCAATATGTGTAAAGGCCCTTCCTGCCGGAACGGGCGGGTTGATGAAACGGCCCCAATCGGCGGCCGCTGGTATTACAGATAGGGGCTGTCGGCGTAAATCCAAGAGTCGTCGGGAAACTTTTTTCACGTCGCCTTTGCCTCCCCCTCTAAACCCACACGAGGTTTTCAGGATTCAGCGCTGCCGTTAAACTAGCGGCTTGTCGTTCCGGGGCAAGCGTCGTCCCGGCATCTAGGTAGCCGCCGGTGTTGATCTCGCGCCGGCGTTTGGAGCAAGGCCGACTCAATGAATCGCATCACGCCCAATCTCGGGGGCGCCCTCAAGCAGGAGCGCAAACGCCAGGGGCTGAACCTGGCCCAGCTGGCGGAATCCTCCGGCGTCTCCCGGTCCATGTTGTCCGAGATCGAGCGCGGCAATGCCAACCCCACGTTCACCACCCTCTGGAACGTGACCCAGGCGCTGGGGGTCTCCATCGATGAGCTGGCCGCCCGCTGCCAGGAGAGTCCGGCGGATTTTATCGAGGCGTTGAGCGCGCAGCAGACGCCCCGAATGGTGAGTGACGACGGGGGCTGCGAGCTGCGCGCGCTCAATCCGCTCTCCTCGGCCACCGAGTTCGAGTGGTACGAGCTGCGTTTCGGCCCCGAGGCCCGGTTGGATTCCGAGCCCCATGCGCTGGGCACCGTGGAGCACCTCTCGGTGATCGAAGGGATCCTGTGCGTGCGGCTGGACAACCGGCTCGAGCGCTCAGTGGAGACCGATGCGACCTTACGTTATCCCGCCGATGTCCATCACTGCATCTTCAACCCCGGGCAGGCTCCCGCCCGCGCCTTCCTGGTATTGCAGCGGCACCTGTGAACGCCCCCAGCAAGACCGCAAAGCCTTGAGAAAGATCAATAAAACGACCGTTTGAAAGAGGCCGGGCTGGTCTCTCTTTCCCGGCTCGGTTATTTTTCCGTGAATTTTCCGACTAGAGTATTCAATGCCGGCACACACTCGGTTCCGGCGCTCTGTCGGACCGCCCACCGTGCCGAATCCCAACCCTCCATAGCAGGCACGTGTGGGGCAAGCGAAAAAGGACAACATCATGGTCGCCAAGGTCGCTCTGTTTTTCCTGCTCGACAGTTCCAAGGCGCGCGTGCCCGAAAATTATGGAAAGCAGGTGCCGGTACAGAAAGTCGCCCCTTTCTATGACAGCCTCAGTCAGGCGTGCAACTTCTCCAAACTTAATTTTCCCGACAGCACTGCCTACGCTCTCAGCCTGTTTAAAAAGCCCTACACCACCGACATCATGGTGGTGGTACGTGACCTGGGGAATGCTACCAGGAGCCAGCTGATCAACAGCAGCCGGCAACAACTGGCGCAGGTGCTGAACGTGGGCAGCGAGCGCTTTCACCTGGTGGATTATCAATATCGCGCGCTCTGGCTTTCCAAGGGGGTTCAGCGGCAGGAATTCGTGCACATGCTGGAGAGTTTCAGCGGTGAGCTTAACGCCGACCCGGACCTGCTGCCGCGCATGGATGCCCAGGACTACTGGCTGATGAACCATGACCAGGGGTTTATCTTCGGCGGCAAGAACGAGGATGACTTCACCCGGGCGATTATCTTCTTTGCCCTGGCCCAGGCTTATCACTATCAATTCGGATTGCAGATCAACCGCCTTTCGGCCTCTTCGGAGCAGAGCGTCGAGGCGCTCATGGGGCTGCGACTGGAAGCGTTGCGCTTTCGTGCTCATTACTTCTTTGGCAACCCGGTCAAGCCCGGTGACAGCGATGCCTTTGCCACCTACGCCCACATCATTCGCTCACTGGACCTGGTGCCGGTGGAGCAGGAGCTGGCCCGTAAAATCAATGATATCGGTAACCTGGTGCAGGCCAAGCAGGCCCGGGCGCAGGCCCCCGGGGCGACCGAAAGCGTCTGGCCTGAGCGCGACCGCTTCCGTACCCAGCCCAACAAACCCGGTCCCCGCGAGGTCGCGCCCCTGGCGCCCGATGCCATACCGGCACCGCGTCGTCGACGCTGGTTGCCCTGGTTGCTGATTCTGTTGCTCGTGGTGGTGGCGCTGGTCGCCGGGGTGGTCATGCTGGACGAGGGGCGTGCCGCTTTGCCGTCCTGGCTGGATTCCCTGCTGGGAATGGTGGACGTGTCCCCCACCCTGAGGTCGGGCTAGCACTCTGGGACATTGACCGCCAGCCCGCCGGTGGAGGTCTCTTTGTACTTGGCCTGCATGTCGGCCCCGGTCTCTTTCATGGTCTTGATCACCTTGTCCAGGGAGACAAAGTGCTCGCCATCCCCGCGCAGGGCGATCTGAGCGGCGTTGATCGCTTTCATGGCGGCGATGGCGTTGCGTTCGATGCAGGGCACCTGCACCAGCCCGGCCACCGGGTCGCAGGTTAAGCCCAGGTTGTGCTCAAGCCCTATCTCTGCGGCATTCTCAACCTGCTCGGGGCTGCCCCCCAGCAGTTCGGTAAGCCCCGCCGCGGCCATGGCGCAGGCCGAGCCCACCTCTCCCTGGCAACCTACTTCGGCACCGGAAATTGAGGCGTTCTCCTTGCATAGGATGCCGATGGCGCCGGCAGTGAGCAGGAAGCGGGCGACCTGCTCCTCGTTGACCTGCGGGCTGAAGCGCCGGTAGTAGAAGAGCACGGCGGGAATAATCCCCGCCGCGCCGTTGGTGGGGGCCGTGACGATACGCCCGCCGGCAGCGTTCTCTTCGTTGGTAGCCAGCGCGTAAAGGTTTACCCAGTCCATCGCTTCCAGGCTGGCCGTGATCAGGTTGGCCTCGTCTTTACTTTTCAGCGCCCGGTGAAGGCCCGGAGCCCGGCGTTTGACCCCCAGCCCCCCGGGCAGCTCGCCCTGGCCGTGCAGGCCGCGCTTGATGACGGCCTTCATCTCCTCGCCGATTTTGGCCAACCCGTCGAAAATGTCCGCCCGGGGGCGGTTGACCTCTTCGTTGCGCAGCATCAGTTCGCTGATCGACAGGCTGTTTTGGCGGCAGTGCTCCAGCAGATCGGCGGCACTGGTAAAGGGGTAGGGGGCAGGCGGCCCACCGGCTTCGGGCGGGGCGTGCTCGCCGGCCTGGAGGATAAAACCGCCACCGATGGAGAGGTAGGTGCGCTCGAGCAGTACGCGCCTGGCATCGCCAAATGCGGTGAAAGTGACGGCATTGGGGTGCTGGGGGTGCGGTGTGAGCGTCATTTTCAGGTCTTGGCGCGGGTCGAAGGCCAGGGGGTGGCCGCCGAGGAGGGGCAGGGTTTTTTGTTGCAGCGACGCCTCAAGCCGTTTACCCGCTTGGTAGGGATCGATCGTCTCCGCGGTCTCGCCCATCAGGCCCCAGCACACCGCGCGATCCGTCCCATGACCGACGCCGGTGGCGGCAAGCGAGCCGAAGAGCTCGATCTGGATCCGTTGCACCCCGGAGAGCCCCTGCTCTTCGCCCAGAGTTTCAACAAATTGATGGGCGGCCTTGAGCGGGCCCAGGGTATGGGAACTGGAGGGGCCTATTCCGATTTTGAACAGGTCGAATACGCTGATGGTCATGGGCGTTGCCCGCTTAAAAGTACTTACTGCCAGTTTAGAACCCATTGCCTGGTGATTCGCTCGATTTTTCCCTCTGGCATCGTCTTATTCCGGGGGTGGCGGTGAGGTACAAACGTGATTGTTTCCGTTGGCCGTGAGACCGGCTATGCTTGAGCTTGTCAGCGCGTTTGTTTTTGAAGATATTTAGCATGCATAAAGGGCTTTTTGCTGCTTATCGAGGGAGTTTGAACGGCTTACACTAGTTATCGTGGAGATCGCTTGCCAGCAGGCGCAGTACAGGGAGATCAGGTATGACCACGGCAGCACCGGTGCAGGGTGAGCGCCACCAAGGCGTGATCCATCTTTATTGTAGCGAGACGATGGAGGGTTTTATCCTTTCCGGCGGCTCGGATTACCAGTTTCAACTGACCGATATCGTTGGCACCGAGCCGCCTTCGATAGGAGAAACGGTCGAGTTTTCTTCGCAAATACTGAACAATCGATTGCTGGCCCGAAAAGTGGTGCTGGCCAGCAACCCCCAGTTTATCGACTTTCACCGCAGGCCCCGGGATAGCCGCAGCGTGGCGCGGGACCTCAACTCTAAGCCCGGCGACCGGCCGGTAGCCAAAAAGCCGGCAATCAAGGCGGGATCAAGCGAGGCGCCGGGCGCTTCGCCCTATATACGCTGCCAAGCCTGCCACCGGCTCGGGGTGCCCAGGCAGGTCAAGCGGCGTGCGGGGTTTCTGTACCGCGGACAGGGCGCCTGGAAACGCTATTGCCCCCACTGCAAAACCTTGCAAATTGAGACCGGGCGTACGGCGCCGCGGCTTGCTCGCACCCTGCTGGGTGTGGTTTTTGCGGCGTTGATGGTCGGCCTCGGCCTGGGGTTACTCTGATTGAGCGGGTAGGCGGGCGAGTTCCGCCAGGGCTTGCTTATCCTCGTCGTCGATCCAGAGTATGCGGTTGAAATTGTGCCGGGCCTTATCCCACTGCTCCTGCGCGAGCGCCTGTTCTGCCCGCTTTCGGTAAAGTTCGCGAATCCGCTCCAGGCCTAAACGGGCCTCCGGGTGGTTGGCGTCCGCGGCCAGGATTTTGCGATAACTCTGTACGGCATTCGCCTGGGCGGGAAGGGTCAGGCGATAGGCCGCTTCATGGGCTTGGGCTTCGGCCAGCCAGCGCGTCAGCAGCTGTTTGAGCGGCTCACTGGGCGGTGGCGAGGGAGGGAGCGTTGCGGCGACCGCGCTGCGCGTTCTCTTATCAACCAGAGGGGCTGACCTCCCTTCGTTTGTATCCTCCGGCTGGCGGGTTGCCTGTGCCACCGATACCGCGTCGGGGCTGACCGCACGGCGGACCAGCCCGCTGCTTGACGTTTCCTCTGGTGCGGAGAGGGCCGCTAAGTCCGTGGTTGAACCTGGTGCCGCGACTTGATCAGCCGTCGGGGCCGGGGCGCCGGTCATCGCCGTGTCCGACCGGGCCGCGCGGGTACCGTCGCCGGGGCGCGGCTCCTCGAGGTAGCCTGGTGCAGGCCCTTGGCCGTTATCCACGACGATCAGCCCCACGATGCCCAGGCAGGCCAGCAGGCCGGCCGCCAGCAACAGCGGATGGCGGCGCTGAAGGGCGCTCAGCGAAACCGGCGGGGGAGAGTCGCTGGCCGGGGCTTCGCGGTACTCCAGTTGCGTCTCGTATGAGGTGGCGGGCAGGCTCCCCGGCGAGCCGCCCAGGCGCGCCAGTTCGTTTTGGCGCCCAACAGGCACCGTGGCCGGCCCGAAGTCGTCATCGTTACGCAGCAGGCCAAAAGCGAACTGGCCGGCGCTGGAGGGGGGGGATTGTTGCGTCCCCGCGTTATCAGCGTCGTCGGAAGCTCGTTGAAGCAGGGCCTGTTCGGTCAAGTGGCGCGTCTGGCGCAGGCTGCCGTCTGCGCTGGCGAGAATTTCGTTGCGCTCTTCCTTGGACAGGGCGCTGCTGTTGGTTCCACCCAGCACCAGGATGAGGTCGATAAGCCTGGAAAGGTCCGTTTCTGAAGGTGGATTCAGAACCATCCGGCTGCGCAGTCCCTGCTCAGGGTCGGCGCCTCCGACAAGGCTGAAGTCCGCGCTGCTATCGGCGAACAGCACGGCGTAAAGGGGGCTGGCGGGGGCGTTTGATCCCGTGATCAGGGCAAGCAGCAACTCACGGGTCGCGGTGGGGAGAAACTGGGCGTCGTCGATGCATACCAGCAGGGGACGGTTTTGCTCTGCCAGGTGCCGGGTGCGTTGACGCAGACGGTCCAGTGGAGGTGCGGGCTGAGGTTCCGCTGCGCTGTCAGCGGCGGCTGCCACTGGCTGAGCGCCGAGGGCCGTGCAGAACTCATCCGGGTCGAGGCGGCTGTAGGCAAGGTCGACCACGGTGAAATCGCCCGTGAGGCCGCGAATCAGCTGCTGTTTGAGGTGGCTTTTTCCGCTGCCGGTCGATCCTTCAACGAGGATTATGCCGGGGCCTGCGGCAAGCGTTGCGACCACCTGCTTTCGGGTTTCGGCGACTCCCCGGGTGGTGAAATCCGGTAAGGACATGTTTGCGGTGGGGCCTCCATGGCGTACTTGAGTCTGGATCCAGAATCCGGCTGTCAGTATAGCCCCGGTGTTTGCCGCGTGAGGTTAATCCTCCGCCCAGATCCAGCGGATCGGCTCACCAAAATCGTCGTAGATCGCTTTTTTTCGGGGTTGCTTGCGAGACGGTCGCTTTGGGCGCTGGGGTGGGCGCTTGCGGGCTTCGATGGCAGCCACCACCTCCGGTACCGGGGTTCGGGACTGTCGGGGTTGGGTGAACTCCGGACGCGGCGGGAGCTCGGTTTTGTCGAGTCCGCTGGCCCCGCGTTCCACTTCGTCGATTTCGCCGCCCTCTCCCAGGTAGTCCCGCACCTGGCGGGCGATCTCATCGCGCAGTTCCGCTTTGGTCGGTCCCCGTTTCATGGAGTTGAGCCTTCCATGCGGCGTTGGGCGCTGCCGCGCTCGGGGCCTTGCCGCTGGGTCAGGTAGGCGGGCGCGGAGGTGATTCCTTCCACCCGCCGTCGAACCAGATCCAGGGCGGTGCCGGCGGCCAGTGTCTGAAACAGTTTGCGCGGAGGCGGCAGGCGCAGGCAGGCAGTTTCGATGTGGTTGCGGTCGCCCCAGGCGATCCACAGGGTGCCCACGGGTTTTTGCTCGGTACCACCGCTGGGGCCGGCGATGCCTGATACCGCCACCGCGTAATCGGCGCCGCTGAGCGCCAGCACGCCTTGGGTCATTTGCTGCACGACGGACTCGCTGACGGCCCCGTCCTGCACCAGGGTTTGCGGTGAAACCTTGAGTACGCGCTCCTTGATGGCATTGGCGTAGGCCACCACGCCGCACTCAAACACCTCGGAGGCACCGGCCTCGGCGGTCATCTGCGCGGCGATCAGCCCCCCCGTGCAGGACTCGGCGACGGCCAGGGTCTGGCCCCGGCGGGCCAGCGCCTGGATCAGGGTAGCGGCCAGGGTGCCCTGACCTTCGGCGACGATGTAATCGCCGATCAGCTGGTGCAGGCGCTCCCGGGTTCGGGCCAGCGCCTTGTGCTCGGCCGCCGGCGCCGACAGTTTGACTTCCAGCGTCGGTGCCCCGGCGCGAAAGCCCAGTTCGACGCCATCGGGCCAGTTATCGATTTCGTCGTCGATGCGCTGCTGCACGGTGGATTCGCCCAGCCCGAAGGTGTGCCAGCGCAGGGTCTGAGTTCGCTGCTCGGGGGCGGCACGCTCGGCCAGCCAGGGTAGCACCGTCTCATCCAGCATGGTGCGCATTTCGCTGGGAACGCCCGGGGTGCAGAGAAGCTCACAGTTGCGATGGCGCAGCTGGATGCCCACCGCTGATCCGCGTGGGTTGGGGATCAGGTCGGCGCCTGCTGGTAGCCAGGCCTGCTTCAGATTGGCGGCGTTGAGTTCAATACCGCGCCCTTCGGCCCAGGCCTGGAGGTGGGCGCGAGCGCCGGCATGTTCCTCGAGGGGGCGGTTGCTGAGTTCGGCCAGGGCCTGGGCCGTAAGGTCGTCACGGGTTGGGCCGAGGCCGCCGTTGACCAGGACGACATCCGCATCGGCGCAGAGCTTTTCGAGCTCGCTGACCAGCTGTTCCAGGCTGTCTCCCAAGGTGACTTTGCGGGTGATCGTAAGGCCCAGCTCGCGCAGCCGGGTGCCGATCCAGGCCGAGTTGGAGTCGACGGTGTCGCCGCTCATCAGCTCGTTGCCGGTGAGCAGTAGCTGAATATTCATCGTTCGCCGCACCTCCCTGGACGGAACCGATCATGCCGTTGGCCGCCGGGTGGGCGGCCAAACGAGTTATCTTAACGGCTTTGCCGGCGAGCGGCCAACGTCCGGTCAGCTGGGCTCCAGCACCGAGCGGTGTAGCGAGTTGGCGCGCATCTGCCAGCGGGGCAGGTCCTTGATGACTCCGGTGCGCTCAAGGTAGCTGCGCGACAGGCGGTTGGAAAGGTCGGTGTCCATGGCGTTGCGGACCGGCGGGATCAGTGCGTCGGCAATATGCACCGCGGTCAGAGGGGTAACGGCATCGTCGGGGCTTAGGTGGGGGGTGTGGTGCAGCAGCACCGCCTCCACCACCAGGGGGGGGATGTTCCAGAGCGCCAGCAGGTAGGCCCCGGTCTCACCGTGGAAGAAGCCTAAGGAGCGCTTTTCCTGGGTGCAGAGGTGTACGTTGTTGTCGGCGGCGTCCTGCATGACCCGCTGGTAACGCACCGGGTCACAGGAGGCGCTGTAGAGGATCCCGATATCGTGCAGCAGGCCGGCGAGGAACGCCTGCTCCTGCAGAGACGGGTTCAGCTTCAGGTCTTTACAGATGTTCTGAGCCAGGCGCGCGACCAGCAGCGCCCGCTGGTTCATTCGCTCAAAGGAGAAACTGGACCAGTTCTTGTTCGGCGGGTACAGGCTGGCTAGGTGGCCTGAAAGGGCAAGCCCCCTGAGGGTGCGCAGCCCTAGCAGGGAGACGGCCTGTTGCACGCTGCTGATCTGGCGCTTGAGGCCGAAAAACGCCGAGTTGACCATTTTTAGCACCCGGGCCACCAGGGCCGGATCCTGCTCGATGATCTCGGCGATTTTCTGGGCATCGCTCACCTCTGAGCGCAGCGCCCGGGAGAGCTCCTGGTAGACCCGCGGCGGTGACGGCAGCGGGCCGGCGCTGCTGAAGAACGCACGGGTCCGGGGCTTGGTGATCAGGCGTCGGAATTGGATCTGCTGCTCGATGGAGCGGGCGATCTGCTCGCTGCTGTCGGTGTATTCGTAGAGGCGGTGGCTGAGTTCCAGCATGCGGCTCATCAGCGGCGGGCTGCCGACCATGCCGGGCAGCATGACCCGCACCGCGTTGGGCTGCAGCTGGGTGGCTTTGGAAAGGCAGTCGAGGTCGGCATGGGGCTTGGCCGAAGGGGCGATCACCACCGCGTGATAACGGTTCTCTTTCAGGTAGGAGATCAGCGCCGCGCTGCTGTCCACTCGCAACAGGTCCCAGTGATGCCCCTGCTGGCGCAGGGTGGAGGCCCAGGCAAAATATTCACCGTGGGTGTCGAGCATTAACACTCGAATGGGTGGGCGTTGAGCGGCGGTGTTCATGAATTTTGGCTCGTTATTGGCAAAGGGTTGAGTGGGTTCGGTCTTATTATAAGTTATCGACCGCAGACGCCTTTGATTTGATCGCTAAAGGGAGAAATATTTAGCGGCGATTTGCAGTCAGGTTGATATAGATCAACCGTGGTTGGCGGCGGGGCGGATTTTGGCCCGCGCAGGCGGGCTGGTAGAATGCGTGGCTCCTCTAACCGGTGATTTCACGGATCCCTCATTTCCTCCTATGCAGCAGAGTGACGACGAGTACTGGATGGCCCATGCCATGGGGTTAGCGCAGCGTGCCGAAGCCTTGGGCGAGGTGCCGGTGGGCGCCGTGGTGGTGGTGGACGGGCAGGTGGTCGGGGAGGGCTGGAACCAGCCGATCAGCGGCCGGGACCCCTGCGCTCACGCGGAGATAGTGGCGCTTCGTGACGCGGCCCAGCGGGTGGATAACTACCGGCTGGTGGGGGCCACCCTCTATGTCACCATTGAACCGTGCACCATGTGCGCCGGGGCGCTGATCCATGCCCGCGTTCAACGCCTGGTGTTCGGTGCCAGCGAGCCCAAGGCCGGTGCGGTGGGCAGCGCCAGTAATGTCCTGGAGGCCGGCTGGAGCAACCATCGCATTGATTACCAGGGGGGCGTGTTAAGCGAGCGCTGCAGCGAGCAGATCAGCCGCTTCTTTCGCCACAAGCGTGAGCGTCGCCAGCTGGAACGTCGCCTTGCCCAACAGGCGCGTTCCGAGTCCGGTTCAGAGGGTATCGGGTAGGCGTGCCGGCGGCCCGACCGCCTCGCTGGCTTGCGGTACGGGGGTATTCTGGACCGCCTGGAAACGGCTCTCCCAGGCCAGCTGTTCAAGGTAGCGCCGTATATTACGTACGTAGACCACCGGTTCCCGGCCGCGGGCATAACCGTGGCGAACCGTCTTGTACCACTTGGCCTGGCTCAGTTTGGGCAGTTGCTCTGCCACGTCTGCCCAGCGGTCCGGGTCCTGGCCGGTCCGCTGGGTCAGTATGCGGGCGTCCTCCAGGTGGCCTCGACCCACGTTGTAAGCGGCCAGCGCCAGCCAGGTGCGATCAGGCTCCTCGATCCGTTCTGGCAGGCGCGAATGTAATTTTTTGAAATAGCGGGCGCCGCCCAGGATGCTCTGTTCGGCGTCGGTGCGCTTTTTTACCCCCATCTCCCGGGCGGTGTGCCGGGTCAGCATCATCACGCCGCGCACTCCGGTGGGGGATACCGCCCGCGGGTTCCAGTGGGATTCCTGGTAACCGATCGCCGCCAGCAGTTTCCAGTCGATGCCGGTCTCCGCTTCCGCCTCTTCAAACCAGGGCCGCAATTCGGGCAGGCGGGTGCGCAAGTGCTGACGAAAGGTCAGGTTGTCCACCAGGTTCAGGCGCCGGTCCTGCTCGTAGTAGGTCTTTGCGAGGCGGGCGATCAGCGCCTGGGTTTCCGGCAGGGCGAGAAAACGGTTGATGCTGTTTTTGAGGCTGCCGTCACCACTCTTTTTCAGCATCCAGGCCAACGGTTGGGTTTCGGTCAGGGGAAAGGCCACCTGCAGGCGGGGGAAAAAGGCTCGGTTGGCGTCGAACTCGGTTGAATCCACCAGGGTGTAGTCCAGCTCGCCACTGTGTACCTGCTCAAGCAGGTCCACCATTTCAAGGTTGTTGACCGATTGCCAGGCGTTATCGTCCGGCAGCAGGGCCTTCAGCTGTTCTTCGTGGCTGCTGCCGGCAATGACCGCCAGCCGTTCCAGATTCACTTCGGCCAGCGAGCGTGGTACCGGGCCGCCATCGCCGGTGCGGTAGATCAGCAGTGGACGGCTCTGCAGGTAGTTGTCGCTGAAGGTGAAATGTTGGCGGCGTTCCGGGGTGGGTGTTAGTCCTGCCGCAGCCAGGTGGCTGTTGTGCAGCCGCAGCTCCTTGTAGATCTGCTCCATATCATCGGCCAGGGTGATGGCGATGTTTACCCCGAGGTGGTCGGCGTAGGCTTTGCTCAGCTCGTACTCAAAGCCACCGGGTCCCTGGTCGGTGAGGAAGTAGCTGGCCGGACTCAGCCGCGTTACGATCCGCAGCTCGCCTTGCTGGCGAATCACGTCCAGCTGGGAGCTGGCGTTATAGCTGGCCAGGATCGGTATGCAGAACAGCACTAGGCCGGTGAGCAGGAAGAGGCTGTCCTTGGGCTGGAAGGGGCGGTGGCTCAGCATCGGCCGCCCCGCCAATCAAGGCGCTGGGGGCGTGGTAACCCCGAGCTGATTCCAGTACAATTTGCGCTTTCTTTTTTCAAGCCCGATCCCATACTCCGGTACTGCTTTCGAGAGGCCCGATAACCACATGCTCAAGTTGCGTGGCGCTCCTGCCCTGTCCCCCTTCCGTCGCCAAAAACTACTGCAGAAACTCCGCTCCCGGGTCCCTGCAGTTTCGGCATTATATGCTGAATACATGCACTTTGCTGAGGTCCGCGAACCCTTCCCTGATCAGGATCAATCGGTACTGGAAACGATTCTCAAGTACGGTCCCAAGGCGGCAGTGGAGCCCCTCGACGGGGAGCTTTTCCTGGTGGTGCCGCGCCCCGGTACCATTTCCCCCTGGTCTAGTAAGGCGACCGATATTGCCCATAATTGCGGCCTGGCGGATATCGTGCGGCTGGAGCGGGGCATCGCCTACTACGTCAAGGCGTCGAGCGAACTGAGCGAGGCGGACCGAGAGGCGGTGCAGGCGCTGCTGCACGATCGCATGGTGGAGGCTGTGTTCCCGGAGATGGACGCGGCGGCGCAGCTGTTCAGCCACGCCGAGCCCCGGCCGATGCAGCGGGTGGATATTCTGGGCGGGGGGCGCGCGGCCCTGGAAACCGCCAACCGGGAACTGGGCCTGGCCCTGGCCGAGGACGAGATCGACTACCTGGTGCAGAGCTTCACCGAGCTGGGACGCAACCCCGCCGATGTCGAGCTGATGATGTTCGCCCAGGCCAACTCCGAACACTGTCGCCACAAGATCTTCAACGCCTCCTGGGACATCGACGGCGAAGCCCAGGAGAAGTCGCTGTTTGCGATGATCAAGAACACCCACCAGCTGGGCGGTGAAAACGTGCTCTCGGCTTACGCCGACAACGCCGCGGTGGTCGAGGGCAGCGAGGCCGGACGTTTCTTCCCCGACCCCGATAGCCGCGAGTACGGCTACAGCCAGGAAGCGATCCAGATCCTGATGAAGGTGGAGACCCACAACCACCCGACCGCCATCGCCCCCCATTCCGGGGCGGCTACCGGCTCCGGCGGCGAGATCCGCGACGAAGGCGCGACCGGGCGCGGGGGCAAGCCCAAGGCGGGCCTGACCGGCTTTACCGTCTCCGATCTCAAGATTCCCGGCTTTGAACAGCCCTGGGAGTCCGACTACGGCAAACCCGGGCGCATCGTCTCCGCCCTGGACATCATGATCGAGGGGCCCATCGGTGGCGCCGCCTTCAACAACGAATTCGGCCGCCCCAACCTGACCGGCTACTTCCGTACCTTTGAGCAGCCGGTCAACGGCGCCAACGGCGAAGAGGTGCGCGGCTACCACAAGCCGATCATGATCGCCGGCGGCATGGGCAACATTCGCGACAGCCACGTGCAGAAGGGCGAGATCGAGGTGGGCGCCAAACTGATCTGCCTGGGCGGCCCGGCCATGCTGATCGGCCTCGGCGGCGGTGCCGCCTCTTCCATGTCCTCCGGCGCCTCCTCGGCGGATCTGGATTTTGCCTCCGTGCAGCGGGACAACCCCGAGCTGGAGCGCCGCTGCCAGGAGGTGATTGACGCCTGCTGGCAACTGGGAGAGACCAACCCCATCGCCTTTATTCACGATGTCGGAGCCGGCGGCCTCTCCAACGCCTTTCCCGAGCTGGTCAAAGACGGCGGCCGCGGCGGCGACTTCGAACTGCGTGAAGTGAACAACGACGAGCCGGGCATGTCGCCCCTGGAAATCTGGTGTAACGAGGCCCAGGAACGCTACGTGCTGGCGGTCAAGCCCTCGGACATGGCGCGCTTTGAGGACATCTGCGCCCGCGAGCGCTGCCCCTACGCCGTGGTGGGCACCGCTACCGAGGAGCACCACCTGACCCTGGGCGACCGCCTCTTCGAGAACAAGCCCGTGGACCTGCCCATGAGCGTGCTGTTCGGCAAGCCGCCGAAAATGCACCGTTCCGTTGAGCGCATCAGCTATGAGGTGCCTGAATTCGACGCCACCGCGATTGACCTGGGGGATGCCGCCGAGCGGGTACTGAAGCTGCCCAGCGTCGCCAGCAAGAGCTTTCTGATCACCATTGGCGACCGCTCCATCACAGGGCAAGTGGCCCGCGACCAGATGGTCGGCCCCTGGCAGGTGCCAGTGGCCGACTGCGCCGTCACCACCGCCGCCTACGACACCTACAAGGGTGAAGCCATGGCGATGGGCGAGCGTACGCCCACCGCCTTGGTGAACGCGCCGGCCTCCGGTCGCATGGCGATCGGTGAAACCCTCACCAACCTGGCCGCGGCCCGTATCGGCGCGCTGCACGATATCAAGCTCTCCGCCAACTGGATGTGCGCCGCCGGCCACCCGGGCGAGGACGAGAAACTCTACGACACCGTCAAGGCGGTGGGCATGGAGCTGTGTCCTGAGCTGGGCATCACCATCCCCGTGGGCAAGGACTCCATGTCCATGCGTACCGTGTGGCAGGATGACGGCCAGGAGAAGAGCGTCACCGCGCCCCTCTCCCTGATCATCTCCGGCTTTGCTCCGGTGCTGGACGCCCGCAAGACCCTGACCCCGCAGCTGCGCACTGATGCCGGCGAGACCGACCTGATCCTGCTGGACCTGGGGAACGGCAAGAACCGCCTCGGCCTTTCCGCCCTGGCCCAGGTTTACAACCAGGTGGGGCAGGACGTGGCGGACGTCGACGACCCGGCCCAGCTCAAGACCTTCTTTGCCGCCATTCAGGAGCTCAACCAGCAGGAGCTGCTGCTGGCCTACCACGACCGTAGCGATGGCGGCCTGTTCGTCACCCTGGCCGAAATGGCTTTTGCCGGGCGCACCGGTATCGATATCGACCTCGATCTGCTGGCGACCGCACCCGGCGAGTTCGCCGGCGCCCTGTTCAGCGAGGAACTGGGGGCAGTGGTCCAGGTCAAGCGCGAGCACACCGAGCAGGTGTTGACCGAGTTGAACGCGGCGGGCCTTGGCGACTGCGCCCTGGTGGTCGGCAGCCTCAACGATGACGATCGCATCAATATCTGCTTCGACGACGAGGAGATCTACAGCGAGTCCCGGGTCCAGCTGCAGCGCTGGTGGGCCCAGACCAGTTACGAGATCCAGGCGCTGCGTGACAACGCCGACTGCGCCAGGGAAGAATTTGACGGCCTGCTGGAGGCCGACAACCCCGGCCTGCACGCGGAGTTGACCTTCGATATCAACGAGGACGTGGCGGCGCCCATGATCGCCACCGGCGTGCGTCCGCAGATCGCGGTGCTGCGCGAGCAGGGGGTGAACGGTCAGATCGAGATGGCCGCGGCCTTTGACCGCGCCGGCTTTGCTGCCGTGGATGTGCACATGAGCGACATCCTGGCCGGCCGCGTCGATCTTGACCGGTTCAAGGGGCTGGTGGCCTGCGGCGGCTTCTCCTACGGCGACGTGCTGGGGGCCGGCGAGGGCTGGGCCAAGTCGATTCTGTTCAACGCCCGCGCCCGGGAGCAGTTTCAGGCCTTCTTTAACCGCGAGGATAGCTTTGCCCTCGGCGTGTGTAATGGCTGTCAGATGCTCTCTAACCTGCATGAGCTGATCCCCGGCGCCGAGCTCTGGCCTCATTTCGTGCGCAATCGCTCCGAGCAGTTCGAAGCGCGGGTGGCCATGGTGGAGGTGCAGCAGAGCCCCTCTATCCTGCTCAGCGGCATGGCCGGTTCGCGCATGCCCATCGCCGTGGCACACGGTGAAGGGCATGCCGAGTTTAGGAGCGCTGACCACCTGAGCGAGTTGCAGGGAACCGGCAACGTGGCCCTGCGTTACGTGGACAACCACGGCCAGGTGACCGAGGCGTATCCGGCCAACCCCAACGGCTCACCGGCGGGGATCACCGGGATCACAACCCCGGACGGGCGCGTCACCATCATGATGCCGCACCCGGAGCGGGTGTTCCGCGCGGTGCAGAACTCTTGGGCCCCCGCCGACTGGCAGGAGGACGGCGCCTGGCTGCGCATGTTCCGTAACGCCCGGGTCTGGGTGGGGTAGGCTTCAGTTAGCCCCTCACCCCAGCCCTCTCCCAAGGGGAGAGGGGGCGAGCATGGGTCGGTTCGGCACGCTCTGCCCCTTCTCCCCTCGGGGGAGAAGGTTGGGATGAGGGGGTGGTAAGCCCCGCCGCCACTCGAAGATTTAATCCAACCCCGGCCGAGGCCGGGGTATCCGTTTCTGAACAGCGTGACACTATTTCTGACAAGCGTGACTCTATGAAAATTCGTGAATTTCTTTCCGGTCGCGTCCGCGCGGCCATGACCGCCGCGGGCCTGCCCGAGGAACTGCCCCCCATGGTGGCGCCCAGCAAGGGGCCCCAGTTCGGTGACTATCAGGCCAACTGCGCCATGGGCGCGGCCAAGCGGCTGAAAGCCAATCCCCGCGAGCTGGCGGCGAAGATCGTCGACGCGCTGGAGCTGGGCGGGGTGGCCGAGAAGCTGGAGATTGCAGGTCCCGGCTTTATCAATATTCACCTTGATCCGACCTGGTTGGGACGGCAGGTGGAAGAGACGGTGGTGGCGGCTTCCGGTCTGCTGGACCCGGCGCCCGAGAAACAGACCGTGGTGGTGGACTACTCCTCGCCTAACTTGGCCAAGGAGATGCACGTGGGGCACCTGCGCTCCACCATTATCGGTGACGCCCTGGCCCGGGTGCTGGAAGCCCAGGAACACGATGTTATCCGCCAGAACCACGTGGGCGACTGGGGTACCCAGTTCGGGATGCTGATTACCCACCTGGAAGACCGCCGTGAAGAGACCGATGCGGCGGTGGCCCTGAGCGATTTGGAGCAGTTCTACCGCGAATCCAAGCAGCGCTTCGACGAGGAAGAAGGGTTTGCCGACCGGGCCCGGGCCAACGTGGTCAAGCTGCAGTCGGGCGACCCCCACTGCACCGCCCTCTGGCAGCAGTTCATCGATATCTCCGTGGCCCATTCCGAGGAGATTTATCAGAAGCTCAACGTCACCCTGAGCCACAAGGACATCAAGGCCGAGAGCGCCTACAACGAGGATCTGCCCGGGATTGTCGAGTCCCTGCAGCAGCAGGACCTGGCCGTGGAAGACCTGGGCGCCCAGGCGGTGTTCCTCGACGAGCTGGCGGACAAGAAGGGCAATGTCACCCCCATCATCGTGCAGAAGTCAGGCGGCGGGTACCTCTACGCCACCACGGACCTGGCCGCCGTGCGCCATCGCTGCCATGATCTGCACGCGGACCGGGTGCTCTACTTTATTGATGCGCGCCAGTCCCTGCACATGAAGCAGGTTTTCGCCCTCAGCCGTCGCGCGGGCTTCGCCACCGAGCACTGCTCCCTTGAGCACCACCCCTTCGGCACCATGATGGGTGAGGACGGCAAACCGTTCAAAACCCGCAGCGGCGGCACCGTGAAACTGAGCGAACTGCTGGACGAGGCGGTGGAGCGCGCTGCGCGCCTGCTGCAGGAGAAGGGCTCCGACCTGTCCGCTGACAAGCAGGCGGAGGTGGCTCGTAAGATCGGTATTGGCGCGGTCAAGTACGCGGACCTGGCCAAGACCCGTACCAACGATTACATCTTTAGCTGGGAGGCGATGCTGAGCTTTGAGGGCAATACCGCCCCTTACCTGCAATACGCCTACACCCGGATTCAGAGCATTTTTGCCAAGGCGGGCGTCGATCCCACGGAGCTTGCGGGCGACATTCGCCTGGAGGCCGAGCAGGAGAAAGCCCTGGCCCTGAAACTGCTGCAGTTCAACGAGACCGTGGATCTGGTAGCGGCGGAGGCTTATCCGCACCTGCTCTGCAACTACCTCTACGAGCTCGCCAGCCTCTACATGAAGTTCTACGAGGCGTGCCCGATTCTGCGCTCGGACGTCGAGCCGCTGCAGCGCGAGAGCCGGCTGCTGCTGTGCCAGGCGGTGGCCCGCACCCTGGCCCAGGGGTTGGATCTGTTGGGCATCGAGGTGATGGAGCGGATGTAAGGCGCAGGGCTAATTCTGCGCCGGGGGGGAGGTAGTGGCGTGCCTCTCCCTAAAACCGGTAACCCAGGCTCAGGCTCCAGGCGTCAAAGCCTTCGTTGGGTGGGTTGGTGTCGGCGTTGGAGTAGTGGAAAAAACCGATGGCGGCCTCCAGGTGCTTCCCGGCTCTCACGCCCGCCGCCAGCTTGTCTTCGAACTGAAAATGGCCGCCGAAGTTCTTCCCGCTATGGGTATCGTCCTCGAGCTGTTCTTCGCTGAAGTAGCTGAAGCCGATGCCCAGCTCCACGAAGGGCGCCAGGCCGTTGGCATAGGGGCGGCGCTGGTAGCGCAGCAACGGGGTCAGGGCCAGCGCCTCCAGGTGTTCGGCCGAGCCGGGACTGGGCAGCGCCTTGTGGTTGGTTTCGACATGAATAAAAGCAAGCTCGAAGCGGGCCGCCAGAAACCAGTTGCCGGCGGTAAACCAGCGTCGCTCCCAGGGGTGGCGAAAGGCCAGCCGGTAGAAATTCGCGTCCCGGTCCAGGCTCTGGCCCAAGTGGAGCAGCGCCCCGGACGCATCGGCGGGTCCCGCGCTCGCCAGTCCCAGGCAGGCCAGCAGCAGGGCGCTCAAAACGCGTCCCGGACGGTTGCTCATCAAGCCTCTCTCCTCGTTGTTTGCGACACAGATCAGGCAAGGCCTGTGCTAATATAGAGCGATTTTGAGCCCTCTGAGATAAGGATAGAGTATGTCGGTACGCCAGAGCCCGGCCTGGCAGGCGCTGGAGCGCCACTACCGGGAGGCGATCGAGGGTGCGCACCTGCACCAGCTGTTCTCCGCCGACCCGGACCGCTTCGACCGTTTCTCGGTCAGCGAGCAGGACTACCTGCTCGATTTCTCCAAGCACAGGATTACCGAGCAAAGCTTCCAGCTGCTGCTGCGCCTGGCGGAACAACAGCAGCTGAGGGACTGGATCGACAGGCTCTTCGAAGGCGCGCCGGTTAACAGCTCCGAGCAGCGCTCGGCCCTGCACACCGCCCTTCGCGCCCCGGCCGAGCGAACCCCGAGACTCGCTGGAGAGGCGATCGCCGAGGCGATCCATGGCAACCTCGCCCGCATGGGCGAGATGGTGGCGCAGATTCACTCGGGCCACTGGCGCGGGTACAGCGGCAAGGCGATCACCGATGTGGTCAACCTGGGCGTCGGCGGATCGGACCTGGGGCCTTTTATGGCCTGTCATGCCCTCGAGGAGTTTCGGGACCCGCGGGCCCGGGGCCTGCAGGTGCATTTTGTCTCCTCCATCGACGGCAGTCAGCTGGCGGAGCTGCTCAAGCGGCTCAACCCCGAGACCACCCTGTTCGTGCTCTCCTCCAAGTCCTTTACCACCATCGATACCCTGAGCAATGCCGAAACCGCCAAGGGCTGGCTAGCGCAGAAGATCAGCGATGAGTCGATCCTGATCGGCCAGCACTTTATCGGCTGCTCCGCACGCCCTGAAAAGATGAGCGAATGGGGGATTCCCGTCAGTAACCAACTGCAGTTCTGGGACTGGGTGGGCGGGCGCTTTTCTCTCTGGTCGGTCATTGGCCTGCCCATCGCCCTGCTGATTGGCATGGACGGGTTCCGCCAATTGCTGGCCGGTGCCCACGCTATCGACCAGCACTTTCGCGAAGCCCCCTTTGAGCGCAACCTGCCGGTGATCATGGCGCTGTTGGGGGTCTGGACCGGGAACTTTATCGGCGTCAAGGGCCACTCCGTGCTGCCTTACGATGGACGCCTCAAGTTTCTCCCTAACTATTTGACCCAGCTGGAAATGGAGAGCAACGGCAAATCGGTCACCCGGGGCGGCGAGCGGGTCGACTACGACACCTGTCCCATCATCTGGGGCGAGGTGGGGCCCAACGCCCAGCATGCTTACTACCAGCTGCTGCACCAGGGCACCCAGCCGGTCAGCTGCGACTTTATCGCCCCGGTGCGTCGCTACCGGGCCGGTACGGCCGCCGGTACCCGCGCCCAACTCCAGTCCCAGCAGCAGCTCAACCTGGCCAACTGCCTGGCCCAGTCCCGGGTACTCATGTTCGGCGACCAGGCGCTGCCGGTGGAGGAGCGCGAGGGGCGCCGCAGTGATCAGCATTACGAGGGCAATCAGTGCTCCACCACCCTGCTGATCAAGGAGCTGACGCCCGCGACTCTGGGTGGGCTGGTGGCCCTTTACGAGCACAAGGTGTTCGTGCAGTCGGTGATCTGGGAGATCAACCCGTTCGACCAGTGGGGGGTGGAGCTGGGCAAGCAGATCGCCAAGGAGACCCACCGCGCCATCGCCGCGGGCGAGGGCGATTTCGACGACAGTTCAACCCGGGGCCTGCTGGCGTTTATTCAGCGGGTTCAGCGCTAAGGAGACGGGCGAATGCGAGTATCGGTATACGGGTGCGGGCTGATCGGGCTGGTGACCGGGGTGGCGCTGGCGGACGTGGGCAACGACGTGGTGCTGGTGGCTTGTGAAGGGGAAGATATCGAGCGACTGCGGGCCGCGGACATCAGCTTCGAGGAGCCTGGCCTGAAGGAGCGGCTGCAGCGCGAGCTCGCGGCGGGGCGGCTGCGTATCGCGGCGGATCGCGAGCGGGGTTTTGAGCACGGCCAGGTGCATATGCTGGCGGTGACGTCGGATCACTACGAGACGGGGCGGGAGCTGCTGGTGGCCCTGGCCACTCACCGGCCCGATCCGATCACCGTGGTCAACCAGAGTACCTTTTCCATGGGGGCGGCGTTGCGGTTGAAGGAGGCGATGCTGGCCGCCCGCGAGGGCGAAGAGAATCTGAACGATGTCTACCTGCTGGTGCTGCCCAGCTTTTTACAGGAAGGCGCAGCCATTCAGGGCTTTACCCGACCCCAGCGGATTCTGCTCGGAGCGGATGAGGAGTGGGGACTGCAACTGGTTCAGGAGCTGCTGCGGCCTTTTTTGCGCAATCAGGGGCGGCTACTCACCATGCCCACCAAGGCGGCGGAGTTTACTAAGTACGCCATCAACGGCATGCTCGCCACCAAGCTCAGCTTTATGAACGAGATGGCCAACCTGGCCGATCAGATCGGGGTGGACATCGAGCAGGTGCGCAAGGGGGTGGGCTCCGACCCGCGCATCGGCTACGACTACATTTACCCGGGCTGCGGTTTCGGGGGGCTCAAGTTTTCCGAGGAGCTGTTGCAGTTGGCCGCGACCGTGGAGGAGAACGTCGAGGAGTCCTTTTTGTTGCGTACCGTGCTGGACACCAACGAGCAGCAGAAAGAGGTGCTGTTTCGCAAGGCCTGGACCCACTGGCAAACCCGCATGCGGGGCAAGACCGTGGCGCTGCTCGGGGCGAGCTTTAAGCCCAACACCGATCACATCGACAACTCGCCCGCGCTGGTGCTGATGGAAGCGCTCTGGGCCCAGGGCGTCACCGTTCGTCTCTACGACCCCAAGGCGCTGGAGCGGGTTAAGGCCCACTACGGCCCCCGGGATGACCTGGTGCTCTGCGATTCTCTCTACCAGGCCGCCGAGGGCAGCGACGCCCTGATGATCGCCACCGAGTGGAAGGAGTTCTGGAGCCCTGATTTCGAGCGTTTGGGCGAGCTGATGAAGGCGCGGCTGATCTTTGATGGCCGCAACCTTTACAACCCCGAATTCATGAAGGAGCTGGGCTTTACCTATTTCGGGGTGGGGCGCTCCACCGCCTTCGTATAAACGTTTTTTTAGCGACACTGCTTTTTTCAAGAGGAATTAATCACTTATGTCCCAACAGCCTGTGCAGTCTTGCGTCTTTCCCGTTGCGGGCCTCGGCACCCGTTTTCTCCCCGCCACCAAGGCGGTACCCAAGGAGATGTTGCCGGTGGTGGACAAACCGCTGATTCAGTACGGAGTGGAAGAGGCCGAAGCGGCGGGGCTGAGCCGTATCTGCTTCGTTAACGGACGCCACAAGCAGGCCATCGAGAACCACTTCGACCGCAACGTGGAGCTGGAGCAGTCCATTGCCGGCAGCGCCAAGGAGGGACTGCTGGACGGCGTCAACCGCCTGATGGATCGCTGCACGTTCAGCTCCATCCGCCAGCTAGAGGCCCGGGGCCTGGGCCACGCCATCGGCTGCAGCGAGCCCGCCGTGGGGCCGGCCCCTTTCGCCGTGGTGCTGCCCGATGACCTGTGCGTCAACCCCGGCGGACCCTCGGTTCTCAAGCAGATGGTCGACCTTTACCAGCGCTACCAGTGCAGCATCGTGGCCATCGAAGAGGTGCCGCAAGACCAGGTGGACAAGTACGGCGTCATCGCCGGCACCGAGGAGGAGCCAGGCGTTTACCGGGTCAGCCACATGGTGGAAAAGCCCGATCCCAGCGAGGCGCCCAGCAACCTGGCGATCATCGGTCGCTACATCCTCACCCCCGATATCTACGCCCTGATCGGGCAGACCGAGCCGGGCAAGGGCGGTGAGATCCAGATCACCGATGCATTGATGAAGCAGGCTGCGGCCGGCAAGGTCATCGCCTACCGCTTCCAGGGCCAGCGCTTTGACTGCGGTAGCGTCGCCGGCTACGTGGAGGCGACCCAGTATTGCTACGAGAATCTGTATCGGTAGGGAGTTAGCGGTCAGGAATTCGGGATGAGGGATGAGGGATGAGGGATGAGGGATGAGGGATGTGCCGGGCGGCCCCCTCATTCCTCATTCCCGTTCCCTCTTCCTCCCTTCTACCTCAGGGCAGTACCTTCTTGTACGGCTTGACCACCACCTTGGCATAGACGCCGGCGGCGATGTAGGGGTCGGCGTCTGCCCAGGCCTGGGCGTCTTCCAGGGAGTCGAACTCGGCGATCACCAGGCTGCCGGTAAAGCCGGCGGGGCCCGGGTCCTCGCTGTCGATGGCGGGGTGGGGGCCGGCGACCAGCAGACGGCCGCCGTCCTTCAGGGCTTCCAGCCGGGCCAGATGGTCGGGACGGGCGGCGAGGCGCTTCTCCAGGCTGTTCTCTTTATCTTCACTGATGATGGCGTAGTACATGCTTACTTACTCGTTGGTGGAGTTTTCATTGTGGCTGAGGTGGCGGCTCAGGTAGACGCCTTGGGCGATAATAAAGACCAGGGTCAGCCCCAGCATGCCGAACAACTTGAAATTGACCCAGGTCTCTTCGCTCATGGTGAAAGCGACGAAGAGGTTGAGCGCGCCCATGGTGACGAAAAAGCCGATCCAGGCCCAGCTGAGGCGGCCCCACACCGGCTCCGGCAGCTCGATGCTTGACTCCATCATGCGCTGCACGATGGGTTTGGCGCCGATATAGTGGCTGCCAAGAAAGGCTAGGGCGAACAGCCAGTTGACGATGGTGGGCTTCCACTGAATAAAGGTCTTGTCCTGAAAGAGGACGGTGAGCCCTCCCAGTACGATCACCAGTACCAGGGTGACCAGCTGCATCTTCTCGATCTTGTGGGTGCGCACCCAGGTGAAAATCATCTGCACCAGGGTGGCGGGGATCAGTACTGCGGTGGCGATGATGATATCGCCGGTGTACTTGTAGACGCCGAAGAAGATGGCGATGGGAAGAAAATCAAAAAGCAGTTTCATGGAAAGGTCCGGGACGGTAAAAGATACCAGTATATCGAGATCTTCCACGCTTTCGAAACCCGGCGAAGGGAAAGGAGGGAAGAGGGACGAGGAATCCCTTGCGCGTACCTTGCCGGCAAAATATCCCATCCCCCATCCCCCATCCCCCATCCCCCATCCCCCATTTTCATGCCTCGCTGTGTTTGGCTCTTTCCCCTTGCTACTATTAGAGCCTGCTGTCCCTATAACTGATTGAGATTTAAATGCCCGCCACCCGCGTCGACCTGCATACCCACAGCACCGCCTCCGACGGCGGGCTGGCGCCCAAGGCCCTGGTGCGTCTTGCGCACGAAAAAGAGGTGACCTGCCTGGCGCTCACCGATCATGACACCTGCGCGGGCCTGGCCGAGGCGCGGCTTGAAGCGGCGGCTCTGGGCATGACCCTGATCGACGGCATCGAGCTCTCCAGCACCTGGGGGCCGACGGGGGTGCACGTGGTGGGGCTGGATATCGACCCCGAGCACCCGGCGATGCAGGCGGCGGTCAGTCACCAGCGAACGGCCAGGGCTCTGCGTGCCGAGGCGATTGAGGCCCGTTTGAGTAAGCGGGGGCTGAACGGCGTGGTCGAGCGGGCGCAGGTGATCGCAGGAGCCAGCCTGCTGGGGCGACCCCACATGGCGCGGGCAATGGTCGAGCTTGGCTACGTGGCGGATGAACAGGATGCCTTCAAACGCTACCTCGGAGCCGGCAAGGCGGGGGATATCCGCGCCCACTGGCCGGACCTGCATACCGTGGTCGGCTGGATTCGCGACGCCGGCGGGGTCGCGGTGCTGGCGCACCCGGGCAAGTACGGCCTTACCTGGAGCAAGTTACGCGCCCTGGTGGCGGACTTTATCGAGGTGGGCGGTGAAGCCATGGAAGTGAGCTACGGAGGTGAGAATCGCGACCGCATCAACGAGCTGGTGCGCTTGGCCAATCGCCTTGGCCTCAAAGCCTCGGTGGGCAGCGATTTCCACCGGCCTGAACATACCTGGACCGACCTGGGTAAATACCCGCCTTTCAGCGGAAGCTGCACCCCGGTCTGGAGTCGATGGATCGAAGGAGAAACCCAAGCATGACGATCTTGGTAACCGGCGGTGCCGGTTATATCGGCAGCCATGCCTGCGTTGAGCTGCTGAACGCGGGCTACGACCTGGTGGTAGTGGATAATCTCAGCAACAGCCATGAAACGGCACTGGCCCGGGTGCGGGAGATCAGCGGTCGGGAATTTACCTTCGTGCGCGGTGACATTCGTGACCGCAGCATGCTGGACCTGCTGTTCAAGCGTCGCCCCATCGAAGCGGTGATCCATTTCGCCGGTCTCAAGGCGGTGGGCGAATCCTGCCAGCAGCCGCTGCGCTACTACCAGAACAACGTTGCCGGGACCCTGACGCTGTGCGAGGCGATGGCGGCCGCCGGGGTCAAGCGGCTGGTATTCAGCTCCTCGGCCACCGTCTACGGCGATCCGGCGTCGGTGCCGATTCGCGAGAACTTTCCCACCTGCGCCACCAACCCATACGGGCGCTCCAAGCTGATGATTGAGGAGCTGCTGGCCGACCTGCAGGCGGCGGATCCGGAGTGGCGGATCGCCCGCCTGCGCTACTTCAACCCCGTGGGGGCCCACCCCTCCGGGCGTATCGGCGAGGACCCCAACGGCATACCCAACAACCTGCTGCCCTACATCGCCCAGGTGGCGGTGGGGCGTCTTGCCGAACTGCAGGTATTCGGTGGTGACTACCCGACCCCGGACGGAACCGGCGTTCGCGACTATATTCACGTGGTGGATCTGGTGCTGGGGCACCTCAAAGCTTTGGAAGCGTTGCGCAGCCCCTGTGGACTGCTGACCTGCAACCTGGGTACCGGCCGCGGTTACTCGGTGCTGGAAATGGTGCGCGCCTTTGAAGCGGCTTCCGGGCGACCCGTGCCCTACAGCGTGGTCGAACGCCGCCCCGGGGACGTGGCCCAGTGCTACGCTGACCCGGCCGAGTCCAAGGCCCTTCTCGGCTGGCAGGCCGAGCGCGGGTTGCAAGAAATGATGGAGGATGCCTGGCGCTGGCAGGCCAGCAATCCAAACGGATACAGCACGGAGCTTTAATGCAATGACGCAATACGACGTATTCAATGGTGATGCCGATGGCCTCTGCGCCCTGATTCAAATGCGCCTGGCCGAGCCTATGGAAGATGCGGTTCCGGTTACCGGAGTAAAGCGGGATATCAGTCTGCTGAAACGGGTAGAAGCGGTATCGGGCGACCGGGTGCTGGTGCTGGATATCTCCCTGGATAAGAACCGCGCGCCGCTTGAGGGGATGTTGCGGCGAGGGGTTTCTGTCACCTACATCGATCACCACTTTGCCGGTGAGTTGCCGACAGAAGGCGGGCTCGATGCGCTGATCGATCCCGACCCGCATACCTGCACCAGCCTTTTGGTCAACCAGCGACTGGAAGGGCAGTTCGCCCACTGGGCGGTGGTGGGGGCGTTCGGGGATAACATGAACCGGCCCGCCACAGAGCTGGCCGCGCAAGTCGGCCTGAGCGAGGCCGAAACCGCCACCCTGAAGGAACTGGGCGTGTGCCTGAACTACAACGGTTACGGCACCTCCCTGGAGGATCTTCATTTCGACCCCGCCTTCCTCTACGAAAAGCTCCACCACTACGGCACTCCCTTCGCTTTTATCGAGGGGGAGCCGGAGATCTACCGGCAACTGCTCGACGGTTATCGCGAAGACATGGCCCGGGCGGGTGCGGTGGCGGCAAGGCTGGCCGAGCCGGATATCGCGGTGTTCGAGCTGCCGGACGAGGTCTGGGCCTGCCGTATCAGCGGCGTGTTCGGCAACCGTCTCGCCAACGCCCACCCGGAGCGGGCCCACGCGGTGCTGACCCACAACCGTGACGGCGGTTACACGGTCAGCGTGCGCGCCCCGGCGGTACGCAAGGAGAAGGCCGACGAACTCTGCCGGCAGTTTCCAACCGGCGGCGGACGCCAGGGCGCGGCGGGCATCAATCACCTGCCGCCCGAAGCGCTGGACGGGTTTATCGCGGCATTTCGTGAGACTTACCGTACCGCCTAGATTTCGATTTTTACACGGCTGTAAAGCGGCAAGCCATGGGGGCGTCGCCGTGGCGCCCTTGGAGAAACAACAAGGAAGGTGATGAGGCTTAAGTTCGGAGAGCAACCCGCAGGATGAGCGCCGGCACCGTCATGGAGTTGCTGAGCGATCCGCGCACCTGGGCCTTGTTGGTCTTTATCGCCATGTTGGTGGCGTTGGTGGCCTTCAAACAGCGCCCGCCGCTGGTGTTCGGCGCCGGGGTGCTGGTCTATTACGCCCTCGGTCTTTTGGATATGGATGATTTGCTGCTGCATCTCACCAATCCGGCCTTGATCACCCTGATGCTGCTCCTGATGGCGTCCTTGGTGCTGGAAAAGACCGTGCTGGTCCATCGTCTTGCCGAGAGACTGATCGGGAAAGGCTTCAGCCACTCGCTGGCCCGTCTCTCCCTGCTGACCCTGGGCTTCTCGGCACTGCTGAACAACACCGCGGTGGTGGCGACGCTGATGAACCGGATCGCCTCCAACCCCTATCATCCGCCTTCCAAGCTGCTAATCCCCCTTTCTTACTGCGCGATTCTCGGGGGGACCCTGACTCTGGTGGGCACCTCTACCAACCTGATCGTTGCCGGCTTCGTGCTGGATACCGACATGGCGCCCCTGGAGCTTCTGGACTTCGCCCCGGTAGGCCTCCCCACCGCACTGGTCTGTGCCGCCGCCATCTGTTTTTTGGCCGCCCGGCTACTGCCGGACCGGGGGATCAACCAGGTGGACGAGCGGGATTTTCTGCTGGAGGCGCGCCTGCGTCCCGACTCTCCGCTGGTGGGGAAAACCGTGGAAGAAAACGGTCTGCGTCGACTGGACCGGCTGTTTCTGGCCGAAGTGGTGCGCGGTGACGAGCTGATCAGCCCGGTGCGGCCCACCACCCGGTTGCAGGAGGGGGATCAGCTGCTGTTCAGTGGCGATATCAATGATGTGTCCCAAATCGAGGGCTTTCCCGGGCTGGTCCTCAACGATCACCACACCGGCGTCGCCCGCACCAACATGGTCGAGGCGGTACTCAGTCACACCTCATCCCTGGCGGGTAAAACGGTCAAGGAAGCGGCCTTTCGCGGTCGTTTTGACGCCGCCCTGCTCGCCGTCTGTCGAGGCGCCGAAAAGCTGAGCGGGCGTATTGGCGATATTCGGCTCAAGGCCGGTGATTGCCTGTTCCTGGCCACCGGTCCCGACTTTGAGCAGCGCCATCCAGAGCTGCATATGCACCTAGTCGAAGGGGAGTTCAAGCGACCGGCGCTCAAGCGCGGCGCCTCCGGCGGGGCGCTGGCCGGCTTTGGCGCCTGCCTAGTGCTGGGGGGGGCGGGGATCATGCCCCTGATGGATGCGTTGATTCTGCTGTTGGCATTCTATCTCTGGCGCGGCTGGCTGACCCCCACCGAGATCCGCCAGCGCTTCCCCGTGGGGCTGTTTCTCACCATCGGTTTTGCCCTCACCATCGCCACGGTGTGGCTGCATTCGGGCATGATCGATGCCGCCCTCGGGGCGGTCAGCCCCTGGCTGAACGGTGGCAGTGCGGTGACCGGCCTGATCATGATTTACCTGCTGACCTGGCTGATGACCGAGCTGGTCACCAACAACGTGGCCGCCGCGCTGGTGTTTCCCCTGGGTTATGCCACCGCCGGCTACTACGGGGCGGAGCCCATGGCGTTCACCCTGGCGGTGGCCTTCGGGGCCAGCGCTAGTTTTCTCACCCCCCTGGGGTATCAAACCAACCTGATGGTCTACAGCGCCGGCGGTTACCGGTTTACCGATTTTCTGCGTTTAGGGGTTCCCGTGAGCCTGCTTTACGGGGCCTGCGTGCTGACCCTGATCCCGCTCCTTTATCTCTGATAGTCTTTCGCCGCCAACCATTATCTGCCTGGGTACCTCTCCTTGGCGTGAAAGGCATTGGATAACCCCGGTCGGCCGCCCACTTCGCAGGAAAATACCCGCGCAGAAAAACGCCGCTGCCCTCCTGAAACACCGGGTAAAACCCGCTACAATGGCGGCTTATTTTTTGTCAGGGATAGAAGCTGTGAGCCAGTTTTTCCAGATCCATCCAGAGACTCCGCAACCGCGACTGATCAAACAGGCCGTTGAGATCATTCGCGACGGCGGCGTCATCGTTTACCCCACGGATTGTGCCTACGCCCTGGGCTGCCATATCGGCGATAAATCGGCCCTGGAGCGGATCAAGCGTATCCGCCAGCTGGATGACAAACACAACTTTACGCTGGTCTGCCGTGATCTCTCCGAGCTCTCAACCTACGCCAAGGTGGACAACACCTGCTTTCGGCTGATCAAGCAGCACACCCCGGGCGCTTACACCTTCATCCTCAAGGGCACCCCGGAAGTGCCCCGCCGGCTGATGCACCCCAAGCGACGCACCATCGGCATCCGCGTGCCCGACAATGCCATCGCCCTGGCGCTGATGGAGGAACTGGGTGAGCCGATCATGAGCACCTCTTTGATCCTCCCCGGTGAGACCGAGCCCCTGACCGATCCCTACGACATCCGCGACAGCCTTCAGATCCAGGTGGATCTGGTGATCGACGGCGGCTATTGCGGCATGGAAGCCACCACCGTGATCAACATGGTGGAGGACGTGCCGGTGGTTACACGTGAAGGTGCGGGGGACGTGAGCCCCTTTCAGGTATAGAAAACCATTTTTATCTTTAAGGAAGCCGTGCAATGACGGAACAGTATTCAGTCGACCGTAACGAATGGCTGAAGCAGCAACAGCTGCGAGATGATGAGATCGACCTGGCGGAACTGGCTTGCAAGGTCTGGTCGCGAAAGTGGTGGGTGGTGGCCTGCACCGTCGTTGCGATCGCCCTGGCCTCGCTCTATATCCTGATTGCCAAGCCGGTCTACAAGGCCGAGCTTTACCTGATGCCTCCCGCCGCGTCTGAACTCAGCGCCGTTAATTTAAGCATCAGCGGGGCCTTCGGCACCCCTCTGCTCGAAAACGCGGTGACCCCGGAGGAGGCCTACGGGCAGTACCTCAACCAGCTCCGCTCGCGTGAGCAGCAATTTGCGTTTTTCCGTGAGCATGATCTGGCAAAAGTCTACGGCGGGGAAGGCAGCAGCACCCAAAAGGCATTTGAAGCATTTCAAAAACGCCTGAGTGTTAACGTGCCAAGTCGAGGGGAGGCTGTTTTTACCAGTTTGTCCTTGGAAGGCTTCTCCGCACCCGAACTGGCTAGGTTGACCAACAATTATGCGCAACGTGCCCGTGATGTCGTGAGCAAGCGCTTGGTGGCAGGCTTGAACAGCAAGCGTGACCGCAAGCTCGAGATTCTGGAAAAAGAGATCGAAACCAAGCGCGAACTGGCCGAGCAGATGCGCCTCGACCGTATCGAGGTGCTGGAAGAAGCGCTGGCTATCGCCGAAGCCGTGGGGCTGGAGAAGCTTGGCGAGAGCGCTGAGCGCATTGGTAACGAGCAGAGTATCAATATCCTTAATACCGACACCCTCTTTACTCGCGGAGCTGATGCGCTTCGAGCGGAAATAGCGGTTTTAAGAGCGCGTAAATCCGACGATGCCTTTATCGGCGGATTGCGACGGCTGCAGGAAAACATCAAAAACCTCAAAGCTATCCGCGTTGATGCTGAGCAAGTTCAGCCGGTGCGTATTGATCTGGAAGCCACAGCTCCTGAAAAGCCGATCAAACCCAAGAAACTGTTGATTCTGGCCGCCGCGGTGGTGCTGGGTGGCATGCTGGGGCTCTTTATTGCGCTGGTGGTGCCGGCACGGCGGGAAGCTGATAGTTGACTTTTATTCTCTTTGGGGAGGAGAGATATGGGCGATAGATCCTTAATCCCTTGCTATTAAAGGCCTCTGGCGTTTTCTGGTGGTTTGAACGAAGTCTCATTCGTTACAGTTTTTGTCTCAGCACGCATTCGTTACCTGAGTCGGTGTGCTGAAAATTTTCAGTGTTTGTAGCCTTCTTGACGCGCGACTGGATCCGTTCAGGGAGTGTAAACCATGTACAGGAAGTCGGTATGAACCACATCGTTTGGCATAATCACCAAATTACCAAGGCCGCGCGGGCTGAACAGAAGCAGCAAAAGCCCTGCTTGATCTGGTTCACCGGTCTGAGCGGCTCGGGTAAATCGACACTGGCTGGCGCGCTGGAACAGGAGCTGTTTAATCGTGGCCACCACTCCTACCTGCTAGACGGTGACAATGTCCGTCATGGGCTGAACAAGGACTTGGGCTTTACCGATGCAGATCGAGTCGAAAATATCCGTCGCATCGGCGAGATGGCTAAGCTGTTTGTCGATGCCGGCATGATTGTATTGAGCGCCTTTATCTCTCCGTTTAAAGCAGAACGCCGGATGGTGCGTGAGCTGGTCGAAGCGGGCGAGTTCATCGAGGTGCATCTGGATACGCCGCTGTCTGCCTGTGAAGAGCGTGATCCTAAGGGGCTCTACAAGAAAGCGCGTGCCGGTGAGATCCGCAACTTTACCGGTATCGATTCTGAGTATGAGCGTCCGGAAAACCCAGAGCTGAGAGTCGATACCTCCGTTCTAAGCGTGGAAGACTCTGCCAAGAAACTGGTTGATTACCTGGTGGCCAACAAGATCATCCGTGCGAAGTAAGTCATGCGTCATTACGATCTGTTTAATGGCGATGCCGATGGTCTCTGTGCGCTGATCCAACTGCGGTTGGTCGAACCGCGTGAATCGACGCTGATCACCGGGGTGAAACGTGATATCGCCCTGGTGAAGCAAGTGCCGGCCGATGAACCCGCATCCGTCACTGTGTTGGATGTCAGTCTGGATAAGAATCGTGATGCCGTTGATGCGTTGCTGGCGGCGGGCTCTGAAATCAGCTACATCGACCACCACTTTCCAGGTGAGCAACTGCCCGATCATCCGAAGTTTAAAGCTCACATCGATACCGATCCGCTCACCTGCACCAGTCTGCTGGTCGATCAGCAATTGAATGGGCGTTACCGCAACTGGGCCATTACCGCCGCTTATGGCGATAACCTGATCGCGGTAGCGGATCAACTGGCTGCAGAATCCGGACTTTCAAAGGAGCAAACCGGTTCGCTGAAACAGCTGGGCATCTGTCTTAACTACAACGGTTACGGTGCCTCTATCGAGGATCTGCTGTTCCATCCTGCCGAGCTGTTTGAACAGTTGAAGGGCTACGAAGATCCACTGCAACTAGTCCAAGAGCAAGGCGCCTGTTGGACTCGACTGCACCAGGGCTATGAGGCCGATATGGCCAAGGGCCTGAATGCGCCGGCATTGGTTGATGAATCAGGACTCTATTGCATCGCCCTGCCCAATGAGCCCTGGGCGCGCCGAGTCAGCGGTGTACTGGGCAATGAACTGGCCAATGCACGCCCTGATAGCGCCTGTGCGGTGCTGACCGAGATCGATGCTGAACACTATCTGGTCAGTCTGCGCGCACCGTTGAGTAACCGCTCCGGGGCCGATGAAGTGGCACGTCAGTTTGAAACCGGAGGCGGGCGTAAAGCGGCGGCGGGTATCAACAAATTGCCCAAGGCAGAATTTGAGCGGCTAGTCGACAGCATGCGCCAACAGTGGTCGGCCCGTTAATCGTATTTTTTGCTTGAAGTATTACACCGAAGGAATCAGTAGTGGCACACGCATCGGATTTGATCAGTAACGATATCGAAGCCTATCTCCATCAGCATGAACACAAGGGGCTTCTGCGCTTTATTACCTGCGGCAGCGTCGATGACGGCAAGTCGACCCTGATCGGCCGGTTGCTGCATGACTCCAAGATGATCTTCGAAGATCAACTGGCGGCGATTACCCAGGAAAGCAAGACCATGGGTAAGGCCGGCGAGGGGGAACTGGATCTGGCGCTGCTGGTCGATGGCCTGGCCTCCGAGCGTGAGCAGGGGATCACCATCGATGTCGCCTACCGGTTTTTCTCCACCGACAAGCGCAAGTTCATCATCGCCGATACCCCGGGTCATGAGCAGTACACCCGCAATATGGCCACCGGCGCATCGACGGCGCAGGCGGCAGTGATCCTGATCGATGCCCGTTACGGCGTACAGACGCAGACCCGTCGCCATTCCTATATCTGTAACCTGCTGGGAATTCGTCACCTGGTGGTGGCGATCAACAAGATGGACTTGGTCGAGTATCGGCAGAAACGTTACCAAGAGATCTGCGAAGAGTACCGAGCCTTTGCCAAGCAGCTGGGGATCGAGTCGATGGAATTTATTCCGATGTCGGCGCTCAAGGGCGATATGGTCGTTAATCGCAGTGAGGCGATGATGTGGTACGACGGCCCCACCCTGACTGAATGGCTGGAAGCGGTCGATGTCGATGCGGACTTTCCACAAGCGTTTACCCGTCTGCCGGTGCAGATCGTGGTGCGCCCGAATCTGGATTTCCGGGGCTTTGCCGGCACGCTGGAAGCTGGCAGTTTAAAGACCGGGCAGGAGATTACCGTACTGCCCAGCGGTAAGAAAACCAGAATCAAAGGGCTTTATCTGGCCGGAGATCAGGTCGATCGGGTGACTACCCAGCAAGCGGTAATGTTCACCACTGAAGAAGAAGTTGATATCTCCCGTGGCGACATGATCGTGGCGGCTGAACACCCTTTGCTCGCCAAGCGGGTTGAGGTGGAATTTGTTTGGATGGCCGACGAGCCTTTGGTGCCAGGAAAAGAGTACCTGATCAAGTGCGGTACTCTGGTAACACCCGGTCGCATTGAGAAGTTGGGCTACAAGACTGACGTCAATACGCTAGAGCAGATGCAGTCCGAGCAGCTGGAGCTGAATGAGATCGGTTGTGGAGTATTGAACGTTAACGATGCGCTGATCTTTGATCCCTACACATCGCTGCGTGAGACCGGTTGTTTAATCGTGATTGATCGCATGACTAACGTAACAGTCGGAGCCGGTTTGCTGCGTGGTAAAACGGACGAAGAAATCATGCACGCAGGGCGACATTATACCGAGGCCGAGCGAGCACTGAATGCCTATGTGCGTGAGCACTTCCCCGAATGGTGCTGTAAAGAGATCTGATCAGCGACACGAGTCACCAGAGAATAGTGAAGAGCCAATAAGTTATGTCTGAACGTTTGACCCACCTGAAACAACTGGAAACCGAGTCGATTCATATCATCCGTGAAGTGGCGGCCGAATTTGAGAATCCGGTGATGCTCTACTCGGTCGGTAAAGACTCGGCGGTGATGCTGCATCTGGCTCGTAAGGCTTTTTTGCCGGGTAAGCCACCGTTCCCGCTGATGCATGTCGATACCACCTGGAAGTTCAAGGAGATGATCACATTTCGGGATCGGATGGCCAAAGAGGTCGGAATGGAGCTGATTGTCCACATCAACGAAGAGGGCGTTAAACAGGGGATCGGGCCCTTCACCCACGGAAGCGCCAAGCATACCGATGTGATGAAAACTCAGGCGCTGAAGCAGGCATTGGATAAATATGGCTTCGATGCCGCCTTTGGTGGTGCGCGTCGGGATGAAGAGAAATCACGTGCCAAGGAGCGTGTTTATTCCTTCCGCGATGAAAACCATCGGTGGGATCCAAAAAACCAACGGCCGGAGCTATGTAAGCTTTACAACGGAAAGGTAAACAAGGGCGAAAGTATTCGGGTATTTCCTCTGAGTAACTGGACTGAGTTGGATATCTGGCAGTACATCCATTTGGAAAATATTCCAATTGTTCCTTTGTACTTTGCAGCAGAGCGCCCGGTGGTTGAGCGGGATGGTACGTTGATCATGGTTGATGATGAGCGTATGCCTCTGAAAGGCGGTGAGCAGCCTGAAATAAAGTCGGTGCGATTCCGAACTCTGGGCTGCTATCCGCTGACTGGGGCTGTTGAATCGGCTGCAATGACGTTACCCGAAATTATTCAGGAAATGCTGCTGACGAAGACCAGCGAGCGTCAGGGAAGGGTTATTGATCATGACCAAGCGGCTTCGATGGAGAAGAAAAAGCAGGAAGGATATTTTTAGTTTTTAATAAGTATTGGTGGTTTTATATGTTGTTCAAGTGTTTTTTGAGTAGGCTTAGGTTTTTTTATTATACCAAGATTCCATTTCTATGGAGAATGTTCTTTTCTTGTTACGCGATGAGATTTAAAAAAAATAGCGTGCTGAGACGTTTTATAGATACAAAAACTATTTTTGTTCATATACCTAAAGCTGCTGGTGTATCGATTATAAAAAGTTTGTATGGCGAAAATGTTAAGTTGATAGGTCATCCAACGTTAAAATGTATATATAAGGCTGTAGGTGAGAAAAATAAAAATATAACGGTTATTTGCTTCGCTAGAAATCCATACACTCGACTAGCTTCTGCCTATTTTTTTCTGAAGAGCGGAGGGATGAACTCTGTCGATGCTATGTTTGCAAAGAAATATCTACGCGACTTCGATTCTTTTGAGAGTTTCGTGATGTCAGGGTTGGGTAATAAGGCAATCATGGATTATATGCATTTCAAACCACAAGTTGATTATATTGATGGTGTGGGAGAATTTGACAATGTAAAGGTCATTGTAAAAAAATATGAAAATATCGATGAGTCGTATAAGGAGGTGGTTGAGAGTATTGGGTTTGGAGGAGAGCTCGGAAGTCATAACATAACCAAGTCATTGGAAAAAAACGAAGTGTTTTTTACAGATGAGATGAAGGCTAAAATCTTCTCGATCTATAAAAGTGATTTTAGTTATTTCGGGTATGGCTATGAGCCATGATTTATACATTTTATGTTCATTTTTTATAACTCTTATTTTACTGTTTTTAGGTGTTGCTTCCGCGTACGGGAGAAAAGAAATAGAGCTTCTTAACCTGATTTTTGTTTTTGCGTATGTTGTTTTTATTGGTTTGAGAGATAATTCCTTAGGAATTGATACTATAACTTATGGGAAAATATTCTCAACTTTGGATTTTGATTATTATCCACTCGATATAGATCCTCTTTTTAAAGGTCTTATATATTTTGTTCGGCTTTTTACTGAAGATCAAATTATTTTTTTTATTGTTTGTTACGTCATTATGAATGCCAACATCATTATTTTTTTTAGAAGCTTTGATAAGCGTTTGTATTTGGTGTTCTACTCCGTATTTTCAATAACGTTTTTGTATTATAACTTGCATATGAATATATTAAGGCAAGGGCTGTCTATCTCCTTTGGTCTCTTGTATATCAGTAGTTTATATCGAGGCAACCTAAAGACATCTTTTGTGTTTTTGTTCTTGGCTTCACTCTTTCATGCTGCTTCGGCAATTCTTTTGGTTTGTTTTGTCGATAGAGTTTTGTTTAGAAAGGTCCGTATTGGTCGGCTGTCGGTCGCTGCGTTGTGTTGCTGTGTTGTGTTCTGGGTTTACAATCCAATAGTAAACCTTTCTTCTATTCTAGCCCCATATCATTTTGCATTTGACAAGCTTTATCGTTACACCTCTTGGGAATACTCAACACCTTTCTCTTTCAAAATTCAGTATGTATTAACTCTGTGCGCCTTTTTTGCTGCGTGTTGGTATAAGTATAGGGGGGGGAAGAACGGGTTTTCCGGTGACCCAGTTATTGATATCTGTGTAAGAGTTTTAATTATTGGTTTTTTATCGCTGTTCTTGTTTTCTTTTGATCAAATGGTTGCAGATCGAGTTTTTTATATATTTTTCTTCTTTGTTGTTGTTATTTGTGTAAAGTTGTTTTTTGTTTGGTTTAAGGTTGATAGGTTCTCGGTAGTTTTAGGCGTGACTGCCTTTTTGATGTTTTCGTTGAAAACATTCTACATCCAATTTCCAAATTGGTTTGTGTATAAGACATATATGAATGGTGTTTTATAAGGGGGGGCTATGATTGAGTATCTTGTTGGTTGTTTTAGAAGAATCGGATATCGCGATAGCAATAAATTTAATCGTTTTGTATGGTTTTATGCGCTAACCACTATTATAAGAGGGTTGTGCTGTAAGGTGCTACATACTTCATCTGAAGGCTTTCTTTCAGTAGGGAGGGGGTGTGTTTTTATAGGCCCCAAGCGCCTCATATCATTTGGTAAAATGTGCAAGGTTGAGGATAATGTAGTAATTCACTCAGTTAGTAGAAAAGGATTGATTTTTGGTGATAACGTAACGATTTGTTCTGGGGCAAAAATAAGGCCTAGCGGCTACTGGGGTGGTAATGTTGGTTGGGGGTTGGTTGTAGGAAATAATTCATCTATTGGCGCAGGGTCTTATATTGGTTGCTCTGGGAAGGTTGTGGTAGGTGATAATGTTATGATGGGGCCTAATATATCAATCATAGCAGAGAATCATATCTATTCTGACCTTTCGGTTCCGTTTAAAGATCAGGGCGTAAATAATAAAGGGATTGTAATAAATGATAACGTATGGATTGGTACTCGTTCTGTAATCCTTGATGGTGTTGAAATAGGATGTAACTCAATTGTTGCGGCTGGATCAGTAGTCGTGAAGGATGTTCCTTGTAATGTGATTGTCGGTGGTGTTCCGGCAAAAATAATAAAAGAATTGGTCTAAATTTGTATGAGTAAAATTATTTTTTTTCATCAAGGTGCAGATGAATACGGGTCCGATAAAATACTAGCATTGGTTGCTAGTAACTTAGCCAAAAACAATCAGGTTAAGGTTATTCTTGATTCATCTGGTCCTTTGATTGGCAAGCTTAATGAGCTAGGTGTAGAAGATGTTTGTGTTAGTCAGTTGGCTGTGGTTAGAAGAGTTAATGTTAACTCACTAAAGTCATTGTTTGCTTTTTTGTTTTATTTGTGGAAAAGCGTAATCCTGGTTAGGAGTTTGATTTCAAGTTACGCTCCAGATATTGTTTACGTTAACACCTTGGCTGTTATTTCTCCGCTTATTGCATCAATTGGGAAAAAAGTTACTGTTGTTCACCATTTGCATGAAATTCAGCAATCTCCGAAATTTATTTGCAGCTTGCTCTATAGTTTTTCTGGGGCTCTATCTGACATCGTAGTTTGTGTCTCTGATTCCGTTAGAAATAATTTTATAGATATGTCATTTTTCGGTAAGAGTAAAGCCATTGTTGTTAACAACGGGCTGCCTGATTCTGATGTTTGTGAAATGGACAGGAGGCTTACTTTGTCATCAATAGAAGATGCGTTTGTTAACAACGATGGATTTTTAATCGCGTACGTCGCTAGGCTTCACTTTTGGAAAGGTCAGTTGGAGTTTTTAGATGTGGTTAAAATTCTTAAAGATCGCTATGGATTAAAATTCAAGGTGGCTTTTTATGGGGATGTGTTCCCAGGGTATGAAAGTATATGGGAGGAATTGAAACAAAAAGCTGATTGTCTAAATATATCTTCTTGTATTAACTTTTTTGGTTTCAGGCGTGACGCAGCCGCTCTTTTCTCTGTCTCAGATGTCAGTATTATGGGGTCAGTTCAGCCAGACCCTTTGCCGACTATTGTTCTTGAATCTATGCAGCAGGGAACTCCGGTAATAGGATATGGGCATGGTGGAATTTGTGAAATGATAGAAAATAATTACTCTGGAATTATCGTCCCTCCGTGTGATAAAGAGATGATGGCGGATGCTATTTACCAAGTTTGCGCAAATGCATCTTTCAGAAACAAATTGGGGGACAACGCGAAATCTAGATTCCAAGAGAAGTTCTCTGTTGATTCTTTTATTTGTAAATTGTCTGAAGCCATCGGAGTTGGTGTAAGTTGATTAATAAACATCTAGTATTGCTTGGAATTAGAGGTTTGCCGGCCCAGCATGGCGGGTTTGAAACATTTGCGGAGTATTTGTGTTTATTTCTTGTTAATCGTGGCTGGAAAGTCACTGTTTATTGCCAAGAACAAGGCGTTGGTGCTACATATGAGACGGAATGGAATGGTATAAAAAGAATTCATATCTATGTGAATGATTCAGGTCCCTTAGGGACTGTTTTTTTTGATTGGCAGTCCGTCGTTCACTCTCTGTCAAATTCCGGTGTGTTTCTTACCTTAGGTTATAACACCGCGATGTTTAATATTATTCTAAGAGCTAAGAATAAGAAGAATATAATCAATATGGATGGTATAGAGTGGAAGCGAAGGAAATGGGGAACAGCTGCAAAGGTTTGGTTTTGGCTTAACGAGCGCTTTGGATGTTGGTTTGGGAACCACTTAGTGGCAGACCATCCGCGTATAGAAGACCATTTGGCAACACGGGTATCTCGCCAGAAAATTACCATGATTCCTTATGGGGCCCGTGAAATCACACAGGCAAGCCCCGCAGTTATTGAAGACTTGCGCTTGGAGGCCAATCGCTACGCCGTTCTTATTGCGCGAGCCGAGCCAGAGAATTCCATCCTCGAAGCGGTTAAGGCGTTTGCGTGTAAACAAAGGAACGCAAAATTGGTGGTGTTGGGCAATTATGATCCAAATAATAATAGTTATCATAGGGCGGTTATGGATGCCGCGAGTGATGAGGTTATTTTTCCTGGAGCTATTTATGATGCTGATAAAGTCAGCGCGCTAAGGCTTTATGCTCGGGCGTATGTCCATGGCCATCAGGTGGGCGGTACCAATCCTTCATTGGTTGAGGCGCTTGGCGCGGGTAACGCAGTGCTTGCTCATGATAACCCCTTTAACCGCTGGGTAGCTAAAGACGGCGCTGCTTACTTTGACTGCATCGACACCGCCTCTGCGTTGTTTGATCGGCTGTTTGTAGATGATGAATGGGTTGATTCGCTGCGACAGAAATCGCGGACAAATTTTCAACAGAATTTTCAGTGGAGCAACATACTCGATCAGTACGAATCGCTGCTGTTCAAGTGGTTGCCTAAGGATTGATGATGAACATATTGGTTACCGGCGGTGCTGGATTTATTGGTAGCGCCGTTGTGCGGCACCTATTAGGCCGCACGGGTCATCAAGTTGTGAATCTTGATAGTCTGACTTACGCTGGCAATCTTGAATCGATACTCGGCGCGGACCGAAATGCTCGCTATGCGTTCGAGTGTGTAGATATCTGCGATCTGGAGGCGGTAAGGGCGGTTTTTACACAACATCAGCCTGATCTGGTAATGCACCTAGCGGCAGAGTCTCATGTGGATCGTTCTATCGATGGCCCAGGAGCTTTTATCCAAACAAATGTGACCGGTACTTATAATCTGCTTCAGGCGGCCAAAGAGTATTGGGTAGGTTTGGACGCGGAACGAAGACTGGGTTTCCGCTTTCACCATATCTCCACGGATGAAGTCTACGGCGATCTAGAGAGTACTGATGACCTCTTTACCGAGAATACTCCCTACGCGCCCAGCTCGCCTTATTCTGCCAGTAAGGCGAGTTCAGATCATTTGGTTCGCGCGTGGTATCGCACCTACGGCTTACCGGTTCTGATAACTAACTGTTCGAATAACTATGGGCCCTATCATTTCCCTGAGAAACTGATCCCCCATATGATCTTGAATGCCCTGCACGGTAAACCGCTGCCTGTTTATGGTGATGGTCAGCAGATCCGCGATTGGCTCTATGTTGAGGATCATGCCCGGGCGCTGGTCAAGGTGGTGACCGAAGGTAAGGTCGGGGAAACCTACAACATCGGTGGCCACAACGAGAAGACTAACCTGTCAGTGGTTGAAACTATCTGTGATCTGCTTGAAGAGTTGGCGCCAGAAAAACCTCAGGGTGTTGAGCGTTACCGGGACCTGATCACCTTTGTTAGAGATCGTCCAGGGCACGATCTACGTTATGCCATCGATGCCGGTAAGATAGAACGTGAACTGGGCTGGCGCCCAGAAGAGACCTTTGAGAGTGGTATCCGCAAGACGGTTCAGTGGTATTTGGATAACGCGAGTTGGTGGCAGCGCGTGCTCTCAGGTGAGTACCAATTGAAACGAATTGGTGCCTAGGGAGCATGCGATTAAGTCCCTTGGCATGAGACAATCCGCGCTCTGATGTGCTGAGGGCTATCCATGGATCACCAACTCTCCTTCGCTGACAGCGAGTTCACCAGCAAGAGTCGCCAGACACGCAAAGAGAAGTTTCTC
>NZ_JAEMGS010000020.1 GCF_017309075.1 Motiliproteus sp. SC1-56 | reverse complement strand
GAAAGGGGGCGCTGTGTCTGCAGGGCTGAAAATGGGCCAATATTGGCCCAGAAAGCCGCCAAATAGGGCCATCAAGCCCGAATCACCAAAATCCGACGCCCAGCCGAAGGTTCATGAAAAATGCGGGTTAATCGCATGCTCCTTAGAGATTGCAGAGCAGACTGAAGTTTAAGTGCAGGGCGCCCGCCTTGAGCGGGCGCTTGCCAGCCCATGATCTCATAAGCGGACATCCTTTCCAGAAGGGTGCCCGACACCAATGGGCACGTAGCAGTCTCAGGACTTCTCATAGAAAGAGGCTGATCGCGGCTTCAGATGGAGTGAAATTACGGCGCTGAAAGTAGTGGTCACTTCGAGGTGTTACTCGACAATGGCTTTAGTAAACTCTGGATAGTCAATCGTCTTTATGACCTTCTTAAAACCATCGCACCGGCGTCTCTGAATAATCCCTCCTTCTCCGCATCCCGCAAGAGTGGCGCGAATCTCATTCAGGATTTCAGCATAACAGGCAGCGTGAATAGCGGATGTAGCAGGAGTTCCCTGCTCTATAAGGCTATCTCTACACGTTTTCAGGTTAGCTTTCGTGGTTTGGCCAAGCATGATTCCTTCAAGCCCTGCTGCACCTTCACCAGGTGTCCGCTCAGGAGGGTGAGCGGCAGCAAGACTAGAAATCAGAACCGACAGTAGACAAACATATTTCAATTGCGTTGCAATCGTCATTGATTCTCCTATTGCGTGCCCATATTTTTTTATAGTGCCATTCTCTCTCAAAAAGCGCAGTTTGGCGTGGGCATGTATCATGAACTTTGGCCCGCCGCTGCCCAGGTGGCAGCTTGTCGAACATAGCATAGCGGACACGTTGATCTAACTCGCCGAATAGCAGTTGCCGCTTCAAGGCGAAAGATCACAGGTTGACTGGGTTGGCTCATCAAAGCACATTGGCGACATCTATCCGGCCCTGGTTATCTCGGTCATTAGGCTCAATAAGGACGATTTAGCCATCACGACTTATCCATAACGACGTTATTTGTCCTCCTTTGTAACTAAATCACTTGCTTCTGTACGACGGCGATGGAACTATTTGCGCCGAGCCCGCTCTCAGCAGCTTGTACCACCGCGATTCTGGCAGGAAAGCCCTTGAGCCTTATTTTTGGACCGCAGCAACTTCGCTATACCAGCCGCATGAATATTTTCGTGCTGCTGCTGACGTTGTTCGTGGTCAGCGGGCACTGCTCCATCGCGATGGCACAGGTGGCTATGCCGGAGCTGCAACAACCTTCCGTGCAGCACGCGGCGATGGATCATCATTGCGGTGAGATCTCTCAAACGGCTCCAGATGATGGCAACGGTTCTTGTTGGGACGATCACTGTCCCGAATCGGTAACGCCGCTGCAGGCGCAATCTCACAAACAGAGCAAGCAGGACCTCGACGCACCCCAGTTGTGGGCAGCGGTGTCACTGTCGCTGCCGTTTGCGCGAGCCGGCCCCTGTGGCCTGAGCGTTAGCGCTGCATCCTTCGATTTTTCTTCCCCTCCGCTTTACTACTCCCTCTGTGTTCTTCGGCTATAGGCCGTACGCATCGCGCCGATATGGGCGCTAAAACTCCTTGATGTTTTGACGTGATCTCGTGATCGGCAGGCGCCGTCAGCGGCGCGTGAGTCGATCACTGCTCAGGAGCCAAATGGATGCGTATTCTGGCAGGACCCGCCTTGGTAGCGAGTCTGATTCTGGGGCTGATAAGCGCCCCGCAAACCCAAGCAGCCGAGCCGTTGAGCCTCGGCAATGCCCAACAACAGGCGCTGGCGGAGAACCCCCGTCTGGCGCAGATTCAGGCACGCTATGAGGCGGCGCTGACCCGCCCGGCGCAGGTCGGTACGTTACCGGATCCGACACTTAATTTGGGGATCATCAGTCTCCCCACCGATACCTTTAATCTCGATCAGGAAGCGATGACGCAGCTGCAGATCGGGATTAACCAACCGATCCCCTGGTTCGGCAAGCTCGATATTGCCGCAGCCGCCGCGCAGCGTGATGCCGAAGCGGCTGGCGAAGCGCTGGCGGAAGCGCGTAATCAACTTCGGCGCGATGTGGCGCGCGGCTGGTGGGCGCTGTTCTATCTGGATCACGCGTTGCAGGTGGTGGATGCCAACTTGGGGCGCCTGCGCGAGTTTAATCGCATTGCACAAAGCCGTTACCGAGTTGGCAAAGGGTTGCAGCAGGATGCATTACAGGCGCAACTGGAGTTATCGACCCAACTGGAACAGCAGATCCGTCTGCGTGGTGAGCGTCGTACAACCGTGGCGCAATTGAATGCACTGTTGGGGAGGGACGCAGATACCCCTATCCAGCTGGCAGAACCCGCTTCGCTGGAGTTGCCGCCGTTACCGGCTTCGCAGCGTTTGGTTGCGCTGGGGTTAGAGCAGCGGCCGACGATTCGGCGCCAGCATCGCTTGGTTGACGCTGCGCGTGAACGGCGGGCGTTGGCTGAAAGCGATCTTTACCCGGATCTCAGTCTCGGCGCTTCCTACGGCTATCGACAGGATGCCCCCAACGGCAGCTCGCGCGCGGATCTGGTGTCGGTGACTCTGGGGATCAAACTGCCCCTGTATGCTGGCCGTAAACAGCACCAGGCCATTGATCAGCGCGGTGCTGAGCTGATCGCCGAGCAGCAGGCGCTGAGAGAATCACAACTGGCGATGCGCGCCGAAGCGGAGCAGGCCAGTGCCGATTATCAGAGGGCGCGGGAACAGAGCGAGCTTCTGCAGCAGGGGATTATTCCCCAAGCCCAGCAGACCGTGGCCTCGATGCTATCAGGCTATCAGGTGGGCAAGGTCGATTTCACCGCGCTGGTGCGCGCTCAGCTTCAAGTCAATCGAGTTCAATTGCAGTACTGGGCGGCGTTGCGCGATGCGCAGCAGGCGCGCGCCCGGCTGATCGCCGCGGTGGGGGGCGAGATCCATGAATAAGTCAGTATTAAGTATGGGGGTGATGTTTCTGTTAGGTGTCGGCGGCGGCGTGGGGCTGAGTTACTACCTGCCGCTGTTGACGGGTGATAACGGGGCGACCGCGCCAGCGTCGGGCGAGGTGAAAGGCGACAAGCCGCTGTTTTACCGCAACCCGATGAACCCGGCGATCACTTCGCCGGTGCCCGCCAAAGATGAAATGGGCATGGACTACATCCCGGTCTATCCGGAAAAACCGGCGGCGGAGAAGAAACCGTTGTTCTACCGCAACCCGATGAATCCGGCGATCACCTCGCCGGTGCCGGCTCAGGACGAGATGGGGATGGACTACATCCCAGTCTATGCCGACGGCGACAGCGGCGGCAGCGACGAACCGGCGGGTACGGTCAAGATCGATCCGGTGGTGGTACAGAACATCGGTGTACGTACTGTCGCGGTGACGCAGCAAGATCTGGCCAAGAGCGTCCGTGCCAGTGGTAGGGTGACCGTGGATGAAGGCCGCATGGCGCGGCTGCACCCGCGCACCGAGGGCTGGGTGGAAAAGCAATTTGCCGCCCGTATCGGTGATAGCGTGCGCCGCGGTGATGATCTACTGCAACTGTATGCCCCCCAACTGGTGACCAGCCAGCAGGAGTATCTGCTGGCGCTGGAGAACCATAAGGCGCTGGTCAATAGCGACTACGCCGATATCCGCAACGGCGCTAAGGAACTGGTCGAGAGTGCCTATCAGCGGTTGCGGCTGCTGGATATGCCGGAACACGAGATCCGTGAGCTGAGAGTACGTGGCGTACCCAGTCGTACGGTCAGCATCGAGTCGCCCTTCGATGGCGTGGTGCTCAGCATCGGTGCCCGTGAAGGGCAATACATCATGCCCAATACCGAGCTCTACATGCTGGCCGATCTGTCCAAGGTGTGGCTGTTGGCGGATGTGTACGAGTATGAGCTGCCGTGGGTGCGGGTTGGTGACAAGGCTACGGCTCGGATCACCGGTCTCGGTGATCGGCAATTTGTTGGTAGCGTGTCCTACATCTATCCCTACGCCGAAGCCAAGACCCGCACGGTCAAGGTGCGGATCGAGTTCGACAACCCGGACGGTCTGCTTAAGCCAGATATGTTCGCCAGCGTCACCATTGGCGCCGATGCTCAGCAGCAAGCGCTGGTTATTCCCAGCGAGGCCGTAGTGCGCTCGGGCTCGCGCGAGCAAGTATTTGTCGTCCGCGGTGAGGGCAAGTACGAACCGCGCGAGGTGACTCTAGGCTACAGCAGCGACGGCCTAGTGGAGGTGCGTTCCGGCCTCAAGCTGGGCGAGCGGGTGGTCAACTCGGCGCTGTTCCTGATCGACTCCGAATCCAAGCTGCGCGAGGCCACCGCCAAGATGATGGAAGCCAGTCAAGCACCGGCGAATAGCGACCTCAGCATGGACGGTATGGATATGGGCGGGCTCTCTATGGATGGGATGTCCATGGACGGCATGTCGATGGACGGAATGAACATGGATGAGCTGTCTATGGACAGGATGTCGATGGATGGCATGAACATGCAGGGCATGTCCATGGACGCAGCCCTAGGTGATGGGGAGGCTAAATAACAATGATCAACGCCACCATCAACGCCTCGTTGCGCAACCGTTTTCTGGCGCTGATCGCCACCGCGCTGTTGATCGCGGCGGGGATCTGGGCGGTGAAAAAGACCCCGCTGGATGCGATCCCGGATCTTTCCGACGTGCAGGTGATCGTGTTTACGGAGTTTCCGGGGCAGGCGCCGCAGGTGGTGGAGGATCAGGTCACCTATCCGCTTACCACCGCCATGCTGGGAGTGCCCTACGCCAAGGTGGTGCGCGGATACTCCTTCTTCGGCTACTCCTTTGTCTACGTCATCTTTGACGACGGCACCGATATGTACTGGGCGCGCTCGCGCATACTGGAGCAGATCAATTACGCGGCCAGCCGGCTACCAACCGGGGTGCAGCCGGTTCTGGGGCCGGATGCTACCGGGGTCGGCTGGGTCTACGAGTACGCTTTGGTAGACAAAAGCGGTCGTCATGACCTAGCGCAGCTCCGTTCGATCCAAGACTGGTATCTCCGTTACCAGTTGCAGACGGTGCCGGGGGTGTCGGAAGTGGCCAGTATCGGCGGCCATATCAAGCAGTACCAAGTGGAGGTCGATCCCAATCTGATGGCGCGCTACAACGTGCCGTTGTCCCGGGTACAGATGGCGATCAAACGCTCCAACAACGATGTCGGCGGGCGCTTGGTGGAGATGTCTGAAACCGAGTACATGGTACGCGGGCTGGGTTACATCAAAACCCCCGCCGACCTTGAAGAGATCCCGGTCGGTGCGGCGGTCGATGGCACTCCGTTGCGGCTGAAGGATATCGCCCATGTGCAGTTGGGTCCGGAGTTGCGCCGTGGCATTGCGGAACTGGACGGGGAGGGTGAAACGGTCGGCGGCATCGTGGTGATGCGCTACGGTGAGAACGCTCAGGCCACCATTCAGGCGGTCAAGGCGAAGCTGGAACAGCTCAAGCCGGGGTTGCCGGAGGGGGTGGAGATCATCCCGGTCTATGACCGCAGCGACCTGATTGACCGGGCGGTGAAAAACCTGGCAGAAAAACTGATCGAAGAATCGATCGTGGTCTCGGTGGTGTGCATTTTGTTTCTGCTTCACGCCCGCTCCGCCCTGGTAGCGATCATCACCCTGCCAATCGGCATTTTGATGGCCTTTATCGTCATGCAGTGGCAGGGGATCAACGCCAATATCATGTCCCTCGGCGGGATCGCCATCGCCATAGGGGCGATGGTGGACGGCGCCATTGTAATGATCGAGAACGCGCACAAGCACTTGGAACTGGCCCATGAACGGTTAAAACGTGAGCTCACTACAAACGAGCGCTGGATGGCGATTGCTGACTCCGCCCGCGAAGTGGGGCCGGCGCTGTTCTTTTCACTGTTGATCATCACCGTATCCTTCCTGCCGGTGTTCACCCTTCAGGCGCAGGAGGGGCGGATGTTCAGTCCGCTGGCCTTCACCAAGACCTACGCCATGGCCGCCGCGGCGATTTTGGCAGTCACCCTGGTGCCGGTGCTGATGGGTTACTTTATTCGCGGCAAGATCCTGCCCGAGGCCAGAAACCCCATCAACCGGGCGCTCCACTGGCTGCATAAGCCGGTACTGAGCCTGGCGATGCGGTTGCGCTGGCTGACCCTACTGCTGGCGCTGGCGGTGGTGGGGGCCACCTATTACCCGGTGTCCCAGCTCGGCAGCGAATTTATGCCGCCGCTGGACGAGGGCGACATCCTCTACATGCCCACCACCTATCCGGGAGTATCGATCACCAAGGCGCGGGAACTGCTGCAGCAGACCGATAAGATCATCGCCAGCTTCCCCGAGGTGGAACGGGTGTTCGGCAAGGCCGGCCGCGCCGATACCGCCACCGACCCGGCGCCGCTGGGGATGCTGGAAACCACGGTCAAGCTCAAACCCAAGGCGCAGTGGCCTGATCCGAGCAAGACCACCCAGCAGCTGATGAACGAGATGGACCAGGCGATCAAGTTCCCGGGCCTGGCCAACGCCTGGACCATGCCGATCAAAACCCGCATCGACATGCTCTCCACCGGCATCAAGACCCCGGTGGGAATCAAGGTCAGCGGGCCGAGCTTGGCCAAGCTTGAAGAACTGGTGCTGGAGATCGAAGGGGTGGTGCGTGAGGTGTCAGGCACCCTGACCGCCTTCGGTGATCGTGCTGTGGGCGGCTACTACCTCGACTTCAGCATCAACCGTGAAGAAGCCGCGCGCTACGGACTAACCACCGGCGACGTGCAGGACGTGATTCAGACCGCCATCGGCGGCATGAACGTCACCCGCACGGTGGAAGGACTGGAGCGCTACCCGGTCAATATCCGCTACCCGCGCGAGCTTCGCGACGATCTCGACAGTCTTAAGCGGGTACTGGTGCCCAGTCCCAGCGGCGCGCAGATTCCGCTGGCGCAGCTGGCGGAGCTGGACCTGCGTCGCGGACCGCCCGGCATCAAGAGCGAGGATGCGCGGCTGACCTCCTGGATCTACGTGGATATCTACGTCTCCGATATCGGTGGCTACGTGCGCAACGCCAAGCAAGCGGTGGCGGACAAGATCGAGGTGCCGCCCGGTTACACCATCGCCTGGTCGGGACAGTACGAATACATGGAGCGCGCCGCCGAGCGGCTCAAGATCGTGATCCCGGCCACGTTGCTGATCATCTTTCTGCTGCTCTATTTCAATTTCCGCAATATCAGCGCGCCGTTGGTGGTGATGCTGTCGATCCCCTTCGGGCTGGTGGGTGGCATCTGGCTCATCTACTGGCTCGGCTTTAACTTGTCGGTCGCCGTGGCGGTGGGCTTTATCGCCCTCGCCGGCGTGGCGGCCGAGATCGGGGTGCTGGTGCTGACCTTTATCGACCAAGCGGTGGCGGCCAAGCGGGCCGCCTTGGACAGCCCTCGCAAGCTCACTCGGCAGGAGCTGTCTGCCGCGGTGCTGCACGGCACCGCCGAGCGGGTACGCCCGATCGCCATGACCGCGGTGGCGATCATCGCCGGCCTGTTGCCGATCATGTGGAGTCACGGCACCGGCTCTGAGGTGATGCAGCGCATCGCCGCGCCGATGGTGGGTGGGATGGTCAGCGTCACCCTGTTGTGTCTGATCGTGCTGCCGGTGATCTATGGCCTGGTGCTGCAACTCAAAGAACGCCGTCGTCTGGCGCACCACCCCGTCAAGGAAGCCGCCAGCGGCCACCCAGCGATCGAGAGTGATTAATCCAAGTGGCTTCAAACAATGAAGGTAACGACTACTAACGTAACCGCAAAAAACCGAAAAACTTAAATAAACCAAGAGGAACAACCATGCGTACACACAAACTGGCACTCGCAACCGCACTTTCCACCGTGCTTGTCGGCGCGGCTTACGCGTCACCTGAGGGGCACGGTCACGGCCATGAGGGTCAAACCGGTATGGCTCAAGGCCATGAAGAGGGTATGAATCACGACACCATGGGTGGCGCCGGCAAGATGTTTCTGGAGAAGCGTGACATCGACGGCTACAGCGTCAGCTTCCACGTGATGGAAGCCAACGAAGGGATGAACCACGGCGGCAGCCACAACCTGATGGTAAAGGTGGAGCAGGGCGCCAACGTGATCGGCGATCTGCAGGCCAACTCCAAGGTGATCTACCCCGACGGCAGCGATGAGAGCAAACCGCTGATGAAGATGGGCGACTGGTTCATGGTCGGTTACGACCTCAAATCAGCCGGCAAGCATCAACTGATGGTGCTGTTCAAAACCCCAGACGGCAAGAAGCACTTTGGTGGCGTCCATTACGGCGAATAAGTACTACGGCAAATAAGCGGGCGGGGCAGGAGTTGGGCTCCTGCCCGTTCAGTATTAACAGGAGGAGAAGCGAGCGATGAAAAAACAGCTGACACTGATCGCCGGCACGCTGTTGGCGGCAACCTCGCTGCTGGCCGGTGCGGACAGCCAGCACGGTGGCGGTCACGGCATGGCGAATGACGACATGGATATGGGCGCCATGAGCATGGACCGGATGGATATGAGTCAGATGAAAAAATTGCCGGTCAAACCTGGTGATGCGCCGGGCGGCCATGGCATGCATGGAGGTCATGGCATGCACGGCAGTCACGCCCATGATTCCTGGGTGGAGCCACCGGCCGAGTATGTGGATTTCGTTTACGATCACTGGGATAACTTTGAGCGAGGCAAGGCCGGAATGGCTGTTTACCGTGATAACTGCGCAGGCTGTCACGGTCTGGATGGGCGCGGTAGTGGCCCGCTGGCATCAAAGCTAAAGCACCCGCCTGCTGATCTGACCAATCATTTTCACGATGCGCCGGGTGAAGGCGATCAATACCTGTTCTGGCGGGTTAGCGAAGGAGGTGTCGTAGAACCTTTCGTATCTCAGGATTCCGCCATGCCGGCGTTTAAACACAGCCTCACCGAACAGCAGCGCTGGGAGGTGCTGGCCTATTTGCATCAGGCTTTTCATCGTGATTTTAAACAGAGTCAGATGGGGCCAAAAGTGATGGGGCATAGCCAAGCACATGGCAAGGGACACCATTAGCTGCGTTACTCGGAGAGGGGATAGTGAGCATGAATACTTCAATGCTATGCATTCGTGCCACTAAAGTTGGCTTAGCTTTGAAAGACCGCTTTGTCGCAGTTCCTGCCGTAGATCGAACAACATGAAATGGCCGCTTTCGGCGCAATCAGTCTATCTCCCGATAGCGGCCACATAGTCGATATGACGCAGTGCCCGGATAGGGCACACAGCCGTCATGGAATAATTGTTTGTGAGAAAGAATACCAATGAGCCAAGTGCGCTAGAGGCCTCAAGTTGGCTGGTCGGTTGCCGGGGGGGCAGGACGCCAAGGTAACAATCGATCGGTCTCCTTTTTTACCACGTCGTAACACTCACAACTAAGCGCTTCCAGCCGAGCGCGGTCAAGCACACAGATATGCCCTCGATGGTATTCGATCACGCCGAACTTCTGTAGCTTACCCGCCGCCTCGGTGACGCCTTCTCGGCGCACTCCTAGCATGTTGGCAATCAGCTCCTGAGTCATGACTAACTGGTTACCCGGCAAACGGTCCAGTGACAGTAACAGCCAGCGGCATAGTTGCTGGTCGATGCTGTGATGGCGATTACACACGGCGGTCTGGGCCATCTGAGTGATCAGTGACTGGGTGTAGCGCAGCAGCAGCATCAACAGTTCCCCATGGCGATCAAACTCATCCTTGAGACGTGACGCCGAGAGCTGCAGCCCGGATCCCGCACTTTGCACCAGGGCGCGGCTGGGGGTGCTGGCACCGCCCATAAACAAGCTCACGCCGACCACGCCCTCGTTACCCACCACCGCAATCTCGGCCGAGGCGCCGTTTTCCATCACGTTCAGTAACGAGATGATGGCGTCGGTGGGGAAAAAGACTTGATGCTGAACCTGTCCCGATTCGTACAGAACTTTGCCGAGTGGTAGCGCGACCGGTTTGAGATGGGGAAACAGCCGCTGCTGAACCTCGGCGGGCAGAGACATTAGCAAACGGTTCTGTTGCGGCGAGATAGATATGATTGATCCCTGAGTCACGATAAACAGCGCCAAGGCACAACGAGGCGGGTTTTCGGGTAAGTACAGTTCCGAATTGGTTATCCGGCAAGTTACATAGGTCGCTACGGCCTGCCAAAGTCGCATCATTCAGGGGGCGGACACATCGATGCGCACGGTGAAATCGAGCGCGCTGCTCGCCCCATCGCCGACGAATACCCCGATCACCGGCAGGGTATCGCGCGCCTGTGCCGCCGCCGCGATGGTCACATGGGTATCGGCGACCGCGTGTCCTTGGGTCGGGTCGTAGCCGCGCCAGCCGGCACCGGGCAGATACACCTCCGGCCAGGCGTGCAGATCACGCTGGTCGCTCTGCAAATTGCCCTGCTGATAGCCGCTGGCAAAACGCGCCGCGATACCCTCGGCCCGACAGCAGTCGACAAACAGCACCGCCAGGTCGCGGCAGGCACCGCTGCGACTCTGCAGGGTGATCGCCGGAGTCTGCGGCGCGCCGGAGTGTCGATGAACTTGGGTGAATTGCTCGTACAGCTGCCGACTGAGGCGATCGAGAAAACGTAGGGTATCTCGCTCGACTGCCAAGCTGAGTTCAGCCGCAAAAGCTGTGACTGCGTCATCTGCTTGGCTACGATCCAGATAAGCCCGGGCGCAAATCGAATCCTGCTCGTGGTTGATCGGTAGGCTCATTGATTGCGGCGCCAACATAAAGTCGAACGCATTCTTACGCAAGGTCTCCACCTGCATCTCAAGCCTGATTTCCAGATGCTGGGTCTCACCTTCAAACCATACCTGGGTGACGCGATTGCCCTCTAGGTCGAGGTATTCGTTCTGCCCTTGTGGAGGAGGGCTGATCGAGAGGTGATGCGCGATGACCCGTTGCGAACCGTCGCCGCGTGGGTGAAAGCGCAACTGCTGCGGGTTCAGCCGCACCGGCTGCGAGTAGTCGTAGCGAGTGTGATGTTGAATATTGAATAGCAAGCTGGCGATCCTCGTGAAATGGATGGGATTGCGCCTGACCCTCACTGGCCGGTCAGTCGCCTAGGTGCTCGACCTGTACCCGCTGCTGGGTGGTAATGGGGAGGGCGCCGAATTGGTTGAACACCGCGACATCGGCAGCATCCCGCCCGTAGCCAAGGGCCACATAGCCTCCATGCAATTCAGCTTGGGTGGCGTCGAAGGTATACCAACGGCCGCCCACATAGGCCTCGAACCAAGCGTGCAAATCCATCGGCTCCAGGCGATACAAATACCCCACCACCATCCGCGCCGGAATACTGAGGGCGCGGCACAGGGCGATGCCCAGGTGGGCCAGATCGCGACAGATGGCAACCGGTCTGGCGTTCACCTCCACCGCCGACAGGGTGGCGCAGGTGCTGCCAGGCTCATAGCGATAGGCCGTGCGTAACCAGCTCTCAATCGCCGCTACCTGATCGTAGCCTAAGCGCTGCCCGGCGCTGATTTCGGTGGCCATCTCATTGAAGTGGTCGGACTCGCAGTAGCGACTCGGCAGCAGATAACAGAGCGCCCCATCCGGCAGGTACTGCACCTTTATGAAGGGGGCACCGGGCGCCCGGTCAACCTCATCGGCGACCCGCATGTCGGCGACGGTGCGGACCGAGAAATGTCCCGGCGGAGCGACCAGCCGCTGACACAGGTTGCCGTAGCTGTCGGTAAACTCGAATACCGGTACCTGCGGTTCGACCTGGTATTCTTCGCGCATCACCCATTGATTAGCCCCACTGCGCGGCCGCAACATCAGGATGAACGGGGTCTCGACCTCAAGGTCGAAGGTTAGATCGCAACGGGTACGTAACCACATATCCTCCTCCCTCCGCGCCTGCCCTCCGCTGCCGCGGAGCGACAAGGACAAGGGGGTAAGTTGCGCGCCCACTTGCGCCCAATCGACTCCGGCCCTGCGCTTGCTCTCGGAATAATGCGGCCACAGGTGGCGGCGGTCTGTGCGCAAGCGCACATGAGGTTGAACGAGCAGTCCACGGAAGGGGCGTCTGCTGGGGTAGTCCGCAAAGCGGGAACGTGAACCGCGCTAATCGGGAGCCACCCGTCGCGTTCTATGATTAATCTGGCGGACAAATAGCCTCCTTGCCTATTTGTCCGTCGCCCCCTCAAAGCTGGCGCAACTGCGCGAAGTTGCTGGCTTTTCAGAGGCTCGCATTGGCCTTGCGGCCAATGTTGACTCATCCCTGAGTCAATCTATTAATCCGCCGGGTTAATATTACTGGACCGATGAGGTTACGGCGCCATTGGCAGGTCATCTGTACCATGTACCATGGAGAGAAATTCAACAGCATCAGTCACCTGGTGGGCGCCGTGTTGGCGGTGATGGGGTTCGGTGCGCTGCTGACCGTCAGCATCCAGCATCGTGATCCGTGAACGCTGGCCGGTGGTGACGGCTTGTCGCGGGAGGTTCTGGTCGAGATCCGTGATCTACCCGCCGTCGACCGTGAGGGACGCATGAAATTATTCGCTCTGGTGGACCTGACGCCGCATTCCGTTGTTCCAATCGACTAGTCGATTGGATACGCACCACGATTTATCCCGACCCACTGACGAGTCATAGCGCTGCGTTTGCCGGTACGCCAGCGGTTGATGGGCTTATTCCCACCGAGCATCGCTGCGTCGCTCGAAAAAAAACGCATTGATTTGATGGTTAATAAAAATAAGGGTGCGGTAGCGTACCGATACCGTCGTGGATTACTGCCATGGTGATTACTCCTGCGGTGAGCAATTCGGCGCATGGCAGGTTTTCTCAGAGGTTTTTATGAACAAACCACGCGAACCGCAACCCGTTTCCAGAGCAACCGAACACGCTCCGGTTTTCTCTCACAAAGGCCGACGGACCAGAAAAGGCAACCTGAGCCCCGAGCAGGAGGCCGCCCACCAGGAGCAAACCCCGCGGCCGCTGAGCAAAAAAGAGGCGCCCAAAGATAAGTCGCATCATTAGCCCTGTTTGGGTCGGCCTCGCACAGTAAGCGATTGGACTGCCGGCTGCCGCTAGGAACTATCGACGGCCGGCCAGAATGTGACATGACGGCTTGTTGCTAGCGGTATGCGCAACGGGCGCCGAATGTCAGCCGAAGCAGCGTGTGGACGAGACGCCGTCGCTTCGCCGATGACGCTCCAATACCGGACGTCGCACCTTCACCGTTTGTTTGCTAACGCACCGACCCGCCTCTGGAAGCTGAGTATCATCGTTCTATCACGACGTAAACCCCTTTAGGTTATGACGCAGCGCCGTTCCATGGCGAGGCGGTCGCAACGCGGGCCATGCGGGGGTAGGGCGAGGGATCCAGGATGTCAGCTCAAAACAACAATAGCGATCAGCAAGATCCTTGGAACGGGGGCAAGCGCTCCGCGTTTGACTTGGATCGCCTGCTCGGTGATTGGTTGGTTCGCTGCCAATGTGTCCGCCCAGGAAGTAGTCGAACGGGCATCGTTTTATTTGCAGTGTTGGCGGGTGCCGGCCTGGGTCTATGGACCGCCTACTATACGGTGCCGAGCGACTCAGTGGCGGTGGTGCAGCGCTTCGGCAAATATCTCTACGAGGTGCCGCCGGGGCTGCATTTCAAACTGCCGCTGGGAATGGATGTCGCCACCATCGTCCCGGTCAAACGGCAGTTGAAGCAGGAGTTTGGCTTTGCCACGCCCGGCGCCACCGATCCCTACCAGACTCCCCGAGTACGCGATCAAAAACGTGAAACCCAGATGGTTACCGGCGACCTCAACGCCGCGCTGGTGGAGTGGGTGGTGCAGTACCGCATCGCCGATCCGGTTAGGTTTCTGTTCGAGGTGCGCGAGCCCGCCGAAACCCTGCGCTACGTGGCCGAATCAGTGATGCGTGAAGTGGTGGGCGATCGAACCGTCGACGAGGTGATCACCGTAGGGCGCCAGGAGATCGAGATCGAAGCCCTGGACAAGATGCAGCGGCTCTCAAGAAAATATGTGATGGGGATCAGCATCGACCAGGTGCAACTGAAAAACATCAACCCGCCGCAGCCGGTGCAGGATTCATTTAACGAGGTCAATCAGGCGCAGCAGGAGAAGGAGAAACTGATCAACGAGGCGCGGCGTGACTACAACAAGGTGATTCCCCTGGCCCAAGGCGAGAAGGATCAACGAATCCGCGAGGCCGACGGCTACCGTCTCAAGCGGATCAACGAGGCTGAAGGCGATGCGGCGCGCTTCAGCGCGCTGCTGGCCGAATACCGTAAGGCGCCGGAAGTGACCCGCAGACGGATCTATATCGAGACCTTGCAGGCGGTGCTGCCCGACATTCAGGCTAAGGTCATTGTCGACCAGCAGGCAGGCAGTATTTTGCCGCTGCTCAATCTGGGAACTACTCAGCCGGGAGCAATCGGGGGAGGTCGGCCATGAAGCGGATAACATCAACCACGATCCTGCTGCTGACGGCTCTGGCCGGATACCTGCTGTACAGCTCCGTCTATACCGTCAGCGAAGTCGAGCAGGTGATCATTACCCAGTTCGGCAAGCCGGTGGGGGAGCCCGTCACCGAGGCCGGTCTGAAGCTAAAGCTACCGTTTATTCAGGAGGTCAACGCCATCGACAAGCGGGTGCTGGAATGGGACGGCAATCCCTCGGACATGCCCACCAAAGACAAGTTGTATATCTCCGTGGATCTCTTTGCCCGTTGGCGCATCACCGATCCGCTGCAGTACTTCCTGCGCCTGCGCGACGAACGCAGCGCCCAGTCTCGACTGGATGACATCCTCGGCAGCGAGACCCGCAACGCGGTGGCTAAACACGAGCTGATCGAGATCATCCGCACCACCAAGGATCGGGTGCCACTGCGCGATGCGTTGCTAAGCGCAGGGGAGCGCGCGCAGGATACCGGTGCCTGGGTCTCGATACAGAAGGGCCGTAAACAGGTGGAAAGTGAAATATTCATGGCAGCTGCCGACAAGGTGCGGGTGTTCGGTATCGAGCTGCTTGATATTCGCTTCAAGCGGATCAATTACAACGAAAGTGTGCGCCCCAAGATTTACGACCGGATGATCAGCGAGCGGCGCCAGATCGCCGAGCGTTTTCTCTCTGAGGGCAACGGCGAGGCGGCGCGCATCCGCGGTGACCGGGTTCGGGATCTGAACAAGATCCAGTCCGAAGCCTACCGCCAGGTGGAGGAGATCCGCGGCCTGGCTGACGCCAAGGCCTCCGAAATCTACGCCCGCGCCTACAACCAGAGCCCCGAATCCGTGGCCTTCTACGAGTTCACCCGCAGCCTGCAGGCCTACCAGGCGGTGATCGGACAAAATACCACTCTGGTGCTTTCCACTGACAGCGAGCTGTTCAAGTACCTCAAGGGCATCGCGCCGGCGGAGAGCGGCCATCCATGAACTACCCTAAACGCACAGGCGCCGACAGGGCCGCCGCAGTCTAGCCGGCAACCGAACCTTCACGCCAGCATCTGGATCACTCCGCGGGGGTTACCATGAGCGCAACACCACATCCAATCAGCCCGTTTCAACGCACCCTGCAGGTTGGGAACGAGACCTACCACTACTATGCGTTGCCCGCCGCCTACGCCGCCTACGCCGCCTATGCCGAATGCGGCGACCTATCACGGCTGCCCTTTGCCTTGAAGATCGTGCTAGAAAACCTGTTGCGCTATGGTGAGTCAGGGCAGACAACCCGGGCTCCGATCGAGGCGCTGGCCGACTGGCTGAGACAGGGCGAGTCGACCCAGGAGATCGGCTTTATGCCGGCGCGCATCTTGATGCAGGATTTTACCGGGGTGCCGGCGCTGGTGGACCTGGCGGCGATGCGCGACGCCATGGCCGAGGCCGGCGGCGATCTTGGGCGAATCAGCCCGCAGATTCCGGTGGACCTGGTGATCGACCACTCGGTCACCGTGGATCGTGCTGGCGACGAGGACGCCTTTGAAGTGAACGTTCATCAGGAGATGCAACGCAACCGCGAGCGCTATACCTTTCTGCGCTGGGGGCAGGCGGCATTCGATAACGTCCGTGTGGTGCCTCCCGGCACCGGCATCTGCCACCAGGTCAACCTGGAGTACCTCGGGCGGGTGGTGTGGACGCAGGCGCTGGAGAATGGAACGCAGCTGGCCTACCCCGACACTTTAGTGGGGATGGACAGCCATACCACCATGATCAACGGGCTCGGCATCCTCGGCTGGGGCGTGGGCGGCATCGAGGCCGAGGCGGCCATGCTCGGCCAACCGCTCAGCCTGCAACTGCCGCGGGTGGTCGGGGTCGAACTGAGTGGTCGGCTGCCGCCGGGCAGCACCGCCACCGACCTGGTGCTGCGGGTCACCGAGCTGCTGCGGCAGCAGGGCGTGGTCGGCTGCTTCGTCGAATTTTTCGGCAGCGGACTGGGCGCTCTGAGCCTGCCCGATCGCGCCACCATCGCCAACATGGCGCCGGAATATGGTGCCACCTGCGGTCTCTTCCCCATCGACGCCGAAACCCTGCGCTACCTGACTCTGACCGGGCGTGACTCGCAGCAGGTCGCCCTGGTGGAAGCCTACGCCCGCGCCCAGGGGCTTTGGCACGATGATACGTTGCCGCCCGCGACCTACAGCGTGACGCTGCCGCTGGATCTCGCCGCTATCACCCCCTGCGTCGCCGGACCGCGCCGCCCTCAGGATCGGGTCGCGCTGCCCGATGTCGCCGCCGCCTTCCGGCAGTTTGTCCAGTCTCAAGGAAAAGCACAGGGTCAGGCGCTGGGGCTCGCGGCTGACGATCCACCGCGCACCCATGCCGTCCTCGGTAAGCCCTTTACCCTGCAGGAGGGGGCGGTGGTCATTGCCGCGATCACCAGCTGCACCAACACCTCCAACCCCTCGGTGATGGTGGCCGCCGGGTTGCTAGCGCGCAACGCCCGCCGGCGCGGCCTGCAGGTCGCGCCTTGGGTCAAGACCTCCCTCGCCCCAGGGTCCAAGGTGGTGACTGACTACCTGCAGGCGGCCGGCCTGCAGACGGAGCTGGACCAGCTCGGCTTCAACCTGGTGGGCTACGGCTGTACCACCTGTATCGGCAACTCAGGCCCCCTCGACCCCGCCATCGCCGGCACCATTAGCCAGCAACGGCTCAGCGTGTGTGCGGTGCTGTCGGGCAACCGCAACTTCGAAGGGCGGATCCATCCCCAGGTAACCGCCAGTTTTCTCTGCTCCCCCCCGCTGGTGGTAGCTTATGCGCTGGCCGGACGGGTCGATCTGGACCTTTCCACCGATCCACTAGGCCAGGATTCCAACGGACAGCCGGTGTACCTGCGCGAGCTGTGGCCGGACGTCGAGGAGATCACCGCCACCGTCGCCGCCCATGTCCACCAGGCGCAGTTTCAGCAGCGCTACGCCGATGTCTTCACCGGCACCCGCCACTGGCAGCAACTGACGGTCAGCGACAGCCAGCGCTATCCCTGGGACAGCACCAGTACCTACGTGCGCCATCCCAGCTATTTTGACGGCCTGCAACCGACGCCGTCCGCCGTCGAGGATGTCGTCGAGGCGCGGATCCTGGCACTGCTCGGTGACAGCGTCACCACCGACCATATCTCCCCGGCCGGCAGTATCGCCGAGGACAGCCCAGCCGGCGCTTACCTGCAAAGTCGCGGGATCGAACCGGCGGCATTCAACTCCTACGGCAGTCGCCGAGGAAATCACGAAGTAATGATGCGCGGTACTTTCGCCAATCCGAGGCTGCAGAACCGGATGACGCCGCAGCACCGCGGCGGGGTAACGCGGCTGGTGCCCTCGCAGGAGGTGGTCAGCATCTTCGCCGCCGCCCGGCATTTTCAGCAGCTGGGCATCCCGCTGGTGGTATTCGCCGGGGCGGAATACGGCACCGGCTCCTCCCGTGACTGGGCCGCCAAGGGGCCAAGTCTGCTCGGTGTGCGTGCCGTGATAGCCGAGAGCTTTGAGCGGATCCACCGCTCCAATCTGATCGGCATGGGGATTCTGCCCCTGCAGCTGGAACCGGGGAGCGCTCCCGACGCGCTGAAACTGACCGGTGACGAGTGCATCAGCATCGCCGGCCTGGCGGAACTGGCCCCAGGTAGCGGGGTCAGCGTGCAGGTTCAGCCCGAGCGCGGTGATCCCTGGATGCTCAACACCTGCTGCCGGATCGATACCCAGGATGAACTGCGTTTCTTCCACCACGGTGGCATTCTGCACTGCCGGTTACGGGAACTGATCACACCCTCCATCGCCAAGGCGGTGACCAATGGCTGAGGGTTTAAGGCTGCGACCTGGGGCCCTAACGTAACCTCATCCCCCCGATTTCGTACAGTAGGTAGCTTATGCAACATCATGACCCATCGTTGATCCTCCGGGGCACCCCGATCTCGCCGGGCTTGGCGCAGGGGCTTACCCACGTCCTTCGGGATCTGCTGGGGCCGATCGATACGCCCGTGGACATTGAGCACAGTCAGGTCGAGCAGGAACTGGTCCGTCTTGATTGCGCCACCGCCAGCATATCGGATGATCTAGTGGTGCTGGCGACACGGGTGAAAAAAGAGATCGATTCGCGCCTCTCCGAGGTGTTCGGGTCGCACCGACTGATGCTCAATGACCCCTCGCTGCAGCAGGAACTGAGGAGAGAGGTCGCCGACAATCTGGTCAGCGCCGGCAGCGCGGTGAAGGCGGTTTTTCTGCGCTGGGAAAGACGATTTCTGGCGCTGGAGTCGCAGATCGCCCGGGAAAAAGGCGAAGATATGCGCGATATCTCGATACGCCTGCACAATGCCCTCGCCGGGGTTACCGTTCACCCACTCGATCAGATTCCCCCAGGTTGCGTCCTGGTCGCATCGAGACTGCTACCCACGGATAGCGTTTTTCTCGCCCATTGTGCCATTGCCGGCGTACTGCTCGAACACGGCAGCAGCGGTTCCCACGCGGCCCTGTTTGTTCGCCAGCTTGGCCTGCCCTGCATATCAGGCATCCCCGATCTGATGGGCCGCGTACCCGATGCTACTCTGGCGCTGTTGGATGCGGATGCGGGGACTGTTACGGTTCGGCCAAAGCGCACGCAGCAGATCGCTTTCCATCGCCTCACCGAAGAAAAAGCGCGGGCCTATCGCGTAGCGCGAGAAAATGCCCGCCGACCGGCCGTCACCCGAGATGGCGTAACCGTCTCGGTGGTCGCTAATGTGGGGAGTAGCAGTGATACCCAACTGGCGATCGTTAACGGTGCGGAAGGCGTGGGCCTATACCGTATGGAACAGGCTTACCTGGGCCGCATGACTCCGCCCACTACCACCGAGCTGGTCGATGAGATGACCCAGGTGTTGGCGGCAGCCAAGGGCCTCCCGGTGTGTGTGCGGCTGTTGGATGTAGGGGCCGACAAACCCTTGCCGTTTCTGGCGTTCTTTGCCGAATCCAATCCCGCCCTGGGGCGCAGGGGCATTCGCTTGCTGCGCGAGTACCCGGAGCTGCTCAGAACTCAGCTGCGAGCGGTGATGGCGCTGTCCCGCGATTTCGATGTGCGGATCTTGGTGCCGATGGTAGCACTGCCCGAGGATATGGCCGCGGTAACAGAGGTGCTGCGGCAGCTCTGGCCGGAGCCGCAGACGGCCGTTCCCAAGATCGGCGCCATGATCGAAACCCCCGCAGCCGCGCTGTCGGCGCGGGCGATCGCCGAGCACGCAGATTTTCTGAGTTTCGGCACCAACGACCTGACCCAGTACACCTTTGCTGCCGATCGTGATAATGCGGCGGTGGAACGCTATTTCAACGATAGTGCGGCCGTGATCTTCCGCTTGCTGCGTCTGGTTCACGATGATGTACCCCAGATGCCGCTGTCCGTGTGCGGTGAGCTGGCGGGAAGACCTGAACACGTGGCCAAGCTGCTCGCGTGCGGGATACGCACCTTCAGCGTTGCGGCCCCCCTGGTTCCGATCGTCAAAGCGGCCATCCGCCAGTGTTCGTGTTGCCCCGATCGAGCGCTGTGAGACGCTCGGGATTCGCTGCCGGCGGAAGGCCAGAACGTTAAGCCTCACAAGGTTGTTGAGGGGCCTCCCGCCATGCTTCCTCAGGGCCTGTAACAGGATCCGGTAGAGTTGATCGCTTATAGCGTTCGACTGTCAGGATGATTTTTATGATGCCAGATCAGCAAAAAACGCTAAAACCCATCGGGTTGCCAAAGGAGATTGTTGACCGGCTGGCGAGTCTATTTGTGCGCTTTTTACACATCGAGTCCGCCAGTGGGGCGATCCTATTATTGTTTACAGTTGCTGCACTCGTTTTATCGAACTCGCCGTGGGCTGATGCGTTCGAACATGTCTGGGAGACGTGGGTGGGACTTCAGATCGGGGCGTTTGAATTTGGCCGATCGCTGCGTGAGTGGCTTAACGATGGCCTGATGACGCTGTTTTTCTTTCTTGTCGCGTTGGAGCTCAAGCGCGAGCTGGTTCTCGGCGAGTTAAACGAGCCACGCAAGGCCGCATTATCCATAGCCGCCGCCCTTGGCGGTATGATCGTTCCCGCCGCCATCTACCTGACCCTGCAAGCAGGGCAGGCCGGTCAGCCGGGGTGGGGCACCGTCATGGCCACTGATACGGCGTTTGTTATCGGTTGCCTGGCACTGCTTGGGCCACGCATGCCCCAAAGTCTGCGGGTGTTTATGCTGTCATTGGCGATTGTTGACGATATCGGCGCCATACTGGTCGTCGCGATTGGCTACAGCAGCCATCTCGCCTGGTGGCCGCTGGTGTTGGCGGCGCTGGGGCTGGTGATTACGCGTGCCATTTCCGCGCTAGGCTTTCGCAGCTTTCCGCTTTACCTGATGGTTGGTGTATTCATCTGGCTGGCCGTGGATGCTTCCGGTGTCCACTCCACCATCACCGGCGTCATTCTCGGTTTGATGACGCCCGCGCGCCGCTGGGTAAGTGATGAGCGACTGTATTCCATATTGGGTCAGGTCATTGCGCATCCGGCCAGTGACGAAAGCAGTCGAGATACCAAGGATCGGCACACATTGCAGATGGCCGAAGTGGCAGCGCGGGAAGTTCTGTCCCCTGTGGAGCGTCTGGAGATCATGCTGCACCCTTGGGTGGCCTTTGTCATCATGCCGCTGTTCGCATTTGCTAACGCAGGCTTGCCACTCACGTTCGGTGGTATCGATAGCTCGATTACCCTAGCAATATTCATGGGCTTCGTGCTGGGAAAGCCCTTGGGTATTCTGTTTTTCACCTGGCTGGCCGTGCGCCTACACATCGCCATATTCCCCCCGGAACTCAATTGGCGGCTTCTAACCGGCGGCAGCTTTCTAGCCGGAATCGGCTTCACCATGGCGTTGTTTATTGCGAATATCGCTTTCAGCGAAAGCTTGATTGACGGCGCTAAGCTGGGGATTTTCCTCGCCTCTGTTGTTTCCGCAGTGGTGGGTCTCTCTCTGCTGGTGTGGTTGCCAGGGCGCGGGAAAACTTCGTGACGGCGTAGCATGTGACTGCTGGTCATACCTACAGTATGCGGTGACTACGGCCATAGTTGGTTTTATCAGAGTCTTCACAGTGAAGGATGGCATCCATAAGGTATGTCTAGCTTTGTCGCTTCCTAAGGGCCGCTTTGTCGCAGTTCCAGTCGTAGGCTGGGTTGAACTGCATGACTGCTTTCTGAATCCGACTCTTCCCTGATAGGGGTGACCGTCTCAAGGTGAGTGAATGGCTGAATAGGCGCATCGACCAAGTAATGGTAGAGGGTTTGTGCGGTTTACCCACGCAGTCTTTAGATCTACTACCACAAGTAACGCTAGGTTAGGTTGGCCTGGTGCTAATGATTTTCCGGCTTTAATGACAGTTTTATGGCAGGGATTACCGCTTCTTAGCAAGAAGAAAACAGCGATTAAATTAAGCCTTGACGAAAATTTACTGGCGGTAATCGGGGAATTACTCTATCGATTACCAGTGTATTCGGTGATAAATCAAGAGGTTTAGTAGATTGCTTGCCCATTCTGGTCGGATTAAATGCGGCTTTTTCGAGCTGGCTACTTTGGCGATGTTGGGAGCGAATTCGATCATAATTCCGTAGCAGTGAGTGGCTGTGGCGTGGGATTATCCATAAGGTTACATTTTGCACATGAATGAGTGTGCTGCTTTTTATTCAGTGCAGTGATACTCATATGGATTTGAGTTTGAAATTTTTACTACGGCGGTTGAAAATTTTTCTATGAGATCTGAAAATTTTTGCAGTTGTAGATGTCCACGGTTTGGGTGCTGATTAGCTGTGTAAAGGTCTCTTTCGCTGAGACCAAAATGCCCATAAAATCATGTAGATGCAATAATATACGCATTGGGATCACAAGTTAACTGTTTGATTTGTATAGTACAGCCACTTTCGGGTTGGTTAAGTAAGTTACTGTAACTTAGAAATGGAATCTTGACATGGTAGAGGTCGGCAGTTCGAATCTGCCTAGTCCTACCAAATTTAGCTGTTAATTCAGCGACTTGAAGCCCCTTGCGAAAGCTTGGGGCTTTTTGTTTTTGGGCGTGTCAGCGATATGTCACCAAGAAGGCATCCCGCTTTTGTCTTTGTAGCCCCGATTTTTGGATCTAAATTTAGCGGTCGGGTCGGGCCTGTCGCTTGGCTGCCCCCCCGTCGAAATAGGTTCCCTTTTCCAAAACCAACCGGTTTCTCATCGATCCGCTAGACACCCTGGGCGCCGCCATAACGTTGGGGGCTAGACCGAGAGTATTGGTAACCACCGTCATCGAAAGGCCCGCTTTTCCATGCCGCCAAAACGTTTTCCAAAAATTTTGGGGAATTTTTTTGAACGGGTAAAAACTGGGGATGGTCCTATCCCAGTCATGGCGATCAAGATCTGATGGGCGCTGTGGTTTCCGCTTATGCGCCCTTCACTGAAATCGAGTTAGGGCCGACTGTGCTTCTCACGAATCCAGTTCCATTCCATAGAGCAGACATAAATCTTCGATGTGGTTTCGTCGCTTCAGGGCACGTAGCGGTCATGGCTAGCTATTCCAAAAAAAGGTCGATGTCGCCCGTCATTGCGCTGCTCTCGCCAGCCGGAAGTCGCTAATTGGGAAGTAACGTATACACAGGGCGCCGCCCCTTAAGGCCTCGAATTTCCGCTGTCGCGATCATTTTAAGGCGCTCCGTACCGATCGCCTTGGCGGTACTTTCGGACACCAGAAGGGATGTACCAAGCTCCTTGTTCATTGCTTCAAGGCGCGCAGCCATGTTCACGGTATTACCGTGGACGGTATAGCTTTGGCGCCCGCCGCCTCCCACATTGCCGGCGATCAGTGGCCCCGTCGTGACCCCGATACGGACGCTCAGTGACTCGCCACCAAAGCGCTGGTTATGCACGGCACTGATTATCGCCTGCGCGCAGGAGACAGCCTTGTGGGCATGTTGATCATCTGTGAGGGGGACATTAAAGGTAGCCAATACCGCATCACCTTGAAACTGGGTTACCACGCCGTGGTGGGCGGCAATAATTCGCGCTACGGCATCGAAGTAGGCATTCAAGACTTCGACTACCCGCGCCGGCCCCAGGCGTTCGGTTAGTCGGGTAAAGCCTGCAATATCAATGAACAAGACGGTCGCGACGCGCTCGGTAGGCGCGAGCGAGCCATGATCGGAAATCACCAAGTCCGCTACCGCCGAGGGCACGTAGCGTCCGAAAACATCGGTGATCAGCCGGTTCCTCGCATCCGCCTCGAGGTGACGATGGACCGTGCGCCTCGCCCGCTGCATCACAATGGCCAGCAGCACTGCCACAGTGACCAGGATCAGACTCTCCTGCAGCCGGCTTCCGGTACCGGCAAAATGGGGGCTGAGCATCACCTCTAGGTAGGCCTGTGCCGACTCGGTTCGCGGCACATCGGTCCACTCCAGGCGCACATCCATGTTATTCGCTACCCAGCCAAACGCAGCCAACCAGGCGAGCGCGCCTCCTATCCCTGCCCACACCACCAGTCCGGGCGAGAAGCTGAAGGCGGCCACAGCCAGAATCACGAAGTACAGGGGGAAAACGTCGTAGTGAAAGACGATGATCTTGGGCAGCCCCAGAGCGGCTGCCTCGGGCGTTAAAAGAATGGCGGCGGTCAGTAAAAGGATGTCGACCGTGACAAAGGCATACTTAATCCAGGGTCGGTCGTGGCGGGATTGCACCAGAGCGTAGTGTAGTCCCCCAAGGAGGGCCAGGAGGCCAGCCGCAAACGCCACCTCCGCCACGCGATCGCTTCGGGTGAAGAGATACCAGGTACCCAGCGCCGCAATTGCAATCAACCGCCCCTTGATCGCGAGCTTGATGCCGCTACGCTCTGCTTCGAGAAAGGTCGCTTGGCTATCTGAAGTTTTCCTATCCATGGGAGTGGCCATGTTAGGCGGAACTCAGTTGGCTCAGCTTGCTGATGTCCCGTTTCGGTGGTGCGCCGAAGAGGCGGCTGTACTCCCGGCTGAACTGGGAGGGGCTCTCGTAGCCCACCTCGAAGGCCGCTTTGGAGGCGTCGATATGCTCAGTGAGCATCAAGCGTCGAGCTTCGTTCAAACGCATTCGCTTCTGAAATTGCAGCGGACTCATGGCTGTGGTTGAGCGAAAGTGGTTGTGAAAGGCCGATAGGCTCAAGCCCTCGCGGTCGGCCAGTTCCTCCACCTTGACCGGCTTGTTGAAATTCGTTTTCAGCCAATCGATCGCCCGGGCGATCCGGTACCCCTGGTTGCCTGCCGATACGATTTGTCGCAAACGAGGCCCCTGTTCGCCGACCAGCAGTCGGTAGAAGATCTCTTGTTGGATCAACGGGGCCAGTGCCGCCGTATCTTCGGGGTGGTTCAGCAGGTCAAGCAGACGGTAAAAGGCATCGGACAAAGAGGGCTGTAACTGGCTCACCGCCACGCCGGGCTTATTCGCGTTTTGATGGGAAGGGGCAATCTCCTGATCGACCATCAGTTGTGTGATGACGCGAAAGTCCAGCGCCATGGTCAGGCCGAGATAGGGGCTGTCCGGTGAGGCTTCGATAATCTGCGCCACCACCGGAAGGTCCACCGAGGTGATCAGGAACTTCTGCGAATCGTAGACGTACGCCTGCTCGCCGAGAAATAGTCGTTTCTTACCCTGACCAATCAGGCAAATACTGGGGGCCAGCATGTAGCTTTCCGGCTCGGTGGGGTGATTCCAGCGATGCAGTGAAAGCCCTTGAATGGGGGTGTCGAATCGATTTCTGTTCTGGGTCCATTGGGCAATTTGGTCTGCCAGCTTGTCAGCGTGAAGAGCATTGTCCGTCGGGCTTTGCGCGCGCATGGTGGGCATCCTCCGGCCCGCAGGGCCGCTGCATCGAGATTTAAGCGATCGGTTTGACGTTAGCACCTCTCTGCTCATCTCTACAATCGACCACTCCTTGACCGGATAGAAATAGGCAAACAATGCGTATTTTCGTGCTAAGTCCGTTTGCTCGCGGGGATCGCGCTAGGGCTGATCGCCGGCAGCTGAACGATTAGGCAAGAATGGCGAAGTATCGTTCTACGCCAGCTTTTCGCCGGGGGGCTAGAGTAACGGTCGTAAAACATTTGGCGGCCGGTAGGCGTACCCCTTATAGGGCTGCAGGGCAACGATGGAGAAGCAACCGTGATGAACAAAAACCGAACGTTTTTTAGCCGGCTCTTGATGACGCTGAGTGGGGGGGGGCGGTTATGGGCCCGGCCCAAGCCGACTCCCATGTGGCGCAGGCCCACTATCCTTATGCGTCCCAAAAGACCTTTGAGGGGCCCGAGGATTACTTTACCGGGAAGGTCGACGTCCGCATGCTGTTTCCCACCAATGCGACCGCCGACTTCTCCGGCGCGTATGTGACCTTTCAGGCTGGCGCCCGTTCGGCCTGGCACCTGCACCCGGCGGGGCAGCACATCGTGGTGACCGACGGGCACCGCGCTGACCGGCACCCGGGACGGCAAGGTGATTGCCGCGCACGAGGGTGATGCGGTCTGGTGTCCGCCCGATATCGATCACTGGCACGGCGCCACCCCCGATGCTGCCATGACGCACTTGGTCATCACCGGCAGTCGTGACGGCAAGAACGTCATCTGGAAGGAGAAGGTCACCGATACGCAGTATCAAGCCGCCGCTTCCAAGGTTGAAAAAACCATGCCGGAATCCGATGTGCTGGCCGCCGAGAAGCAGTGGATCATCCCCATCGCGGCCTTTACGGCCAGCGGTGACCTGAGGCGTCTTGAGCGTGCAATCGAGCAAGGGCTGGAGGCTGGGTTGACCGTCAACGAAATCAAGGAGATCCAGATTCATCTCTATGCGTATGTTGGATTTCCCCGTGCCCTGAATGGCCTGGCCACCTTTATGACGTTGATGGAGGCGCGTAAGGCCGCCGGCATCGAAGACGAAATGGGCCCGGCGGCGCCCCTGGAGGTCGCGCCGACCAGTGTCGAAGCCGGCAAGGCAGCCCAGACCAAGATCGTGGGGCGTCCGGTCACCGGTCCGTTGTCCGACTTCGCACCGGGGGTGAATACCTCTCTCCAGCGTCACCTGTTCGGTGATCTCTTCGGGCGCGACATCCTGGATCACGAGAGCCGCGAGCTCGCCACCCTCGGGGCTCTGTCGAGTGTGGAAGGGGTGGCACCGCAGCTCAAGGCGCACATGACCATCGCCGCCAACGTTGGACTCACCCAGGCGCAGCTTCAGGATGTGGCGAACGTGCTGAGCGCGGTGGTCGGCACCCAAGAGGGACAGCGCGCCGAACAGGCCTTTGATGCGGCGTTTTGAATAAACACGCATCACTGAAACGGGGGTGGGGTGGCACCCACCCTTGATCAAGGGGGAAGACGACGTTGATGGTTAAAGCGGTTTCGGTGTCTTTGGGCGGGCTTGCACTGTTGTTGCTGGGGGCGTGTGCTTATATACAACACCCGAAGTTCGGCGCTCATCCCAAAGGGGAACGCCTGGAACGGATCGTGCGCTCACCGCACTATGCCGATGGTGTCTTTCATAACACGGTGGATACGCCGGTTCTTGTGGAAGGCGTCAGCACATTGTCCGTCGTGGTAGGCAACCTGCTGGATCCCGGCGAAAACCGGCGGCCGGCGCAACCGTTGCCCCGTGTCGACAGCGATCTGAGCGCGCTGAACGGCGACGGCGACAGGATCATCTGGCTCGGCCACTCTTCGTACTTTCTTCGCTTCGCCGGCAAACGGATACTTATCGACCCGGTGCTCAGCGATTATGCCGCACCGGTTTCCTTTTCGACCCGGGCATTCCCGGGCACGAGCCTCTTTACCGCAGAGGAGATGCCCGAAGTCGATCTACTGCTGATTACCCACGATCACTGGGATCACCTGGATCACGCTACCCTCAGCACGCTGATGCCGAAAGTGGACGAGTGATCGTGCCCCTGGGCGTTGGTGCGCATTTACAGCACTGGGGCTATGCGCCCGAAAAAATCCACGAGCTGGATTGGTTCGAGCAGCAGCGGATCAACTCTGAATCACGGGTCCACCTAGTGCCTGCACGGCACTACTCCGGGCGCGGATTGACCCGTAACAAGACGCTCTGGGGGGCTTTGTGCTGGAGTCTGACCGGCGCCGCATCATGATCAGCGGCGATACCGGCTTCGGGCCCCATTTCGCCGAAATTTCCCAGCGCTTTGCCCCCTTCGACTTGGTGGCGCTCGATATGGGGCAGTACGATCCCCGCTGGCCCGCTATTCATATGACGCCGGAGCAGGCGGCGCAAGCCGCTGGCATTTTACAGGCAAGGGCCTTGCTGCCGGCCCATGTCGGTCGCTTTTCCATCGCCCGGCACGCTTGGAACGAGCCCTTTGCGCGCATTCATGCCGCCAGCCAAGGCGCAACCTATCAGCTGTTGACGCCAAAAATAGGGCAGCCTTTGTCCCTGGATGACCAGTGGCCGCTGTCCACCGCCTGGTGGGAGTCCGCCATACCCCGTCCCCTCAGCGCCGGGCTGGGGCAAGGGCAGGGAGGCAAGGGCCAATGAGGAAAGGGGCAATGAGGAAAGCGTCGCTGAAGCGCCGCTCCTCGCAGACCGGGTCGGGCGCCATGCTGCTACTCGCGCTGGCCGGCGGGCTCTGGCCGCTGGATGCCCATGCAGCGTCCGTATCACCGGGCCCTCAGCAGGCATCGTCCGCCGCCACACCCGTTTCCATTCACGAGGAGAGCACCATGAAAATTCATCTTCGGCTCGATGGCGCCACGCTCACGGCGACGCTGTTGGACACCCCGGCCGCAAAGGATTTTATAGACCTGCTTCCGCTCACCTTGACCCTTAAGGATTACGCCGCCACCGAGAAAGTCGCGGACCTGCCTCGCAAGCTCTCAACCGAGGGGGCGCCCGCGGGATTCAAGCCCGATATCGGCGATATTACGTTCTACACCCCCTGGGGCAATCTGGCCATTTTCTATCGACCCTTCAGGTACTCGACCGGGCTGGTCCCGCTGGGACGTATCGAGGGTGATATTGCGCCGCTGAAGGCATCAGGACCGCTGCAGGTTGAGATTATCCGCGCCCAGGACGAGGGTGGCAGGCCTTAGATCCGTGTCCCGCCTAAACAGCCCCGTACACCCTCTGCCTAAAGCATCAATATTGCGGAGAATCAGGCAAGCAGTACACAGGATCGGGCAGGGGGGGAACCGGTGGCGGGGGGTACACTTTTTTTGAAAGCGTGGGGGCCGATCCCGCGCTTTTCGGTATTAACGCAACTCATCGAGGAGCTCCTATGAAAACCGTCGGTTATGCGGCCCATTCCAATGATGCGCATATGACCCCTTACCACTTCGAGCGTCGTGCGCTGCGTCCAAACGATGTCGCCATCGAAATTCTCTACAGCGGCGTTTGCCATTCGGACCTGCACACTGTTAACGGTGACTGGGGGCCGCAACCCTATCCGCTGGTGCCCGGCCACGAAATCGTCGGCCAGGTGATCGACGTCGGTCCCGCGGTGACGAACTACAAAGTTGGCGATAGAGTCGGCGTCGGTTGCATGGTGGATAGCTGTCAGGCCTGTGATCAGTGTGATCACGGTGAAGAGCAGTTCTGCCGCAACGGCATGACCCCGACCTACGGCTTCCCGGATCGTATCTCGGGCGAGATCACCCAGGGCGGCTATTCCAAACATATCGTGGTGCGCGAAGAGTTTGTGCTGAGCATTCCGGCCGCCCTCGACCTGGCTCGCGCGGCCCCCATCCTGTGTGCGGGGATTACCACCTATTCGCCGCTGCGCAACTGGGGCGTAAAAGCGGGCAGCCGGGTGGGCGTCATTGGCCTGGGTGGTCTGGGCCACATGGCCGTCAAGCTGGCGGTCGCCATGGGGGCGGAAGTGACGGTACTCAGCCGCTCCAATAGCAAGGAAGCGGAGGCCAAAAGCATCGGTGCCAAGGGCATTCTGGTGTCCTCCGATGCCGAGGCTATGGCAGCCGCGGGGGCATCGATGGATCTGATCATCGACACCGTACCGGTCAAGCACGACCTGAATATCTACACGCCGCTCCTCGACATTGATGGCTCGCTGGTTATCGTCGGTCAGATCGGTCCGCTGAACGAGCCGCTCACCGTACCGCTGGTCATGGGGCGTCGTCGCGTCGCCGGCTCGCTGATCGGTGGCATTCGGGAGACTCAGGAAGTCCTGGACTTCTGCGCCGAGCACAACATTCATCCCGAGTGTGAAATGATCCGCCCGGATCAGATCAACGAGGCCTACGCCGTGTTGAAAAAAGGCGATATCTCCCATCGTTACGTGATGGACATGTCCGCACTGGAGCTCTGATTCCCATCTCCCTGCGCTGGCCCGTCCCCCAAACTGTGGACGGGCCAGATCTGGTCACCTCGCATTAAAAATCAGCTGATAAAAATGTCTGAAATATTTCCATTTGCATCTACAGGGTTCGGATGATGAATCGACGCCATCTTCTAAAAGTGAGTCTGATGCTTCCGCTTGCTTTTTTCACAGCAAACGCCACACAGGCGGCAGAGAAACCCTACAAAACCGATATCAAGACGTTGGCCATCGTGTCGCACCCTTACCCTGAGCGCTCAGTCATGACCAAAGGGTTGCAGCAGGCGGCGGAGAGCGTTGATGGGGTTACCGTCAGAAATCTGGAGACGCTTTACGGGTTTGATACGCGTGCCATCGATGCGTCCATAGAGCGCGAGCTGACCCGCCAACACCACCGTATCGTCTTTATGTTCCCGACGCATTGGTTCAACATTACGCCGATGATGAAAGCCTATCTCAATGATGTATGGGGTAATGTCGGACCCGGGTTGTGGCAGGGAAAAGAGATGCTGTTGGTAACAACGGCTGCAGGTGGGCGTTCTACCTACGGGAATTCAGGCAGAATAGGATTTGAGCTCGCAGAAGTGTTTGCTCCCATGAAGGCCAGTGCCTTACATGCCGGCATGACCTATCTAACCCCGCTGGCATTTCAAGCCATTTCATCCTCGGAACTGCCCAAATATCAGGCGCAGTTGATAGAGCGTCTGAAAAGATGAGTTCGCTCAGCGCCGGCGCCCAAAGCGCGGGGATTTGAAGCAGTTCGACGAAGGGCGTCAGCCCTTTGAGACGAGGCGCATAGCGCCGAAGCCCGTAAGGGGCGTAACGGCCTGCGGGCCGTTACGATCCATCTGCCGCTACAAAGCCAAACGCACGCTCACCGGCAGCAGTGCGGGGCGTTCTTGTTTAAATCCAGGACGCGGCGGTGAGAACTGCCGACCGTTACGATTTATTTGCGGGATCTTGGTCGATGTCGGCGGGTAAGCCAACGAAAAAAGCCCCACGCTTGCGCGTGGGGCTTTTTTGTCCTCTAGGCTCGAAGTGGGCGCTGATACCTTCAGGCCAGAATGTCGAGTACGGTTCCCAAGGTCTGGTTGGCGGTGGAAACCACTTTCGCCGAGGCGGTAAAAATCTGTTCTTGGCGCTCCAGCTCCACGAGGGGCTGCACTAGGTCCTGGCGGCGTTCGGGTGCGATCTCGGCCTTTGCCGGCGCTTCCAGGGACTGGGCCTGGCGGGCGCTTTCGGCGGGCGCCCGGGCGATATCCTGCGCTGCCTGGTCGAGCCCGCGCTGGGCGACTTGCATGCCACGAACGCCTTCGTTCATCACTGCACCGACCATTGTCCTTCTCCTATTTCTTTGTTTTCGCGTAAATTTAGAATACCTAAAAGGGCGGCCCTAAGCAGCTTCTAGCAGCGCGCCCACAGGACTTTCGGGCGCCTTTTGTGCGTTTTCTTGATCCGGGCCAATAAATGCTGTCGCTGTTTACGCCCTGTACCGCCGCCAAGGCCTATGGCAGGGGTTCCTGCGGGCCGATGGAGGGAACTCGCGACCACCGCTATGGTTAGGGATGAGCCGGAATTCGGTGCCGGCTTCTAAGATGAGGAATGGATGGGAAAGCCACGGGTTTTTGTCCTCTTGATGCTGCTAGGCCTGTGGCCGGTGGCCGGCTTTGCACAGCAAAGCGGGGAGCTCAAAGTGGAAATACTGGGCGTTAACCGCGAGATCCGGGAAAACGTTCGAGCCTTCCTCAGCGTTTCGCCCCTGGCAGGGAAAGCGGTGACCAGCCCCTCCCGGCTCCGCTACCTGCACGCGAAGGCCGATCAGGAGATTCGTCGCGCGCTGCAACCCTATGGCTACTATCGCCCGCAAATCTCGACCGAACTCGAACACCAGGATGATCAATGGCTGGCCCGCTACAGCATCGATCCCGAAGAGCAGATCCCACTCGGGGAGGTGATCCTCGAGGTCACCGGGGAGGCCCGGACTGACCCTGCGTTCAGGGCGTTACTTGAGGAGTCGCCCCTGGTGGAGGGGGCTCCCCTGGAGCACAAGGTCTATGAGGGGTTCAAACGCCGGCTGCAGTCGCTGGCCGCAGAGCGGGGGTATTACCGCGCCGAGCTGGTGCGCCATCGTGTCGAGGTGGATCTGGCGGCCTACCGGGCTCGGATTGAACTGCAACTGGAGAGCGGTCCCCAGTTTCGTATCGGCGAGGTGCGTTTCTCCGAGACGCCGCTGGACGCCGACTTTATCGACCGTTACGTGACTTTTAAACCCGGGCAGCCGGTGCGCAGCCGTGCCCTGATTAACTTGCAGAGTGCGTTGGTCGATACCGGCTATTTTCAGCGGGTCGAAGTCAGCCCCCTGTGGGGCGAGGCGGAGGGGCAGGATGTACCCGTGCAGGTGTATCTGGAACCCAATAAACGCACCCAGTACCGCCTGGGGCTGGGATACGGCACCGATACCGGCGCCCGGGGAAAGGCCGGAATGACGCGGCGCTGGGTAAACGATCGCGGCCATCAGCTGGAGACTCAGCTGCTGCTGTCCGAAATTCGCCGCAGCCTGGGGGCAGAATACAGCATACCGGGGGAGCGGCCACAGCGGGATCGCTGGGTGGTGCGGGCAGATCTGGAGGACGAATTCTCCGACAGCATTGACGCCCAGCGCCAGCTGCTGGGCCTTTCATGGATGAACAAGGCACGCTGGCATCGCATCTACAGCTTGGAGTGGCAGCGGGAGCGATTCGTCTTTGGGGATGACGAGCAGGTTTCGGAGTTTCTGATTCCCCGGGTGGAGTTCAGTTATGTTTCTGTCCTCAACCGTTTGCAGATTGAAGATGGTTACCGGCTCTCCGTTGAGGCGTTGGGGGGCAGTGACCTGGTGCTCTCGGATACCGATTTCACCCAGGTGCGGGTCGGCGCCAAAACCGTCAACACTCTGCTCCCGCGCCTCCGCTTTCTGGGCCGCGTCGATTTCGCGGCGACGGCCTCGGCGAATTTTGACCGGTTGCCGGCAACGCTGCGTTTCTTCGCAGGCGGAGACAACAGCGTGCGGGGGTATGACTATCAAAGCCTGTCCCCCCGGGACAGCGACGGTGAGCGGATTGGTGCCCCTCACCAGTTGGTTTACAGCGCCGAGCTTGACTACCAATTCCGTGAAAGCTGGGCGCTGGCTGCCTTTGTCGATCAGGGTGATGCGTTTACCGGAACCGAAATTGAGCTTAACACGGGGGCCGGGGTTGGCCTGCGCTGGTTCTCGCCCGTGGGGCCGGTGCGACTGGACCTGGCCTGGCCCCTGGATTCCGAAGCCAGCGGCATGCGGATTCACTTCAGCCTGGGGCCTGACTTGTGATCTCGGCGCGTAGGCTCCTGACCGGGCTCCGCTGGTTGGGTGCGGCGCTGCTGGGGCTGGTGCTCGCCCTGGCCGCACTCGGCTACTACCTGACTGCCACCACGGCGGGACTTGAGCGCTTGCTGGCCCTGGGGCAACGGTGGCTTCCACCCGAAGCCCTTCAAGTGCAGGCGCTGGAGGGATCCCTCTGGAGCCGTCTGTCGGTGAAGGGGGTGGAATACCGTGCTGGGGACCTGCGCCTGGCGCTCGATGCAGCCAGCCTGAGTTGGACGCCCCAGGCGCTTTTTTCGAAGACGCTCAGGGTGGAGGCGCTCAGGCTAAAGGGGCTGGCTTTGACGCTCCCTGCCCAGGAGCCCCCGGCCGCTGAGGAGCCCGCGCCTTCCCTTCAACTGCCGGAGCTTGCGCTGCCCCTGCAGGTTGAGCTGAACGATTTCCGCGTTGAAGGTGTCACTATTCAACGCCTGAGTGAGACCGGCGAACCCGCACCGATAGCTGAAATTAACCAGGTCGCCTTGGCGGTTCGCACCGAGGGTGAGGCGCTGGTGATCGATCGTGTCGGAGTGGAGGCCCCCCAGGGCGCCTTGGAACTCTCCGGCCGCCTCGGACTGAACCAGAATTGGCCGCTGCAGCTGGACACCCGCTGGCGCCTGCAGCTGCCGGAGAGACCCGTGTTGGAGGGGATGGGGGAGATCGGCGGTGACCTGGAGCGCCTCCAGCTGCACCAGCGCCTTTCCGGGCTGGCGGGGGCGGAGCTGGCCGCTGAGTTGGCCCTGATGCAGCAGGAGCCAGTCTACAGTGCCCGCATCCGTGATCTCACCCTGGACCTGGGCCAGCTGGCGCCAGCGCTTGCCGGCGGTAATTTGCAGGGGACACTGGGTTTGGAAGGGGTGGGGCAGCGCCTGAATGCACAGGCCCGGCTACAAGCGCCGTTGCCGGAGTGGGGGGACGGGGATCTTGAGCTGGAGCTGAGCGTGTCGCCGGAGTTACTGGAGGTTTCCAACGCCCGCCTGCAGCAAGTGGAAGGCGACGCCCGAGTTGAGGTGAGAGGGCGGGTTGAGCAGTGGCTTGAGACACCGCGACTTTCGCTGCGCGGTGGCTGGGGGAGGCTCGGATACCCCCTCAGGGGCGCGCCCCAGGTGCGAAGCGGGACGGGGGCGTTTGAACTTGAAGGGCCGCTGGACGATTACCGGTTGGTGGTGACCGCCGAAGTGGAAGGGGAGTCCGTGCCCCGGGGGCAGTGGCGGCTCGATGCCCAAGGCAGCGGTGAGGGGTTTCGTCGGCTTGGCGTGGCGGGGGCAACCCTGGAGGGGACTTTACAGGCAGAAGGGGCGGTAACCTGGGCGCCCCGGGTAACCTGGGACATGAAAGCGGATGCCGAGGCGATCAACCCGGGGCTTAACTGGCCCGAGTGGCCGGGTGAAGTTTCACTCCGCCTCCGGTCTCGCGGGGAGCTGGATCCTGCCCGCGGGGTGAAGCTGGACTGGCATCTGGACAGCCTGAGCGGCACTTTGCGGGGTGAAACCCTGGCCGGGAGAGGGAATGGCGCCCTCGATGGGCGCTCGCTGCAGGTCGATGATGCCGCCCTGCAGCTGGGCGGCGCACGAATAACCTTGGATGGGCGTGTGGATGAAACGCTGGATGTCAACTGGTCTGCCGCCATTCCGAATCTTCAGCGACTGCTCGATGCCCGGGGCCGGATCGAAGCCCAGGGCCGGCTGAGCGGGCCTTTGGAGGCACCGCGGGTGTTGGCGGACATCAGCGCGCGTGAGCTGGCCTGGCAACAGTCGCGCCTGGATGCGCTGAATGCGGACGTTCGCCTTGACCCGAGCGGCGAGGAGCCCTCATGGGTGAAGGTGGAGGCCAGCGGGCTTGAGGCCCAGGGGCAATCTTGGGGCGGGCTCACCCTGAGCGGAGAGGGGACGCCTTTGCAACACCGTGTTTCGCTCAATGCAGCGGGCGGTCCGGTGAGCCTGATCGCGACGCTTGCCGGCAGTTGGGAAAATGCAGTCTGGCAAGGTGCGTTGAGTGGCTTGCGGATTGAGAACCCTTGGCTGGATCGCTGGCAACAGCAGGCGCCGGTGGCGCTGCGTGCCGCTGCCGCCGGGGTTGAGCTTGATTCGCTCTGTCTGCAGGGGCCGAGAGGCGCGCAGCTTTGCGCCTCTGGCTCCCGGACGCCAACGGATATCGAGCTGGGGTTGAATTTCAGCCAGCTGCCCCTGAGTCTGGCGGGCCCCTGGCTGCCCCCGGGTACCGAGGTCGACGGGGGGGTGCAAGGGCGGGCGGCGCTGAGAAGAACCGGCGCGGCCGCGCCTGCGGTGGAGCTGGTTACGGAGCTGGTGGGGGCCCGGTTGTGGCTGCCGGATTCAGACCTTCGCTTTACCGGTGATACGGCCCGGTTGGAGGTGCAGGGAGACGGCGACGCCCTGCAAGGGACTTTGCGCTGGCCGCTCTCTTATCCCCGGGGGCGGATCGAGGGGGATTTCAAACTGGAGGACCCATACGGCGAGGCGCGTCTGCAAGGCGGGCTTGGTGCGGAAATCAGCGACCTTCGTTTTCTCGCCCTGTTGGTCCCGGCGGTGCAGTCGGTTAAGGGCGTCCTCAAATCCACCTTGGTGGCAGGGGGAACCCTGGATAATCCTCGCTGGCAGGGGGCGTTTAGCTTGGAGCAAGGTGGTGCTGAGGTGCCGGCACTGGGAATTGCACTCGCTGCGGTGGGGCTGAATATCGAGAGCAGCCCGGCGGGATCCGGGTTGCAGTTGCGCGGCGGGTTGCGCTCCGGGGAAGGTGAAGTGCATATCGAGGGGGAATTCGATCCGCTTCAGGGTACGGCTCGGGTCAGCCTTGACGGCGATCGCTTTCAGGCGGTGGGAACGGAGGAGGTGAAGGCCTGGATCTCCCCTGAGATCGAATTCAGCATGACCCCGGAAGTGATGAAGCTGCGTGGCGAGGTGCGTGTACCGGAAGCTGAAATCAAGCCGCCCAAGATCGAGTCGGCCACCGCCCCTTCCTCCGATGTGGTCGTGCGGGAAGCGGCCGCAGCCGATCAGCGGGAGGACGGACAGGCGCGGGCGCTGGATGCGCGACTTCGGTTGACTCTGGGGGATGAGGTGCAGTTGGATGCGTTGGGTTTCAACGGCCGCCTGGAAGGCAGTGTGCTGATCGAGGATGACCAGCGACGGGCGACCCGGGCCACCGGCACCCTGCGGGTGGCCGCAGGCGAGTACCGACTCTACGGCCAGGATCTGACGATCGAACGGGGCAGTCTGGTGTTTAGCGGCGGGCCGCTGGACAACCCGGGGCTTGACCTTCGGATCAGTCGGGAGGTGGAGGAGGTCACCGTGGGGGCCCGGGTCAGCGGTACCTTGCGCGACCCCCGGCTGGACCTCTTTTCCACACCCTCGATGCCGGAGCAGCACCTGCTTTCTTACCTGCTTCTGGGGCGGGCGCCGGGGGCTCAGGCGACAACCTCGGAACAGGAAATGTTGCAGAAGGCGGCGATGGCGCTGGCGGTCTTTGGGGGCAATTCGCTGGCCGAGAACGTGCAGGACCAGCTTAAAGTGGATGAGCTGGGGCTGGAGAGCGGCGAGGGGATCGATCAAACCGCCCTCTATATCGGCAAGTACCTCTCGCCGCGCCTTTACGTTAAGTACGGGGTGGGGCTGCTGGAGCCCACCAACACCTTTTTCATGCGCTACCGCCTGGGCAGGGGCTGGAGTCTGGAATCCCAGACCGGTACCTACAGCAGTGGCGGTGATTTGATCTACATCTTCGAGCGCTGAAAGCGGTTTCTTGTGGGACGGCGTCCTGCGTTGGTGGCTGTGTCGCTACGGGCGCTTTAGCAGGCCCGCGAGGTAGTCCAGCGCCGCTAGGTAGCCAAAGGTGCCGAGCCCCGCGACAACACCGTCTGCGCGTCGAGAGACATAGGAGTGATGACGAAAAGGTTCACGCTTGTGGATGTTTGAGAGGTGAACTTCGACAACCTTACCTTCGTAGGCGCTCAAGGCATCGAGGATTGCCACCGAGGTGTGTGTGTAGGCTGCCGGGTTAATGATAAGCCCGGCGGCCTGACCTCGGGCCTCCTGGATCAGGTCAACCAGCCGCCCTTCGTGGTTTGACTGCTGGAAATCGAGTTCAAACCCGTGGTGAACCGCACGGGCGCGCAGTTCGGATTCAACATCCTGCAGGGTTTGATGCCCGTAAATCTCTGGTTCGCGGGTACCCAGAAGGTTCAGATTAGGACCGTTCAGAACAGCAATGAGCGGCTTGGACATGATGACGGGGCCTCGAAAATTTTTCGGTAGTATAAAGGGTGTTGCGCGGCTAACGATAGCCCGGAGGGGTATCCGGGAGGCGGTAAAGCGCAGTGTTACGGGGTTACCCCTGGTGCGTTACGCTGCCGGGTAAATACGTAACAGATGTCGTCAGTAGTCGAGCTGATATATCGCAAACCATGATAACATTGTCAATTTAAACAATGACTTGCGATTTGTGGCACAGCCTGTGCAAACTTTAAGGGTAAGAACAACAAAAACAAAAAGAAAAAAAACAACGTCTCTGTGGGTTGGTAAAAATAAAAATAAGCCGCCGACCCCCTCAAGCGCTCCGGCAATAAAAATAAAAAATTGGAGCTAAGCCGACCATCCCACGGATGGTCGGCTTTTTACATTTTTAGCCCGTTTTCTCCCCGGTGCTCTGGCGCCCCAATCCAGTCTCTCCTCTCTCGTTGCCCTTCTGTTGCTACTTAAGTCCTGGCTGCTGCCTTGCAGCAGAAAAAAAAATTTACGGGCGTAATTGTTAAACCCTGTCGACTTTGTAGCGTTTTTTGCGCTAGCGGTATGAATATCATTCACTGGAGAGGCCAGCGGGCAGGGTTATACTTAAGTTTCATGCGATTCAAAGAGCTAGCTCGGAATCGCCGCCAAAGAAGGGCCTTGGAATAGCGAATTCAACGGAAGAGGAGCTGAGCTGTGGCGATTCACAAAAGCAACTGTGACACGCTGGAAGCCTTTAGCGAACGGCTCAATCAGCTCCATCGACACGGATTTGTCAACGCCCGTCACCACTCCCCGGACCAGCTTAACCAGAACGAATACCTGATATGCACCCGCAAGCGCTGTGAGTGTTGCGCCAACATCACGGGGCTTACTATTGTCTGGCACGAGGCCGGTACTCGGGTGAGCGTGGCCTGATAGGGCGGAGGCCGCGTCAGGCGCTTAAGGAGCAGCCCTGCCATCGTTCATTTTTCCGTACCCCGTGTGCCGAGCAGGCTTGCAGTTCCAGGCCTCATTTACTCCAGGTGGCCGTAGAACTCCGCCGGCACTGCAACCTCCTTATCCTCGCCGGGCGGGGTCCAGTATAAGCCCAGAGCCGATGTACCCTTTTTCTGGTAGTAATCGATGCTCAACGGGTACCAGCCGGCCGTGTCGATCGTGAAGGGGATGGGGTCTGAGAGGGTGTCGGGGTGGATCCAGGGGTCTTCGTGGACCAGCAGGCCAGCAATTTGCACCTTTACCCCGTCGTTGGAGTTGACCCGAAACACATAGGTGCCCGGCTCCGGGAAGCGGATCAGGCCGCGAATTTCAGCGCCCACGCCCATGGCCCGTTTGCCAGTCAGCACCCGTCCGGTATCGGTGTCGTGATCGAGAACAGGGATCGGTTCCCCGGGCGTACCGCTGACCAGATGGGGAATATCACGGACGTGTTCGAACATGGCGTAGTAATAGGTTACCGCCAGCCCGGGCTTGATCGCGCTAGCCGACGGCTGTGGGGCTAGGGGTTTGGCTCCGGTAATGGGCGATGCGGCGAGGGTGGAGGAGGGTAGAACCCAGCAGACCAACATCAGGGTTGCGACCCCGGTGCGCAATGATTTGCTAGCAGCGGCTTTGGGTAGCTGATTGAACGGGTTCATCGAAAAGGGCTCCTGTGACTCGAAAATACCCAGGGGCCGGAAAAGCGGCCCCGCTGTTCCCTAACCATAGCAGGGAACCCATTCCCGGGGCCGGGGCGGTCTTTAGGGAATGCCGATCAGCTTGTGGGTCTGCAGACTCAGCCGCCACTGGGGGTGTTCAAGGCAGTATTGAATGCAGGCATCTTGAGCGCCGGCTTGCCCGGCCTCGGGTTGGAGGAAAAAGTGCTCAAATGCGAGCCCGGCGAACTGTTCGGGGCGGGCATCGGCCTGGGGGTAGACCAGCTTGAGTTCGTCACCCCGGGTAAGTTGCAGGGGAGCGCTGCCTTTAGGGCTGACACAAACCCAATCGATGCCCGGGGGTGGAGCCAGGGTCCCGTTGGTTTCGATCGCCACCTCAAACCCCTCGGCCTTGAAGGCCTCGACCAGGGGGGAATCCAGCTGGAGCAGCGGCTCTCCGCCGGTACAGATTACAAAGGGCTTGCCATGCCCCGCGGGCCAGTGGCTTTTTACTGCCTGGGCAAGCGCCGCAGGGGTGGCGAACTTACCGCCACCCGGTCCGTCCACGCCGATGAAATCGGTGTCGCAAAAGTTACAGGCGGCGCTGCTACGGTCCTGCTCACGGCCGGACCAGAGATTGCAGCCGGTAAAGCGGCAGAAAACGCCGGGGCGGCCGGCCATGGCGCCTTCCCCCTGCAGGCTGTAGAAAATCTCCTTTACCGAGTACATGCAACCCTCTCCGGTATCGGTCGTGAATTAGACCGCGATGGCCGGCGCATAGGCACCGTCATCTTCGCCCCCCAGAGCCTCCAGTAGCTCGGGCAGGAAACGGCCAAGTTCCAGGGTCATCAGGGTGAAATCGGCATCAAACGCCGCCGCGGCGTCCGCTTCGCCCATCTCCGCAGCCTTCTCCTGGACTACGTCCGAGAATTTCACCCGGCGTACGATAAGGTCCTCGCCCAGTACAAAGCTGAGGGTCTCCTTCCAGTCCAGGGCTACCTTGACCACCTGTTTGCCTGCCGCCAGGTGGGTGCTGATTTCGTCGCACAGGAGGTGCTGCTGTTTGCACCGGATAACGCCGCCGTTTTCACCGGGATCCTTGAGTTCGGCCTCTTCGCCCAGCTCAAACCCCCCTGGCAGTGGCGACTGTTCGCTGACCCAATGGGTCATGGTCGCGGCCGGGGCCTGTTTGAGCGCCGGCAGGGTAATGGGCAGGCTGCCGAGGGTTTTGCGCAAGAAGGCGGTCAGTTCGTCGGCGCGCTTGGCGCTGCTGGCGTCTACGACCAGCAGCCCCGCCTCGGGCGCAATATAGGCAAAGGTCAGCTGGTGGCGGCTGAAGGCTTTGGGGAGCAGCTCCATCATCAGAGTGTCTTTGAGCTCATCCCGTTCCTTTTTTCGGACTTTACGTGATTGCTCTGTTTCGATTGCCTCTACGCGCTCGGCCAGCATCTCCTTGATGACGGAGCCGGGTAAAATTTTCTCTTCTTTCTTGGCGCAGAGCAGCAAGTGGCCGTTGCTGGCGTGAACCAGCTGGTCTCCAAGCTTGCCCATGGGAGGAACCCAGCCGTAGCGGGTCTGTTCCTGGCTGCTGCAGGGGGTGAATCGGCTGCCGAAAAGCTGTTCGTGAAGGGCTTCCGCGTCGGTGGTAAAAGGCTGGGTGAAGCGATAAAAAACAAGGTTTTTGAACCACATAGGAACTTTTCCGCTCGTTGGAAAGATGTAGGGAAGGTGATGCAGGGGCGGCTATTTTACGGGGTGAAGGGGCGGGACGCCAGTATGCTTTTTGGCGCTCGGACGCATACGATCCTTAAGAGACTGGGTGGTCAGCAGGGTGACCCGTCCGGTTAGAAACGCTCCCGTGTCGATAAACAGCAGGTTTCCCAAGCGCCTAGGGCGGTCGACGATGTTGTGCCCGTGAAGCATGCAGTCTGTATGTCGGATGAGCTGCGTTCGATTGTTACGAAAGCGGCGCCGGGACCAGATGATATGGGCCGCCTGCTTCGGGTCCTGGGCAATCTGCTGGCGCTGGCTCCAGTCATTCGTCGGGTAGCTGGCGTGGCAGAGGCTGATATGAAAGCCGGGGTTGCACACTTCAAGCATCAGGGGCATGTGTGCTTTGATCAGCTCGGCGCATTGTCTGAGGGAAGTTTCGTCCAGAGCTTGAGCCCAGTCTCCGCCGTTGGCCGCCCAGAATTCCCTGGCCTGCTTGTTGGTGTCAAGGACGGCGTCAAGCAGTAGCGCCTCATGGTTGCCCCGGACAGCGAAAAACCACTGCTGTTCCAATAAGTTAAGGCAGGCGAGCGAATCGGGGCCGCGGTCGATCAGATCCCCGGTGCAAAACAACCGGTCGTGCTTGAAATCGAAACCTTGGCTGTGCAGGGCGGTGAAAAGCGGCTCGTACATGCCGTGCAGATCACCGCAAAAGAAGTCGCGGCCGTGGCGGTTTGCTGAAAAGCTAAGGATCATATTCTGCCCGTAATCTAAGCCCTTAAAGTGATCTTCAAAGACTGGGCTCGAGGTGTCAATGGGCGGTTTTCCCTAAGGGATGACTTATGGCAATATGACAGGTCGATTTTTGTGGTTTTTGCTTTGAATGCGAGGAGATGTTTTTGGGACCTTTTCAGTGGCGAGAAGCTTTTCGAGTGGGCGATGATGGCGTCGACGGCCAGCACAAGGAGCTTTTCAACCTGTTGGCGGACCTGCACCGCGCGATTCACGGTCAAGATGGCCCTCTGGTTGTACAGGCAACGATCAATCAGTTACTCAACTACACGCAGGAGCACTTTCACGACGAGGAGGCGCTGATGCGGGCAGTGGCGTATCCGGATTATGCCGCCCACAAACGTCTCCACGACCAGCTCATTGATGAGGTCTGGGCGATGTACATTCGTTGCAGTCACGACCAGGAGGGGATGGAGGTCGAGCTTCTAACGTTTCTTAACGACTGGCTGGTAAACCACATTCTGGTCAGAGATCGCGAGCTGGGCCGTTTTCTGCGTGAAAACGGCCACGGGGGCGAGGGAACGCCTTAATACGCGATCAGAGTATGGACAGGGATTTCAGCCTCCTGCAGCCGGGTCGAACCCTGCAGGTCCGGCAGGTCGATAATGGCCGCGGCGCCGGTGACTTCTGCACCCAGTTTTCTCAAGAGCGTGCTGGCGGCAAGAATGCTCCCGCCGGTGGCGATCAGATCGTCCACGATCAATACCCGATCACCTTCCTTGCAGGCGTCTTCCTGTACCTCAACGGTGGAGCTGCCGTACTCCAGCTGGTATTCCTCTTGCAACGTCTTCCAGGGCAGTTTGCCTTTTTTGCGCACGAGGATCAGCGGCAGGTTGAGTTTGTAGGAGAGGATGGAGCCGATAAGGAAACCCCGGGCGTCCAGTGAGGCAATGTGGGTGTTGTCAGCCTGCATGTAGTGCTGGCACAGGGCGTCGACTACGATGTGAAGGGCCTTGGGGTCGCGAAAAAGCGGGGCGATATCGCGGAAGGTCACCCCCGCCTCAGGCCAGTCGGGCACGGCGCGGATGGCGGATTTCAGGTAAACCTCGTCAAAATGCATGGACAATCCTCGTGGTTTGAGCGTTGGTGCTGGGGTGGTAAGGGGAAGGGCGCGTTAGGAGGAAACGCGCGCGTTTTCATCGTCGGTCCGGCGGCGCGGCTCGCCGGAGACCTGGTACAGATCATCCAAGTTGAGTACTTCAATTTCCTTGCCTTCCACCCGAATCAGGTGCTGCTTCTGAAAGCGGGTGAAGATTCGGCTGACCGTTTCCACGGCGAGGCCGAGGTAGTTGCCGATTTCATTGCGTGACATGGAGAGGCGGAAGATGGAGGCCGAGTAGCCCCGCTTGCGGAAACGGTTGGAGAGCTTGATCAGGAAGGTCGCTACCCGCTCCTCGGCCGTTTTCTTGCTGAGCAGCAGCATCATCTGCTGCTCTTCGCGAATCTCCTTGCCCATGGTGCCGATGAGCTGGCGCCGCAGCTCCGGCATCTGGCCGGAGAGCTCGTCCAGGCGCTCATAAGGGATTTCGCACACCGTGGTGGTTTCCAGAATTTTGGCGGACACCGGGTAGCTCTCGGTGGCGATGGCGCTCAGCGCAACCAGCTCGCCCGGGAAGTAAAAGCCGGTAATTTGTTCCTCGCCTTGGTTGGTGACCGTGTAGGTCTTGATGGTGCCGGCGCGGACCGCGTAGATGGAGACGAAAGGGTCGCCCTGGTGAAACAGGTGGCTACCTTTCTTCAGTGGCGGGCTTTTCTCGATAATGCCGTCGAGGCGCTCCATATCACTCGCGTTGAGCGACAGGGGCAGGCACAGTGCGGCGAGACCGCAGTTGTTGCAATGGTTACTTCCGAGCGATCGCAATTTCTCGACCTGTTGTGGCTTTTCAGCCATAAACCTTCATCCCTGCCGCTAAAAAGTTACTGCTTTCAGACACTAATCCGAAGCATTATGTACCATTTATCGGCAGGGTTGAAGGTTTCATTAAAGAAAGCGAAGCCGTTATTGCGCACCGGTTATCAGATGATTCGCGAGAATGTCCGTCCGGCTTCATGCTGCGGTATGTAGGCATCGAATGTCATGCAGATGCGGCGAATCAGAAGGCGCCCGGCCGGTGTGACCTTGATCCGGCGTCCCTCGCGGACCAGCAGGCCGTCTTCGGCGAACTGGCGGAGCAGCTCCTGCTCTTTGGCGAAATAGCGGTCGAAGTCCAGGTTGAACTCTCGCTCAATCTGCGCCGGGTCCAGCTCAAAGTGGCAAATCAGCTGGGTGATCACCCGCCGCCGAATCCGGTCATCGGCGTTGAGAATCACGCCTCGCTTGATGGCCTGGGCGTCCTGATCAATGCGGTCCTGGTACAGCTTCAGGTCGTGCTCGTTCTGGTAGTAGACATCGCCAATCTGGCTGATGGCCGAGACGCCCATGGCCACCAGGTCGCAGTCGCTGTGGGTCGTGTAACCCTGGAAGTTGCGATGCAGCTGGCCGTTACGCTGGGCAATGGCCAGCTCGTCCTCGGGTTTGGCGAAATGGTCCATTCCGATGTAGACATAGCCGGCTGCGAGCAGCTGGTTGATGGTGTTCTCGAGGATGATCAGCTTGTCCGCGGGGACCGGCAGGTCTTCTTCATTGATGTGTTTCTGGGACCGGAAGCGGTCGGGCATGTGGGCATAATTGAACACCGAGAGCCGGTCGGGGCTCATCTCGATGATTTTCTCCACGGTGCGCCCGAAGGAGTCGATGCTTTGGTGGGGCAGGCCGTAGATCAAATCGATGTTGACCGAGCGGAACCCTTCTTCACGGGCGGCCCCGATAATCTCTTCGGAGAGGCTGGTGGGTTGGAGCCGGTTTACCGCCTCCTGCACCTTGGGGTCGATATCCTGGACCCCAAGGCTTACCCGGTTGAAGCCCAGTTCGCGTATCACCTTCATCCGCTCAGCGTCGGCTTCGCGAGGGTCGATCTCAATGGAGTAGTCGCCCTGGTCGTCGTCGCGAAGCCGGAAGTGGCGGCGCAGACGGTCGGTTAGCTCCCGCATCTGGTCATCGTTGATGAAGGTGGGGGTGCCGCCTCCCCAGTGGAGCTGGTTGACCACGCGATCGCCGGCGTACCATTCGGACAGGGTCTCCATCTCTCGATAAAGCTGTTCCAGATACGGCTGGGCTTTTTTCTTGTTGCGGGTAATGACCTTGTTGCAGGCGCAGTAATAGCAGACATGGGTGCAGAACGGGATGTGCAGGTAAAGGGACAGGGGGGCGCTGGCATCAGCGGTCTCTTGCCCCTTGCCCACCAGTTGTTCGGCGCTGAGGTCCGGGTCGAACTGTATCGCGGTGGGGTAGGAGGTGTAACGGGGTCCTGAAAGGTCATAACGGCGGATCAGTTCGAGGTCCCACTTGATCTGGTTTTCTATGGTCACTGTTGTTTGCACCGTGAAAATAGGTTTTCGGCTCTCTTGCGTTACCGAGGCGGCCGAGGAATAAAGTTGCCCACATTAAATCATACTGGCCTTGCGGCTGCACTTTCAGTTACGAGGAGAATCTATCCGGGTCGGCTCGCAAAAATGCCTTCCGGGTTCGACTAAGCTAAATAGGGATTGTCATTTCCACTTAGAGAGTATGGGTATTTTTGGTGCGCCTTGATTTGGGTCAAAAAACTGAGAAACCTCACTTGATAGAGTGAGAAGGGTGGCGCCGGCTTGATGGAAATCCGTTCCTGCTGCTGGGCTTAGCGTCAGGAAGCAGATTTTGGGATGTCACTGGAATTGACAATTGCTACAAAAACGGGTCTTATTGGCGCCGCTCGAAAACCCGGTTAACTTGATGGTTTTAGTCGGGTTTGATCAATTTTATTCAAGTTTGTCTGACCCAAAAGGGGGGGTTCATGGACGCCACAGCTGAACAGAAGTACAACCTTGGCGTTGTACGCTGGTTCGCCGTCATGGCAGTTGTCTACCTCGTGGTAGGCGCATCCGTCGGGGTGTATATTGCCTCGGAGCTGGCCTGGCCGGTACTCAATTTTAATATTCCGGAAATCACCTTTGGGCGCTTGCGTCCGCTGCACACCAACGCGGTGATTTTCGCTTTTGGCGGCTGTACGCTGATGGCCACCGCGTTTTATTCAGTCCAGCGCACCTGTGGCGTGCGTCTGTGGAGTGACAAGCTGGCTTGGTTCACCTTCTGGGGGTGGAACCTGATTATCGTCAGCGCGGTCATCACCCTGCCGCTGGGGCTGACCCAGGGCAAGGAATATGCGGAGCTTGAGTGGCCGATCGATATCGCCATCGCTGTCGTGTGGCTCTCCTACACCTTCAACTTCATCATGACCATCTTCAACCGCAAGAGCTCGCACATCTATGTGTCGAACTGGTTCTTCCTGTCAATGATGATCATGATTACCTACCTGCACGTGGTAAACAGCCTGGCCATTCCGGTGGGCCTGTTCAAATCCTACTCCATTTTCTCCGGTGTTCAGGATGCCATGATCCAGTGGTGGTGGGGTCATAACGCCGTCGGGTTTTACTTGACCGCGGGCTTCCTCGGGATCATGTACTACTTCGTGCCCAAGCAGGCGAACCGCCCGGTCTACTCTTATCGTCTGTCGGTCATTCACTTCTGGGCCCTGACCTTCGGGTACGTTTGGCTGGGGGCGCATCACTTGCAGTACACCGCGCTGCCGGACTGGACCGGCTCCTTGGGGGCGGCAGTTTCTCTGGCCATGATCATTCCCTCCTGGGGCGGCGCGATCAACGGCATGATGACCCTGTCCGGTGCCTGGGATAAGCTGCGTACCGATTACACCCTGCGCTTTTTGATCATGTCCCTGGCGTTCTACGCCATGTCCACGTTCGAAGGCCCGGTGATGTCGATCAAGACCGTCAACGCGCTCTCTCATTACACCGACTGGACCATCGGGCACGTACACTCCGGTGCGCTGGGCTGGGTCGCCATGGTCGGCGCCGGTGCCCTGTACCACCTGATTACCCGCTGTTTCCACACCGAAATGTACTCCACGCGCCTGGTTAACGTGCATTTCTGGTGCTTCACCATCGGTACTGTGGTCTACATCGTTGCCATGTGGGTCTCCGGCATCATGCAGGGCCTGATGTGGCGTGCCTATGACGATTACGGCACTCTGGTGTACACCTTCGCCGAGTCGGTTGCCGCAATGCATCCCTACTATGCAATGCGTGCCGTGGGTGGCGCGATCTTCCTGACCGGTGCGGCCATCATGCTTTACAACGTGCTGATGACCGTTCGCAAGTCTACTGCCGAGGGGCGAGTCTCCCAGGCGCAAACTGCTGTCGCCGGCGCTTAAAGGAGGATTGAAACATGGCACAAAATACTAAGCCCAAGAACCTGCAAGAGTGGTTCGAGGTCAATATCTGGGCCCTGGTGGTGGGGATCGCCATCGCGGTTTCGGTGGGCGGCATCGTTGAGATCGTGCCCCTGTTCACCATCGATAAAACCATGGAGCACAAGAGCACGGCGCCGGAGATCGTCTGGAAGCGTGAAGCTGGCGAGTCTCTGAGCGACTGGGCGCCGGGGGACGGCATTCGCCCGTACACCCCGCTTGAGCTGGCCGGCCGCGACGTTTACTTGCGTGAAGGCTGCTACCTTTGTCACTCGCAGATGATCCGTCCCTTCCGCGACGAGAAGGAACGTTATGGCCACTATTCACTGGCGTCGGAGTCCATGTATGACCACCCCTTCCAGTGGGGATCCAAGCGCACCGGTCCTGACCTGGCCCGGGTCGGCGGCAAGTACTCCGATATCTGGCAGCGTAAGCACCTGCGCGAACCGCGCTCGGTGGTACCCGAATCGGTGATGCCTAACTATCCCTGGCTGCAGCACGCGGAAATCAACCCTGAGAAGGTGCAGGCGAGCATGCGCGGCATGATGACCATCGGGGTGCCCTATATCGAGGCAGATATCGAGTCGGCCCCCGCCGAGGTGCAGGGCAAGACGGAGGAGGACGCCATCGTCGCCTACCTGCAGGTTCTGGGCACCATGGCCAAGCTTGACGATAACAAGGTGTACCGTGAGTAAACTGGCTGAATATTTCAGCACCGACTGGACAGCCATGACCGCCAACGACTGGGTGGGCACCGTGCTCACCGTGGTGGTCTTCTGTCTGATGGTTGTCGTGTACGTCTACGCGCTGCGTCCAAAAAATCGGGAGCATCTGGAATCCAAGAAATACATGCCCCTGGACGATGAGCGCACTGATAACGGAGATAAAAATGGCGGATAAAAATCCATTCCCGGGCGAGAACAATACCGGCCACGTCTGGGACGACAATATACGCGAGCTGCGTAATCCCATCCCCCGCTGGTGGATGATCGGCTTCTGGATATCGCTCGCCTGGTGGGTGGCCTACGGCATCCTGTACCCCATGATCCCCATGGGGGAAAGCTGGAGCAAAGGGGTGTTGGGCTGGTCCATGGTCGGCGAGTACCAGGAGGGGCTCGAGCAGGTTGAGAAGGTCCGCGCTAAGTACGAGGAGCAGATCGCCGGCTTGAGCGCCGAGGAGATTCTGGCCGACGAGGGGTTGACCGCCTATACCGTCGCCTCCTCGCGGGTTCTTTTCGGGGATTACTGCGCCGCATGCCACGGCTCCGGAGGCCAGGGGGGCGACATCTTCCCGGTGCTCGCTGATGACGACTGGCTCTACGGTGGCAGCGTGGCGACCATTCAGCAGACCATCACCAACGGTCGACGGGGCATGATGATCGGTCATGGCAGCATGTTGTCCGAGCAGGAGATCGCAACCCTGGCCTCGCTTGTGGCTGACTGGGATGGTGCCAGTGAGGAAGCGCGGACGCTTTACCAAAGCAAGGGCTGCTTTGGCTGTCACGGGGCCGATGGCAAGGGTATCCAGGCACTGGGTTCGGCGAATCTGACCGACGCTGTCTGGCGCTTCAGCGATCTTGATCCGGTCGCCAGTGCAACCTACACCATCACTCACGGGGTCAATGACCCCAACCAGCCGAAGACCCGCGAGGCGGTGATGCCTGCGTTCAACGAGCGCCTGAGTGAGAACGAAATCAAGAAGCTGGCCGTTTACGTCTACAAACTGGGCGGTGGCCAATAGGTCGATCGGGGGCGCGCGTAACCGGGTGGTTTCGCGCGCTTTTGGCGACGTCTAGCCCGTGATCGGGTTCAGGCTAAGGCCAACGGTCGAAAGGGGGCGAGGCCCCCTTTTTTGTGCCCTGCACCGGTAGAACGCAGCCTGCCTGCGTTGATAAAATGCACCTTTTGTCATTGTCGCAGTCACAGCGGTTGTCCGCTGTGGGGCGTGGTATGTTAGGTGTTTCTAAAGGATGGCCGTTACCGTCTGAGTGCGGTTTGAGTTCTATCCGGTGATGTGAGTCAGCCCCCAGGAGAGAAACGTTGAGCGACTTGAAAAGCCAGATCCCCACCGCCTCAGTGGACGATCTCTACGCAGAGAGCGGTCACTGGCATGTTAATACGGGCGAGGAAACCATCCACGCCAAGCGGATGCCAGGAAAGTGGCGCCGCTACAAGTGGTGGGCAAGTTTGGTTTGGTTGGTCTTCTTCTTCGGACCCTACCTGCGCTGGGATGGACGCCAGGCGGTGCTGTTCGACATCCCCGAGCGGCAGTTTCACCTGTTCGGCGTGACGATACTGCCGCAGGATTTCTGGATGCTCTCCTTGCTGCTGCTCTTTTTCGCCATTCTCCTGGCGGTGGTGACGGCCGTTGCCGGGCGTGTCTGGTGCGGGTTCTTCTGTTTTCAGACTGTATGGACGGATGTCTATACCCTGATCGAAGAGAAGCTCGAGGGGCCTCCGCCCAAGCGAAGAAAGCTCGAGCAGGCTCCCTGGGATGCAGCCAAGGCGCGGACCAAGTTGGCCAAACACAGCCTCTGGCTGTTGATTGCGCTCTTTACCGGCATCAGTTTTGTTGCCTGGTTCAACGATGCCTACCGGCTCTGGGGCGAGCTGCTGACCTTTGACCTGGGCATGGTGGCGCTGGTCTTTATCGCGCTGTTTACCGGCGGAACCTATCTCTTGGCCGGTTTCATGCGCGAGCAGGTCTGTCTCTGGTTGTGCCCTTACGCGCGCATCCAGGGCGTGATGATCGACAAGACCACGGTGGTGCCAACCTATGATTTGAACCGGGGCGAGCCTCGCGGGCGCATCAAGAAAGGGGAGCCCGAGGACCGGCGCAGCACCGGAGACTGTATCGACTGTAACCAGTGTGTCGCAGTCTGTCCCACCGGAGTCGATATTCGCCAGGGGCAGCAGGAAGGGTGTATCACCTGCGCCCTGTGTATCGATGCCTGTGACTCGGTGATGGAGAAGGTCGGGCGTCCGCTGGGATTAATCCGCTACGAGTCGCTGGAGGGGCTTGAGAGCGGGAGCTGCGTGCCTGTGGCCAGGCGCCCGCGTGTCTGGGTCTATACCCTGATTCTGCTGGCTTCCTTGTCCGGGATCGTCTGGGGGTTGAGTACCCTCGGTTCGATTGACCTGAAGGTGATTCACTCCCGGCAGCCGCTGTTCGTGTTGCAAAGTGACGGCTCGATTCAGAATAAGTACACCCTGAAAGTGCTGAACAAGACGCCCGCGGACCTGCCCGTTCGCATCACCGCCAGCGGCCCTGAGGGCTTGGTGCTGGTCGGGGATGAAGTATTGGTTACCGAGCACGGGGGGCTGGTAGCGCGGGATGTGTTCGTGCGTGTACCCCAGGCGAAGCTGGACCGCGAATCCCAGCCCATCAGCTTTGTCGTTACCGGGCAGGATTCACAGGGGCAGGTCTATCGCGGTGAGCGAACCAGCGTGTTTATCGCGCCCCCGTCTGTAGTGAGAAATTAAGAGAGATGAGTATGGCGAAGTCACAGTCCCCCTGGCGCAGCCCCTGGGTCTTGGGGTGGACCGCGTTGCTGGTGGTTTTCTTTATTGCCAACGGCGTTTTTATTTACCTCGCCCAGACCAACAATCCCGGTCTGGTGGTGGAGAACTACTACGAGCGGGGCCAGGACTACGAGAAAAACATGCTCAAGCGGCGAGCGGCGGATCCGGGTTGGGTCATGCAGATTCAGGAACCGGAGCAGCTCGAACCCGGACAGCCGGCGGTGTTCGGGTTTGAGTTGAAAGGCCGTGAGGGTGAGGTGGTCAACCCTGATGAGGTGGTCCTGCGTGCGTACCGGCCGGTTAACGCTGCGGATGATTTCGAGGCCCCGATGGCTCGATTGCGCTCGGGGTATTACGAGGCCGAGGTGAACTTTCCGTTGCCCGGCGTCTGGGATCTGTTGGTGACCGTGGACAAGGGCGGGGAAGAGTACAGTGCCCCGTTGCGGGTCAACGTAGGCAGTCGCTGACCGATGAGCCGGGAAGCAGTGCTGGATGCGCCATCGGGCGTCCGGGATGATGCGCGGTGCGAGCACTGTCACCAGTCGCTCAGCGCCGGTCAGGTCATTGAAGCGCCGGTGCAGGGGCGAGCACGGCGCTTTTGTTGCCACGGTTGCCGCTCGGTCTGTGAAGCGATCTACGCCGCCGGCCTGGAGGGGTTCTACGCGCGCCTCCAGACTGGCGATGCGTTGGCGCCCCCGCCGGAGCTCCCTGCCGAGCTGGCCTTGTATGACCTGCCCGAGGTTCAGGACGAGTTTGTCAGCGCAGGGGAGGACAGCCGCGAGGTCAACCTGCTGGTCGAAGGTATTCACTGCGCAGCCTGCGTCTGGTTGATCGAAAGCAGCCTGCGTCGGGTGCCGGGGGTGCTAGAAGCCCGGGTGAACCTCACCGGGCGTAAGCTGCGGGTGCGTTGGGACGATAGTCGCCTGCAGCTGTCTACCCTGCTGCAGCGACTGGGCAGCCTGGGTTATGCCGCGGTTCCCTTTGACCCTCAGACGGCGGAAGACAGCCTGCGCCGGCAGAACCGGCACCTGCTTTACCGGATGGGGTTCGCCGGTTTCACCATGATGAACCTGCTATGGATCTCGATCGCCCTGTACAGCGGGGCCGATCAGGGAGAGTACCGTAGCCTGTTTCACTGGATCGGCCTGCTGTTGGCCACTCCCACGTTGCTTTATTCCGGTTACCCCTTCTACAAGGGGGCGTGGCAGGGGCTCAGGCAATGGCGCTTCGGCATGGACCTGCCCATCGCCATCGGTGCCTCGATTACCTACCTGTATTCTGTGTACGTGACGCTGTCGGGGACCTCGGTGGGGGATGTCTACTTCGACACCGTGGTTAATTTCCTCTTCGTGATTCTCGTGGGACGCTACCTGGAAGCGATGTCCAAGCGCCAGGCCCTCGCCTCCACTCAGCGCCTGCTGGACCTTCAGCCCCGGGTGGCCACGGTGTTGCGTGATGGAGAGGAGCAGTTGGTGCCCATCCGTTCGGTGGCCGAGGGTGAGTATGTGCGGGTGCGCCCGGGCGAGCGCATTCCCGTGGACGGCGAGGTGGCGTCAGGCAGCAGCCGGGTTGACGAAGCCATGTTGACCGGGGAGTCGGAACCGGTATTGCGAGCCCCGGGCAGCCAGGTCTGTGCCGGCACGATCAACGGCGAGGGCAGTCTGGATATACGGGTGACCGGGTTGCTTCAAGAGACGGCGCTGGGGCGGATTATTCAACTGGTGGAAGAGGCACAGGCCAGTCGGGCCCCCATCCAGCAGGTCGCCGATCGCATCGTGCCCTGGTTTGTTTTGATCACCTTGAGCCTGGCGGCCGTGACCTTTGGTTTCTGGTTGCAGACCGGCTTTGAGCAGGCGCTGATGGCGGCGACGGCGGTATTAATTATCACCTGTCCCTGCGCGTTTGGGCTTGCAACGCCCATGGCCATTGCGGTGGCCTCGGGGCTGGGCGCCCGCAATGGCATCCTGGTTAAGAACGGTGCGGTGTTGGAGACCCTGTCGTCTGTGCGGGACTTTGTTTTCGATAAAACCGGGACCTTGACCGAGGGGCGGATTCAACTGGTCTCTTTGCACGGCGTCGAAGTTGACTGGCGCAGCGGCCAGGCGCTTGCCGGTAGCCTGGCTCAAAGCCTGGGGCTTGCCGCCGCGCTGGAGCGCCGCTCGGAGCACCCGCTGGCCCGGGCTCTGGTTGAGGGGGCTGAATCGCTGAACGCACCCGGCAGTGCCTTGGCCTGTGAGGATTTTCGCAACCGCCCGGGGCAGGGGGTTGTCGGCCGGGTTGGTGGCCACCAGGTAGCCGTGGGCACCGCGGTTTGGATGCGGGCGCTTGGTGTTAGTCCGGCGCCGGCGTTGGCGGCGCCGGCCCGGGCGCTGGAGCAGGCAGGCCGCGGGGCGGTCTGGATTGCCGTGGACGGCTGCGAAGTGGCTGTGGCCGGGGTCGAGGACCGGTTGCGTGACGATGCGCCGGCGCTGGTTAAGGCCCTGCGCGCCCAGGGGGCGTCTTTGACCCTGTTGAGCGGTGATCGGCAGCCGGCCGCTGAGGCGGTGGCGTCGGCGTTGGGTGGCATGCAAGTGATTGCAGAGGTGTTGCCAGAGGATAAAGACCGGGTAATCGCTGAGCTGCAGGCTGCGGGGCGGCCGGTGGTCATGGTGGGGGACGGCGTCAACGACGCACCCGCCCTGGTTCGCGCCGATGTGGGCATCGCCCTCGGTTCGGGCACGGATGTGTCCATCGCCAGCGCGGATATCGTTCTGCTCAGCAGCGACTTGGATAACGTAGCTCTGGCGACGGCGTTGTCAAAACGCACCCTGCGTACCATTCGCCAGAATATCGGTATTTCCATCCTGTATAACCTGATCATGGTTCCGCTGGCGATGGCGGCCATGGTGACGCCGCTGGTGGCGGCGATCACCATGCCCATCAGTTCGTTGCTGGTGATCGGCAATGCCGCGCGGATACGCACCCTGTTTCGGGAACGCGATCGTGGCCGCACGCCAAAGGTACAGGGTCAAGCGGCTAAGAGCTGGCTCTAGGAGTGATGTAATGGACGTAATTTACGGGTTGATCCCGGGTATGATTCTGTTGGGACTGGTGGCGGTAGGCGTCTTTTTCTGGGCGGCGAAGAGCGGCCAGTTCGATGACATGGAAGGCGAGGCCCACCGCATATTGATGGATGAGGACCTCGTGGATGAGGAGCCCGCCGCGCCTGAAGCGGCGGCTGAGAAGGGGGCTTCTTCCACGGATCCGAGCAACCCCGATGGCGAGCGCTAGCGGTCGCCTTCGGGCAGGGGGCTCAGCGGGCGGGCAATGCGTTCCAGATCCTCGCCGTTAAAGTACTGCAGCACCTCCTTGCCCTCGGGGTTGACGGCGATGTCCAGCCCCTTGTGCGGGTAAAGCCAGTGCACGACCCCGGAGGGCTCTTCGGCCTGTTTCTCGGGCTCGCCGAAGCGAGCGCGAAGCAGGCTTTCATCCAGGTTTGCAGAGGGGATGTACGTAAGATTAGTGACCGTGGTGTGCTTGAGTGCCTGGGCGTCTTCCGGTGACAGTTCTACCTTCTGGGTGCCGCTGCCAAGGCGGCTGATGCGAAGGCCGCGCTCAAATACGGCCTCGGCCTGATCTCGGGGCAGGGCCAGGCTGAGAATGAAATCGCCGCGTAGGCCGCTCAGGTTGAGTCGCTGGAAGTAGGCTTCGATGGCGTAATCGTTTTCAGGCGAACGGAAGAGGCTGAGCTTGGCCTGGGCTTCGAATAGGCGTTCGGCTTCGTGCAGCGTACTGTCGCCGAGGGTGATGCCAAAAACCCGGGTTTGGCCATCGGCGTTACGAGAGACTTCCCAAGGCAGCAGTGGGTCGGAATCCGGTGCCCGACCGCCGGGAAGCAGGACAGCGAGAGCGACGGCGGCAAGGCTGATGCCGGCAACGACAGAAACAACTTTTCGGTCCATAAAACGGGTCCGGTTAGCAAAGCAAAGTTCGGCAAGGGTTGCTCGCAGCTGGGCTGCGACGATCAGCGCGGGTTGCGCGCGGCGGCTAGTTTACCCAAACCGGCGTTAACGATAAAACCCGAGGCCCTCTGGCTCGGGCAACAAGGGCATATTCAATGAAGCTGGAACTCAGTGGCGACGAGATTCGACGGGCTAAACACCCCCACGAGCTTTTCCTCACCAACATGATCGGCAACCACATTCTCTGGTTCGTGGCTGCCCTGGGAATGTTCGGCTCGTTCTGGCAGCCGCTGGCCCTGGTGCCGGTCTTTTCCGTCGCTATCCTCGGCTACATTCTGTGGCGGGCGCGGCGAGCTCGCCAGGAGTCGAGCTGGTACGTGATGTGCCAATGGCAGATCGCAGCCCGGCGCAGCCGGGGCTTCATTCTGATGCTCGGGGTGCTGGTCACCGTAAGCTGTCTCGGCCTGCTGGGACACTTCTACCTGGGTATGGAAAAGGTTGCCGTGATGGCCATGGTAGGGGGGATGGGGCTGCTGCCGGTGCTGGTGTCGGTACTGGCGCTGATCGTCATGGAGTCGGATGCCCTTCACCAGGTGTCGCAGGGTAAACTGTCGCCCCGGGTTTTTGAGCGCTATCCCAACCCGGAGGCGGTCATCCTTGAGGACGACCGGCAATCGGTGTCAGAGCAGCCGGCCCAGCGTATAAAGTCCGAAACCGATCACTAGCAGCGCCGCCCCTTTTCGAACGCCCGGGTTGTGGAACAGGTGTGAGGCGACCCCCACCAGCGTACCCATGACAAGCAGGTTGGGTAAGGTGCCGAGCGCAAAGGCCAGCATCAGCAGGGCCCCTTCGGCGGCGCCCCCGCTGGCCACGGCGTTAATCAGCATGCTGTAGACCAGACCGCAGGGCAGCCATCCCCAGAGCGCCCCAACTGCCAGGGCACGCCCCGGCGAGCGGATCGGCATCAACTGTCTTCCGAGGGGTTCGATCCGGCGCCATAGATGGCGCCCCAGCGATTCCACACGGTTGAGCACCATCCACCAGCCACCCATGTAAAGCCCCAGAAGGATCATAAACAGGCCGGCCATCGCCAGCAGCAACTGCTGGGCTGTTTGCATCGGCAGGGATTCCACCAGCAGCACGCCCAGCCCGCCCATGAGGGCGCCGGCGGCGACATAGCTGAGAATGCGTCCGAGGTTATAAGCGCTGTGGAACAGCAGCAGAGTGAAGGTTTGGCCCTGCGTTTCCCGCGGCATGCCGAAGCTCAGGGCGCTGACGATGCCGCCGCACATGCCGAGACAATGAACCCCGCCGACCAGGCCGACGAGAAAAGCGCTGACGTAGGGCATCCAGATTTCGGGCATGGGGTGGCCGCGGCAGGAGGGGTAAGCCCTGCCGAAGCAGGGCTAAGATGGCGGTTTAGAGGATCTGGCCGGGCAGGCCGGACGCCTTGCGCAGGCGATCGATATCCAGAGTGCGAATGTGCTTGCCGCGCACCGCGATGGCGCCGGACTGGTGCAGCTTGGTGAACAGGCGGCTCAGGGTCTCCTTGCGCAGGCCGAGGAAGTTGGCGATATCATCCCGGGACATGGGCAGCTGGAACTCATCGGAGGAGAAACCGCGCTCGTTGAGTCGCATAGAAAGGTTGAGCAGAAACGCGGAAAGACGCTGTTCGGCGTTTTTGCGCGCCATCAGCATGGCGAACTGGCGATGCAGGTCAAAGTTTTCCTTGTTAAGCATGGCCTGGAAGTTTTGCAGCAGGGACGGCACTTGGTTGGCGGTCTCTTCCAGGTTTTCAAAGGGCAGTTCGCAAACGTAGGAATCTTCCAGTGCCACCGCGCTGCAGGGGTAACGCTGGGGGTAGATGCCGGTTTGCCCGAGCGCCTCACCCGCGAGAACGAAACCGACCACCAGCTCCTGGCCGCCTTCACAGCGATTGACCAGTTTGATGGCGCCGGAGGTGACCGCATAAATCGCCCGGAAAGGCTCATCCTCGCAGAACAGAGCCTGGCCCGCCTTCAACGGCTGGCGCCGCTCGACAAACTCTTCAGCCATGCTGAATTCCCGGCCCCCGAGCTCGATGGGGCTGCACAGGGGGAAAAGACCGCAGTCGTCGCAGGCGACGTGATGGGGCTGGCGGCGCTTCTTGGGGCGGTCGGTAAGTATGTTGTTGTTTTGCATTCAAGGTCCTACTCTGGTTGGGTCAGTGCGCGGTGAATTGACGACCTTGTCAGTGAAGGGGCCGCGACGGCGACCCCCGAAAAATCCGGGTGACTTGCGCATTAATTGATAAATAGTAACACCGCAATGGCGCAAGGCAAGTTGCTTTATATCAAAGTTATCCTCTTCGTGTGGGTTTTGTCATCGCGGTTTCTCCGGGTGGCCTTTGTCGCTGGTGTCTGAATGCCCAAGCGGCGATAATGCGCGCAGATTCGAGGAGCGTATGAACCACCTTATTTTGTACTGCCGGCCTGGATTTGAGTCCGAATGCGCCGCGGAAATTGTCGACCTTGCCCAGACTCGGCAGGTCTTTGGCTACGTAAAGGCATCGGGCGGCGACGGGTATGTCTGCTACGTCACCCAAACCCCGGACGGAGCGCGCCGACTGCAGGCGGAAATTCGGTTTCGGGATCTGGTGTTTGCCCGCCAGTGGATCGCAGCAGGGCCGTTGATCGAAGGGCTGCCGACCAGCGACCGCATCGAGCCTTTGCTTGCGGCAGCCCAGGGGCTTCCCCAGTGTGGTGAGCTGTTGCTGGAAACCGCCGACACCAACGCCGCTAAAGAGCTGGCCACGTTCTGTCGCAAGTTCACGTCGCCGTGCGTGCAGGCGTTTCGCCGGGCCGGACTGCTCAGCGCCACTCGCGATCGGCGCTTGCCCAGGCTGCACCTTTTTTTCCTCGACTCGACCCGGGTATACATGGGCGTCAGTCCTGTTGACAACAGTTCGCCGTATTCCATGGGCATTCGACGCCTCAAGTTTCCCGGCCAGGCCCCCAGTCGCTCCACATTGAAGCTTGAAGAGGCCTGGCTGGAAATGTTGTCTGCCAAGGAGCGGGAGCATCACCTGGTGCCGGGTTTGACGGCGGTTGACCTGGGGGCGGCGCCGGGGGGCTGGACCTGGCAGCTGGTGCGCCAGCATATGCGGGTTACCGCGGTGGACAACGGTCCTATGGCGTCGGAACTGATGGAGTCGGGGTTGGTAGAACACGTGCGCGAAGATGGCTTTCGTTACCAGCCCCCCAAGCCTGTGCACTGGATGGTTTGCGATATTGCCGACAAGCCGATCCGGGTCGCCGATCGGGTGGCCTTATGGTTCGCTCAGGGCTGGTGCGAGCGTAGCGTCTTCAACCTGAAACTGCCGATGAAAAAACGCTACCAGGCGCTCGTTCAGTGCCGGGACCTGATCCACGCCCGACTCGGGGAGGCGGGGGTGCCTTTTGAGCTGGATTTCAAGCACCTTTACCACGACCGGGAGGAGGTCACCGGTTACCTGCGGCGCCCGTAGCTTAGCTTCAGATATGCTCGAGCACGGTGATTTTCTCGTCGCCTTCGAGCATAGGACGCAACGCCTCGATCATGGCTCGCCGCTCGGCGGAGTGGTACCAGCGGCTCCAGTCGCCTTCGGAACGGTAGTTGGCGAACACCACCCGGTCCTCTTCATCGTCCGCGTTGCGCAGTGACTCCCCGGAAATGAAGCCGGGGCTCTGCATGGCTTTGAGCATGATTTTGCTGGCCGCCTGCTGGTAGGGGTCGATCAGTTCTTTCGGCACACGCCGTTGTATCATTACCTTGATCATGGGACCGTCCTTAAAAAGTGCCTTGCTAATCAAAAGTATATGTCACTCTGCAGAGCCTTCAACGCAGGCTCGGGGCAAGCCGGTGGCCCGCATCGCTTTTTCCCGGGGAAATCTTCTGCGAGAATAGGGGCTTGGATTCCAGAGGTAGCCGCTATGGCTGAGACCAAAGCCGATCACGTGATGGATGCCAAGGGGCTCTACTGCCCCGAGCCTGTCATGCTGCTTCACAACAAGGTGCGGGAAATGGGTGCCGGTGAAGTGCTGCAGGTGTTGGCGACCGACCCCTCCACTCAGCGTGATATTCCCAAGTTTTGCGCCTTTCTAGGGCACGAGCTGATCGCGCAAGAGGAAGACGCTGATATCTTCAGTTACCTGATTCGAAAAGGCGAGGGTTGATCCCCTTGCCGCTCGCGCCCGCCGGGGTGCGATGTTCTTCTAAAAACCACAAGACGTAACTATGACCACTGCCAACAAACCCTCTCAACGCAACAAAAACCGGGCTGCTAATCAGGCGGCGATTTCACAGATCAGCGAGCTTTACCCTCGGACGTTCGATCGTGAGGCCGTCAAGCCGCTCAAAATCGGCATTCAGGATGACTTGGTTGCCGACGGCAAATTGCCCCAGGGGAAAATCAAGCGGGCGCTGGCGTCCTACGTGCGCTCGCCTCTTTATTACAAGGCGCTGCAGGCAGGGGCGGTGCGTATCGACCTGAACGGCGAGGCTGCCGGTGAGGTGACGGAAGAGCAGGCCGAGCACGCCCGGGCCATGCTGGAGAAAATCCGCGAAGAGAAAAAGGCGCGCGCCCAGGCCGCCCGCGAGCAGGCCAAAGCGGAACGGGAGAAGGCAAAGGAAGCGCGCTTCAACGATAAACTCTCCCAGCTTCTGAGCAAGAACAGCTGACCCGCTATGGACGCGGTCTGTGTCTATTGTGGCTCCAGTGACGGTGCGGACCCGGCGTTTGCAGTGATCACCGAGCGGCTTGGCGATGCGCTTGTTGCCGCCGGACTGACGCTGGTTTACGGTGGCGCCCGTAACGGCCTCATGGGACGCCTCGCCGACCGGGTGTTGGCGCAAAATGGGGACGTAATCGGCGTGATTCCCCATGCGCTGGTGGCCTGGGAGCAGGCGCACCCGGGGTTAACCGAGTTACATCAGGTCGACACCATGCATGCGCGCAAGCAGGGGATGATGGCGCGGGCAGACGGCTTTATCGCCCTGCCTGGGGGCATTGGCACCCTGGAAGAGATCTTTGAAATGATTTCCTGGGCCCAGCTCGGGGTCCATGCTAAACCCTGCGGCTTTATCAGCGTAGGGGGCTATTACGACGCCCTCATCGAGTTTCTCGACCATAGCGTCGCCCAGGGGCTCATGCGCCGTCAGACCCGGGAGATGATCCTGATCGAGAGTGACCCTGAAGTGCTGCTGGCGCGGATGGCTAGGTACCGGTCACCGGTCACCCACCGTTGGATAGACTCCGCCCAGACCTGACCTGTCCACGCGGAGCACCCTGGCGTACGTTGAGCGCTCTCGTACCTTTCTTTCCCGAACCAAACTTGCGGCTGTTGCGGCTCAAAGGTGATCGCGCTTGGGCGGTGCCTCCAGGTCAAGCTGAGGCCCCAAGGGAATAATGCCCGGCGGATTGATGGTGCGGTGACTGTAATAGTAATGGGCCTTGATCTGCTTGATATCCACCGTGCCCGCGATACCGGGATACTGGTAGAGCTCACGCAGGTAACCCGACAAGGCCGGGTAATCGGCGATGCGGCAGCGGTTGGCCTTGAAGTGGCCGACATAGACCGGATCAAAACGCACCAGGGTGGTAAACAGCCGCCAGTCGGCTTCGGTGATCTGCCGCCCGGCCAGGTAGCGGTTTCGGCTCAGGTGGGTTTCTAGCCAGTCCAGGGCGCGAAACAGGCGCCGGTAGGCCTTGCGGTAGGCCTGTTGACTGGTGGCGAAACCGCACCGGTAGACGCCGTTGTTTACATGTTCATAGACGAAACGGTTGATGCGGTCGATCAGCGGCCGCAACGGTTGGGGATAGTAGTCATCCCGGTTGCCGGTCAGAGCGTCGAAGGCGCTGTTGAACATGCGCACCAGCTCGGCGGACTCGTTGCTGACGATGGTTTGGCGTTGGGTATCCCAGAGTACCGGAACCGTGACGCGGCCGCTGTAATCCGGTTGGGCGCGGGTGTAGAGCTGGTGATGGTAGCGGCAGCCGTAGAGCGGCTCGAGCGGGGGAAAGCGGGGGTTGTCGTATTCCGGGTCGGAGCGGTACTCCCAGCCGTTTTCCATCATGTACGGGTGTACCGTGGAAACCGGGATGAGCTTCTGTAGTCCCTTGAGCTCTCGCATGATCAGAGTGCGGTGCGCCCAGGGGCAGGCCAGGGAGACGTAGAGCCGGTAGCGCCCGGGCTCGGCTTTAAATCCCCCTTCACCGCTGGGTCCGGGGGCGCCGTCGGCCGTCACCCAGTTGTGGAAACGTGACGGCTCGCGTTTGAAGTCTCCCCCGGATTTTTTGGTGTCGTACCACTGGTCATGCCATTGACCGTCGATCAGTAATCCCATCGTACTGCCTTTTTACTGAGGTTGATCTTCCCATTGTATCAATGGGCTCCCCCCCTTTTTGAGGGTAAATTCATATTTTTCTGATCTAGGTCGGTGCCTGCGGCATCAGGTTGCACTGTTTCAGCACGCTCTGCCACGCCTGCGTATGGTGCCGCAGCGCTTTCTGAAAGCCGCCCCAAAGCCCCTCTTCGTTGTTTTTACCCACCATTTGACGCAGGTAGTGCTGCAGCGGGGCGGATAATACTAGTCCGGTGTCGTGGGTCATGGCGCGCAGCTGTTCAATCCAGGGGCCACCCTGGCGGTGGACCCGGGACAGGTAGGTCTGAACCCGCCCGGCGTAATAGCGGCTAAAGACATTTTTCAGTATCCGTCCCCGCTCGGTGGGGCCGCCGAAGCAGATCGGTCGGCGTTCCAGGGCGGCCTCGATGGTGGCCGCCGTGTGATCGAGGTAATGGGTGAGCAGGGCCAGTGACTTGAACAGTTTGCTGCCGTATTCGCTGTGATAGAGGGTTTCGTAGCGGGTCTCGAGGGTGTCCAGGCCCGGGGGCAGGAAAAACGGTTGGCCGGGCTCAAAAGCGCGCACCTGGGTCTGTATCGCCCCGAGGGCCTGGAGGGCGCGCACGCTGTCGCCGTGGCCTGTGTCGCCCTCCAGCGGTAGCGGGGGGGAGGAAAGGGAGAGGTTTTTTTCCAGGGATTCACTCGTAAAAATGCCGTTCCAGACCTCGTGGGCCAGGTTGTCTGCCTTGGTCTGGTAGATGCGTGCCAGGAGGGCGCTGAACGCTTCGTCTTTCAGGGGGTGGGCCTGGTCCTGCAGGTAGCAGCCAGAGAGCCCGTCAAAAAAGCGCAGTTCGTAGCGTAGCCGGGTGGAGGGCTTCATGACCCGGCCCAGAGAGCTGTTGCGTTCAGCGATGAGGGGTAAAAGGTGGCAGAGCCTGAAGTCGAGGGTTTCCAAGACGCCGGTGCGCAAATCGGTGATCGGCAGCCGACGGTGGCGCTTTCCGGGCAGGGGGAGGGCGTTTTCCAGACGATCCCCTCGGGGGAGTTCCACATCCAGGGTGTTTTCGACCCGGCTCAGATAGTCGTCCAACACGGCCTCGGGGGAGTCCGCGGTGCAGCCGCCCAGCCAGACCAGGGCCGCTGCCACCAACAATCTGCTCATGGGCTGATTATAGGTGGCGCGGTTTTATCCTGCCCCGGTGTGAGCGTTGAAAAACTGCTTGGCGGTGCGTCCGCTTCGGGAGCCCTTGGTCATCGCAAAGCGCAGGGCCTCGCGGTGCAGCTCGTCCCGGTTCGGGTGGGCGGGGAAGTAGCTGTCGACGATCTCCAGGTAGCCGGGTTGGTCGATGGCGTAAAAGGAGAGCCAGAGCCCAAACCGGTCCGAGAGGGAGATCTTCTCTTCAACGGCGTCGGTGTAGTGCAGCTCCCCGCGCCCTACCTGGGTGCCCACGTTGTCCTCGGCACGCTCCGCCAGCAGGTGACGCCGGTTAGAGGTGGCGTAAAACAACACGTTGCACGGCGGAGCTTCAATGGAGCCTTCAAGGGCGCTCTTAAGTGCTTTGTAGCCGCTCTCGCCCCCTTCGAAGGAGAGGTCGTCGATGAAAATCACAAAGCGCTGCGGCAGGTCCCTGACCTCGTCGACGATGTCCAGCAGGCACTCGAGATCCTGGCGGTCGATCTGAATCAGGCGCAGCCCCCGGGGGGCGTAATGGTTGAGCAGCGCCTTGATCAGCGAGGATTTTCCGGTTCCCCTTGCCCCCCACAGCAACGCATTGTTGGCTGGCAGGCCGGCTAGGAAACGCTCTGTATTGCGGCACAGGGCGGCCTTTTGCCGTTCGATCCCGATCAGTTGTGCGAGGCGGATCGGATCGAGCTCCCGGACCGGGCGAAGGTAAGCGAGGCGACCGCGCCAGATCGCGGCCTCGGTACGCTCCCAGTCGGGCGGATTATTGGTCTGCATCAGCTGACTCCTCCAGCTCGTCGAGGAGCGCGTCCAGGGTGCGGCACAGGCGTTTGAGGTCACCCGGCTCGCTGAGGCGGTGATCCCCTTGCTTGACCAGCTGCACCTCCACATCCTGGCTTTGCAGCCGGTCAGACAGACTCAGCGCGGTCTGCCAGGGCACATCCTCGTCGCACATGCCCTGGATCAGGCGCACGGGGCCCTGGAAGGGAATGGGGGCGTCCAGGAGCTGGTGCTGGCTGGCTTCGTCGAGAAATCGCTGGGTGATGGTATAGGGGCGCGCGTCATAGCAGGAGGCCAGGTCAACCTGGCCGCTGGTCGCCAGCTCTTGGCGCTGCGCGGCGTTGAAGTAGCGCTGCGGCAGGTCACGGGTGAAGTCTGCCGCCGTGGCGATGCCCAGCAGGCCTGCCACCCGCTCGGGGCGGACGCGGGCGGTCAGGAGCATGATCCAGCCCCCCATCGAGGAGCCGACCAAAACCTGGGGGCCTTGCGTGAGCTGGTCAAGAACCGTCAGAGCGTCGTTCGCCCAGTCCCCCAGGGTGCCGTCGGCAAAACGCTCGGAGGATGCGCCGTGACCGCGGTAGTCGAAACGCAAGAACTGGTTGCCGCGACGGGCCAGGTGATCTTGCAGGTGCAGCGCTTTGGCGCCCTCCATGTCGGACATGAAGCCGGTCAGGAAGATGACGCCGGGGGGGCGGCCGGGGGTGAGGTGATAGGCGAGGCGGGCGCCCTCAGCTGTCTCTAGGTAGTTGGGTTCGCTCATGAGGGGATCCATAGTCGAGATAACTGCGGGTTAGAGTACTGGCATCACCGGTTAAATTTCCAGCCCGGCGGCTTTGGCGATTAACCGGCGGCTGATGGTTGCAGTAAGCGCTGGCAGGGAGAGGCGCGGTCTCTCCCGGGGCTCGCCGCAACGCGAGTAGCGGCCGCCGGGAGCGGGTTAAGGCCGCGCTGCAAGGGGTGTCGGCTATCTTTTAAGGATGCCGTTCGCATGCTCGGTTGACGAGAAAATTCGGGTGATTTTGCGCCATTCAAAGGAGAATGGCACATCCTCACGGGACGGGGGTAGGGAGCGGATGCCCGCCCTCGGTGTCTGGGGCGAATCGAGGCGATCTGATACACAGGGAGCGATTTTGCGATGACCTACTTGATTCTTGGGCTTGGTCTCTTTTTCAGCGTCCACCTGGTTCCCCTGGTGGTGCCCCTGCGAAGGCGCCTCGTTGAGCGGCTAGGACGCGGGCTTTATCTGCTGTTGTTTGCGCTGCTTTCCCTCGGCGGGCTCGCCCTGATGGTGTTTGGGCTGTCTGCTCCCTCTGACGTCCAGCTATGGGCGCCAATGCCCGGTGCCCGCGTGGTGGCCCTGATGCTGATGCCCGCCGCATTCGTCCTGCTGATCAGCGCATACCTGCCCGGACACCTGCGAGGCTGGTTGCGCCACCCCATGTTGATCGGGGTGCTCCTGTGGGCGGTGGCGCACCTGCTGGCCAACGGCGATCTCAAGACCTCCCTGTTATTTGGCGCCTTTGCGCTCTACGCCATCCTGGATATTGCGCTGAGCCGCTCTCGCCCCACGCAGACTCCCCGCGGGAAGCCCCGCTGGAGCTTTGACGGGGCCGCGGTGCTGATGGGGCTGTTCGCCTTTGCCGGCGTGTTGCACGCGCACGGCGCTTTATTCGGCGTGGCGATCCTGGCAGGCTGAGCCCACCGCGGTAACTGTTATGAGGCGACGATGAAAATTTACCTAGCCGGCCCATTGGGCTTTTCCGAAGCAGGGCGCCACTTTCACCGTAACGAGTTGGTCCCACGGCTCGAGGGCCGGGGCTATCGGTTACTGGATCCTTGGGTGCTGGGCGACTCCCCGGCGCTGCAGGAAGCCCTCGCCCTCACCGATTTAAACCAGCAGCGTAGCCGGTTGCGGGAAATCAACCGGGAGATCGGTCGTGGCAATGCCGAGGCGATCCTGGCTGCCGACCTGGTGCTGGCGGTCCTTGACGGTACGGACGTGGATTCGGGGACGGCGGCGGAGATCGGGTTTGCCTATGCCCGGGAAAAGCCGGTCCTCGGTTACCGGGGGGACTTCCGTTACGCCTGCGACAACCTGGGGAGTCGGGTGAATCTGCAGGTGGAGTATTTCATCGAAGCCAGCGGCGGTGTTCTGGTGGACTCGCTGGAGGCGTTGCTGGCAGCGCTCGACAGCAGCTGGCCGGTGGATTCAAAAGCCGATTGAAACGCTCGGATTAATTCCGTATAAATGCAGTTTTTGATGCTACTTTGGTCGCACGGATATGAGTCTCAGCGAAAATCTCTTTGAAAACAACCGCCAGTGGGCGGAGAAAATAAAACAGGAAGACCCGGATTTTTTCCGGCGTCTGTCGGCCCAGCAGAGCCCGGAAATTCTCTGGATCGGCTGCTCCGACAGCCGGGTGCCCGCCAACCAGTTGCTCGAACTCGCCCCCGGCGAGGTGTTCGTACACCGCAATATCGCCAACGTGGTGGTGCATACCGACCTTAACTGCCTCTCGGTGATTCAGTACGCGGTGGAGGTGCTCAAGGTGAAGCACATTATCGTCTGCGGGCATTACGGCTGCGGCGGTGTGCGTGCAGCGTTGGAGCCCAGCGAGCACGGCCTGATCGACAACTGGCTGCGCCATATCAAAGATGTCTACCGATTCCATCAGGAAACCCTGGCCAGTTGCCCGGATCACGATGCGAAAGTGGACCGGATGTGCGAGCTGAACGTGGTGGAGCAGGTGGCGAATGTTTGTCACACCACCATCGTGCAGAATGCCTGGAAGGCGGGGCAACCGCTGTCGGTGCATGGCTGGGTTTACAGCATCGAGGACGGCATTCTGAAGGATCTGGCTGTGGGCGTCAGCGGCCCCGAGGATCTCCCCGACATTCACCGCGTGGTCTGAGCGGAATTCTAGGCGGCGTCTTGAGCGGAGCGGTGCCGGGCGCCCCTTCCTGCTGCGCCAAGCAGGCCTGAGCCGGGTGGTCTGTCGTCACGACCCTCACCAAACGTGGTTCAGGCCTGTTCCAGGCAGTGCAACAGGTTGCCCACCTTGGTGAGGGTTTCCTGGTATTCCGTCTCGCAGTCGGAATCCGCCACCAGACCGCCCCCGGCCCAGCAGTGGAGGCGGTTGCCCTCGGCCACCAGGGTGCGGATGCAGATGCTGGTATCCATGCGGCCGCTGAATCCCAGGTATCCGATCGATCCGCAGTAGACGTTGCGCCGGTGAGGCTCCAGTTCCTCGATGATCTCCATGGCGCGGCGTTTCGGAGCGCCGGTAATGGAACCGCCGGGAAAGGCGCCCTCCAGCAGGGGGAGCGCGTCCCGCGCGCGTTGGAGCTGGCCTTCAACGGTAGACACCAGGTGGTGCACGTTGGCGTAGCTCTCCACCGCAAACAGGCTTGGCACGCGAACCGACCCGGTGCGGCAGGTTTTGCCCAGGTCGTTGCGCAGGAGATCGACGATCATCAGGTTTTCAGCCCGATCCTTGACGCTGCTAAGCAGCGCATCCCGCAGCCGGGCATCGTCATGGGGACTGGCTCCCCGGGGACGGGTGCCCTTGATCGGTTTGGATTCGACCCGCTGTCCGTCACTTTGAAGAAACCGTTCCGGAGACAGGCTGAGCACGGCCCCCTCGGGCAGTTCAAGATAGGCGGAAAAGGGGGTGGGTGCGGCGGTCCGCAGGCGTTGATAGGCCGTCCAGGTGTCGCCCTCATAGGTGGCGGAGAAACGCTGGGCCAGGTTTACCTGGTAGCAGTCGCCGGCCAGGATGTAGTCCTTTACCCGCTGGAACCGCTCCTGGTACGCCTCCCGGTCCAGGTTGGAGGTAAACTTTGTCGACAATCGAAACCCTGCACCGGGGAGTGACGAGGCTGCCAGCAGCTGTTCGGCAACAGCCTCGAGCGCCTTTTCGTCAACCTGTCCCACCAGCTCGCAGTGTCGCCGGTGGTGGTCGACGACCACCGCCCAGGGGTAGATGCCCAGGTTCATATCGGGCAGTCCGATGTCGGCCTTGGCCGTTGCCGGCAGTGCCATCGGGCGCCGCCCCAGATCGTAGCCGAAATAGCCCAGTGCCCCGCCATTGAAGGGAACCGTGCTGGCGTTATCTTCCGCTAGCGGGGGCGTGAACCCCTCGGCCTCCAGCACGCCTTGAAGCGCTTGGAAGGGTGTGCCTTGCAGCAGCTCTCGGCTGCCATCCGGGTTCTGGCGCCAGGTGTTTCCGTTGATACTCAGCACCCGGCAGCGGGGAGCGGCGCAGAGGATGTCGAAACGTCCGCGGTTGGGGCCCGCGGGGCCGCTGTCCAGAAAAACGGGGCAGGGCAGGGCACGCAAGGCTTGAAACCAGGTGCAGCTGTCGGAACGGTACGGAAGGGGCAGGCTTGGCACGGCGGGAAGGTTACGGCGGTTGACGGGCAAAGACGCATTCTACTCGGATGGCATAAGGAGGACCAGTAGCTAGGCCGGCTTGGCCTGTTCGCTGGCACAGCCTAAAATGCCGCTTTTGGCATCGGATCCGAGATGAAAACCCACTGGCAAGACGACGTTCTCTGGTTGGAAACGGACTGGCAGCGGATCCGCTATCGCCGTTATTGCAACCCTTATCACCCGGCCCCCCGGCGGTTGCTGCTGGTTCATGGCGCCGGGGTCGCCGGCGATGACACCTGGGGCCACCTGGTGCCTTACCTTTCGCACTGGAGCGAAGTGTTGGTGCCGGATCTGCGGGGGATGGGGGAGACCTGCTACCCCGACGGCGTCGAGCGTCCCTGCCGGGTGGAGGAGTATGTGGACGACCTGGTCGCGCTGCTGGATCATCACGGCTGGTGGGCATTCGACCTGGCCGGCTACTCCCTTGGCGGGCTGTTGGCGCTGCTGCTGAAGGCCCGGTACCCCCACCGGGTGCACAAGCAGTTTCTAGTGGAATCGGCGTTGCTGGACCGGGCCGATATGGCGGCGGTCATCGCTTTGCGGGATCGTTACAGCGAGGCCGCCCAGCGCATGCGCGAACCCGGTGGCGCTCGCGACGGGGTTCAGTTTTTCCTCGATACCATCTCGCCCAACCGGATCCTCTCCCCACGGGCCGAGGCCACCACCATCGACCGGTTGGCGCGCCGTTCCCTGGGGTTTTCCTACGCGTTAGACGCAGTATCCGAGGCCTGTCGGCGACTCGATCGGGCTCAGCTGCTTGCGGTACAAAAGGATGTCAGCAGTTTTGTGGGCGGCCGCAGCGTCGAGGAGCTCCACCGCTACCAGGCGGCGCTCGCCGCCAGTCGCCCCGATTGGCGTTACCACTGTATTCGGGGATGTGATCACAGCCTGCCGTTCCAAAAGCCCCGCCAGGTTGCCCGGCAGATGAACGCGGACATGGCGGACTATTTGGCGCGCTAGCCCGCATTTTTCATGAACCTTCGGCTGGGCGTCGGATTTTGGTGATTCGGGCTTGATGGCCCTATTTGGCGGCTTTCTGGGCCAAGATTGGCCCATTTTCAGCCCTGCAGACATAGCGCCCCCTTTCTCCCCATTCGTGCAAGCCGGGGGCGCTCGCCACCACTACCCCGGCGAAAGGGTTTGGGTCAGGCGGATAAATTCCTGCTGATCGGGACAATGCTCGTTGAGGAGGAAGCGGATGCGCCGGGTGTTGCG